>NZ_JASCIQ010000013.1 GCF_029968035.1 Streptomyces cavernicola | reverse complement strand
CCGTCCTAGCCGTCGTCCCCTGAGTTCCTGCCGCCGCGCCCGCTCTTGTCCGAGCGGCGCACCAGCTCGCCCACTGCGAGCGTCACTCTCGCCACGATACGAACCCACCGGGGACCGCCACGTTCCGCCCACACCACGCAGACACACCCGCCGACGGCAATCGCCAACGCGCCGAGCAGCGCCAACATGCTCCCCCACCTCTTCTTTCGTTCTTCCGGTCCCACTGATCGTCTCAGACCGGCCGGGCCCGCTCGGCGGGGGCTGCTCGACCAGGTCCTCTTCGTGGTCTCCGTCAGTGAACTGGGCGGCTGTGGTGGGGTGTTACCGCCTTGTGAGCTGTTTGAACAGCACGTCCGGGCCGTTGGCGTGCGGGTGGAATCCGTGGTCTTCGAGAAGCTCGTCCGCCTGCTTCATGGAGTACAGGCGGTACGGGCTGCTCTGCTGTGCCACCACGGCATCGCCCTGCTTCACGGTGTAGTGCTTGGTGAAGAGTCCGCCGCCGTGGTCGTCGATGTCCTGTTCGTAGACGAGTCCGCCGGGCAAGGGCCTCGCGTACGCGTGGGGCGCCTCCTGGATCGACAGGAGGAGCAGCCCGCCGGGGCGCAGCATCGCGGCGACGTTCTCAAGTCCCTTAGCGTTGGCGGCGTCGTCCGGGAGATGGCTGCCCAGGCGGGCCTGCGCCTGGGTCAGCATGTCGGCGGTGTGGTCGACGCCTGTGATCCTCAGCTTCTTCTCGGGGGCGATTTTCAGGAGTCGCTCGCACATGAGGCCCGTGCCTACGCCCAGTTCCAGGAGGTCCCTGCTGTCGCCGAGGCAGCGCGACAGGTGCTGGGCGTAGGCGCCGTAGTCGTAATAGCCCGAACTCATGATGAGGTTGTAGTGACTGGCAAGTCCCGCATAGGAGTTGGTCACGCCCGCACTCTAGAGTGCGGAGTTTTCATGTCGGCAGGGCAATTCGCGCCGTAGGTCGTAAGGGTGGATCCTTCGGCACCGGTGAGCCGAGTGTCTGCTGCGGTTCTTCTCAGTCTCCGTGCAGTTGCTCGGCCAGTCCGATGATGATGCCCTCCGGGCCGCGGATGTAGCAGAGCAGATAGCTGTTCTCGAACCGGGCGATCTCGCCGAGGAGTTCGGCGCCGTGGGGGCGCAGGCGGGCGACGGTGTCCTCGATGTCGTCGACGGCGAACATGACGCGGTGTGTGCCCAGGATGTTGTGCGGCTTGTTGCGCGGGCCGGCGCTGGTCGCTGCGGGGTTGCGGTATTTCGCCAGCTCGAGTCGGCTGTGGCCGTCCGGGGTCCGGACCATCGCGATGTCGCAGCGGACGCCGTCGAGTCCGGTGCACTGGTCGGCGAAGAGGCCCTCCACCTCGCCTCTGCCCTCCAACTCCATGCCCAGTTCCACGAAGAACGCGATGGCTGCGTCCATGTCCTCGACGACGATGCCGACGTTGTCCATGCGCTGAATCGCCATGGAGGTTTCTCCTTCTCGCTCGGACGTCCGGGGTTGCGCTTCGTGGCTTCCATGTTTCCTCGACGCTTCGCAGCGTGTGGGCGTATGTGTTGCGCCTCCGCAATCAATTCACCGTGTCGGGTCACCCTCGGGGGGGGGAGTTCCCCGCGTCGCTCGCGGTGGTGCGGTACGTGGCACCATGGCCGCATGTTGATCCGAAAGGCCGATGCCGCGTAGGCCTCCGAAGGGGCTGCGTGCTGAGCGTTGGCGGCCCAGAAGAGGTGTTCCCGTTCGCCGGATCCGTGGGGTGTCCGCGGCGACTCGTGCGGCGATCCGGAAGGCGGAAGAGGAGCGTCTGTGGCCGGGGGCTGTGGTTGCTGCCCTGGCGGAGTGCCGGCGGTATCTGGGGCAACCGGGGCGTGTGCTGCCGGATCCGGTGGCGGGCTGCGACTGCTGTGATCCTCTCGTGGCGCGTGACCTTCTGGAGGACGTGCTGCTGTGGCTTCCCCGTGGTGCTCGGGCCGACCTCGGCAGGATCGTGGCCGGGCTGGACGCCGAGTTCGACCGCAGGGTCGTCTCCCTCGGCTCCCACCTCGTACTCGCGACTCCCTTGAGTACTTGGGGGTATTGGCGCCGGAGGTTCATGGAGATGGGGTGACCGTGGCCGTCGGCGTCGGCGTCGGCCCTGCACCGTGCTTCGCGTCGCTGCTTCCGGTGGAGTACGGCCGTTGTCTCCGTCTGCAGGACGCCGGCGTACCGGTCGGCGTGTGACCTTGAGGTGGCCGCGTCGGCTCACTGGGAAAGGACTGCTGTCCGACTCCGACCGCAAGAGCAAGAGCAACTGCGGCTGCGGCTGCGGCTCCGGGTCGGTCATGCGGGCATCGCGGTGGGTGTCGCCGCGATCGTGCAGTTGGGCTGACCGGACTGATCCTCACTGAACCAGGCGCTAGCGAAGGGCTTTTCATGCGCATGCACTACCGGACAGGCCTGCTTCTGCTCGCCGTCGCCGGGTTTCATCTGGTCGTTCTCGTCGTCGACGGCGGGGCGTGGGACGGGCCCGTGTCATGGCGGAAGCCGATCACGTTCGGGGTGTCCTTCGGCCTCAGCGTGCTCACGCTCACCTGGATCTCCGGGTTCGTACGGCTCGGGGACCGCGCCCGGCGGGTGCTGCTCGGAGTCTTCGCCGCGGCCTCGGTGTTGGAGGTGGGCCTGACGTCGATGCAGGCGTGGCGCGGGGTGCCCTCGCACTTCAACCTGGAGACCACGTTCGACACGGTGGTGGCCCGGCTGCTCGCCGTGGGCGGGGTGACGCTGATCGTGGTGGTGGTCGCGCTGACGGCCGCCGCGTTCCGTGCCGGCGACGGCTCCGAGATGCCGGCCGAGGTGCCGGCCGACATGCGGTTGGCGGTGCGGGCCGGGCTTGTGGCGCTGGTGGCGTCCATGGCTTTCGGTGCGGCCATGATCGCCCGGGGTCTGACGCTTGAAGGGGCGGGGCGTCGGCAGGCGGCGTACGAGTTGGCCGGTTCGCTCCGGCCTGCCCATGCGGTGACGATGCACGCCGTCCTGCTGCTGCCCGCGCTCGCCTGGCTGCTGCGCCGCTCGGCACGGCCGGTCGCGGAACGGCTGCGTCTGGTCCGTATCGCCACGGGCAGTTACGTGGTGTGCGCGGTCCTCGTCACCGTCGCCTCCGTCGTCGGCTTCGGCGTCCTGACGCCCGCCACGGCCGCCGCAGCCAGTGCCGCAGTCGTGGTCACCCCGGCGCTTGCCGCGCTCGCCATCGGTGTCGGCGGACGGCGAACGGCAGATCGGCTGTAGGTCACCGGGTCCGTGCGGCGCGTCTCAGGCCGGTCCCGCCAGGTGCTGCCAGACCGTCGGGTCCGTGCGCGGGCCGCCAGGGGTGTTCGCGCCGTACGCGGCGATCTCGGCGTCGAGGTCGAGGGGGCGGGTGGGGGAGGTCATGGCCGTGAGTTCCGCGACCACCGCCGAGTCCGGGACCAGCCAGCACACCTCGAAGTCCAGGTCGTCCGGGTCGCGCGCGTACAGCGCTTTGGTGGAGCCGTGGTTGCTCGCCCCGGTCAGCGCGCCCGCCTCGGTGAGGGCGCCCTGGATGCGGCGGAGTTCGGCGAGGGTGTCGACCTCCCAGGCCAGGTGGTAGAGGCCCACCCCGCCGGTTCGGTGGCTGCCGCCGGGTGTCGTCTCCTTGGACTGGAAGAGGCCCAGGTCGTGGTCGTTGGCGGAGCTCGCCGCCTGCAGGAACGCGGCTCCGGGGAAGGCCTCGGGCAGCGGCCGGAAGCCCAGGACGTCGCAGTAGAAGGACGTGCTGCGCGCCAGGTCGGAGACGAAGAGCACGGCGTGGTTCAGCCGGTGGATCGGCATGGTCGGCTTCGGGTCCGTTCACGAGGTGGTGTGCGGTCGTGCCGAGTATTCAGCACCGGCCGGAGGGTGTCGACGGTTGCCGTGATCATGGTGTTCGGCTCGGGCCGCCCCGGCGTGGTTGGCCGGGGCGGCCCGAGCGTCCCGTTAGGCGTGCCGCGCGGGTTCCTTCTGCTCCGACTTCCCCTGTTCTGCGGGCTGTTCAGCGTGCTGGAGGGCCGAGTTGCGGCGGCCGAAGGCCAGGTAGAGGGCGGCGGCCAGGAGCAGCCAGCAGCCGAAGAGGGTCCAGGTGATGCCGGGCAGCAGGTATGCGAGGTACAGGCAGGAGACCGCGGACAGGATCGGTACGACGGGGTAGAGCGGGACCTTGAAGGGCCGGGGTGCGTCCGGGGCGATGCGGCGCAGCACGACGACCGCCGCGGCCACGGCGACGAACGCGACGAGGGTGCCCATGCTCGTCAGGTCGGCGAGGTACTGGAGCGGTACGAGCGCCGCGAGGCCGCCGACGCAGGCGCCGACGATCCACGTGTTGTGCACGGGGGTGTGCCGTTCGCGGTCCACGCGTCGGAAGACCTGCGGCACCAGGCCATCGCGCGCCATGGAGAAGAGGATGCGGGTCTGGCCGAAGAGCGTCACCAGGACGACGCTGAAGATGGAGACGACCGCGCCGGCGGCGAGCAGCATGGCGGGCCAGCCGGCGCCGGTGACGTCCCGCAGGATCTGCGCGAGGACCGCTTCGCCCGCGTCGGCCTGCTGGCCGAACTTCTCGGTCGGCTGGGCTCCGACGGCCGCGACCGCGACGAGGATGTAGAGCGCGGTGACGGTGGCGAGGGTGAGCAGCAGGGCGAGGGGGATGGTGCGGCGCGGGTTGCGGACTTCCTCGCTGGCGGTGGCGACGGTGTCGAAGCCGACGTACGAGAAGAAGACGCCGGACGCGGCGATGCCGATGCCGCCGATGCCGTGGGGTGCGAAGTCGCTGAAGTTCTCGGTGCGGAAGGCGGTCAGGGCGACGGCGACGAAGAGGAGCAGGACGCCGATCTTCACGCACACCATGACCGCGTTGACGGTGGCGGACTCGCGGGTGCCGCGGGCGAGGAGCAGCGAGCAGAGCAGGACGACGACGAGGGCGGGAATGTTGACGTAGCCGCCGGCGCCCGGGGCCTGGCTGATCGCGTCGGGCAGGGCGAACCCGAAGAGGGAGGAGGACAGTTCGTTGAGGTATTGGCCCCAGCTGACGGCGACCGTCGACACGGCGACGCCGTACTCGAGGATCAGGCACCAGGCGACGAGGTAGGCGGCGCCCTCGCCGAGTGAGGCGTACGTGTACGAGTAGGTACTGCCGGCGACGGGGACGGTGCCGGCGAGTTCCACGTAGCAGAGCGCCGCGAGTCCGGCCACGGCGGCGGCGACGACGAAGGACAGGATCACGCTCGGGCCGGCGTCGGGGACGGTGGTGCCGAGGACGAAGAAGATGCCGGTGCCGACCACGGAGCTGATGCCGAGGAGCGTCAACTGGCCGAGTCCCATGGTGCGTTGGAGTGTTCCTCCGCCCGCGTCCGCACTGCTGCCGGGGTCGGAGTGAGGGGGCGGGTCGTTGCTCTCGGCGATCATCGTGGTGAGTGGTTTACGGCGACACAGCTGGTTTGAGATGCGGCCCATGGCTCTTCTCCTGAGGGTCCCGGCGGACGGTCGTCGGTTTCGGGTGCCGGGGATCTTTCGGGATGGGCCCGGTGGCGGACAACCGCGGAGAAGTACAAGTGGGTGCAGGTCAGTTGGACAGATCGACGGGTTGTCGCCACCGCTGTTCGATCTGTAGTGCCTGCCGGGTGAGGGCGGCCACCAGGTCGCGGATGCTCGGTGCGGCGGTGCTGCGCAGTACGGCGACGCTGATCTCCCGGGCCAACGGCGCGCCCTCCAGCGGGCGTACGGCGATGTCGTCGCGCGGGGTGCCGAGGGCGAGGCGGGGCACGACCGCGACGCCGGCGCCTGCGGCGACGAAGCCCTGCACCATGGCGTAGTCGTCGGTCCGCAGGGTGTGCACGGGCTCGAAGTCCGCCTTGGCGCAGGCCCAGGAAAGGAGTCGGTCGCAGGGGTCGCCGGGGTCGGCCGCGCCGATCCAGTCCTCGTCGCGCAACGCGTCGAGGGGCACGAGGTCCTGCTGGGCGCAGGGGTGGTCGAGCGGCAGGGTGAGGAGCAGCGGGTCGTGGAGGAGCGGGTGCACGTCGAAGTCGTCGTCGAGGTCCAGGCGGTCGCCGGGCTGCGAGAAGACGAGGGCCGCGTCCAGTTCCCTGGCCCTCAACCCCTTGAGGAGTACGGGGAGTTCGCCCTCGGTGAGGGAGACGTTCACGCCGCCGGTGCGCAGGGACTTCACGGCGGGCGGCAGGAGCAGTGCGCCGGCGGTGGGGAAGGTGCCGATGTGCAGGGTGTGCGTGCCGCGTTCGGCGAGGTCCCGCACTTCGCGTTCGGCGGACTGCAGTCGTTCGAGGACTGCTTCGGCGTGCGGCAGGAGGGCGGTGCCGAGTTCGGTCAGGACGGCGCCGCGCGGCCCTCGGCGTACCAGTTCGGCGTCGAAGTGGGCTTCGAGGACCGACAGGTGGTGGGTGATGGTGGGCTGGCTGTAGTGCAGGGAGCGTGCCGCGGCGGCGAGCGAGCCCTCGCGGGCTATGGCTCTGAGGGCGTGCAGTTGGCGGAGTTCGAGCATGCGGGGCGGGGGTCTTTCCGGGGAGTGCGGTTGGGGCTTTGCGGGGAGGTGCGGTTGGGGGTTTCCGGGGCGGCGCGTGCAGGGAGTCGCGGAGTTATAGACGGCGTATGGAGAGGTGCAGGAAAGTGACGGGTTCCTCTATGGGCGGCAGCCTGCCACGCTCACCTGCGTGAACACCAGATCCACCGCACTCGCACCGGCCCCCTCTCCCGCGCCTTCCCTTGAACGGCAGCTGTCCGCCCCGTACGCCGAGGCCTTGCGTGCGCACGCAGGGCGCGGCTGGCTGCGGCTCAACGTGCCCGGACACGCCGCGGACGCACCCCGATTCGGCCCGCTGGCCGAACTGCTCGGCCCGGCCGCGCTCTCCCTCGATTTCCCGCCGCTGCTGGACGGCATCGATCTGGGTGCGTCGGCGCCGCTTGCGCAGGCCGAGCGGCTCGCCGCCGAGGCGTGGGGTGCGCGACGCACCTGGTTCCTGACCAACGGCGCCTCGCAGGGCAACCAGATCGCCTCGCTCGTCACCCCTGCGCTCGGCGGTGACACGCTGGTGGTGCAGCGGAGCGTCCACTCGAGCGTCATCGACGGCCTGGTGCTCTCCGGCCTCGACGCGGCGTTCGTGCAGCCGTCGGTCGACGCCGACCAGGGCATCGCGCACGGTGTCGACGCCGCCGCGCTCGCCGAGGCCCTGGCCCGCTGCCCGCGTCCCGCGGCGGCGTACGTGGTGTCGCCGAGCTATTTCGGTGCGGTCGCCGACGTACGGGCCCTGGCGGACGTCGCTCATGCCGCGGGGGTGCCGCTGATCGTGGACGAGGCCTGGGGCGCGCACTTCGGCTTCCATCCGTCGTTGCCCGCCAACGCCCTGTCCCAGGGGGCGGACCTGGTCACCTCCAGTACGCACAAACTGGGCGGCAGCCTCACCCAGTCGGCGATGCTGCACCTCGGGCACGGGCCGTTCGCCGACCGTCTCGAACCGCTCGTCGACCGGGCGTTCCGGCTCGTCCAGTCGACGAGTGCCAGCGCCCTGCTGCTCGCCTCGCTCGACCTGGCGCGCGCCCAACTCGCCCAGGGCGGCGAACAGTTGGGTGCGTCGATCGACGCGGCGGAGCGGGTGCGGGAGGCCGTGCGGCGGCTCGGGCGTTACCGCCTCGTCAGCGACTCCTTCGGCCGCTTCGGGGACATCGCAGCCGCCGACCCGCTGCGGATCGCCGTCGACACCCGCAGCGGCGGCATCCCCGGCCACGAGGCGCGGCGGCTGCTCTACCGGGACCACCAGATCATGGTCGAGGTGGCCACGGACGCGGCGATCGTCGCGGTGGTCGGCGCGGGCTCGCTGCCGGACACGGCGCGGTTCGTGGAGGCCCTGCACTGCCTGCCCGCGCCGCTCGCCGACGAGGACGCGCCGCGGCCCTCGCTCCGGCTGCCCTCCCCCGGCCCCGCCCGGCTCTCGGCCCGCGAGGCGTTCCTGCGGCCCGCGCGCCTGCTGCCCGCGGCCGAGGCGGTGGGCCAGGTCTCCGCGGACACCTTGGCCGCCTACCCGCCGGGCATCCCCAACGTGCTGCCCGGCGAGGTCATCACGGCCGAGGTCGTCGACTTCCTGCAGCGCACGGCGTCAGCGCCGTACGGCCATGTGCGCGGCGCCCACGACGCGACGGTGTCCCAGCTGCGCGTCGTGGACGACGCAGGTGCGGCGGCGGGTACGGAGTGACGCCGAGGTGTGCGCAGCAGGCGTCCGCGAGCTGCGCCCCGGGGTGCGGCGCGCGGACTCCGGCTCGGTGAACTCCCCGTTGCCGTAGGCGAGTTGGCGACCTGCCGAGACCGTGAGTCACCCCTTCCCGGTGGGCCTACTCCTCCTCGCACCACCCGTCCACGTCGCGCACGCCGTCTTCGGCGAGTGCGGCCAGGTGGGCCGGGCAGCCGAACGTCTCCGCGTCGGGGTGCGGGGCCGGGACGGTGTCCGGGGCGTGGAGGTGTCGTAGGGCCGCGCCGTCGAGCCGTTCCAGGGCGGGGTGGTCGTCGTGGGCGCAGGTGTCCGGGTGTGGGGTTTCGGCGACGGTGCGCAGCAGCGTCCGGATGTCGCGGGCGAGGGCGATGGCCGGGCCGGGGTGCGTGATGCGCAAGGCCGCTGCGGCGGTCAGGACGAGGACGGTGCGCTCGCGGTCGTCCGCGGCGTGCGCGTGCCGTCGGGCGGCCCAGATGCCCTGGAGTTCGCGGGCCGGCGCGTCCCGCCTGTCGAACAGTGCGGTGAACGGCTCGATGGCGAGGGTCCCGTCGGCGTGCAGGAGTTCCGCGTCGAGGTGCTGGGTCTCCCGGTGACCGAACAACTCCTCGCGCCCGTCGCGCAGTTCGCGGAGGGTGTCGCGGGCGGTGGCCGCGGTGAACCGGGGGCACAGCCAGAGGGCGAGGTCGACCCCGGCCTGTTGCAGGAGGGCGCGGCCGTCGGCGTCGCCCAGGTGCACGCCGAGCGTGAGGGTGTCGTCGGCGACGGCGGGGCTGTCCGGATCGTCGTCGTCGAGGATGCCGGGCAGCCTGGGGTGCCCGTCGTCGCCGTGCGCGCAGGGGTGGTCGAGGGCGTCGAGCGGGACCTTCTCCAAGGTCTCGATCAGGTCGTCGAGGACCCATCGCTCGCGTACGACCCCGGACAGCGCGTACGAGGACGCCGCCGTCGCGACCAGTACGCCGCCCGCACGGTCCGCGTCACCTTTCAGGTAGTGGAGTTCCGAGCCGGCGTTCGCGATCTCGTTGTAGGCGTCGAACCCGTATCCCTCCAGGACGGAGTTGAGGCTGTCGAGCGCGTCCTGGGCGTCCTCGGAGAGGCGCGCCGGCACGTCGGCGGCGGAGCCGGGCTCCAGCCGGTCCATGCCCACGCGTGCGAGGCCTGCGATGTTGCGCGGGCAGGCCCGCTGCGAGCAGTCGCCGCACGCAGTCGAGGAGGCGGTCTCGGCCGGTTCGGCGGCGCCCGCGCCGTCCGTGGGTTCGATCATGCCCCGTACGACGCGGGGCCCGGGGCGGAAGTTCCCGCAGGTGCACGCGCTCCCGGAGAGCCGGGGCCCGATGTGACGGGATGCGCGAACCGGGAGGTTCGGGAGAATTGCCGTGATTGCGCCTGTTTCGCTGGGCATTTCGCCGTATTCGAGAGGACTCGCTTCATGACTGTCGCTGACACGCCGATGCACCTCACGCGAGGCGCCCACGTCGGGATCTCGGTCTCCGACCTGGACGCCTCGGTCGCGTTCTACACGGCCCTGACCGGGCGGGAGCCCGTCGCCGAGGGCACCATGAGCAGCGGGCCGTTCGGCCGTTCGCAGGGGCTGCCGGTCGCGAAGCTGCGGTACGCGACGATCAACATCGACGGGCTCGGCATCGACCTGATCCAGTTCACGGAGCCGGTGGGCGAGCGCACCGACGGCAAGGCGAACCGGCCCGGCTCGATGCATCTGTGCTTCAAGGTCGACGACTTCGACGCGGTGTACGAGCGCATGAAGGAGGCCGGTTACGACTTCCTCGGCGACGACTACACGTTCCTCGCGGGCGAGGTCACCCCGGAGGCCGCGCTCGGCACCAAGGTCGCGTACTTCAACGACCCGGACGGCACCAACCTGGAGATCATCGAACCCAAGGGCGGGTTCGCCAACTAGGGCCGCGGCAGCCGGTGTTGCGCACCTCAGTCCTGGTCGACGGTCAGGACGAGCTTGCCGCGGGTGTGGCCCGCGGCGTTGAGGCGCCAGGCCTCGGCGGCCTCGGCGAGCGGGAAGGTCCGCTCGACGTGCACGGCGAGTCCGCCCCGGTCGGCCAGTTCGGCGAGGGCCGTGAGGTCGGCGGTGTCGGGGCGCACCCACACGTAGTGGCCGCCCTTGTCCGCCGCGCCGGAGTCGACGATGGACGCGAGGCGCTCCGGTCGGCGAAGGAGTCGCAGCGAGGTGTCCACGGCGTCCCCGCCGGCGAAGTCGAGTGCGGCGTCGACGCCTTCGGGCGCCAGGCGGTGCACGCGGTCGGTGAGGCCGGGGCCGTAGGCGACGGGTTCCGCGCCCAGCTCCCGTACGAACGCGTGGTTGCGGGGGCTCGCCGTGCCGATGACACGCGCGCCGAGGGACCTGGCGATCTGCACGCCGAGGGAGCCGACCCCGCCCGCGGCGGCGTGCACGAGGACGGTGTCGCCCGCGCGCACGCCGACCCGCTTGATCGCCTGGTACGCGGTGAGGCCCGCGAGAGGCACCGCCGCGGCCTGCTCCCAGCCGAGGGCGGCGGGCTTGCGGGCGAGCATGCGGACGTGCGCGGAGACCAGCTGGGCGTACGCGCCGTGCTTGACGGTGTCCTTGCGGACGTAGCCGAAGACCTCGTCGCCCGGTGCGTACTCCTCCACGTCGAAGCCGACGCGTTCGACGACTCCGGCGACGTCCCAGCCGGGGACCAGCGGGAAGCCGGTGTGCATGAGCGGATCGAGGCGGCCCTCGGCGTGCTTCCAGTCGACCGGGTTGACCCCGGCGGCGCGGACGCGGATCAGGACCTCGCCGGGCGCGACCTTCGGGTCCGGCAGTTCGGTGTACCGGAGGTCGTCCGGTCCGCCGTACGCGTTCAGGGTGACGGCCTTCATGCTGCGGTCACCGCCGGCGGGGTGCGGGTGGCCTCGACCGTGTGGACGAGCGGGGCGAGCTGCGGGTCCTCGGCGGCTTCGGCGAGGGCTTCGCGCAGGGCGGCCTCGTTGGTGGGGCGGGCCTCTTCGAGGAGCCTCAGGCCCTCGGCGGAGACGTTGGTGTAGATGCCCCGCCGGTCGGTGGGGCACAGGTAGCGGGCGAGCAGCCCGCGGTCCTCGAGGCGGGTGACGAGTCGGGTGGTGGCGCTCTGGCTGAGGACGACGGAGTCGGCGACCTGCTTCATCTGCAGGTGGCCGCCTTCGCCGTCGTGCTGGCGGCTGAGCACGTCGAGCAGGGAGTACTCGCGCACGCTCAGACCGTGTCCGGCCTGGAGGGCGTGCTCCAGGTGAGACTCGATCCGGCCGTGCAGCAGCGAGAGGGCGCACCAGCCGTGGGCCAGGGCGGTGAGTGCGGGGGCGGTTGCGGTCATGGGGGCTCCTTCGTCGGGCCGACCCCTCAATAGTTGCACACGAGGGCTAATGCATGCCAGGGTTAGCGCCACTTGCATTTATCCCGCGCTTGCAATTATTGTCTTGCAACGTAACCACCATGCGCAATCACCTGGAAGGTACTCCCCCATGCCTCTCGCGCTCCTGGCCCTCGCCATCGGGGCCTTCGGGATCGGCACCACCGAATTCGTGATCATGGGCGTGCTGCCCCAGGTCGCAGGAGACTTCGGCGTCACCATCCCGACGGCCGGCTGGCTGGTCTCCGGTTACGCGCTCGGCGTCGTCATCGGCGCCCCGCTGCTGACCGTGCTCGGCACCCGGGTCTCCCGCAAGAAGATGCTCATGTTCCTCATGGGCCTGTTCATCGCCGGCAACGCCCTCTCCGCCGCCGCCCCCAGCTTCGGCCTCATGCTGACCGGCCGGATCGTCGCCTCCCTCGCGCACGGCGCGTTCTTCGGCATCGGCTCCGTCGTCGCCGCCGACCTGGTCGCCCCGCAGAAGAAGGCCTCCGCGATCTCCCTGATGTTCATGGGACTGACCGTGGCCAACATCGTCGGCGTCCCCGGCGGCACGTACGTCGGCCAGGCCGCCGGCTGGCGCGTCACGTTCGCCCTAGTCGCCGCGCTCGGCGTGATCGGACTGCTCGGCGTCGCCAAGCTCGTCCCCGAGACCGGCCGGCCCGAGTCGGTGAGCGTCCGCGGCGAGTTCGCCGCGTTCAAGAACGTGCAGGTCTGGCTCGCCATGGCGATGACCGTCCTCGGCTACGGCGGTGTGTTCGCCGCGATCACCTACATCACGCCGATGATGACCGAGGTCGCCGGCTACACCGAGGGCGCCGTGACCTGGCTGCTCGTCCTGTTCGGCGTCGGCATGTTCCTCGGCAACCTGCTCGGCGGGAAGTTCGCCGACCGTGCCCTGATGCCGATGCTGTTCACCGCCCTGGCCGCCCTCACCGCCGCCCTGCTCCTGTTCACGGCGACCGCGCACAACAAGGTCCTCGCCGCGATCACCCTGTCCCTGATCGGCGCCCTCGGCTTCGCGACCGTGCCGCCGCTGCAGAAGTGGGTACTCGACCAGGCCTCGGCCGCCCCCACCCTGGCCTCCGCCGCCAACATCGGCGCGTTCAACCTCGGCAACGCCCTCGCGGCCTGGCTCGGCGGCGTCGTCATCGCCGCGGGCCTCGGCTTCACCGCCCCGAACTGGGTCGGCGCGATCCTCTCCGGCACGGCGCTGCTGCTCGCCTTCCTGGCGGCCCACCTGGACCGCCGCACCCGTAGGGCGAGCCGGGTCGTCGCCGGGTCCGCTGCGGCCGAGCCCGCACCGGCGACGGTCTGACCGCAGACCTCGCCCCCTCTCCCTGAATCAACCCCTCCCCCCGAAACACCCCTCCCTCGAAGGAACCCCTCATGAGCACCGCCACCGCCACCGCCGTCGCCCCGCTGACCACCGCCGATGCCGAGCTTCTGATCGACTCGGCCCGCCGCGCCGCCACGGCCTCCGGGGTCGCCGTCAGCGTCACCGTCCTCGACTCGGGCGGCCACCTGCTCGCCTTCCGCCGCGACGAGCAGGCCGTGCTGATCTCCGGCGAGACCAGCACCCGCAAGGCCTACACCGCACTGCAGTTGAACTCCCCCACCGCCGACCTGGTCGACCTGGTCAAGCCCGACGGGCCGTTCCACTCCCTGCCCACCGCTCTCGACAGGCCGCTGCTCTTCATCGCGGGCGGCAGCCCCGTCCACCGCGACGGCCGGCTGATCGGCGCGATCGGCGTCGGCGGCGGCGCCCCCGAGCAGGACCACGGCTTCTCCGCCGCCGCGCTCGCCGAGCTGGCCGAGTCCGTCCGATGAGCCGCACCCCGCAGGAGGTCTTCGCCGACCACGGCGACCGGCTCGGCACCCGCGACCTCGCCCTGATCAGCGAGAACTACACCGAGGACGCCGTGTTCCTCACCCCCGAGGGCACCCTCACGGGGCGTGCGGGAGTACGGCAGGGCATCGGGCGGCTGCTCGCCGATCTGCCGGACGCCGACTGGCAGTTGACGCCGATGTTCGCCGGGGACGTGCTGTTCCTGCAGTGGAGCGCCGCCACCGACACCCACGAGGTCACCGACGGCGTCGACACGTTCGTCTTCCGCGACGGGCTCATCAGCGCCCAGACCGTCCGCTACACCCTGACCACCCGCACGACCCCCGACACGACCCCCCGTACGACCCGTACCGTCTGAAAGGTCACGCAACCATGGCACCGAACACCAGCGTTCCCACCGTCACCCTCAACAACGGCGTCGAGATCCCGCAGCTCGGCTTCGGCGTCTTCCAGGTCCCCGACGCGGAGACCACCGCGGCCGTCGCCTCCGCCCTGGAGGCGGGCTACCGCTCCATCGACACCGCCGCGATCTACGGCAACGAGGCCGGCGTCGGCAAGGCCCTCGCCGAGTCCGGGGTGGCCCGCGAGGACCTGTTCATCACCACCAAGCTGTGGAACGCCGACCAGGGCTACGACTCCACGCTCCGCGCCTTCGACGACAGCCTGGCCAAGCTGGGCCTCGACCACGTCGACATGTACCTGATCCACTGGCCCACCCCGGCCCGTGACCTGTACAAGGAGACCTGGAGGGCCATCGAGAAGCTGGTCGCCGACGGCCGGGTCCGCACCGCGGGCGTCTCCAACTTCCAGCCCGACCACCTGAAGCGCCTGATCGACGGCGCCGAGCTCGTCCCGGCCGTCAACCAGGTCGAGCTGCACCCGGGCCTCCAGCAGAGCGAACTGCGCGCTGTGCACGCCGAGTTGGGCATCGCCACCGAGGCGTGGAGCCCGCTCGCCCAGGGTGCCGTCCTGAAGGACGAGGCCGTCACGACCGTCGCCGACCGGCACGGCAAGTCCCCGGCCCAGGTCGTCCTGCGCTGGCATCTGCAGCTCGGCAACATCGTCATCCCCAAGTCGGTGACGCCCGAGCGCATCCGGCAGAACCTCGACGTCTTCGACTTCGCCCTCTCCGACGACGAGATGGCCGCGGTCGCCGGTCTCGACCGCGACCTGCGCACCGGCCCGCACCCGGACCAGTTCAACTGACCCGGCCGGGGCGGTGGTTCAGCCGCTCCCGACGGGCTCCCCCGGCCCGCGCGGGCGGGATGGCAGGTCCCACCCGCGCGGGCCCGTTCATGTCCGCCCGCCCACTGTCCGCCCGCGCACTCCGACGTACCGATCAGCGAAAGCCGTGCCTGTGATGTCCCACTCCCCCACCGCCCTCGACCGGCTCGTGAACCCCGCGGGCCTGCCGACCCTGGGCCTCGAACTGCCCCTCGACAACGACTGGGGCAGCACCCGCCTTCGCGCACTCGCCGCCGACCCGTACGCGGGCCGCCCCTTCGGCGTAGCCGACCTGGCCCGCCACGCCGAACTCGCCCGACTCGCCGACCAGTTGGGCTTCGCGGGCCTGTGGGTGCGGGACGTGCCGCTGTACGACCCCGAGCACTTCGGGGACGCCGGCTCCGTCTTCGAGACGTTCACGCACCTCGGGCATCTCGCCGCCGTCACCGAGCGGGCCGTGCTCGGCACCGCGGCCGTCGTGCTGCCGCTGCGGCAGCCGTTGCTCGTCGCCAAGGCCGCCGCGACCGTCGACGTCCTGTCCGGCGGCCGCTTCGTCCTCGGCCTGGCCAGCGGGGACAGGCCCGTCGAGTACCCACTGTTCGGCGAGGACTTCCACGCCCGCGGGGCCGCCTTCCGTACGGGAGTGGAGACGCTGCGCGAGGCCTGGGCCGCGCGGTCCGGGGGCGCGGGCATGAGCCTGCCGGAGCTCGGCCTCGACGCCGGGCGCCGCCTGGACGTGCTGCCCAAGCCGACCGGCGGCACCGTGCCGATCGCGATCGCCGGGCACGCCCAGCAGTCCGCCGAGTGGATATCCGAGAACGCCGACGCCTCCCTCAACTACCCCCGCCCGCTGGGGGCGTTGAAGCTCAAGACGCGGGAGTGGCAGGAGCTGACGGTCGCCGCGCCGAAGCCGTACCTCACGCCCATGCAGCTCGACCTCACCGAGGACCCCGCCACCCCCGCGAGCGCGATCCGGCTCGGCCTGCGCACCGGCGGCAAGGCGCTCGTGGAGCATCTGCGGGCGATGGGCGAACTCGGCGTCGCACACGTCTCGTTCAACCTGCGGCCCGGCGACCGGCCGGTGGACGAGGTGCTCCAGGAACTCGCCGAGACGGTCCTGCCGCACTTCCCCTCGTACGGAGAGTGAAGCGCGCGTACGGAGTGAAGCGCGCGTAGCGGCGGGACGAACGGGACCACGTGGCTCAACAGGCCCTCATCGCGGGGACTGCTGGGCCATGTCCGCGTTTCGGGCGATTGTTGGACGCCTGCGCCTGGTGGTGATCAACTGCCCTCAGCAGAATGCGTACGACCCGTCCCCTCTTGGAGGCAGACCATGCCGGCCGACAGCACCGCCCTGATCCCGTCCGACGTGACCATGGGCTGGATCACCCGTCTCATGGGCATCGACACCACGAGCCGCGACAGCAACCTGCCGCTCATCGAGCTCGTCGCCGAGGAGATACGGGCCCACGGGATCGAGCCGGTGCTCGTGCCCAACGCCGAGGGCACGAAGGCCAACCTGCTCGCCACGGTCCCCGCCGCCGACGGGTCGGTCACCGGGGGCGTCGTCCTGTCCGGCCACACCGACGTCGTGCCCGTCGACGGGCAGCCGTGGAGCAGCGAGCCGTTCCGCCCCGAGGTCCGCGACGGCCGCCTGTACGGCCGGGGCGCCTGCGACATGAAGTCCTTCGTCGGCGCGATCGTCGCGAAGCTGCCGCAGCTCACCGGCGCGCCCCTGAGCGAGCCCGTGCATCTGGCGTTCTCGTACGACGAGGAGATCGGCTGCGCCGGGGCCCCGTCCCTGGTCGACGAGATCGGGCGGCGTGGACTGCGCCCGCGCGCGTGCGTGGTCGGGGAGCCGACGAGCATGCGGGTCATCCGCGGCCACAAGTCCATCACTCTGCTCCGGGTCGCGTTCCACGGTGTGGCCGCGCATTCCTCGCTCACGCCGCAGGGCGTCAACGCGATCGAGTACGCGGCGCAGCTCGTGCGGTTCGTCCGCGCCTTCGCCGAACGGCAGCGCGCGGAGGGGCCGTTCGACGAGTTCTACGAGGTGCCGTTCACGACGGCGACGGTCAACGAGATCTCCGGCGGTATCGCCGTGAACACCGTCCCGGCGGAGTGCTCCCTGAGCTTCGAGTTCCGTGCGGTCGCGGGCGTCGACGTGGACGAGACGGTCGAGATGTTCCGCGCGGAGGTGCGGCGTATCGAGGCGCTGATGCGGGAGGAGAACCCGCAGGCGCGCATCGAGGTGTCGGTCGGCGCGAAGGCCCCGGGGCTCGACACCGCCCTTGACGCCGAGGTCATGGACCTGGCCACGCGCTGGGGCGGCGAGGCGAGCCCGGGGAAGGTCACGTACGGCACCGAGGCGGGGCTGTTCCACGAGGCCGGCATCCCGACGGTGGTGTGCGGGCCCGGCGACATCGCGCAGGCGCACGCGCCGGACGAGTTCGTCGAGCTCGACCAGATCGCGCGGTGCGAGGCGTTCCTGGACCGCCTCATCGACGATCTGCGTTCCTGAGCAGCCCGGTTCGGACGGCGTCCGTCCCGGCGCCACTGAAGAGAAGGGGGCCCCACCCACCATGAACACCCGACCTGTCGGCACACCCTCCGACCCGCCTGTCGACGGCGCCGCGGCGGCCGTTTCCCCGGAACGTGTCGCGGCCGCCCGCAAGGCGGTGATCAGCAGCTCGATCGGCGCGGCCCTCGAGTGGTTCGACATCATCGTGTACGCGTCGTTCGCGGTCGTCATCGCGAAGAACTTCTTCCCCGGGGGCGACGCCGGTCTCGGCCTCATCCTGACGTTCGCGACGTTCGCGATCTCGTATCTGGTGCGGCCCCTCGGCGGGCTGCTCATCGGCGGCTACGGCGACCGGCACGGCCGCAAGAAGGCACTCACCCTGACGCTGCTGCTGATGATGGCCGGGACGGTGCTGATGGCGGCCGCCCCGACGCACGCCTCGATCGGGGCGTGGGCGGGCCTGATCATCCTGCTGTCGCGGCTCGTCCAGGGCTTCTCGGCGGGTGCGGAGTTCGGCACGGCGACGACGTTCCTCATCGAGACGGCCCCGCACCGCAAGGTCTACTACTCGTCCTGGCAGGTGGCCAGCCAGGGGGCGTCGATGTTCCTCGCCTC
Organism: Streptomyces cavernicola; assembly: GCF_029968035.1. Lineage (GTDB taxonomy): Bacteria > Actinomycetota > Actinomycetes > Streptomycetales > Streptomycetaceae > Streptomyces > Streptomyces cavernicola. Next base: position 154,524 of record NZ_JASCIQ010000013.1, on the reverse strand, counting down.
GGCCTTCGGCTACGTCCTGTTCAAGTACCTGTCCGAGGAGGATCTGTACGCCTGGGGCTGGCGGGTCCCGTTCGTCGTCGGCATCCTCGTCGGCCCGGTCGGCCTGTACATCCGGGCGCGGCTCTCCGAGACCGAGGAGTTCAGCCGGGGGCCGCGGGAGCACGCGCCGGTGCGGTCCACGCTGACCCGGCACCTGGGCCGGGTGCTCGCGGGCGCGGCGTGCGTCGGCGTCGCGACGATCTCCGTCTACCTGATCCTCTACATGCCGACGTTCGCGGTGAAGAGCCTCGGGGTGCCGGCCGACGCCGCGTATCTCGGGGGTGCGGTCGCCGGTCTCGTGACGCTCGTCGGGGTTCCGCTGGTCGGCAAGCTGGCGGACCGGGTGGGTCCCGCCCGGGTGATGACGTGGGCGGCCGTCGCCGCGCTGGCCCTCGCGTGGCCGCTGTTCAGGGCGCTGACCAGCTCGCCGACGGTGCCCATGCTCGTCCTGGTCATCGCGGTGCTCGGCGTCGTCATGGCGTTCTACTTCGCGCCGCTGCCCGCGCTGTTGACGTCGCTGTATCCGGGCGAGGTGCGGACGACCGCGGTCTCCGCGGCGTACAACCTCGGGGTGACGCTGCTCGGCGGCATCGCGCCGCTGGTGCTCACGTGGCTCATCGACCGCACCGGGTCGCTCGACTCGCCGAGCCTGTACTACATGGGCGTCGCGGTCGTCTCCCTGGCCGGGCTGTGGTTCGTGCGGCGGCAGGAGGGTGTGCGCTGACCTGACGGCCGACGGCCGGTGCGGTGGCGTCGCGAACTGCCGCTGCCGCACCGGCCGTTGGCCATTCCGGGGATCTACCTGAAGGCGGCGTGGCCCGTGAGAGCCTGGCCGAGGGCGAGGGTGTGCATCTCCGTCGTGCCCTCGTACGTGAGGACGGACTCCAGGTTGTTGGCGTGCCGGATGACCGGGTATTCGAGGGAGATGCCGTTCGCGCCGAGGATCGTACGGGCGGTGCGGCAGATGTCGATGGCCTCGCGGACGTTGTTGAGCTTGCCGAAGCTGATCTGCGCGGGGTGCACGCCGGCGTCCGAGTCCTTGAGGGCCGACAGGTGCAGGGCGGTCAGGGTGGCCTTGTGGAGTTCGAGGGCCATGTCGACCAGCTTCTGCTGGGTGAGCTGGAACGCCGCGATGGGCTTGCCGAACTGCTCACGCTGCAGGGCGTATTCACGTGCCGCCCGCCACGCCGAGCGGGCCGCGCCGGTCACGCCCCACACGATGCCGTAGCGGGCCTCGTTCAGGCAGGTCAGGGGTGCGCCGACGCCGCGGGCCGCGGGGAGTTGCGCGGAGGCGGGGAGGCGTACGCCGTCCAGGACGAGTTCGCTCGTGACCGAGGCGCGCAGCGACATCTTGTGCTTGATGAGCGGCGCGGAGAAGCCCGGGGTGTCGGTGGGGACGACGAACCCGCGTACGCCGTCCTCGGTCCGGGCCCAGACGACCGCGACGGCCGCGACCGAGCCGTTGGTGATCCACATCTTGCGGCCGTCGAGGATCCAGTCTCCCCCACTCTCGGCTCCGCTCGAGCGGGAGGTGCCCCCACCGTCGCGGCGGGCGCGGGTCGTCATCGAGGACGGGTCGGAGCCGTGGTCCGGCTCGGTGAGGCCGAAGCAGCCGATGGCCTCGCCCGCGGCCATGCGCGGCAGCCACTCCTGCTTCTGCTCCTCGGAGCCGAAGCGGTGGATCGCGAACATGGCGAGGGAGCCCTGCACGGAGACGAAGGACCGCAGGCCTGAGTCGGTGGCCTCCAGTTCGCGGCAGGCGACGCCGTACGCGCGGGCCGACATGCCGGCGCAGCCGTAGCCCTCCAGGTGCATGCCGAGGAGGCCCAACTTGCCGAATTCTCGGGCGAGTTCGGGGAGGTTCGGGAGTTCGCCGGACTCGAACCAGTCGGCGATGTGCGGTTCGACCTTGTCGTCGAGGTACTGGCGGACGGTGTCGCGGACGGCGCGCTCCTCGTCGGTGAGGAGGGCTTCGAGGTGCAGCGGGTCGGCGGCGTCGAGGGCGGGGAACGGCATCGGTGTCAGGCTCCTTGCGGTGAGTTCGGTGCGGCCGGTCGGCTCAGCAGCCGGTCGATGTCGGCCTGCCCGTATCCGAGTTCGGCGAGTACGGCGCGGCTGTGCTGGCCGAGGGTGGGCGGGGCGGTGCGCACCGGCGGGCGCGTGCCGCGGAAGGTGACGGGGAAGGCGACCTGCTGGAGCGGGCCCACATCGGGGTGGTCGACCTTCTGCACCATGTCGAGGGCGGCGGTCTGGGGGCAGTCGTAGACCTCGTCGAGGGTGCGGATGGCGGCGACGGGGACGCCGAGGGGTTTGAGCAACTCCACCCAGTGAGCGACGGGTTCGTCCACGAGGACGGCTTCCAGTTTGGCGTTGAGGGCGTTGCGGTGCGTGACGCGGGCGCGGTTGGTCGCGAAGCGGTCGTCGTCCGCCCACTGCGGATGGCCGAGCGCCGTGGCCAGGCGACGGAAGAGGGCGTCGTTGCCGACGGCGATGACGAAGTGCCCGTCGGCGGCCGGGTAGGCCTGGTACGGGACGAGGCTGGGGTGCCCGGAGCCGAGCCGGGAGGGGCGTTCGCCGGTGGCGAAGTAGCCGGTGGCCCAGTTGATGTGCAGGGCGAGCTGGGACTCGTACAGCGAGGTGGTGACGTACTGGCCGTGGCCCGTGCGCTCGCGTTCCACAAGGGCCGAGGTGACGCCGATCAGGCCGAAGAGGGCGGCGCCGAGGTCGCCCATGGCGTAGCCGGCCTTGACGGGCGGGCCATCGGGTTCGCCGGTGAGGGACATGAGGCCGGCGCTCGCCTGCGCCACCATGTCGTAGCCGGGCTCGTCGCGCAGGGGTCCTGTGTCGCCGAAGGCGGAGATGTGCAGGAGGACGAGGCGGGGGTAACGGGCGCTGAGTTCCTCGTAGTCGAAGATGCGGGCCAGCGACGATCCCGGGCGGAAGTTCTCCACCATGACGTCGGCGTCGGAGAGCATCCGGTGCACGGCCTCCTGCCCGGCCTCGGACTTGAGGTCGAGGGTGACGGAGCGTTTGTTGCGGTTGGCGGCCAGGTAGTAGGTGGCGTCGGGGCCGTTGAAGGGCGGTCCCCAGGTGCGGGTGGGGTCGCCGCCGTCGGGGTGCTCGACCTTGACGACGTCCGCGCCGAGGTCGGCGAGGGACATGGTGACGTACGGCCCGGCGAGGATCTTGGACAGGTCGATGACCTTCATGCCCTTTAGGGGGGCCGCCGGTGTCTGCTCAGGCATGGTCGGACTCCTGAAGGGTGTGGGCCCCGTGGGGGGTGTCGGACTCCTGAAGGGTGTCGGACTCCTGAAGGGTGTCGGGCGGGACGGGACCGCCGTCGGCGAGTGCGGCGAAGTCGTCCCGGAGGGCGGTGCGGGGCAGCGCGGCCGGGTCCGGGTCGTCGAGCAGGGCGCTGTAGCTGCGGGCGACGAGCAGGGCCCGGCCGTCGCCCGTGGTGTGTGTCTCGTGGTCGGCCTGGTCGTGCAGGAGGGTCGCCATGACGGCGCGGCTCAGGTCGTCCGCGTACCGGCCGATCCTCATCTCCTGTTCGTCCGGCGGGAGTTGGAGGAGTGCGTCGCCCTTGGCGCGGAGGGCCTCCCAGCGGCTCTTCGTCTCGGACCGGCTCCCGTAGGCGGCGGCGAGGGTGTGGTGCGCGTTCTGCCGGCGCATGCAGCGCAGTACGTCGAGGGCGATGACGTTCGATGAGCCCTCCCAGATGGAGCCGAGGTGGGCGTCGCGGACGAGGCGGGGGTTGACCCAGTCCTCGATGTAGCCGTTGCCGCCGCGGATCTCCATGGCCTCGCCGGTGACGGTGCGGGCGCGTTTGCACAGGGTGTGCTTGGCGAGCGGGGTGAGGACGCGGACGATCGCACGGGCCTCGGCGTCGCCTTCGTCGGCGGCGCTCAGCCTGGCCGCGGCCTCGATCACCAGGTGCAGGGCGGCCTCGGTGTCGAGGACCATGGGCAGCAGCGTGGCCCGCATCAGCGGCTGGTCGAAGAGGGGCTTGCCGAAGACGTGGCGTGCGCGGGTGTGGTCGACGGACTCGCGTACGGCGCGGCGCATCAGGGCGGTGGCGCGCATGGCGTTGGAGAGGCGGGAGACGTTGAGCATCTCGGCCATCTGCCGGAATCCGTCGGCGAGTTGACCGACGGGCGTCGCGTACGCCTCTTCGAGGGTGACCTCGCCGCTGGCGATGGAGCGCGAGCCCAGCTTGTCCTTGAGGCGGTCGACGCGGATCGCGTTGCGGGTCCCGTCCGGGCGCAGCCGGGGCACGAGGAACATGCCGAGGCCGCGGGTGCCTTCGCCCTGGCCGGGGACACGGGCGAGGGTGAGGATCACGTCGGCGCTCGGGTTGGAGGCGAACCACTTCTTGCCGGTGAGGGTCCAGTGGTCGCCCTGGTCGGTGGCGACGGTCTCGGTCAGGCCGACGTCCGTGCCGCCCTGCTTCTCCGTCATGAACATCGCGCCGGTGGCCCGGAGTTCGGGATCGGTGGAGGAGAGGGCGGCGATCTCCTCCACGTACCGCTCGGGGTCGAACAGGCGCAGGATGCGGGCGGCGGAGTCCGTCATGGACAGCGGGCAGGCCATACCGAACTCGGACTGCACATAGAGGTAGGACAGCGCGTACTTGACGGTGTGCGGGACCTTGGTGGGCCAGCCGAGGACGCCGGGCCGGTGCGACATCGCGGCGAGGCCGAAGCGCTCGTAGGCGAGGGCGGCGGCCTTGTCGTGGGCCGGGTGGAAGGCGATCTCGTCGATACGGGCCCCGTCGGGGGCGTACGGGACGAGGCGGGGCGGGTTGGCGTCGGCGAGCGCGGCCTGCCGGTCGAGCTCCCCGGCGGCGAGGGCCCCGAGTTCGTCGAGGTGGGGTTCGACACGGGCACGGTCGTCGGCGGACAGAACGCGGTCGAGGAGCGGCCGCAGGGCGGGATCGCGGTCGGCGAAGTTCACGTGGGACACCTCAGGCGGGTTGTGTCGTACGGGAGTTGGCGGGCGCGAGGACGTTGTCGCCCCCGGTGCGGGCCAGCAGGGGCAGCACGCCGGCGAGCGTGAGCGCGGTGTAGCCCAGGCCCAGGCCGACGACGGGCCAGATCGATCCGGAGGTGGAGAGGAGCCACTGCGAGACGATCGGCGCGGTCCCGGCGAACAGCGTCGTGCACAGCTGGTACGAGAGGGACATGCCGGTGTAGCGGACCTCCACCGGGTAGACCCGGGCGAGGATGCCGGCGAGGGCGGCGTAGTACATGGCGTGCGGGAACGTGGCGAGGCCCATGCCGAGCACGGCGAGCCAGAAGTCGCCGGTGGCCACGAGCACGAACATCAGCGGCAGCAGCACGAATTCGGGCAGCAGCATCCACAGCACGGCCTTGCGCACGGGCCATTTGCTGGCGAGGACCGCGCCGAAGGGCTGCACGATCACCTGCACGACGAGGGCGAGCGAGATGACGGTGAGGAACGTCGAGCGGTCGAAGTCGAGGTCGGAGGTGGCCCAGGACAGGGCGAACGTCGTCTTCACATAGGTGATGGCGACACCGGCGGTGCCCGCGATGACGCCGAGGAACACGAGCAGCGGGTAGCGGGTGAGCACCGTCTTGATGGGCAGCTTGACGGGCTTGTTGCGGGCGAGAGCCGTCTGCATCTCCGGTGTCTCGGCCAGCCTGAGGCGGATGAAGAGACCGATCCCGACCAGCACCGCCGAGAACAGGAACGGTACCCGCCAGCCCCACGACTCGAAGGCCGCGTCCGGGAGTTGGGCGATGCCGAGGAACGCGAGCGTGGCGAGCAGGTTGCCGACCGGCGAGCCCTGCTGGGCGAAGGCGCCGTAGAGCAGCTTGCGCTTGGGCGGGGCGTACTCGGTGGCGATGAGGACCGCCCCGCCCCACTCGCCGCCCATGGCCACGCCCTGGATCATGCGGAGCAGCACGAGCAGGATCGGGGCCGCGGCGCCTATCTGCGCGTAGCCGGGCAGCAGGCCCACGCAGAAGGTGGCGGCGCCCATCATCGTGAGCGTGGTGACGAGGGCCTTCTTGCGGCCGTATTTGTCGCCGAAGTGCCCGAAGATCAGGCCGCCGAGGGGGCGGGCGAGGAAGCCGACCCAGAAGGTGGCGAAGGCGGCGAGGGTGCCGACGGCGGGTGAGGCGTCGGCGAAGAAGACCTTGCCGAGGACCAGCGCGGACGCCGAGCCGTAGATGTAGAAGTCGAACCACTCGATGGTGGTGCCGACGAACGCGGTGACGCCGGCCCGCCGGGCGTCCCGCGCCTGAGCCGCGGGCTGTGCGTCGGGGTGTGCGTCGGGCTTCGCTTCGGGGTGTGCGTCGAGCTTCGCTTCGGGGTGTGCGTCGAGCTTCGCTTCGGATTGAGCTTCGGGTCGTGCTTCCGGCTTCGCCTCGGCCTGGGGGTCTTGCTGCATGACGAGCGTCCTCTCGTAGCGGCAGTGCCCGCTCCGGAGGGCGACAGGAGCGGCCCGCCCTCGCTCCGTCGCGAGACGCGGATCACTCTGCACCGAGCCATTAGGTGCTGTCCAAGACCAATAGCAGGGCGGATTGAGACGTGATGCAGCGCAATTCCTGTCCGGCCGGTGTCGCTCAGGCGTCCGGCCTTGGCGCGTCCTCCGGTGTCGGCAGGACCTCCTCCGCCACCCGCAGCACCGCGTGCAGTGCGGCCGACGGATTGCCCGTGCGCCAGCCGAGGGCGATCGGCAGGACCGGGACCTCCTCGCCGGCGAGCGGCCGGAACACCACATGCTCCAGGTGGATGTTGCGGGCCGACTCCACGACGACGGCCACGCCCACGCCCGCGCCCACGAGGGCCAGCATGTTGTACGAGTCGGGCGCCTCCTGGGCGATGCGCGGCGCGAACCCGGCGTCGTGGCAGGCCTGCACCATCGCGTCCCGTACAGCGGACTCGCGGGAGAGCGGGAACGTCACGATGGGCTCGCCCGCGAGCTCCCGCACCGGCACCTCCGCATGGGCGGCGAGCCGGTGGCTGTCGGGCAGGGCGAGGACGAGGCGCTCCATGCGGACGACGCGGGCGGTGATGCCGCGCCGCACCGGGAGGGCCACGAAGCCGAGGTCGAGGCTGCCGTCGGTGACCCGGCGCAGCGCCTCACCGGTGTACGTCTGCCCCTCCAACACCAGCTCGATGCCGGGCAGTTGGGAGGTCACGGCGCGGGTGAGGAGCGGCAGCGCCGAGTAGCTGCTGGCGCCCGCGAAGCCGAGGGTGACGCGGCCGATCTCGCCGAGGTGCGCCGCCCGTACGGTGCGGCGCACGGCGGACGCGTCGGCGAGCAGCCGCCGGGCCGGCTCCAGGAGGGCCTGCCCTGCGGGGGTGAGCCGGACCGTGCGGGTGGTGCGGTCGAAGAGCCTGACCCCGAGGTCGCGTTCCAGGAGTTTGATCTGCTGGCTGAGCGGTGACTGCGCGATGTGCAGCCGCTCGGCCGCCCGCCCGAAATGCAGTTCCTCGGCGACGGCCACGAATCCGGTGAGGTGTCTCAGCTCCACAGCCACGACGATACGGGGACCCGCACGAGACCCCTTCCCGCTCCCGGCCCTGGTCCCGGTCCTGGTCCCGACCCCGCCCCCACCCCCGGTCCCGCGCCTGCTCGGCGGCGGCGCGTGATCATCTGGATGGTAGGTTCCCAGCCGCAGAACATGTCATGAACACTGACCGAGGGAGCGAAGCACAGTGCGGCAGGCGATACGGAGCCGGATGGTTACGGGGGCGGCGGTGGGAGCCCTCGCAGTGCTGCTCACGTCGGGCTGCAGCATCGGCAGTACCGGCGAGGTGAGCAAGGAAGAGGTCGCGAAGAAGGCCTCGGAGGCGCTCGGCAAGCAGGTCGGCCGGGAGCCCGACGACGTCACCTGCGACAAGGGCCTGAAGGCCGAGGCCGGTGAGACGGTGCGCTGCGAACTGACCGCGGACGGGCAGACGTACGGCCTGACGGTCACCGCGAAGTCCGTCGAGGGCGGCAAGGTCGACATGGACTTCAAGGTCGACGACACCCCCAAGAGCTGAGCTCACGACACCCTCAAGAGCTGAGCGCGCGGCCGGCCGTCGACTCGCCACGCCCCACGGGCAGTTGGCGGTCGGCGGTCGGCACGGCACTGTCCGAGGCCGTTGATAGCTTGCTGTCACACCGGAACGATCACGGAGGACGGCAGTGCTGGAAGTACCACGCCACAACGTCGACGAGCGGCTCCTGACCGTGGCCTCGGACGGCATCAAGGACCGGACCCTCGACCGCTGGTACGAGTGGCGCTACGGCGGCCCGTCCCTGCGGAGCGTCGCCGGACTGCGGGACGCGCTCCTCGACAACGTGGGCGCGGGCGTCCAGGACGACGGGACGCCGACCGGGCCGTGGCACTCGGTCCTGGAGACCGCCGCGGAGTGCGCCTGGGGCATCCTCTGCGTCGGCTGCCACCCCGACGGGGACCAGGAGATCCGCCTGCCCCTCATCGGCTCGGACATCAGCACGGACGACGAGGAGGTCGAGTTCGGCGACCTCGCGGTGAGCCGGCCGACCACCACCGAGACCTGGGTGGACGCCTTCGCGCTGTGCCTGGTCAGCGGCCTGATCCGGGACTGGCGGCGGGTGATCGGCCCGCTCCTGGACGACTTCGCCGACGAGATCCGGGACGGCGTGCCGTACTCCGCGATGGAGTCGCGCTCGGAGCCCGCGGGCCTCGCGGAGATGGACGCGCTGCGCCGCTACCTCGCGCCGACGACCGGCGACGGCCCCGCAGGCTGGCCCCGCGAGCCGCTGCGCGAGCCCACCGCCGACGAACGCCGGGCCGCGGCCGGGCAGTTGGACGCGGCGGGGCCGCTGAGCCCGGACCGGCAGCTGCTGCGGGTGCTCCTCGACGACGACCAGGACGCGTTCGAGCAGGCGCTCGCGGCCCGGCTCGTACAGCACCGGGAGAGCGTGGGGCCCGACCCAGCGCCCAGGTCGCTGCTTCCGGTCGGCGCGCTCGCCCTGGCAGCCCTCGCGGTCCAGGTGCACGGCTGGGACCTCGCCGTCCGGTCCGGCTATCTGCCGCCCCGGTTCCTGGGCACCCCGCGGGCTTCCTGAGCAGCCGTGACTCCCCACCGGCGCCCCCGCTCCGGGCGTCGGCGAACGGGCCGGCGAGCAGCTCCGTGCGCGATCAACTCCCGCTCACCGCAGGGGACTTGACGCCCATCGGGGTCGCGTTCGTTCACGAAGCCGCCTCCCGCACGTCTCTTGACGAGTGGTCTCTACCACCCGCACCGTTGCCTGGTCCGGTTCTCGCTCCCCCACGCGTGCGGACACATGCGCCGGCCTGACGTACCGCGGGGACGTACCGCGGGAAGGGAGCACGCCTTGGCTCAGCAGGGGCTCAACCGGAAGCAGGTGCTCGGTCTGGCCGCGCTGGGGGCGGGCGCGCTGGCGTTCCGCCCCGGGCTCGGCGTCGCCGCCGCGGCCGCGCCCGTCGCCTCGGCCGCACCCGTCACCCGGGCCGGGCCCCGCACCGAGAACGGCGTCGCCTGGTGGGACGTGGCCGAGTGGGGCGTCGAGGGCAAGGGCTGGTCCGACACGGCGCGGTTCTACGACCGGCTGCCCGCCCGCGCGGAGCAGACCGTACGGCCGGTGGTGTGGGAGCTCAGCCGCAATGCGGCGGGGATGCAGGTGCGCTTCGCCACCGACTCCCCGTCCGTGCACGCCCGTTACGTACTCCGCTCCTCGCGCCTGGCCCTGCCGCACATGCCGGCCACCGGAGTCAGCGGGATCGACCTGTACGCGCAGGACGCGGCGGGCCGGCTGCGCTGGGCCGGAGTGACCAAACCGGCGTCGACGTCGGTGACGGAGCGGCTGCTGAACGGGGCGGATCCGGGGATGCGGCAGTACACGGCGTATCTGCCGCTGTACAACGGCGTCGAGTCGCTGGAGATCGGCGTCGAGGCGGGGGCGGCGTTCCGGCCGGTGGCGCCGCGGACCCGAAGACCCGTCGTCTTCTACGGCTCGTCCATCGCGCAGGGCGCCTGCGCCTCACGTCCGGGCATGGCCTTCCCCGCGGTCCTCGGACGCCGCCTCGACGTGCCGACCGTGAACCTGGGCTTCTCCGGCAACGCGTTCATGGAGCCGGAGGTCGGCGATCTGCTCGCCGAGCTCGACCCCTCGGTGTACGTGGTCGACTGTCTGCCGAACATGACGCCCGACCTGGTGGCCGAGCGTGCCGAGCCGCTGATCCGGCGGCTCCGCGAGGCCCGGCCCGACACACCGATCGTGATGGTCGAGGACCGGACGTACGCCAACGCCTGGCTGGTCGGGGCGTTGCGCGCACGGCACGAGGGCAGCCGGGCCGCGTACCGCGAGGCGTATCGCAGGCTGCGCACGTCCGGAGTGAAGGGGCTGTCCTACCTGGAGGGCGAGGGCCTGCTCGGCGACGACGACGAGGCGACGACCGACGGCTCCCATCCCAGCGATCTGGGCATGGCGCGGTACGCCGACGCGTACACGCAGGTGCTGCGGCGGCTGCTGTGAACACGGCGCGGAACATCCGTCCGGTACGTCAGGGGGTGCGTGTGAAGGTCAGACTGTTCGGCGCGGGCGTGGTGCTGTCCCTGGTCGCCTCGGCGGGCGTGCTGCAGGCCCCTGCCGCCGCCGGGGCGCGGGCGGAACCGGCCCCGGAGCTGCCGCTCGGCCCGCCCGGCCTGTCCGAGACGCGGACCACGACGACGCTGCAGCCGGGTGTCACGCTCACCCGGATCGTGCGCGGCGCGGACGCCCCGGCGCTCCCGTGGACGGTCGAGGTGGCCGTCCCGGGCGGCGAGACCTCGCCCGACCCGGACGCGCCGCCGACCGCGCTCAAGGACCGGGCGAGCGCCGACGAGTTGGCGGGCGAGCTGCGGCGGGACGGCTTCGACGCCCGCGCGGAAGAGGTGGTCACCCCGGCGGTCGCCGACTTCGCGGGCGGCGCGCTCGGCTGGCGGGTCCGCGTGGGTTCGTTCGCGGTGCGCTCCGCCGCCGACGCGGAGCGCACCCGCCTCACCGGCGCGGGCCACGCGGGTTCGACCCTCTACACCGGCTGGGACGGGGAGGCCGGGGATCGCGGCCCGTGGCGGGTCGATGTGCTCACCGTCGACCCGCGCAGGTTCCGCGGCAGCCTCGACGCGTCGTACGGGCCCGACCTGGAGCGGCGGGAGCGGACCAGTGAACTGGCGGCCGCGGGCGGCGCGTTCGCGGCGGTCAACGCCGGTTTCTTCGTCCTCGATCCGCGTGCGGGCGCACCGGGCGACCCGGCGGGCACGGGGGTCTACGGCGGGCGCGTGCTGAGCGAGCCGGTGGCCGGGCGCCCCGCCCTGGTGACCGAGGCGGACGGCGGGAGCCGGGTGGTGCGGACCGTCTGGCGAGGCAGGCTCGTCGGGCCCGACGCCGCCCTGGCGTTGGACGGCGTCAACCGGGTACCGGGCCTGGTCAGGAACTGCGGCGGCACCGCCGACGACACCCCCACGGCACGGCCCCTGCACGATGTGACCTGCCAGGACCCGGACGAACTCGTCGCGTTCACCGACGGGTTCGGCCCGCGGACACCGGAGGGCGAGGGCACGGAGGCCGTCCTCGACGCGCGCGGGCGGGTCCTTGAGGTCCGCGCGCCGCGCGGCGGGGTGCTCCCGGAGGGCGGCAGTACGGTGCAGGCCACCGGCGAGCAGGCCGACCGGCTCGCCCGCCTCGCCCGGGTCGGCGAGCGGCTGCGCGTCGAGGCGAGCCTCAGGGACGCGCAGGGAAGGGAGCTGCCCCTGTCGCCGTCGACGAGCGTCGTGAACGGCGGGCCCGAACTCGTCCGGGACGGGCGGCCGTACGTCACTCCGGCCGCCGACGGCATGGTGCAGGAGGGCAACCCGAGCTTCTACTACGGCTGGATGCACAAGCGCAGTCCCCGCACCCTGGCCGGGACCGACGACGCCGGGCGGACCGTCCTCGTCACCGCCGAGGGGCGCGACACGGACGCGCTCGGGCTGAGCATCCCGGAGAGCGCGGCCGTCGCCCGCGCGCTGGGGCTGCGCGACGCGGTCAACCTCGACGGCGGCGGCTCGACCACCATGGTCGTGCACGGCGACGTGCTCACCGATCCGTCCGACGCCGCCGGTGAACGGCCGGTCGGGGACGCGCTGTTGATCAGGCCGCGCCGCGACTGAGCCGGCCGGTGCGTTACGGAAACGTCCGCGAGCCGTCCACCCGAAGGAGCCGCAGTGACCTCCGTCCCGAGAACCCCACTCCCGCTACGCGCGGCAACCGTCGCCCGCAGGTTCCGTACGCTGCTCGTCCTGGCGCTCCTCCTCACGCTGACGCCGGCCGCACCGGCGCTCGCCACGTCCCGTACGGCATCGGGCGCGGAGGTCGTCGCCGTCACTCAAGTCGCCGAGCGCCAGGTCGACTTGACGGTGCGTTCGCCGTCGCTCGGCGGGCGTGCGGTGGGTGTACGGCTGTTGACCCCCGACGGGTGGGAGCCCGGCGACCGCGGCGGGAGCTGGCCCACGCTGTGGCTGCTGCACGGCTGCTGCGGCGACTACACGGCGTGGACCGGGCGGACGGACGTCGCGTCGATCGACAGCCTGCGCGACGTCCTCGTCGTCATGCCGGAGGCCGGCTGGAACGGCTGGTACAGCGACTGGTGGAACTACGGCCGGGGCGGCGACCCCGCGTGGGAGACGTTCCACACCGAGGAGTTGCGGCCGCTCCTGGAGCGGGACTGGGGCGCGAGCGCCGACCGGGTCGTGGCGGGCCTGTCGATGGGCGGTCAGGGTGCGCTGCTCTACGCGGCACGGCATCCGGGGATGTTCCGGGCGGCGGCGTCGTACTCGGGGTCGGTGCATCCGCTGCTCGACGAGGCTTCGGCGGCCCGGATCATGGGCTATTTCGCCGGTCAGGGCAACGATCCGCTGCGGGTGTGGGGCGACCCCGTCGAGCAGCGCGGGGTGTGGCGGGACCACGACCCGTACCACCTGGTCGAGCGGCTCCGGAACCTGCCGGTGTATCTGTCGTCCGGGGACGGCACGGCGGGCCCGCTCGACCCGCCGGACGCGGCGAGTGCGGTCGAGGCCGACTTCGACCGCCAGAACCACGCCCTCGCGGCGGCGTTGGAGCGGGTGGGGGCGCGCGAGGTGACGACGCACTTCTACGGGCCCGGCACGCACACCTGGCCGTACTGGCAGCGCGAACTCCACGCGTCCCTGCCGATGCTGCTGCGGGCGCTGGGCGTCCGGGGTTGAGGGCGAGGCCCGGTCAACTCCCTTACGCCCGCTGTCAGTTGCGGCTGCCGCTGCCCGCGCCTGGCCGGTCGGCGGCCTTCCCGCCGAGGAACCACACCAGTTCGGAGCGCTGCCGGATGCCCAGCTTGCGCAGGATGCTGCTGACGTGGGCCTTGACGGTCTTCTCCGAGATGTAGAGGCGCCGGCCGATCATGGCGTTCGTCATCGCCTCGTGCGCGATCAGGTCGGCGATCTCCCGCTCGCGCGTGGTCAGCGTCTCGGGATACTCGCGGTCGGGCGGCGTCGGGGCCGGGGCGGAGGTCTTCAGGGCCATCATCGCCAGTTCGGCGCCCACGAGCCGGCACTGGTCCTTGATCCGGCCCAACTCCAGGCGTAATTCGTCGACTTCGAGGAGCGCCACCCGCGACTGCAGGGTGTCCACCGAGCCGGCCACCTCCTCCAGGCAGTCGGTCGCGGTGTGCAGCATGTCGATCGGGGAGTCGAGCCGCCTGCGGTCCAGTTCGGGGAAGTCCCGGTAGAGGCGTTCCCGCGCCGAGGACCTGGCGCCCTCGTCGAGCGACAGGGCGAGCGCCTGGGCCAGCCATTCCAACGCGACGACGAAGGTGTCGTCGAAGACGTTCGGTCGCGGCGACTGCGTGTTCAGCATGCCGATGACCGTGACGGCGTCGGGTCCGAACATCGGCACCGCGACGGCGTCGCGGCTGGGTATGCCGTCGCCCATGGGCGCGCCCGCGTGGCAGCGGCGGCCGTCGTCGTACGTGTAGCGGTACGGCTTGGCGTGGGCGCGGATCCAGTGCGAGACCCCGGCCGTGCCGAACCGGGAGGTGTCGGCGCTGAGTTGCTCGCCGTCGCTGAAGATGTAGGGCAGTACGAGCGTGTTGTCGCCCTGGTAGAGGCCCACGTAGAACGTCTCGGCGGGCCCGATCGCGGTCGCGGCCCTGCGCACCACGGCGCACATGCCGCTGACGTCGTCGGGTGGCAGCAGCCGCAACTGGCGGTCGGCCAGGCGTAACGCGCCTCTGACCGTCTCTGGCAGTACCGACTCCAAGGCGATCCTCCGGTGGCTGACGTCGCGGCCGCAGTGGGCCACCGACGATATCCCGGACACCGAGGTGACGTGGGGGAATCGCGCCTTTCCTGACGGGTTGCTAGGCCGAAGACCTAGTCCGCGCCCGCCGGAGAATCGGCCGAAGTCGTAGCGCCACGACGGGGTTTCGGTCATTAAGGTCAACGGCAGGTCGACGCCGCGAGGACCGCACCACAGGGTTCCCGAGGGCCGCACCACGAGGTCTCCGCCGCAGCGGTGCGCACCGCTGCGGGCACGGCCCGGTCGACCGACTCACAGTCCCGGTGAAAGACGCTGCCGCGTCTCGGTACCCCCTGCCCCCCCCACGCGAGGAAGGCTCCTCCATGCCCAGCAGACGAACTCTTCTCAGGTCCATCGCCGCCGGTGCGGGCGTCGCCGCGCTCGGCGTCGCCGGTACGCAGGCGTTCGGTGAGACGGTGTCCGGCGGTGCGGCCGCGGCCGCTCCCTCGCCGCGCAAGGTCGACATCAACTCCGGCTCGTCGGGCTCCAACGTCACGGCGCTGCAGTACCTGTTGACCGCGTACGGGTACAAGACCACGGCGGACGGCGACTACGGGCCGCTGACGGAGAAGTCGGTCGCCAAGTTCCAGGGCGCCCGCGGTCTGGTGAAGGACGGCTGGGCCGGCCCGCTCACCATGAAGAAGATGCTCGACAGCGGCAAGGTCGCGGCGAAGCGGGGCTGGGACAACCGCAGCACCGTCCGCGCCGCCCAGACCCTGCTCGTCAAGCTCGGCTACGAGATGGCCGTGGACGGCGACTTCGGTCCGCTGACCAAGGAGAGCGTCGAGAAGTACCAGGCCAAGCGCAAGCTGACGGAATCGGGCACCGTCGACTACACCACCTGGACATACATGTTCAGCCCGCCGCGGAAGCCGGGCACCGGCTTCCAGAAGGGCAAGGCGGTCCTGGTGGCGCAGTCCGGCAGCGGCCTCTCGACGTGGGCGTACGACTGCGGGCCCGCGGCGTTCGTCGCGCTGCAGCTGCGGATGGGCCGCACGCCCGGCAAGTGGACCGACGTCGCCCACCGCGGTGACGCCATCAACTACGCGCGCCGCACGGTGCTCGGCATGACCAACAACACCCGCGGCACGGGCCAGATCCGCGACGAGGTCGGCGTGGTCGCCGGGTTCAAGCGGCTCGGTGTGGACCAGGCGAGGACCGGTGGGTTCGACGGCGCGCTCTCGGCGGTCCGGTCCGGCGGTGTGTCGATGCTCGGCGGCGACCTCGCGGTGTGTGCCAGGTGGAACGGCCGCTCGACCGGTTCCACGCTGCACTGGATCGCGCTGCTCGACTACAGCTCGAAGTCCGGCAAGTACCAGGTCGCCGACTCCAGCAGCAAGCACAACAAGCTGGTCTGGGTGACCCGCGGCCAGCTGGCCTCCTTCGCCAGTAGCTGGGGGGCTTCGGTCTGCATCAAGTGATGCGTGCCGGCACACGGTTGTAGTGGACGAGGTGGCCTCGGCGGGGGCCACCTCGTCCGCGTTCCCTGACGGTTCCCGGGGCGTTCCGGGGCGTCAGCGCGGCTCCAGCGGTACGACGGCGAGCACGTCGACCATGCGGTTCAGCTTGTTGCGGGCGCGGGTGGCGTTGGTGCGGGGCACGGTGATGCGGGCGGTCGCGTGGGTGTGCGTCGGGGCCGCGTACGACAGCTCGGTGACCGGGATGGTGCCGAGTGAGGCAAGGACGCGGCGCAGGGCGGAGGGTTCGTTGTGCAGGGTGACGGTGAGCGTGCAGTCGGGGTCGGCGTCGGAGTCGTACGCGGGGAGAGTCTCGTGAACCATGACCGGGTGCTCCTGTCGGAGGGGCTTGGTGAGCCGGGGTGTCGGGCGGGGCGCTGGTGGCGCAAACAAAAAGACCCCTCGCGGGTGCGAGAGGTCTGCGTGCGTGCGGTGGGCTAGCCGGGAGGGTTCTCCTCCGGGCCGCCCGGTGCAGGCACGCTGCCGCTAATAATCAGCTGGCGAAGCATGGATCGGACCTTACAGGGCACGAGCCGTTTCGGACGCTTCGGTCTCAGCATCCGAACACGGGCTCAGTCGTCGGCGAGCTGCAGCGCCAGCGCGAAGTGCACGCCGTCCGTCCCCGCGAGCACGCTGTCGAGCAGCGGGGTCAGACCGTGCACGACACCGCATGCGACGTCGTCGTCGGCAGGGCGCGGATCCGGGCCGCGAGTTCCGGCAAGTCGGGGTCCGGCTCGCTGAACCGTCCGGCGGCCACGAACACCCGGCCCGGCGTGGCCAGTTCCGCCAGGGCCGCTTCCAGGCCGGCCAGGGCGTCCGCGGTCAGGCGCCCGCCGCCACCGTGCGCGGGTCGAAGCCGAAGGGCAGTTCCAGGCGGTGGGCCCGCATCAGGTTCTCGTCGGCGAGGATGTCGCGGGTCGGCCCGTCCGCGGCGATGGCGCCTTCGCTCAGCACCAGGGAGCGGGGGCACAGTTCGAGGGCGTACGGCAGGTCGTGCGTGACCATCAGGACCGTCACGTCCAACGACCGCAGGATGTCGGCGAGTTCGCGGCGCGAGGCCGGGTCGAGGTTGGACGACGGCTCGTCGAGGACCAGGATCTCCGGGCCCATGGCGAGGACCGTGGCGACGGCGACGCGGCGGCGCTGTCCGAACGACAGGTGGTGCGGGGGCCGGTCCGCGAACTCCGCCATGCCGACCTGCTCCAGGGCCTCGCGTACGCGGGCTTCGAGCTCGGCGCCGCGCAGGCCCGCCGCCGCCGGGCCGAACGCCACGTCCTCGCGCACCGTCGGCATGAAGAGCTGGTCGTCCGGGTCCTGGAAGACGATCCCGACGCGGCGCCGCACCTCGGCCAGGTGCCGTTTGCCGACGGGGAGCCCGGCGACGGAGACCGTGCCGGCGCCGGCCGTGAGGATGCCGTTGAGGTGCAGGACGAGCGTGGTCTTGCCGGCGCCGTTCGGCCCGAGCAGGGCGACCCGCTCGCCGCGGCCGATGCGGAAGTCGACGCCGAACAGGGCCTGGTGCCCGTCGGGGTAGGCGTAGGCGAGCCCGGCGACCTCCAGGGACGGGGCCTCGGCCGAGGCGGCCTCGGGTGCGGGAGCAGGTGGAGTCACAGGAACCATCCCAGGAGACAGACCGCCAGGGCGGACAGCGGAAGCGTCAGGGCGTACGACCACTGCGCGCGGGAGGCCGTCACCTCGTCGATGACGGGCATGGACCCGGCGTAGCCGCGGCTGACCATGGCCAGGTGGACCCGCTCGCCGCGTTCGTAGGAGCGGATGAAGAGCGCGCCCGCCGATTTGGCGAGGACGCCCCAGTGCCGGACGCCGCGGGCCTCGAAGCCGCGGGACTCGCGGGCGATCCGCATGCGGCGCATCTCGTCGGCGATGACGTCCCCGTACCGGATCATGAAGGACGCGATCTGGACGAGGAGCGGCGGGAGCTTGAGGCGCTGCAGGCCGAGGAGGAGTTCGCGCAGCTCGGTGGTGGCGGCGAGCAGGACGGAGGCGGCGACGCCGAGGGTGCCCTTGGCGAGGACGTTCCAGGCGCCCCAGAGGCCGTCGACGCTCAGCGAGAGGCCGAGGACTTGGGTCTGCTCGCCGTGTGCGACGAACGGGAGCAGCACGGCGAACGCCACGAACGGCACCTCGATGAGCAGCCGCTTCAGCAGGAATCCGGCCGGTACGCGGGCCGCGTACGCGACGGTGGCGAGGAGCGCCGCGTACAGGGCGAAGGCCCACATGGCCTCGCGGGGGGTGGCGACCACGACGAGGACGAAGCAGAGCACGGCGGCGAGCTTGCAGTGCGGCGGCAGTGCGTGCACGGGTGAGTCCCCGCGCCGGTAGAGCCGGTGGGCGTGTCCGGCGCCCATGTCAGACCGTCTCCTCGGCCCGCGCGGACGCGGCCGCGTCGGCATCGGCGGTACGGCGGCGCCGCACCACCCAGAAGACCCCGGTCCCGGCGGCGACGGTGGCGGCGACGCCGATCACTCCGGCGAGGCCGCCGGAGAGGCGTCCGTCGGCGATGTCCTGGACGCCGTAGTCGGCGAGCGGGGAGTTCGCGGCGGCGTGCTCCTCGGCCTTCTTGTCCATGCCGTGGTCGGCGGCGACCTTCTCCAGGCCGTCGGGGCTCGCGGAGGCGTAGAAGCTGACGAAGCCCGCGAGGACGACGGAGGCGACGAGTCCGGTGATCCAGACCTTGCGCGGGGAGCGCGCACGACCGGGCGACGTGGCCGGGGCGGCGTCCACGAGCTCGCCGCCGACGCGGAGCTTGAGCGGTGCGGTGAGGCCGCGCGCGCCGTACACGAGGTCGGGGCGGACGGCGATGACGGCGCCGACGGTGGCCGCGGTGATGGCGGCCTCGCCGAGGCCGATGAGGGTGTGCACGCCGACCATTGCGGTGAGGACGGTGCCGGTCGGGACGTACGTGGTGCCGCCGAGGGCGTACATGCCGGTGAAGGCGGCGGCGGCCGCGGGCACGGAGACCAGCGCGGCGACGAAGGAGGCGACGGTCACGGAGCGGCGCTTCTTCGGCAGCACCTTGACCAGGCCGCGGAAGAGCGCGTAGGCGACGACGACGGTGACGACGCCCATGTTGGTGATGTTCACGCCGAGGGCGGTGAGGCCGCCGTCGGCGAAGAGCACGCCCTGCATCAGCAGCACGACGGAGATGCAGAGCACCCCGGTGTACGGGCCGACGAGGATCGCCGCGAGCGCGCCCCCGAGCAGGTGGCCGCTGGTGCCCGCGGCGACCGGGAAGTTCAGCATCTGCACGGCGAAGACGAAGGCCGCGACGAGGCCGGCGAGCGGCGCGGTGCGCTCGTCGAGTTCCTTGCGCGCCCCGCGCAGCGAGAGCCCGACGGCGCCGGCGGCGACGACTCCGGTGACCGCGGAGACGGGGGCGTTGATGAATCCGTCGGGTACGTGCATCGGGAGGCTCCGCTCTCGGCCTTCGGGGACAGCCGCCCTCGGGGACGGCCGTCTTCGGGGGACAGCCGCTCGATGATAGTGCCTTGTTGCAAGTGCTTCGCAAGAGCGGGCCGACGGATTTAGCGGGCGTACTCGGCCTCAGCGGGCGTACTCGGCGAGTTCGCGCACCGCCGTCCACCCCTGCGCCTCGGCCTTGGTCACGTCCAGGACGACGGGGTGTGCCAGCTGGGCCACCGCGTAGCAGGTGAGCACCGGCTCGGTGCGGGGGCGCAGCCGGGCCAGGGTCTCCGCCGCGCGGCCCGCCGTGCGCGCGGCGGGGAGCGGAAGGTGGCGGATGCGTGCGCGGACGCCGTGGGCCCGCAGGACGGTACGGATCGCGCGTCGCGGTCGTACGGAGTGGGGTCGGCGATGTTGTAGGCCCCCGGCGCCCAGTCGGCCGCCGCGAGGCAGGCCTCCGTGAGGTTCTCGACGGCCCGCCACGCGACGGGTGTCGATGCCGGTGGCCCGCTGCAGCATGCGGGCCGGCAGCCGGAGCCCGGCAGCCGCGGTGACCTGTTCCTGGAGGTCGTACGAGGACACCTCGGCCGCCGGCAGTGCGGAGGCCACCGCGGTGATGCCGACGCGGACCTGCGGGCCGCGGGCGACGTGGTCTGTATGCATGGAGGGAAGCTAGGCGGCCCGCCGGGCGTCCCGCCTGAGTACCGGTACTCAGGCGCCATGGGTACGCGGCCCGGCGAACAGGGAGTCCAGCGACCGCCGCCGGCACTCCCCGCCCGCCTCTCACCCCAACTCCCGCCGTTGTTACGGCTGTTCAGCGCGCTGCCGCAGCAGCTTCTTGTCGGGCTTGCCCGCGTCCGTGAGGGGCAGGGCGTCCAGGAAGGCGATGTGCGCCGGCTCGTACATCGCGCCGCGCTGTTCGCGTACGGCGGCGCGCAGTTCCTCCGCCGCCACCTCCACGCCCGATACGGGGACGACCGCGGCGTGCACCCGTTCCATGCGGTCGGCGTCGCGTACGCCGAAGACGGCGCTCTGCCGCACCTTCGGGTGGGAGTTGAGCAGGTCCTCCAGCTCGGTGGTGTACACGTGTCCGCCGACGACCACGATCATGTCCTTGAGCCGGTCGACGACGGTGAGGTAGCCCTCGGCGTCGAGGAAGCCGATGTCGCCGGTGTGCAGCCAGCCGTCGCGCAGCACTTCGGCGGTGAGTTCGGGCTGCTTCCAGTAGCCGGTCATGGTGCCGTCGGAGCGTACGCAGATCTCGCCGAGCTCGCCGTACGGCAGGTCCTTGCCGTCGCTGTCGAGGACCTCGACCTCGACGCCGGGCAGCACCTTGCCCGCGGAGCGCAGCCGCTCGGGCCGGTCCGGGTCGTGGTCGTCGGCGGCGAGGACGCTGATCCCGCCGGCCTCATTCTGCCCGTAGAACTGCACGAGCACCGGCCCGAGTCGGCGGACGGCGTCCGCGATCCGGGCGGGCGAGGCCTGGCAGCCGCCGTAGGTCAGTCCGCGCAGGCTGCTGAGGTCGCGGTGCGCGGAGTCCGGGTGGTCGAGGAGCTCGTAGAGCAGCGGGGGCAGCAGGAACAGGCGGGTGATGCGTTCGCGCTCGATGGCGGCGAGGACCTCGCCCGCGTCGAAGTCGTCGTGCAGGACGACGGCGCCGCCCGCCCGGATGACGACGTCGGCCAGCATGCCCGCGCCGTGCGCGAGGGTCGTGCACGCGAGCTGCCGCGCCTGCTCCTCCCCCGCCGGACGGACCGCGCTCGCCGTCCGGGCCATCCGGTCGGCCTGTTCGAAGGTGGTGACGATGCCCTTGGGGTGGCCCGTCGTACCGCCGGTGTGCCGGATGGTGCAGACGTCGTCGGGGCGGGCGCGGGCGGTGAACGGCTCGGCGGGCTGCGCGGCGGCGAGCGCGAGGAGGTCGGCCCCGATCTCGCGCTTGCTCTCGCCCAGCAGGAGAACGTGCGGTACGGGGGTGGCGGCGGTGATCTCCGCGGCGCGGTCGGCGTAGCGCGGGTCGACGATCAGCACCTGGGTCTCGACGTCCTCGACGATCGCCGTCTGCACCTCGGCGGAGAGCTTGTTGTAGAGGTGGTTGACGCGGCAGCCCGCGAGGTTGGCGGCGTAGCGGGCGGTGACGGTCTCGGGCAGGTTGCCGCTGAGCAGGGTGACGGTGGTGCCGCGCGCCACGCCTCTGGCGACCAGCGCGTGGGCCATGCGGTGTACCAGGGAATGGAATTGACCAGCCGTCAGGCGTTGGTCGCCGTGGACCAGGACCTCGCGGTCCGGGTCGGAGCGCAGCGCGTCGAGGGTGTCTTCGATGTGAGTGCGGAAGGGGCCCCTGTCCCCCTGGACCGAAGTCGTCCGGTTTTCCCGGGGAGTTGAGGGAGCGGAGGGGCTGGGGGTGTGGATGGTGGAGGTGGGGGTGACAGTGGGGGTGGTTATGGCTGCGGATGCCTCGGCGGGCATGAGCTGTCCTCCTGACATCACCGGCGCGCTCGTCCCTGTGCGCGCCGATGGGTGGTGCTCGGTCGGTCAGTGGTCGCCCGGTGCATTAATTGCCCAAGGCGACTAATTACCCAGGCTAACGCTCCGCTGCACCCGCCCACACCTCAGAACAAGCCAAGCCCACACGCTTGACCTCGTCTTTTCCTCTGCGTTCCCTGCCTTTGACCTGCACTTCCCTCGGGGCGGACACCGGGCCCCCGGCCCTCCAACTCCCGCGGGGAACGGGCCTGATGGCGTCGGCCCCGTCACCCGATCCTGTGGGGCGCCACGCCGAGGATGAGGTTGTCCAGAGCCTCGGGCAGGGAGCCGAACCCGGCGAGCCAGGTCTCCACGAGGTAGAGCTCACGGCGTTCGTCGACGCCGAGGAAGTACCGGCCGTGGTCGAGCTCGCCGACCGGGAAGAGCCGCCTGCCGAGCAGGTCACCCCACTCCGCGAACCGGTCGCCCTCCCCCAGCGCCAACTCCGGGTCGAGAGCGAAGGGTTCGCGGGCGCGGTCGACTCCGGGGCCGGCGATGTTCACGGTCAACCCACCGAATTCCTGGAGGAATGCATCGGCGGCGGCGTGCATCTCGTCGTTGGCCGCGCGGAAGATCAGGAGCTGCTGGTCCGTATCCTGCACCGGCAGGAGCGTCTCGAAGTGCAGGTCGAGCACGCCCCGTTGGCCGGCGACCACATCCGCGCAGGGTGACACGGGGCGACCTCAAGGCCCGCTGATGCCCCACGCAGTTCAGTCCGTTCGGTCCCCGCGTTCCGTCGGCGGGTCAGTGGAGCCTGGGCAGATAGATGAGTTCCTGGATGTTTCCGTCGAGGGTCCGCTGCTCGATCAGTTCCAGGTCGAAGTCGGCCGCGCCCGCGAAGATCGGGTCGAGACCGGTCCGGCCCGTGATGACGGGGAACAGGGTCACCTGCAGGCGGTCGACCAGGCCTGAGCCCATCAGCGCACGGTTCATCGACAGGCTGCCGTGCGAGCGCAGCGGCACGTCGGACTCCTTCTTGAGCCGCGCGACGACGTCCAGGGCGTCCCCGCTCTCGACGGTCGCGTCCGGCCAGTCGAGGGGGCCCTGCAGCGTCGACGACACCACCGTCGCCGGCAGGTTCCGCATCCGCGTGACCCAGGGGTCGCGTACGTCGGAGTCCTCGGTGCTCTCGGCCAGCATCTGCGCGAAGAGGCGGTACGTGTTGGCCCCGAGGACCATGCGCTGCTCCTCGTCGTACAGCGAGAGGCGGTGTTCGAGCAGCTCGGGGCCCTGTTTGCCCCAGTAGCCGGTCCAGTCGCCGCCTGCGGCTCCGTAGCCGTCGAGGCTGGAGAACACGTCGAAGGTGTAGGTGGCGGTCATGGCGCTCTCCTCGGGTGCGGGCGATCGGCGTGGGGGCGATCGGCGTGCGGTGCGTCGCGTCACACCTTTAGACCCGGTGCGCGCCTCGAACTCATCGCTCCGCCGGTCGACGGCTGCCTGCGCGGGTCACCGGGAGGGACGAGCCGCTCTGGTCCCGCCTGCCCCCGCGTACCCCCTGAGGTCCCGCGTATATCAGTCGAAGCGCGTCCCGTCCTCGCCGTACGTATGCGTGCCGGGAGCGCCCCCGCCCGCTCAGGACCTGGCCTGGGCCTCGCTGCGGGTGGCGCCGGCCTGGAGGGAGCGCAGGATCGCGTCCGGGTCTCCGTCGCGGCGCACCGCGCGGCCGATCTCCGTGCGTATCTCGCGGCGGACCGTGGACCAGGACCGCATGGACGTCGGCTGGAACCGTGCGCGCGGCAGCTGGCCGATGAACTTGTTGAGGCGGTCGCCCTTCGCGGCCACGGCCTCGGCACCGGTCTCGGTGACCGGGAGCGCGGCCGCGCCCCCGCCGCCGTAACTGGCCTCGGACTCCTTGCCGTAGACGAAGCCGAGGAAGGCGGCGCAGGCCGCGCGG
This sequence comes from Streptomyces cavernicola, assembly GCF_029968035.1. Lineage (GTDB taxonomy): Bacteria > Actinomycetota > Actinomycetes > Streptomycetales > Streptomycetaceae > Streptomyces > Streptomyces cavernicola. The sequence goes on along the minus strand of NZ_JASCIQ010000013.1, from coordinate 130,871 downwards.
CGGCCGTTCTGCCGGAAGGCGAGCAGCCAGTCGTTGATGCCGACGGGCACGGCCGCGCCGCCGCGCCGGGCGGGGAAGGCGGCGTGGGCGTACGGGACCTTCAGGCCGTCGGCCGCGTCCATGAGCACCGGGTGGGCGAGCATCATGCCGATGCGCCCGCCGAGGAACTGCTCGTAGGCGGCCGTGCGGCTCAGCTTCGCCGGGTCCGCGCCCGCGAGGCCCGGACCGACCAGCTCGTCCCGGAGCCAGGTCAGGGTCGCGACGTTCGGGTCGGAGTAGAAGTCGTAGCCGCTGGACGTCGTGTAGTCGCCCTCGCCCGCCAGGAGCCAGGAGTAGAGCTCGTCCTCGGCGGCCTCGGGGCCGAACTGCAGCCCGTACGGGGTCGGGACGCCGCTGCTCTGCAGGGCCTGAGCCGCGGCGCGCAGCTCGGCCCAGGTGCGGGGCGGGCTGTCGACGCCGGCCTTCTCGAAGAGGGCCGTGTTGTAGAAGAGGCGCGGGGTGCTCGCCATCAGGGGGATGCCGTACTGGACGCGGTGGACCTTGCCGGCCTGTGCGAGGGACAGCGTGAAGTCGGACTCGGTGGCGATGTCGAAGATGTCCGACGCGGCGTACAGGAGGTCGTTCGCCGCGTAGCTCGCGAAGAGGTTGGACTGCGCGATGTCGGGGGCCTTGCCGTCCCTGACCCGGCGGGCGAGAGTCGCGTCCAGCTTCTCGAACGGCACATGCTCGACGGTGACCTGGATGCTCGGGTGCTTCTTCTCGAAGGCCTTGACGACGCCGGCCCACTGGTCGCCGATGGAGGCGCCGACGCTCTTGTCATAGCTGGCCACCATCAAGCGCAGGGGTGTCCTGGTCTCGCCGGCGCCGCAGCCGGCGAGGCCTAGTGCCGCTCCCGAGGCGAGGGAGGCCGTCTGGTGGAGGAAACGCCGTCGCCGCACTTGGTCTTGCCGTCCCATCGTTCGTTCACCTGGATCGCTGGAGTCACCGGGGCCCACGGAGGCGTCTCGTCCTACGGAGGCGTCATGGGCGTACGGAGGCAACTCGGGCCTACGGAGGCGCTCGCCGCTGCTGCGCGCCGCCCCGGAACACGTCGGTGGCAGATTGTGCCACACGGGCATACCATGCATACATGCCCGGGAGCTCACTGACCGAGCGGCGCAAGGCCGCCACGCGTAGGGACATCGCCCACACCGCGGCCGCGCTCTTCGTGGAGCACGGACTGCGCGCGACGCGCGCCGAGGACATCGCCCGCGAGGCGGGCGTCTCCCCGCGTACGTTCTTCCGCTACTTCGCCACGAAAGAGGAGTCCGTCGCCCCGCTCTTCGCCGCGGGGACGCAGCGCTGGGTCGCCGCCGTGCGTGCGGCGCCGGACGGTCTGTCCGTCGCCGACGTGCTGATCAAGGCGGCCGACGACGCGCTCGACCCGGCCGCCGGGAGTCACGCCGAGAGCGTCGCGAACGCCGAGTCCCTGGAGTGGGTGCGCGCCTTGCTGCGGATGGCTGAGGACGCTCCCGCGCTCCGTTCCGTGTGGAACGACGCGTGCTTCGCCGCGGAGACGGCTCTCCTCGATGTGCTCGCCGAGCGCTCCGGGGTGTCTCGCGCCGAGGGGGAGCCGCCCTCGCGGGGGCTGCGTCTCGCGGCCGCCGTGGCCAGTACGGCGATCCGGGTGTCCGTCGAGTGCTGGGCCGCCACCGACGAACCGGCCGACGGCCGGCAGGGCCCCGGCGCCCTCGCGGCCCGTAGTTTCGAATCCCTCCGTGAATTTCCTTGGAGCTCCTCATGAGCGATCTCAGCAACAAGACGGTGGTCATCACCGGCGGCGCCCGCGGCATCGGTGCCGAGGTGGCCCGCAAGGCCGTCGCCGGCGGCGCCAATGTGGTCGTCGCCGACCTCCTGGAGGCCGACGGCCAGGAGCTCGTGAAGGAGCTGGGCGACCGGGCCCGCTTCGTCCGCCTCGACGTGACGTCGGAGGACGACTGGCAGCGGGCCGCCGAGTACGCCGTGGCCGAGTTCGGCCGGATCGACGGCCTGGTGAACAACGCGGGGATCTCGACCGGTCAGCCGCTCGAGAGCGAGACGGTGGAGCACTTCCGCCAGGTCATCGACATCAACCTGACCGGTGTCTTCATCGGCATGAAGACCGTGATCCCCGGCATGAAGGAGAGCGGCGGCGGCTCCATCGTCAACATCTCCTCGGCGGCGGGCCTGATGGGTCTCGCCATGACCTCCTCGTACGGTGCGTCGAAGTGGGCCGTCCGCGGCCTCAGCAAGATCGGCGCGGTCGAGCTGGGCACCTCGCGGATCCGGGTCAACTCGGTCCACCCGGGCATGACTTACACCCCGATGACCGCACAGGTCGGCATCCAGCAGGGCGAGGGCAACTACCCGAACACCCCGATGGGCCGGGTCGGCGAGGCCCCGGAGATCGCGGACGCGGTGGTGTACCTCCTTTCGGACGCGTCGTCGTACGTCACGGGCGCCGAGCTGGCGGTCGACGGCGGCTGGACGACCGGCCCGACCGTGAAGTACGTGATGGGCCAGTAGTTCCGCGCCCCGCCCGGAGCCCGGTCTCCTTCAGGGAGGCCGGGCTCTCGTCGGTTGCCGACACCCCCAAGGCGTCACCCCACGACGTCACTCCAGATGCTCGAACACCTCGTTCCAGAAATCGGAGTCCACGTCCACGTCGTGCGCGATCATGCGTTCCTGCAAGTCGGCGATCGCGGCGCTCCGTCGGCCTTCTTCCGTCGAGCGGTCCAGGGAGTCGGCCGACTCCGCTATCAGGCCGAGGAGCGCCGCGAGGGACGGGAGCGAGGCGGCGGCAGGGCCCTTCCAACCTCTCGCGTGGTCCCAGCCGTTGGGGTCGTAGTGGGTGATGCCGCCGTGATCGTCGAGCATCAGGTGCTGGTCGGAGCGGGCGGCCAGGAAGAAGCTGAAGTTCTCGGGCGGGGTGTCGTCGTCAGGGCGGCGATTGCCGTAGAGCTCGTCGGCGTCGAACGGCTCCAGGGCGCCCTCGTCCCTGAGGCTTGTCGTGTCGATCCCCACCACGTCGAGCCGGACCGCGGGAAAGCCGACCGTGAGCAGGAACTCCCGGGACTTCCGGTCCGTCAACTCGGCCGGCAGATCGGCCTCTTGAGGTCGCCAGAGCGAGCCCTCGCCGAACCGCTCCTCCAGCCATGCGGCGTCCGGCGTCTCCGGCACGGTCGTACCGCCGTTGTCCGTCTCCACTGCGTCCCCCTGCGTAGGTGTGTGCGCTCAGTGCCAGTCAAGCGCATGGCACTGACAACGCCGGTCCGGCGACGGACGCTCGCCCGAAAACGCTGGCTGGGTGATACGAGGCAGACCCCTCAACTTATTTGTGTCATCTGCCAGTACAGCCTCCGGACCTCGGCGAAGCAGACTCGGGCGCACCGCACCACAGGACCGACCGCAGAGGGGCAGTACGTGAGCGTGCAGCATCAGTACGACAAGATCGGTGAGGCATTCGAGGGGTTCAAGTCCCTGCCGCTGATGCGTTACGGGGAGGTGCCGAGCTTCCTGGGCATGGTGGGGGACGTCAGCGGCAGGTCGGTGCTCGACCTGGCCTGCGGCACCGGCTTCTACAGCAGGGAGTTCAAGCGGCGCGGCGCCGCGGACGTGTTCGGCGTGGACATCTCCGTCGAGATGATCGCCGCCGCTCGCGGCATCGAGGAGCGCGAGCCGCTCGGTGTGCGGTACGAGGTCGGCAACGTGTCCGAACTTCGGCCGCTGGAGCGGCAGTTCGATGTCGCGCTCGGCGTGCAGTGCCTCAACTATGCCGCGGACATCGCGGAGATGGAGCGGATGTGCCGCAACATCCACCGGAGCCTGGTGCCGGGCGGCGAGTTCTTCGTCCTCGCGCAGAAGCCCGACTACCGCTTCGACTCGACGCCCCTGGACAAGTACGGCTTCCGCTGCGAGGCGACCGGCGAGGTGGTCGAGACGGGGATTCGGTCCCGGGTCACGGCGCTTCTCGACCCGGAGCCGATCACCATCGAGGTGGCGACGCCGCGCCGGGACGTGTACGAGCAGTGCCTGAAGGCGGCCGGGTTCGGTGCGGTGGAGTGGGTTCCGCTGCAGATCTCCGAGGCGGGAATCCGCGAGTACGGCGAGGAGTTCTGGGCCGAGCTGCTCGCCAACCCGCCGCTGGAGATGTTCCGCTGCCGGGCCTGACGTATCCCTGCCGGGCCTGGCGTTGACTGCCCGGCTGACCGAGCCCTGTCGGGGCTGACCGAGCCCTGTCGGGGCTGACCGAGCCCTGTCGGGCCTGACGTTGACTGCCCGGCCTGGCCCCGCCCTGTCGGGCCCACCTGCGTGGGCGTCGGGCGTCAGCCCTCCTCCGCTCCGGTCAGCGCAGCGCCGATCAGGCGGGTGGCGAAGTCGGGGTCCTCGGTGATGCGGTTGATGTGCTCGGCGAGCAGGAACGCCGTCGCTTCGAGGGGGTTCATCTCCTCCTTGGTCCAGTACCCGTACTGCTTGCGCCACAGGCTCGGGCTCAGGCCCGTGCCTGCGGCGACGAGCAGGCCGGCCATGGTGGGGATGGCCTCGGGGCGGACGCTCCTCGGCATCATCCGCATGCCGGCCACGATGTTGGGCACCACGGCCTCGATGACGTCCTCGTCGTGCTCCTCGTAGACCCTGCTCAGCCACTGCATGTACATGTAGATGAGCGTGCAGGCCCCGTCGAGGAGGTCGTCGACTCCGCCGCGGCCGATGGATGCGGCGAACTGCTCGGTGAGGACCTGCTGTTCGGCGTCGGGCTCGGTCCGGCCGCCGTGGATCTGTTTGAGCCGGGAGTCGATCAGCATCAGCGCCGTGCCCACGTCGCCCGCGGGGGCGGTCTTCGGGTCACAGGGAGAGGGCGACGGAGAGGACGAGGGCACAGCATTCCTCCTCGGGGAACCGCGGTAGGCGTGGAAGACGCGACGTGTGCTCACGGTAGGCCGCCGCACCGACGACGGTCCGGCGAATGAGCCGGATTCACCGGCCGCGGGCGCGGGTTCCGGCGACAACCGGTCAAGGCAGGACGCGGTACGTGACGTGGGTGACGCCGGTCGCCGCCCTGGACGTGAGCTGTTCAAGCCTGAGCGGCGGGACGCCGTCGAACAGCCGCGTGCCGGCGCCGAGCGTGAACGGCACGATGTGCAGGCGCAGTTCGTCGACGAGGCCTGCGGCGAGGTACTGGTTGGCGGTGGTCGCGCCGCCGAGGACGCCGACGTCGCCGCCTTCGGCCGCCTCACGGGCCTGCGCCAGGGCCGACTCGATTCCGTCGGTGACGAAGTGGTACGTGGTACCGCCCCGCATGGGCTGCGGTTCGCGCGCGTGGTGGGTGAGGACGAACACCGGTCCGTGGAACGGCGGATCGTCGCCCCACCAGCCGTTCCACGGCCGGTCCCAGTCGCCGCGGACCGGCCCGAACATGTTGCGCCCCATGATGAACGCCGAGGGGGCGGCGAGCTCCTCGATCTCGGCGCGGTTCTCTTCCGGGGTGTCGAACATCCAGGCGTGCAGCCGGTCGCCCGTGCCGTCGCCGCCGTCGTGCCCGAAGGGGCGGTCCTCGGTCTGGTCGGTCCCGGCCGAGTAGCCGTCGACGGTGATCGTGAGGTTGACGTTGCACTTCACCGTGGCTGTGCGTGCCCGCATGACATCACCCCGACTGCGCCCCGACCGCGTCCCGGCTGGTCACCGGCCGCCGCAGCCCATTGTCCTCGCCGGGCCGGGCCGCCGCACCTCAACCGCTCTGCTCGACCGGCTCCCGTACCTGGTTCCAGGCCCGTACGAGGTTGCTGAACTCCTTGACCTGGACGAGGACATGGTCGCGCGCGGCGTTCTCGGCGGCCTCGCCGTCGCCGTCGGTGATGGCCGCGGCGATGGCGCGATGCTCGGCGAGGGAGCGCCGCATCCGGTCCGGCACGCGCAGCTGCAGCCGCCGGTAGGGCTGCAGGGCCCGCTGGAGCGCGTGCGCCTGCTGCCGCAGGTACTCGTTGCCGCACGCACCGTAGACGAGGTCGTGGAAGCGGGCGTTGGCGTAGTAGTAGCGGTCCGCGTCGCCGGCCCGCGCGTGCGTCTCGCACTCGACGAGGGCCTCCTCCAGCTCGTCGAGGGTCCGACGCTCGATGCGGCGCGCGGAGAGCCGCGCCGCCATCCCCTCCAGCTCGGCCATCACCTCGAAGCGCTCCGCCAGTTCGGCGACGCTCAGCTCGGTCACGTACGTGCCCTGCTTGGGGCGGATCTGGACGAGCCCGGAGCGCTGCAGGGCCTGGAGCGCCTCCCGCACCGGCGTGCGCGAACAGCCGAACTCCCGCTCCAGCTCGACCGGGTCGAGCCGCTCGCCGGGGCGGTAGCGTCCGTCGACGACGGCGTTCTCCAGCGCGTCCCGCACGCGCTGTGATTCCGGGACTCGAGCCATGGGCACCTCCGAGCGGCTCCGCGTTATATACATCATGCCCCATGATGCATACGGCAGGGCCTCGGCCGTACGGGGCCGGGGGCCTCGGCTGTACGGGGCCGGGCTGAGGGCCGAAGTCGGGGGCGGGTCGGGGCTCGGGGCTCAGGGCTCAGGGCTCAGGGCTCAGGGCTTCAGCGTGAACCTGAAGTCACTGGAGGTTCTGCCGCTCAGCCGGACCGGCGAGACGAGTGCGCCCTCCGCGAGCAGCCGCTCGACCTCCGCCCGTGAGAGCCGGCACCCTTCGGCGATCAGCCGCACCGGCCGAAGCGGGATCCGCGCCGCGAACCGCACCGAGACGTCCGCGCCCTCTCCGTCCAGGCGCTCCGAACCTCCGGTGTCGAGCCGCCAGGCGCCGTCCCAGTCGAGGGCGATGCGGTTGCGCCGCCGTACGGCCGGATCCTGGAGCAACTCGGCTGCCAGGGCAGGGTCGTTGGCGTGCATCCGGTCGAGGAGGTCGGGGCGTACGGAGCGTACGGAGCGTATGTTCATCCGCTCCAGGAGCGTGAGCTTCGCCGTGGCCCCGCAGGCGGTGCAGAGCGCGAGGAGCCAGGCGTCGATGCGCTTGTGGTTGGCGTTGACGCGGAACTTGCCGTTCGCGCGGAAGCGTTCGGACGCGCAGGCGTGGCAGCGTCGGCGGACGAGCGGCAGGCGGGTGGGCATGACGACCCAGGTGTTGAGCACAGGAGTACACCGGTTCCAGTGAGAAATCCGCAGCAGAAAGGAGCGCGGCGCACATGCGCGACGCGCGACAGATCAGCGCTCGGGAGGTCTCACAGGGTGTTCAACGGCACGCCCTCACCTGGACAACTCGGTTCCGGCAAAGGCTAGTTGGGCTGCGCAGCGCCGCTCCACCGGTTTTCACCCCCTCCCCCTCGTGGAGCCCTCCGGCGTACCTTCGCCGTCGGCGCGCAGTGGACCGAAACCTCGAACCCCGGCCAGGAGGGCACCTGCATGAACCGACCCGCACACGGCACGCTGCACCACATCGAACTGTGGGTGCCCGACCTGCGACGCGCGATCGACTCCCTCGGCTGGCTCCTGGAGGCGCTCGGCCACTCCCTCTCCCAGAGCTGGGCCGATGGTCGCAGCTGGCAGCTCGGGCCGACCTACCTGGTCATCGAGGAGTCCACGGCACTCACCGCCGAAACACACGACCGCCGCCGCCCCGGCCTCAACCACCTGGCCTTCCACGTCGAAGACCCCGCAACGGTCGAGCAGCTGAGCCGCGACGCCCACCGACACGGCTGGCGCCTCCTCTTCCCTGAACGCCACCCGTACGCGGGCGGCGGCAAGCACTACGCCGCCTACCTGGAGAACGAGGACGGCTTCGAAGTGGAACTTGTAGCGATCAACTTCCCTTGAACGGCCCCGAGTTGGGCTGCGCCTAGGGGCGGCGTCCGGGTTCCGGGAGCCGAAGGGCGGCGTCCGGGTTCCGAGGGGCCAGGACACCCTCCAGCCAAGTCATACGCTCACCCCATGTGGCGACCAGCAGCAGGCCTAGCGCAGGTCCAGTTCCGCGCACCCGTCCCCCCGGCCGACCCCGCCGAGGCCGAGCGGCGGCTCGGGGGGCCGCTCCCCGGCCAGCTCGTCGCCCTGTTGCGCGAGAGCGACGGCATCGAGGGGCCGTACGGGGAGGACCTCGTCTGGCCGCTGAGCCGGATCGTGGCGGACAATCTGCACTTCTGGTCGGACCGCTCCCTCGCCGAGCTCTACATGCCGTTCACGCCGCTGCTCTTCTTCGGTGACGACGGGGGCGGTGACCAGTTCGCGTTCGTGCGTACGCCCGCCCGGCCCGACGTCTTCGTGTGGGAGCACGAGGACGACAGCCGCCGCTGGGTCGCCCGGGACCTGCGGGACCACCTCTCCCGCACCGCCTCCCCCTGAACGCCCCCCAGCCGGAACCACCCCACCTCCCCTTGACTCTCCCCCACCCCGCTCCCCCATACTGTCAGCCAAATCGATTTGGCCAAATCGATTTGGCTCTCCGTCCCAGGGCCGGATCGCGGCTGAAAGAACCCGAGCGTGCCGTATCCCGAACGGAGCCCGAACGTGTTCAGTCCCCGCCAGAGCGGGCCAGGACCCGCCCAACCGTCCGCCCCCACCGAAGCCACCGCCAACACCGTTACCGCCACCGCGCAGGCCGATCCCCCGTCGGCCACCGCCACCGGCGCCACCACAGCCCCCACCGCCCCGCATCCCGTCGACGAGCGGCGCCCCCTCGGGCGGATCCTGCTCTTCGGGGTGCAGCACGTGCTCGTCATGGCGGCCACGCCCATCTCGGCGATCTTCCTGATGAGCGCGACGCTCAGGCTGGACGCCGGGCTCACCGTCGACCTGCTCTCGGCGGCCTTCGTGCTGTCCGGCGTCGGGTCGCTGATCCAGTCCCTGGGGCCCTGGAAGTTCGGGCCCCGGCTGCCGTTCGTGATGCTGCCGGGCGGGGCGCCGCTGATCCTGTTCCTCGCGATCGCCGAGCAGCACGGGCTGCCCACGGCGACCGGCGCGGTCGTGCTCACGGCGTTGTTCTGCTTCGTCGTCCTTCCGGTGTTCTCGCGGTTGCTGAGGTTCTTCCCGGCCCTGGTCATCGGCACGATGATCGTGATCGTCGGCGTGAATCTGGTGAAGGTGGGCGCGGTCCTCGTCACCGGGCGTCCGGGCACTCCCGGTTTCGCCGATCCGGGCAACCTGGGGCTCGGCATGGCGACGATCGGCTTCACCGTCGTCTTCTATCTGCTCTTCACCGGCGTCCTGCGCCAACTCGCCGTGATGCTGGGCCTGTTGGCGGGTACGGCCCTTGCTGCCGCGACCGGTGCGATCGACTTCGGGCAGGCGGCCGGGGGCGGTCTGGTGAACCTGCCGCAGCTGATGCCGTTCGGCTCTCCGCAGTTCAACCTGGTCGCCGCGCTGCCGCTGATGCTCTACAGCCTGGCGTCGATGGCCGAGGCGACGGGGCAGACCGTGATCAACGCCGAGGCCGTCGGCAAGGAGATCGACAAGCGGACCGATGTGCCGAAGACCGTCCGCGGCGACGCGCTGACCTCCCTCTTCGGCGGTTTCTTCGGCCTGCCGCTGATCGTCACCAGCGGCGAGAACATCGGCATCGTCCGGGTCACGGGCGTGCGCAGCCGCTTCGTCACGGCCGCGGCCGGGGTGGTGCTGATCGTCATCGGCTTCCTCGCGCCCGTGACGCGCGCGATCAGCGTGATCCCCTCGGCGGTCGTCGGCGGCACCGCCATGGTCGTGTTCGCCGTGATCACGGTGCTCGGCATCCAGATGCTCGGCCGCAGCGACCTGGACAAGCACACGTCCACGTTCATCTGCGCCGTCGCGCTCGCCCTCGGCCTGCTGCCGATCCTCGTGCCCGGCGTGTACGGGGGTTTCCCGCCGAACGTCCGCATCCTGCTCGAGAGCGGCGTCGCCGTCGGCGCGTTCACCGCGGCCGTCCTCAACGTCCTCTTCCACCACGTCAGGCCGGGCATCGCCGCCCGCCTGAGCAACAGCGCGCCGGCCACCGGCGCCGTACGCACAGAAAGCGACCGATGAACACGTCCGAACGACCCGACCGCACACTCCTGTCCGCCCCCGGCCCGCTCCTCCTCGTCCCCGGCGCGGTGCTGCTGCCCGAAGGTCCCGTGGACGGCCTCGCGGTCCTGGTCGACGACGGCAGGTTCCAAGTCGTGGGCCCCGCCGAGGAGTTGGAGCGTGCGCACCCTGAGCTCCAGGCCGTACGGCTTCCCGGGCAGCTGTTGATGCCGGGGTTCGTGGACGCGCACCATCACCTCACGCAGTCCTTCGGCTCCGCGCTCGCCTTCGGGGAGCCCTCGGAGATCTTCCGCCGGGTGTGGGTGCCGTTGGAGGGCGCCCTGGACGAGGAATCGGCTTACGTGGCGGCCAAGTTGGCGGCGTACGAGGCTTTGCGCGGCGGGTTCACGACCGTCGCGGACGCCGGTACGCGGGCCGATGTGGACGTCGAGGTGGTCGCCTCGGCCGCGCGGGACGCGGGTGTCCGCTGCGTCCTCGGCCTGGTCTGCAACGACGCGGACGCGCCCGAGGGGTCGAGTGCGACGGCGCTGGCCGCCGCCGAGAAGCATCTCGCGCGCTACGCCGACGACCCGCTGGTGCACGCCTCCCTGGCCGTCTCCATCCCGGAGGCCGCCACCGAGGCGACGCTGCGGGGCACGGCGCGGCTGGCCGCGGAGGCCGGGGCCGTCGTGCAGATCCATGTCAACGAGCATCTGGCCGGGGTGGAGCGTTCGCTCGTACGGCACGGGGTGCGGCCCCTGGAGTATCTGCACGGGCTCGGTGCGCTCGGGCCTCAACTCCTGGGTGCGCACGCCACGTTGCTCACGCCGCGCGAGCTGACGCTGCTCGCCGACACCGGCACGGCGATCAGCTACAACCCGGTCGCCAGCGCCTGGAAGGGCAACGCCGTCGCGCCCGCCACCGCCATGGCCGAGCGGGGCATCCGCTTCGGCCTCGGCACGGACGGCACGCGCGGCGACGGCTTCCGGCTCGCGGAGGCCGCCGAGTTCGCGCAGCGGCTCGCGTACGGCCTGACCACCGGCGACTCCTCGTGCGGCGCCGGGTGGACGTGGCTGGAGCAGGCGAGCCGGGGCGGCGCGGACGCCGTCGGCCTCGGTGCGCGTACGGGCACGGTCGCGGCGGGTCTTGCGGCGGACTTCCTGCTCGTCGACGTGGAGACGCCGGAGTTGGCGTTCTCCTGGGACCTGCCGTGGGAGCTGGTGCGGCGCGGCAACCGGGACCAGATCACCGCGGTGTTCGTCGACGGCCGGCTGCGGATGTGGCACGGTCGGCCCACGGACTGGGACGGTCCGGCCCTGGTGCGGCAGGCCGCCGAGCTTGCGCGGTCGGCGGTGGACCGGGCGGGGATCACGCGGGTGCACCCGACGTCCATGGCCGCGCGGGAGGCGGTCCGTGCGCGGGGGGCCGCCCGCGTACGAGAGCGGGGTTCGGCGCGGTGACTGTGGTGACTCTTGCGGTGCTCGCCGTCACGGTGGCGGTCGCCGCGTTCGTGCAGGGCAGCAGCGGGCTCGGGTTCGCGCTGATCGTGGCGCCCGTGGCCGGGATCGTCGACCCCGGCCTGGTCCCGGTCTTCGTGCTCGCCTCGATGATTCCGCTCAACCTGTACGTCGCGTGGCGGGAGCGGGCCTCGCTCGACCTGCGCGGCGCGGGTTGGATCACCGGGGCCCGGCTCGCCGCGACCCCGGCGGGTCTCGCGCTGCTCTGGCTGATCCCGGAGCGCAGTCTCGGCCTGTTCGTGGGGGTGGCGACGGTTCTCGCGGCCGTGGTGAGCCTGGCCGCGCCCGCGTTCAAGCCCGGCAAGGGCGCGTACGTCGGTGCGGGTGCGGTCACCGGGCTGACGGAGACGGCGACCGGGGTGGGCGGTCCGCCGCTGGCCCTGGTGTACCAGCACCGGCCGCCGGCGGAGCTGCGGTCGACGGTAGCCGCGTGCTTCCTGGTCGGCGAGGTCGCTTCCCTGGTCCTGCTGTTCGCGACGGGCAAGGCCCAGACGGCGGAACTCGGCGCGTCGCTGCTGCTGCTGCCTGCGATCGCGGTGGGCGCGTGGTTGAGCCGCCTGATCCATCACCGCCTTGACGCGCGCAGGATGCGGCTGTTCGTCCTTGTCTTCGCGCTGGTGTCGGGGGTGGTGTTGATGGTGGGGGTCTGAGCCCCCCCGGGGGGGGAACCGGGTCAGGTCGTCCGGGGTGTGCCGCGTACCGACGACGCCCTGGCGATCAGCCGGGGTTGCGGGGCGGCGGCCATGGGCGGGGTGTCGGCGTCGCCGCGGAGCCGTCCGAGGAGCAGCTCGACGGCGTCGGCCGCGACCTGGTCGAGGTGCAGGTCGACGGCGGTCAGGGGCGGTTCGCAGGTGCGGGCGCGCAGGCCGTCGTAGCGGGTGACGACCATGACGTCGTCGGGCACGGTGCGTCCGCTGTCCTTGATCGCGCGGACGGCGCCGACGGCGAAGGCGTCGACGAGGGCGCAGACCGCGTCGGTCTCGGGGTGCTCGGCGAGCAGCGCGGCGCACTGCTCGTACCCGGCCTGCTCGCCGCCGGACTCCGGGACCTTGGCGACGATCGGCTCCCAGCCGTGCTCGGCGGCGCTGCGCTCGTACGCGGCGAGCGCGTCGACGGCCGAGTGCCGGGAGCCCGCGCCGACGATCAACGCCGGGTGCGCCGCGCCCTGTTCGTGCAGGTGGTCCAGGAGCAGCTCAGCGACGAGCCCGCCGTGCAGGTCGACGTACGGGGCGTCCTCGTCGGGCGCGACCGGCCTGCCGAGTGCGACGTACGGCAGGCCGCGCTCGCGGAGCTGCGCGGCGGCGGCGTCCTGGACGTCGGGCTCGACGACGATGGCGCCGTCGATGTCCACCGAGTACAGCGCGGAGCCGGACTGCACGGGCGGCACGAGCACGAGCGCGTAGTCGTGCAGCAGGGCGCTCTCCGCTGCGGCGGCCGCGACCTCCATGTAGAACCCGAGCCGCGAGGGCCCGCCCGCGACGGCGAACGGCATGGACGAGGCGAGCGCGATGGCCTTGGCCTGCCCGCGCCGCAGCCGCTGGGCCCGCAGGTTGGGCCGGTACCCGAGGTCGGCGGCGACCTGCTTGATCCGCTCCCGGGTCCGCGGGTCGACCTTGCCGAGCCCGTTGAGCGCATGCGAGACCGTCGTACGCGAGACGCCGGCGACGCGCGCGACATCGGCGATCGTCGGCGGCCTCGGAGTGGAGGCGGAACTGGCCATCTGCGCGCGTGCTCCTCGCTGGCGGAACGGCTGGACACGACCATCTTCGCCGATGCGAGTGAACCGAAGCGAACAGAGACGGGACGGGGCCGACCGGATTCGAACCGGCGTCCTCCCACATGCGGTGTTGGCGCGACAACCACTGCGCTACGGGCCCCGTCCCTTCGGGGATCGTACCTGAGGCCTTGCACGCCAACTTCGGCCGCCCGGGGCTAGGTTGGGCGGGGTGAGCGTTCGGTGGCGAAGGTACGGGTATGTCGGGCCGGCCGAGTTGCGGGGCCTGGTCCGGCCGGGAGGCGAAGGTTGCGGGCTGCGCTCTGCGGCGGATTTCGAGGGGTGGGTCTCGGGGCTGACGCGCGACGAACTCGCCGAGCCGTTCACGTACGTCGTCGACGAGACCGGTGTGCTGCGCCTTGCGCCGCGCAGGAGCGAGCACGTGGTGTGCGCGGGCGGTGGGGCGGTCCTGAGCGCGGGCGAGATGAGTTTCCGCGTGGCGGCGGGGCGATGGCAGGTGAGCGAGGTCAGCAATCAGTCGACCGGCTACTGCCCCGATGTGAGCTCGTGGCCCGCTGTGGCGGCCGCCGTGGACGCCATCGGCCTTGAGCGCCCGTCCGGTTTCACCCACGAGGTGGTGTTCCGGCGCTGCCCGTCCTGCGGGCAGTTGAACGTCGTGCGTGAGGGGGATTTCGTCTGCGTCTTCTGCGACGCGGAGCTGCCTCGCCGGTGGAACTGCGGGGAGCTTGAGCCGAGTTGAGGCCGAATCGGCTGCAGAGGCCGACGCTATCCTCCCAGCGTGAGTGGGCCTGTGGTGGTGATCGAGTTGGTGGAGGGAGCCTCCCCGGCGTCGGTGCAGCGCGTGCGCGAGTTGCTGGTTCGTTGTGCGGCGCGGTGCCGGGAGACGGGGTACGGGCAGTTCGATGCCCATGTCGACGCCGTGAGCCTGGGTTCCGAACAGTTCGAGGACAGGCGCTCGCCTCGGCCCGTCGTGGTCTCGTTCATGGGGCCGGGCATCGGCGACGAGGCGGTGTTCGAGGCCGAGCACGCCGAGGATTCGGACCTTGAGGGCCTCATCGGCTTCACGCCGACCCACGCCGTCCAGGTCGTCGCGCTGTGCGGCAGTCCCGTCGATCACGTGGTCACGGCCCTGCTGACCGCGGCGGTCATGGACGTGGTGGGTGGTGTCGCCGGTGTGGAGCTGCGGGAGGAGCAGATCTCGGGCGCGGCCGGGCTGGTGGGCGTCGTCGCCGTGCGGAGCGGACCGTGTCCCGTCGTGTTCGGCTCAGCGCGATTCCTCCGGGAGTTGACCCGGTCACCCGGCTTGCGGTTTCTGCAGTAGCCGCGGGGTGAGGCAGGCGTCGAGGACCGAGCGCTGCGGCGGTGGCAGGTGGTCGGCGAGGGGGACGCGGCGGGCCACCGCTTACGCGTCCACGAGGCCGGTGCCCTACGGATCGCGCTGTGCGGAAGCGGGCACACTCCCAGGTCTCTCGTCGGCCGAACGGCGCGTCAAGCCACCGCAGTTCACCTCAGTCGGTGTCCGTGGCCGCGATGACGGCGATGCGTGTGCGGGTGGGGTCGAGGACGGCGAACGCCGTGTCCGAGAGGTCGCCGAAGAACCAGTCGTTGTCCGCCTCCCGGTGGACGGCGAACCGAAGCCAGCGGTGGTCGGCTGCGATGCGCACGGCCTCGTAGTGGGAAACGTCCGGGTCGAGATCCATGAGTGCGTACAGGCTGCGCCACGTGGCCAGTCGCGCGTACGCGCCCCATCGGCCCTGTTCCCACATGCCGCCTCCGAAGGCGGCGGTGAACAGGTCCTCGGCGACGTCATCCGCCGTGGTGTGCACGGCCGTGAGCGTCTGGGGCGTCACGCCGTCGAGACATTCCGCGTCGAGGGCCGAGAGCAGTGCAGCGTTGAAGTCGGCAGGGTCGAGAGGGCCGGCCAGGGTGTAGAACGCGGCTTCGGCCCCTAGTTGAGCGAACCCGGTCATCGCGGCGGTCGTACGTTCATCGTCCGGTACACGCCGAGCCGCCCGCCCCGTCCTGGCGCCGCTGAGGGTGGGTGGCGGTTCCGGATATCCGGCCCGAAGAGTCTCGGGGCTTTCCGAGCCCACCAGCCCGCCGTCATTCCAAGCACTCTGACGCATGCGGTGCTCAAAGGCCAAGGTCTGCAACGGCAGCCAGGCCAAGGGGTGTTGGAGTCGCCCCAGGCGTTCCCCGTA
Source organism: Streptomyces cavernicola (assembly GCF_029968035.1). GTDB lineage: Bacteria > Actinomycetota > Actinomycetes > Streptomycetales > Streptomycetaceae > Streptomyces > Streptomyces cavernicola. The sequence goes on along the minus strand of NZ_JASCIQ010000013.1, from coordinate 115,436 downwards.
CGCACGGCAGGAGTCGTCGCTGATTCCCCAGCGCAGGGCCATCTCGTGCAGCAGGCAGGCCCGCACCTCGGTCGCCGGGTCGTCCAGGGCGGTGGGGGTCAGCTCCTCGAACTGCCGCTTCAGTGCGACCGAACTCGGGCGTTGGACCAGTTGCCAGGCGAGCTGACGGACCAGGTCCCGCCAGGTGTCCGGGTCCTGATCGGCCGCCAGATCCTCGGCCAGGCGCACGGCCCAGTCGGTGGCGTCCTGCGACTCCTGGCGGGCCAGCGTGAGGGCCAGTCGCACGGCGTCACGGCTGTCCGCGGACAGGGCCAGCTCGTGGAGCCGTTCGGGCGCGGTTGCCGCGTACACCTTGAGAGTGGCGTCGTTCGGAACTCCGGTCATGCGGAAACCCTACGCCCCAATACGCAAGCCACCCTTGACAATCCCCAACTGTCAAGGCGTACTTGCCTCATGACGCTTCCAGATCTGGACGATCTCATCGCGGAAGTCGACCGGCGTTGCGACAGTGCGCATCGGCCGGGTGGGCAGGAGCAGCCCGACTGGTTGGCGCTGCTCGGCGTCGCCGCCCAGCTGTCCGGGCAACTGCAGGCGCTGTCGGACGACTTGGTGGAGGACTATGTCGAGCACTGTCGTATGCACGGCAACTCGTGGACCGACATCGGGGCCGCCCTCGGGGTGACCCGGCAGGCCGCGCAGCAGCGGTTCCACGCGCCGCACAAGCGGTACAGCCCCGAGGCCATGACGGAGGACCTGCGCGAGGCGATGGCCCACGTGAAGCGGGCGGCCGTGCAGCATCGCAACAACTACATCGGGACCGAGCACCTGCTGTGGGGGCTCACCGCTCAGGAGAACAGCGCGACCCGGCAGTTGGCGGCCGCCAACGTCTCCCCCGAGTCCGTGCACCGGGCCGTCGGGGCGCGGCTGAGCATGGGGGCCTCGCAGGCCGCCGAGCGGATCGCCTGGACTCCGTACTCCCGTAAGGCCATCGCTCTCGCCGAGGCGCGTGCGGGGGAGAACGGGGGCGAACTCATCGGCTGTGCCGAGCTGTTGGTCGGGCTGGCTCAGGTCGGGCGCGGGATCGCCGCGGCTGTGCTGGCCGATGCCGGGTTCGAGGCGCCCTCGGTCGAGGCCGCTTCCTGATCCCCCGCCCGGCACACTGTCGTATCGGCCAATGACGGGCGCTCCGATTGTGCGGATCCACCGTTGTCCGGCCCCCCGGCGTTCCCGGAAGATCCCCCGCATCCCTGGTGACAGTCGGGGATGCGAGGGGATCTCCAGGAGGAGCCATGGGCCGATGGGCCAGCCAGCTGTGCCGTCGTAAACCGCTGGACGCGATGATCGAGGAGGTCGACGCCGAGGAGGCCGGCGGGCTTCAACGCACCATGGGCCTCGGCCAGTTGACGCTCATCGGGATCAGCTCCGTCATCGGCACCGGCATCTTCTTCGTCCTCGGCACCGGCGTGCCGAAGGCCGGTCCCGCCGTGATCCTGTCGTTCGTGCTCGCGGCCGTCGTCGCGGGGCTCGGCGCGCTCTGCTACGTCGAGCTGGCCGGGGCGGTGCCGGTCGCGGGCAGCACGTACTCGTACGCGTACGCCTCCCTCGGTGAGGGGGCCGCGTACCTCGTCGCCTGGTGTCTCGTCCTGGAGTACGGCGTGGCCGCGTCGACGGTGGCGGTGAGCTGGGGGCAGTACCTGAACGAGGTCACCGGCACGCTGTTCGGCTTCACGCTGCCGGACGCGATCAGCCAACCCCCGGGCGCGGGCGGCCTGGTGAACGTGCCGGCGCTCGTCGTGGTGCTGCTGTGCTCGCTGCTCCTCGCCCGCGGCACGCGCGAGTCGGCGGCCGTCAACGCGGTGATGGTGGCCGTGAAGGTCGGTGTGCTGATCTTCTTCGCCGCCATCGCGTTCACCGCCTTCGACAGCGGCAACTTCGCGGACTTCGCCCCGCACGGCATGGCGGGCGTGGGCCTCGCCGCCTCCGGAGTGTTCTTCACGTACATCGGCTTCGACACGGTGGCCACCGCCAGCGAGGAGGTGCGCAATCCGCGGCGCACCATCCCGCTCGCCCTGATGCTGACGCTCGGCGCGGTCACCGCGCTCTACATCCTCGTGTCGCTCGCCGCGCTCGGCGCGCAGCCGGCCGGCCGGTTCGGCGAGCAGGCGGAGGCCGGCGAGGCCATCCTCGCGCAGATCCTGCGGGACGTGACGGGCGCGGGCTGGCCGGCGCTCGTGCTCTCGGCGGGCGTCGTGGTCTCCATCTTCAGCGTCGTGCTCGTCTCGCTGTACGGGCAGACCCGCATCGTGTTCTCGATGGCGCGGGACGGCCTGGTCCCGCAGGTGTTCCACCGGGTCGACCGCAAGCGGCACACGCCCGTGCACAACACCTGGGTCGTGGGCGTCCTGGTCGGCGGCCTGGCGGCGTTCGTGCCGCTGCAGTACCTGGCCGACCTGACGAGCATGGGCACCCTGATCGCGTTCGTGGCGGTCGCGGCCGCGGTGATGGTGCTGCGGCGGATCGCGCCGGACGCGCCGCGTTCGTACCGGGTGCCGCTGTACCCGGTGGTGCCGGTGCTCGCCGCGGTGTCCTGCCTGTACCTCGCCTGGCTGCTGCCCGGCGTGACCTGGACCCTGTTCGGCTGCTGGCTACTGCTCGCCGCGGCCCTCTACCTGTGCTTCGGCCGCCGCCACTCCGCGCTGCGGGACGGTCCGGCCACGGACGGGCACGCGGACGAGGCTGCCAAGGCGTCCAAGGAGTCCGAGGCGTCCACCGCGGACGTGGAGGCGGGCGCATGAGGGACGCCGCCACCGCGGAGCAGACCGTGCTCCAACCCGCTGCCGATCTGGTCGAGTTGACCCGCGCGCTCGTCGACGTGCCCTCGGAGAGCGGCGACGAGGCCGCGCTCGCCGACGCCGTGGAGCGTGCGCTGCGGGCCGCGCCGCATCTGCGGGTCGAGCGGATCGGGCACTCCGTCGTCGCCCGCACCGACCTCGGCCGCGCCGAGCGGGTCGTGCTCGCCGGACACCTGGACACCGTCCCCGCCTGCGACAACCTGCCGTCACGCCTGGTGGACGAGCGGGTGTACGGGCTCGGTGCCTGCGACATGAAGGGCGGCGTCGCCGTGGCCCTGCAGACCGCCGTGACCGTCACCGCGCCGACCCGGGACGTGACATACGTGTTCTACGAGTGCGAGGAGGCCGCCGCCGAACGCAACGGCCTCGGCACGATCGCCGCCCAACGGCCCGAACTCCTCGCGGGCGACCTGGCGATCCTCCTCGAACCGTCGGGCGGTCTGGTCGAGGGCGGCTGCCAGGGCTTCCTCACCGCGGACGTGATCGTACGGGGCAGGCGGGCGCACACCGCACGCGCCTGGCAGGGCGTGAACGCCGCCCACCGCGCGGCGGAGGTGCTTCGCCGCCTCGACGAACACGCCGTACGGGACGTGCACATCGACGGTCTCGTGTACCGGGAGGCGCTGAGCGCCGTGGCCGTGCGGTCGGGTGTGGCGAGCAATGTCGTACCCGACGAGTGCGTGGTCAGCGTCAACCTGCGGTTCGCGCCCAGCCGTTCGCCCGAGGAGGCGGAGGCCCAGGTGCGGGCGCTGTTCCCGGAGTACGAGGTGGTGGTGACCGAGGCGGTCGCCGGGGCGTTGCCGGGGCTCGGTCGGCCCGCGGCGGCGTCGCTCCTGGCGCGGCTCGGCAGCGCGCCGCGGGCGAAGCTCGGCTGGACGGACGTGGCGCGGTTCGCGGCGGCGGGGGTGCCGGCGCTGAACTTCGGGCCCGGGGATCCTTCGCTTGCGCATACGCCGGACGAGTTTGTGCCGGTGGGTGAGTTGCATGCGGTGCGGGCGGCGTTGAGGTCCTGGCTGACCTCCTGAACCTTGCCCAACTGGGGCTGTGCCCCAGCCCCCGGCCGTCTTTCGGCTGCTGCGCCGTGGTGGCTGGTCGCGCGCAGTTCCCCTCCCCGCCCCTTCCCGACTGTGCCTGATATGCGGCTGCCGCCGCGTGGCTGCGGCGCTTCTCGTTCAGCTGTCCCGCCGTCGTGGCCGGTCGCGCAGTTCCCCGCGCCCCTGAAAGATCAGCCCCTGCGGCGTTCGAGCAGCGGGGGTCCGGGGGCTGGCCCCCGTGCCGACGGCGGTCAGGGGCGGTCGGCTCGCAGTCTCGCGAGGATGCGCAAGTGCAGCCACAGGACGAGGCGTTCGTCGGGGTCGGCGAGGTCGATGTCCAGGTGCTCCCGGATCTGCTTGAGCCGGTAGCGGCAGGTGTTGGGATGCACGGCGAGGAGCCGCGCCGCACCCGCCATGTCGCAGCCCGCGTCGAAGTACGCGATGAGAGTCCCCGCGTAGTCCGTGCCGTTGCGCTCGTCGTGGGCGAGGACCTGCTGCCAGGGTCCGGTCGCCAGGTCCGTGCGCTGGGCGAGCACCTCGCCGAGCCGCAGCAGCGTGACGCGGGGGCGGACGTCCTCGATGGCGGCGACGCAGCGGTCCCCGTCCAGGACGGTGAGGACGCGGTCGGCGTCGTCCCGTGAGCGGGCCACGTCGGCGAGGCCCGTGACCGCGCCGCCGAGTCCCGCGCGCACGGGGCTGCGCAGCGCGTGCGCGGCCTGCCGGGTGAGGTCCTCGATGAGCCGGCGCTGGCGGCCGCCGTCCGGCCCCGCCTCGGGCAGCAGCGCGTACACCACGTCGTCTACGACCACACACGCATGCCGGCCGTAGCGGGCCTCGCACTGGAGGCGGACGTGGTCGAGGAGGCGCAGCGTCGCCTGGGCGCTGTCCGCGGGGGCGGTGCGCGCGCTGCCGGGGGCGGCGTCGAGGACGAGCGCGACGACCCGGACCGGGGCGTCCTCGGCGAAGCCGAGCCTGCGGGCGGCGGTCGCGGGCGCCGCGGTGCCGTTGAGGAGCCGCCTGAGCAGATCCCCGTACTGGTGGCGGGTGAAGTCCTCGGCGGCGCGGGCGCGCAGCAGGTGGAAGGCGGCGGTGGCGGCGCCCTGGGCGAGGATCTCCTCGGCGTCGGGCGCGAGCCGGCCGTTGTCGATCATCCAGAGCGAGCCGAGGATCTCGCCGCCCGCGCGGATGGCGACGGCGAGCCGTTCGATCTCGCCGGGCTCGGTGCCGGGGAGCCGCAACGGGTGTGCCGCTGCGTGCAGTTGGCGGTACTGCTCGGTGTTCTCGCGGCTGCCGGGGACCTGGCGGCCGAGGATGCCCTGGCGGCGGCTGTCGTCGATCTCCTGGCCGTCGATGGTCGAGTAGGCGAGGATGCGCTGGCGCGGGTCCTCGACGGTGGTGGCGCCGCCGCCCGCCGCGGCGATCGCGTTGGCCAGGGCGAACAGGTCGCCGAGAGCCGAGGTGCCGGAGCCCGGCGCGACGGGTGCGGGTCCGGCCTGGACGGCCGAGGCGATCAGCAGGTGGACCCGGTGCCAGGACGCGTCCTCGTCGACGGCGAGCAGCGCGACCCCGTGGCTGCGGGCGGCCTCGGCGGGCCCGCCCTCGCCGCGCACCACGAGCCCGGTCAGGCCCGCGTCGGCCACCTCCGGTACGAGGTCGGCGGCGGCGTCGGCGCGCAGGCCGAGGGCGAGCAGAAGTCCGCCCGGTGTGTACGGGACGGGCCTGCCGGGGTCGTGGAGGAGCACGTCGGTGACGGGGACGGCGGTGCCGGCGGGTGCGGTGACCAGGCGGAGCGCCGGCTCGCCGAGGGTGTCGAGCAGCGCCTCCAGGGTGCAGTCGCCTTCCATGGGGCCTCCTCCGCGGCTTCGCCGACGTCCCATCCACCTGCCACGTCCCATCGGCGACGAGTGATCGCGCCGAGCGTGTGATCGCCGACGCATGATTGTCGCGTCCCGTGGAACGGCCCCGGTTATCGGATCGCATCATGAGACAGGCCGAGCGTTGCACGAATGCGCAAAGACGGCCGCCGTCCCAGTGCCCAGACTGGCAGCCATGATCAGTGCTACGACAGCAAGTGCCGCGGCCGCGCCCGGCGCGCCGGTCGGCGGCGACGACCTGGAGCGGGCGGCCCGCGCGGCGGCCGACTCCGCGGCAGCGGCCGGTGTCACGGTGCGCACCGTCCACGACCTGGCCGGAATCCGTGCCGTGACCGACTTCCTCGCCGAGACATGGGGCACCCCGCCGGGTGCGCCGCCCCTGCCCGCCGACGTCCTCATCAGCGCGGTGCACGCGGGCGGCGCGGTGCACGCCGCGTACGACGGGGAGCGTCTGGTGGGGGCGGCCGTCCTGGTGTTCCAACCGCCGGCGGAGCGGGCCGTGTACTCGCTCGTCGCCGCGGCGGCGACCTCCGACCGGGGCGTCGGCCTCGCCGTGAAGCAGGGGCAGCGGCTCTGGTCCCTGGAGCGGGGCGCCGAGCGCATGCAGTGGACGTTCGACCCGCTGCTCGGCCGGAACGCCCGCTTCAACCTGGTCAAGCTGGGCGGGCTCGGCACGGAGTACGTCGTCGACTTCTACGGTCCGCTCGACGACGGGTTCAACGGCGGCGACGAGAGCGACCGCCTGACCGTGACCTGGGACCTGCGCACCCCGCGCCGCGCCGTCGACGACGGGGCGTCCGACCGGGCCGACGCCGAGACGCTGTGCCCGGCCCCGGACGGCGGGCCGCTCGCGCTGCGGTCCGGGGAGCGGCTGTGGTGCCGGGTGCCCGAGGACGTGCTCGCGCTGCGCGCGCGGGACCTGCCGGCCGCGCTGCGCTGGCGGCACGCGGTCCGCGAGGTGTTCACCTCGGCGTTCACCGACGGGTACGAGGCGTCCGCCCTGTCGCGCGACGGCTGGTACCTGCTGACCCGCGCCGCTTCCGGGAGCGGCGCCCCGACGACCGGCCAGGAGGCCTGAGATGAAGATCGAGCGCGTCGAACTGCTGCACATCGCCGTGCCGTTGGTGAAGCCGTTCCGAACCTCGTTCGGCACGATGGACAGCAAGGACACGTTCCTGCTGCGGGTGGAGACCGACGCGGCCGAGGGCTGGGCGGAGTTCGGCGGCGACCCGGACCCGCTGTACTCCTCGGAGTTCACGGCCGGCGCGGAGCTCGTGCTGCGCGACTTCCTGGTGCCGCGGGTGGCCGCCGTACGGGACCTGACCTCGGCGAAGGCCGGTCCTGCGATGGCCGCGATCAAGGGCCACTACATGGCGAAGGCGGCCCTGGAGACGGCGCTGCTCGACGCCGAACTCCGGGCGGCGGGAATGTCGTTCGCGACGTTCCTCGGCTCGGTCCACGACCGGGTGCCGTCGGGCGTCTCGGTCGGCATCAAGCCGTCGATCCCCGAACTCCTCGACGACGTGCAGCAGTACCTCGACGAGGGGTACGTGCGGATCAAGCTGAAGATCGAGCCGGGCTGGGACCTGGAGCCGGTGCGTGCGGTACGGGAGCGGTTCGGGGACGACCTTCCGCTGCAGGTCGACGCGAACACGGCCTACGGTCTGTCGGACGCCGAACACCTGCGGAAGCTGGACGAGTTCGGGCTGCTGCTCATCGAGGAGCCGCTGGACGAGGACAACCTGTACCAACACGCGCAACTGCAGCGGCGGATCGCTACGCCGGTCTGCCTGGACGAGTCGATCCACTCGGCGCGGGACGCGGCGGCGGCCATCGCGATGGAGGCGTGCCGGGTCGTCAACATCAAGCCGTCGCGGGTGGGCGGCTATCTGGAGGCCCGCCGCATCCATGACCTGTCGCGGGCGGCGGGGGTGCCGGTGTGGTGCGGCGGCATGCTGGAGACGGGGATCGGGCGCGCCCCGAACCTCGCGCTCGCGGCGCTGCCCGGGTTCACGCTGCCCGGCGACACGTCGGCGTCGTCGCGCTACTTCGCGGAGGATCTGACCGAGCCGTTCGTCCTCGAGGACGGGCATCTGCGGGTCCCCCAGGCCCCGGGCATCGGCATCGACCCGATCCCGGAGGTCCTGCGGAGGTTCACTCTGGCCCGCCGAGACGTGGGCTGAGGCCCTTTCCTTCTCCCCTCCCCGCCCCTTCCCGAAAGTCCTGCGGACAACCCCGGGGGCTCCGCCCCCGGCCCCCCGCTCCTCAAACGCCGGAGGGGCTGAATTTGCCGGGGTGGGGCGGGTCTTCAAGGCGCGCGAGGAACTGCCCGACCAGCCACAACGAACGCAGCAGCCAAACAACAACCGGGCCCCGGGGGCGAAGCCCCCACAGGAGCGCGGGGAACTGCGCGACCAGCCACAACGAAGCCGGCAGCCGAACAACAACGGGGATCCGGGGGGGGCGAAGTCCCCGGACCCGAAAGGGGCGCGGGGAACTGCGCGAGCAACCCCAGCGGCACCGCAGCCGAACAACGACCGGGCCCCGGGGCGGAGCCCCGGAGTGGGGGCCGGGGGCTCAGCCCTGGGCGTCACGCGTCACGCATCCGCATCCCAACTCCCCAGATCCAACACCCGATCATCCGCGAACAACGCACAAGTCCGCCCCTCCGCCACAAACACACTCCGCAGCTCCGCATCAAGCACCGTCGCCGCGACGAACGTGCTGACGATCAGCGGAAAGTCGCAGACCGCGCCGATGCGGAAGAGGGACTGCGACTCGGTCGTGACCGCGTCGCCCCCCGCCCGGAGGACGATGCGCTGATCGCCCGCCACCGCCCGCGTGGCCACCGCGACGGCGATGTTCTCCAAGCCGTCCGACGCGACCGCGGCCAGCGCGCGGGCGCGCCGTACCGAGAGGCGTTCGAGGAGGAAGCGGTCGCCGCCGCGGCCGATGACGACGGGGATGTCGAGGGAGCGGGCCAGCGGCAGGCATGCGGCCTGCCGGTTCCGCTCGACGGCGACGACCTTCACGCCGAGGTCCCGCAGCCACGCCGAGAGCCGCAGGCCGACCTGCCCGAGGCCGACGACGATGACGTGGTTGCGGCGCGGGATGGAGCGGGCCCCGAGGATGCTCGTCATGCGGTGCCCGGTGAACCGGTCCACCACGCCCGCCGTGAACACCGCGGCCAGGACGAGCACGCCGATCATCGACGCGGCGGAGAACACCTTGTACCAGCCGGGCCCGTGCTCCGCGGCGTGCGAGGACCCGATCGTGGTGAGCGTGCGGGCCGCGTTCCACACGGCCTCGGTCCAGTGCTCGTGCAGCACGAGGACGCCGAGCGCGACGTCCACCGAGTAGGCGAGGAGCAGTGCGATCAGGCTGCAGACCAGGGCCTTCGCGGAGGTGCCGAGGGAGCGGAACCAGGTGCCGAAGGGGCTGCGCGGGCACGGATCCGAGGCGGCGGCGAGGGCGCGGCGCGGCAGGTGCTCGACCCTCGTGGCCACGCCCTCCCGCCGTACGCCCACGAGGTCGTCGCCGACGGGCTGCAGCATCGCGTACTCGGGAGCGAGGCAGCTGGCCAGGAGGCTGGGCAGGATCGCGTCGGTCATGGACAGGGCGGTGCAGTTGGGGACCGTACGGGAGACCTCCTCGGCGACCGTACGGTCGAAGATCGTCACGACGAGGCGCACGCCGGGCTTGAGGTGTTCGGCGAGCAGGGCGTAGCGCAGGGCGACCATGTCGTCGCGGGACACGATGGCGACGCTGTCGACGGGTCCGCTCAACTGCCGCCGCAGGGCGTCGTCGTCGGGGCGCGGCAGGCGATGTGCGGTGCTGCCCCAGCGTTCGATGCAGGCGGCGGCGGAGCGGCCGAGGGTCTCGTCGTCCTCGATGATCACGACCTGCCGGCCGGTGGCGGGGACGTGCGGACCCGGTTCGCGAGCAAGGCGTCCGCGCGGGTCTCGGGTTATCTGGGGGCTCAAGCTGTCGGCCTCTCTACGACTGCGGGGGCCGGGGACGAGATCCCTGGCCCCCCTCGATCCGGAAGGCGCGGCAGTGCCTGATCGAGGCTGGCGCATACGCTTCGGCGCCGCCCGGTCCGCCGGGGGCGCGCGCCCCGTTCGCCGGCGCTCGTGGGGTGAGGAGCGGTGCCTGGCGGGGGCGGGGGTGAAGCTGATCTCTTTCTAGCAGCCGCCTCATGGGCCCCGATTCGTCAGCGTGTACAAAAACGAGCGGCCGACTACGTGCATCTGTCGAATGCGCGCAGTCGGCTCTGTCTCGTACGGGGGCCGTCGTGCCGGGAGGTGCGTTCAGGCCTTGGCCGGGGTTTCGGCTCCGGCCGGTTGTGCCTTTTCTTGCGCCGGGACGCCGGTGGCCGCGGCCGACGGGTGCGGGTCCGTCGCGGCATGCGGGTCCGTCGCGTCGCGGGGGTCGGTCAGGTCGCGGTCGCGGGTTTCCGGGGCCTTCAGCGCGGCCCAGGTGCTGACCCCGCCGACGATCATCATGTACGCGGCGATCGGGATCCACGAGCCGCCGAACGCGGTCTGCAGCCCCGCCGCGACGAGCGGTGCGATGCCGCCGCCGAGCACGGCGGAGATCTCACGGCCCATGGTGACGCCGGCGTAGCGGTAGCGGCTGCCGAAGAGCTCGGGGAAGAAGCTGGTCTGCACGCCGACCGCGCCGTACGCGGGGAGGACGAAGCCCAGGCAGATGACGAGCACGATGGCGACGGCGGAGCCGGTGTTGAGGGCGAGGAAGGCGGGGACGGGCAGCAGCACGAGGGTGGCCATGATCGCCGCGTACACGGGCCGTCGGCCGAGCCGGTCGGAGAGACAGCCGAAGCCGAACGCGGCGGCGGACCCGCAGAGCGCCCCGAGCAGCAGCGCCTTGGGCGGGAAGTCCTCGGCCACGCCGACCGTGGTGATCAGGTAGGACGCCATGAACACCTGGAAGGTGTACGACTGCGCGTTGGAGCCCAGGTTCATCAGGATGACCAGGAGCAGCGGCTTGCGGCCCCGGGTGAAGACCTCCTTGACGGGGGCCGGCGGGTGTTCCCGCTCTTCCTTGATCTCCTCGAAGACGGGGCTCTCCTGCAGCTTGCGGCGCAGGATCAGCGCGGTGACGGTCACGAGCAGGCTGCTGGCGAAGACTAGCCGCCAGCCCCAGCTCATCAGGGCGTCGTGCGGCAGGAGTTGGACGAGGATCCAGGCGACGGCACCGAGCGCGGTGCCGAGGGCCGCGCCGGACATCACGAGCGAGGCGGTGCGTCCGCGGCGTCCGGGCCGTGCGGTCTCGGTCAGCAGGGTGGCGCCGCCGGACTGTTCGGCCCCGGCGCCGAGGCCCTGCGCCATGCGGCAGAGCAGCAGCAGGATCGGGGCGAGGATGCCGACATGCCCGTACGTGGGCAGGAAGCCGATGGCGAGGGTGGAGCCGCCCATGAGGAGCAGCGTCATCACGAGGACCCACTTGCGGCCGAGGCGGTCGCCGTAGCGGGAGAAGAAGAGCCCGCCGAGGGGGCGTGCGGCGAAGCCGACGGCGTACGTGGAGAAGCTGGCGAGGATGCCGACGGCGGGCGAGACGTTGGGGAAGAAGAGTTTGCTGAAGACCAGGGCCGACGCCGTGCCGTAGATGACGAAGTCGTACTGCTCCAGGGCGGTGCCGATGAATCCGGCCCAGGCGGCTCTACGGGGCGAGGGGGCGGCCGAAGGGGCCTTCGCAGAGGGCGAGTTGGAGGTCACGGTCCACACTTCCTCGGGTGGATGAGGGGGAACGGGGGGCGCAGTGGGGGGTGACGCTGAGGGAGGGGGATACAGGCGGGAGCGGCGAGCGGTCAGGCGGGGACGACCGTGACCACGCGTTCGATCTCCTGGCCTGCGGCGAGGCGGCGGATGTTGGCGGCGATGTCGTCCGCGCGCCGCTGGAACGTCTGCCGGGTGAGGGCCGAGGAGTGCGGGGTCATGAGGAGGTTGTCGAGCTCGTGGAAGGGGTGTGCGGCGGGCGCGCCGTGGTGGCCTTCGGTCGGGTACCGGTACCAGACGTCGATGGCCGCCGCGCCGATGGTGTGCTCACGCAGGGCGTCGTAGAGGGCGTCCTGGTCGACGACGGGTCCGCGGCCGACGTTGACGAGTACGGCGGTGGGCTTCATGCGGGCGAGTTCGGCGGCGCCGATGAGGCCGGTGGTCGCCGGGGTGTGCGGGGCGGAGACGACGACGGTGTCCGCCTCTTCGAGGAGGGGGTGGAGGTGGGCGTCGGTGCGGCCCGCCCACTCAAGTCCCTCTGCTTCAGCCTGAGTTGATCCGCTGCCGGTGACGGCGATGCCACGGGTGCCGAACGCGGCGAAGCGCTGCCAGGCGGTACGCCCGATGTGCCCGAAGCCGACGAAGCCGACGGTGGAACCGGCGAGGGAGTCCCGCCAGGCGGCCGCGGGGTCGTAGGCGGGGGTGTCCCAGTCGCCGCGGCGCAGGGCGGCGTCCTGGGTGAGGAAGCCGCGGTGGAGGAGGACGGCGGAGGCGACGGCGTACTCGGCGATGGACTCCTCGTGGTGGTGCGTGTTGGCGACGATCGTGCCGGGCGGCAGCGCCGCGGCGTCGATCCCGTCGGTGCCGGCCCCTGCGGCGTGTACCAGACGCAGCCGCTTGCCCGCGGTGGCGATCGGCGCGGGGCAGACCCCGGAGACCAGGACGTCGGCGTCGGCGACCGCGGCCTCGACGGCGGCGTGGTCGCGGGGGTCGGGCCAGTCGGCGACGGCGCCCTCGGGCAGTTGCGCCTCGATGCGCTCCCGCTGGGGCCGGATGCTGGGGTCGGCGATGACAACGCGCAGGGCAGGGGTGTTCACGGGTGCGGCCCTTCTGACTGAACTACGGGAAAACATGGGGCAGTTGACGAAAATTGCCGAGGCTTGCCGGGCCTTGCCGTCGGAGCCCGGCGCCTCAACCGCGCGGCGCCGGCCCCGTGGTGTCGCGTACGACGAGTTGGGTCGGGAGGGTGACGGTGCGCGGTGTGGCGGAGGCCGCGCCGAGGGCGAGTTCGAGGAGGTCGAGCGCCGCGCCGCCCGCCTCCCGCATGGGCACGGCGACGGTGGTCAGGGCGGGCCGGGCGAGTTCGGCGAAGGGGATGCCGTCCACGCCGACGACGCTGAGGTCCTCGGGCACCCGGGCGCCCAGGGCGCGGGCGCCCTCGACGACACCGAGCGCCATCGGGTCGTTGTGGGTGAGCACCGCAGTCGCCCCGGTGGCGAGCACCCCGGCCGCGGCGGCCTTGCCGCCCTCGAACGTCTGGGCCTGCCAGCCGAGCGGGAGCAGTTCGAGGTCGGCGTCCTTCGCGGCGGTGCGGGCCTGCTCGACCCGCTCCCGGTTGAGCCGGGACCGGCGCTCCCCCTGGACGTACGCGAGCCGCCGGTGGCCGAGGGCGGCGAGGTGCTCGCAGGCCTGGCGCAGCCCGTCGGCCGTGTCGGTGAGCACGCAGGCCGTGCCGGGCGCCTCGCGGTTGACGAGGACGACGGGTGTGGCGCCACAGAGTTCGAGCAGCTCGTCGGTCTCCAGCCAGGGGGTGCAGAGCAGCAACCCGTCGGCGCGGTCGCGGAGTTGGGCGATGACCTCGCGTTCGCGCTCGGGTCTGAAGTCGGTGTCGGCGAGGACCACGGTCGTGCGGCGGCCGCGCCCGGCGGCCTGGGCCGCCTTGACGAACACGCCGAAGAGCGGGTGCGCGATGTCGGGGACGACGACGGCGACGGTCGCGCCGTCCGCTTCCGTCGCCGCCGGGCGGGCGGCGGGCGGTGCGTAGCCGAGCTCCTGTGCGGCGGACAGGACCTTGCGGAGCGTGCCGGGGCCGAGCCGGCCCGGGTCGCTGAAGGCGCGGGACGCGGTCGACAGGGCGACTTCCGCGCGCTTGGCCACATCGGTGAGCGTTGCCGCCAACGGTCCACCCCCAGAGTGCGGTTGGCCCGGCGGTTCGCCGGGAGACGACCGGTCCTCGGTGACCGGTGGCGCCCATCCTGCGAAGACTTGCGCAAGCTTGTCAATGCTTGCCGCGGAGATTTCCGTACGCCGGGGTTCACATGGCGTTCACTGGAGATCACTCACTGCACCCCGCCGAACTAGCGAACCGCACAGAGGAGTTGTCGTCATGAAGCGTGCCGCCACCCTGTCCGCACTGGTCTGTCTCCTCGCCGCGACCGCGGCCGCCCCCGCCTCGCCCGACACGGCCGCGACCGCCGCCGAGGGGTCGGGGCGCGACGGCGGGGCCCGTCACCGGGTCGGGAGCCTGCTCGACGCCGTGCCGCGCTCGCGTGTGCTCAAGGTCTGCACCACGGGCGACTACCGCCCCTTCACCCACCTCGACCCGGCCGACGGCTCCTACAGCGGCGTCGACGTGAACATGGCCGAGGACCTCGCCGAAAGCCTCGATGCGAAGCCGGAGTTCGTGGCGACGACCTGGGCGAACCTCACCAAGGACGTCGCGGCGGGCCGCTGCGACATCGGCGTCGGCGGAGTCTCCGTCACGCTGCCGCGGGCCCGCCAGGTGTACTTCAGCGAGCCGACCCGCGAGGACGGCAAGACGCCGATCGTGCGCTGCGCCGACAAGGAGCGGTTCGGGGAGGGCAGGCTTGAGGACATCGACAAGGCGGGCACGACGGTCATCGTCAACCCAGGCGGCACGAACGAGGAGTTCGCACGCGCGAACATTCACGAGGCGACGATCAAGCTGCACCCGGAGAACACCACGATCTTCCAGGAGATCGTCGAGGGCCGCGCCGACGTGATGATGACGGACGCGAGCGAGACGCTGTACCAGTCGAAGATCAACCCGGAGCTGTGCTCGCTGCACCCCGAGAAGCCCTTCACGTTCTCCGAGAAGGCCTACGCGCTCCCCCGCGGCGACGACGAATTCAAGGCGTACGTCGACCAGTTCACGCATCTGGCGACGCACGACGGGACGTACGCGGCGTACGAGAAGGAGTGGATGGGCGACAGCTGACCACTCCGGGCCGGGGTCGCTACCGCGAACGGAAGCGGCCCGGCTCCACCTCCTCGACCCGCCCCGCGGCGAGCAGCCGGTCGAGGTGCTGCCGGGCGGTCCTGAGCTCGACCGACCGCACCTGTGGGGCTTCGACGTGCGGCCGGTAGACGAGGCGGTGCTCGGCGATCTCGGCCACGGTGCGCGGTTCGGCGGCGTACGCGAGGAGCGCCGCGTCCCGCCGTTCCACCACCTCGGCGAAGGCGGCGAGCCGTCGGCGGAACTCCTCGGGCCCCTCGATCACACCCTTCTGGTGGGACGTTCCGTACCAGCGGGCGTCGATCTCCGCGCACAGCCGCATGGACGCCTCGAAGTCGCCGAGGCTGCTGCCGAGGTCGCCGTAGTACGGGCCGAAGGACGTCAGGTCGATGTCCGCGAGGAAGAGGAAGCCGTCGGGCTCGATCAGGAAACCGCAGTGGCCCGCGGTGTGACCGGGCAGGTGCACGACGGTCACGGTCCGGCCGCCCAGGTCGAACACCACGCCGTCGTCGAAGCCCTTCGCGTCGGGGCGTCCCCGTACGTGGAAGTTCTCCCGCAGCAGCCTCTCGATCTCGGGAACCGCTTCCGGCAGGAGGCCGAGCCCGGCGATCAGCTGCTCGCGGGAGCGCAGCCCGTCGAGGTCCGCGGTGTGGGCGTGCACCGGCACGTCGTCGTAGCGGCCGAGCCCGGCGATGTGGTCCTCGTGCGCATGGCTGACCAGGACCACGTCGGCCGGCGGCGCCGCGGCCACGAGCGACAGCGAGGGGTCGACGACGAGCGAGGACGTCGAGCCGTGCACGAGCAGCGAGTTGCCGTACGGGTAGGCCCCGCGCCGCTCGCCGACGAGCACGTCGACCCCGCCGTACGCCACGGTCGTGTATCCCGGTTCCGGGGTGTGCGAAGACCTGGGGGCAGAAGACATGGGGAGAGTTGATCGCATCCGGGGCGGCCCTGGCGACCCCTGCGCGGGGAGGTTCCCGCCACACGGCGCGGTGTCCGGTTCCCCTGGGACCTAAGCCAACGCACGGGCGGGGCCTAGGACTTCAGCCCGTTACGCCTCCCCCGCCGCCCGGCTACCGTCCCCGTCATGGATGCGACCGGCACGCTCGACGAGGCCCTCGACCGCCTGCACCGTTCGGGGCCCGAGCGGCTCGGGCGGCTGACCAATCACGCGCCGATGGCCGCCGAGGCGCTGGTGGCGCGCGGTCAGGCGGGCGCGGTGCACCGCTGGCTCGACCTGTACGCGCCCAAGCTGGAGGAGTTCCCGTCCCCGGTCGAACCGGTCACGGCCGCCGACTGGCGTGCGGCGCTCGGCGATCCGCGCCGCGCCGCCGACTGGATCCGCCACTTCGAGCGCGAGCTCGCGGAGCGCCCCTGGCGCGAGGTGCTCGCCCAGTGGTGGCCCCGCCTGCTGCCCGGCATGTACGGCGGTTCGACGCATCCGGTGATCCGGGTGGGGCACGCCGTGCGCACCCTGCTGACCGGCGAGCTCACCGCACCGCGGCTCGCCGAACTCGCCCACGGCCTCGGCTACTGGGCCGCCCGGCACCGTCCGATCGGGCCCCTCGACACGCTGCCCGACGCGCTTCCCGACGCGCAGCCCGGCATGGCAAGAGCTGCCGTCGCTCTCGACGCGGTGGAGCCCATCGCCGTGCGCGAAGGCGGATTCCCCGACCGGCTAGGGCGGGTCACGGGCCTGCCGGTGTGGGCGGCCGAGGTCACGGACCCCGGCGAGGCGTCGCAGCTCCTGGCCGAACTGGTGCGGGCGGCCACCCACCGGTACGCCACTCACGGGCACGGCGAGGAGACGATGCTGGTGCATGCGGCCACGGCCCCGAACGCCGTGCTGCGCACGCTGCCCGCGCTGCCGTCCAGCCTGTGGGCGCCGAGTCTGCGGGCCGCCTGGACGGCGTCCGCCGCGGTGACGGCGATGTACGCACCGGACGCCCCGGTGGCCTACGCCCCGCCCGGCGGATGCACCCCCGAAGAGGTGGTGGAACGCGCCCTCGCGCACGGCGACGAGCACGTGATCAAGCTGACCGACACAGCCCTGGACGTCGGCGACGAGCAGGCCCTGGCGGCGGCCCTGCGCGCCGTGGAACTGAGCGAACCGCTGCACTGAGCGAACCGCTGCGCCGGTAGCCGCCCTGACGCCCCGTCACCGTAAGCCGCCCCCCCCCTGCTCTCCCCGCCTCCTACTCCCCGTCCTCGAACAGCATCCCCAGGGCCACCTCCCGGTAGTGGCGGACGTGGCGCAGGGATGCCTCCGCCGAGGCGTCCGCGTCGCCCGAAGCGATCGCCCGGTAAAGGGAGTTGCGCTCTTCCCAGAGGACGCCCGGCTCGTCGACCTGCTGGAAGAGCCAGCGGAGTCGGCCTTCCAGGGGTTCGACGGTGGAGGCGAGCAGCTCGTTGTCGGCGAGCTCCATGATCTGGTGGTGGAAGGCCGCGTTGGCGCGCGAGATGCGGTCGGGCTTGCCGGAGAGGGTCGCGCGGCGGGCGTTCTCCAACAGCCGTTTGAGGGTGGCGAGTCCGGCGGCGTCGGAGCGTTCGGCGGCGCGGCGGACGGCGAGGACCTCCAGGGCCTCGCGGAGGTCGAAGAGGTTCTCCACGTCCTTGCGGTCGTACCCCTTGACGACGATGCGGCGCGGGGACGCGGCGGTGAGGAAGCCCTCGGCGATCAGGATGCGGATCGCCTCGCGCACGGGGACGCGGGAGACGCTGAACTCCTCGGCGAGCTCGCGCTCCACGAGGCGGTCCCCGGGCGCGAGCCTGCCGGTGATGATGCGGTCGCGCAGGCCCTCGCAGACCTGGTCGCGCAGCCAGGCGGTCCTGGTGAGGGATGCGGCCGCCTGCGATGGGTTCTGACTCACGTGTCCTCCCCGTAAAAGATCTTTCACTTACGGTATACCAAACTCTTGACGGCCCCCAGCGGCACACCTATTTTTTGGTATGCCATAGCGGGAAACCCCCTGGTCATTGGCGCGCCATCTCTGCCTCACCCCTGCCTGAGTCCACTCCCCCGCCCCTGCCCGAATTGAGGGTATGCCATGAGTTCACCCACGGCTTCACCGTCCACGAGCGCCACCGGAAGAGCCTCGAAGGACCGTCCCACCCGGGTCCGCTGGAAGATGTTCGTCCTGATGCTCGGCGTCGTCGCGCTCAACTACATCGACCGCGGCTCGGTCTCCGTCGCGCTCCCCCTGATCACCGAGGATCTGGGGCTGAGCAAGGAGACCACCGGCTTCGTGCTCAGCGCGTTCTTCTGGTCGTACGCGCTGATGCAGATACCCGGCGGCTGGCTGATCGACAAATTCGGCCCGCGCCGGATGGCCTCCGGCGCCTGCGTCGGCTGGGGCATCGCCCAGGGCGTCACCGCCGCCTCGACCGGCGTCGGCTCCCTGCTCGGCTACCGGCTGCTGCTCGGCGCCGTCGAGGCGCCCGTCATGCCCGCGGGCGGCAAGCTCAACGCCCAGTGGCTGCCCGCGAAGGAGCGCGGCCGCGGCGCGGTGCTCCTCGACGGCGGCGCTCCGCTCGGCGCCGCGCTCGGCGGCATCATCATCTCCAGCCTGATCGCCTGGACCGGAAGCTGGCGCACCAGCTTCGTCATCGCGGGCGTCGCCACCGTCGTGGTGGGCCTGCTCGCCTACTGGTACGTCCGCGACACCCCGCGCGAGCACCCCGCCGTCAACGAGGCGGAGGCCGCGTACATCGAGCGCGCGCACGCCGAGGAGGACGCCGAGGCGGAGAGCGCCGACGAGCGCACCGGCCTGCGCCCGTACCTCAAGTACCGCTCGTTCTGGGCGATGTGCCTGGGCTGGATGGGCTTCAACGGAGTCTTCTACGGGCTGCTCACCTGGGGTCCGCTGTACCTCTCCGAGACCAAGGGCTTCGACATCAAGACCATCGGCTGGTCGACGCTCGTCATCTTCGGCGCGGGCTTCGTCGGCGAGCTCATCGGCGGCTGGCTGGCCGACCACTGGCGGTCCAGGGGCGCGGGCGCCAACACGGTCATGCGCACCCTGATGGGCGTCGCGGGCACGGCCGTGGTCGCCGGTCTGCTCGGCGTGGTCCTGGTGCCGGACGCGCTGACCGCCGTGCTGCTGCTCTCCGGCGTGCTGTTCTTCCTTCGCTGGGCCGGCCTCTACTGGTCGCTTCCCTCGTTGCTCGGCGGCCGTGCCAACGCCGGTGTGATGGGCGGCGCGATGAATCTCGCCGGGAACATCGCGGGCATCGTCACGCCCATCGCGGTCGGCTTCATCGTCGGCGGCACCGGCTCGTACACCTGGGCGCTGCTCTACTTCGTCGGCGCCGGCGTCCTGTTCACCGCCTCGTCCCTCGTCCTCGACTACAGCAGGAGGCTGTCCGTCCGATGAGCACTGTCCGTATCGGCATGCTCACCCCGTCCTCCAACACCTGTCTGGAGCCGGTCACTTACGACCTGCTGCACGGCACCGACGCAGCCACCGCGCACTTCGCGCGGGTGACGGTCACCAGGATCGCGCTCGACTCGGGGGCCGACGCCCAGTTCGACCCGGCGCCGATGCTGGCGGCGGCCCGGCAGCTCGCCGACGCGAAGGTCGACGTCATCGCCTGGAACGGCACGTCCGGCTCGTGGCTCGGCGTCGACCGCGACCGCTCGCTGTGCGAGGCCATCACCGCGGAGACCGGCATCCCCGCCACGACGTCCACGCTGGCACTGCTCGACGCCTGCGCCGCGTACGGCGTGACCCGCCTCGGCCTCGCCCTGCCGTACACCGGGGACGTCGCCGAGAAGATCGTGCAGACGTACGCGAAGGAGGGCGTCGTCTGCACGCTCGCCGAGCCGCTCGGCATCAGCGAGAACGAGGCCTTCGCCCGCGTCCCGGAGGCGGACGTCGCCCGGCAGATCGAGGCCGCGGCCGCTTCCGGGGACGACGCCCACGCAGTGGCGGTGGTGTGCACCAACGTGTACGGGGCCAGGCCCGCCGCCGACCTCGAACCGGCCCTGGGCATCCCGGTGTTCGACTCGGTCGCGGCCACTCTCTGGAAGGCCCTCGACCTGGCCGGCGCCCAGCCGGTGCTGCCCGGCCACGGCGAGCTGCTGCGCTCCGGCAGCCTGCGGGCCCGCATCCAGGAGGCGCTCTCCGGGTTGCGCGCGGCGACCGGCGCGGACCGCACCACGTTCCGCGTCGACCTGCCGGAGCACGACCTGACGGTGGACCGCACCGCCGGGGAGACGCTCGGCGAGGGCGTCCGCTCGATCCGCCGCGACGCCTCGCTCGACCAGCGCCGCCTCAACACCGTGGAGTGGCTGGAGCAGCACCGCAGGCCGCTCGTACAGCCGCACTTCCGCGACGATCCGCAGCCGCCGCAGGCCCTCGTCGACGTGTACGGCGTCCACGCGCAGCTCCTCGCACCGGTGGAGCGGGACGGGGCCCTCGCCGGCTGGATCTCCGTGCACAGCACGACCGAACGCGACTGGAGCGACGGGGACTCCGCGGCCGTCGCCGACGCGGTCGCACGGATCCACGCGGCGCTCGACGAGACGAGCTGAACGCTGAACGGGGCGACAGCCCACCCCAACTCCCCGGAAAGGCAACCCGCATGGCCAAGGACATCAAGGTCGCCCTCGGTGTGGACGTCGACGCCGTCGCCGGCTGGCTAGGGTCGTACGGCGGCGAGGACTCGCCGAACGACATCCAGCGCGGCGTCTTCGCAGGCGAGGTCGGCACCCCGCGGCTGCTCAAGCTCTTCGAGCGCTACGGCATCCGCACCTCCTGGTTCATTCCCGGCCACTCCATCGAGACGTTCCCGGCCCAGACCGAGAGGGTCATCGAGGCCGGTCACGAGATCGGCGCGCACGGGTACTCGCACGAGAACCCGATCGCGATGACCCCGCAGCAGGAGGAGGACGTCCTCGCCCGCAGCGTCGAGCTGATCGAGTCGTTCGCGGGCCGCAAGCCGCGCGGCTACGTCGCCCCCTGGTGGGAGATGTCCGCGCAGACGGCCGCACTGCTCCACAAGTACGGCTTCTCCTACGACCATTCGCAGAACTACCGGGACTTCACTCCGTTCTACGCCCGCGTCGGCGACAGCTGGACGAAGATCGACTACACCAAGGACGCCGCGGACTGGATGAAGCCCCTGGTCCACGGCCACGAGGTGGACCTGGTGGAGTTCTGCGGCAACTGGTACGTGGACGACCTGCCGCCCATGATGTTCAACAAGCACTCCCACAACAGCCACGGCTACGTCAGCCCGCGCGCCCTCGAACAGGACTGGAAGGACCAGTTCGACTGGGTGCACCGGGAGTTGGACTACGCGGTCATCCCGGTCACCCTGCACCCGGACGTCTCCGGCCGCCCGCAGGTGCTGCTGATGCTGGAGCGCTTCATCGAGTACGTCTCGGGCCACGAGGGCGTCAGCTTCTGCACGTTGGAGGACGTGGCGGACGACTTCCGCGCCCGCTTCCCGTTCGCGGGGAAGGAGCGTCCGGCGGACATGCGGTGAGCTGGTTGCGCTCCACGTAGATCCGCACTTGCGCCGTCGGCACGCTGAGAAAGCGTGCCGACGGCGCGCGGCGTTACCGACCAACTCCCCTGTGGACGCCGGTCACTTGACTGACAGGGTGCTGTCCAGCAGGGGCAGCATGCGGTCCCAGTGGCGCTTGAGCCCTGAGGCGTCGAACGCGTCGGTGTCGGACATGGTGAAGCCGTGCACGGTGCCGGGGTAGATCTCGGAGGTGTACGCGACCCCTGCCGCGTCCAGGGCCCGGTTGAGCTCGCCGAGGGCCTCGGGTGTGAGGTCGCCCTCGGCGTGACCCAGGTGGACCCGGGCGGTCAACTCGGCGAAGAGGCCCGGCCCGTCGGCACCCACGGGCGCGTGGAACGCGGCGACCGCGGCCACCCGGCCGGGGTGCGCCGCCGCGGTGCGCATCGCCAGGAGGCCACCGAAGCAGTAACCGGTCGCGGCGACCGGACCGGCGGCCGCCTCGGGCTGTTCGGCGAGGAAGTCCAGATACGCCTCGGCGTCGCTCAGGGTTCGGTCCACGGTGTGCGCCCCGAGCAACGGCAGCAGCTCGGCCACGATCCGCGACCGGTTCTCCTCGTCGATGTACTCGGGAAGGTCGAGAATCGGCGTCCGGCCGTGCCGGTAGAGGAAGTCGGGGACGAGCACGTAGTACCCGTGCCCCGCCAACTCCTCGGCCAGCGCACGCAGTGATCGACACGACGGAGGCGGGGCCCGCGCAGCAGCGCAAGTCCCTTGACCGGCCTTCCGTTGAGGCCCCTGCCGGCCCGTGCGGCGCTCAGTGGAGCACCGGGTCACCGATCTGTGTGTGGCGCGCGGCCGTCCCGGTAGTCATCGCCGAACAGCGTAACGGCAGAGCCCGGCCGTGCGTGCGTAGGGCGTGGGGCGTGGGGCGTGGGGCGTGGGGCGTCCCCGGGGAGTTCCCCTGGGGGCGCCGTCATTCTTCGGCGGAGCCGGTCGCCTGAAAGGGTCGTCGCACCGAAATCCCCCGCATTGGTCTATGCCAACACCCCCATGTCTCCGTATCCTCATCCGTAGCCAGTGACACACCCATCCCCCCACCCAGGTTGCGTGTCGCCGCGGGCGACGCTGCGGATCGGCCTTCGTCTCGGCAGTCGCGCGACCTCTCCTTCGCCGCCCCTAGGAGGGTCACGGTGAAAGTTCGCACCCGAAGCTCGGCGATCGCCGGCGCCGCCTGTCTGATCGCCGCCCTCGCCCTGACCACGGCCTCCGCCGAAGAGCCCGCCGCCCGTGGCACCGCCGCGGCGCAGGTCTCGCTCAAGGAAGTGGCCACCGCCAAGAACCCGGCCGCCGGGACCGCAGGGCCCGGCGGCGACGTCTGGATCGCCGAACGGGCAGGCACCGTAAGGGTCCTGGGCGACCAGGGCCTCGGCGAGCCCGTCCTCGACATCTCGGGCGAGACCACCACCGACGGGGAGCGCGGGCTCCTCGGCATCGCCTTCGACAAGGACTTCGCGCACTTCTACATCTCGTTCACCGACCGCGAAGGCACCAGCACCGTCGACGAATTCGCCGTCAAGGACGGCAAGCTGCAGCCCGACACCCGGCGCACCGTCCTCACCCAGACCCAGCCGTACGCGAACCACAACGGCGGCGACCTCAGGTTCGGCCCCGACGGGTATCTGTACATCGCGCTCGGCGACGGCGGCTCCGGCGGGGACCCGCACGGCAACGGGCAGAACCTCGACACCCTCCTCGGCAAGCTCCTCCGGATCGACCCGACCGGCGGCGATCCGTACGCCGTGCCCGCGGACAACCCGTTCGTCGACGACCCGAAGGCGAAGGACGAGATCTGGGCGTACGGGCTGCGCAATCCATGGAAGTTCTCCTTCGACTCCGGTACGGGTGATCTGCTGATCGGGGACGTCGGCCAGAGCGCCTGGGAGGAGATCGACTGGGCGCCGGCGGACAGCAAGGGCGGCGAGAACTACGGCTGGTCCGCGATGGAGGGCAACCATCCCTTCCGGGGCGGCACCGAGCCCGCGAACCATGTGCCGCCGATCCACGAGTACGACCGCAACGGCCTCGGCTGCTCGGTGACCGGCGGCTACGTCTACCGCGGCGAGAAGATCCCGGACCTCAAGGGCCAGTACGTCTTCAGCGACTACTGCGACGGCACCCTGCGCTCCCTGCAGATCGAGAACGGCCAGGTGACCGGCGAGCACGACCTCGGGGTCAACGGCGGCGAGGTCGTCTCGTTCGTGCAGGGCGGGAACGGCGAGCTGTACGTGCTCGATCTGGGCGGGACCGTGTCGCGCATCGACCCTGCCTGAGCACCCTCCGCCGGTGAGGGGTGTGCGCTCGACACCCCTCACCACGCCGTGTCAGACGTTCGTCACACGATGAACTCCCCCACCAGCTCGGCGAACTCGTCCGGGGTGGCCAGGCGTATGCCGAGCGTCTCGGCCTTCGTGCGCTTGGAGCCCGCACCCTCGCCCGCGACGACCAGGCTGGTGTTCTTCGAGACGCTGCCGGAGGCCTTGCCTCCGGCCCGCTCGACGAGTTCGTTCATCTCGTTGCGGGAGAGCTTCTCAAGGGGGCCGGTCATCGCCCCCGTCACCACGACCTTCATCCCGGCCAACGGGCCCGCGGGCAACGGGGTTTCCCCGCCGGAGGCACCGTCCGCGGCGCCCTCGCCCGCATCCCCTGGGGCGGCAGGCGCGGGCGGTGTCGCCCCCGGCTCCGTCATGGACAGGCCCGCCGCCGCGAGCCGGTCGATCTGGTCGCCCAGCTCGGCCAGTTCGGCGACGATCACCGGGGCCTTCTCCCCGCCGATGCCCTCGACCTGCTGCATCGCCTCGGCGTCCGCCGTCCGGATCAGGTCCATGGTGGCGAAGTGGCGGGCGATACGGCGGGACATGGAGCGTCCCGTGCCGCGGATGCCGAGGGCGCACAGCACGCGCGACAGGGGCTGCCGCTTCGCGGCTTCGAGCGCCGCGAGGAGGTTGTGGGTGCTGGTCTCCCCCATCCGCTCCAGACCGAGCAGGTCGTCGCGCGTCAGGCGGTCGAACAGGTCCGGCAGCGCGGTGACCAGGCCCGCGTCGACGAGCTGCACGACACGGGAGTGGCCGAGGCCCTCGATGTCGAGCTGGTCGCGCCCCGCCGCGTACGCCACGGAGGCGACCAGGTGGCAGTTGCGGCCCCGCTCGCACCGCCACCGCTGCTCCCCCGTGTCGATCCCCGAGCCGCACTGCGGGCACGCCGCCGGGAACTCGATCTCCCGCTCGTCGCCCGTGCGCAGATGGGCCACCGGGGCCTCTACGCGCGGGATGATGTCGCCCGCCTTGTAGACCATCACGTGGTCCCCGATGCGCAGTCCGCGGCGGGTGATGTCGGCCGGGTTGTGCAGGGTGGCGTAGGTGACGGTGGAGCCGTCGATGTCCACCGGTTCGAGGACGGCTCGGGGCGCGATGATGCCCGTGCGGCCGACGTTCCACTCCACGTCGAGCAGCTTGGTGATCTTCTCCACGGCGGGGAGTTTGAAGGCGAGCGCCCAGCGCGGGGCGCGCGTGCCCTCTCCGGCCGTCTGCTGGTCGGCTGCCAAGTCGGCCTTGATGACGATCCCGTCGATGCCGAACGGGAGTTGGGCGCGCAGCGACCCGATCTCCTGCACGCGGGCCAGGGCCTCTTCGACCGAGGTGACGACCGTGCCGGGCACCTGCGTGCCGGCCGGGGTGTTGATGCCGTACCGCACGGCCCGGTCCATGAGGTCGCCGTGCGCGCAGTCGCCGAGCTCTGCGGTGAGGCCGTCGTCGGTGTCGGGCAGCGGGAGCAGGCCGTACGCGAAGAACGTCATCGGGACCGTGTACGCCCGGTCCTTGGCGCGCAGGGTGCCGGCGGCGGCGTTGCGCGGGTTGGCGAAGGGGTCGCCGCCGTGTTGGGTGCGCACCTCGTTCGCGTACTCGAACTGGGCGGTGGTCATGAGGACTTCGCCGCGCACCTCGACCGTGGCGGGCTCGGTCAGCTCGGCGGGCAGGCCCTCTATCGTGCCGATGGCGTGCGAGACGTCCTCCCCGGCCGTCCCGTCACCGCGGGTGATCAGGCGGGTGAGGCGGCCCTCCTGGTAGCGGGCGGCGATCGCGAGGCCGTCCAGCTTCGGCTGGACGTTCCAGGCGGCGACCGGGCGGCCGATCCGGCGCTCCAGGGACGCGGCCCAGGTGGTGAACTCCTCGTCGGAGAAGGCGTTGTCGAGGCTCAGCATCGGCACGGTGTGCGGCACGTCCCCCTCGATCGCGCCGCCGGCCACCTTCCCCGAGGGCGAGTCGGGCAGGACGTCTTCGGGGTGCGCCGCCTCGTACTCGGCGATGGCCCTGACCAGTCGGTCGTACGCGTCGTCGTCCAGGGTGGAGCTGCCGTTGTCGTAGTACGCGGCGGCCGCGCGGACCGCCTGGTCGACCGCCGCCGCGTAGGCAGCGGTCGAGTCCAGGGCAGGGGCCTCGGCGGGCGCGTGACCAGCAGGAACAGCCGCAGGAACGGCAGAAGTCGTCGTCATGCCCCCATCCTGCCGTGCACCACTGACAATCGACCTTCGCGGCCGCTCGGGACGGGCCACCGAAGGACCTCAGGACGGCCTCCGGACGGCCTCCGCGGACCGTGCGGGCCGCCGCACCCGCACCGCCGCACTCCCCTCCCCCGCCGGCCCCTCATGTGGCCAAATAGCAAGCACAACAAGGGTGTTCACCCTCATCGTCAACCACTAGGGTGTCCTCCTCCGGAACTACGGCGTTGGCCGGTCTCTGAGCGCAACGGGGGAAGAGTGGCGCCCGTCTTCGAGCATGCCGATCTGCTGTTCCAACTGCTGGGGAAACTCGTTTCCCGGCCCAAGAAGACCGAATTGCCCGGCGAGGTTCCACACCGGGACGGAATCCCGATCCTGAGCCTCGCCGGCGACCATCAGGACGACCTCGCGGAACAGATCGAGCACGCCCTCAACGAGGCGCAGCCGAGGGCTGTTCCCTTTCAGCCGGTCGACATGGATCAGGAATGGGACCGGGTCGTCGCGGAGCGCGGCGACGAACAGGCCGAGAACTATCTGAACCCGGCGTGGCAGCGCGCCGAACTCTGCCGCCGCATTCTCGTCGAACTGGCCAGCAAGTACTCATCCGACCGGTACGGGAGCGACCGTCGGGTGCGCTTTCGCCGGCTCGGGCTGGTCAATTGTCTGTTGCAGTTGACGGACACCGCGCAGGAGCCGGACAGCCAGCACGGCCGTATGGTGCTGCGGCGGCTGCGGGACCGCGAGTTGGAGCGCCGCCGATTCTTCGGATTCATGCGCAGCCCGAGCACGGAAGTGGCCCTTCAGGGGTCGGTGCCCTGGTGGGCGTACATTCTGGGGCTTTATCTGCTGCCGATCTTCTGGTTCCGCGTCTGGCGTGGTCTGGGCCGGGAATACCGCTGGCTGCTGCACCAGCCGTACATGGCCCCGGCCGATCCGGGCACGTTCATCGGATTCGCGGTGCGGCTCACGCAGCCCCGGTGGGGGCGCGAGGATCCACAGCAGATCAGCAAACTCCTGATCGACGCTTTTCTGGAGGATCTGCGGAACGCGTATCGCCGCCGCCCGTGGCGTCGGCGCGCCCATCGTCGAACGGCCTATTGCGTGGCGTTTCTGCAGGGTCTGAGCGCGCACAATCACGGTCCGGAACTGGTGCGGCTCTTCGCCGAAGTACGCAATGACATCGGCGCGTTCGACCCGTTGCTGCTCGTCACCAGCAGCCCGGAGGAATCCCCGGACGACCGGGCGCCCCAGCCCCCGCACACGTCCCCGAATTCGCCGAACTCGTCGAACTCGTCGAACTCGTCGAACTCCCCGAACGCATCCGACTCCACCGGAAACACCGGCAACACCCCGATGAGGGTGCGGGAGTTGACGGACAATCCCGCGCCGTACGCCGTCTGGTGCGAGCACGTGCGCAGTGCGGGCGGCGGCCGACCGGTGCAGTTCTGGTATCTGCCGGTCCGCATTCCGGCGACGGTCCCGGAGGACGACGAGCGGTTCGAGATCCAGCGGGACGGGGCGGCCATAGCGCGCCGTCTCGCCGTACCGCGCCCGCCCGCGTGGACCAGCAGGGGCGCGGCGCTGATCGCGGGCGCCGTCGTGCTCGCGGTGCTCGGCGGCTCGGTCGGGTTCACCGTCGCCGAGCACCGCGGCGACCGGGACGACTGGCGGGCGAAGCACTGCGGCCTGAGCCGCGACGCCCCGGACGCGGCGACGGTGTGGACGGCGAAGACCGACGAGTGCGTGGGCGTCGCACCGCACGGCTTCGCGTTCCGCTCCACCGACGACCGGGTCCGTAAGACGCTGCGGACCATCGCCTCGCAGAACGAGGAGGCGGAGCGCATCCACGAGGAGGACCCCAAGCGGCCCCTGGTCACGCTCGTGCACCTGTCCGCGCTGCTCACGGCCCCCGCACGGAAGCAGAACGCCGCCCAGTCGTACGCGCGCGAGCAGCTGCAGGGCGCGGCGAGCGCGCAGCGGCGGCAGCTCGACAAGTCCGGTGACGCGCAGCCCGTTCTGCGGATCTTCCCGGCCAGTGCGGGCAGCGGCATGCAGCACGGGGCCGATGTGGCCCGCCGCATCGAGAAGTTGAAGGCGGCCGACCCGAGCATCGTCGGCGTGACCGGCCTCGACCAGAGCCGTAAGGCGACCATCACGACGATCGACAAGCTGACGGAGGTCGGCCTTCCCATGGTCGCCACGACCCTGTCGGCGGACGCCCTGCCGAGCGAGTCGTCGCTTTACTACCAGGTGTCGCCGCTCAACCGGCGCGAGGCGGCGGTGGCGGCCGCGTACGCGGGCCACCTCGTCGAGGAGGACAAGCTGAAGCGGCGCGACGTACGCGTCGTGTACTCGCTCGACCCGACCGACGAGTACAGCGAGAACCTGCGGCAGGACGCGGCGAAGTCGTTCAGGGCCGCGGGGTTCGACGTCGACGAGGAGGGTTACGTACCGGCGGGCGGTTCGCCGCGGACTCCGACGGGACCCGGCACCCGGGCCATCGGCGAACAGGCCTGCGGATACGAGGGGTTGGTGTTCTTCGCGGGGCGCAGCGAGGACTTCGAGACGATCCTCGGGGCCACCAACGACACCTGCGGTTCGAACCCGCCGGTGCTGCTCGGCGGCGACGACGTGGCCCGGCTCGGCGCGGACCCGGAGGGCCGCCGGCACTTTCCCCGGGTGCCGTTCGAGTTCCTGGACTTCACGGTCGGCTCGGCGTCCTGCAACGGGCCCAGCGATCTGTACAGCACGATGAAGGAACTGTTCCCTGAGGAGTGCGCCCGGGTCGAGGACACCTCGCTCGACGGTCACGCGGCGCTCGCGTTCGACGCGGTGAACCTGTACCTCAAGGCCATCGCCCGCCTCAAGGACACGGCCCCCGGCATTCCGCTGACCCCGTCCGCCGTGTGGCACGCCCTCAGCGGGATCCACGGGCGTGCGGCGCTCGACGGGGAGAGCGGGGTGATCGACTTCGGCGGCGGCGTGGACCAGCAGGTTCCGCTGGACAAGCTGATCTCCGTGCAGCGCGTGGACGGAGATCGGCAGCCGGAGCAGATGGGGTTCTGCGGGCGGCAGGGCGACAGCGAGGGCGCGAAGTGGTGCCCGCCGTCGGAGGCCGCCACGTCACGCCCCTGAAGGCCGTCCGACTACAGGACCCAGCTACTTTTGAACACGTTCAACGACTGGGTTACGCTCGTGCCACCTAGCAAGGGGGTACCAGCCGTGAAGATCGTGATTCCGGGAGGGACGGGCCAGGTCGGCGCGATCCTGGAGCGGGCGTTCACCGCGGAGGGCCACCAGGTCGTGATCCTCACGCGGCGCCCGCGCCGCCCGCAGGACGTGGCCTGGGACGGGGTGTCGCTCGGCGACTGGGCGGCGGAGCTCGACGGCTGCGACGCCGTGGTCAACCTGGCCGGGCGCAGCGTGAGTTGCCGCTACACCGAGGCCAACCTGCGAGCCATGATGGACTCGCGCGTCGACTCCGCGCGGGTGGTGGGCGAGGCGATCGCCGCGGCCGCAGCGCCTCCGCGCGTGTGGCTGCAGATGAGCACGGCCACCGTGTACGCCCACCGGCACGACGCCGCGAACGACGAGGCGAGCGGCGTGATCGGCGGCCAGGAGAAGGGCGTGCCCGACTACTGGGCGTACAGCGTCCGCATCACGCGGAACTGGGAACGCGCCCAGGAGGAAGCGGACACGCCGCGCACCCGCAAGGTCGCGCTGCGGGCCGCGATGGTGATGAGCCCGGACCGCGGCGGCGTCTTCGACGTCCTCTCGCGGATGGCACGGCTCGGACTCGGCGGGCCGGTCGCGGGCGGCGGGCAGTACGTGTCCTGGATCCACGACCAGGATTTCGTACGGGCCGTCCAATTCCTCGTCGACCACGAGGAGTTGAGCGGTCCGGTCAACCTGGCCGCGCCCGCTCCGCTGCCGCAGCGCGACTTCATGCGGGCGCTGCGCACGAGCTGGCGCATGCCGTTGGGGCTTCCGGCGACGAGGTGGATGGCGGAGGCGGGCGCGTTCGCCCTGCGGTCCGACACGGAGCTGCTCCTCAAGAGCCGCCGCGTCGTCCCCGGCCGCCTGCTCGACGCGGGCTTCTCCTTCACGTACGAGACCTGGCCGAAGGCGGCCGACGAGCTGGTCCGGCGAGCGCGGGCGCGGGTACGGACACGGACACAACGCGACTGAGCAGGGGCGCACCCCGGCACCCAGCACCCCAGCACCCGGCACCCGGCACCCGGCACCCGTTGGTCGTGACCGGGCGCCGGGCGAGGCACAGGCCCGCTCCGAGGCACAGGCCCGCTCAGAGAATGCGCACCTCCGCCCCCGCCCCTCCTGCGCCCAACTTCTGCCACCAGTGGCCGAACCGGCTGTAGACCCGCGCCTCGCGTTCCCGCACGGTGGCGCGCAGGGAGTGCGCCTCCTCGGTGAGCACGTCCCATGTCGGGCGAGGCAAGCGATGGAACGCCGTGGCCTCGATGCCGTCGTCGGTCGGTCTCCACACGCCGGCGACCGAGCCGTCCACCAGCAGCGTGGGCAGCACGTCCCCGTTGTTGCGGATCACCAGGGGACGGTACGCGGCCGGGATGAGGCGGCTGCGGTCGGCGTACGCGAGGAGCGTGCTGTCCCACATGGCCATGAGGCGGGGCGGCGCCGGGGTGTCGGCGGGCGGCCTCGGGGCGTCCGGGAGGTCGAACAGCGGGACGCCGTCCGGGCCTTGGAGCTCTTCCACAGCCCCGTCCAGGGCGCGGAGCGCGGCGCGCACAGATCTGCGCTGGACCATGGCGAACTGCGCCACGTCGGCGACCGAGGCCGGGCCGAAACCCGCGAGGTACCGCAGGATCAGGGTGCGCAGCGCCTCCGCGTCCTCCTCCCTCCCGGGTCCGGGGAGGATGCCCGGCTCGGCGCGCACGAACGACGGTCGGTGGCCGAAGGACCAGGGGGCTCGGGTGGGGGCGTGGTGCAGTGGCGCATACCCCTTCAGGCCCCACCAGGCGGCGTCCTTCTTCTCCTCCCCCACCCGCTCCGCGAGCCAGGCCTGCAGCTCGGCCGAGGTGCGCGGACGGTCGGCGAAGGCGAGGAGCTCCGGCACGAGCGCGTGGGCGTCGGCGACCGTGAGGCCGGACTCGGTGAAGCGGGGCCCGAGCCGGGATGCGTACAGCGTGGGCTGCAGCGCCGCGCGGAACGCCGCGTAGTCCTCGGCGTGGACGGCGTGGACGGCGTGATCCGCATCAGCGTGGCCTTGACGACGCTGCGCGCGGTGAACGCGGCATCCAGCTCGGCGGGGGCGAAGTCTCTGAGCCGGTTCCACAGCGCGACGTAGGGCGAGGCCGGGTGCTGCGCCTGGAGGGCGACCACGCGCCGCACGCCCTCGGGCACGCTCAGCGGAGCGCGCTCCAGGAGGAGCTGGCGGCTGAGCGTCGCCCGGTTGAGTTCTCCCGCACTGACCGTCACCCTTCGGATTCTTGCACCCGGGTCTGACAACGGCCGCCGTGCGTAAGGTGGTTCGGGTGATCGACGTACCGGAGACGTTCGCCCGAGCCACCGTCGCGCGCGAGGGCGGGCCGGGGGCCGCCTGGATCGCCCGGCTTCCCAAGATCGTCGGCACGCTGTTCGACCGGTGGGGCTGCGCGAGGGACGGCGCGGTGCTGCACGGGGGCGTCGGGGTCGTCGTTCCGGTGCGGACGCGCGCCGGGGCCGCCGCCGTCCTGAAGGTGTCGTTCCCGCATCCCGGCAACGTCCACGAGCCGGACGCCTTCGCCGCCTGGGACGGGCGCGGGGCCGTCCGCCTGTACGAGCGGGACGACGACCGGTTCGCACTGCTCCTCGAACGGGTCCGGACGGCCACGCTCGCGGAAGTCGGGGACGACGACGAGGTGGTGACGGTCGCGGGCCGGATCAGCCGCAGGCTCGCCGTCCCCGCGCCGCCGGGACTGCCCCGGCTGCAGGACCAGGCAGCCGCATGGGAGGGGCAACTGCACCTGGACCACGCCGAGTTGGCGCACGGCCTGTCGTCCCGCGCGCTGGCCGCCGCCGTCGCCACCGTCCGCGAACTGGCCGCGTCCCAGCCGGACGTCCTGGTCCACGGCGACCTCCACCCGCGCAACATCCTGCGCGCCGACCGCGAGCCCTGGCTGGCCGTGGACCCCAAGGGGCAGGTCGGCGACCCGGCCTACGACGGCGGCACGCTCCTCAAGTCGCGGGCGCTCGCCCTTCTGGAGGCGGCCGACCCGCGGCGGGCCGCACTGCGCTCCCTCGCCGTGTTCGCGGAGGCCGCAGAGCTCGATCGGGTACGCGTCCGCCGCTGGGCCCAACTCCACGTCGTCCAGGCCGTGTTCTGGGGGCGTCGGCACGGTTTCGGGGTGGCGCGCGGCGGCCCGGACCTGCACCGGCTCACGGCCTTCGCCGAGCACTTCGCGGAACTGCTCACCGACTGAGCAGCCGACCGCCAAAGGCCGCACCAGAACGAAGCCCCCGACACACCCCTTCACATTTCAGGCACAACACGCATCTATCGTTCACATCGGATAAGCTCCCCATGCCCCGCAGGAAACGCCACAAGAAGCCCCACATGAAACACCACAAGGGGCACGCTCACGCCTCGGGGGTGTGAGCGCGCCCCTCACCGGCGCGGTGCCGTACAGGTCGGGTCGAGGGGTTCTCCCTCCGGCCAGGCGACGTCGACGAAGTCGAGTTTCTGGTCCGTGCGCCACTTCGGGTCGAGCCGTACGCGGTGCACGGCCTTGTTGAAGGCGTTGCCCTGGTTGTCGAGGCAGATCCAGCCCGTCGTGCCCTTGATCTTGTTGACGCTCTTCAACTGGTGCCAGCCGCTGGCGACTTCGTCGAGGCGCGGGATGCGTTTGCCGCCCTCGGCCTGGCGGCGGATGTTGGTGACGGCCGTGCGCGTCGCGTCGTAGATCGTCATCAGGCGGGAGTCCTCGAGGTCGGCGTCCTTCAGGCCGGCCGCGGCCGACCTGAGGTGCTTCATCTCGGTGCGGGCGTCCTCGGCCTCCGGGGCCTTGCTGTTCGCCCACGCTTCGGGGTGGCCCACGGCCGCGTACTCGACGGTGACGCGTGCCAGCGCCTGGCGCCACTCGTCGAGGTCGCCGCGCGGTACGTACGAGTCGACCGTCGAGGCCCCGGAGCCGGTGATGACACGGAAGCTGTTCTTCGTCCTCGCGCACGGCTGGCTGCCCAACTCCAGTACGAGCATCCGGAGTTGGGGCGGCCGTCCGGCGAAGTAGATGTCCTTCGCGCCGGACTGGCAGATGTTCTGGGCGATGTTCTCGAAGTCTCCGGCGAGGCTCGGGTCGTCGTCGGAGCCGCCGGACGAGCGGTACTGCTCCGACTCCAGGGCGCCGCTCGGCCGCTTCTCGTTGAACGCATCGCGCAGCGTGTCCACGTAGCTGTCGCCCGGCCTGGTGTCCTCGACCAGGAACACGTTGGCGTCGTCGGGCAGGCTCGCGAGCACCTCGGCCTGGTCCTCGTTGGGCGGGACGATCCGGGCGAGCCCCGGCATGGTCAGGTCGGAGGCGGTGATGGGGCCGCCGACGACGGGAATGCCCAGGTCGCCGGTCAGGTGCTCGATCGCCTTCTTGGTGTTCTCCTCGCTCATGTCGAAGCCCACGACGGCCCGCAGGTTGTCCTCCTTCGACTTCGCCATCTCGTCCAACTCCTCGGCCACCGCCGCGTATTGGGCGCTGCCGAGTCCCGGGTTGGCGAGGACGAGGCGGACGGCGGGCGAGCCCCGGTCGTTCATCCGGCGCTGCGCGAGGTACGCGCCCTGCACCTCGTGCCGTATCTGGTCCCGGACGGCGGCCTTGCGGTTGGGGTCGGTCTCGTCGGTGGTCATGGGGATGAGCAGGGCGACGGTGACATACGGGAGGCTGCCCCGGGTGACGCGGCGGTTCTCCTTCGCAATGGCCGCCGAGACGTCGTCGAGCTCGCCGAAGACGAAGCCGCCGTCGCTGACCCCGGTGCACTCGTCGGCGGGCCCGCGCTCCCAGATCCGGTCGGCGCAGCGCTGCGTCACGTACCGGATCGAGCCCCAGCCGGAGCCGAGCGCCAGATAGCCGCAGAGCGCGAGGACGACGGCCCCGACCGCGCACCGGACGAGGACGCGCCGGTCGCGCCACCACGGCACGGGGTCGGGTGCGGGGCGGGGCAGGGCGCCGCGCCGGTCGGGCCGGTCCCGCTCGGGCGATCCGGACATCACCACGGCTCCTTGTCGTAGGACTGGATGCGCTGGTGCAACGGGAGTCCCCGCAGGTGCGGGACGTCCTCGCCGATCTGCTGCAGCTGCTCGGCGATCTCCGTGCGCAGCCGCGCCGTCGGGTCCCACAGCGGGTCCGACCAGAGGGCGGCGTACGGGTCGGTCGGCGGATGGACGGTGAGCCGGCCGGCGATCAGGAGCCGGGCGACGGGGAGTTGCCCGGCGGGGACGCGGTTGCCGAGGCGTTCCACGGCGGCCTCGTACTCCTCCATGCCGTCGTCGGGGGCGGTGAGGCGGGGGTGCGGGGCGCGCTGCACCCACGACAGGGCCCGGCACCACTCGGCCATGTCGACGCCGCCGTCCTTGACGTCTTCGAGCAGCCCGTGCAGGTAGCGGGTCGCGGCGGGCACGTCGCCGAGGGCCAGGTGGTGGTAGGCGGCGTCCCGTCCGCGCATCGCATCGCGCAGCCGTCGGTGCGCTCCGGCCCACGTCCCGGCCTCGGCGCCGTCCTCGCTGCGGGCGAGGCGCTGCAGCAGATGGCGGCGGGCGATCGGCGGCACGGTGAGGACGCTGCCGCCGTCCAGGTCCGTGACGTCGAAGCGCAGCTCGTCCCCGATCAACTCCGTGACCTGGTACAGGAGATGGTTCTGGCGGCCCCACAACGCGTCGGCCGCCAGGGCCTGTACGGGCACGGCCGCGGCGGCCACACGCGGCAGCCGGGTCCGGACGGCTCCCGGTACATCGCCGAAGCAGCGCTCGTACGCCTCCTCGGCGACCGAGGGCCGGTGCGGGTCGAGGGTGAACATCTTCCGCAGCCGGTCGACGATGCTCAACTCGTCCTCGAACAGCGGGAGTTGCCTGAGCACGGCGGCTGTGGCGAAGGGCTGTCCGCCGGTGAGGTCGTGCACGATCCGGGCCAGCCACTCCGCCGGGCGGCGCACCCCCGGCGGCGGCAGCTCCGCGAGGAGCGGCCGGCACTGCTCGGCCACCTCGGCGCGGCTCAGCGGCCGCAGTTGGGCGACGCGCACATGCGGTTTGCCGCGCACCTCCAGCGGCTCGAAACGCTCCTCCTCGCCGCCGCCGTACGGGTCCGGCTCAGGTGCGCGTTCCGCATACGTCGACCAGCACGTCAGGAGGCGGCCCGCCGGGACGTCGAGGGGTTCGACGAGGCGGGGGCGGCTGCGCGCCGCGGCGACGACGACCAGCGGGTCGCCGTCCTCCGGGCCGCCCCTGCGGGCGGTGCGCAGCGTGTCGAGGAAGGCCTGGCCGCGGTCGTCGTCGGCGTTGTCGAGCAGCAACAGGCAGCGCAGCGTGCGCAGTTCGCTGCCCTTCGCCGTGTCGTAGGCGCGGCGCAGGTCGTCGAGGAAGGCGCGCAGGAGCACTTCCTGGGCGCGCCGCCGCTGCCGCTCGTCGCCGTGCTGCAGCCCGTGGCTGAGGCCGACGAGGAAGTCCTCGGGGGACGCGGGGGCGTTGACGTGCCGGGCGAGGGCGCGCCGGACCCGGTGTTCCTGCAGGCGGCGCATGCCTTCGGAGAGGAACGGCAGGGCGGCGAGCCCCCAGGCGGGCATGCCGGCGAGCGAGCCGAGCTTCTCGGCGAGCGACAGGAACAGGTCGAGGGACTGCTCGCGGCCGCGCCCCGCATCGAGCGCGGCGCTCAGCTCCGTGAGGGCGGCGTCCCGGTCGGCCTGGTCGGTGCGCACGGCGAGCGCGAGGCGCAGCGCCGCGTACGCGGGGAGTTGCATGGGCGGCAACCCCGGTACCTCGGCGCTGAGTTGGAAGGCGATGCGGGCCAGGACGTCCGCGGGGTCGCGCACACCGTCCGGGAGCCCGGCGCAGTCGACGTGGGCGACGTACGTGTTGGCGGCGCGCTCCTCGAACGCAGCGAGCAGGCTGGTCTTGCCGCTGCCCCGGCCGCCGAGCAGCACGTGGACGTCCCGCTGGTGCCGCCGCCCGTTCGCGGCCACGAGCTGCCGGGTGAACCAGTCGTCGAGGACCAGGTCACGCCCGGACGCCCCCGCCCACTCCTCGTACGCCACCGGGCCTCGGCCTCCCTCTGCGTCGGAGAGGCTTCATCGTCGTACCAACTGCACCACGAGGCAACCCGGTTGATCGGGTCGCGCCCGGACGTTCCGTCCGCCGGTCGCGGACCCGCCGCCGACGAAGATCGACAGCTGTGCAGAATGGTCCGTATGCCGAAAAACAGCGTCACGACCGAGGCGACGTTCGACGACGCCGAAGCGATCAGCCGCACCCTGGCCCTCGCCTTCGACGACGACCCGATGATGCGCTGGTTCTTCCCCGAGGACAGCACCCGCGAGGCAGGCCTGCGCCGCTACTTCCACACCCTCTTCACCCGGCAGTACGGCCTGCACGGCGTGTGTGAGCGCACGGACGCCGCGGCCGCGTTCTGGGTGCCGCCCGAGGGGCAGGAGAAGGCCGTGCCGGACGCGGAGACCGTCCAGGAGCTGCAGGACATCCTCGGCGACCGCGCTGAGGCGTTCCGCACCGCCGTCGAGGCAGCGGGCGAGCACACGCCGAAGGAGCCGCACTGGTACCTCGCCGTCGTCGGCGCCGCCCCGTCCGCCCACGGTCAGGGGCACGGCGCCGCCCTCCTCCGCTCCGGCCTCGCCCAGGCTGACGCGGCGGGCCTGCCGGTCTACCTGGAGTCCTCGAAGCCGGACAACCTGCCGTTCTACGAACACTTCGGCTTCGAAACCCTCGGCGAGGGCCAACTCCCGGGCGGGGGCCCGACGTTGTGGTCGATGCGCCGCGCAGCACGTACTGCCACGGACGCCTGAGCACGCCCCGCGCCTGGGACCACTTCGCCCGCTGCCCGGCGGAGGGCACGGGGCTCGGACCGGGGCCGTTCTGGCGGGGCCGGTCCGAGTCCCGTTCACACACGGCTGCAGGCGCGGGTGGGGTGAATCGTTACTTCCAGATCTCCGCGACCCATTCGGGGTGATCGATGAACGGGTTCCGGTTGTGCTGGATGTCGTCGAAGATGACCTGGTTGCGGCGCTTCTCGAAGTCGTTCGGCGGGTCCTCGTCGTTCCACTGCTTGAGGACCGAGAGCCGGCCGATGGCGGGCGCGGAGCCGTTGTTCACCTCGTCGTTGGGCTCCAGGTCGGCGAAGCCGTCCTCGCCGTCGTAGCGCACGGCCATGTAGAGGATCATGCGGGCGACGTCGCCCTTGACCTGGTCGCGCGGCTCGAAGGAGTCGTCGTCGGTGAAGTTGCCCGGCGCCTCGGAGAGTTCCTCGCCGCCGTTGTCGAAGTCCTTGCTGCCGCGCGTGCTGTTGACCGACACGTCGGTGGGGCGCAGGTGGTGCACGTCGGTGCCCGGCCCCGTGGAGGTGCCGAAGTCGCCGTGGGACTTGGCCCAGACGTGCTCGCGGTTCCACTGGTCGGGGTCGCCGCCGTTGGTGTCCTTGGCCTGGGAGCGGCCGGTGTAGAGCAGGATCACGTTGGACGTGTCGGCCGGGTCCTCGTCGGTCTTCTTGAGGGCGTCCCAGACCTGGTCGTACGAGAGCTTGGTCTGGTCGCTGATGATCGTGTGCAGCGCGGCCTTCAACTCGGGGCCGGTCTTGCCGATCGCGTCCTTGTAGTACGTGTCGTCCAGAGCCTGGACCGGGGTGCGGGCGCCGGCGTCGGCGGACCCGCTGTCGGTGGCGAAGGCCACGGAAGGTACGGCTATCGAGGCCACGGCGGCTGCGACGAGCAGCGGGCGGCGCCAGCGGCGGCGTGCGGAATGAGCGGACATGTCGTGGGGGTTGTCCTCTCCCAACTCGGCAACGTTGCTTCGGTCACCAACACTCGTCCCCCGTATCGGAGTTGACGAAGCATCGGCCCCCGAACCCTGCCACGCCGCCCGCGTTCCGGGGTAGCCGCGACATATCTGTTCCATGCCGAACGCGTAAACACCCCTTCCCGTGCTTGCGGGCCGGGCCTCGCCCGGTGTAGTTACTCGGCTCAACCACCCGTCAGGCGTGGGGACTTGACCCTGCACCGCGGTGCAGGGTCCACGGTGGCCTGCATGACCACACAGCACAGCAGCGACGACACCGACCTCCACCGCACGCCCGACGCCGTCCGCGTCGGCGCGTACTACGACCTGGTGGTGGCCCTCCCGTTCACCACTCCCTGGACCGCGGGACTCGCGCTCGACGCCGTCCGCTCCGCCCACACCGCGCTCGGCCTGCCCGGCGGGCCTCCGCCCGCGTTCGGGCCCGAACACCTGCTCTTCGTCACGTTCTTCGGCGTGCTCGTGACGATGTGGGCGGTGGTGCGGCTCGTACGGGCCGACGCCGTGACCGGGATCGCGGACACCGTGGGGCGGGCCGCGTTCGCCCTGCTCATGACGACCGCCCTGGCCGCCGGGGCGACCCCTGTGCTCGGGATGTTCCTCGTCCTCGAACTCGGCTTCCTTGTGGCGCAGGCCCGGCAGTTGACACGGTCGCGGCGCCCCCGTACACGTACCAGCTCGCACCCTTCCCGCAACCTCACCAGCGCCCGCACCCGCACCCGCACCCGTAATCAGGAGAAGGTCAGCCCGTGAATTCCGCCGACGCCGCCCGCGCCGCCGACGTACCGCAGAGCACTTTGCGCTACTACGAGCGGCGCGGCTTCCTCTCGCCCGCGCGCGACCCGCACTCCGGGTACCGGCGGTACACGGCCGCGGACGTGCGCCGGGTGCGATTCGTGCAGCGGGCACAGCAGTTGGGGTTCGGGATGGGCGACGTGGCCGCGTTCCTGGCGCTCGCGCGGGACGGTGCGGTGCCGGCCACGCGGCTGCGTACGGTCGTCGACGCCAAGCTGCACGACCTGGACGCGCGCATCGCCGACCTCACCAGGATGCGGACGGCGCTCGCCGCGCTCGCCGACGGCGACGGGGGCGACGGGGGCGACGGGGCGTGTGCGTGCCCGGTCGAGGCGGCGCTCGTGGGAGGCGGGGCTGAGGCGCTCGTCGGGGACGGGGCGGGGGTGTCGTAGCCGCCACTATGCTGGCCGGTCCTGCCGCGTGGGCGGGGTGTGTCAGCAGGAGTCGGCCGGTCGGGGGAGAAAATGGCGGACGTCCGCGTGCTCGCGGGTCGGTACGAGCTCGGTGAGCTGCTCGGGCGCGGCGGCATGGGCGAGGTGTGGGCGGCCTGGGACCCGGTGGTGCACCGCCGGGTGGCCGTGAAGCTGATGCGGCTCGGCGAGGGCATGGCCGAGGAGGAACGGCTGTTCCTGCGCGAGGCACAGACCGCGGGCGGGCTCAGCCACCCCGGCGTCGTGACCGTGCACGACCTGGGCCGGGACGGGGACGGCACCCTCTACCTCGTGATGGAGCTCGTCGGCGGCCGCGACCTCGGCAAGGTGCTGCGCGAGGAGGGCCCGCCCGCCGTGGCGACGGCCGTCGAGTGGGCCGCCCAGGCCGCCGCCGCGCTCGCCGCCGCCCATGAGGCGGGCGTCGTCCACCGCGACCTCAAGCCCGCCAACCTGATGCTCACGCGGGACGGCACCGTGAAGATCCTCGACTTCGGCATCGCCCGCTTCGCCACGACGACGACCACCGCGAGCCAGGTCGTCGGCACCCTCGCGTACATGCCCCCGGAACGCCTCCTGGGGCAGCCGAGCGACGCCCGCGGCGACCTGTACGCGCTCGGCTGCGTCCTGTCCGAACTCCTCACCGGGGAACCGCCGTTCGCGCACGTGGAGGCGCCCGCGCTGATGTTCGCGCAGGTCCACACCGAGCCCACACCGCCCGGCGCCACGCGCAGCGGCGTATGGGCCGGCCTCGACGCCCTGGTCGCCGAGCTCCTCGCCAAGTCCCCGCGGGACAGGCCCGCCACGGCACAGGAGGTGGCGGCGCGGCTGCGGTCACTGGGGGCCGCGCCGGACCAGCGGACCGAGCCAAACCAGCGGGCAGAGCCGGACCAGCAGCCCCTGGCAGACCGTCCGCCCCTGCCGGACCGACCCACCGTGCCGGACCAACCGACCGAGCCGGACCCACACCCGGTGGCCGCCCCTCCCCCAGCCTCGCCCGCGCGCCCCGTGCCGCCGACGCGTCGGCGGGCCCTGGCCGTGGGCGCCGGTGCGGTTCTCGCGGCGGCCGGCGTCACGACGTACGCGCTGAGCACCCGGAAGGAGCCCGGCGGCACCGAGGAGAAGCCGGGCGGTCAACTCCTCGCCCGGCTGCGGGATCGCGGCGCCGTCACGCTCGGCATCGCGGGTGAACGCCCCTTCGGCTACCTGAAGAACGGCAGGCCCACGGGTGCGGGGCCCGCGGTCGCCGCCCGGATCTTCGAGCGCCTCGGCGTGCCCGAGATCAAGGCTCGGCAGGTGGCGTTCGACGCGCTGGTCCCCGCGGTCGTGGCCGGTGAGATCCAGGTCGTCGCCGCTGGTCTCTTCATCACCCCGGAGCGCTGCGGAAAGGTCCTCTTCGCCGATCCCGACCACGAGTTGAAGGACGGCTTCCTGCTCCGCTCCGGCAAGGTGCGCGACCCCGCGTCGCTCACGTCGTACGACGCTCTCGTACGACTCCAGCGCGACGGCCTCAAGGTCGCCTGCCTCACGGACAGTCAGCTCATGCAGTACGCGACGAAGGACGAGGTCGAGGGACTCCTGCCCGTGCCCGACGCCGCGGCGGCGCTGTCCGCGCTGAACTCGGGCCGTGCGGACGCGTTCGTGGGCACGCATCTCATGGTCCGCGACCTGGCGAAGGGCGACACGCGCCTCGAGGCGAGCGCTCCGGTGCAGCCGGTCGTCGACGGCAAGGCCGTGCACAACGCGGGCGCCTTCGCCTTCGCGCGCACGGAGAAGGAGCTGCGGGACGCGTTCAACGTCGAGCTGCGCCGGCTGAAGAAGAGCGGCGAACTCCTGCGCGTGGTCGAGCCGTTCGGGTTCAGCGAGGCGGAGATGACCGACCTCACGGCCCGGGACCTGTGCGATTAAAG
This sequence comes from Streptomyces cavernicola, assembly GCF_029968035.1. Lineage (GTDB taxonomy): Bacteria > Actinomycetota > Actinomycetes > Streptomycetales > Streptomycetaceae > Streptomyces > Streptomyces cavernicola. Next base: position 74,510 of record NZ_JASCIQ010000013.1, on the reverse strand, counting down.
CCGGATTGCATCCACCGTGTGGTCCTCGGCCGATCCTGCAACCGTGAGGGTCCTCCAGCGCCTCTCATGCGGTGCCGTCGACGACGGCGCCCCGTAGCGAAGGAGAGCGTTGTGCACACGATGACTACCCCTCACGTAGCCGACTCGACGTTCCGCACCTGGCCGCAGGACGACTTCCTCCTCCCGCCGCCGAACCCGGCGCACCGCCTGGACGCCACGACCGCCGCGCCCGCGTCCCGCTCGGCCTCCGCGTCCCCCGCGCCCTCGGCCTGGTCCGCCTGGTCCGCCTCGTCCGACGCGCCCACGGTCCCGTGCATGCCCGCCGTGCCGGTGCCCTGCGGCCTCTCCGTTCCCTCGGCGAGCTCGGCGGACTCGGCGGACTCGACGAACCCCGAGGCTCCGGCGGCCTCGGTGCTCGACCCGCGCGATCTGCGCCGCATCGAGCTCAACGCGGCGCTCACCGCCGCCGGGATCGCACCGCTGCCCGGCGACCGCGAGGCCATCGACCAGCTCAGCGCCCTCCCGCACAGCGTCCACGAGGCACTGCACCGCTGGCTGACGTCCTGACCGCCGGGGCGGTACGGGTGCCTGGCGCCCCCTCTCAGCGGTGGTGCACGGACGCCACGCTGTACAGATGCGGGTCGAAGTGCTCCGCGACGGCGGCCGCCTGGCGCATGTGCACCTGCGCCCCAGGGTCGTCGAGCATCGCGCGGAACGCCGACTCGGACTCCCACTGGGCGTAGTTGACGACCCGCGTGCCGTCGTCCGACACGTGGATGTTGGCCGCGACAAAGCCCGGCATGTGCTGCATGACCTCCTCCGTGGCGTGCACGAGCAGGTCGACCAGCTCCTGCTGCCGGCCCGGGTCGACGGTGAAGACATTGATGAGCGTGGCCACCGGCGCACCGGCCGCGATCGTGGTGACGGCGAGTCCATCTGCACTGTGACTGGCGGGAGTTGAGGACATGGGCGGCCCTTTCCAGTAGGGAAGCTGCACGAGGAACCTTGAGTAAGGAACCTTACATATACGGCCGGCCTGTGTAAGGTTCCTTACATGAACCAGGTCCAGGAAGCCGTCGGCCGCCGCATCGGCTATCTCGTCAAGCAGGTCGACCAGGCGTTCCGCAGGGCATGCGAGGAGCGGCTGCGCGGCCAGGGTCTGTCCATGGCGCAGTACGCCCTGCTGCGCGCCCTGGCCGACGCCCCCGGCGCACCGGCCGCCGAACTGGCCCGCCGTACCTTCGTCACCCGGCAGTCGCTGCGCGGGGTGCTCGCCGGCATCGAGGCGGCGGGGCTCGTGACCGTCGCCGCACAGGCCACGTCGGGCCGGGCTCTGCCCGTCACGCTGACCGCCGAGGGACGGGCGCTGCTCGACCGGGCCGACCGGATCGTCCTCGACGTGGAGGAACGGATGATCGCGGACCTGCCGTCCGACGACGTAGGCCGGCTCGCGACCCTGCTCGCGGACTGCGCGCGCAAGTTGACGTGACGGAGGCGGCGGCCCGCAGACAGCGACCGTGCCCGGCGCGCGCGGCCCGGCCAGGTCCACGACAAGCACGGCCATCTCCGTTGTCAGAGCCGCCGGTTAGGCTCGGCGGCACGATGAGCAATCACCTCGCGCCCCTGGAGCCGAAGGCCGACAAGGCAGCCGTGCGGCGGCACAACCTGAGCCTTGTGCTGCGTTCCGTGCATGACGAGGGCGAGACGACCCGGGCGGCCGTCGCCGCGCGCTCGGGCCTGACCCGGGCGGCCGTGTCCTCGCTGGTCGAGCAGTTGCTCGGGGGCGGGTTCCTCAGCGAGTCCGGCAAGTCGTTCAGCGGCCAGGCCGGGCGCCCCGGCACGGTCCTGAAGGTGGCGCGGACGGGTCCCGCCGGGGTGGGCGTGGAGATCAACGTCGACTGCACGACGGTCTGCGTGGTCGACCTCTCCGGCGTCGACCGCGTCCGCCTCACCGAGCACCACGACAACCGGGGCGCGCCGCCCGCCGACGTGCTCGCCAGGGCCGCGCGGATCACGGCGCGCGCCCTGGAGTCGGCGGCCGCGCAGGAGTTGCACCCGGCCGGTGCGCATCTGGCGCTGCCCGGTCTGGTGTCCGGCGGGACCGTGCGGCAGGCCCCGAACCTGGGCTGGACCCAGGTGCGCGCGGCTGAGCTCTTCGAACAGGCCCTGTCCGACGTGCAGTTGGACGAACCGGTCGGCACACAAGGCCGCCCCAGATCCAGGGACGCGTCGCACCCGGCACTCCTCCCGATGCCGGTGAGCTCAGGCAACGAGGCGGACGCGGCAGCCCTGGCCGAGCTGTGGTTCGGCGGCCGCACCGACACCGGCGGGCGCGGGCTGCGCACCTTCCTGTATCTGACGGGCGAGATCGGCATCGGCGGCGCGCTCGTAGTCGACGGTGAACTGCTGCCCGGCGCCCACGGGTTCGCGGGCGAGATCGGGCACACGGTCGTGGATGAGGACGGCCCGCTGTGCCGCTGCGGCTCGCACGGCTGCCTGGAGCAGTACGCAGGCCAGGCGGCGCTGCTGCGCGCCGCCGGTCTCCCCGAGGACGCGGGCCCGCCGGGCGTCACGGACCTGGAGCGCAGAGCGCGCGACGGCGACGAGTCCGCCCTGGCCGCCCTCACCGCCGCGGGGCGCACGCTCGGCCTGGTCCTCGCCAACGCGGTGAACCTCATCGACCCGGACGCGATCGTGCTCGGCGGCGCCTACCGCCCGCTCCTGCCCTGGCTCGGCCCGCCGATCGCCGAGCGCCTGGCGCGGCGCGTGGTGTCCGGCCTGTGGTCCGAGGGCAGCGGCCGCCTGCACGCCTCGTCCGCGGCCGGCGACGCGGCCCGAGGCTCGGCGGCCCTCGTCGTACGGGACGTCCTCGCGGACCCGCTGGCGTACGCGGAACGGACGGCGCGGCCCTGAACCGCCGTACGCCTGCGAGGAGTTGCCCGCCCGCCCACGAACCGCCCACCCACGAACCGCCTACCCCCGGACCGCCCGCCCCCGGACCGGCCGGCCGCTGCCTGACGGCCGACTCACCCCACCCCGAGCAGATGCTCCATCGCCAGCTGGTCGAGCCGCTCGAAGGCCATCGACCGCTCGGCGGCCGCGTGCACGTCGAACGTCTCGTACGCCCCGCGGTCGGCGAGCAGCCCCGAAAGGCCGTCGGACGCTGTTGGTTCGGCGAGTTCGTGCAGGCGGGAGTCGCGCAGCGCCTGCGCCACGGCCGGGTCGGCGCGGAAGGCGGCGGCGCGCTCCTTCAGGATCAGGTAGTTTCGCATGCAGTTCTTCGCGGACTCCCACACCCCGTCGAAGCCGTCGGTGCGGACCGGCTTGAAGTCGAAGTGGCGCGGCCCCGCGTACCCGGCGTCCTCCAGCAGGTCGACGAGCCAGAACGCCTGCCGCAGATCGCCCGCCCCGAAGCGGAAGTCCTGGTCGTACTTGATGCCGGACTGGCCGTTGAGGTCGAGGTGGAAGAGCTTGCCCGCCCACAGGGCCTGCGCGATGCCGTGCGGGAAGTTGAGGCCGGCCATCTGCTCGTGGCCCACCTCCGGGTTCACGCCGACCAGTTCGGGGCGTTCGAGGCGCTCGATGAAGGCGAGGGCATGGCCGATGGTGGGCAGCAGGATGTCGCCGCGCGGCTCGTTCGGCTTGGGTTCGATGGCGAAGCGCAGGTCGTAGCCCTGCCCGGTGACGTACTCGCCGAGCAGGTCGAAGGCCTCCTTCATCCGGTCCAGGGCGAGGCGCACGTCCTTCGCACCGCCCGACTCGGCGCCCTCGCGGCCGCCCCAGGCGACATAGGTGGTGGCGCCGAGTTCGACGGCGAGGTCGATGTTGCGGATGGTCTTGCGCAGCGCGTACCTGCGTACGTCACGGTCGTTGGCGGTGAAGCCGCCGTCCTTGAACACGGGGTGCGTGAACAGGTTGGTGGTGGCCATCGGCACCTTCATGCCGGTCGCCTCGAGCGCGGTGCGGAACCGCTTGACGAGCGCCTCGCGCTCGGCGTCCGAAGACCCGAACGGCACGAGGTCGTCGTCGTGGAACGTCACCCCGTACGCCCCGAGCCCGGCGAGCCGCTCGACGGACTCCACCGGGTCGAGCGCGGGCCGCGTGGCCGTGCCGAACGGGTCGACGCCCCGCCAGCCCACGGTCCACAGGCCGAAGGTGAACTTGTCGTCGGGGGTCGGGATGAAGCGGTCCGCCATGATCGCCCCTTCGTCGCTGCGCGAGACCAATTTGTTTTCTGCACTTACTAATACTCCGGAAGCCACTCCCGTCAACAGTGCGGGGCAGGATGAGGTACGGAAGAGGGGGACTGCATGACCGGGTCGCAGGGCGTCCGACGGGCCACGGCAGCAAGGGTGTTGGCACTTCTCATGGCCTTGACGGCAGCGGTCGTCTGCTATCTGCTCCTCCGGGAGAAACCTCTGCCCAGCACGCTGGACAAGGCCCTCCAGGCGAAACTGAACGCGGCCGTGCGCACACCGGAGCCCGTGCCGCTGTCAGGGCTCACCGGGTTCGACTGGGACCGGGTGCAGGTCTTCGCGCACGGGACGGACAGCGGCGACGTCTCCGACGCGGTGGGCGATCCGGTCGAGTGGACCGTCTCCGCGACGTCCTACTCCGGCCCCTCCCTCTGGGTGTTCAGCGAGAACGGCGAGGCGGTGCGCGCGGTGCAGCTCGACGCCAACGTCCCGAAGGGCGGGCCGAGTTGGCCGCGCGGCGTCGAGGTGTCCGGTGGGCCGCACGCGAACGTCGTCACGCTGGCGCCGTCCGCGCGCGGCGCGCACGCCTCACACCGCGAAGACCTGCCCGTCGTCCGCGAACGCCTTGAACTCCAGCGCGTTGCCCGCAGGGTCGAGCAGGAACATCGTCCACTGCTCGCCCGGCTGCCCCTCGAAACGGACGTACGGCTCGATCACGAACTGCGTGCCCGCGTCCCGTAGCCGCTGGGCGAGCTTCTGGAAGTCGGGGATCGTCAGGATCAGCCCGAAGTGCGGTACGGGGACGTCGTGGCCGTCGACCGGATTGTGCACGCGCTGCGGGCGTGCGGGGGCGAGGTGGGTGACGAACTGGTGGCCGTGCAGGTTCCAGTCGACCCAGGTGTCCGCGCTGCGCCCCTCGTCGAGGCCCAGGACCTCGCCGTAGAAGTGGCGGGCGGCGGTCAGGTCGTCGACGGGCATGGCCAGGTGGAACCGCGGGATCCGTGCGCCGAGTTCGGTCATGACGGTGCCTTTCTGTGAGCCGGTCACGGGGTCGGGGCGGCGAGCCGTCACTGGGCCCAGCCCAAGGGGTGCGGGCCGGACGCCTCGCCGGCCGCCGGGGCGGGCGGTTCGCCGCTCGCCTCGCTGAACGCGGTGAGCGCGGTGACGAGGTCGGCGCGCCGTTCGGGCGTGAGGCGCTCGACGATGGCGGCGATCTCCTGCCGGCGGCGCGTGGTGACGTCCGCGACGGTGCGGCTTCCCTCGCCGGTGAGCTGCAGGAGCGTCTCGCGGCGGTTGTCGGGGTTCACCCGCCGGTCCGCGAGTCCCGCCGCGATCAGCCGGTCCACCATGCGCATCGCGGTCGAGGGCGCGACCCCCAACAGCTCGGCCAGGTCGACGAGTTTGGTGGCCCCGCGGCTCGACAGCACCATCAGCATCCGGAACTGCGGGAGCGTCACCCGGTCCTCGACGGCGGCGAGCGAGCGCGCGGAGACGGCGACAAGCACACGCGACGCGGTCAGCACGGCCCGCGTGACCTCGTCCACGTCGACCGCGCCCTCGCCCGCACCGCTTCGCTCAGCCATACCTCTTTGTACCTCGCGGCCCCGCACCCCCGACAGCACGCGTCACCGGACCCGAAATCTCTCCCGTACGCACGTTCCTCCGCCTATGGCGGGCAGCCTCCCCCGCATTTAGACTATGCAAAGATTGCGTGGAACCATTGCGGACGCCGGGTGCTCGTCACCCGTTCCCGTCCGGCCAACGACCTGTCGGGGGAAGGGACGTCGATGGCACCCGAACTGCCCGCGGACCACAACCCACCGGCGGACCCGAGCCGAGCCGCAGGCCCGAACCGCCCTCAACTGCCGCGCGGCGTACGGCGATTGCTCGCCAGGCTGCCCATCGCCCTCTACCGCGCGGGCCTCGGACCGCTGTTCGGCGGGCGACTGCTGCTGCTCCACCACGTCGGCCGCAGCACCGGGCTCGACCGGCGCGTGGTCCTGGAGGTCGTCGCCCACGACCGCGAGCGCGGCAGCTGGACCCTCGCCTCCGGCTTCGGCCCGAAGGCCGCCTGGTACCAGAACCTCCGCAGGACCCCGACGGCCACCGTCCAGGTCGGCAACCGCCGCCACGCGGTCACCGCGCACTTCCTCACCGCGGACGAGGGCGGCGAGATCCTCGCCCGGTACGCACCCCGACACCCGCGCACGGCCCGCCGGTTGTGCGCCTTCATGGGCTTCGACGTGGACGGCAGCGCGGACTCGTACCGCGCCGCGGGCCGCCGCATCCCGTTCGTACGGCTCGACTCCTCCCCCGGGGGCGGCTGACATGCGCCGCGACGAGCAGCCGGGCCTGCCGGACGACGTGTGGCAGAAGTTCCTGCGGGACAGCGAGGCCGAGATACGCCGGACCGCGCCACGCGAACCCTCCGCCCGTGAGCGCGCAGCCAAGGCAGCGGCGAGCGCGGCGGCCCTCACGCCGACGGAACCCGCGCGCGCTGCGGAACCCGCACCGCCCGACCCGGACGCCATCGGCGAACTCTGGCTCCCCCGCCCGCAACGCGAGGCGGCGCACTGGCGCGACCTCGACAGCCGGGGCCGACTCCGCCGCGCCGTACGGGTGTTGGGCGCGGCGGCGGTGTTCGCAGCCGCCCTGGCCCTGGTCTCGCTCCTGCCGAACGGCGGCTCGCCCTCGCCGGTCGACCGCCCCGGAATCGTCCTGCAGGAACCGAAGCCCGCTCCGACGGAACAGCCCACGGCCGAGGCGTCCCCGTCCCCCGCGGTCTTCAGCACTCCTTGAGGAAAGGGCACAGCGCCCTACTCCTCGAACTCCTTGAACTCCTTGAACTCCTTGAGGAAGGGGCGCAGCGCCCTCTCCGTGGCCTCCCGCATCCGCCGCTGCAGCCGCCGCGGATCGGCCAGCGCGTCCGGCTCGGCGAGCAGCACCTGCGACGCACCGGCGACCGCGCCGATGAATGCCCCGACCAGGGCGGCCGCCTGCACCGCGTCCAACTCGTCGGGAAACGCGGCCTGCAGCCGCTCGGCGATCTGCACCTGCGCGTCGAGCTGCTCCCGCAGCGCCCTGCCCCGTACGACGGGAACGGACTGCGCCAACCGCAGGCGGAGGCGGGCCATCGAGCCGGCCATCTCCGTGTCGGTCTCGTGCACGTCCCGCAGCGCCCGCGGCAGCAGGTCGGCCGGGTGGTCCCCCGGCTCGCACGCGTCGATCGCGGCGACGGCGGCCGCGACGCGGGCGTCGCTCTCCGGGAAGAGCAAGGCCTCCTTGCTCGCGAAGTAGCTGAAGAAGGTCCGCGTCCCGATCTCGGCCCCCGCCGCGATGTCGGCGATCGTCGTCCCCTCGTAGCCGCGGCGCTCGAAGAGGTCGGCGGCGTCCAGGATCGCCTGCCGGGTGCGTTCGCGTTTGCGCTCACGGTGCGAAGTGGGCCGGTTACCGACGCAGTCCACCGGAGACGCCGTCGAGCCGCCCCGGTCCGACCAAGAGCCTGCCGTTCGGATCTTGCCGGGGTCGCGGACCCGGCGACTCGCCCTCGGCCCCGAGCAGGCGTACGCCCGGCACCTGGGGGTCTGGGCCGCCCCCCTGCCCGTGGACGGCCTCGACCTCGACCGCCGCCGAGTGCTCCAGCACAACGCACCCGGCCGTGCCGTGGCCCTGCCCCCCGGCCACGGAAAGGGACGGCTCGTCCCTGGCCCTCGCCGGAGCGTCGACGCCGGCCGAGGCGCCGGCCGCGACGCGCACGGACCACGAGGCCGCGTTCCGCCGCTACGAGACGGAGCACCGGCGCTCGGCAGCGCCCGAGCAGCGGGCCGTCGGCGCGACCGCGCTGCTCATCCCGGCGAGCCGGATCGGCATCACGGCCAGGAACGCGGCCACACACCTGATCTGGCCCGCCAACTCCCCAGGTTCACACTGGAGTTGAGGTGCCCCTCATCGGCCCACGAGGGAATCGCCGGGCCGGAAGCGGGCGTTGAGAGCGGCATGAGCACCGATCAGCGCACGCTCACCAACCCGCCCACGCTCCACGACCCGACCCTGTTCGGCTACAGCCACGCCGCCTCCGCCCCCGGCGAGCTCGTCTTCATCGGCGGGCAGTACGCCTCCGACGCCACCGGCGCCGTCGTCGACGGCTCCTTCGCCGAGCAGGTGGAGCTAGGGCCTGTCGTTTGGATCTTGCCGGGGTCGCGGGGTGTGGCACGCACATCTGCGGCGTTGTCGTCGGTTGCCAACGCTCCGCGTTGACGCCCTCCTCCGCCTTGCAGCTGCACGCACCACACCCCGCTCAACTCGACCGGCAGTCACCGCCGACCAGTTCCGGCCTGATCCAAACGACAGGCCCTAGCCTTCGACCATCTGCTCTCGGCCCTGCGGGGGGGGGTCGGGCTCGGGTACGAGCACGTGGTGCGGCTCGGCACGTTCATCGTCGACCACGACCTGGACAAGCTGCAGATCGTCGGCAAGGCGCTGCACGCGCGCTTCGGCGACCGGCTGCCCGCCCAGACGCTGAGCGGCGTCGCCTCCCTCGCGCTGCCGGGCATGCTGTTCGAGGTGGACGCGGTGGCCGTTCGGCCCTAGCCGGCAGGGGGCCGAAGGTCCCTATCTCTCCGAAGTGACGCACCTCATGGCAGTTTTGGGTGATTCCCGGTCCTGCCCAGGCATACCGTTGAAGGGTGTTTTCGTTGGCCGAGATCAGCAGTGCGTACCGGACGCGGTTCGCGGAGTTCGCATTCGAGCCCGCGTTCGTCGCCATGGTCGATCAGCATGTCGCTGACGTACGCACGCGCCTCGACGCCGACGGCCCCGAGCTCGAACCGGCGGCGCCCGACTCCGAGAGGCTGGCCGACTACGCCCTCGGATTCGTGGACGCCCTGGCCGAGAACGACTGGCGCGAGCCGGTCGGGCACGACTATGCGGTGTGCCGGCTGACCGCGATCAGCTGGCTGGTGCACTCCCACGGCCTGCTGCCCGGAGTCCGGGACTGAGACGCGGCGGACGCAACCGACGCACCATAGCGACAGACGTGACAGACGTGACAGACGCGATCGACCCCGTCCGCTCGCGGTTCGGCACTGTGCCGGGCCGCAAGCGGACGGGGTCGGGTCGTTCCGCCGGCCGCGCGCTCACGGATGCGCGGCGCGCGGTCGCCTCACATCTGTGAGCCGCCGCCCCGGTGCTGTTCGCGCTCCTGCACCGGCTGGTTGGCCATGGCGTCCTCCCGCCCGGCCTGGTAGTCCGAGACGCCGCCGCGAGCGCGGGCCGTCTCCTGCTCTGCGGTGTCCATCCACCGCTCCCAGCGCTGCCGCATCGGCGTGATCATGCCGCCGCCCACGCCGACGATCAGGATGCCGGCGGCCGCCGCGAGCGCCGCGTACAGGATCGGCTGGCTCACCGAGGTGGCGATGCCCGCCTGGCCCAGGGCCGCGATCACGCCCAGCACCACGATGCAGGCCCAGACGATCTTGCCCACGGTCTCGCCGTACGAGGCCCTGGACAGGGCGCTGGTGACGATGGAGCGGACGGCGTTGGCGATGGCCATGGCCACCACGATCAGGACGACCGCGACGATCGCGCGCGGCAGCCAGGCCACGATGCCGTTGATCATCGCGCTGACCGGGTTGGGTCCGAAGACGCCGAGCGCCAGCTGAAGCGTGATCAGCATCAGGGCGTAGTACACGATCTTGCAGACGAGGCCTGTCAGGTCGAACTTCGACCCTTCGAGCATCCGTGCCGCGCCCGCCCGCTCCGCGAGCCGTTCCGAGCCCACCTTGCGCAGGACCCGGTCGAGCACCCGGACGATCAGCTTCGACACGAACCAGCCGATCGCCAGAATGATGACGAAGCCGAGGAGTTTCGGTACGAACTGCGCGATCTTGGACCACGCGTCATTGAGGCCTTGGGTGAAATTTACGGCGAGTGTGTTCATGGGAGCCCTTCGTCGGTGCGGTCCCCTTCCCACATCATGAGCAAGCCCCCACGCCGCGCGCCGCGCGATGGTGACCCATATGGATGACGGGCCGGGCTCCGAGGCCCTCGACGGGCTCGTCCGCCGCTCCGCTCGGCACCGCACCGTCGCGCCTACCGGTCGGCGGTCTCCACGGCCCCGGCCGCCCTCCGGGACCGGAGTGCGGGCTCCGGCTGCTCCGGCGGAGCCGCGTCCGGGACGGGCCTGCCGCCGTCGGGCTGTGCCGCGATCCTCGGCCGGTCGTCCGTACCCAGATAGGCGCGGCGCCAGCGCAGGAAAGGCCGCTCGATGCCGTGGAAGGTCACGACGGCGATGGCCAGACTGACCGGAAGCACGCCGAGCACCGTCGTGAGGAAGGCGTCCCATACGGGATTTCCGGTCGGCTCGATCCAGCGGTTCCGGGCGAGGAACACCGTGATGACGAGAAAGTGCAGCAGATAGACGGAGAAACTCATCTCGCCGAATTTCGCGACCGCCCGTGAGACCAGACACGTCGACGTGACCGTGGCCACATAAGTGAGAACGAGCAGCGCCCACACGAATCCCTCGACGTCGACCCAGACGAGCCGTACGGTGCGGCCCTCCGCATAGGCGTGGCTGCGGTTGAACGCCCAGATCGTGACGAGGGCAAGCGCCGAGGCGACGAGCACTTTCGCCGGGCTCCGGAACCGCTCACGGTGATGGACGAAGAGCCAGGCGGCCAGCATGCCGAAGAGAAACTGGTCGATACGGCCGGCGAGGCTGTAGTAGACGAGATCCTGCGCGGAGATCTTGCCGCCGCCGGAGAACCAGACGAGCGCGCGGATCACCGCGACCGCGGCCGTCAACTGGATCAGGGCGAGCGGGCCGCGGCGCGTGAGGATCCTGCTGAGCAGCGGGAACAGCAGATAGAACTGCAGCTCCACGGCGATCGCCCACCACATGTGCGAGACGCTGCCGAGGTGCAATGCGCCCGACAGATTGCCGAGGCCGACGAGCGACTGGACGACGGACAGCAGATCCGCGTCCGCCCGGTAGGCGCCGACGCCCATGACGATCAGGACCAGATAGAGCGGGAAGATCCGCAGGACGCGGTTGCCGATGAAGCGGCCGTAATGGATGTCCTTGCCCAGGGTGCCGATCGTGAAGATGAATCCGGAGAGCACCATGAAAAGAGTGACCGCGGTATGCCCTTCCACGACGAGCGCGCCGAAGGGATTGTCCGCGTAGAGCCTGCCCGCATGTCCTTTGTCGATCTCGTTGAGCAATTCATACGTGCCGTGGTACAGGAGCACGAGGAGGGCGGCGAAGGCCCGCAGGTGGTCCACCGACACGAGGTACTGACGGTTACTGCTCCGCACTAAGGGATCGACCTCTCACACATCGGGTCGCAGGCACGAGCGACCGGGAACGGCGAAGTCACAGCGTCATCGAAACCAAGCCGTACGAACGCCGGTGCTCTGCGCATGCGTAAGAAATCACTCACACGTATTCAGTTCCGGACGCCGATTGCGCCAGAAACACCAACGCGGCCGCGCGCACGCCCCTCCCCCATGGGGCGCGCGTACACCCTCCCAACGGACGGGCGGGGGGCGGGCGTTGTCCGTACACGCGTTCCCGGGGTCGTCGTCGTGAGTGATGGGGGGCTCGGGGTCGCTACCCCACGCGGTCCGAACTAGTTCCCTCTGTGGTCGGTCACTGCAGGAACGCTCCTGCAGCCGGATTCGGCCCGGGGGACGCAGGTCGTCTCACGCCGACGCACGGATGTGATCAGGAGCAGGACAGTGTTTGACCGCCTTCGTGGCTCGTCCGTTCGGCACGGCCGAGGCCAGAGGCAGCATCGGCAGCGGCCGGCGGCGACTGCAGGACCCGGCGAACTGGTCGGCAGGGAGGAGGAGTTGGCGCACCTGGACGGGCTGCTCGCCCGGCACCGGCTCGTCACCGTGACCGGTGCGGCCGGGATCGGCAAGAGCCGGCTGGCCCGTGCCGCGGCGGAGCGGCAGGGCGCGCAGGTGAGCCGGGCGCGCTGGTGGACCGAGGGCCCGGCCGGCGGCCCCGACGCGCTCACCGGGGTGGCCACGGCGCTCGGCCTGCCGGCCACAGCCGGCTTCGAGGAGGTCGTCGACGAGCTGCGCGCCCGGCCGCGGCTGCTGTTCCTCGACGACGTGGATCCGGTACGCCGCGACTGCCTCGCCCTGGTCCAGCGGCTGCTGCAGACGCTGCCCGAGCTGCGGGTCCTCACGTCGGGCCGGCAGCCGCTCGGTCTCGGCGACGAGCAGGTGCTCCGGCTCGGCCCGCTCTCCCTCGTGCCGTCGGGGGACGGCACGCCGAGCGCAGCGGCCCGGATGTTCCTGTCGCGGCTGCCTGCGCGCTCGGCGCACCTGGTCGGGACGGGCGCCGCGGGGCGGGCCGTGCTCGACATCTGTGCGCGGGTCCAGGGCGTGCCGCTCGCGCTGCGGCTCGCCGCCGAGCAGGTGGGCCGGCGGCCGCTCGCGGAGGTGGCGACGCTCGTCGAGTCCGCGCAGTGCCGCCTCGCCGGGGAGGCCGCCGGGACGTGGCGGCACCGCTCGCTGCACGCGTCGCTCGGCGCGAGCTACACCCTGTGCGAGCGGGCCGACCGCATCGCCTGGGCCCGGCTGAGCGTCCTCGGCGGCGACTTCGACGAGGACACCGCGGTGCACGTGGCCGCCGGAGGGCAGTTGCGGGCGCTCGACATCCCTGCCTGCCTGGCCCGGCTCACGCTCGCCTCGGTCCTGGAGCCGGTGCGCGACCCCGGGGGCGTACGGCCGGGCCGGTACCGGATGACGACCGCCGCGCGCGAGTTCGGCTTCGGGCGGCTGCGGGACGCGGGCGAGGCGGCGGAGGCGGTCGAGCGGCATCTGCTGTGGTGCCGGGACGCCGCCGAGTCCGCGCAACGGCTGTGGCAGGTGGGGCTGCAGCAGCAGGCGATCGCTCTCGTACGCGCCGAAGAGGCGAATCTGCGGGCCGCGCTCGTCCGGCCGCCGCAGACGACGGCGCAGGCCGAGACCGCGCTGTACGCCGTGGTGGCGCTCTGGTTCTGGTGGGGCGTGTGCGGGCACACCGGCCAGGGCCGCTCGTATCTGCAGCGGCTGCTGCCCCTGTTCCCCGAGGTCTCGCTGCTGCGGGCGCGGGCGCTGTGGCTGGCCGGGTGGATCGCGGTGCGCTGCGGTGAGGGCGACGCGGCGGATGCGCTGCGCGAGGCGGGCGAGGTGGCGGTGCTCGTCGGGGACGACACCACGCTCGGGCACGTCGCGGACGCCTCCGGGGTGCTCGCCGCGTACGCGGGCGACCGGGAGCTCGCGCTGGCCTGCCTGGAGGAGGCCGTGCAGCTGATTCCCGAGGACGTGTTCTACGGGCCTTCGGTGGCGCACAGTTGGGCGGTACTCGCCTGCAACCAGGCGCACACGTCCATCGCCGCGGCCCGCCGCTCGGTGCGTACGGCGGTGGCGCTGCGGCGCACCCGCGACGACCGGTGGGCGCGCTGCATGACGGGCTACGCGCTCGCTTTCGTGGACCACCTGGGCGGGCGGCCGGCGCGGGCCTGGCGACGTGCGCGGCGGGCGCTGCGGGACGCGGAGGCGCTGGGCAACCCGCTGGGCACGGTGGTCGTCGAGCGCCTCCTCGCGGAGATCCAGCACATCCCGGCCTCGGCCCCACCCCTCCCCGACCGCCGCCGCATCCCCCGCAAACGCCCCACCACACCGACCCGCTACGCAGAACTCGGCGGCGAAGACCCCCTCACCCGACGCGCGGCACGACCTCGTTGAGGCCCGTGGGCGGTCCGTGCGCTGGAAGCGTGGAGGCTCAGCTGCCGTCCACCGGAGGCAGTGGGTGGGTGCGGGCGATGAGGACTGCTACGTCGTCCGGGTCGCCGTGGCGGCGGAGTTGGGTGAGGAGCAGGTCGCAGGTCTCCTCGAGGGAGCGGCGGGGCTGGTCGAGGATGTCGATGAGGGTGGTGAGACGGTCGCCGATGTCCTGGTCGCGGGTCTCCACCAGGCCGTCGGTGTAGAGCAGCAGCTCGTCGCCGTCGGTGAGGGTGAACTCGGCGGCCTCGAACGGCACTCCGCCCACGCCGAGGGGCGCGCCACTGGGCAGGGAGAGCAGTTGCGGGCGCTCGTCCGGGCGGCACCTGACGGGCGGGAGGTGGCCCGCGGTGGCGATGCGGCACAGCCCGGTGTGCGGGTCGTACTCGGCGTAGACGCAGGTGGCGAGGGTCTCGTCGAGTTCGCTCGCGATCCGGTCGAGGTGGGTGAGGACGTCCGCGGGTGCGAGCCCGAGCCCGGCCAACGTGCGGGTGGCGGTGCGGAGTTGGCCCATGGAGGCGGCGGCGTTGATGCCGCTGCCCATGACGTCGCCGACGACGAGGGCGGAGCGCTCGCCCGCGAGCCGGATCACGTCGAACCAGTCGCCGCCGACCTCACCGGCGGTGGTGGCGGGCTGGTAGCGGTACGCGATGTCGAGGCCGGGGGGCTTCGCCGGCCGGTGCGGCAGCAGATGGCGCTGCAGGGAGAGCGCGGCGTGGCTCTGCTGCTGGTAGCCGCGGGCGTTGTCGATGGAGACGGCGGCGCGGGCGGCGAGTTCCCCGGCGAGCAGCAGGTCGTCGTGGTCGAAGGGCAGCGGGTTGCCGGTTCTGGCCAGGGTGAGGGCGCCGAGGACGGTGCCGCGCGCCTTCAGCGGGATGGCCATGTACGAGTGCGTGCCGGCCTCTTCGAGGAGGGCGGACACATCGCGGTCGCGGCCGATCCTGGCGAGGTCCTGCTCCCTGACGTGGGCGATGAGGGTGGGCCGGCCGGACCGTACGCACTGGGCGACGAGGCGGCTGGACTCGTACCGGGAGGTCCGGCCCGGGGGTTCGGAGGCGCGCTCGGCGAAGTCCGGGTGGGCGGCGGCGACGGCGACCGCGCGGAACAGGGCGCCTCCGGAGGCGGGCGGCCGGGCCGGACCGCTGAACTTCAGGACGCTGTCGAGGAGGTCCACGGCGGCGATGTCGGCGAACTCGGGCACGAGGCAGTCGGCGAGTTCGCGGGCGGTGCGGTCGAGGTCGAGGGTGGTGCCGATGCGCTCGGTGGCGTCGGCGATCATCGCGAGGCGGCGCTGGGCGCGGGCGGCGGCGGAGGCCGAGCGGTGCTGTTCGGTGATGTCGACGACGGACACGGCGAGGCCGATGACCCGCTCCTGGCCGGGGTCCTCCAGGCGGTAGAGGGAGACGGACCAGGCGTGGTCGCTGTCCGGGTCGGCGGGGGTGCGGCCCACGGTGAAGGTGTCGAGTGCGGGGGTGCCGGTGGCGAGGACCTCGCGCATCGCGGACAGGATGCTCTCGGCGTTCAGGAACGGCAGGGCCTCGGTGACGGTGCGCCCGAGGTGCTCGGCGGCGGGGATGCCGTTGATGCGTTCCAGGGCGGGGTTGACCATGACGTACCGCAGCTCGGTGTCCATCACGGCGAGGCCGATCGGGGACTGGCTGACGAGGCGGAGGGAGAGCGCCAGGTCCCGTTCCATGCGCTGCAGGGTGGCGCGTTCGGAGGCGAGCCCGAGGGCGTAGATGTTGCCCTCGGTGTCCTCCAGGCGCATGTTGCGGAACTCGGCGAGGCGGGTGCCTTTGTCCTTGTGGCGTACGGGAAAGACGCCGGCCCAGGGTTCGCCGCTGGCCATGACCTCGGTGAAGAGGGAGAGGACCAGGTCGAGGTGGTCCTCGTCGACGAGGATGCGGGCGGCGGGGCGGCCGAGGGCCTCGGCGGCGGTGTAGCCGAAGAGGGTCTCGGCCTGGGGGCTCCACAGGGCGATGCGGCCGTCGGAGTCGAGGACGACGGCGGCGACGCCGAGCACGTCGAGGAGGCCCCCGGGTTCCAGGAGTGGGTCGAGGTCTTCGGGGTCGAGGCCGGAAGGCAGCGCGTCCGCAGCGCTCATCGGTGCGCTCCCTTCTCCCGTCGGCCGCCGCACCTGGCCTCCCGAGTCTCCCCCGAGGTCGCGTGTTCTGTCTGCCCTCCGACGCGGCCGAAGATCTCTCCATCATCCCCATCGGGTGGGGGTGTCGCCATTCGCGTACGGGAAGTCGGGCGGAGCCGCCGGTGGGAGGCGCGGGAGCGGTGCGGGGCGTGGTGCGGGCCGGTCGGCGGGGGTGTCGGCGGACCCCGCCGGCCGGTCCGGGAGTGCGGGTCGGTCAGGCCCGGCCGAGGGGGCCCTGGCCGCCGAGCGGGGTGCGCATCAGGAGGACATAGAGGAGTGGCGAGACGACGAGGCCGGCGGGCAGGGCGAGGTCGATGCCGTCGAGGGCCTCGGCTATCGGCCCGGTGTAGACGGTGTTGACGCTGAGGGCGGACGCGGTGACGCCGCCGGCCAGGGCGCAGGCGCCGGCCCAGTTGACGCCGCCGTGGTACCAGAAGGGGCTCTGCCGGGACTCGTCGGTGAGGGCGGGGCCGTCGTACCGGTTGCGGCGCAGCGCGATGTCGGCGGCGTAGATCGACATGCTCGGGCCGAGCAGGACGACCGTGAGCTGCAGGACGTTGCTGACGGTGTCGAGGAAGTTGGAGACGAGCAGTGCGTAGAGGGTGAGGGAGACGGCGGCCGCGCCGTCGACGACGACGCTGTACGAGCGGCGGATGCGGATGCCGACGGCCTGCAGGGCGAGGCCCGCGCTGTAGGCGGTCAGGGCGTTGATGGCGATGGTGCCGAGGACGAGGGCGATGAGGAAGACGGGCGAGAACCAGTTCGGCAGGATCGATTCGAGGGCGGTCTGCGGGTCGCTCATGTCGAGGGTGGTGGCGGCCATCGCGCCGAGCCCGGACACGAGTACGCCGGGCACGAACGCGCCGAGCGCGGTCCAGCCGAGCACGGCCTTGGCGGAGCTGGTGCGCGGCAGGTAGCGGGAGAAGTCCGCGCTGGTGGTGTACGAGAGCGGGCCGGAGGCGATGAGGGTGACGCCGGCGAGCAGCACGGCCCACAGCTGTGTGCCGGTGAGCGGTTCGGCGGGGGCGTACGAGAAGTCGGTGTGCTGGACGACGGCGATGGCGACGGCGGCGAACACGGCGGTGAGGGCCAGGGTGATCGGCAGGTAGAGCTTCATGATCATGGCGTGGCCGTAGACGCTGATGGTGAGCGTGAGGACGGCGATGGCGATCACGACGGCGATCTGCACGCCGGTCGTGGCCCGGATGCCGGCCCACTCGACGAGCGCGAAGCCGGCGGTCGCGGCGGCGGCCAGGTTCAGCGCGAAGTAGCAGACGGAGATCGTCCAGCCGGTGACGGCGTTGTTCACGCGGTTGCCGCGGACGCCGTAGAGGGCGCGGGTGATGACCTCGCTGGGCGCGCCCGCCGCGGGCCCCGAGACGGCGAGGAATCCGGTGAGCAGCCAGAAGAGGTTGCCCACGACGATCGCCGCGAGGGCCTGCCAGATGTTCAGGCCCATGAGGACGAGAGCGCCGCCGACCACAAGGCTCAGATAGGTCACGCCGCCGGCGGCCCAGACGGAGAACAACTGCCGTGGCCGGCCGTAGC
This sequence comes from Streptomyces cavernicola, assembly GCF_029968035.1. Taxonomy (GTDB): domain Bacteria; phylum Actinomycetota; class Actinomycetes; order Streptomycetales; family Streptomycetaceae; genus Streptomyces; species Streptomyces cavernicola. Next base: position 56,843 of record NZ_JASCIQ010000013.1, on the reverse strand, counting down.
GTTCGCCCTCGGGAATGTGGTCGATGCCGTGCGCCTCGACGTGCGTGGCGCGCTCGGTTCTCGGTGGATCAGCGGCCTCGCTCGCGGTCGGCTGTGGTTCGGGAAGTGTGGACGCCATGGCCCCTCCGGGTGCTCGTACTACCCACCTGCTTGCTTATTGGTCGGGTACTCAATAGTATTCGGGGTATGCCGTCAAGCGTTCAGCGCAAGCGAGTCAGAAAATCTCCTGCCGCCCGACGTGCGGAAATCGTCGACGCAGCCGCCCACGTGGCCCTGGCCGAGGGGCTCGAATCGATCACCCTCCGCCGGATCGCCGACGACCTCGACGTACGTCCGGGGCTCATCAGCCACTACTTCCCGTCGGCCGAGGAACTGGTGGCCGAGGCCTTCGGGCGGGCCGCGGGGCGCGAGCTCGACGCCCTCCTGCCGGACCAGCGTTCCGAGGGCTCCCCCGCCCACTACCTGGCCCGTTTCTTCGCGCTCGCGACCGGTTCCGCATACGACGACGTCTCCCGGCTCTGGATCAACGCGCGGCATCTGAGCCGCTACCGGCCGGCGCTGCGCGAGCGGGTCGAGGTGCAGGAGGCCGCCTGGCGCGAGCGGTTCGCCTCGGTCATCGGGGACGGCGTGCGGGACGACGGATTCCGCACCGACAACCCGCTTCTGACGGCCATTCACATCCTGGTCGTGCTCGACGGACTCGGCGCGCACGCCAACACCGGCACCGTGGACCGCCCCAAGGCCGTGACGTCGATGGCCGTGACGACGGCCGAGCGTGAACTCGGCCTGGAGAGCGGCACGTTGAGCGACCTCGCGGACACCATGACCGAGGCCGACCTGGCTCGCTCCTAGGTCGTGTACGTACATCCCCCCCTACCCTTGACCGCGCGGCTTCCCCGCGCCTCGACCTGGAGTTTTCGTGCGCACTCCCCTCGTCCTGCTCTCCGCCCGCCTGCTCGACCCGCTGACCGGTGGGCTGCTGCCGCAGACCGCGCTCGCCGTGTCCGACGGGCGGATCGCCGCGCTCGGCGACGACCGGGAGATCCGGGAGCTCGCCGACGCCTCGACCGAAGTGCTCGACCTGGGCGGCGCCGTCGTCACGCCCGGCCTCGTCGACGGGCACCTGCACCCCGTCTCCGGCGCGGACCTGACCCAGGGCCTCGACCTCTCGGGCTGCACCGACCTCGACGCCGTACGGGAGGCGCTCGCGCTCGCGGTGCGGGACCTCGGCCGCGGGGAGTGGCTGCGCGGCTGGGGGCTCGACCCGAACGTGTTCGGGGACCGGCCCGTGGAGTCGGCCGCGCTCGGCCCCGTGCTCGACGGGGTGCCCGCGCTGCTCCAGCTCTTCGACGCCCACTCGATGCTGGCGAGCCCGCGCGCCCTGGAACTCGCGGGCGTCCACGGCCCGCGCACCTTCGACCAGGCCGCCGAGGTCGTCTGCGACGCGTCCGGCCGCCCCACCGGACTGCTCCTGGAGGACGCGGCGTGCGAGCTGGTCGAGCGCGCCGCGCCACAGCCCACGCGGGCGAAGCGGCGGGCCCGACTCGCCGCCGTCCTGCGGGAGATGGCCGCCTCGGGCCTGACCGGCGGACACGCGATGGACGCGGCCGGCGACAGCCTGGCGTTCTACAGCCAGCTAGAGGTCGCGGGCGAACTCCCGCTGCGGCTGCGGGTCTCCCCCTGGTGCCAGCCGGGCGTGAGCCCGTACGGGCTGCGCGCCCTCATCGAGCAGCAGGGCCTCGGCGGTGCGCTGTGGCAGGTGGACGGCGTGAAGCTGTTCATGGACGGCACCATCGACAACGGCACGGCCTGGCTGGAGCACCCGGACTGCCACGGCGAGTCGACGCTCGCCTTCTGGCCCGAGCCCGAGGCGTACACCCGCGTCATCGCCGAGCTGCACCGGGCCGGCGTGCCCACCGCCACCCACGCCATCGGCGACGCCGCCGTGCGGCACACCCTCGACGCGGTGGCGCTCGCGGGCGGCGGCCCGGCCAGTGGCGTACGGCATCGGGTCGAGCACATCGAGACCGTGCCGGACGACACCCTGCGGCGCTTCGCCGAGCTCGGCGTCGTCGCGTCGATGCAGCCCACGCACTGCTGCGACTTCACGCGGGCCGACCACACCGACAACTGGTCGCGGCGGCTCGGCGAGGAACGGGCGGCGCGCGCCTGGCGCTGCCGCGACCTGTGGGACTCGGGGGCCACGGTGGTGCTCGGCTCGGACTGGCCGATCGCCCCGTACCCGCCGCTGCAGGTGATGGCGGGCGCCCGGCACCGCCGCCCGAGCCGCGACCTGACGCAGCCGCCGCACGGACCCGAACAGGCCCTCACCGCCCTGGAGTCGCTGCGCGCCATGACGGTCAACGCGGCGTACGCGGCGGGCGAGGAGGACCGGGCCGGGCAGCTCGCCGTCGGCCACCGCGCCGACCTCACGGTGTTCGCGGAGAGCCCGCTGACCACCGCCGCCACGGACCTGCCGGAACTGCCGGTGCTCCTCACGGTCCTGGACGGCCGGCCGACGCACCGGGCCGACACGGTCTGAACCGCCGCCCGAACTCCCCACCCGATCCGGGGAGTTCGGGCGATGTCCGGGTTCCGTCGGGTCACTCCTGCGGGAGGCGGTGCACCGGTCCGGCCTGCTGCGCTCACGACCGGCAATAGCGGACGCGTGAGCCGATGCCGAGTCCGATATCGCCAGTGAGGTGAATAACAACACCATTTGACCGCATACCGGATAGACAATCCCCTTCGAGCGGGTAGCAGTGGCCGACGTCGGACGCCGTGTCCGACGTTCAGGAATGCGCGAGTCCACCCCGTCGCCGAACCGGCCCGGGACAGCCCGCGCTCTCCTGCTCTTCATGAAGGGAAACTCATGGCCTCAGTCAAGATGGGTGTCGGTCGGGCCGCACTCGGCGTCGCCTTCGCCGCATCCCTCGTCGCCACGACAGCCGGCACGGCGCACGCCGCCGCGGGCGAGAGCTCGGCCTACGGCGCCGCGGCGACGCTCGGCACAGTGGTCGACATCCCCGAGACCGCCAAGTCCGCGTACCCCGGCGGCCCGCCGTCGGCCGACCTGGCCACGCTCGCGCTCGGGGGCATGGGCTCCGTCAACGCCCTCAGCACCACGGCGACCGGCGACTCCACCACTGGCGTCACTCAGTCGACGGCGCGGACGGCCCAGGCCAGTCTGAACCTGGACGCTGCCACCGTCGGGGCCGACGCCGTCACCGCGACCTGTGACGCCAAGCCCGGCTCGGACCCGACCGGCTCGGCGACCGTCACGAACGGTGCGGCCACCACCCCGCTCAGCATCGGCGACGTGACGTTCCCGGCCAACCCGGCCCCGAACACGGACGTGACCCTGCCCGGCGGTCTGGGCTCCGTCGTGCTCAACGAGCAGATCACGAACCCCGACGGCTCCCTGACCGTCAACGCGATGCACATCAAGGTGGCCTCGCCGACCCATCTCGCCGGTGACGTCGTCATCGCCTCGGCCACCTGTAAGGCGGGCACGGCCGATGAGGGCGCGATCACCAACGTCGCGGTCGACGAGAACGGCGACCGCCTCGGCGGCGTCGCCTTCGAGCTGCGGGAGGACGGCGCGCGCGTCGCCGCCCCGTCGTGCACCGGTGGCGAGAACGGCAGCTGCACGTTCCCGAACCTGGCGAACGGCCAGTACGAGGTCTGCGTGACGGACGTTCCCGACGGCTACAAGATGCCGAAGCCGCGCTGCAAGGACAACATCGACGTCAATGACAACCACCGCTGGGTCCGCTTCGTGATCCCGGAGGAGAACGGGAAGAAGAAGGGCTGACGCCTGATCCCCTGAACGGGGCGGGCGGGGCGGCTGATCAGCCGCCCCGCCCGCCTTTTGTGTTGTTCAGCTGTCGTGCGCGGTCATTCCCGCAGGGCCGCGTCCAGCTCCGCGGCCGTCGGCGGCCGGTCGGCCGCCGGGTCCTGGGCGATGCCGAACGAGCCGAAGCCCTGGGCGATCAGCACGTCGTCCGTGTAGGTGCCGTTGCGCTTGCCGGTGCCGGGCTTGGTGCCCCAGACGTACACGCGGTCGCCGACCTTGAGGAGGTCGAACAGCCGCTTCGCGTCGGCCGCGTACATGTTGACGCAGCCGTGCGAGCCCGACTTGAACAGGTCGTTGTAGGTGCCGTGGAAGGCCTGTCCGCCGTTGAAGAACTGCGAGTGCGGCATGGGGGCGTTGTCGTAGAGCGTCGAGAAGTGCCGGGCGCGCTTCAGGTAGATCTTGTGCCAGCCGCGCCGGGTCTCGTAGCCGTCCTTGCCGCTGCGGATCGGGACGGGCGCGAAGACGACCTTCTTGCTCTTCTGCACCCACAGGATCTGCCGGTTCAGGTCCACACAGGTGACGCGGTACGTGCGGACCGGGCACTTGCCGTCGGCGTTGGGGTTCTTCCTGACCTCGTGGACGAGGAGCATCCGGTACGTCTTCAGCGTCGCCTTGCCGTCGGCGGGCTTGATGCCGAGGCGCTTCTGGAGGTTGCGGATGGCGATGCAGTCCTCGGTGCTCTGGACGCCGTCGCGCGGCAGCCCGAGCTTCTTCTCCAGCTGCCACTGGTAGGCGCCGGACGTGGCGTTGCAGGGCTTCTCCGGGGCGCTTCCGGGCGGGCCCTCCTGAGCGAGGGCCGGCGAGGAGGCCAGTAACTGACCGGCCAGGACCGCGGAGCAGGCGAGGCCTGCGGCGAAAGACAGACGCGACGACACGACGCGCACCGCCCTTTCTCCCTGCGAGAGGGAATGGGAAATGTGACTCTGCATCGGTTCTAGGCCGGGCGGGCTGGGTCCGCCGGGCAACTGCTCCGCATGGCCGAGCGGATCGGGCCCACAGTTCACCTGTGTCGTTGCGGGGCTTTCGGCACTTCGCATGCGTGCGCGCGCCCCTGAGGGCCCGTGAGGGCGCGACGGGCCTCCTGATGCGGTGAACGGGGCGTCGCGGCGGGCCAGTTCGGCCGTACCCCGACGGAGCCCGAAGAAGACGGGCCGGGGCGCCGCGCGGTGTGCGTCGGCCGGGTGGCATGCTCAATGCCGTCCGCGCTCGCGCGGGCCCAACTGCCGTTGTCTGCAAGGAAGATGGGGAGGCGCCACGATGGCCGACCACGACCTGTCGGGGTTCGAGCGGGGCTCGTTCACGCACGGCGGGGCCACCCATGGCGTGCTGCGGCGCGGCAGTGGTCCGGCCGTCGTCGTCATCGCCGAGATCCCCGGCATCACACCCAAGGTCCTCGCCTTCGCCGAGCGCGTGGCCGCGATCGGGTGCACGGCGGTGCTGCCCGTCCTCTTCGGCACGCCGGGGCGGGACCCGCACCCGGACGCGCACGGCAAGCTGAAGGCCGGGGCGTATCTGGCGTCGAGCATCCTGCGGGTCTGCGTGAGCCGGGAGTTCACGGCGTTCGCGGTCGGCCGCAGCTCCCCGGTCGTGGACTGGCTGCGGGCTCTCGCCGCGTACGAGCACGAGCGGTGCGGCGGGCCCGGCGTGGGCGCGGTGGGGATGTGCTTCACCGGCGGGTTCGCCCTGGCCATGGCGGTCGACGAGCGGATGCTCGCACCGGTCCTCTCGCAGCCGTCACTGCCGCTTCCGGTGGGCGGTCGCCGCGCCGCCGGGATCGACATCTCCCCCGCCGACCTCGCCAAGGTCAAGGACCGCTGTGCACGCGAGGGGCTCCAGGTGCACGGACTGCGGTTCCGCGGCGACCGCTTCGTGCCCGACGAGCGGTTCGCGTTCCTCCGCCGCGAGCTCGGCAACGCGTTCGTGGCCGTCGAGCTGGACGACGCCGACGCCAACCCGGACGGCGTGCAGGCCCCGCACGCCGTGCTCACGGAGCACCTGATCGACGAGCCAGGGCAGCCGACGCGCGCGGCCCTCGACGGGGTGCTCGACCTGTTCCGTACGCGACTGCTGCCCTGAGGTCGCCTTCCGGCCGCGCTCCCCGTACGGGCCCTCACCGGTAGGGGCGTTCGCGCGGGGCTGCTTAACGTGAGGTCATGGACGAGCCGAGCGACGCGCAGCGCCCCCATCCTCCGCACGGAGCGCACGGCCGGCCGCCCTCACGCCGGGAGCGGTGGGAGGCGTTCAAGGAGTCGCCGTTCCTGCCCGCGACGGTCCTCGTGTTCATCCTCGCCGCGGCCGCCGGGCTGTTCGCGGGCAGCTACACGTACTCGATGGCCGACCCGACGCCCCGGCATGTGCCCGCCGCCGTGGTCGGCGCGCACGACTCGGAGCGCGGGCGGGCCTTCGTGGACGGCATGGAGAAGGCCCTGGACGCGACGCTCGCCCTGAAGCCGTACGACACCTACGCGGAGGCGAAGGAGTCGGTGGACGAGCAGCGGGCGTTCGCGATCCTGGACGTGCACGGGCAGGACCGCGTGACCCTCTCCGTGTCCGGGGCCTCGGGGGCCTCGGTGGCCCAACTGCTCGCCGAGGCGGGCGAGTCGGTGGGCGAGAAGCTGCGGATTCCGGTCACGGTGCGGGACGTCAAGCCGATGCAGCCGGGCGACCCGCGCGGCCTGGCGATCTTCTACATCTCGCTCGCGGCCGTGATCATCGGCTTCGTCGGGGCGATCCAGCTGTCCGTGCACGCGCGGAGCCTCAATCCGCTGGAGCGCATCGCGTACACGGTGGCGTACGCGCTGCTCGGCGGGTTCTCCATCGCGGCGGTGGTGGACTGGTGGCTGGGGGCGGTCGACCTGCCGTTCGTGGAGTCGTGGCTGATCCTCGCGCTGACGCTGTTCGCCTCGGGGATGGTGTTCACCATGTTCAACACCCTCTTCGGGCGCTGGGCGATGCTGCCGACCTGGGGGCTGATGGTGCTCCTCGGCAACCCGTCGTCGGGCGGTGCGGTCTCCTGGCCGCTGCTGCCGTCGCTGCTCGGGCACATCGGGCAGTGGCTGCCGCCGGGCGCGTCGGTGAACGCGCAGCACACGGCGGTGTACTTCGGCGGGCACCAGCATGCGTTCCCTTTCCTGGTGCTCGCCGGGTGGGCGCTGCTGTCGAGCGGAGTGTTCTGGTTCTGGCGCCACCGGCACCCGGGCGGGCGGCCCGCCGCACCCGCGCATGCCGCGGAGTGAGACGCGGGGGCGCCGGCTTCTGCGGGCGGCCGTGAAATCCCGTCGCGCCCGCCGCTGCCGGGCGGTTACCGTGACGCCATGTCCCCCGCCACCACCCAGCCCGGCCCTGCCCGCGAGCGGCCGCCCAGCGGCAAGACGCACTACGTCTGCCTGCCGTGCCGTGTCTCGTTCAAGCAGCCCTACGACCGGGCCAGGCAACGGAGTTGTCCGCGCTGCGCCGGGCCGATGCTGCACGCCGGGTCGGCCTTCGCAGCGCCGCCGCGGCGGGACCGCGCGGCCTGGCGGACGCTCACGGTGCTCCTGAACGCGGGGGTGGGCTTCCACAAGAGTTGCTGCGGCGGCCCCGGCCACCGGCCGCGCTCACTGCGCGAGGTGCGGCAGAGCCTCGCCCACGCACGCCGCTACGACGTCCCCGTGGCGCGCGCCCTCACGCACCCCGCGCTCTGACGGCCGCGCGCCTCAGCCGGGCCCGGTGAGCAGGTCCATGCCCAGGGGCGTCAGGGTGTGGCGCACACGGTGGCGTTCTCTGGTGCTGACGATCAGGCCCGCTCCGCGCAGCACGGCGGCGTGTTCGCTGGCCGAGGAGAGCGAGACCCCCGCGTACTGCGCCAACTCGCTGGTGGTACACGGCTCTTGGAGGGTCTGCAGGACGGCGGCGCGGGTGTGCCCGAGGAGCGGCGCGAGCCTCCCGCAGGGCGAGAGCTGCTGCTCGGGCCGCGGCGCCCTGGCCGGGTAGACGAGGACGGGCAGCAGCGTCTCGTTGAGCAGCGCGACGGGCGTGCGGCGGCAGAAGTACGAGGGCACGAGGAGGAGTCCGCGGCCTTCCAGGTACATGTCGCGGTCCACCGGGTAGTCGGCGCACAGCACGGGCGGCTGCCAGCTGAGCATCGGGGCGAAGGTGCGCAGCATCGCGTCCGTGTCGCCGCGGACCTGCGTTCCCGTGCGGTGCAGCCGGTCGCGCGCGACGCGGGCGGCGATGTCCGGCCAGGCGGGGCCGAGCACGGACGCGTGGTACTGGCGCAGTGCCGTGCCGAGCCGCTGCAGCGTGTCCGTGTCGCCGTCGGCGAGTGAACGGGCCCAGGACGGCAGGGAGTTGGCGTCCGCGAGCATCCCGACCTCGCCGCGCAGCTGCCGGCGCGGGGTGCTCAGTACGGCGTCGATGCCCTCCTCAAGGCCGCCGGCGGCCGCCGCGGGCGTGAGGAAGTCCGGGAAGTAGCCGCGCTTCGGCATCAGCGGCGCGAGGATCCGCGACGCGGACCGGCCGCGGCTGCAGGCTCTGCGCCGCCAGGCGTCGAGCAGCGGTTCCGGCCGCTGCTCATGGAGTTGTTGCATGCTCAGGACGGTCTCCCAGAGCGGGTCCGGCCCGTCCGCGATCCTGGTGCGCGCCAGGTCACCGGCGCTGAAGTGCATTCGCAGCACGACTTCCCCCGAAGTCCCCCGAAGTTCTCGAGCGGCCCTTCGCCCCGATGCGCCCCGCACATCGGGAGAACGGCCGTTCTCCTGTCGCGACTGTAGTGACGAGAAACCATGGTTCTCAAGATGTCGAACGGGGCGCAAGGGGCAGTACCGGCGCATTCGGGCCACTCCGGGCGACCGCCCGCACGCCCTGCGCCGACCTGCTCACACCCCATGGACAGGGCCCTTCCGGACGGGCGAGAATGGTGGTTCTCGCTCCGCTCCGGGGCGTGGAACCCACGTTCCGGAAGGGCTCTGCAGCACATGGACAGCCTGGTGGATGACGAACCGCTCGCCCATGTCGTGGCGGTCGCCGACGAGCTCTTCTTCACGTACGGCGTGCACGCGGTGACGATGCAGCGCATCCGGTCCGAGGCCGGGGTGCCGCTGAAGAAGCTCTACGGCATGTTCCCGTCCAAGGACGCGCTGCTCGCCGCCTGCCTGGAGCGGCGCGACGTGATCGCGCGCTCCGCCCTCGCCGACCGGGCCGAGAAGTCCGACGACCCGGTGGAGCGGGTCCTCTCCGTCTTCGACTTCCTGGACGACTGGTTCCGCCAACCCGGCTTCCACGGCTGCGTGTTCGCGGGCGCGTTCGGCGAGGCGGGCGCTGCCGCACCCGTCGTGGTGAGCGCCGTGCAGGCCCACAAGCAGAGCCTGCGCGAGCTGGTGACGGGGCTCGTGGCGCGGACCGAGGTACGGCATCCGGACGCGGTGGGCGCGCAGTTGGCGGTGCTGTTCGACGGCGCGATGGCGTTGGCCACCTTCACCGGCGACACGGACGCCGCACGGCACGCACGCGAGGCCGCGCAGACCGTGCTCGCCGCGGCCCTGCGGGACTGACCCGGTCGCGGCGGGACCGTTCCGGCCGCCGGCCCGATTCGACGCGCGCGCCCCGCTGCGCACTCCCCCACCGCTCGGCAGCGCACCCGGCAGGCCGCGCCCCGGCACGGCCCCCCAGCCGTGCCGGGAGCCGCCCCCGGCGCCGGGGCCGACCCTGACCGGCCCCGGTGCGGCGCGTGGCGCGGGCCCCGCCGCCTCCGCCCCGTCAGAGGTGCGGGTCCCGGTGCGCCGCGCGTCGGCCGTGCGTGCCTCTCGCCGTCCGTCCGGCTCCGGCTGTGTGCTGCGCGCCCGGAGTGGAGTGGACGGCCGCCCTGTGGACGAGTGCCGCGTTCGCCATGAGTCCCCCGATTCATGTTGCTTCACGCTGCTTGCGGCCGCACGGGCCTAGGGCCTGTCGTTTGGATCAGGCCCTAGCAAGGCCGAGTGTCCCGGCAGGGTTTCGCAGGATGCCAGGTGTTTCGGGCGGGTCCGAAAGACCTGGCGCCGAAGGGTGGTTGAGGGCATGACTGGGGGGGTGTGCTGACGGCGGGGCCGTGTCGGCGTACAACTGCCGCATGTCCATGTACGACAGCCGTCACAGCGATCAGAGCAGTCCCAGCCGTCCCAGCCGTGTCGAGTCGCCGGGCGTCGTCGCCGCGCGGCTCACCGGGCGTTCCGTGGCCGGGGTGCGGCCGCTGTCGGCCGCGCTGGCCGAAGTCGCCCTGGACGGCGGGCAGTCCGTGATCGTGAAGCGTGCCTCGGGACCGGGGGCCGTGGCCGCCGAGGCGGCGGGGCTCGCCTGGCTCGCGGATGCGGGAAGCGTCCGCGTCCCTGCGGTGCACGGGTACGACGCGGACTGGCTTGTGCTCGACCGCGTGCCGACGGGGCGTGCGAGCGCGGCGGGAGCGATGCGTTTCGGGCGTGCCCTGGCCGCGCTGCACGCCTCGGGCGCGGAGGCGTTCGGCGCGCCGCCGCCGGGCGGGCCCGTGGACGCGTGGATCGGCTCGGCTCCGATGCGCAACGTCACGGGCGGCGACTGGCCCGCCTGGTACGCGGAGCAGCGCGTGGCGCCGTATCTGCGGCGCGCGGTCGACGCCGGGACTCTGCAGCCCGGCGAGGCACGCGTGGTGGAGCGGGTCTGCGAGCGGCTGCCTCGACTCGCGGGCCCCGCCGATCCGGCGGCGCGGCTGCACGGCGACCTGTGGAGCGGCAACGTGCTGTGGGACTCGGACGGCGAGGCCTGGCTGATCGACCCGGCCGCGCACGGCGGGCACCGCGAGACCGACCTGGCGATGCTGCACCTCTTCGGCTGCCCGCAGCTCGACCGGATCCTCGACGGCTACGCGGAGGTCGCGCCGCTCGCCGCCGGGCACCGGGAGCGGATCGGCCTGCATCAGCTGTTCCCACTGCTCGTGCACGCCGTGCTGTTCGGGCGCGGCTACGCGGAACAGGCCCTGGCCGCAGCGGAGTCGGCGCTCCGCGAGTGAGCGGCGGCGCGCGGGGTCCGGGCGGCCGGGCGGCCAGGCGGCCAGGCCGCAACTCGCCCGCCCCCAGCCCCGGCGCGCGCCCTCAACTTCCTTGCCCGCGGCTCCCTTTGCCCGTACGCGTCCGCCCGGGGCGCGTTGTCAGTGGCGGCCGATAGTGTCGTACGCATGAACGACGACGTACGCAACATCGTCCTCGGCGTGATCGCCACCGGGGTCGCCACGGCGATCGGCTGGTTCGCGCGTACGTACCTGTGGCGGCGCAGACTCCGGCGCAAGCAGCGGTTCTTCGGGCTGCCGGAGAACGCCGAGTGCCTGCTCGTCGTGAACGAGTCGGCGGGCAGCGGGAGTTGGACGGTGGCGCGGCGGGACGTGTTCGCGCTCCTCGAGCTGTACGCGTTGATCAAGGATTGCGGGGCCAAGGCGCAGATCGTCGCGCACGACGCAATGCAGCAGGGCTTCGGCGAGCGTACGGAGTTCTGCATCGGCGGCCCCGTGTCCAACCAGCGGATGGCGGCGCATCTGCGCACGCTGCTGCCCGGCGTCGAGGTCGACACGAGCGCCGAGCCGGGCCCCGACCGGGGTGCGATACGGGTGGGCGGGCAGGCCTACCGCTGGGAGCGCGGCGTCAGCGAGCACGTCCTGCTCGCCCGGCTCACCGGAGGCCGGTCCGCGCCGGACGCCCGCCCCGTTTTCCTCGCCTCCGGGCAGCACTCCAACACCAACCACGCGGCGGTGCGCTACCTCGCGCGCAACCACACCCGGCTGACGCGGAAGTACGGCGACGGCCCGTTCTGCCTGCTCCTGAAGGTCGTGAACCCGGAGGCGTACGGCCCGGACGTCGTGGAGCTGGCCGCCGACGTGACGCGCGCCGCGCTGCGCCCCAGCCCGATACCGACGCCCGCGCCGGCCCCCGCGGCCGATCCCGGGTGACGCGGAACGGGACTGCGGGCCGCAGCGCCGTATCCTCCACTGCGGGACGGCAGGCGAACAGAGGACGGGCACGTGGCGAGCAGTGCGGGTGGTACGGAGCGGATGTCGTTGAGCGCCCAGGCGCGCGAGGCGGTCCGTGAGCGCATCGTCGACCGGCGGTACGCGCTGGGGTCACGGCTGGTCGAGCGGGAGATCGCCGAGGAGCTGCAGATGTCCCGCGTGCCCGTGCGGGAGGCGCTGCGCGCGCTGGTCGCCGAGGGCCTGCTCGAACTGCTGCCGCACAGCGGAGTGCGGGTGCGGCGCCTGGAGCGCGGCGACGTCCAGCACCTCTACGAGGTGTGGGAGCCCCTCGCCGTACAGGCCTCGCGGCTCGCGGCGCGGCGGGTGGCCGAGCACGCGCCGAAGGAAGCGGCCGGGCTGACGCGGCTGCGCAGCACCCTGGAGCACGCGGACACGGCCTCGCGGTCCGACGACGGGGCGCGTGAGGTGGCCGCGCACACCGCGTTCCACGAGGGCATCGTCGCCCTCGCCGACAATCCGCTCCTGGAGCGGATGATGGAGCAGCTCAGCTGGCAGCTGCAGCTGCTCTTCGGGATGCGCTCCGAACCGGACCACATGCGGGCCCAGCACCACGCGATCTTCCGGCACATCGCCGAGGGCGACGAGGAGACCGCGGCGGCCAGCACGCTCCTGCACGTCCGGGACAGCCGGGCCGTGGCGCTGCGGTCGCTCTTCGACGACGAGAACGAGAGCCGCAGCGCGGACGCGCGCTGAGGAACCCCCGGCGCGGGGCGAGCCGACCCGAGGCGAACGCCAGTCGGGCGTCAGGCGGACGTCAGTCGGGCGTCAGGCGGGCCGGCCTCGGCCCGGCACCAGGGGCCGGTATACCAAGGTCGATTTCACTAAAGGACATTAGCGACACCAGACGCCATACGACCCCAAATTTGATCACGGCTCCTTGTCACGGGCTCCTGGTCGGTATACAAAATGGGAAACGCGGTCCTCCGCTCCCGCGTACGCCCGTCCGCACTACCGTCCTGGAGCCACCCCATGTGCGTCGAGAACACCCCGCCCCCGTCCTCCAAGCTGACCCGACGCGGCATCCTCGCGGGGGCCGCGGCGCTCGCCGGCACCACGGCCGCGCTCGCCGCCGCCGCTCCGCGTACCGCCGCTGCCGCCGAGAGCGGCGCGCAGCGGACCTCCGGCGCCGGGCAGGCCACGACGGGTGACCTGGTCATCGAGGGCGGCACGCTGCTCGACCCGGCGACCGGCGAGGTCACCGAGGACGCGGTGGTCGTCATCGTCGACGGCATCGTGCACGCCGCCGGCGCCCGCAGCCGTACGCAGGTCCCGGACGGCATCGAGAAGCTGGACGCGCAGGGCAGCTGGATCCTGCCGGGCCTCGTCGAGGCGCACGTCCACCTGAACACCGCGGCCGAGGCCCGCGACGCCGTCCGCCAGGGCGCCACCAGCGCCCGCTCCGGCTCGACCAACTTCTACCAGGACATCGCCGTACGGGAGTTGGCGCGGCAGGTGCCGCAGCTGGCCCCGCGCCTGCAGGCCGCCGGCGTCTTCGTCTCGCCCGACCTGGGCGACACGATCCTGGCCGACCCCGACCTCACCCCGCTGGCCAAGCTGAAGGACGGCGTGCGCTCGCACGAGGCGCTGCGCCGCGTCGTCGAGATCAACCTGGCCCGTGGCGCCGACGTCATCAAGACCCGCGTCAACGAGCGCGCCGGTCTGCCGGAGCAGGACCCGCAGGTCCAGGTGTACGACCGCGAGCAGCTGTCCGCGGTCGTCGACGCCGCGCGCCGTGGCGGCAAGGGCGTGCTGTGCCACAGCTACGCCGAGAAGGGCTGCCACGACGCGGTCATGGCGGGCGTGCGCTCCATCGAGCACGGCGCGTTCATCGGCGAGCACACGCTGCAGGAGATGAAGCGCCGCGGCACGTACTTCACGCCGACCCTCTCCGCGATGGCCGGCATGGTCGACTCCCCCGACCCGATCCTCGCCGAGCGCGGCCGCACGTTCCTGGCGGCCGCCAAGGAGCGGGCGCTCGCCGCGCACAAGATGGGCGTGCCGCTCGCCGCGGGCACCGACTCGTCCGGCGGCAAGATCAAGCCGATCGGCCGCGAGGTGGAGCTCATGCGCGAGGCCGGTCTGCCCGCGCTCGACGCGATCCGCACCGCCACCACCGGCGCCGCGAAGCTCCTCGGCCTGGAGGGCAAGGCCGGTCGCCTGGCCCGCGGCTTCGCCGGCGACGTGGTGCTCGTGGACGGCGACCCGTTGGCCGACGTGCGCGTCCTGAAGACGCCCAAGCGCGTGGTGCGTTCGGGCGTCGCGCTCTGACCTTCCTTCCTGGCGTGGGCGGGTGGCCCCGGCACGAACCAAGGTCCGCCGCCCGCCCCGCCGTTCCCGTATGTCCTCGTAGCTCCCGAAGGAGACTTCCATGACGCCCCTGTCCCGCCGCGGCATGATCGCCGGTGCCGCCGCTCTGGCCGGTACCGCCACCGCGTTCTCGGCCGGTTCCTCCTCCGCCGCTTCGCGTGGGCGTCACGACGACCGTCCGTCCAGGGCCGTCGTGTTCCGCAACGTCCGCCCGTTCGGCACGGCCAAGCCCGTGGACCTGGTCGTCGTCGACGGCAAGATCACGGACGGTCCGGCTCCGGGCGGTGCGCGCGTCGTCGACGGCGGCGGGCGGGTCGCGCTGCCGTCCCTGGTGGACGCGCACATCCACCCGGACAAGACGTCGTGGGGCGGCGACTGGGTCTCGCGCAAGCCGGCGAGCAGCATCGCCGAGTACTGCGAGCAGGACGTCGAGCTGTTCAAGTCGCAGAAGCGCACGGTCGGCGAGCGCTCCTACGGCCTGATGGCGCACGCCGTGACCCGTGGCACCCGCGCGATGCGCGCCCACGTGGACGTGGCGCCCGCGTACGACCTGGCCGGTGTGGAGGGTGTGGCCGAGGCCCGCAGGAAGCTGGCGCACGCCCTTGACGTGGAGATCGTGGCGTTCCCGCAGCACGGTGTGGTGCGTACGCCCGGTACGGCCGAGCTGCTCGAGGAGGCGGCGCGCGGCGGGCAGATCGACTTCGTCGGCGGCATCGACCCGATCAGCTTCGACAACGCGATGGACGAGCAGCTCGACCTGATCTTCGGTCTGGCCGACCGGCACGGCATCGGCGTCGACATCCACCTGCACGACCGGGACGACAAGGGCCTGAAGGTGATGCAGGCGATCATCGAGCGCACGCGCGCGCTCGGCCTGCGCGGCAAGGTCAACGTCAGCCATGTCTTCTGCCTGCCGGGCCTGTCGGACGCCGACCTCGGCAAGATGGCCGCGGACCTGAGCGACCTGGACATCTCCCTGACGACGGTGGCCCCGAACGAGTCGCTGGTGCTGCCCGTCGGCAAGCTGCAGGAGCACGGCGTGCGCGTCGGCCTCGGCTCGGACGGTGTGCGCGACTCGTGGAGCCCGTTCGGCAACGCCGACATGCTGCACCGCGCGCACATCCTCGGCTGGGTCACCGACGTCCGCCTGGACGACGAGCTGAACCACGTGTACGACGTGGCGGCGCACGGCGGCTCGGACGTCATGCAGCTGGACCGCACCGACCTGAAGGCCGGCTCGCCCGCCGACTTCGTCCTCGTCAAGGGCGAGGGCGCGCCGCAGGTCGTGGTGGACATGCCGCAGCGTGACCTCGTCGTGAAGGGCGGCCAGGTCGTGGCCCGCGACGGCGAGCTGGTCTGAGGGTCCTGAGGTCCTGACGTAGCACGTCCCGCGCGGTTGGCGGTGGCGCCGTCCGTCCCTGCGGGCTCGTCCGCAAGCGCCGGACGGGCTGGATCTCCAGCTCGTCCGGCGCTTTGCGATGTCGTACGGTCCTGGCCATGCCGCTGCTGCTGCCGCGGTCCGAGGTGGGCCTCGGGGAGCGTGAAGCGGTTCGTACGCCGTAGGGCCGTGGGCCGGGCTCGCCGGTCTTTCCCCTACTCGCCCCTTCCCGTAAGCCTGCGGCGCTTGTTCTTCGGCTTGCCCGTCGTCGTGGCTGATCGCGCAGTTCCCCGCGCCCCTAAAGGGGCACGTGAATTCGGCCCCTCCACCTAAGCCCCGTACCAGACCGTCGTCACGTTGCAGAACTCTCGGATGCCCTCCTCCGCCAGTTCCCGGCCGTAGCCGGAGCGTTTGGCGCCGCCGAAGGGGAGGCCGGGGTGGGAGGCGGTCATGCCGTTGACGAAGACGCCGCCCGCCTGGATGTCGCGGACGCAGCGGGCGATGTCGTCCTCGTCGCGCGTCCAGACGTTGGAACTCAGGCCGAACGGCGTGTCGTTGGCGAGGGCGACGGCCTCGTCGAGGCTGTCCACGCGGTAGAGGGTGGCGACCGGGCCGAAGGCCTCCTCACGGTGGATGCGCATGTCCTCGGTGATGCCGGCCAGGACGGTCGGGGTGTAGAACCAGCCGCCGTCAAGCCGTTCCGGGCGGCCGCCGCCGCAGAGGACGGTCGCGCCCTTGGCCACCGCGTCGTCGACGAGCGCCTCCAGGTCCTTGCGGCCCTGTTCGGAGGAGAGCGGGCCGACGTCGGTGTCCTCGGACATCGGATCGCCCACGGTCAACTCCCGCATACCGGCGACGAATCGGTCGCGGAACGCGTCGTGGACGTCGGCGTGCACGATGAACCGCTTCGCGGCGATGCAGGACTGGCCGTTGTTCTGCACGCGCGCGGTGACCGCGGTTGCCGCGGCCTTCTCGACGTCGGCGCTGGGGAGCACCAAGTACGGGTCGCTGCCGCCCAGTTCGAGGACCGTCTTCTTGACCTCGTCACCGGCGACCGAGGCGACGGCGCGGCCGGCGGGTTCGCTGCCGGTCAGGGTCGCGGCGGCCACGCGCGGGTCGCGCAGCACGCCCTCGACGGCGCCCGAGCCGATCAGGAGCGTCTGGAAGCAGCCCTCGAAGTAGCCGGCGCGCCGGAACAGCTCCTCCAGGTAGAGGGCGGTCTGCGGGACGTTCGACGCGTGCTTGAGCAGGCCGACGTTGCCCGCCATCAGGGCCGGCGCGGCGAACCGTACGACCTGCCAGAGCGGGAAGTTCCACGGCATCACGGCGAGGACCGGGCCGATGGGACGGTAGCGGACTACGGCGCGGACGGCGCCCGAGTCCTCGACGTCTCGCGCCTCGGGCTTCTCGTCGGCGAGCAGGGACTCGGCGTGCGCCGCGTACCAGCGCATCGCCTTCACGCACTTCGCGGCCTCCGCGCGCGCCGCCTTGAGGGGTTTGCCCATCTCCAGGGTCATGGTGCGCGCCACGTCGTCGATGTCCGCCTCCAGGAGGTCGGCCGCGCGCTCCATGAGCTTGCCGCGGTCGGCGAAGGAGGTGAGGCGGTGCTTGCGGTACGCCGCCTCGGCCGTGGCGAGCCGTCGTTCCACCTCCTCGGGGGTGAGCGCCTCGAACGTCTTCAGCGTCTCTCCCGTGGCGGGGTTGACGGTGGCGATGGGCATGAGGTTCCTCCTCCTCGTACGCAGGCTGTACCGGCCCCCTCCCCCTCGACCCTCGCTCGCCACGGCCACGCCCGCAACGCCGTACGCAACGGGCCTGGTCAGGGGCGTACGAGTCGGGGACGGACCGGGGAAGGCGCGTCGGCGTCGAAGGGCCGGCCCTGCCGGCCTCGTTCATGGGGCGCGCACGACCGGGCGTTCGTCGAGGCTCGCCTGGCCGAGATCCGTCGGTTCCGGGCGGGGAGGCCCCCGAGGGCTTCCCGCAGCTGATGCGGTTCCGGCGCCGGCGCCGGCGGCAGCGGCCGACGCGTCCTGACACCCGCCCACCCCACCTTCACGACGCCGACTTCCCTGCTGACGAGCACTTCTGACGAGCACTTCTGACGAGCACTTCTGACGGGATCTCACTCTTGTTGCCGTGACCGCCTTCGCGCATTCTTGGGGCCTCAGCAGGACGGGCGCGCACGCCCCGGCCCCGGCACCAGGAAAGGCGGCACCGCCGATGAGCGTCCGATGAACGTCGAGGATTTCTCCGACCGCAAGGGCGTCGCCCTGGTCGCGGGCGGCACCGGAGGCATCGGGGCGGCGATCGTGCGCACCTTGGCGCGGCGCGGCAGCGAGGTGGTGTTCACGTACCGCAGCAGCGAGGTCGCCGCGCACCGGCTCGTCTCCGAGCTGAGCGCCGAGGGGCGTCAAGTGCACGCGCTACGGGCCGACTTGACCGACGAGGCGGCCGCCGCGAGCGCGGTCACCGGGGCGGCCGAGGCGCACGGCGGCCTGCATACGTTGGTGTACGCGGCCGGGCCGCACGTGCCCATGGTCCACCTCAGCCAGGTTCCGCCGGCCCGCTACCGGGAGCAGCTGCACGCGGACGCGGCGGCGTTCTACCAGCTCGTCCACCCCGCGCTGCCGGCGCTGCGGGCGAGCGGCGGCAGTCTGGTCGCGGTGACGACGGCGGCCACCAGTCGCTTCCCGGTGCGCGACGGGCTCTCCACCGGGACGAAGGGCGCGGTGGAGGCGGTCGCGCGCGCCCTCGCCGCGGAGGAGGGCCGGTACGGGGTGCGGGTCAACTGCGTCGGCCCCGGCATGCTCACCGACGGCATCGCGGCCCGCCTCATCGACAGCGGGGAGCTGGACGAGGAGGCGCTGGCGGTGACGCGGCGCAACATCCCGTTGCGGCGCTTCGGCCGCGCGCAGGACATCGCGGAGGCTGTGGCGTTCCTCGCCTCGGACCGGGCCGGGTTCATCACCGGTCAGAGCCTGGCCGTGGACGGCGGGTACAGCGTGTGAGGGCGCGGCGCACAGGGGGTCTCCTTCAAGTCCCGTGCTGCCAGGACCCGTTGGCGGCTTGTGCAAGGAGAGTCCGTACGCGTTCCGGGCGAGGGGCGGATGCGTACCGCGCAGGGCGCCTGCCCGGTCCATTCCGTTCTTGACCTGCACGGACCGTGGTAGACATGGCGCGCACAGGGACGCCGTGCCACACGCCCCCCCTGTCCCCCCCCCGGATCGCAGCAAGGAGATCGACGCCCCCATGGACAGTGCCGGCGCCACGCGCCAGGTGGAGTACGAGCAGATGCTCCTCGGCCGCTATCTGCACCTGCACAAGTCGAAGGGCCGCAGCCGGGGCAGCACCCTCGACCGCAGCGCGTACATCCTGTTGAGCCGGATCCGGATGCAGGGGCCGATGTCGATCGGGCAGCTCTGCGAGGCCTTCGGGCTCGACGCCTCGACCCTCAACCGGCAGACGGCCGCGGCCGTGCGGTCCGGTCTCGTGGAGCGCATACCCGACCCCGAAGGCGGCGCCGCCCGCAAGTTCCGCATCACGGCCGAGGGCGAGCAGCGGCTCGACCAGGAGCGCGAGGGCATCGTCGAGAGCCTCGGGGCGATCATGGCCGACTGGACGGAGGACGACATCACCTCGTTCGCCGAGCACCTCAAGCGGTTCAACACCGACATCGAGCGCATCGACGGCCGCCCCTGGCCGCGCCCCTGACACCTCGGCCCGCAGCTACGCGCGAACACGTGGCCTCGGACTCCCCCGGCGTTAGTCAACGGCGCGGTGCTTCCCGTCGACGGAGGCCGGTCCGCGCCGCGCCTCGACGGCGGGGCTGCTCCGGCACTCGCGGCTCGTCCGTGTCACCACTGTCCGTGTCACTCGCGCCGTCGCTCGCGCCCGCCTCGGCCTCCCTCGGCACCGAGAACGTGAGGGCCATCGAGAGCCAGGCGTAGACGGGTCCGAGCGCGTTCATCGCGATGACGCAGATCCAGGCGGCCCACGGGTTTCCCGGGTCGTAGCCGAAACCGCCGAAGTACGTGGCGAAGTAGCTGGCGAAGCCGAAGAACATCCCCGGGACCAGGGAGAACAGCGGGATGCGGCCGGTGTACATGAGCGCCGAGTTGAGCACCAGGATGCACAGCGCCCCGAACGCGTTGCGGGCGAGTTGGCTGTCGCCGAAGGCCGTGCCCGCGTTGGTCTCCGCGAGGACGATGAGCAGCGCGTAACTGGAGCCCACCGGCATCGCGCACCACAGCCGCTTGGCGTGGAACAGGGTGGGGCCGCCGAGCAGGAAGACACCCGCCCAGGAGATGAAGATCGCCCACGGCGGCAGATGGAGTGCGGTGCCGCCGACGAACGCGGTGGTCGCCGCGAGCACGGAGGCGACGATCTCGTGCGGGATGCGCTCGCGCACGGCCGGGTTGGCCGCCGGGCGGATCCATTTCCCGGCCTTTCCGGTGCTTCCGGTGCTTCCGGTGCTTCCGGTGCTTCCGGTGCTTCCGGGTTTTCCAGCGTTTCCGGTGTTTCCGGTGTTTCCGGTCATGTGTCAGAGCACCTCCACGCCCACGGCCGGGGCGGCCGTCAGCTCGGTCGTACGGGACGAACGGGCCACGATCCGCCCGGACTTGATGACGGCCGTGCGCACCGGCCGCTCGATGAGGACCCCGTCGACGTCCTCCGTGTCGACGACCACCAGGTCCGCCACGGCGCCCACGTGCGTGCCGTAGTCCGCCTCCGGCAGGCCCACCACGCGGGCCGCGTCGTACGTCACCATGCGCAGCACCCGGCGCAGGTCGGCCGGGCCCGCGAGGTGGCCGAGGCGGGCGAGGAGGAGGGCGGTGTCGAGGACGTCTCCGGTGCCGTACGGGGTGAAGGCGTTGCGGATGTTGTTGCTGGAGCAGGCGGTGAGGACGCCCGCGTCCCAGAGTTCGCGTACTGGGGCGAGGCCTCGGCGTACGGCGGTGGTGTCGCCGCGGCCGCCGAGGAACAGGTCGGTGGCGGGCAGCGGCACCACGGCCACACCGGCCTCGGCGAGCGCCTTCAGGGCCGCGCGCCGCTCCCCGGGCGGGCGGCCGCCGAGGGAGGTGGCGTGGCCGAGGGCGACCCGGCCGCCGAGGCCGCGCGCCGCGGTCTGCTCGGCGATGAACTCGGCGAGCGCGAACCGCGGATCGGCGCCGTCGTCCGCGAAGTCGGCGTGCAGATCGGCCGGTACGCCGTACTCGACGGCCAGGTCGAGGACGATCTCGACGTGCCGGCGGCAGAGGTCGGGGGACAGCTCGCCGTAGGTGCAGCCGCCGACCGCGTCCGCGCCTGCGGCGAGCGCCCGGTGCAGGAGCTCGATCGTGCCGGGCGCCTTGAGGATGCCCTCCTGTGGGAAAGCGACCACCTGCAGGTCGATCAACTCGGCCCAGGTGTCCCGGAGTTCGAGCATCACGTCGAGTCCGGTGAGGCCCGCGACCGGGTCGACGTCGGGGTGGGCGCGCAGGGTCGTGGTGCCCTGCGTGACGCACATGCGCAGCACCTGCTCGGCGCGGGCGCGCACCTCGTCGTGGGTGAAGCCCGCCTTCAGTTCGGCGGTGACGCGGATGGCGTCGGCGAGCGTGCCGGCGGGATGCGGGTGGGTGAGGTCGAGGAGCGCCTTGTCCGGGTGCAGATGGGACTCGACGAACCCGGGCAGGACCACGCGGCCCGCACAGTCGAACTCCTCGGCCCCGTCGGGCAGTTGGGCGTCGAGCCGGTCGTCCGGCCGGGGGCCGATCGCGTGGATGCGGCCGTCCCGGACGAGCACGTCCGTGGGGTCGGGCGCGGCCTCCAGGCGCGCGTTGCGCAGCAGCAGAGCGGTCACGGTGGGTCTCCTTGCCTGCTCGTGTCGAAGAGTGCGGAGAGAGGGGTGCGTGTACGGCGCTGCGGGTGCGGGCTCGCGGAGCCGGGGGCCGCGTACGGGCGGGTCCGGCCGGCGGAGGTTCAGAGGACGCCGGGGAAGTCCGCCTTGCGGATCATCGCGTGGACGCCCTTCACACTGTCCACGACCTGCGACACCTCGAAGTCGGCCGCCGCGCTGAGATAGGCGTACGCGGTGGCACGGTCCATGCCGGTGCGGCTGGTGAGGAACGCGAGCGCGGACCGTACGCACTGGCGCAGCGCCTCGTCGAGGTCCGCGTCGAGGCCGAGGGCGATCCAGTGCGTACGGGTCTCGGCGAACGGCTCGCCGAGCAGGCCCGTGACGCGCCGCGCCGCCTCGCCCCGTACGAGCGAGAGGCGGACGGTGGCGCGGAGCGGGGCCTCCAGGGCGGTGAGCGCGACCTCGCCGTTGCCCTGCGCGAAGTGCGGGTCGCCGGCGTGGAACCCGGCGTCTTCGACCTGCACGGGAAGGTAGAGGGACGAGCCGGTGTCGAGGTGCTTCACGTCGAGGTTGCCGCCGTGGCTGCCGGGCGGGATGGAGTTGACGGGCGTGTCCTCGGCACTCGCGACGCCCATGATCCCGACGAAGGGGTTGAGCGGGAAGCGGGCCCGGTGTGCGTCCCCGTACCGGAGGAGTCCGAACTCGGAGCCGTCCGGCTGCCGTTCGACGGTACAGAAGGCGGTGACGGTGCCGATCGGCATGCGGCGCAGGTCCGGGTCGGTCAACTCGGTGTCAGGCTCGGGGAGTTCGCCAGGCAGGGCGCCGCGGTTGTGGCGGTTGGAGATGATGCCGTAGTGGGTGCGGCGGTACAGGGAGAGCGTCTCGACGCGCAGCAGGTCGCCGGGCCTGGCCCCGCGCACCGCGACCGGCCCGGTGACGATGTGCGGGCCCAGCCGTTCCGTCTCGTCGCACGCCAGGTCGGACTCGGCGATCTCGCGGGCGTCGGCGAGCACGTCGCCCGCGGGCACCCCGTGGTCGCCGAAGAACGCGACCGGGTCGCGGCCCTGGTCGGGCAGGATGCCCTCGTGCGAGACCAGGTCGAAGGTGACCGTGTCCCCGTCGGCCACGGTGAGCACCGGCTTGCTCGCGGCGTTCGGCAACTCGCCCCAGCGGGCTGTTTCGGCGCTGGTGCGCAGGTGGTGCCGGCCGTCGACGGGGAGTTCGCCGGCGCCGGGCGCATACGAACGGGCCTGCGCGGTGGCCACGGAGGGAGCGGCACTGTGAGGCATACGTGTCCTTCGGGTCGGGGCGCGCCCCTGCGGGCGCGGGCCACGGGTCGGGTACGGGTGCGGGTGCGGTGCGGCTCGGGCTGTACGTGGGGGGCGGTGCGGGTTGGGAGGGGCGGGGGCGACTCGGTCGGGCCTGGCTCGGTCGGGCCTGGCTCGGTCGGGTCTGGCTCGGTCCGGCTCGCCTGTTGGGTCGGCGCGGTTCGGTCAGCTCGGTCCGGACGATTCGGGCCGGGCCGCACGGGTCGAGCATGTGCGGATCCCGCTTCGGGTGTGTTACGCGTCGGCGGCCGGTGTGTTCCGTACCGGGACGCGCACGGCGGGGCCCGAAGTGCCGTACTGCGGAACGGAGTTGGCGGTGGGTCCCGGCACGATGCGGGTGCCGGAGTGGCCACGCAGGGCCCGGCCGAGCGCCTCGGGCGAGGTGACGAGGACGCTGCTGCCGCCCGCCGCGAGGAAGTCGAGGGCGGCACGCACCTTGGGGCCCATGCTGCCCTCGGGGAACTGGCCGTCCGCGAGGTGGCGGCGGGCCTGGACCAGGTCGAGGCGGCGCAGTTCGCGGGCGCGGGGCGTGCCCCAGTCCAGGGAGATGCGGTCCACGCCGGTCGTGACGATCAGCTCGTCGGCGCCGATGCCGGTGGCGAGCAGCGCGGAGGTGGCGTCCTTGTCGACGACGGCCTCCACGCCCTGCAGGACGCCGCCGGGTCCTACGGTCACGGGGATGCCGCCGCCCCCGCCCGCGACGACCACATGGCCCGCGGACAACAGGGCGGCCACGGCGTCCTGTTCGACGATGCGTACAGGGGCGGGCGAGGGCACGAGGCGACGCCAGCCGCGCCCCGCGTCGTCCCCGACGACCCAGCCGTGCCGGTCGGCGAGCCGCTCGGCCTCGGCGCGCGAGAGGTGGGCGCCGATGGGTTTGGTGGGCCGGGCGAACGCCGGGTCGTCGGTGTCGACGACGGTGTGCGTGAGCACGGCGACCGGCGGCGGGGCCGCGGCCGGGAGTGCGGTGGACAGAGCGCGGGTCAGGATGCAGCCGAGCCCTCCTTGCGAGTCGGCGACGCACATGTCCAGGTGCGGGGAGGGCAGTTGGGGGTCGATCTCGGCGGCGAGGTCGGCCCGTCGCTTGATCAGGCCGACCTGCGGACCGTTGCCGTGCGTGACGACGACGCGGTGCCCGGCGCGGACCAGGGCGGCCACCGGAGCGGCGAGCCGCCTGGCCGCGTCGTACTGCTCGGCGAAGGTGGCGGGTCGGCCCTCTCGCAGCAGTGCGTTGCCGCCTACGGCGAGGACGGTGAGCGGGGCCGCGGACGGCGTGCGCGGCGCTGAGGTTGCGGAAAGCGCAGGTCGTGGAGGCATGCCAGGACGATAGGAAGGCCGGCCCTGGGGGTCATGGGCAGGCGGTGCCAGTGTGTGCGAGGGTGCGTTGACGCCTGCTGACAGTGTTCGGCGGGCCGGGGCGCGGGACGTGGCGCGGGCGGCGAGCGGCGCGCGCCGCCCGCGAGGCTTGCGGTCCGCCCGCAGGGCCGAGTCGGCCCGGTGCTCGGGGCGCTTGAACCCACCCCTGCGCGGGAGAAGTTGAGCCGCAGGGCCGCGCAAAAATCGTATACAACATTCTGCCAACAGCGTTTACAGCCATCCTGGACCCGCCCATAGTGGGCGGGGTGGCCCGAGCAGCAGCGAACACCGCATACCGGTCCGTGCCCGACCAGCGCACAGTCGGGCGCGCCTCCGGCGCGCCCGCCGAGGACGCCACGGACGACGCCACGGACACCACGGACACCACGGACACCGGCGCGACCCTGACCGTCGCCCGCGCCCTGGAGTTGCCCGCCCTCAGCGGCGCGCGGCTCGTCGCGGGGCGGGCCGGGGCGCGGCGGGCGATCCGGGTCGCCAACATCATGGAAGTGCCGGACATCATCCGCTGGATGCGCGGCGGCGAGTTCCTGCTCACCACCGCCTACGCGGTCCGCGACGACGAGCGGGCGCTGACCGCGCTCGTGCCCGAGCTGGCCGGCCGCGGGCTCGCCGCGCTCGGCGTGAAGGTGGGCCCGTACCTGCCGAGGCTGCCGGCGGCGATGCTGCGGTGCGCGGACGAACTCGGCTTCCCGATCGTGGAGTTGCCGGGCGAGGTGATGCTGAACGACATCCTGTCCGAGGTCATCGGCACGGTCCTGAACCGGCAGGCGCTCAGCCTGGAGCGCTCCCAGGCGCTGCGCAACCGGCTCTCGCAGGCCGTGCTGCACGGCGGCGGCTACCGCGACCTGGTCGACGCGCTCGCCCAGGAGACCGGCGCCGCCGTGGCCGTACGGTCCGCGGACGGCACGGTGCTCGCGGCGGCGGGCCCACCGCCCGAGGGGGCCGCGCCGACCCTGGCGCGGCCGATCGCCGTGGGCAGCCGCTCCGGCGGCGAGGTCGCCCTGTGGGCGCCCGCGGGCCACGCGGTGGACGAGGAGCAGGTGCTCGCCGTCGAGCACGTGGCGAGCCTGGCCGCGATGCTCGCCGTGCAGGAGCGGGTGCTGGCCGAACGGGAGCGCCGCTACCGCACGTTGCTCCTCACCGAGCTCGTGTCGCACCCGCCGCGTGACCGCGCCGAGTCCACCCGGCGGGCCGCGGCGCTCGGCTGGGACCTGGAGCGGCCGCGCGCCGCCGTGGTCGTCGAGGTCAGCGGCGGTACGGGCGCCGGGGACGTACGGGTGCAGGAGGAGCGGCTGTTGTCGGCGGCGCGGACCGCGCTCGGCTCGCACACGCCCGCCTGGGGCACGCCCGGCGGCCTCACCCTCCTCGTGGAGCCGGGCCGTTCGCTCGGGGTGGCCTGCCGGGCCCTGCAGCGCGCGGTGCTCGCCGCGTGCCCCGCGCACACGGTCGCGTTGGCCGCGGGCACGGTGCGGGAGGACTTCGCCGAGCTGCACCTCAGCCACAGCGAGGCCCTGTCGACTCTGGCGCTCGGCCGTGAACTGGACGGCCTGGAGGGCTCGTTCATCCGGCTGCACGCGGAGAGCGGGGTCTACCGGCTGCTCGACCAGCTGCCCACGGACGAGCTGCGCGGCCTGGTCGACGACGCGCTCGGGCCGCTGCTCGCGTACGACGCCGAGCACGACGGGTCACTGGTGCACAGCCTCGCGGTCTATCTGCGGCGCGACCGCAACGGCGTGGAGACCGCCGACGAGCTGCACATCCACTACAACACGCTGCGCTACCGGCTGAAGCAGATCGAACGGCTCACCGGCGCACCGGACAAGGATCCGATGCGCCGGCTGCAGACCGAACTCGCCGTGCACGCCCACCGCTTGCTCAGCGCACGGGCGCGCTGACCCCCTCCGCCGTACGGGCGCGGTCGGCCGTACGGGCCGCGGCCGCGGCGCGCAGCTGGGGCAGTGAGAACAGCACGTAGAAGATCGCCCCGGTGAGCGGCAGGGCGTGCCACAGGGCGTCGCCGAAGCCGAAGCCGAGGACCAGGTTGACGGCGAGCCCGGCCGTGAACGCCCACACGGCACGCCAGTTGACGGCGGCGACGGCGGCCTCCGAGAGGTCGTAGCGGCCGCGCCGGAGCAGGAAGTAGTCGGCGATGAGGATGCCGGGGATCAGCGGGATCGCGTAGCCGAGGTAGCCGAGGTACGTCAGGAACGCGTCGAGGATGCCCGCCGTCAGGCCGTAGTAGGCGAGGCCGCACGCCAGGAGGCCGGCGACGACGTTGACGGCGATGCGGGGCACGTCGATGGCGGTGCGCCCGGCGAGGCTCGCCGCGTACATGTTGTTGACCTCGTGCGGGAAGCCCTGCACGAAGATCGCGAAGGCGGCGAGCGCGCCGACGCCGACCGCGCTGAAGGCGGCGCCCATGTCGCCCATGCCGACGCCGAGTCCGAGCAGGATGCCGAGCAGGTTGAAGCCGAAGTTGCCGACCATGAACTCGGCGAGAGTCGTGGTGTACACCGTCGACGTGGACTTGCCGAAGCGGGTGATGTCGGGGGTGACCGTCGCGCCGGTCATCCACTTGTTCACCCCGAGGGCGAACATCGCGAGCACCGTCGCCTCGCCCGCGCGGGCGGGTTCGGCGCCGACGATCCGGCCGAGCCCGCCCGCGTGCTCGACGGCGGCGACCACGGCCACGATCACGGTGGCCAGCATGAGCGGCACGCTGATCCGGCCGACCCAGGTCAGGCCCTTGCCGAAGCCGACGATGGAGAGGGCGGTGTAGATCGTGCTGAGGACCACGCAGTACACGAGGCCGAGCCACGGGTCGTCGCCGCCGGGCAGGACGCCCGCCGTGATGCCCGTGCTGTAGCCGACGAAGCCGGCGGAGAGCAGCGCGATCACGAAGGACGGGAGTCGGCTGCCGTTGCGGCCGAAGGCGACCTTCAGGCCGAGGGCGGTGGTGATGCGCTCGCGCTGCCCCATCAGGCCGCACAGGATCGACACGACGCTGACGACGAGCGAGGAGCCGAGGGCGATGGCGAGCGCCGTCCAGAACGGGAAGAACAGGCCGAGCGACATGCCGTAGAGCAGATCGGTCGCCGACACCGTGAAGCCCATCCGGACCAGGGTGATGGAGAGCGTGGAGCGGGACTCGTCGGGCGGCAGCCGGTCGGCGGCGAAGTCCTCGGTCGCCTCGGCGGCGCGCCGGGCCCGCGTACGGGCGTCGTTGTCGTCGGAACCTGCCGGTATGGGAGGGGAGTTGGACTCTGCGGACTCTGCGGACTCTGACGCGGAGGGATTGCCGTGATGCATCGACATACGCGGACACCTCTTGGGGTTCGTCTGCGACGGGATGGGGGTGCCGGCGGTGTGCGGGGCCGGAGGCGCGGAGAGCGGTGCTCTCGTACGGGACACGGAGTGCTGGTCCGTGTGCGTCATGAGCGGGCGCGACGGTCGTGCCGGGACGGGCACGGCCGTCGACTCCGCGCGGTGACACGGGTGTTCATCAGATGCTCGCCGTCCGCGCACCCCTGGTCACTGTCAGGCGCTGCCGGTGATCGACGGGTGCGCACTGGCACCGTTCGCCGAAGACCGCCGCGTGGCCGGACCGTACGGTCGGGGCATGGAGCGAACCCCTGACGAAACCGGCCCCCGGTCCGCTGTCGGATCCGGTTCCGAACCTTCCGTCCTCAACTCCGTGCGCCGCGACACCTACGCGGACTCGGTCGCCCTGATGCGCGCGGCGCGGCAACTCTCCGAGCTGCCCGGCGTCGACGTCGCCAGTCTGGTCATGGCGACCGCGGCCAATCTGCGGCAGCTCGCCGACGCGGGACTGCTCACCGACGACGGCCGCGAAGCCGGCCCCAACGACCTGATCGTGGCGCTGCGCGGCGAGCCCGCGGCCCTCGCGAGCGCCCTCGACGGGGTGCGCGGCCTCCTCGAACAGCCCGACAGCGGCGGCTCGGACGGCGGGGTCTCCCCCGACGAGCCGGCGCCGCGCGCCCTCACCGAAGCGGACCCGGCCGCCGCACTCGCGCTGATCTCCACACCCGGGCCGTACGCGGGCGCGGAGGCGCTGAAGGCGCTGCGCTGCGGCATGCACGCCTTCGTGTTCAGCGACAACGTCCCGCTCGCGCAGGAGGTCGCGATCAAGCGCGAGGCGCACGCGCGCGGCCTGCTCGCCATGGGCCCGGACTGCGGCACGGCCCTCATCGACGGGGTGCCGCTCGGCTTCACCAACACGCTGCGACGGGGCCGTACGGGCCTGATCGGCGCTTCCGGCACGGGACTTCAGCAGGTGTCGTGCCTCCTGGACGCCTGCGGCGAGGGCGTACGGCAGATGATCGGCACGGGTGGCCGCGACCTGAGCGCGGAGGTCGGCGGGGTCACGACGCTCGACGCGTTCGAGCTGCTCGACGCCGACCCGGGCTGCGCGCTGATCCTGCTCGTGTCGAAGCCGCCCGCGCCGGCGGTCGCCGAGCGGGTCCTGGAGCGCGCCCGCCGTTCGGCGAAGCCGGTGGTCGCCTGCTTCCTCGACGGGACCCGGCCGTACTCCTCGGGCCGGCTCACCGTGGTCGGCACGCTGCGCGACGCGGCGTACACCGCGGTGCGGCTGCTCGGCGGGTCCGTGCCCGAGCCGTTCGAGACGCCTGAACTCCCCTCCCCCGGCGGGCACTTGCTGCGGGCGCTCTATGCGGGCGGCACGTTCGCGTACGAGGCGCGGCAGCTGCTGCCGTCGGCGGTCACCGAGACCGACGGCTCGGGAACCGAGATCGTGCTGCCCGACCGGCACTTGATCCTCGACCTGGGCGACGACGCGTACACGGCGGGCCGCCCGCACCCGATGATCGACCCGACCGTGCGCGCCGCGCACCTGCGGGCCGCGCTGCGGGACCCGCGGACCGCCGTGGTGGTCCTGGACGTGGTCCTTGGGCACGGCGCGGGCGCGGACCCGGCCGGGCCGCTCGCCGCCGAACTGGAGCAGGTGCAGGACCGGGAGCGGCCGCACGTGGTGGCGTTCACGGTGGGCACGGACCGCGATCCGCAGGGCGCCGCCGAGCAGCGGGAGCGGCTGCGGCGGGCGGGCGCGCTGCTCGCGCCGAACAGCACGGACGCCGCCCGGCACGCCGTGGCACTTTTGCCGAATCGTGCACCACGCGCGCGTGCCGCAGCCGATCTGACCCCCGCGGGAGGACACGCATGAGCACAGTCACGGTCGAAGCGCTGCTCGGTGCGGCGCCCGCCCACATCGCCGCCGTCGGCGTGCCCGATTTCGCCGAGGTGCCCAGGACCGCGGGCGCCGACGTCACGGCGCTCGACTGGCGGCCGCCCGCCTCGGGCGACCCGGAGCTCGCGTGGAAGCTGGCCCAACTCACGGCGCACGCGCGCGTGGAGGCCGCCAACGCGGAGGCGGTGTCCCGGCTCCTCGCCGTCCGCCCGGTGTGGCGGGACGTGCTGCCCGCGCGGGAGGCCCTGCCCGTCCTGGACGACCGGGTGAGCGGCCGGCGGCTGCTCCTGCACGCCGGGCCGCCCATCACCTGGGAGCGGATGTGCGGGCCGATGCGGGCGGGCGTCATCGGGGCGGCGCTGCTCGAAGGCTGGGCGGACACCCCGGAGGCCGCCGAACGCCTGGCGGACTCGGGTGCGATCGACTTCGAGCCGTGCCACCACCACGACGCGGTCGGCCCGATGGGCGGCATCACCTCGCCGTCGATGCCGCTCCTCGTCGTCGAGGACCCGGCCACCGGCCGCCGCTCCTACTCCAATCTCAACGAGGGCGCGGGCCGCTGTCTGCGGTACGGGGCGCTCGGCGACGACGTGATGGACCGCCTGCGCTGGATGGGCGGGACGCTGGCGCCCGCCCTGCGCGAGGCGTTGAAGGCCCTGCCGGACGGGGTCGACCTGCGCACGGTCACCGCCCAGGCGCTGCAGATGGGCGACGAGTGCCACAGCCGCAACACGGCCGCGTCCATGCTGCTGCTCCGCGAGCTGGCCGCGCCCCTGTCCCGTACGGCGGACGGCCCCGAGGTCATCGACTTCCTGGCCGACAACCACTACTGGTTCCTCAACTTCTCGATGGCGGCGGCCAAACTCGCCACGTCCGCGGCCGCCGGCGTGCCGGACTCGACGCTCGTGACGGCCTTCGCGCGCA
Organism: Streptomyces cavernicola; assembly: GCF_029968035.1. GTDB lineage: Bacteria > Actinomycetota > Actinomycetes > Streptomycetales > Streptomycetaceae > Streptomyces > Streptomyces cavernicola. The sequence continues at coordinate 26,605 of NZ_JASCIQ010000013.1, read as the reverse complement.
ACGGCGTCGAGGTCGGCATCCGCGTCGGCGGTCTCGGCGACGCCTGGTTCACCGCGCCCGCGACCCACATCCGCGGCATGTACTTCGCCGGGTACGGGCCCGACGACGCCAACCCGGACATCGGCGACAGCGCGATCGCGGAGACGTACGGGCTCGGCGGCTTCGCGCTCGCGGCGGCCCCCGCGATCACCGGGTTCGTCGGCGGCACCGTGGAGGAGGCGCTGCGCATCACCCGGGACATGGCCCGCATCACGCTGACCCGGCACGAGGCGTACCGCCTGCCGATGCTCGGCGGGATCGGTGCCCCGGTCGGCATCGACGTACGGGCCGTCCTGGACACGGGCATCGTCCCGATCGTCACGACCGGCATCTCGCACCGCGAGCCGGGCATCGGCCAGATCGGCGCGGGCCTCACGCACGCACCGCTGGAGTGCTTCCGCAAGGCACTTGAGGCGTTCCCGGTCCCGGCCGGGGAGGAGCTGGTTCCGGCCGGGGGCGTCCCGGCGTGAGCCCAGCGGCTCCGCACTGCGCGGCATCCTCCCTCGCCGCCGCCGATGTGCTGGGGCCGCCTCGTCCCGCCCGCGTGGTGGCCGCGACGCGCGGCGCGCTGTATCTGCTCGTGCGGGGCAGCAGCGCGCCGCTGGCGCTCGTGGCGTACGACGCGGTGCGGGTGCCGGCCGCCGTCGTCCTGCCTGCGGGCGCGGGCGCGGAGCCCTTCGCGGGGCTCGGCGTCGGCCGCAGCGGCCGGGTGGGCGGCGGCCGGCTCGCCGTGGGGCCGCTGTGCCTGACGGCCGAGGTGTCCTGGGCACCGCCCCGCGCCCAGGACACCCCACCGGGCCCGGCCCTCGCCGCGCTCGCCCGCCTCGCGCCGCCGCGCCCGCTCCCGGCGGAGGTGCGGCCTGCGGCGGCGCGGACCGCGCGGGCGCTGGCGGGCGCTCCCGCGCATGTCCTGCGCGAGGCGGCAACGGCTCTCCTCGGCCTCGGCCCCGGCCTCACCCCGTCCGGGGACGACTTCCTCTGCGGCCTGCTCCTCGCCGCCCACGCGGCCCCTCAACCCCCGTCCTGGGCAGCCGAGTTGACGGCTCTGGCCGCGCGCGCCTCCTCGTACACCTCCCTGGTCTCGGCGGCCCTGCTGCGGCACGCGGCCGACGGCCACTGCATCGACCAGGCGGCCCGGGTCCTCCGCGCCGCGGCCACCGGCGCCGACCTCGCGCCCCCGCTGAACGCCCTGCTCGCCGTCGGTCACAGCTCGGGCGGCGACCTGCTGCAGGGGCTGTGCACGGGGGCACGGGCGATCAGCGGGGAGCCCGGGGGCGCGCGGGCAGGTCGGCTCTCTCGTGGCAGTCCGGGGTTCCCTGGCAGCGGCCACGCCGATACGCTCCAGTAACATCGCGGCGCGGCGGCACACTTCCCGCCCCGCCGTCATCCCCTGCCGCGGAGGCCCCTGTGCGTACGCCCCCAACTCCCGCCACCGGGAGGACATCCCGGACGCCACGCTCCCCCTTGCTGCTCGCCGGTCTCCTGGCCGGCGCCGGGGTGCCGCCCGCCAACGTGCAGATGGCGGTGGACTGGCGCAAGCGCCCCGCGCCGCTGCGAAACGCCGCGTACGCGCGCGTGCCGATGCAGGCGTCGCTGATCCTGTGGGCGCGCAGCGTGGCCCGGTCCACGGAGGCCGCCGTATGAGCGGGCAGAGCGAGCAGGCGGGCGGCCGGCGCGGGCAGCGGCTCGAAGTCGGCGCTGTGGTCGAGGACTTCACGCTTCCGGACGAGCAGGGGCAGCCCACCTCGCTCTCGGGCCTGCTCGCCGCGGGCCCGGTGGTGCTGTTCTTCTACCCGGCCGCCCTGACGCCCGGCTGCACTGCGGAGGCCTGCCACTTCCGCGACCTGGCCGCCGAGTTCGCGGGCGCGGGCGCGCAGCCGGTCGGCATCAGCTCGGACGGGGTGGCGCGGCAGCAGGAGTTCGCCGACAGGCACTCGCTCGGCTTCCCGCTGCTCTCGGACCCGGAGGGCGTCGTGCGCGAACGTTTCGGGGTGGCGCGCGGTTTGGCCCTGCTTCCGACGAAGCGGGCCACGTTCGTGATCGACGTGCAGCGCCGCGTCGTCGAGGTGGTCCGCAGCGAGTTCCGCATGAGCGCCCACGCGGACCGTGCGCTCACGGCCGTACGGGCCCTGGGCTGAGCGGATGAGGATTCCCGAGCGGCGCGTCGAGCTGGCCGCCGGAGCCGACAGCGAGGGCCGGTTCGGCGGCCCGTCGACGGGTGACGAGCGGGCCCTGCTCACGTCGGTGCTCGACGCGCAGCGCGCCACCCTGCAGCTCAAGTGCGCAGGATTGGGGCCCGAGTTGGTCCAGCGGTCGGTGCCGCCGTCCTCGCTCTCGCTGCTCGGCCTCGTACGGCACCTGGCCGATGTGGAGCGCCGCTGGTTCCGCGCCGTGCTCGCCGGGCAGGACGTCGAGCTGCGCTTCTCGTCCCCGGAGGTTCCCGAGGGGGACTTCGACGGGGCGGAGTCCGGGCCGGAGGCCGTCGCCGCGTCCTGGTCGGCCTGGCACTCCGAGGTGGCCTTCGCACAGGCACTGGCGGCCGAGGCGCCGCATCTCGATGTGGAGGGGCACGACGCCTGGCGGGGCACGGTCTCGCTGCGCTGGGTGATCATCCACATGATCGAGGAGTACGCCCGCCACAACGGCCACGCCGACCTGATCCGCGAACGCATCGACGGATCGGTCGGCGTGTGACCCGGGGGTGACGGGGCAGCTGGTCGGCCGTCAGCTCTCAGCCGTCAGCCGTCAGCCGTCAGCGCACGACATCGAAGACGTTCAGCTGGATGCCGTTGGCGTACGCCTCGTGCTCGAGGAGCTTCAGCTTCTGCGCGTCCTTGTCGGTCTCGCTGAAGAGCCGCTTGCCCGCGCCGAGCAGCAGCGGGAACACGAGCAGGTGGTAGCGGTCGATGAGTCCGGCGTCGGAGAGGGCCCGGTTCAGGGTGGCGCTGCCGTGCATGAGGATCGGGCCGCCCTCGGTCTCCTTCAGGGCCGCGACGTCGTCGAGCGAACGCAGGATCGTCGTCTCGCCCCAGTTCGTCACCAGGTCGCCCTCGGTGAGGGTGGTGGAGACGACGTACTTCGGCATCGGCTTGTAGTCCGCGAACTCCTCCATGTCGGGCCACACCGGGCTGAACGCCTCGTAGCTCGTGCGGCCGAATAGGAGCGCGGAGGCCTCCTTCTCCTCCCGGCCCTTGATCTCGTACGCCTCCGGCAGGAACTCCATGTCCTTGAAGGTCCAGCCGGAGTTGCGGTAGCCGGGCTCGCCGCCGGGCGCCTCCACGACGCCGTCGAGGGAGACGAAAGCGGTGCTGATCAGGGTGCGCATCTTCAGGTTCCTCGCTGCCTCGGGTCTCGGTTCGCTGTTCTCGGATCTATGACTGCGGCCCCCGGCAGAACTCATCGGTCGGGGCCGATCATTCTTTCGAGGTGGTCGTGCAGGACTCCGTGGGCCTGGCTCGGCGTGAGGTGGCCGATCAGGACGTGCGCGGTGAGGCCGTCCGTCAGGGCAAGCAGGGTGCGGGCGGCGAGCTCCGCGTCCGGGGGCGGGCCCGCGGACGCGTGGCGCCGCCCGGACGCCTCCGCGATGAGCCGGCTGAACAGGTCCTGCAGAGCAGCGTAGTTGGCGCGCAGCGTCGCCGCGAGCGTCTCGCTGACGGCGGCCTGCGCGACGAACGCGAGCCACACGCGCGCCTCGGTGCGGTGCTCGGGGCGCAGCAGCGCGACCTCGGTGGCCGCGTGGCCGAGTGCGGTGCCCGCCGACTGCGCGGGGCTGCTGCGCAGCCGGGCCCCCACGCGTTCGGTGACGCGCTCGCCGACGTGCCCGAGGGTGAAGGTGAGCATCTCCTCCTTCGTGCGGAAGCAGCGCTGCACGGCCCCCATGGAGACCTGCGCCCGCTCGGCGACGTCGCGCAACGTGACGCCCTCCAGGCCGCGTTCGTCCGCGAGCAGGCAGACGGCCTCGGCGATCTGCCGGCGTCGCCCCTCGTGGTCCACCTGCTTGGGCATACGCGTCCTCTCGCTCCTGCTTCGGTCGGCTGCGACTTCGGCTTCGACTTCGGCTTCGACTTCCGCCGAGTTTATTCGATGCAGGCGCATCGGTTCATCGGTTACTGTTCATCCCGTTCCGATGCAAGCGCATCGGAACGCCGGAGCAGGCGCATCGGAAAGAACTGGAAGGGCCGTCATGCACACACCCCCACTCCCGGCACGCGATCCCCTCTGGCGCATGACCGCCACCGAACAGGCCGCGGCCGTACGGGACGGGCGGATCTCGGCCGTCGAGCTGGTCGACAGCCACCTGGAGCGCATCGCCGAGGCCGACCCGCAGGTGAACGCCGTGACCCAGCTCCTGGCCGAGCGGGCCCGCGAGTCCGCCGCGGAGCTCGACCGGCGCCGGGCGGCGGGCGAGGAGCTCGGGCCCCTGGCGGGCGTGCCGTTCACGGTCAAGGAGACGACGGCGATCGAGGGCGTGCCCACGACGTACGGGACGCCGCGCTTCCGCGACCTGGTCGCACAGGCCGACGCTCCCCCGGTGGCCCGGCTGCGCGCGGCGGGCGCCGTCCCGATCGGGCACAGCAACATGCCGACGCTGATCCTCGCGGGCATGCACCCGCGCAGCGAGCTGTTCGGCGAGACCCGCAACCCGTGGGACCCGGAGGTCACTCCGGGCGGCACGAGCGGCGGGGACGGCGTGGCCGTCGCCACCGGCATGGCGGCCCTCGGCCTCGGCAACGACTCCGGCGGCTCGATCCGCATCCCCGCCCAGTTCTGCGGGGTGGCCGGGCTCAAGCCGACGTCGGGCCGCTTCCCCGCCGACCACCGGATGGCCGGCCCGGACGATCCGGGCCCGGCCTCGCAGAACCTCGTCGTCGACGGCCCCCTCGCGCGCAGCGTGCGGGATCTGCGCGGCGCGTACGAGGTGTTGGCCGGGGCCGACCCGCGCGATCCCCGGGCACTGCCGGTGCCCGCGTACGGCCCGGCGCTGCCCGGCCCCGTGAAGGTGGCGGTGGTCGCCGACCCGGGCGGGCAGGGTGTGCACCCGGCGATCCGGGCGGCCGTGGAGCGCGCGGCGGACGCGCTGCGCGACGCCGGGTACGACGTCCGCGAGGTGCAGGACGCGCCGCGTCTCGACGAGGCGCTGGACGCGTACGGGCGGATCACGCTGACCGAGTTCTCGGCCGCCTGGCCGGTGGTGCGGACCCTGCTCGGCGAGGGCGGCGACCGCTACATCCAGCTGGCGATGGACCGGACCGAGCCCGCGAGCGTCCCCGAGTTGATGAAGCTGATGGGCACATGGCTGAACATCCGGCGCAGTTGGGCCGAGTTCCTCGACGCGTACCCGCTGCTGCTCGGGCCCGTCTTCACCGAGCCGCCGGTCGAGCCGGGCCTGGAGTCGCGGGACGCCGCGGGCCGGGACCGGGTGGCCCTGGGCATGCGGATGTGCACCGCGACCAGTTTCGTCGGTGTGCCGGGCGTGGCCGTGCCGACCGGGCTCGTCGACGGGGTGCCCGCCGGGGTCCAGATCGTGGGCCGGGCGTTCCGCGAGGACCTGTGCCTGGACGCGGCCCAGGCAGTCGAGGACCGCCTCGGGGTGCTCACGCCGGTCGATCCACGGCCGGCCCGGATGCGCTGAACTGCCGTGCGGGGGCGGGCAGATGGGCCTCAGTGCCCGCCCGGCACCTCCTCCCGCGAGGCGACCGAACCGTCCGACAGGATGAGGAACTCCCGGTCCCGCGCGGTGAGCACCTTGAGGAATCCGGGCTCGGCCTGCATCACGTACCCCCGCAGCACCTCCCCGCCGCGCAGCTCGATGCGCTCCAACGGCACCCAGGGCGTACGCACCGTCGCGGCGCCGAGGAGCAGGGCGAGGACGATCAGCGCGCCGAGGTGGCGCGTCGACCACAGCGCCGCGCGACGCAGCCTGCCGCCCGCGCGCAGCCCGTACCCGATGCCCAGGTACAGCGCGCAGACGGCCGCCACGACCGGGGGCAGCCACCAGGCGTGGAACGAGACCACGTACACGCCGACGGCGACCAGGGCGATGACCAGGAGCACGAACCCCGCCAGGTCGTGCCTGTGGTGCAAGTGTCTTTCCAGGACGCCCTGTTGGGGCTCGCTCGACTTTCGGTACGCGACGACGAGGCGGAGCACGGCGACCGGGACGAGCAGGGCGAGGAACACCGTCGCGGCGAGCGAGTCGGCCATCACCGTGCCCAGGACGATGCCGACGCTGTCGTTGAGGTCGATGGTGTGCAGGACGGCGAAGGCGGTGTGCCAGTCGTAGTGCGAGACCGCGAAGAGCCGCAGGACGAGGAAGAGGAACGCGGCGGTCGCCACGGTCAGGCCCGTGCCCGACCCGAGCTCGGACTCGCCCTCCTCCTGCCCGTCCGCCGCCACGCGCGCGTGCTCCACGCGGCGTCGGCCCGCGCCCGCTCCGCCTGCTCCGTCTGCTCCGCCTGCTCCGCCTGTCGCGTCAAGTGCCATGCCCTCAACATCACATGAGCCTCTGACACCCCCCATACGGACACGCCTGGGTATGTGCTCCGACCACACCCGGCGCGCCCTGCCGCGCCCTGCTAGCCGATCGTCAGCGTCGCCTTCGCCTTCGTCGTCGAGGTGTTGCCCGCATACACATCGATCGGGCCCGGTTCCACGCGCAGTTCGCCCTTGGGGTCGTTGGTCCAGAAGCCCAGGTCCTCCGCGCCGAGGCGGAAGCGGACGGTCCGGCTCTCGCCCGGTTCGAGGGTGACGCGGCGGAACCCCCGTAGGCGGCGGACGGGTTGGGCGATGCTCGCCGCGAGGTCGTGGACGTAGAGCTGCACGACCTCGTCCCCGGTGCGCTTGCCGGTGTTGCGGACGGCCACGGCGACCTCGACGGTGTCGCCCCGGTGCAGCGCGTCCGCGTCGATCCTCGTCGTGCTGAGGCGGGGCCCGCCGACCGCGAAGGTGGTGTAGCCCAGGCCGTGGCCGAAGGGGAACTGCGGGCCGGGCGGGAGGTCCAGGTACTTGGAGGTGTACTTGTTGTCCGCCGCGTACGGGCGGCCCGTGCTCTCGTGGTTGTAGTGCACGGGGAGCTGGCCGACGCTGCGCGGGAACGATACGGGCAGCTTGCCGCCGGGGCCGACGGTGCCGAAGAGCACGTCGGCGATCGCGTGCCCCGCCTCGATTCCGGGGTGCCAGGCTTCGAGGACGGCGGGCGCCTCGTCCAGCCAGTCGCCGATGGTCAGGGGGCGGCCGTTGACGAGGACGACGACGAACGGCCTGCCGGTCTCCGCGATCGCCTCGATCAGCTTCTCCTGGCCGCCGGGCAGGCCGAGTTCGCTGCGCACGGCGGCCTCGCCGCTGATCGCCGGCGGCTCTCCGACGACGACGATCGTGACCTCGGCCGCCTCCGCCGCCGCGACGGCCTCGCCGATGCCCGAGGTGTCCTCGCCCGCCGGATCGACACCCCGCGCGTACGTCACCTCGGCTCCGCCCGCCGCTTCACGGACCGCGTCGAGCACCTTCCCCGAGCGGAACTTCTCCTGTGCCAGGGGGAACGTCCAGGTGCCGAGCAGGTCGGCGGAGTCGGCGAAGGGGCCGACGACGGCGATGCTCGCGGCCGCCTTGTCGAGGGGCAGCGTGCCCTTGTCGTTCTTCAGGAGCACCATCGAGCGGGCGGCCGCCGCGCGTGCGGCCGCGCGCGTCTGCTTGGTGGGCGCGGCGACGGCCGCCGCCTCCTTCACGTACGGCCGGTCGAAGAGGCCGAGGGCCGACTTGAGGAGGAGGACACGGGTCACCGCGTCGTCGAGGCGCTCCTGCGGGATGCGGCACTCCTTGAGGAGCTGCTTGCCGTGGTCGGCGAGGGTGGTGCTGACCATCTCCAGGTCGAGGCCCGCGTCCAGGGCGAGTCGGGCGGCGTCCGCGGGGTCGGCGGCGAAGCCGTGGGCGATCAGCTCCTGCACGCCGTTCCAGTCGCTCACCACCACCCCGTCGAACTCCCACTCCTCCTTGAGGATCTCGGTGAGGAGGTGGCCGTTGCCGTGCGCCGGTACGCCGCTGACGGTGTTGAACGCGGCCATCACGGTGGCCGCCCCGGCGTCCAACGCGGCCCGGAACGGCGGCAGATAGAGGTTGCGGAGGCGGGACTCGGACACGTCCACGGTGTTGTAGTCGCGGCCGCCCTCGGCTCCCCCGTACGCGGCGAAGTGCTTGGCGCAGGCGGCGACGCGGTCGGGCGCGGAGAGGTCCTCGCCCTGGTAGCCACGGACCTTGGCGGCGGCGAACCGGGCGGTGAGGTACGGGTCTTCGCCGCAGCTCTCGGCGATCCGGCCCCAGCGCGGCTCGTGCGTCACGTCCATCATCGGCGAGAACGTCCAGTGCACGCCGTTGGAGCGGGCCTCCTGCGCCGACACCTCGCCGTCCCGCTCGGCCACCGCCGGGTCGAAGCTCGCGGCCTGGGCGAGCGGGACGGGGAACGTGGTCAGGCAGCCGTGGATCACGTCGAGCCCGAAGAGGAGCGGAATGCCGAGCCGGGACTCCTCGACGGCGATGCGCTGCAGCCGGTTGCTCTCCTCGGCCCCGAACATGTTGAGGACCGAGCCGAGGCGTCCGGCGCGGGCCGCGTTCTCGACCTTTTTGTTGTCCGGATTCCCCGGCCCGGTGGCGAACGCCCAGGAGAGCTGCTGGAGTTGGCCCAGTTTCTCCTCGACCGTCATCCGTGCGAGGAGGGCGTCGATCCGGTCGTCGACAGGCCGGGTGCGGCGCGCCGCGCCCGCTCGCCGGGACGGGCCCGCCGCGCCTCGGGCTGCGGGCCCCGTGGACGCCTGTGCCGTGGTCTCCGTCGTCGGGTGCGCTGCGGTCGCCGTGGGCGCCTGCGCGCCCGTCGTGCCGCCCACCGCGACCGTACCGCCGAGCGCGGCGAGCACGGTTCGCCGTTGTACTCCAGCCATGAGCCCATCCCTTCAGCGCCTCCTCCACACCGTCCCGCCGGACCGCCCGGAACCAAACGCGACCGGCGGCTGATTCCGCCAGTCGAGGCCGGTTCGGGGTCCGCCGCCGCGGGAAGGAGAGCGGGAAGGAGAGACGACAGACCGTCCGAACGCCGCCGTCACGGCGCGGACGCCCTCGACGGCTCGTGACGTGCGCGGCCGACCCACCGAGAGGGAGTGACCGACATGCGCGCCCCAGGGCGCAACCGGCGCCGCACCGCACGCGTCGAGTACCACCTGCCGCAGCAGCCCAACTCCGCCCACAGAGCACGGCAGTTGACCCGCCTGTTCCTCGCCGCCCGCGGGCCCGGCCGACCGCCGTACGGTGCCGATCCGGGCAGCGCCGTCCTCGTGGTGTCGGAGCTGGTCACCAACGCGACGCGGTACGGCGAGGGCTCCTGCCGGCTCCGCCTCTCCCTCGACAGCCGGGACCGCCTGGTCGTCGAGGTGCACGACCACGGCCCCGGCCGCCCGCAGCTCGCGCCGCCCTCCCCCACCGCGGAGGGCGGCCGCGGCATCACCCTCGTACAGGCCCTGTCGCGCAGCCTCTCCGTCGTACGGGACGGGGAGGGCGCGGGGAAGACCGTGCGCGCGGAACTGACCTGCGCGTACTCCGAGTAGCTGCCTACTTCAGCGCGCCCGCGACCACCGCGGCCGCGTCGGCGACCAGGGCGTTCTCGTGCTCGGCGGCTTCCTCGGTCCGGTTGGTCAGGACGGCGACGACGAGCGGGGCCTCGTCCGGGCGCCACACCACCGCGATGTCGTTGCGGATGCCGTAGTTGCTGCCCATGCCGCTCTTGTCGCCGACGACCCAGCCCTCGGGCAGGCCGGCAGGGATGAGCTCGGCCCCGGTGACGTTGGTGCGCAGCCACTTCGTCAGCTGGGCGCGGTCACGCTTGCCGAGGGCGTCGCCGAGCACATAGGCGCGCAGGTCCTCGGCGAAGGCGCGGGGGCTGGTGGTGTCGCGGTCGCTGTCCGGGTCCCAGACGCTGAGGCCCGGCTCGTCGCGCTCCATCCGCGTCACGTCGTCGCCGAGCTCCTCAAGGAGGCCGTCGAGCCCCTTGGGGCCGCCCAGGTCTTCGAGGAGCAGGTTGGCGGCGGTGTTGTCGCTGTAGCGGACGGCCGCGTCGCAGAGTTCGCGCAGGGTCATGCCGGTCTCGACGTGCTTCTCGGTGACGGGGGACGCGTCGACCAGGTCGCTCTTCTCATAGCGGACCAGGCGCTCCATGCCCCGGTCGTCGTGCTTGCGCAGCACCGCGCCCGCGGCGAGGGCCTTGAACGTGGAGGCGTACGAGAAGCGTTCGCGGTCGTTGTACGCGACCTCGCGGCCGGTTCCGGTGTCGATCGCGTAGACACCGACGCGGGCGTCGTACCTGCGCTCCAGCTGCTTGAACTTCTTTGCTGCGGCGGCCTGTTGAGGGTTGCCGGTCTTGTCGGTCGCCTTAGGGGTGGCCTTCCCGGCCGCCGAGGCCGGTGTCGCTCCGCCCTTCTTCGGCGTCTCGTCCTGGCCGCCGCAGGCCGTGAGGGGTACGAGGACGAGCGCGGCGAGTGCGAGGGCCGCGCGGTGCATGGTGTGCCGTAAACGAGTGTGCGGTGAAGGTGAAGGGGTCATGGGGTGACTCTCACCGGCGCCCTGCCATGCGGTCCAATACGTTCCCGTGCGATTCCATGCCGATCTCGCATAGGGTCCGGTCCGTGGATCTCGTGGGGGCGTGCCGGGCGTTCATCGCCGTGAGCGAGTGCGGAAGTTTCACCGTGGGCGCGGCGGCCGCGCGCCTTTCGCAGCCGGTGGCCAGCCGACGGGTGGCGGCGCTCGAAGAGCACTTCGGGGAGCGGCTGTTCGAGCGGACGGCGCGGCGCGCGCTGCTCACGCCGTTCGGCCGGGACATGCTGCCCGCCGCGCGCCGCCTCGTGCAGGCGGCCGATGTGCTGCTGCACGAGGCGGAGGCGGCGCGCCGCAAACCGTGGCGGCTCGCGGTGCCCGGAATCTGCCCCGCCGCCAATCTGGCCCGTCTGGTGGCCGAGGCGCGCGGGCACGGCGTCACGCTCGACCTGCGCGTCGCCGGTCCCGCCGAGCGCAGCGACCTGCTCCACGCCCAGCAGGTGCGGGCCGCGCTGCTCGCCGTGCCGGAGCGGGACGCCACCTGGTCGGTGCCGCTCGGCGTGGCCGCGGCCGCGGACCCCGGGGTGCGGCGCGTGTATCTGGAGACGCTGCGTGTGGGGCGTACGGGTGCCGGTCCGGCCCGCCGGGTGTGGGTGCAGCCGGAGGACGACGTGCCGCACATCCGCGATCCGCTGACCCGGCTGCGCGACGCGGTCGGCCTGCGGCCCGCGCAGCTCGCCGTGGGCGCGGACCTGCCGACGGCCGCCGCTGAAGTCCTGTGCTCGCGCGACCTGTTGGTCTGTTCACCCGCCCAGGCCGCCGAACTCGGCCTGCGCTGGCGGCCGTTGGGCGAGGCGAGCCTGGTACGCGGCTTCGCCCTCACGGCCGCCGCGGATGAGCGGCCGCAGCAGATGCAGGAGCAGTTGGGCGACGCGATAGCCCGCTGCCTCACCGCCGCCACGCCCTCCCTCACTCCTGTCGGCGGACGCCCCGAATCGGCACCGACGTACGAGGTCACCTCATGAACAGCCCCGAGAAACTCCTGCGCGAGATGCGGGAGTTGCTCGACGAGGGCGGTCTGCGCGCCCGCATGCTCGTACGCGATCTGGATACGGGCGCGGAGCTGGGGATCGAGCCGGACACGCCGCTGCCGTCGTCGTCCCTCGTCAAGGTGGCGCTCGCGTTGGCCACGGTGGAACGCATCCGGCGCGGCGAACTCGACGGCTCGACGCCCCTCGGCGTCCGGCCGGGGCGCGTCACGACGCCGGGCCCCACGGGCATCAGCCGCTTCCGGCATCCCGTGCGGATCGCGGTCGACGACCTCCTGTACCTCAGTACGTGTCTCAGCGACAGCGCGGCCGCCGAGGCACTTTTCGACCTCACACCGCCGGACCAAGTGGCCGGACTCCTGGGCGAGTTCGGGATCAGCGGCATCACCGTACGGCACAGCATGCGCGAGCTCGCCGACACTCCGGCCGAGCGGTTCGACGCCGCGCAGGCGCATCTCGCGCACGCCCTCGCGATCGACTCGGGCACGGGCGGGAGCAGCCATCGAGTGCCGCAGCTCGACATCACGCACGCCAGCAACGGCAGCGCACGCGCGTACGTGGACCTGCTGCAGGCCCTGTGGCGGCCGTCGCGGATCCCGGCCGAGTCGGCGGCGCGGCTGCGGGAGCTGCTCGCGCACAACGTGCTGCGGCAGCGGCTCTCCCCGGACTTCGCCTCCGATGCGACGACCTGGTCGTCGAAGACGGCAACGCTGCTCAATCTGCGGCACGAGATCGGCGTGGTGGAGCACTCCGACGGTCAGGCCTTCGCGGTCGCGGTGCTCACGGAGTCCCGGGTGCCCGCGCAGGCCCAGCCGGGCGCGGAGGCGCTGATGGCCCAGGTCGCGCGCACCCTGCGGGACTACTTGCGCCAGCTCTAGCCCGTCACCCCCAACTGGCCGTCAGGCGCGGCGAGTTGCGGTCACGGTGAGGGTCGCGTACGGCACCGTGAACGAGCCGCCGAGCGCGTCGACGGCGGCGCCGACCTCGTCGAGGACCTCCCGCACCTGCTCGGGCGCGAGCCGGGTGAGGGTGCCGTGGGTGGGCATCTGGTCCAGCCAGGCGTCGCGGGTGTACGTGTGCTCCCAGTCGTGCCGCCACTCCTCGGGGGCGGTGAAGTCGCCGCCGGCGCGGATGCCTTCGGCGGCGGCGTCGAGGAGGTGCTGGTACCCGTCCACCGCGCGGGCCGTGGCGTCGCCGAGGCGGAACGGGGCGTCGGGGGCCACGCGCCGATAGGCGGCGCCCAGGGCGCGGGTCACCTCAGGCGGCAGCTCGGGGACGTTCCAGAACACGGCGAGCCGACCGCCCGGCAGGAGCGCGCGGGCGGCGACGGCCGCGGCCGCGGCGGGGTCCAGCCAGTGCCAGGTCTGCCCGGAGACCACGGCGTCGAAGCGGCGGCCCGCCGGGTCCCAGGACTCGAAGGCGGCCACCTCGACCTCGACACCCGCCGCGCGCGCGAGCTCGGCCATACGCGCGTCCACATCGACGCCGAGGACGCGGCAGCCGGCGTCGGTGAGCTGGCGGGCGACGATGCCGGTGCCGCAGCCGACGTCGAGCACGCGCGGGCCGTCACCGCCGGGAGCGTCACGCGCCGTCGTACCCGCGAGGCGGTCGACGAGAGCCTGCGGATAGCGGGGTCTGCTGCGGTCGTAGCGGGCGGCGTCCATGCCGAACGAGCGGGCGGCCTGCCGGAGTTGGGCGGATTCGCAGGCCGGGCGAGCAGAGGGACCCGAGGGTACAGTGGGCATGCGCCCACTGTAGTGGGCACATGCCCACTCACCAAGGGCTCGCCCAGGGTTCACTCAGACCGAGCAGCGAAAGAGGTCTCCACGGTGCCGACAGGGGTCGCCATCCGCGACGTACGCGAGCAGCTCTTCGACGCGGCGGAGCGGGTACTGCTGCGGGACGGGCCCAACGCTCTGACCAGCCGGGCCGTCACCACGGAGGCGGGGTGCGCGAAGGGCGTCCTGCACCGCCACTTCGAGGACTTCGACGCGTTCCTCGCCGACCTCGTCCTCGACCGCGTCCGCCGCCTGGAGGCGCGGTCCGAGGCGCTGTGCGCGGCGGCAGGGACGGGCACGGTGGTCGACAACGTCGCCGAGGAACTGGCGGAGCTGTTCGGCTCGGTGGCCGTGGCGATGGTCGGGCTCGTCACGTCACGCGACGCCCTGCGGGCACGGCTGCGCCGGACCACGCCGACGGGCGTCCCCCTCCTCACCGAGGCCACGACGATGTTCGCGGCCTACCTCGCCGCCGAACGCGACCTCGGCCGGCTGACGGCCGGCGCCGATGTGCGGATGCTGGCGCCGGCCGTCGTCGGTACGGGGCATTTGCTCTTTGCGGACCGGACAGGCGCGCGGCCGCAGCCGGGGGCTGTGCGGGAGGTTGTCGCGGGGATCTTGGCGGGCTGAAACCAGGCCCGCCGCTCATTCGCCCCCGCCGAACCGCCCCCTACGGCCGCACGCAAGGCCGCGTCATGATCTCCATGTTGTGGCCGTCGGGGTCGTCGAAGTAGGCGCCGCGGCCGCCGAACAGGCGGTTGATCTGGGCGGGTTGGGTGTGGCCCGGATCGGCGTAGTAGGTGACGCCGACGGTTTCGAGGCGGGCGATCATGCCGTCGAACTGCTCCTCGGGGACGAGGAAGGCGTAGTGCTGGGACTGGACGGGGGATTCCCGTACATACGGGAATTACGTACGGGAAACGAGGGACGCGGAGGATGGGGGCGGGGCTCGTGCCCGCCTCGCGCTCAAGCCGGGGCCGGGAACCCGACTCGTCTGTGGCACATGGCCGACCCGGCAGTCACGTCGATGACTTTATCGGGGGCTTTCCGTGCGCGGCAACGTGGTTGAACTGCGGGGCCGGGCGGGTTCCGTGAAGCAGTCGGCCTCCTGGCCTGTTGACCCGCACCCGCAGCGTCCGCAGAGGGCGCCGAGGCCCGCCAGGATTCCGACGATCACGTACCAGGGCACCGGGAGTTGCTCCACCACGGGTGTGAACGCCGCCACCAGCGCCACGGTCCGGCGAGGGAAGCAGCGTGGCCGCGACGAGGCTCCCCTCCTGGCCCGCCCGACCGTGGCACGGCCCTCGCGAGGGCGGCCTCCGCACTCGAATTCCGGTTCAGCCATGATCCGTTCCTCCTTCCGGTTCTGCTCTGTCATCAGAAGAGCAAGCCGGCCGAACCAGGCACAGGGCTCACAGGGAGGCTCACGAATTGCGGGGCGGGCTCACGTCAACTCCCCGGCCCTACACTTGAGTTGGAGCCGAGGGCCGCAGCGCCCGCGGGAACCGCGGAGGAGGTGGCCCGCATGTCCACACCGCTCACGGGGGCCGAAGCCAAGAGGGGCGCCCGGCCGGAGAACCTCCGGCTGGAGGCCCTCATCGGGGAATGCGGCATCAGCCGCAAGGGCTTCGCCCATCGCCTCAACCAGTTGTGCACCGAGCGTGGCGTCCACAGCGACTACACGCACACGTCGGTCGCCAACTGGTGCCGCCGGGGCATGCGTCCACGCTGGCCGGTGCCCGACCTCATTTGTGTGGTTCTCGCCGAACGCCTCGGCAGGCCGGTCGGGCTCGCGGACATCGGCATGGAAGGTTGTGGCCGGCTCCGACGGTCGGGAAACGCCGGCGGAGAGGACCTGGACGCCGGACTGCGCTTCCCCCGTGAACAGCCGCAGGCGCTCAGCGAGATGACTACGTATTGGAGCACCTTGAACCGACGGAACTTTCTGGCCGCCACGCCCTTCGCGGCCTCGGCGTTCTCCGAACCCGTCACCCGCTGGCTGGTCAGCCCGGCCGAGCCGGCGTCAGGCGGCCTCCCGGCGGCCGGGGCGATGGCCGCCGAGCCCGTGCTCGCGCCGGGCGGCCGCCTCCCCGTCGGGAGGGCGCACATCGAGGAGTTGCGGGAGGTCGCCGATTCGGCCCGCCGCTGGGACTCCCGTTTCGGCGGTGCGGCCACCAAGTCGCGTTCGATCACCGCGTATCTCGACGAGCGTGTCTCGCCGTTGCTGCGCGGCCGCTACACCGACGCCATCGGGCGTGAACTCTTCTCGGTGACCTCTCAGATGGCGCGGCTGGCGGGCTGGACCGCGTTCGACGCGGGAGAGCACCAGGCCGCCCAGCGCCACTACATCCAGGCCCTCCGGCTCGCCCGCGCCGCCGGCGACGAGGGCCTGGGGGCGTACATCCTCACCACCATGGCGATGCAGGCCCTGATGCGCGGCTTCGCCTCCCAGGCGATCGACATGGCGCAGGGGGCGTACGAGCGGGTCCCCGACGCCGACCCGCGGGTGCGCGGCTTCGCCAAGCTCATCGAAGCTCGGGCGCACGCCCGCTCCGGTGACGCCCGGTCCGCGTCCGGCTGCCTCGCCCGGTCCGAGCACTTGCAGGAGCAGGCCGAGGACGGTGGGGGCCGCGGCTCCGACCTGGCGTGGATCGAGTTCTTCAACCGGCAGCGCATCGTCACCGACGCGGTCGAGCTCTTCCGGGACCTCGGCAACCCCAGGGCGGTCTTCGCCTGGCAGGCCCAAGGTGCCATGCCCGGCGACGCGTTCGCCCGCTCCCGCGGGATCCGGCTTTCGATGCTCGCCTCCGCGCACGCCCAGCGCGGCGACCTCGACCAGAGCCTGCGCCTCGGACGCGAGTCCCTGGGCCTGTTCACCCGCCTGCAGTCCGCGCGCGGCGTCGACTACCTCCGCCTGTACTCCCGTTCGCTGCAACGCTGGCAGCGGGAGCCGGCCGTCGTCGCGTACCTCGGCGACGTGCGCAAGCTCGGTCGCACCCTGACGACCGCGGCCTGATCGGGTAGCGCGTTCGAGGGGCGGGCCAGGGCGGTGTTGACGCCGGTTGGGGGCGGTGGCCCGCGCGTCGTACGCTCCGCGCATGAGTCGCCCCCCAAGCCTGGCCCTTGCGCCCAACTGCCGTGCGCACAGCCTGAACACAGCTCGCGGCACGTTCGCGGTCCTGGACGCGCGCCCCCTGCCCGGCACTTCGGAACAGGGAACCGTGCTGCTGATGCCCGGTTTCATCGGCAGCAAGGAGGACTTCCTGCCGCTGCTCGCCCCGCTGGCCTCCGCCGGGTTCCGGGCCGTCGCGGTGGACGGGAGAGGGCAGTACGAGAGCGACGGGCCCGGCAGCGAATCGGCGTACGCCCAGCGGGAGTTGGCCGCCGATGTGATGGCTCAGACCCTTGCGCTCACGGCCGGCGCACCGCACCCGGCCGTCCATCTGCTCGGCCACTCCCTCGGCGGCCTCATCGGCCGGGCCGCCGTACTGGACGTCGCGCCCGCGCCCTGCCCCTGGGCCTCGTTGACGTTGCTCGCATCCGGCCCGGCAGCGGTCTGCCCCGAGCAGCAGGTCCGCCTTCAGCACCTGCTCGGCGCACTGCCCGCGGTCGGCATGGAAACGGTGTGGCAGGAGCTGCACCGCATCGAGCGGTACGGCGAACTCCCGCAGGACGTCGAGGAGTTCCTGCGGCGGCGCTGGTTCGGGACGGACCCGCGGCAACTCCTGGCCGCAGGCCGCCAGCTTCTCGTCGAACCCGATCGCGTGGACGCGCTGGCCGCCGCAGGTCTGCCCGTGCACGTGGTCTCCGGGAGTGAGGACTACGCCTGGCCGGTGACGTGGCAGGACGCGATGGCGACGCGGCTCGGCGCGCGCCGCACCGTGATCGCCGGCGGCAGCCATTCGCCCCAGGTGGAGTTCCCCGCGGAGACGGCCGCCGCCCTCGTGTCCTTCTGGACGTCCGTCGAGTCGGGAGACCGCCGGCGGCCGGTGGGGATGGGGCTGCAGATGTGATGTCACGGTGCGCCGTCACATTGCCCCCGGGCTGCCCCTACGCGAGGCGGGCTCGCCTCATCGGGTCAGCGACCACCGACTGCCACGCGCCGCCGACACCAGCTCCGCGACCGTCGTCAGCTTCGCCCGTGGGCGCCCGTCGGGGCGGCCGCGGGCGATCTCCGCGCGGTCGATCGCCGCCTGCCCGCGCGCGTCCACGAGGCGGCGGTTGCGGCTGCGCGCGAGGCGCTGGAACGCCTTGGGCGTGCCGCTCGGCGCGGGCAGCGCGGCGGCCACGGCGTCGGCGAGCAGCGTGCCGACGGTCTCGGCCGCGCAGGTCCGGTTGGCGCCGATCCCGCCGGACGGGCCGCGCTTGATCCAGCCGACGACGTACGCCCCCGGCATCCCCCGCACGCGTCCGCGCTCGTGCGGAACGGCGCCGGTGGTCTCGTCGAAGGGCAGCCCCGGTACGGCGACGCCCCGGTAGCCGACGGCGCGCAGCAGCATCCCTGCCGCGATCTCCCGTTCCCCGTCGGCCTGTTGGGAGACGCGTACGCCCCGCACCTCGGTCTCGCCCGTCGCCTCGACCGGCTCCGAGTGGAAGCGGAGGACGATCCGGCGTCCGGCGGCGGGTGCGGCCGACCAGTCGGTGGTGCGGCGGCGGACGTCGGCGAGCAGAGCGGCCTTGCCCTGCGACCCGGCCGCGTCGACGGCCGCGTCGACAGCCGCCGCGGTGCGCGGGTCCTCGTCGTCGACGACCAACTCCACGCCGGGCAGGTGCTTGAGGGCGAGCAGTTCCGACTTGGTGTACGCGGCGTGCTCGGGGCCGCGCCGCCCGAGGAGCACGACCTCGCGGACCTTGCTCGTGCGCAGCGCGGCGAGTGCGTGGTCGGCGATGTCGGTGCGGGCGAGCTCGTCCGGGTCGGCGACGAGGATACGGGCGACGTCGAGGGCGACGTTGCCGTTGCCGACGACGACCACACGCTCGGCGTTCAGGTCGACGGCGTCCGGGGCGGTGTCGGGGTGGCCGTTGTACCAGGCGACGAACGCGGCCGCGGCGATACTTCCGGTCAACTCCTCGCCGGGGATGCCGAGTTGACGGTCTGCGGAGGCGCCCACCGCGTAGATCACGGCGTCGTGGTGGGCGGCGATCTCCTCGGTGGTGACCTCGCGGCCCACCTCGATGCCGAGCGCCATCCGGACCCGCGGGTGGTCGTGGAACCGGGCGAACGTCTCCGAGACCTTCTTGGTGCGCGGGTGGTCAGGCGCCACCCCGTACCGCACGAGCCCGCCCGCGACGGGCAGCCGGTCGATCAGGGTGACCTCGGCGTTGGTGTGCAGGAGCAGATCCTCGGCCGCGTACATCCCGGCGGGCCCGGTGCCGACGACGGCGACGCGGATCGGCCCGAAGTCGGAGGGCAGGCTGCGCTCGAACGTCGGCTCGCCCCAGGCGTGGAAGTTCGGCCCGTCGACGGCCGGTTCGGGCTCGCGCTCCTCGTAGTACGCGGCGTTGATCCGCGCGTACTCCCGCTGGGACGGGAACAGGCTGTCCACCGGGAAGATCGCGTCCACCGGGCAGGCGTCGGCGCAGGCGCCGCAGTCGATGCAGGCCTTCGGGTCGATGTGCAGCATCTCGGTGCTGCCGAAGGCCCGCTCCTCCGGGGTGGGGTGGATGCAGTTGACCGGGCACACGGCGACGCAGGTGGCGTCGCTGCAGCAGGTCTGGGTGATGGCGTAGGTCATCTGGTCAGCTCGAATCCGCTCAGGTCTGCTCGGTGGTACGCGTCGTTCATCTCGGGAGGGCGGCCGGTCGGCTCAGACGAGGTTGGCGCGCTTGTAGAAGGCCAGGGCCGGCTTGGTGAGCAGGCGGCAGGAGGCGAGGAACTCCATGAGGCCCGAACAGCTCGCCCGCATCATCGACTTGTGGTGCTCGTTGGCCCTGGCCTCCTTGACGGCCCGCTCCCGGTCGAGCCCGGCGTGCCGGTAGACGTCGTCGTTCACCATGCTGCTGACGATGATGTACGAGGCGATGGCGATGACCAGGGCGTTGATCTGGCGGCGCACGGGTCCGGCCTCGGCGAGGCGCCTGCGCGTCTCGTCGCGGGCGAACTTCATGTGCCGGGACTCCTCGACGACATGGATGTTGTTGATGGTGCGCACGAACGGCACGACGCGTTCGTCGCGCATCCAGTCGCGCTGCATCACGTCGAGGACCTCTTCGGCGACGAGGATCGCGGCGTACGCGGCCTCGCCGAACGCGATCGTCTTGAAGGCGCGGCCCAGTTCGACGACGGCCCGCTTCGGCCGGTACGCGGGCGCGCCGAGCTTCTTCGCGCCGCGGGCGAACATGATGGAGTGCCGGCACTCGTCGGCGATCTCGGTCAGGGCCCACTGGAAGCGTGCGTCGGTGGGGTCCTTGGCGTACATGTCGCGCAGCATCATCTGCTGCAGGATCATCTCGAACCAGATGCCGGTGCTCGCGACGGACGCGGCCTCCTGCCGGGTCAGCTCCTTGCGCAGCTCCTCGCTCAACTCCCGCCAGTACGCGGTGCCGTAGAGGGTGCTCCACTCCGGGCTCGCGCCGTGGAAGTCCTTGTCGAGCGGCGTCTCCCAGTCGACCTCGGTGGCCGGGTCGTACGACAGCGTCGCCGAGGAGTCGAGGAGGCGCTGCGCGACGTCGGAGTCGGGGGACGACGGTCCTTGCGACGTTCCTTGCGACGGCGATCCGGTGTGTGCCGGTGAACCGATGATGCTGCCAGCCATGCTGCGGCTCCTCGCGTCGAGCGTGTCGGGTGTGGTGCTTTGCAGGGTGCTGAGGGGGTGCTGGGGTGCTTGCCGAGTGCTGCTTCCGGTTGCGCGGTACGTGTGCTCGGTACGTGGGGGTACGGGGCGCACGGGCGGCGCTCCGGCGTGCCGGTGCGGGGCCGCGCGCCGTCCCTGGCGCGGTCCGCCGGCGCGCGCGGACGCCTCGGTGCCACGGGCGACAGGATCGCGCCACCCGCTTGTTAGACAGACCGTATAACAAGCGATCCGCTCGGCCTACCCCCGGTAACGAACTTCGTTCGACTCGTCTCCACCGCCCGTCCCCCTGCGGTACGGGGCCCGTGCACCGCCCTGCACCGCCCCGCCCTGCGCCGCCCGCCGCCGCGCCCACGCCGCCCGGCCAGGCAGGACGTGCGGGTGCTGGGCACGGCCGCCGCCTCGGGCCTACGATCCGCAGCAGCCCAGAACTGGGCCCGGCTGCCGGATCCGTGCCATGCCGACATCGGCCGCGGCTCCGGCCCGTCCCGCCGGCACGTTCCGCATGGGGTGAACTCCCGCGCACCCCGCCGCCGGCGAGGACGGCGCGCGCCGGGGGCCGCGGCGGGGAGCGCCGCGCGCCCGGCGTCCCGCGGCCGCCGTCGGAGATCTCTCAGTCCCGGCGGCGGTCGTCGCGGCCGCCACCGCGCGAGGGACAATCGGCGAGCACAGCCACTGATCCGATACCGCACAGGACACAAGGAGCAGCATGTCCATCCACGACGTGGAGATCGACGCCCTGCAGGGCGGCCCCGCGAACCTCGCGCAGTACCGCGGCAAGGCCGTCCTGGTCGTCAACGTCGCCTCCAAGTGCGGCCTCACGCCGCAGTACGCGGGCCTGGAGAAGCTCCAGGAGCAGTACGGGCCGCGCGGGTTCACCGTCCTCGGCGTGCCCTGCAACCAGTTCATGGGCCAGGAGCCGGGCAGCGCCGAGGAGATCGCCACGTTCTGCTCGGCGACGTACGGCGTGACGTTCCCGCTGACCGAGAAGACCGACGTCAACGGCCCCGGCCGGCACCCGCTCTACGCGGACCTCGTGGGCACGGCCGACGCCGAGGGGCACAGCGGGGACATCCGCTGGAACTTCGAGAAGTTCCTGATCGCCCCGGAGGGCCGGGTCGTTGCGCGCTTCTCGCCCCAGACGGAGCCGGACGCCCAGGAGTTGATCGTCGCCGTCGAGGGCGCGCTGCCCGCCTGAGCCGCCTCGCGCCGCACAACTGCGCCGCCGCCGCTGCCTGTCGGTCGCGGCGGCCGTGTCACGCCGGCGGCGGGCGTGACATGCCGGCAGCAGGCGTGTCATGCCAATCGGGTGTCGTCGGACGCTCGGAGCGGTGCGCCTCGCCGCGTTCCCGATCACGCCCCGGAACATGCGGATCATGAGCAACGACCTTCTCGACACGCTCTTTCAGCAGATCACGCTCACCACCGTGCTCGAAGAGCGCTTCGGCCCCAGCCGCCGCTGGCCCCTGCGGATCCGCGCGGCCCACGCACAACTGCGCCAGCTGGAAGAGATCTTGGGCGAGGCCCGCTACGGGACGTTCCTCGACTGCGCGGGCCGCGCCCTTGACCGGTACGCCGAGTCGCCCGCACCCCGGGAACTCCCCACCGCGCATCTCGGCCGCGAGCTCTACCGCACCGACATTCCCGGCACGTTGGAGGAATCCGACGTGGCGTGGGGCATCCTCTTCGGACTCACGATGACGCTTCCGTATCACGAGTACGAATGCGTCGTACGGGCCGTGGCCGAGGCGCGGGTGCGGGATGCGGCGCAGAGCCCTTCGCGTATCGAACTCGACTGAAGCGCGGGCGACTCGACCGGTTCATTACCGGGTGTGCGGCCTTGGGTGATTCCCGAATGGCTTCGGGGGTCCTGGAGTTGGTGAACTCCGGCTTTCCCACGGGTATGCGAACGGGTGCGCGGCTCGTCCGCGCATACGAAAAGGAGTGCCGCCACTGGTGGCGGCACTCCCTTGAAATCGGTTGGTTCAGCGGGCGGATTCGTAGGCTTCGCGGACCGCGGCGGGGACGCGGCCGCGCTCGCTCACCTCGTACCCGTTCTCCCTTGCCCAGGCCCTGATCGCCGACGAGTCGTCGGACTTTCCGCCGGCCGGCTTGCGCTTCCCCTTCGGCTTGGAGCCGCCGCGGATTCTGCGGGCGCCGTCCGCGTGCAGATAGGGGTTGAGCAGTTCGAGCAGCTTCTCGTAGTTCTCGTCGGTGAGGTCGATTTCCACACCCGCACCGTCGACGAGAATGCTGTGCGTGGCGATTTGCTCCGACTCTTCGCCGGTCAGGTCGTCCACGTATGTCGTAATTACCTTCTGGGCCATGCGACCGACTATAGGCCCAGTCGAGTGAGCCCCGTACCGGATGTGCCGTCATTCTCACGGAACTCTTCCGCTTTGTTCCCGCACAACTCCTCTTCTGGTACTGGGGGCTGAACGGTCAGTCGTCGTCGCGGCCGTTGTCGTCGCGGCCGTTGTCGTCACCGTCGTTGTCGTCGTGGTCGTGGCGGTCGTCGTGGTCGGCGGTGAGCTTGCCGGTGCGTACGTCGACGTTCCAGTCGCTGTCCTTGCCCGCGGCGTCGGCGGTCTCGATCTCCCAGCCCTCGGAGGTGTGGCCGGGGCGGCCGTCGTCGTCCAGGTCGATCGAGGTGACGAATCCCTTCGCCGCGGCGTTCTTCGCGGCCTGCGCGGCGTCGGCGGTCGCGCCCTTCAGGGCCGTACGGGCCTCGCGGGCGTCGTCGCGCTCGTTCTCGGTCTCCGTGCCGAGGATCTTGCCGGTGACGGCGTCGAGGTGGACGGTGTGCCAGGCGTCGCCCTGGCCGAGGATGTCGACCTCCCAGGCGAGGCGCTCGTTCTTGCCGTCGCTTCCGTTGCCGTCGCTGTCGTCTCCGTCCTCTTCGTCGAGTTCGGCGGAGACCGCGGTGCCCGCCTGGTGCTTGAGCGCGGCCTCGACGGCCTGGGCGGCGGTGAGCTTCGCGTCGGCGGGGCGGGCTTCGTCGCGGTCGTCGTCGCGGCGGTCGTCGTCGCGGCGGTCGTCACGGTCGTCGTCCCGGTCGTCGTCCTGCAGCGTGACCTGGGAGCTGCTCTGCTCCGCACGGGCCTCGGAACGCCCGGCCTCGTCGTCGCCGCCGGCGAAGGCGAGCGCGGAGCCGCCGCCCACGAGGGCCGCTGCTACGACGGTGGCGATGACGATCTTGCGCTTCATGAGGTTCCTCCCCTGTCGTTCCCTGTTGACGGGCACCAATGTCGCGCAATGAAGCTGAAGCCCTCCTGAAGGCACCTGAAGCCGTCTTCAGGTTCACGGTTCCCTGCTGATGAGGCGCGGTTCTCCGTTCCGGTTTCGGGGCGGCAGGGGGCGGGCGGATACTGGACCGGTGAGCGTTTCGCACATCAAGCCCCATCTGCGGTGTCTGCACAGCAGCGGCGGCGACCTCGGGCACGCGGTGGCCGAGCGCGCGGTGGAGCGGGCGGCCGGAACGTCCGACGTGACGCCCGCGCCCGTGGGCCCGCCCGTACACGTACTGGTCGTGCACACCGGACGCCCGGCGGATCTGCGCTGGTCGGCGGACGGCACCGCGCGGCGGGAGCGGTTCCACGCCGGGGAGGCGCTGATCAACCCGGCGGGCTGGGCCGCGCGCCCGCGCTGGCGGGACGACGTGGAGCTGATGCTGCTCGGCATCGACCCGGTGTGGCTGGAGAAGCTGGCCGTCGAGGGCGGGGCGAGCGGCCCCGTGGAGCTGGCGCCGCACTTCCACTTCACGGATCCGCTGCTGCGGCTGCTCCTGGAGCGCCTGGTCGACGAGTACGGCAGCCCCGGACCGGCCGACACCCTGTACGCGCAGTCGCTCGTGCAGGCGGCGGCCGCGGTGGTGCTGCGCCTGGCCGGGCAGGGGCGTGCGCCCGGGGCGCGGGCGGGCGGGCTTTCGCCGCGGCGGCTCGCCGAGGTCGTCGACTTCGTCCACGCCAACCTCGCCGGGAAGGTCACGCTCGCGGAGCTCGCCGCGGTGGCCGGGGTCAGCGAGTCCCACTTCACGCGGGCGTTCCGCGAGTCGACGGGCGAGTCCCCGCACCGGTACGTGACGCTGCGCCGCCTCGACCACGCGCGCCGCCAACTGACGCGTACGGACCGGCCGATCGCGGACATCGCGACCGAGTCCGGCTTCGCCGACCAGAGCCATCTGACGCGCACGATGCGCCGGTACGAGGGGGCCACGCCGCGCATGCTGCGCGACGGTTCCGCCTAGGGCGTCTCCTCCGGGTCCCGGGTTCCCGAACAGGCCCTGGCTTCCCCAACTACCCGGATCAGGCAACGCGGTTCGGGAATCCTGAGCCCGTCCAGGTGCGTTCGGACAGGTGCCGCTCCTACGCCCCTGCTTCGTCCAGGAGACCTCTCCCATGTCAAAGCCAGAGATCGACGCCGTGGTGTTCGACGTGCTCGGCACGCTCGTCGACGAACCCGCCGGCATCCGGGCCGGCGTGCGTGAACTCGACCCCGCGCTCGACGAGTCCAGGGTCGAGGAGCTGTTGGCGCTGTGGCAGCAGCACATCGACCACGAGCAACGCCGCATGGCCGACGGCGTCCGGCCCTACGCCCCGAGCGACGCCCTCGACCTGGAAGCCGCCCGGCTGGTCGCCGAGGCCACCGGAGTCGACGACCCGGCCGCGGTGGCGGCCCTCGCCCTGTCAGCTCGCCGGTTGCCGCCGTGGCCCGACACCGCGGCAGGGCTCGCCCGGCTCGCCGAACGGTTCCCGCTGATCGGACTCTCCAACGCGAGCCGGACGGCGCTCCTCGGACTCAACGCCCACGCGGGACTGCGCTGGCACCAGGCGCTGTCCGCCGAGGAAGCCCGCACGTACAAGCCGGACCCTGCGGTCTACCGACTGGCCGTCACCGTCGCCGGACTGCCGCCCGAGCGGCTGCTCATGGTCGCCGCCCACGCCTGGGATCTGCGCGGGGCGCAGAAGCTCGGCCTGCGCACCGCATACGTCGCCCGCCCCGTCGGCGACCCGCCCACCTCCTCGGACGGCTTCGACCTGCACGCCGCCGACCTCGCCGACCTGGCGGACCAGCTCGAACGACTCGACCAGCTCGAACAACTCGACCATTTCGACCACCGCGTACGAACGAGTGGTTCGTTCCAGAGCTGAGCGGAACGTTCAAGATCGGGGCGGGTCCGCGGGGCGAGGCTGGGGGCGTCGCGGATGCCCGGCGTCCCGGAGCAGCCGTGACGTGACACGTCAGGAATCGCTCAGGAGGGCCCGTCATGGTCAGCACCCCGGACAGGACACTCGACGGCAAGGTCGCCTTCGTCGGCGGCGCGTCCCGCAATCTCGGCGGGCTCATCAGCACCACGCTCGGCGCGGAGGGCGCACTCGTCGCGGTCCACTACAACAGCGACTCCTCGCGCGCCAAGGCCGAGGACGTCGCCGACCAGATCAACGCGGGCCCCGGCCAGGCCTTCACCGTCCAGGCCGACCTCACCCGCGTCCCCGAGGTGGAGCGGGTCTTCGACGAGGTCGTACGGAGGTACGGGAAGCTCGACTTCAGCGTCAACACCGCAGGGATGGTCCTGAAGAAGCCGTTCACGGAGATCACGGAGGAGGAGTACGACCGGATGTTCGCGGTCAACTCCAAGGCCGCGTTCTTCGTGATGCGCGAGGCCGCCCGGCGCATCGAGGACGGCGGCAAGATCATCACCGTGCTGACCTCGCTGCTCGCCGCCTACACCGGCCTGTACTCCTCGTACGCGGGCAGCAAGGCACCGGTCGAGCACTTCACGCGGGCCCTTTCGAAGGAGCTGTTCGGCCGGAACGTGTCGGTCAACAACATCGCGCCCGGACCGATGGACACGCCGTTCTTCTACCCGGCCGAGGACGAGGGTTCCATCGCGTACCACCGGTCCTCGGCGATGAACGGGGATCTGACGAAGATCGAGGACATCGTTCCCTGGGTCCGCCACCTGCTCACCGACGGCTGGTGGGCCAACGGCCAGACGATCTTCCTCAACGGCGGCTACACGACGCGCTGACGAGACGTGCCCTGTGCGTACAGGGCCAACCAGGGACAGGGTCCCGCCGGGTCGCTCGAACTGGCGGGACCCTGCGCGTAGTCGGCCCGTACTCCTGTGGATGGGACCATGCGCGCCTTTGTCCGGAATACTGAGGCCAGGTCCCCTCCGATGGGGTTTCCGGCGCCGTCAGGGGCGCGGGGAACTGCGCGACCAGCCACGACGGCGCTTCAGCCGGACAACGGCCGGGGCCCGGGGGCGGAGCCCCCGAAGCCGACCGCAGGTCTTTCGGGAAGGGGCGGGGAGGGAGCCGGGGGTCCCGATCCGGGAATCCGGGGTCCGGGAGTCCGGGGAGGGCCGCCCCCC
>NZ_JASCIQ010000012.1 GCF_029968035.1 Streptomyces cavernicola | reverse complement strand
GGTTTCGTGCCGGGCCCTTCTGTCGTGAACGGCCGTGAACGGTGCGCCTCGGGGCGGGAGTTACTCGTGCGGCGCCCAGTAGTCGAGCAGTGTCGCGGTGCCGGGCTCCAGGCCCTTCCAGGAACCGGTGTACGACAGGATGGCGAAGGCGGAGGTCGGGAAGCCGCGCCGGTTCATGCGGACCTGGGCGTCGCCCTCGGACGAGCCGGCGAGAACGTCTGCGAGGCCCTGCACTCCGGGGTTGTGCCCGATGAGGATGATGTCGGAGAAATCGTCCTGCACTTCGTTGAGCACGGCGATCAGCTCGCCGGGCGAGGCTTCGTACACGCGCTCTTCGTAGACGGTCTTCGGGCGGCGCGGCAGCTCGTGGACGGCGAGCTTCCAGGTCTCTCGGGTCCGTGCCGCGGTCGAGCAGATGGCCAGGTCGAAGCCGATGCCGGAATCGGCCAGCTTGCGGCCGGCCACCGGGGCGTCCTGGCGACCGCGCTCCGCCAGCGGCCGCTCGTGGTCGGACACCTGGGGCCAGTCGGCCTTCGCATGCCGAAGGAGGACAATCCTGCGGGGTGTATCGACGCTCATGCGTCCCAGCTTCGCACGAAACGCGCCGTAGGGCGCAGGTAGTTGACATGCTCCGCACGCATGGGTGACCGGCAGGCGAAGCGAATCGGAACATCACCTTCGGCCCGGTTCCGGTTCGCGGTCGGAGCGCGGTCGGATCGGATCAGAACGGCAGAGCCTGTCTGAGCTGTGCCAGTACGTCCAGGAACGGGATCCGGCCGGATACCGCGTGTGCGTCGGAGGGGTCGAGCACGAGGGAGAGCAGCACGGCGAAGGCGACCGTGGGCAGTACGAGGGCCCACCAGGGCAGCTCGGCCGCGCTCCGGCCGCGTCGCTCCGGGGTGGCTCGGGGGTGCGCCGGTGCCGGCATGTCGCTCGCCTCCGCGGTTCGGGTGCTGCGCCGCTCCTTCGCGGCACACCACGAACCTACGGACTGCGGAGGCCCGGACCCATCCGGTGATCCACCCACTTACCCCTGATACCTGTCCCCTAGGGGATGGCGCCGAGGACGGCACCGGGGGCAGCGCCGGCGGCGTCGCTCAGGGTGAGGCGACGGACGCGACGATGCCGATGAGGACGGTGATGGCCAGCATCGCGCCGAGCACGGCGAGGAGCTTCTTCTGGCCGTTCGGCGGGTTCGGTTCGAGGACGGGCATGCCGCCAAGTCTCGCACCCTTTGCCCGGTCTGCTCGCAGCGGGGTGCGCGATGCACAGGGCCCCGGAAGGGTGCGGCACGTGGTGGGTGCCGACCTCTCCGGGGCCCGTAGGACGTCCGTGCCTGAAGCTCCGTGCCTGAGACTCCGCGCCTCAGGCCGTCCGCAGCTCAGGCGGCCTTCGCGACCTCAGGCGGTCTTCGCGGCGGCTGCCCCGCGTGCGGCCAGCTCCGCCTCGACCGTGCGGTTGCGGCCCGCGAGGATGCCGACGGCGATCTGCGGCACCATCAGGCCCGCCATGAGCGCGATGGGCAGGCCCCAGCCGCCGCTGTGCTGGTAGAGCACGCCGATGAGCAGCGGCCCGGGGATGGAGAGCAGATAGCCGGTGCTCTGCGCGAACGCCGACAGCTTGGCGACGCCCGCACCCGTGCCCGCGCGCATGCCGACCATGGTGAGCGCCAGCGGGAAGGAGCAGTTGGAGACACCGAGGACCAGCGCCCACACCCACGCGCCGGCGGCCGGGGCGAGGAAGAGGCCCGCGTACCCGATGAGTCCGCAGGTGCCGAGGACGGCGGCGATCGGGCCCTGGTTGCGCAGCCGGCCGGCCACGCGCGGGATGACGAAGGCGAGCGGGACGCCCATCGCCATGGTCACGGCGAGCAGCACGCCCGCGGTGGAGGCCGGAACGCCCGCGTCCCGGAAGATCTGCGGCATCCAGCCCATCGTGATGTACGCACCGGTGGCCTGGAGCCCGAAGTAGACGGCCAGCGCCCAGGCGGTGCGGCTACGGGCGATGGGCAGTGCGGGCGCGGCCTCGCGCTGCTCGGCGGCGGCAGCGGCCTGGTCCTCCTGACCCGTCCGGGCCTCGGCCTTCTCGGCGGCGGGAGCGGCGGGCGCGGCGGAGGCGGTCGTACGCCGCTCACGCACCACGAACAGCCACGGCAGTACGGCCAGGGCGGCGACCAGCGCCCAGAGGCCGAGCCCGGTCTGCCACTTGCCCCCGAGCGCACTGGTGAGCGGCACGGTGGCCGCGGCCGCGAAGGACGTGCCGAGGGAGAGCGCCATCGAGTACAGGCCGGTCATGGTGGCCACGCGGTCCGGGAACCAGCGCTTCACGATCACCGGCATCAGGATGTTGCTGACCGCGATGCCCATGAGGGCGAGTGCGCTCGCGGCCAGGAAGGCCGGGGTGCTGCCCGCGAAGGGGCGCACCGCGAGACCCGTGGCGATCGCGGCCATGCCGGCGCACACCACGGCGGCCGGGCCGAAGCGGCGGGTGAGCTTCGGCGTCATCACACCGAAGATGGCGAAGCACAGCGGCGGCACGGACGTCAGCACGCCGGCGACGGTGCCGCTCATGCCGAGGCCGTCCCGCACCTCTTCGAGGAGTGCGCCGAGACTGGTGATCGCGGGACGCAGGTTGAGCGCCGCGAGGACGAGGCCGACCGCGACGAGCCGCAGGGTCCACGCGCGCGTGGTGGGCGGTTCGCTCACACTCCGCGGTTCCGTCGTACGCGGTGGGGCCTGGGTCTTCGTCTGGGTTTCCTCACGTGGCATGAGAGCCATCATAGAATGATGGGATGAATGCTCGCTCCACCCCCTCCCGGTTCCCGGTCCGGGGCGCAGCTCCGCTTAAGATCCCGGCGACGCCCGCAAGAGTCCCTGCGACGCCCGCCCGCCTTCCGAAGGAAGTTCCATGCCTCTGATGTCACCCAGGCGCTCCGCACTCGCCGACCAGGTCATCACCGAGCTGCGGAACCAGATCACGTCCGGCGAGTGGCCCGTGGGCAGCCGCATCCCCACCGAGCCGGAGCTGGTCGAGCAGCTCGGCGTCGCCCGCAACACGGTGCGGGAGGCGGTGCGGGCGCTGGCGCACAACGGCCTGCTCGACATCCGGCAGGGCTCCGGCACCTATGTGGCCGCCACCAGCGAGCTCGCCGGAGTGATGCACCGCAGGTTCGCCGACGCCGACCCGCGCCACATCGCCGAGCTGCGCTCCACCCTCGAGTCGACCGCGGCGAAGCTCGCCGCCGAGCGCCGTACGGAACGTGAGCTCAAGCAGCTGGACGCCCTGCTCGAACGCCGTGAGCAGGCCTGGCAGGAGCGGGACAAGGACGCGTTCATCGAAGCCGACGCGACCTTCCACATGGCCGTCGTCTCGGCCGGCCACAACGAGGTCCTGACCGAGCTGTACGCCGACCTCGGCGAGGTCCTGCGGGCCTGGCTGCGCGACGATGTGGGCGAGCGGCTCACCCCCGAGAACAACATGGACCACGTGCGGCTCGTCGACGCGATCCGCGAGGGCGACGCGGACACGGCGGCGGCCGAGGCCGCGGGCTACCCGTTCCTGTGCCGCACGGGCAAGTTCGACGAGGACGAGGGCGGAACTCACGCGTAGGCGGAACTCACGCGTAAGTGAACGGCACGCGCGCGTAGTGGCGGTTTCCGGATCAACGCCCAGAGACGGTTCTGCGCCTGCAGGCCGGTCCCGCCTTAACACCCAGTGCCGGGTTCGGGATTGACGTTCGCCGCGCTCACCGCGCAGGGCGCGACCCCAGCACGCCTCAGCGCTCGTGGCTGACCCAGGCCGACCCGACTTCCTTCCAGCAGCGCCCGGTGAGCCGCACCGTCATCGCGGGCTCCGCCGTCACCCGCGCGGTGTCGGTGTCGATGTCCCACCAGCGGCGGCACTCGATGTGCAGAGCGACCCGGTCGGTCTCGGGGTACGGGTTGTGGCAGTACGCGACCACGTGCGAGCCGGACTGACGCGTACGGCACGTCGCACCGAACGGCCGCTGCGGCTGCGCCACCGACCCCGAAGCCGGACGCGAGACGGATCGAGGGGCGGCCTCCGCGGGGAGCGCCGCGGGAAGGGACACCGGAAGGCAGACCAGCAGGGCCAGCCCGGCGAGCGCCGAGGGCAAACTGTGGGGCCTGCGCACCGGAAGGACCTCCTCGGCCGTACTACGACAAGTCACTCGGGCTGCCGTGGCTGCACCACAAGGGGGAGAGAGCGGTCTCGAACCCGGACCGGGTCACGGTCTCGAACTCGACTTCCAGCGTGCGCACTTCGGGCCTGGGGCGCCCGGCCGGCGGGGCCGAACGGGCGACGCCCCGCCTCCCGCGCGGAGCGGGAAACGGGGCGTCGGCCTCGTACGAACCAGTCGTAACCAGTCGTACGGAGAGGGATCAGGCGCCGATGGCGTGCAGGCCGCCGTCGACGTGGACGATCTCGCCAGTGGTCTTCGGGAACCAGTCCGAGAGCAGGGCCACGATGGCCTTGCCGGCCGGCTCCGGGTCGGAGAGCTCCCAGTTCAGCGGGGAGCGGGTGTCCCACACCGAGGCCAGGTCGGAGAAGCCCGGGATGGACTTCGCGGCCATGGAGCCGATCGGGCCCGCCGAGACCAGGTTGCAACGGATGTTGTCGGGGCCGAGGTAGCGCGCCATGTAGCGGTTGGTCGCCTCCAGGGCGGCCTTGGCCGGGCCCATCCAGTCGTACTGCGGCCAGGCGAACTGCGCGTCGAAGGTCAGGCCGACCACCGAGCCGCCGTCCTGCATGAGCGGCTTGCAGGCCATGGTCAGCGACTTCAGCGAGTACGCGGAGACGTGCATGGCCGTCG
Source organism: Streptomyces cavernicola (assembly GCF_029968035.1). Lineage (GTDB taxonomy): Bacteria > Actinomycetota > Actinomycetes > Streptomycetales > Streptomycetaceae > Streptomyces > Streptomyces cavernicola. Next base: position 179,243 of record NZ_JASCIQ010000012.1, on the reverse strand, counting down.
ACACCGACTCGAAGGGGGTGTCGAGGAAGTTGCCGCCGAGGGCGTCCTGCGGCGCGAAACCGATGGAGTGCACGACGCCGTCGAGGCCGCCCAGGTCGGCGCGGACCTTGTCGGCGAGGCCGGCGAGGTGCTCGTCGTTGGTGACGTCCAGTTCGAGGACCGTCGTCGGCTTGGGGAGCTTCTTGGCGATGCGCTCCGTCAGCGTCGGCCGCGGGAACGCGGTGAGGATGATCTCCGCACCCTGCTCCTGGGCCAGCTTCGCGGCGTGGAACGCGATGGAGGACTCCATCAGCACACCCGTGATGAGGATGCGCTTGCCCTCGAGAATTCCGCCAGTGGTAGTCATCGGTGTCAGTGCCCCATGCCCAATCCGCCGTCAACGGGGATGACGGCTCCAGTGATGTACGAAGCGTCGTCCGAGGCGAGGAACCGCACCGCGGCGGCGATCTCCTCGGGCTGCGCGTAACGGCCGAGCGGCACCTGGCCGACGATGTTCTGACGCTGCTCGTCGCTGAGCGCCTTCGTCATGTCGGTGTCGACGAAGCCGGGCGCGACGACGTTGAACGTGATGTTGCGCGAGCCGAGCTCACGGGCCAGGGAGCGCGCGAAGCCGACGAGGCCGGCCTTGGACGCGGCGTAGTTGGCCTGGCCGGCGGAGCCGAGCAGCCCGACCACGGAGGAGATCAGCACGACGCGGCCCTTCTTGGCGCGCAGCATGCCGCGGTTGGCGCGCTTCACGACGCGGAAGGCGCCCGTGAGGTTGGTGTCGAGGACGGAGCTGAAGTCCTCCTCGGACATGCGCATGAGGAGCTGGTCCTTGGTCACGCCGGCGTTGGCGACGAGGACCTCCACGGGACCGTGCTTCTCCTCGATCTCCTTGTAGGCCTGCTCCACCTGCTCGGCGTCGGTGATGTCGCACCGGACGGCCAGGAAGCCCTCCGGCGGCTCACCCGAGCGGTATGTGATCGCGACCTTGTCGCCGGCGTCGGCGAAAGCGCGGGCGATGGCGAGGCCGATGCCCCGGTTGCCTCCGGTGACGAGAACCGAGCGGCTCAACGGATCACCCTTTCCCTAGCAGTCTGGTACCCCAGCAAACTATCGGTAGCTTCCGCGATACGGAGAATCGAGCCCCGACAGCCCCTCGGAGCAGTGACTGTCGGGTCTCTACAGAAAGGTCTGGCGACCGTACGGGCCGCCGCGACATGATCGGACACGTCCGGCCGCTCACCGGACGCACCGGACACCGGCACAACCGGTTACGGACACCCGTGACGGCCGCACCGGCAACGAAGGCACCGGTCACGGACACCGACAGCAGCCGACAGGAGACATTCGTGGAACGTTCCATCGACGCAGCGTTCACCGCGCTGCCGCTGCGGGCGCTCGCCGACGCGGCGCTCGCCCGCGCCCGCGCCCTGGGCGCCGAGCACGCGGACTTCCGTTTCGAGCGGGTGCGCAGTGCGGCCTGGCGGCTGCGGGACGCCAAACCCTCCGGCTCGTCGGACACCACGGACCTGGGGTACGCGGTGCGCGTGGTGCACGGCGGCAGTTGGGGTTTCGCCTCCGGCGTGGATCTGACGATGGACGCGGCGGCGAAGGTCGCGTCCCAGGCCGTCGCGATGGCGAAGCTCTCCGCGCAGGTGATCGCCGCCGCCGGATCCGACGAGCGCGTGGAGCTGGCCGCCGAGCCGGTGCACGCGGACCGGACGTGGATCTCCGCGTACGAGATCAACCCCTTCGACGTGCCGGCCGAGGAGAAGACCGCGCTGCTCGCCGACTGGAGTGCGCGGCTGCTCGCGGCGCACGGGGTGGCGCACGTGGACGCCTCGCTGCTCACGGTGCAGGAGAACAAGTTCTACGCCGACACCGCGGGCACCGTCACCACCCAGCAGCGGGTCCGCCTGCACCCGCAGCTCACCGCGGTCGCGGTGGACGAGAAGAGCGGCGAGTTCGACTCGATGCGCACGATCGCGCCGCCGGTCGGGCGCGGCTGGGAGTACCTCACGGGCGACGTGTGGGACTGGGACTCCGAGCTGGCGCAGATCCCCGGCTTCCTGGCCGAGAAGATGCGCGCGCCGAGCGTCGAGCCCGGTGCGTACGACCTGGTCGTGGACCCGTCCAACCTGTGGCTGACGATCCACGAATCGATCGGCCACGCAACGGAGTTGGACCGCGCGCTGGGCTACGAGGCGGCCTACGCGGGCACCTCGTTCGCGACGTTCGACCAGCTCGGCAAGCTCAAGTACGGCTCCGAGGTCATGAACGTCACGGGCGACCGCACCGCCGAGCACGGCCTCGCCACGATCGGGTACGACGACGAGGGCGTGGCAGGACAGTCCTGGGACCTGGTCAAGGACGGCACCCTGGTCGGCTACCAGCTGGACCGGCGGATCGCGAAGCTCACCGGCTTCGAGCGGTCCAACGGCTGCGCGTACGCCGACTCCCCCGCGCATGTGCCGGTGCAGCGGATGGCGAACGTGTCCCTGCAGCCGGCGCCCGAGGGCCCGTCCACGGACGAGCTGATCGCCGGGGTGGACCGCGGCATCTACGTCATCGGCGACCGCTCCTGGTCCATCGACATGCAGCGCTACAACTTCCAGTTCACCGGCCAGCGCTTCTTCAAGATCGAGAACGGCCGGCTCGCGGGCCAGCTCCGCGATGTCGCGTACCAGGCGACGACCACCGACTTCTGGGGTTCGATGGCCGCGGTCGGCGGCCCCGAGACGTACGTCCTGGGCGGCGCGTTCAACTGCGGCAAGGCCCAGCCGGGCCAGGTCGCGGCGGTCTCCCACGGCTGCCCGTCGGCCCTCTTCCAGAACGTGAACATCCTGAACACCACGCAGGAGGCGGGTCAATGAAGCGCCCATTCCGCACCGCCCCCGGCTGGGGGTCCGGGGGTCGTCCCCCGGGCAAGCACAGTCTGAACACCACGCAGGAGGCGGGTCAGTGAGCTCTCGTACGAACAAGCCGCACGAGATCGTCGAGCGCGCCCTCGAACTCTCCCGGGCCGACGGCTGTGTGGTGATCGCCGACGAGGAGTCCACGGCGAACCTGCGCTGGGCGGGCAACGCGCTGACCACGAACGGCGTGACGCGCGGCCGCACCCTCACCGTGATCGCCACCGTCGACGGCAAGGAGGGCACCGCCTCCGGCGTCGTCTCGCGCGCCGCGGTCACCACCGCCGACCTCGAGGACCTCGTGCGGGCCGCGGAGGACGCCGCGCGCTCGGCCGGGCCCGCCGAGGACGCGCAGCCGCTGGTCTCCGGAGGCACGGTGTCCGCCGACTTCGCCGAGGCGCCCGCCGAGACCACCTCCGACGTGTTCGCGGACTTCGCGCCCGCCCTCGGCGAGGCCTTCGCACGCGCGCGTGCAGGCGGACGTGAGCTGTACGGCTTCGCCAACCACGAGCTGACGTCCAGCTATCTCGGTACGTCCACAGGGCTGCGGCTCCGGCACGACCAGCCGAACGGCACCCTGGAGCTGAACGCCAAGTCGCCGGACCTGACCCGGTCGGCGTGGGCGGGCCGGGCCACGCGGGACTTCAAGGACGTCGACCCCGCGGCCCTGGACACGGAGCTCGCCACCCGGCTCGGCTGGGCGGAGCGCCGCATCGAGCTGCCCGCCGGGCGGTACGAGACGCTGCTGCCGCCGAGCGCCGTGGCCGACCTGCTGATCTACCAGTACTGGTCGTCGGGCGCGCGGGACGCCGCCGAAGGACGGACGGTGTTCTCCACGCCGGGCGGCGGCACCCGGGTCGGCGAGAAGCTGTCCGAGCTGCCGTTGACGCTGCGCAGCGACCCGCGCGAACCCGGCCTGGAATCCGCCCCGTTCGTGCTCGCGCACGCTTCCGGGGACGACTCCTCGGTGTTCGACAACGGGCTGCCGCTCGGCCCCACGGACTGGCTGCGCGACGGCGAGCTCACGCACCTCCTGAGCACCCGGCACAGCGCGGGCCTGACGGGACTTCCCGTTGCGCCCGGCGTGGACAACCTGATCCTGGAGGGCGGCGGCGAGAAGTCGCTGGACGAGATGGTCGCGGCCACCGAGCGCGGGCTGCTCCTGACCTGCCTCTGGTACATCCGCGAGGTCGACCCGGCCACGCTGCTGCTCACCGGCCTCACCCGGGACGGCGTGTACCTGGTGGAGAACGGCGAGGTGGTCGGCGAGGTCAACAACTTCCGCTTCAACGAGTCCCCGGTCGGCCTCCTCGGCCGGGTCTCGGAGGCGGGCCGTACGGAGAAGACGCTGCCGCGCGAGTGGGGCGACTGGTTCACGCGGGCCGCGATGCCCGCCCTGCGCGTGCCGGACTTCAACATGAGCTCGGTCAGCAAGGGCGTGTGACCTTGTGAACCAACGGGGAGGGTGCGCTCCGCGCGGAGCGCGCCCTTCCCGTTCCTCTGCCGCCGGCAGAATCCGGTTCGGGCCCACCGCGCCGCCCCCATAGACTGAGCCCAGCGGCCCACTTCTGCGGCCGACCTTTCGCTTCGAGGAGACACGGGATCGTGACGGACATCGTCGACGAGCTTCAGTGGCGCGGACTTTTCGCGCAGTCCACTGACGAGGACGCACTGCGCAAGGCGCTCGCGGACGGTCCGATCACCTTCTATTGCGGCTTCGACCCGACCGCGCCGAGCCTCCACGTCGGACACCTGGTGCAGGTCCTCACCATGCGCCGGCTGCAGCAGGCGGGCCACCGCCCGCTGGCTCTGGTCGGCGGCGCCACGGGCCAGATCGGCGACCCGAAGCCGACCGCCGAGCGCACGCTGAACTCCCCGGAGACGGTGGCGCTGTGGGTGGAGCGGGTGCGCTCGCAGATCCGCCCGTTCCTGGACTTCGAGTCCGGCGACAACGCGGCGACGATGGTCAACAACCTGGACTGGACGGGCGGCATGTCCGCCATCGAGTTCCTGCGCGACATCGGCAAGCACTTCCGGGTCAACAAGATGCTCACCAAGGACTCGGTGGCCCGCCGCCTGGAGTCCGACCAGGGCATCAGCTACACCGAGTTCAGCTACCAGCTCCTGCAGGGCATGGACTTCCTGGAGCTGTACCGGCGCTACGGCTGCGTGCTGCAGTCCGGCGGCTCCGACCAGTGGGGCAACCTGACGGCGGGCCTCGACCTGATCCACCGCCTGGAGCCGGAGGCCTCGGCGCACGCCATGGCCACGCCGCTCATGACGAAGGCGGACGGCACCAAGTTCGGCAAGACCGAGGGCGGCGCGGTCTGGCTCGACCCCGAGATGACCACGCCGTACGCCTTCTACCAGTTCTGGCTGAACGTCGACGACCGGGACATCTCGACGTACATGCGCATCCTCAGCTTCAAGTCGCAGAGCGAGCTGGAGGAGCTGGAGCAGGTCACGCAGGAGCGGCCGCAGGCGCGCACCGCGCAGCGCGCGCTCGCCGAGGAGCTGACCGCCCTGGTGCACGGCGCCGACCAGTGCGCGGCCGTGATCGCCGCATCCAAGGCGCTCTTCGGCCAGGGCGAGCTCGGCGACCTGGACGAGGCCACGCTGAGCGCGGCGCTCTCCGAGCTGCCGCACGCCAAGGTGACCGAACTCGGCGCGGTCGTCGACCTGTTCGCCGAGGTCGGCCTCGTCGCCAGCAAGTCCGCCGCGCGCCGCACGGTGAAGGAGGGCGGTGCGTACGTGAACAACGAGAAGGTCGCCGCCGAGGACGCCGTGGCCGGGCGCGAGCAGCTGCTGCACGGCCGGTGGCTGGTGCTGCGCCGCGGCAAGAAGAACCTGGCGGCGATCGAGATCGTCGACGCCTGATCCAGGTCCAGGCATGACGAAGGGGGCCGGCCCGTCGGGGCCGGCCCCCTTTCGCGTACGTGGAGTCAGGTGACCTGTTTGTTGCCGCGGACCGCCTGGTAGAGCATGTCGCCCAGGAACACCAGGACCACGGCGGCGGCCACCTGCAGGGCGTGCCGGCCCCAGTCGATGCCCCGGGTCTCGGCGATGCCGAAGCCCGCCGCGAGGGAGTTGCCGACCACGCCGCCGATGATGCCGAACACGGTCGTCAGCCACAGCGGCATGTGCTGCTTGCCGGGAAGGATCGCCTTGGCGAGAAGCCCGAGCACGAATCCCACGATGATCGCCCACAACCAGCCCATGGCTGCCTCCTCGTACGGGTCGGTGAGCAGATAGGCCCAGTTTCGGACCTCCCGGCATACCGCGCATTTCGGAGATTGTCCGGGACCTGGGACGGCGGCGCGTTCCCGCTGGTTACGAGCGCCCCGGTCTCGTCGGCCGGAAGGGCCGGGCGTACCGTGGAGGGGTCAGTCTGGGACGAGCCGGTTACAGCGGGCGGGGTGGTGGACGTGATGCGGAAGCACGAGAACGTCGAGGTGTTCCGGATCACCGGCGCCCGGCAGGGCCTCGCCGATGACGTGCGCGGCCGGCAGCGCCGCTATGTGATCTCCATGTCCGTGCGCACGGTCTCCGTGATCCTCGCGGCGGTGCTGTGGAACGTCGAGCGGCACGTCGCGATCGTCGCGCTCGTCCTCGGCATCCTCCTCCCCTACATCGCGGTGGTGATCGCCAACGCCGGTCGGGAGAACGCCCCTTCGCTGCCCTCCACCTTCGTGCCGCCGCCGGTGCGGCCGATGCTCACCACGAAGGCCGATGCGGAGAACACGAAGGCCGACGCGGAGAAGGAGTCGGGCCCGGCGGAGGCGGCCGCGGAGAGCGACGGCGGTAGGCGTGAACGGGCAGGCGGGCAGGGCTGATTGGCGCTCGCGGCGCGGCCCGGACACCCGCCGGCAGCAAAGCTCAAGAAAAGCTCAGATCAATCATGTTGTTCCGGTGCACCGCACCGGGTCCCCCATGACATACTTCGTACGCGCTCCGCATCCCCCGTCGGAGCGACAGACCGACGCCGGGCAGCTCCCCCCGTGGCTGCTCGGCGTCGCCTTTTCTGCGTTGTTTAGGGTTGGGGCGTGAATCTTCCCGGTCTCCCCGGCCTTCCCGGTACGCCTTCCGACCCCCCCGCCATCCCGCAGTGCTCCGCCAAGGGCTGCCGTGCCGATGCGGTGTGGGTCCTCGCGTGGAACAACCCGAAGCTGCACACGCCTGAGCGGCGCAAGACCTGGCTCGCCTGTGACGAGCACCGCGAGCACCTGTCGAAGTTCCTCGGCGTGCGCGGGTTCCTCAAGGACGTCGTACGCCTGGAGGACTGGGAGGAGTCGACCGCGGACGGCTGACCGGCGAAGCCCTGCGGCCCGGTCAGCTGGTCAGTCCGTCAGCCGGTCGGCCGGTGAGTCCGTCAGCCGCCGATCGCCGACATGGGGCGGGAAGGCTGCAGGAACGACGGGTCGTCCAGGCCCGAGCCCGCCTTCTTGCCCCACATGGCCTGCTTCCAGATCCGGGCGATCGTCTCGTCCGAGCCGTCCTCGCCGTCCGAGCGGAGGGCGGCGCGCAGGTCGGTCTCCTCGGTGGCGAAGAGGCACGTGCGGACCTGGCCGTCGGCGGTGAGGCGGGTGCGGTCGCAGGCCGCGCAGAACGGGCGGGTCACCGAGGCGATGACGCCGACGGTGTGCGGGCCGCCGTCCACGATCCAGCGCTCGGCCGGGGCGGAGCCGCGCTCCTCCTGGCCCTCTTCGGTGAGCGTGAAGCGTGTGCGCAGCGACTCCAGGATGTCACCGGCGGTGATCATGCCGTCCCGCTTCCAGCCGTGCTGGGCGTCGAGGGGCATCTGCTCGATGAAGCGGAGCTCGTAGTCGTTCTCCACGGCCCAGGCGAGGAGGTCGGGGGCCTCGTCGTCGTTGAGGCCCGGCATCAGGACCGAGTTGACCTTGACCGGGGTGAGGCCGGCCTCGCGGGCGGCGGCCATGCCCTCCAGGACGTCGCGGTGGCGGTCGCGGCGGGTGAGGGTCTTGAAGACGTCCGGCCTGAGGGTGTCCAGGGAGACGTTGACCCGGTCCAGGCCTGCGGCCTTGAGGGCTTCGGCCGTGCGCTTCAGGCCGATGCCGTTGGTCGTCAGGGACATCTTGGGGCGCGGTTCCAGGGCGGCGCAGCGCTCGACGATGCCGACGAGTCCGGGGCGGAGCAGGGGCTCGCCGCCGGTGAAGCGGACCTCGGTGACGCCGAGCTGGGTGACGGCGATGCGGATGAGGCGGACGATCTCGTCGTCCGTGAGGAGGTCCGGCTTGGCCAGCCACTGCAGGCCCTCTTCGGGCATGCAGTACGTACACCGCAGGTTGCACCTGTCGGTCAGCGAGACCCGCAGGTCGGTGGCCACTCTGCCGTAGGTGTCGATGAGCACGTCGACCCCCTCCCTTTCCGGTTCCGTGATCCCTGAGCCTACGCGACGGCGCTGACAAGAACAGGGGGCCCGATCCCACGAGACGCGGCGCGGCCGCGTCGTAGGGATCTACGACGCGGCCGCGGCGGTGCGGCGGGCGGTGCGGCTCAGTGGGCGCCGGTGCCGGTGAGGGAGCGGACCTCGAGCTCCGCGTACTTCCCGGCGTCCGGCTCCTCCTTGGAGAGGATCGTGCCGAGCCAGCCGAGCAGGAAGCCCAGCGGGATGGAGATGATCCCCGGGTTCTCGAGCGGGAACCAGTGGAAGTCGACCGCCGGGAACATCGATGTCTCCTTGCCCGAGACGACCGGCGAGAACAGCACCAGCAGCACGGACGAGGCGAGGCCGCCGTAGATCGACCACAGGGCGCCCTGGGTGGTGAAACGCTTCCAGAACAGGCTGTAGAGGATGGTCGGCAGGTTGGCCGAGGCGGCGACCGCGAAGGCGAGGGCGACGAGGCCTGCGACGTTGAGGTCGCGGGCCAGGGCGCCGAGCGCGATGGAGACGATGCCGATGGCGACCGTCGCCCAGCGGGCCGCGCGGACCTCTTCCTTCTCGGTGGCCTCGCCCTTGCGGATGACGTTGGCGTAGATGTCGTGCGCGAAGGACGACGAGGACGCGAGCGTCAGTCCGGCCACCACCGCGAGGATCGTGGCGAAGGCGACGGCGGAGATCACGGCGAGCAGGATGGCGCCGCCGGCCGAGTCGCCGCCGCCGCCGATCTCCAGGGCCGCGAGCGGCGCCGCCGTGTTGCCCGCCTTGTTGGACGCGGTGATCACGTCCGGCTTGAGCAGGGCCGCGGCGCCGAAGCCGAGGACGATCGTCATCAGGTAGAAGGCGCCGATGATGCCGATGGCCCAGTTCACGGACTTACGGGCGGCCTTGGCGGTGGGCACCGTGTAGAAGCGGATCAGGATGTGCGGCAGGCCCGCGGTGCCCAGGACCAGGGCGATACCGAGGGAGATGAAGTCCAGCTTCGAGGTGGGCGTGACGCCGTACTTGAGGCCGGGCTCCAGGAACGCCGCGCCCTTGCCGCTGTTCTCGGCGGCCGAGCCGAGCAGGTCGGAGATGTTGAAGCCGAACTTCAGCAGGATCAGGAAGGTGATCAGGACGGTGCCGCCGATCAGCAGCACGGCCTTGACCATCTGCACCCAGGTGGTGCCCTTCATGCCGCCGATGGTCACGTACACGATCATCAGGACGCCGACGAGGGCGACGATGCCGATCTTGCCCGCGTCGGTGGTGATGCCGAGCAGCAGCGCGACGAGGACGCCCGCGCCGGCCATCTGCGCGAGCAGGTAGAAGATCGACACGACGATGGTGGAGGCGCCCGCGGCGGTACGGACGGGGCGCTGCCGCATCCGGTACGCGAGGACGTCGCCCATCGTGAACCGGCCGGAGTTGCGCAGCGGTTCGGCGACCAGGAGCAGCGCGACCAGCCAGGCGACGAGGAAGCCGATGGAGTACAGGAAGCCGTCGTAGCCGAAGAGCGCGATGGCGCCGGCGATGCCGAGGAACGAGGCCGCGGACATGTAGTCGCCGGAGATGGCGAGGCCGTTCTGGAAGCCGGTGAACTGGCGGCCGCCGGCGTAGAAGTCGGCGGCGTCCTTGGTCTGCCGGCCGGCCCAGACGGTGATGAAGAGGGTGGCCACGACGAAGAGGCCGAACAGCGTGATGATCAGCGGCTGGTGCTCGCTGACCGCGGACGCCGCGAGGGTGGCGGCCTGGACCGTCGTCTCGCTCATGCTCCGGCCTCCATACGGGACTTGATCGCCTCGGCCTTGGGGTCGAGCTTCTTCGCGGCGTGCCGCGAGTAGAGCCAGGCGATGACGAACGTGCTGACGAACTGCAGGATCCCGAAGACGAGGGCGACGTTGATGTTGCCGAACAGCTTGGCGCCCATGAAGCCGCCCGCGTAGTTCGAGAGCAGCACGTACAGCAGGTACCAGGCGATGAACGCGATCGTCAGCGGGAAGGCGAAAGAACGGTGCGAACGGCGCAGTTCGCCGAATTCCGCACCCTTCTGCACCTCGACGAACTGCTCCGTCGTGGGCGTCGCCGGACTGTTCTGTGAACCGCCCTTCGACGGTGGTGGTGCATCGGTGGCCACGGATTCTCCTAGCGACACGGGTGCGTTGGTCTGCGGGCTCGACCTCGCGCTGGCAAGTGATGAAGGTCACGCGGGCCGGATGGCGATGCTAGGCCCATCGACACGTGATCCAACAGGGGTTAGATGCTTGCTTCACCCAACCGCAACCGCACGGCGGCGCGCCCGTTGCACCTCAACTCCCCATCTTTCTATGGCAAGTCGTTGCCGGTCAGGGATGGGCGGCGCTAGGTTCAGGCCTTGGCTTCGCGCCAAGTGACGCCCGAGCACGGCTGGTGTTCGGGCTTTTTGTTTACGGATGAAGTGGAGACCCCATGACTCATCTGCGCTCCAGACGCCGCCGCCTCGCCGCGCCGGCCTCTCTGGCCGTCGCCCTCTCGACGGCGACGCTCGGGCTGCTGCCGGGCTCCGCGTCTGCGGCCGCGCCCCAGGGCGAGCAGACCCAAGTGGCCGCGGACGCCCCGAAGTTGGCCTACGTGGTGAACACGAAGGTGGACTCCGACACGATCGCCTCGGTGAAGAAGGCGATAGCCGCGGCCGACGGCACGGTCGTGGTCGCGTACGACCGCATCGGCGTCATCGTCGTGCACTCGGCGAACCCGGACTTCGGCAAGGAAATACGCAAGGCGCGCGGTGTGCAGTCCGCCGGCGCGACCCGTACGGCCCCGCTGGAGGCGGCCGGTACGACGGAGGAGGGCGCCCCGCAGTATGTGGACGCCCCCGCCGCGAGCACCAAGGCGGCGGCCGCGGACGCCGAGCCGATGGAAGCCGACCAGTGGGACCTGCGGGCGATCGGCGCCGACAAGGCCGCGAAGATCAACCCGGGCAGCGACAAGGTGACGGTCGGCGTCATCGACACCGGCGTGGACGACACCCACCCGGACCTGGCCCCCAACTTCTCGGCCTCGCAGTCCGCGAACTGCGTCGGCGGCAAGGCGGACACCTCGCCGGGCGCCTGGCGGCCGGAGAAGCCTGACCACTACCACGGCACGCACGTGGCGGGCGAGATCGCCGCCGCGCGCAACGGCATCGGGGTCGCGGGCGTGGCCCCGGGCGTGAAGGTCGCGGGCATCAAGGTGGCCGACCCGGTCAGCGAGCTGTTCTACCCGGAGAGCGTGGTCTGCGCCTTCGTGTTCGCCGCCGACAAGGGCATCGAGATCACCAACAACAGCTACTACGTGGACCCGTGGCTGTACAACTGCATGGACGACCCGGACCAGAAGGGCATCGTCGACGCGGTCAACCGGGCCCAGCTGTACGCCCAGCGCAAGGGCACCCTGAACCTCGCCTCCGCCGGCAACTCCAACCACGACCTGGCCTCGGACGCCATCGTGGACGACTCCTCGCCGGACGACTCGACGCCGGTGGAGCGCACCATCGACCCGAGCGAGTGCTTCGACCTCCCGACGCAGCTGCCGGGCGTGGTCACGGTCTCCGCGACCGGCGACAAGAGCCTCAAGTCGTACTACTCCACGTACGGCAAGGGCGTCATCGACGTCGCGGCGCCGGGCGGCGACAAGTACCAGATCCCGGACAACCCGTCGAAGAACGGGCGGATCCTGTCGACCATGCCGGAGAACCAGTACGGCTGGCTGCAGGGCACCTCGATGGCGTCGCCGCACGCCGCCGGTGTGGCCGCGCTGCTGAAGTCCACGCACCCGAAGGCGAGCCCGGCCGAGCTGCAGCGCCTCCTCAAGGAGCAGGCGGACAACCCGGGCTGCCCGACCGAGCCGTACGACCCCGACGGTGACGGCAAGGTCGACGCGGTCTGCGAGGGCGGCGAGAACCTGAACGGCTTCTACGGCTTCGGCATCGTGGACGCCCTGGACGCGGTCCGCGACTGACCCTTCCGCTCGGGTACGGGCCGTCCGGTCAACGGGCGGCCCGTTTCCGTGCGTTGTGCTGTCATGGGCGCATGTCTTCCGGTGACGCTCCGCACCCTGCCGCCGTCGTCCAGGCCTGGTCCGCGCTCGAAGGCCCGGCCGCTCTGCTGTCCTCCGTGACGTACGAGGGGGGCTTCTCGGGGCTGCTTCCGTCCCGTCTGCCGGTGCTTGACGCGGCACGCGCGTGTGTGGCCGTGTGCTCGCTCGCGGCGGCGGAGTACGCGTCGGGGTGCGACGACGGTGGCGGGGCGGTGCCGCGCGTGCGGGTGGACGACGGGGCGGTGGCGACGGCGTTCACGAGCGAGCGGCAGCTGCGGGTGGACGGCCGGGAGCCGAGCACGTTCGCGCCGCTGTCGCGGTTCTGGCGTACGGCGGACGGGTGGGTGCGTACGCATGCCAACTACCCGCATCACAGGGGCGCGTTGCTCGCTGCGCTCGGGCTGCGGGACGACGCGGTGGAGGGCGTGGAGCGGGCGCTCGCGGAGCTGCGGGCCGTCGACGTCGAGGAGCGGGTGTACGCCGCGGGCGGGCTCGCGGTGGCACTGCGTACGCGCGCACAGTGGGCCACTCATGAGCAGGGCGCCGTGGTCGCGGCCGAGCCGTTGGTGCACCGGGAGCGGCTCGGAAATCGTGCACCACGCGCGCGTGGTGGGCGTTTGCGGGTCCTTGACCTGTCCCGGGTCCTCGCCGGGCCGGTCGCCACTCGTACGCTCGCTCTGCTCGGCGCGGACGTGCTCCGCGTGGACGCGCCGGGCCTGCCCGAGCTGGCCGACCTGCACGCGGACACGGGCTTCGGCAAGCGGTCGACGCTGCTCGACCTGGGCCGGCCGACGGACCGTGCGACGTTCGACGAGCTGCTCGCCGGCGCGGACGTGGTGGTCACCGGCTACCGTCCCGGCGCGCTCGACCGGCTCGGGCTCACGCCCGACGCCCTGGCCGAGCGGCGCGCGGGCGTGGTGGTCGCGCAGCTGTCCGCGTGGGGCCGGAGTGGGCCGTGGGCGGAGCGGCGCGGCTTCGACAGCCTGGTCCAGGCGGCGACGGGCATCGCGGACGTCGAGCGGGAGCCGTCGTCGGACCGGCCTGGCGCGTTGCCCGCCCAGGCGCTTGACCACGGCACGGGGTATCTCCTCGCTGCGGCCGTTCTGCGGGCCTGCACGGAACGGTTCTCCGCGCCCGGGGCCCGCCTCGTGCGCCTGGCCCTCGCCCGTACCGCGCACTGGCTGCTGGGGTTGCCTGCGGCGGGGCGTCGGGGCGGCGGCGGCACGTCGTACGACGCGTCCGCGGACGTGACGGAGACCGACAGCCCGCTCGGCCGCCTGCGGCATGCGCTGCCGCCGGTGTCTTACGAGGGCGGCCCCCTCAACTGGGGGTGGGCCAGTGGGGGTTGGGGGACGGATGCGGCTCGGTGGGCGGAGGGTTCTTAATCCCCTCCCCGCCCCTTCCCGAAAGTCCTGGCGGACGGCTCCGGGGGCTGCGCCCCCAGCCCCCCCCGCTCCCGGGGCTGTCGCCCCTGAACCCCACCACGGGGCTCCACCCCGGACCCCGCCTCGGGGGCCAGCCCCCGGACCCCCGCTCCTCAAACGCCGGAGGGGCTGATTTTTGGGCCCACCGCCCCCTCAGACGCCTGGGGGATTGGCTCTGCTTCTCGGGCGCCTGGGGGACTTGGCCGCCTCACAGGTGCCTGGGACTGAACTTTGGCGGGGCTGGGGGGGGCTGAACTTTGTGGGCTGGGGCTGGCAATGGGTGCCCCGATAGGGGCGCGGGGAACTGCGCGACCAGCCACAACAAAGCGGCAGCCGAACAACAGCCGGGATCCGGGGCGAAGCCCCCGGAACAGGAGCGCGGGGAACTGCGCGACCAACCACCACGGCGCGACAGCCGAACGACAGCCGGGATCCGGGGCGAAGCCCCCGGAACAGGGGCGCGGGGAACTGCGCGACCAGCCACAACGAAGCGGCAGCCGAACGACAGCCGGGGTCCGGGGCGGAGCCCCTGTAGTCGGTTGCTGGGGGCTCCGGGAAGGATCGGCTTGCTCTGCTCGTGCGTTGCGGTGACGATCGGTCAGTGAGCATGTCCAGACCATCCGCCACCGCAGAAGCAGCCGCAGGCACAGATACCCGTACAGGAACCGAAAAGCCCGCCGCACGGCGAGCGCTCGCCGTGCTCGTCCTGGTCACCGCAGCCGCCCTGGTCCCCCTGCTCGGCCCCTCCCTCGCCCTCGACGGCACCGGCGAGGCCCGTCCGCCCGGCGCCGGAGTCGTCACGCTGCTGCGGATCACGATGTTCGCCGCGCTGTGCGTGCTCGTAGGGGAGTCCGCGGCGGCGTGGCTGTCGCGGCGGGTGCCGGACGCGCCGGGCGGCACGCCGCGCAGCTGGGCGCTCGTCGCGGCGTTCGTCGGCGCGGCCTCCGCCGTGGGGCTCGCGCTCATCGTCGCCAACGGCAACCTCGTACCGGGCTCGCCGGCCGAGCTGCACCCCGGCCGCCTGTACGACACGACGGACGGGCTGCTCGCACTCGTCGAGGTCAACGCCTTCGCCGCCGCCGGGTTCTGCGCCCGGTCGCGAAGGCCCGGCACCGCCACGCTGCCGCTCGCCGCGGCGATCGTGGCGGAGGCGCTGCGCGCCCACCCCGACCTCGGCCGGGAGGACGACCCGCTGATCGGCAGCGCGCTCACGCTCGTCCACCTGACGTGTGCCGCGCTGTGGGCGGGCGGCCTGCTGCAGGTGCTGCGCACGATGCGGGCCTGGCGCGCGCGGCCCACCGCGGGCGCCGCGCTTCTCGGCCTCTACGCGCGCGTGGCGGCGGTTCTGTTCGCCGGGGTCACGGCCACCGGCATCTGCTCGACGCTGCGCAAACTGCCCCTCGACTCGGTGTTCACGACCGCCTACGGCCGGGTCCTGATCGCCAAGCTGCTCCTTGTCGCCGCCATCGCCGCCCTGGCCGTGGCCGCGCGGGTCCGGCTGCGGCGCTCCCCCGACCCGTACGCGGCGATCGTCCCGGCACGGGTCGAGGTCCTGGTGCTCGCAGTGGTTGTCGCGGTCTCGGCGCTTCTGACGGCCGTGCCCGGACCGGTGTGGTGGGAACGGCCCCTCTGGGGCTGAGCCACCACGAGAGCTCAAGCGGTGGTACGGGCCTCCGGCGTCGCCTCGGGGTTCGCGTCGGGGGTCGCTTCGGGGGTCGCTTCGGGGCGGGCCGCGAGGACTCCCGAGGTCAGCAGGTACTGGGCCGCCGCGTACGTGAGCATGACCCAGAAGTCCGGCCTGGGCAGCTGCGGCCACTCGGCGATCCCGGTCGCGATCAGGGTGTCGGAGAGCAGGAAGAGCGCCCCGCCGACGCCCGCCGCGAGCCCGAGCCGCGCCGAGCGGAACGCCATGGCGGTGAGCAGCAGGCTGTATCCGGCGACCGGGACGCGCAGGTCGGCCGGCAGGTCGGACCAGAGCAGCGCGACCGTGCCGGCGAGCGCCGCCCCGTAGCCGAGGCCGAGCGCGAGCGTGTACGGGCGCCCCTTCCCGTACCGCGCGAAGAGCAGCAGGTAGCAGACGTGGCCGGCCGCGAAGGAGGCCATGCCGCCGAGGAAGGCGAGTTCGGCGTCGAAGAGCAGCAGGGTGTCGCCGCCCCAGCCGAAGAGGAGCGCGGCGACGAGCAGCCGCGGCACGCCCGCCGTGCCCTCGCCGGACCGCCACGCGCACACCGCGTACGCCGCGAGCAGGGGCATGAGCAGCGGTTTGAAGACCGTGTGGCCGGGCGTGAACTCGGCGAGCAGGGACGTCAGGTCGCCGGCGAGGGCGAGGCCGAAGGCGGCGAGGAGCAGCCGCTCGCGGCTCACGCGGCGCCCTCCGCGACCGCTTCCTGCGGCTGCGCCTCGGCGGGCGGCACGGGCGACCAGCCGGGCCCGCGGAACAGCCGCCCGCCCCGCTCGCGCCAACTCCGCGCCGCCTTCAGGTCCTTGGCGATCGACACGTACTCGTGGGTGGCGACCTTGATCGGGTTGTACGTCTCGATGTTCTTGGTGAGGCCGAAGACGGGGCGGTCGGTCTCGGGCACGAACGAGCCGAAGAGCCGGTCCCAGACGATCAGGATGCCGCCGAAGTTGCGGTCCAGGTAGCTGCCCTGCGAGGCGTGGTGGACGCGGTGGTGCGAGGGGGTGTTGAAGAGGAACTCGAAGGGCCGCCACATCTTGTCGATGCGCTCGGTGTGGATCCAGAACTGGTAGACGAGGTTGACCGAGTAGCAGAAGGCCAGGGCCGCCGGGTGCACGCCGAGCGCGATCAGCGGCAGGTAGAACGGCCAGCCGGTGAGGCTGGTCCAGGGCTGGCGCAGCGCGGTGGAGAAGTTGAACTTGCGGCTGCTGTGGTGCACGACGTGGCAGGCCCACAGGATGCGGATGACGTGGTGGCCGCGGTGCTGCCAGTAGTAGAAGAAGTCCTGGGCCAGCAGGATCAGCGGGATCGTCCACCACAGGACGGGCACGCGCAGCGGTGTCAGCTCGTACACCGCGGTATAGATGGCGACGATCGGGATCTTCCACAGGAAGTCGAAGACGAGGCTGCCCAGTCCCATGCCGATGCTGGTGACCGCGTCCTTGGTCTCGTAGCCCGCGGACTCCTCGTCGGGGTGGAGGCGGTAGCTGACGATCTCGATGATCGTGAGCAGCACGAACGCCGGTATGGACCACAGCACTACATCGGGCAGATTCGGGGACATGGGTGCACCGTAAAGGCGGGCGGGCGGCCCCGACTAGATGCAGTTACCGACAAGTATTACTTCCGGTAAGCCGTTCTTTGCTGTGGGCCTTCTACACCGCGCCCGCCGGCCGGCGGGCCGCCGCCACCGTCGACGGGTCAATAGTTGCGGTAGACGTCGCGGCGACAGATGTGCATGAACGTCAGACGTACATGAGCGGCCCGAGCCCTTCCGCCTGCACCCGACATCAACAGGACCGTTCCCGACCCGGCTCAGGCCCGGCATGGCGCACCGGGCCCGCGCACCCTCACCACACCCGTACCGACCCCCCGCGGGCGAAGACCGGCGACGTGGCGTCGGGGGGCGGGGTGTCGAGGGGTTCGGCGAGCTCCGCGACCGTGGGGCCGGCCTTCGCCGCGAGGGCGTCCAGGCGGTCCAGGTCGAAGCCGTAGACGCGGGCCGCGTTACCTCCGACCATGGCCGCGACCTCCGTGGGCGGCAGCCCGGCGTAGGCGGCCCTGAGGCCCTCGCGGCTGTACGGGTACGTGCCCTCGTCGTGCGGGTAGTCGCTGCCCCACATGATCTTGTCGAGGCCGATCCGCTCGCGCAGCAGCACCTCGTGCGGCCGCATGAAGCTGGCCCCGACGTAGCAGTTCTCGGCCCAGACGGCGGACGGGCCCTTGCCCATCGAATCGGCAAGCCCCGCACCGAACTTGGACTCGGCGGTGACCGCCCCCGCACCGGCCTTCGTACTCGCCCCCGCGCCCGCCTTCGTGGCGGCCGAGACCAGGCGCCCGTGGTAGTAGTCCAGCAGGTCGAGCACGCCGGGGATCCAGCCCGAGCCCTGCTCGGTGAGGACGAGGTTCAGGCCGGGGTGGCGGCGGAAGGCCCCGCCGAAGATCAGGTGCCACAGCGCCCGGTGCGAGAACCAGGTCGTCTCCACCATGAACACCGCCCGCGCCGCCGGCTCCTCGCCGAGCGGCGGTGACGCGGAGCCCGCGTGGTGGTTGACCGGAACTCCGAGCTCCGCGCACACCGCCCAGATCGGGTCGTACGCCGCCGCGTACAGCTCGGGCAGTCCTGAACCCGGCGGTGTGCCGGGCAGCAGCAGTCCGCCGGTGAGGCCCGCGGCATGGCAGCGGCGGATCTCGCGCACCGCCTCGTCCACGTCGTTGAGGAGGATCTGGAAGACCCCGGCCCTGCGCCCCGGGGCCGCCGCGCAGAAGTCGGCCAGCCAGCGGTTGTGGGCGCGCAGGCCCGCCCAGCGCTGCTCGAACTCCGCGCGGGTGGGCGCCGGGGCCATCAGGGACGCGGACGGGAAGAACGGCGGGATGGTGTTGGGGAACACCACCTCGGCGACGATGCCGTCCGCTTCGAGCTCGGCGATGCGGCGCTCGGAGTTCCAGTTCTTGTCGGCGGTGTCGGCGAGCAGGTCCTCGTACGGATTGACGTAAGCGGCCGCCCAGGCGTCGAAGGCGTCGTGGTGGATCGCCTCCAAGTACGGCTTGTAGTCGAGGAGATCGGCGCCCGCGTGGCAGTCGGCGGAGATGACGGTGTAGCGGTCGTCGGGCCGCATCAGCTCACCCCCAGGACCGGGAAATCGTGCTCTGTGAGCCAGTGTCGGCCCACCGCGCGGGAGCGGGCCCAGGAGGCCTCGACGGCGCTCTGGTCCTCGTCCTGGCCCAGGTCGGCGGGGGTGGGGCCGATACGCCGCGCTATAGGGGCGAGTTTCGCGGTGTCGAAGCCGAAGACCTCGGCGGCGGCGAGGCCCAGCATGCGGCGGGTCTCGGCGACCGGGATGTCGTGGAAGGTCTTCCGCAGCCACGCGCGCGTGTCGGGCCACGTCCCCTCGGGGTGCGGGAAGTCGGAGCCCCAGAGGATGTTGTCGACGCCGATCTCGTACCGCTGGGCGAGTTCGCGGCGCTTGGTGTTGGTGGCGCAGACGAACACCTGCCGGTCCAGGTACTCGTGCGGTGGCCGTTTCAGCTCGGCGAACGGCGAGAGCTTCTTGCCGCCGTGCGCGCCGAGGTAGAGCCGGTCCATGAACCAGAGCAGGTTCGGCAGCCACCAGCAACCCGACTCCGCCACCCCGAACTTGAGGTCCGGGTGCCGCTCGAAGACGCCGGACCAGAGCAGGAACCACAGCGGCCGGGCGGGCCACCAGGTGACCTCGCTGACGTAGATGCCGAGGTGGTCGCCGTACTCGTGCCGGGGCGCGGCGCCGGAGTGCGTGACGAGCGGCATTCCGGTCTCGGCGGCGGCCGCCCAGACCGGGTCGTAACGCCGGTCGTGGTAGGGCGCTTTGTCGACCCACATCGACGGGATCATCAGCGCGCCGAGCCCGGACTCCTTGGCCCGGTGGATCTCGGCGACGACCCGGTCCACCTCGCCGGTGACGGGCAACAGGGCGACGCCGCAGTGCCGTTCGGGATTCTGCCCGACGAACTCGGCGAGCCAGCGGTTGTGCGCCTGCGCGCCCGCCATGCCCAGCTCGGGGTCCTGGTCGCCGGAGAGGCCGAGGCCCACACCGAACGGGGCCGCGGTCCGGCTGTCGACGGCGTCCGCGTCGGGGAAGACGACCTCGGCGGCCACCCCGTCGCCGTCGAGCTCCTTGAGGCGCTGTGCCGGGTCCCAACCGCCTTTCAGGCCCTCCTCGTTGTCGCTGAACCACTTGCTCGCGAAGGCCTCGTTGCGCACCCCGAGCCGCGTCATCTCCTCCCGGCGGCGGTCCCGCCCAGCGAGGAACTCGTCGAAGTCGCGGTGGAAGCGGGAGTCGAGGTAGGGCCGGTACTCCTCGGTGGGAAGGCCTGCATGGCAGTCGGAGGAGATGATCAGGTACGGGTCCTGGGCGCTCATCGGCAGCGCTCCCTTCAGTCCAGGATGAAGCGTTCGAGGTACGCGGGGTCGGAGCGGTCGAGCATCGACTGCGAGCGCGCCCGGATCTGCCGGTCGCTGTGCTCGCTCTCCGGGAGCAGCCAGAAGCGCCCCTCCCCGATGCCGTCCGCGACGAAGTCGGCGACCTCCTCGACGGACGTGAACCGCACCTCCTGCCCGGCTTCCTTCATCGCCGCCTCCCACTGGTCGAGGCTGCGGTACGGGGTCCGGCGCGGCCGCTGTTTCGCGTACCGCTCGGGCCGGTTGCGGTGCGACTCCCACAGGCCGGTGCGCAGCATGTGCGGACCGGGGAACAGCACGGACGCCCCCACGCGCGCGTGCTCCGCCTTCAGGTGCGCGTACAGGGACTCGGTGAGGGTCACCACGGCGGACTTGGTGACGGCGTACACGGACGCGGTGGGCAGCGGTGCGATGCCGCCGTCCCCCGACGAGGTGTTGACGATGTGGCCCGGCTCGCCGCCCGCGAGCATCCGCGGCACGAAGGCCTGCACGCCGTGGAAGACGCCCCACACGTTGACGGCGAACGCCCACTTCCAGTCGTTGGGCTCGTGCTCCCACATCCGGCCCTCGGCGCCCGATCCGACGCCCGCGTTGTTGCACAGCACATGCACGACGCCATAAGCGTCGTACGCCGCTTCCGCGAGCTCCATGACCGAGTCGCGCTCGGAAACGTCCACCACGCGCGCGTGCACCTCGGCGCCGGTGGCGCGCAGTTCGGCGGCGGCCTCGTCCAGGGCCGCCTTCTCCACGTCGGCGAGGACGACCTTCAGGCCGTCGGCGGCGAACCTGCGGGCCATGGCGAACCCGATCCCGCTCGCCGCGCCGGTCACGACGGCGACCTGTCCGGGGCGCAGCTCCATCACACGCTCCCCTCGGGCGGCCCGTCGAGGATCTGCTGCGGGTCGTCGTACCGCTGGTGGATGTACGGCAGCAGGGCCTCGGCGCTGACGCGTTCGGCGACCCGGCCCTGCTGGTCGGTGGTCTTCTCACCGATGGTCAGCTCGACGAGCGAGAGCACCGGGAGGTCCGCCACCGGGTCGTACATCGACTCGCGAAGCACCACGTCCCCGGTGATCCGCTCCAGCCTGCGCACCTTCTCGTGGCGTACGCAGTGCACGAGCGCGGCGTCGTCCTCAAGACCCGAACCGTCCACCGCGGGAAGGAACTTGAAGTAGAAGTCGGTCTTCCGCACGGGCTCCGGCAGCGGCAGCTCCTCGCCGACCGCGCCGCGCACCTCCACGAACGCGATGCCGTGCCGGGCGAGCGCCGCGCGCACGACGAGCCCGTCCCGCTCGACGGTGACCTCGCCCAGCTTCTTCGGCTCACCGAAGACCTCGCGGCCGCCGATCAGGGCCCGCTCGTGGGTCATCGGCATGACGAGCGGGTACCAGCCGGTGACCCCGCCGTGCTCCGCCGCGACCGCGACGGAGCCCGCGCCGAGCGGATAGCCCGGCAGGTCGACCTTGCTGATGTTGGCCCGCACCAGGGGCCGTCCGGTGGGTTTCAGCGGCGGCGGGAGGACCGCGGCGACCGCGTCCGGGTCGGTCTCCCACACCGCGACGACTCCGGTGGACCAGATGTCGGGGAGCTTCGCGCTCGCGCCGCGGGCCGCGCGGATCTCCGCCTCGGAGCGTGCGCCGTACCGTATCCGTGCCATGTCGTACCGCCCTTCGTAGGTCGTGCGCGTCTGTGCCTCGACGTACTCACCCGGGGGTCTGTAACACAGTTACACCGTGCTCGATGAAGGGTAAAGAGGCGTGCGGGCAACGGAGTTGGGGGTCCTGTGGCAGGTCGTTCCGGGCCCGTGCGGCCGTCGCTGACCCGCGAGCAGGTGCTCGCGGCGGCCGCCGCCCTGGTCAAGCAGCACGGCCCCGGCGCGCTGACGATGCGCAAGCTGGCCGCCGAGCTCGGCACCGCGGTCACGTCGATCTACTGGCACGTCGGCAACCGCGAGTCGCTCCTCGAAGCGCTCGTCGAGCGGACCGTCGTGGAGCTCGGCGCGATCACCCCGCGCGGGAGAACGCCCGCCGCGCGTGTGGTGTCCGTGGCCCGCGCGCTGCGCCGCCGGCTGCTCGACCACCCGCATCTGATCGCGATGGTGCACGAACGCGGCCTCACCGAGCGGATGTTCCAGCCCGCCGCCCGCGCCCTGGTCGACGAGGTGCACGCGGCGGGACTGCGCGGCGCCCCGGCCGCCGAGGCGGTGCGGGCCGTGCTGTTCCAGGCGGTCGGCTTCGTGCTCGTCGAGCGCAACCGCGCCCGCTCGCCGGTGCAGCGGCCCGGCGAGCAGGAGCTGTGGGACATTCAGGGCGCGGGCGAGGGCGCGGACGACCCGGCGCTCGCGCGCGCCCTGGCCCGCGGCCCCCAGCCGGACAAGCTGTTCACGGTCTCGGTGCGGGCCCTGGTCGACGGCCTCCTGAACACCCCGCCGAGCACCCCGCCGAAGGCCTCGCCGCGCACCTCTGAGAGCACCCCGCCCAGCGCCCCGCCGAGCACCCCGCCCAGCGCCCCGTGAGGGGGCGGCGACCGGCCCGGCCCCCGACTCCCGTACGCCCGGGAGGAGTTGACGGATCCGGTCGCGGGCGGCGGACCACGTGTCCGCGTTGTCAGTGCCGGGCCGTATCCTCAGGGACCATGCTCGAAGACCGCACGACAGCAGCGCCATGGCCGGCCGCGTACCCATCGGGGTACGCGGTCGTCGACGTGGAGACCACCGGCCTCGCCAGGGACGACCGGATAGTGTCGGCTGCCGTCTACCAGCTCGACGCCCACGGCGACGTCGAGGACCACTGGTACACGCTGGTCAACCCGGAGCGCGATCCGGGCCCGGTGTGGATCCACGGCCTGACGAGCGACGTACTCGAAGGCGCCCCGCTCTTCCCGCAGATCGCCGAGGAGTTCTCCGCCCGCCTCGAAGGCCGCGTCCTCGTGGCGCACAACGCCGTCTTCGACTGGTCGATGATCGCCCGTGAGTACGCGCGTGCGCGCCTCACCGCCCCGGTCCGCCAGCGCCTGTGCACCATCGCGCTCTCCAAGGAGCTGCGCCTGCCGCTGCCCAACCACAAGCTGGAGTCGCTCGCCGCGCACTTCGGCGTCGTACAGCAGCGCGCGCACCACGCCCTGGACGACGCGCGCGTGCTCGCCGAGGCGTTCCGCCCGAGCCTGCACGCCGCCGCCGGGGACGGGGTGCGGCTGCCGCTCCTGGAGTGCCGCCCGCTGACCGAGTGGCAGGACTCCCCCGCCGCCCCGCACATCGGCCGCCAGGGTTCGTACCGGCCGGGCGGCTGGCGCCCCAACCGCAAGCGCCCGGCGTGCCCGTACCCGAACCCCGGGCGGTACGAAGACGGCAAACCGCTCAAGCAGGGCATGCGGGTGGCGTTCTCCGGTGACACCTCGACCGAGCGCGAACTCCTGGAGGACCGCGCCGTCGAGGCCGGCCTGCATGTCGCGACGAGCGTGTCCCGCCTCACCAGCCTGCTCGTCACCAACGACCCGGACGCGGGCACGTCGAAGGTCGTCAAGGCGAAGGCGTACGGCACACCGGTGCTCGACGAGGCCGCGTTCGGCCAGCTGCTCCGGGACGTCGCTCCCGCCGACGGGAAGTGAGCGGACCGCCGGACAGCCGTCGGACGGCCGCCGAACGACCGTCAGACGGGTGAGCGGCGGGGCCGCGACCGAGTGATTGTCGCCGCCCCGCCCCGCATGCCTGACCCGCCGCGGCAGGCCCGGGTCCCACCCTGTGGCGCATGGCACGTTGCGAGGTTTGTGGAAACGATTACGGCTTGTCCTTCGAGGTGCACGCGCAGGGCGCGGTGCACGTCTTCGACTGTTTCTCCTGCGCCATCCACCGCATGGCGCCGATCTGCGAGCACTGCCGGTGCCAGATCATCGGGCAGGGCGTCGAGGCCGACGGGCACTTCTACTGCGGGGCGCACTGTGCCCGCTCGGAGGGGAAGGTGGGCATCGTCGACAAGGTCTGACCACCGGCTCCGAACTGCTGAGCCCCGGCTCGCGTACAGCGGCCCCCGACGGGACCCCACCCGTCGGGGGCCGTCGTGTGCGGGGTACCGTCGACGTCGTGTACCGCTTCCTGTTGTCCCGGCAGTGGGTCCTGACCACCCTCCTCGCCCTCGTCCTCATCCCCGTGATGGTCGAGCTGGGCTTCTGGCAGCTGCACCGGCACGAGCACCGGGTCGCGCAGAACACCCTGATCGCCGACAACCTGGCCGCCGAGCCCGCCCCCGTCGAGGAGCTCACGTCCCCCGGGCACACCGTCCCGCGCAAGGACTACTGGCGGCAGGTCGAGGCCACCGGCACGTTCGACACCGAGCACGAGGTCGTCGTCCGCCGCCGCACCAACGCCGACGACCAGGTCGGCTTCCACGTACTGACGCCGTTCGTCCTCACCGACGGCAAGGTGCTGCTCGTCAACCGCGGCTGGGTGCCCGCGGCGTCCGACCAGAAGGCGTTCCCGAAGGTGCCCGCGCCGCCCGCCGGCGAAGTCACCGTGGTCGGCCGCCTGATGGCCGACGAGACCACCAGCGGCAGCGGCATCAAGGACCTCGAGGGTCTGCCGCCGCGCCAGACCATGCTGATCGACAGCGAGGAACAGGCCAAGGCCCTCGGCAAGCAGGTCCTCGGCGGGTACGTCGAGCTGACCACGCCCGAGCCGAAGGGCGGCTCCCCCGAGCTGATCGGCTCCCCCGACCACGACTCGATCGGCCCGCACATGGCGTACGCGATCCAGTGGTGGCTGTTCGCCGGGGGCGTGCCCGTCGGCTGGTGGGTGATGGTCCGCCGGGAGCGCCGCGACCGGGAGAGCGCCGCCGAGTCGACGCCCGCCGAGGACGTGCCCGCGCCCGCGTAGCCGCCCGGCGCGACCAGCTCGTGGACGGCCTCGCCTCCGCCCCCGCGGACCCGGCAGGATAGGGCCATGGATCTTGGACTGAAGGACCGTGTCTACGTAGTCACCGGCGCCACCCGAGGGCTCGGCCACGCCACGACGGAGGCCCTGGTCGCGGACGGCGCGAAGGTCGTCATCACCGGCCGGGAGGAGAAGTCGGTCACCGAGGCCGCGGCAGCGCTCGGCGAGAACGCGGTCGGCGTGGCCGCCGACAACGCCGACCCGGCCGCCGCCGCCCGCCTCATCGACACCGCCCGCGAGCGCTTCGGCCGCTTCGACGGCGTCCTCATCAGCGTCGGCGGCCCGGCCCCGGGCACCGCCGCGAGCAACACCGACGAGCAGTGGCAGTCGGCGTTCGAGTCGGTCTTCCTCGGCGCGGTGCGGCTCGCGCGCACGGCCGCGGCGGAGCTCTCCGAAGGCGGCGTCATCGGGTTCGTGCTCTCCGGTTCGGTGTACGAGCCGATCGCCGGCCTCACCATCTCCAACGGGCTGCGCCCCGGTCTCGCCGGCTTCGCCAAGTCCCTCGCGGACGAGGTGGGCCCGCGCGGCATCCGCGTCGTCGGCGTGCTGCCGGGGCGTATCGCCACGGACCGGCTGAAGCAGCTCGACGGTCTCTCGCCCGACCCGGCGGCGGCCCGCGCCGCGAACGAGTCGAAGATCCCGCTCGGCCGGTACGGCGCCCCGGAGGAGTTCGGCCGCACGACGGCCTTCCTGCTGTCGCCTGCGGCGTCGTACGTGACGGGTGTGATGGTCCCGGTGGACGGGGGCGCGCTGCGGAGCTTCTGAGCCCGAGCCTGCGGCGCTTGTCGTCCGGCTTTCCCACCGTCGTGGCTGGTCGCGCAGTTCCCCGCGCCCCTGGAAAACAGCCCCTGCGGCGTTTGAGCAGCGGGGGTCCGGGGGCTGGCCCCCAGAAAGCCCCGCCCCCTCAACTCACCCGCCGCGCCCGGTGCTTGACCGCCCGCATCCGTACCTCGGCAGGCAGGTGCGCCAGGCCTGCCGACGTACGGGCCGTGGCCAGGGAGTCCGCGGTGAGCAGGCGCAGCGCGACCGCCGGTTCCGCGTGCGGGGCGAGCAGCATGCGGACCCGGGCCCGCGGCGTGGAGCGGCGACCGGTGAGCCGTACGCCGACCTGCTCCACCCCGTCGAGGACCTCCGTCTCACGGGCGAGCACGTCCTCCAGTGCGCGGCCCCGCAACAGCGCACCCTCCCCGTCCCCGCTGTCGACGAGGACCTCGGCGAGCCGGCCGCGCCGCGTCTGGGCGACCAGCCACCACAGGGCGAGCAGCACGAGCACGGCGAGCGCCGCGATGACGACCGGCCAGAACCACGGCTCGTCCCGCCACCTGGCCCGGTCGGCGTCGCTCAACAGCACGTCGTCCCGGCCGTCGTACACCCACCACGACGGCATCGGCGCCCCGAGCCCGGTGGCCAGGACCGTGCCGCCGAGCAGCAGCAGGACGAGGCCGACCAGGGCGAGCAGGATGCGGTTGACGGTGCGCAGCATCGTTCAGCCCCGCTTTCCGGGTCGGGCGACGCGCACGTTCAGGGCCGGCGCTCGGGACAGGCCGAGCGCGGCGATGCCGTCGCCGAGCACGGTGTCCAAGTCGGCCCGTACGTCGTCGAGTTCACGGAAGTGCGCGACCGCCCGTACGTCGACCTTCGCGCGCCGCACCCGTACGCGCACCGAGCGCACGCCCGGCACCTCCATCGCGCGGTCGCGCAGCACCAGGGCGGCGGCCTCCGCGTCCAGCCAGGCGCGTACGTCCTGCTCGCCGCTGCGCATCGCGAGCGTCGAGCGGTGGCCGGGGGTGACGACGAGCAGCAGCAGCCAGAGGCCGAGCAGGGCCGCGACGCCCGCGCCGGCCAGCACCCACGGATCGTCGAGGGAGCGCTCGGCCAGCTGCTCGCCGAGCACGTGCCGCCAGCGCATCGCGGGCCGGTCGGCGCGCACCGCGGCCACGTCGTAGAGCAGCAGCCCGGCCGCGCCGAGGCCGAGCAGTCCGACGACCACGGCGGGCCACCGGCGCACCGACCACCTGTGCCGGTGCTCGCCGCCCTCCGGCGGGGTCAGGACCGGGGTGTACGAGGCGGCGGACGCGGACTGGTCGAGCCTGTCCGGGTTCTGCTTCTGCAGGAGCGGGCGGGTGTCGCCGGGGCGGTCGGCGGTGTTGTCGTCGTCTCGCTCGCTCATCGTGTCCTCCCCTGCTCCGCGGCCCGGGAGCGCGCCGAGTGCAGCCGCTCCACCTGAACGGTCACCTCGGGCACCGCCATCCCCGCCAACGCCTCTACCCGCTCGGTGACTTGACGACGCACGGCGCCGCACTGGCCGCCGATGTCGCAGGGGTAGTCGAGGTCGAGGCTGATGCGGACATGGGCGCTGCCGCGGTGCACGGTGACCGTGGCGCTGGGTGCGTCGCCGCCCTCGGGCACGCCGCCCCGCAGCGCCTCGCGGGCCGCGCGCGCGGCGATCTTGGCGACGACGCGGTCGGCGATCCGGGTCGCCCCGCGCTCGCCCGGCTCGATCGCCGCCACCGTCATCTCGCCGCCACCGCCGCTGCCGCCGTCGTCATCCCGCCGCTACCGGCGCCGCTCGCCGCGCGCCTCGCCCCGGCCGCGGAACAGGTCGCCGGGCTCCAGGTCCCCGTCGGCGTACCGCCCCACGAGGAAGCCGACCGCGCCGAGCGCGGCCACCAGGAGGAAGGCGCCGAACCCGCCGAAGTACGCGGCGAATCCGAGCCCCATGCCGGCCAGCAGGCCGACCAACGCCATGCTCATCGCACGCTCCTAGCCACCGGGCTCATTGGATTCGGGTCTCCTGCTCTTCCTCTTCTTCCTCGGGCAGCTTCACGTCGCCGACGGCGATGTTGACCTCCACGACCTCGAGGCCCGTCATCCGCTCCACGGCGGCGATCACGTTCTCCCGTACGGCGCGGGCCACATCGGCGATGGCCACGCCGTACTCGACGACGATGTCCAGGTCGAGCGCCGTCTGCACCTCGCCGACCTCGGCTTTCACACCGCGCGTGACGGCCTTGGCGCCCCCCGGCACCTTGTCGCGCACGGCGCCGAACGTGCGGGAGATCCCGGTGCCCATGGCGTGCACGCCCGGCACTTCGCGGGCGGCGAGCCCGGCGATCTTCTCGACGACGCCGTCGGCGATGGTGGTGCGACCCCGGCTGCCCGGATCGCCGCCGCCTCGTCTGGACTGGGCGCTCTCCGCCGCCCGTACGGCCCCCGGCCTGCCTCGCTCTTCGGTGTCGCTCATCGCGTTCGTCCCAATCGAAGGGGGTGATGCGCTCCTTTTGCCCACATTAAGTGCGGTTGGCCTCCTTCGCGCCAGGGGATGCGGCAGGCTGGTGCAATGACGGCTGACCGGTCCACGGACGACGAGGCACACCCCGTGGCCGCCCGCACGCGCGCGGTGCGCGAGGTGCGTGAGGTGCTCCGCCTCGGGCGGCTGCTGCCGCTCGGTGAGGCGGCGGACGGGGCGTGGATCGCGGAGCGGGCGGCGGCCCGGCTGCTGCGCCCGGCGGGTGCGGCGGTCGCCGGGGTACGGATCGACGCACTCCGCCTCGCCCTCGCCGCCCCGGACGCGGCGGGCGAGCCGGCCGTCCCGGCCCCGCCGAGCGCGCTGCCGCCGGGGCCCCTGCGCATCGCCGCGGAGCTCGCGGCGACGGCGGACGCTCCGCTGCCGTCGACGGCGACGCGGGTGCGGGAGGCGCTGGCCGCTGCGGCGGTGGAGCGGGTCGGGCTTGTGGTGGCGGAGGTGGATCTGCGGGTGACGGAGCTGCTGGACGCGGCGCCGTCGCCGCCCCGGCCCGAGGAGTACACCCCGCCGGCCGCGCGGGACGAGGACGCGACGGCTGTGGCGGTACGGGCCGTGCCGGGCGTCGTGGACGTACGGGTCCTGCGGTCGCCGCATCCCCGCTTCGAGCTGGTCGTGACCGGGGACCGGCGGGTCCTTGATGTCGTACGGGCGGTGCGGGGGGTTGTCGGGGCGGCGGCGGTAGTCGTGACCGCGACCACGTGAACTTCCCCCCCCCCGCCCCTTCCCGGCTGTGTCGATTTGCGGCTGCCGCGGCTGCTGCGCCGTCTTTCGGGTGCTGCGCCGTCGTGGCTGGTCGCGCAGTTCCCCGCGCCCCTATCGGGGCACTATTCAGCCCCTCCGGCGTTTGAGGAGCGCGGGGAGCAAACCAACCGCCCGGCCCCGGAAAGGCCTACTCCCCCAGCCCCGCCAGGTCCCGCAGCCGGCGGCCCTGCGCGGCGCGTTCCGCGGTGCGCTGGTCCTCGTAGGAGCGGTGGACCGCACCCTGGAGGAGGGCCTTGGTCTCGATGACGGCATCACGGGGCGCGGCGAGCAGCGCAGCCGCCAAGTCCCGCGCCGCGGCGTCGAGTTCGGCACCGGGAACCACCAGGTTGGCGAGCCCGACGCGCTCCGCCTCCTCGGCGTGCACGAACCGTCCGGTGGCGCAGATCTCCAGGGCGCGGGCGTACCCGACGAGGGAGACGAGGGGGTGCGTGCCGGTGAGGTCGGGCACCAGGCCGAGGCTGGTCTCGCGCATGGCGAACTGCACGTCGTCCGCGACGATCCGCAGGTCGCAGGCGAGCGCGAGCTGGAAGCCCGCACCGATGGCGTGGCCCTGGACAGCGGCGATGGTGACGAGGTCACTGCGCCGCCACCAGGTGAACGCCTCCTGGTACTCGGCGATGGTCGCGTCGAGCTCGGCGTCCTCACCGCGCGCCATGTCGAGGAACGACGGCTCGCCGTCGAAGCCCTCGGGCGTGAACGCCTGCCGGTCGAGCCCGGCGGAGAACGACTTGCCCTCGCCGCTCAGCACGACGACCCGCACGCTGCCGGGCAGCGCGCGCCCGGCCTCCGCCAACGCCCGCCACAGCGCGGGGCTCTGGGCGTTGCGCTTGGCCGGGTTGGTGAGGGTGACCGTCGCGGTCGCGCCGTCGACGGCGAGTCGTACACCGTCCTTGGCGAACACTTCGGTCGCGCCCGTCGGCTCGGTCTCGGCTGCGTGCTGGGGTTCGGGCGAAGCCATGGGGTGCCTCCGATGGGACAGCAGTCGACATAAGTGACTGCACAGTAACCACCCGGCCGATCAGCGGATCGACCGGGTGGCCACCATCGAAGTCGGTGAGCCGCCCGATTCTCAGCCCGTGGCGGCCTTCTTGCCGCGCGTGGCTCCGCCGCGTCCCCGCAGCGTGACTCCTGATTCGCTGAGCATCCGGTGCACGAAGCCATAGGAACGGCCCGTCTCTTCGGCCAGTGCCCGGATGCTCGCACCGCCGTCGTACTTCTTCTTCAGGTCTGCCGCGAGCTTGTCGCGCGCGGCGCCGGTAACCCGGCTGCCCTTCTTCAGAGTCTCGGCCACCCGTGCCTCCTCATGGGAAGTGCGCTCTGGACTTCTCATGATCACCCCTCCCGGGCGTCCTGGCCACCCATTCGGCAAGGTCCATGTGACGAGGTTCATTGCGCGGACAGCGGACACCACTTGCGGAATCGGCGACTCCGCCACCGTCGGCACGTACGGCCGAACGGGTGCGTCCGCGAAGCGCCAGGTCAGCGCCGTACGGTCGGAGGCTCGGGCGGGAGTGGGGGCGGAGCGGGGAAATCCGTGTACGACACACCTCGGTACGAGGAGATCTCACGCAGATGATGGATCACGCGTCCGGCGAATGATCCATACGGAGTTGATCAGGCCCGCGCAGGGGCCGGGCCGGGGCCGCGTGGACAGCAGAAGGCCCGCCCCGTTTGCTGCGGGGCGGGCCTCGGCAAGTACGTCAAGGGGTCAGGCGAGGGCGACCAGGTCCGCGTAGTCCGCGCCCCACAGGTCCTCGACGCCGTCCGGGAGCAGGATGATCCGCTCCGGCTGCAGCGCCTCGACGGCGCCCTCGTCGTGCGTGACGAGGACGACGGCGCCCTTGTACGTGCGCAGCGCGCCGAGGATCTCCTCGCGGCTGGCCGGGTCGAGGTTGTTGGTGGGCTCGTCGAGCAGCAGCACGTTCGCCGAGGAGACGACGAGGGTGGCGAGGGCCAGTCGGGTCTTCTCGCCGCCGGAGAGGACGCCCGCGGGCTTGTCCACGTCGTCCCCGGAGAAGAGGAACGAGCCGAGGGTCTTGCGGACGTCGACGAGGTCCAGGTCGGGGGCGGCCGAGCGCATGTTCTCCAGGACCGTGCGCTCCGGGTCGAGGGTCTCGTGCTCCTGCGCGTAGTAGCCGAGCTTGAGTCCGTGGCCCTCGATGACCTGGCCGGTGTCGGGCTTCTCGGCGCCGCCGAGGAGGCGCAGGAGCGTGGTCTTGCCGGCGCCGTTGAGTCCGAGGATGACGACGCGCGAGCCCTTGTCGATGGCCAGGTCGACGTCGGTGAAGATCTCCAGGGAGCCGTACGACTTCGACAGGCCCTCGGCCATCAGCGGGGTCTTGCCGCAGGGGGCGGGCTCCGGGAAGCGCAGCTTGGCGACCTTGTCGGACTGGCGCACTTCCTCCAGGCCGGAGAGCAGGCGCTCGGCGCGCTTGGCCATGTTCTGCGCGGCGACGGTCTTGGTGGCCTTGGCGCGCATCTTGTCGGCCTGCGAGTTGAGGGCCGCGGCCTTCTTCTCGGCGTTCTGGCGCTCGCGCTTGCGGCGCTTCTCGTCGGCCTCGCGCTGCTGCTGGTAGAGCTTCCAGCCCATGTTGTAGACGTCGATCTGGGAGCGGTTGGCGTCCAGGTAGAAGACCTTGTTGACGACCGTCTCGACCAGGTCGACGTCGTGGGAGATCACGATGAAGCCGCCGCGGTACGTCTTCAGGTAGTCCCGCAGCCAGGCGATGGAGTCGGCGTCGAGGTGGTTCGTCGGCTCGTCGAGGAGCAGGGTGTCCGCGTCCGAGAAGAGGATGCGGGCGAGCTCGACGCGGCGGCGCTGACCGCCGGAGAGGGTGTGCAGCGGCTGGCCGAGCACGCGGTCGGGCAGGCCGAGCGCGGCGGCGATGGTGGCGGCCTCGGCCTCGGCGGCGTACCCGCCCTTGGTGAGGAACTCGGTCTCCTGGCGCTCGTACTGCTTGAGGGCCTTCTCGCGGGTGCCGCCCTTGCCGTTGGCGATGCGCTCCTCGTTCTCCCGCATCTTGCGGATGAGGACGTCGAGGCCGCGGGCGGAGAGGACGCGGTCGCGGGCGAGCACGTCGAGGTCGCCGGTGCGCGGGTCCTGCGGCAGGTAGCCGACCTCGCCGGAGCGGGAGATGGTGCCGCCGGCGGGCTGGCCCTCGCCGGCCAGGCACTTGGTGAGGGTGGTCTTGCCGGCGCCGTTGCGACCGACGAGGCCGATGCGGTCGCCCTTGGCGATGCGGAAGGACGCGTTCTCGATCAGGACTCGGGCGCCGGCGCGCAGCTCGATGCCGGTTGCGGTGATCACGGACAGACTCCAGGCGGGAAGGAAGGGACGGCGGACGGGGCTGGGGCGCGCGGTCTACGCCGTCTAATGCGCGAGGAGAATGGCCATACGGCAATTCTAACGGGGGTGTGCAAGCACTTTTTCCGGTGGGAGTGCGTTGCCGAGGGGCTTGCGGTCGGGCACGACGCGGCCCAGGTCGTCGACCGCCACGAGCTGCTCCGACCAGGGTGTGTCCGGCTCGCCGCAGGGCTGGGCGACGAGCAGGGCGCCGGCGCGGTGCACGGCCCTGGCCGGTTCGAAGGCGCAGCCGGTGCGGGCGGGCAGCACCCAGCGCAGGTCTCCGTCTTCCGCGCGGTACGCGGTGATGCGCTGCGGGGTGACGACGGCGAGCATGCGGGCCTCGGTTCCGGCTCCCGGTGGGGCCTCGGCGCCGCTCGCGCGGTCGAGTACGCGGAGGACTCCGGCGCCGCCGCGGGCGGCGGGGGTGCGCAGCCAGTCGGCGCCCGCGGGGATGGCGCGGTGCCAGCGCACGGCGCTGCCGGTCCGTGCGGTGTCGGTGACGAGGCCGTCGTCCCAGAGCGTGAAGGCGTGGCCGGGCGCGGGGAGCACGGCGAGCGGTCGGCGGCCTCCGCGCGTGTGGGTCCATACGGGCCGACGGGTGGAGGTGTCGTATGCCACGACTGCACGGCTCTTCTTCTGTAGTGCCGGTTCTTCGCTCGCTGTGCCGGTTTTCGGGTGGGTCGGGTGGGCGTGGACGGTGAGCCGGTCGCCGTAGGGCGCGGGGCGTACGTCGTGGACGGCTCGGATCAGGGGCAGGGCGAGCGCCGCGAGGAGGAGAGCGAGAAGGAGGGCGAGGAGTGCGTGGAGCGGGCGGGGCAGCCGGGGGGCCGTCTCCGCTTCCGCAGTGGTCACGTCTCCCCCGTTCTGTGCCGGATCAGGCGGAGAGCGTAGTCGCGGGATACGGGGCCGGCCCCGGCCGTGGGGGCGACACGGCCGGGGCTCGGACGGGCCTCCCTCGTTCGGCCGCGCCCGCTTCGAGGGCGGAGCCGAGGGGCCGAGCCGAGGGGCCGAGCCGGGGGGCCGAGCCGAGGGGCCGAGCCGGGGGGCCGAGCCGAGGGGCAGGTCGGGATGAACTGCCAGATACTCGGCGCAGGGTGGCGGGGTGACCGCCCCGGCGAGGAGCAGAGGGTGGTACCCGCATGCAGTTCGACGACGATGCGCGGCTCGACACGTCGGAGGTTCAGGACGTACGCGGCAGCCGGATCCCCGGCGGCCGGGCCACGATCGGCGGCGGTCTCGCCGGGGTGATCGCGCTGCTGCTCGGGCTCTTCTTCGGGGTCGGACCCGACGACCTGGGGCTGACGTCGGAGAACGACCAGCCCTCGGTGTCGTCGTCGAGCGCCGCGCAGGTGCAGAGGTCGTGTCTGACGGGCCAGGACGCGAACGCGGCGGAGGACTGCCGGACGGTGGCGGTGGTCAACAGCGTCCAGGACTTCTGGGACCAGGAGTTCCAGCGCCGGCAGGCCCGCTACTCCGGCGCGCGGACGGTGCTCTTCACCGGGCAGGTGAGCACGGCCTGCGGCAACGCGACCTCGGCGGTCGGGCCGTTCTACTGCCCCGGCGACCGCAAGGTCTATCTGGACCTGGGCTTCTTCCAGGAGCTGCGGTCCGAGTTCGGCTCCAGCGGAGGGCCGTTCGCGCAGGCGTACGTGGTGGCGCACGAGTACGGGCACCACGTGCAGAACCTGATGGGAACGCTGCGGCGGGCTCAGGACGGGCGTACGGGCGCGGACAGCAACGCCGTGAAGGTCGAGCTGCAGGCGGACTGCTACGCGGGGGTGTGGGCGCGGCGGGCGACGCGGACGCCCGATCCGCAGACCGGGAGGCCGCTGATCACGCAGGTGACTGATGCGGATGTCCGGGACGGGCTGGATGCGGCTGCGGCGGTCGGGGACGACCGGATCCAGGAGCGGTTTCAGGGGCGGGTGACGCCGGAGTCCTGGACACACGGGTCCGCGGAGCAGCGGCAGCAATGGTTCTACGAGGGGTTTCGGTACGGGGACATGGCTCGCTGCAACACCTTCCGCTAGCCCGGGTGTTGCTTGATCCCCTCCCCGCCCCTTCCCGAAAGACCTGCGGTCCGCTTCGGGGGCCAGCCCCCGGACCCCCGCTCCTCAAACGCCGGAGGGGCTGAATTGGGCGGGGGGGGTGCCCCGTCAGGGGCTGGTTTTTAGGGGCGCGGGGAACTGCGCGACCAGCCACGACGGCGCGGGAGCCGAAAAACGACCGGGGCACGGGGCGAAGCCCCGAAGCGAGGTCCGGGGGCGCAGCGCTACGCGCCGCCCGTGTGGACCTGGAAGGCCGCTCTGCGGACCGCCTTCGCCAGGGCCGGGTCCGGGTGGGCCGCGGCCAGGGCCACCAGGACCTGGACCGTGCGGGGGTGGCCCACCGCGCGGACCTCCTGGAGCAGGGACGGGACCGTGGGCTGTATCGCCGACTCCAGGTGCCGTACGAGGAGTTCGGACTCCCCGTGGTCGGCGACGGCCGCCGCCGTGTCCACCCAGAGCCAGGTCGACTCCTCGCGGGTCAGCGCGGTGTGCACGTCCTCCGGGTCCGCGCCCTCCTGCTCGGCGAGCCACATCAACGCGTAGGGGCGCAACGGCGGTTCGGACGCGGCAGCCCTTACGTCCGCCTCCGCGGGTGGGCCGACGACGCGCAGGGCCTCGAAGGCGAGGCCGCGCAGCAAGGCGTCGTCGCCACGGGCGGCGTCGAGGAGCTCGGTGACGGCACTGCCGACGGGACGGGCGGCGAGCCAGGCGCGGTACTCGGCGCGGGCGGCGTTGGGGCGGAGGCGGGCGCAGCCGCGGAGCATCTCCTCGGCAGCGTGCTCGATGTTCCCCGCGGGGCTCTGCGCGGCGACGATGATCTGCTCCAGCTTGACCCAGACCGCCCAACTCCCCAGCGGCGTAAGGGTCGCGTGCCCGTCGTCGAGGGTGAGCGCGCCGACGCGGGCGAGTCCGCGCAGCGCCCAGTCGAGCAGCGGGGAGAGCGGGCCGGGGGCCGGAGGGGGCGCGGGCTGCGGTCCGAAGGGGATCTCGCAGCGCTCGTCGCGGAGTTCGGTGACGCGCTGCTCCAGGAGGTCGAGGAGCTGCGCCACGGGGACGGGGCCCGCGGAGAGCTGGAGGAGCGAGAGCACCTGCGGCATGGCCTCGATGACCTCGGAGACGGCGGCCGCCTCCTCCTCGGCCGGCGCGGGCCGCACCAGGGACCAGGCGTCGAACAGGGCGACCCAGCCGCGCAGCACGGCGGAGTCGTCGCGGTCCCAGGCGCGCAGCCGCCAGCCGGGGCGGGCGTCGCCGCCGTGCACCTCGACGAGGCCTGCGAGACGGGCGGCGTCCCAGTCGGCGCGGGCCTGGCGGGGCGTCAACTCCAGGTCGGCTGCGGCCCGTTCGGCCGCGGACTCGGTGAGGGTGCCGCTGCAGCCGGGGCGCAGGCCGGAGTCGCGGCCGGGCGCGCTGTCGGCCCAGCGGGCGATCCGGGCGGCGCCGGCGAGCTCGGCGCGCGCCATCCGGGCGAGCACGGCGGGTGCGGGTGTGCCCTCGGGAGGGCGTGGCGCGGAGCGCCGTGTGCGCCGCTCGGCCACGGCCTGTGGGGCGGTGGCGAGCGTGCGGGGGCCGACGAGTCTGAGCCTGGAGTCGCGCGGGTTACGGGACGTCACGGGGGCAGTCTTCCCGCTCGGGGCTCGAAAGCCCAAACGGAACCCCGAGTTGGCGTCCGATGCCGGTGGTTGTGCCCGCTATGGCCGCCTCGCCCCGGCCGGAAGAAATCTGACTCTTACGGGCATAGATGCAGGAAAGCCGCGCCCGCTTGAGTGGCGCCGGTCACCCGGGACGTGCGCCCCCGGAGCCGGGAACAGCCGGAAGTGCGCGCCTCCTACATCAGCGGGGTGAGGAAGCGGCGCAGCGTCTCCTCGTACCCCTGCGGGTCGGCGTTCCACATCGCGGCGTGCGGGGCGTCCGGGACGGCGTACAGGGTGACCAACTCCGGGCGTTGCGCGGCGAGTTCGCGGGAGCGGAGCCAGGGGGCGAGGGTGTCGTCGGGGCCGTGCACGAGCAGGGTGGGGACGCGCAGGGCGGCGGCGTCGGCGGCCTCGGCGGCGCGGCCGTCGCCGAGGCCCGTGCGGCCCTGGGCCGCGCGGACGGCGAGCGGCAGGAGCGGGGCCGGGGTGTGCCGGGCGGCGGCGAGGGCGCGCAGCGTGAGCTCCCAGTCGAGCACCGGGGAGTCCAGGACGAGGCCGGTGACGCGGTCGCGGAGCGCGGAGTGGGCGGCGGCGCGCAGGGCCATGGTGGCGCCGGTGGACCAGCCGTACAGGACGACGCGTTCGGCGCCGTAGCGCACGGCGTAGCGGATGGCGGCGTCGAGGTCGCGCCACTCGCTGTCGCCGAGGTGGGCGAGGCCGTCGGGCTGGCGCGGGGCGCCGACGTCGCCGCGGTAGGCGAGGTCGAGCACGGGCAGGCGCAGCCGGTGCAGGAGGTCCATCACCACCATGGGGTGCTCCCTGGTGGTGCCGAGTCCGTGCACGGTGATCACCCAGGTGTCGCGGCCGCCGGGCACGAACCAGGCGGGCAGGCCGCCGAGCTCGCCGGGCACGTCGACGTCGGCGTGCTCCAGGCCGAGGGCGTCGCGCGGGTTGCCGATGTGCACCTGCGGGGTGAGCCGGACCTTCGCGCCGGGTTCGAGGTGTCCGTGGGTGACGCGTTCCAGGCGGCGTACGACGGTGTCGGCGGCGGTGGCCTCGCCTTCGAGGACCGGGCCGACGATCGCGTGGGAGCCGTCGCCGCCGAGCCCGTAGGTGCCGGGGCGCAGGGCGGCGAGGGCGCGGGTGAGGGTGATCCGGTCGCCGTCGGCCTTGTGCACCGTGAGCTTGGGGTCGGTGGGCAGCGGGCAGCCCGAGCGCGCCTTGAGCGCGGCGTCGCTCGCGTACCGCCCGGCCGCGACGGCGGCCGTGCCTGCGCCGATGACGGCGGTGAGGGCCGCGGCGGCGGCCGATACGGGTCGCATGCGCTCCAGTGTCGGCGGGGACCGGGAGTCGGGCCACTCGGCGGGCGCCGCGCACCGGGCCGCACGCGCGGGGCCGGGCGGCGGGGGTCAGCGCCCGCCCTGGCCGTACCCCTTCAGCTGTCGCCCGGCCGCCGCGAGGTCGGCGGGGCCGAGGAGGCTCGGGGTGTGTCCCGGGACGGCGTGGGCGGTGAGCCAGAGGCGGCTCATCCACTCCAGTTGGGCGGTGCGGTCGTAGGCCTGGTCGAGGGTGTCGCCGTAGGTGACGGCGCCGTGGTTCTGGAGCAGGCAGGCGGTGCGGTCGCGCAGTGCGGCCAGCATGTGCTCGGCCAGTTCGGGGGTGCCGTAGAGGGCGTACGGGGCGACGCGGACGGGGCCGCCGAGGTCGGCCGCCATGTAGTGGATCGGCGGCAGTTCCGGGACGAGCGTGGAGACGGCGGTGGCGTGCAGGGCGTGGGTGTGGACGACGGCGCGGGCGGGGGTGGCGCGGTAGGCGGCCAGGTGCAGCGGGAGTTCGCTGGTGGGCTTGAGCTTGCCGTGCACCTGCCGCCCTTCGAGGTCGACGGCGACCAGGTCCTCCGGCGCGAGCCGGTCGTACGGGACGCCGCTGGGGGTGATGAGGATCAGCTCGCCGACGCGTACGGAGACGTTGCCCGAGGTGCCGACGACCAGGCCGGTGTCGGCGGCGCGGCGGGCGGTCGCGACGAGGTGGGCCCAGGCGCGCGCCAACTCGGCCGCGCCGCCTGCCTGTTCCGTGCTCTGCACTGTGGGGTCCGCGCCGCTCTGTGTCATGGGGTCTGCGCTCTCCGTCATGAGGCGATCCTGCCAGGGCCGGAGCGGGCTCGTCGGCGCCCGTCGGCCGGGGGTGATCAGGATCTCTTCGGGCCCGCCCGAAGGGGTTCGGCCGCTGATCGGCGTACGACCGGAGTGCGGCCTTCCGAGGAGCGCGAGAGTCTTGCGGAGGCCCCAATTCCGGGCCCGTAGGCAACCGCGCCGGCGACCGTGTCGAACAGCCGGAACGGCAAAGGGAATCCGGGCCACCGGATGCTTGCCCACAAGCAGCCCACCCGAGCCACTCCACCGCCCGCTCCAGTTCACTTTCCGTTCACCCAGGTTGCCTACGTTCCACGAGCCACTGACGTCGAACGATTGCCTGGGTAAATGGAACACATCACGCTGCTGCTCGCGATTGTGATCGTGACAGCTCTCGTGTTCGATTTCACGAACGGTTTCCACGACACCGCCAACGCGATGGCCACGACCATCTCGACCGGCGCTATGAAGCCCAAGGCTGCGGTGGCCATGTCCGCCGTGCTGAACCTCGTCGGAGCGTTCCTCTCGGTCGAGGTCGCCAAGACCATCTCCAGCGGACTGGTCAGAGAAGACGGCATCCAGCCTGAAGTGA
Source organism: Streptomyces cavernicola (assembly GCF_029968035.1). Taxonomy (GTDB): domain Bacteria; phylum Actinomycetota; class Actinomycetes; order Streptomycetales; family Streptomycetaceae; genus Streptomyces; species Streptomyces cavernicola. The sequence continues at coordinate 140,631 of NZ_JASCIQ010000012.1, read as the reverse complement.
TCTTCGCGGCGCTCGTCGGCGCCATCCTCTGGAACCTGCTGACCTGGCTGGTCGGCCTCCCCTCCAGCTCCTCGCACGCCCTCATGGGCGGCCTGATCGGCGCGACGATCGCCTCCATCGGCGTCAGCGGCGTCAACGGCGGCGTCGTCGTCACCAAGGTCCTGATCCCCGCGGTCGCCGCGCCGCTGGTCGCCGGCATCGCCGCGTTCCTCGCCGCGCGCCTGACGTACAAGCTCGGCAAGAACGTCGGCGAGCAGTCGAGCGCCAAGGGCTACAAGGCCGGGCAGATCGCCTCCGCCGGTCTGGTCTCCCTCGCGCACGGCACCAACGACGCGCAGAAGACGATGGGCATCATCACGCTGGCGCTCGTCGCCGGCGGCGCCCTCGCGCCGGGCTCCAACCCGCCGGTCTGGGTCATCGTCTCGGCCGGCCTGGCCATCGCCCTCGGCACGTACCTGGGCGGCTGGCGCATCATCCGCACCATGGGCAAGGGCCTCACCGACCTGCAGCCGCAGCAGGGCTTCGCCGCCCAGACCTCGGCCGCCGCGGTCATCCTGGCCTCGTCCAACCTGGGCTTCTCGCTCTCCACCACGCACTCCTGCTCCGGCGCCGTCATGGGCTCGGGCCTCGGCCGCAAGGGCGGCGTCGTGCGCTGGTCCACGGCGACCCGGATGTTCGTCGCGTGGGGTCTGACCCTGCCGGCCGCCGGTCTGGTCGCCGCGGGCGCCGAGTTCGTGGCCCGCCAGGGCGGCTGGGGCATCGCGGCCGTCGCGGTCTTCCTCGTCGCGTCCTGCCTCGCGATCTGGGTCATCTCGCGCCGCCAGGTCGTCGACCACAACAACGTCAACGAGGCGGACGCCCCCGCGGCCGCCGCCTCCGCCGACGCCGGCGTCCCGGCGGACACGGAGCCCGCGGGCGTCGTGACCACCGCCATCGCCGCCGTCACCCCGCCCCCGACCGGTGTCTCCGGCACGGCGACCGCCACGGCCACCGCCACCGCGGAAGCGGGCGAGGACGCCGAGCCCTCCATACCGGCCCAGGCCGGCGCCGCCGCGGACTCCACGCGGCCCGCCGGTGCGACCGTCTGATCCGGCGTCCGGACCAGCGAGCTAAGGAACACGCATGATCGACATCGACTGGGCGGCGCTCGGCTCCGTCTTCGGCGTCAGCCTCGTGGCGACGGTCGCCCTGGTGGGTCTCTTCACCCTCGGCATCGTCGGCCTCTCCAAGCAGGAGGCGGCCACCACGCAGGGCGGCTCCGCGCCGCTGGCCCGCACCGGCGCGTACGCCTGCTTCGCACTCTGCGCGGCGGCGGTGGCGTACGGGATCTTCCTGATCGTCAGCTGACCCTGCACATACGCGACGAACCGCCCCGTCACGGCTCTTCGGAGGGCCGCGGCGGGGCGGTTCGCTGTGGGCCTCCGCACACTCTTCCGCCGCAGGTCAAAGCGGAGTTGACGGGCGTTCTCGGGCGTGGTGGACTGCCCGAGCCAAGACGACGGTCAGGAGAGGAAGCCGGTGCGAATCCGGCGCGGTCCCGCCACTGTCACCGGGGTTGACGCCCCGGGAGCCAGGAACTCCCGCCGCCGTTCACGTCGAACCAGGGCGCGGACCCTGAGTGAGGACAACAACGCCATGCGCGGCTGCCGTTCGGATGTCTCCGGCCCATCCCGTACGACCCGTCTCCGTACGGGTGCCCCGTTCCTTCGAGGCGTGACGGCAGTCTGAGGTGCGTGCCGATCGCGTCTTCGCGTACGGCGCCGCCGCCGGCCTCCTCGGCGACCTGCTGCTCGGCGATCCCCGCCGAGGCCATCCGGTCGCCGCGTTCGGCCGTGCCGCGAGCGCCGTGGAACGAACCCTGTGGCGGGACCACCGCGGCTGGGGCGCCCTGCACACCGCCGTCTGCGTGGGCGGCGCAGTGTCCGCCGCCGCGCTGTCCGCGGCCGCCGTGCGCCGCTCCCCCGCCGCCTCCGTCGCCCTGACCGCCGCCGCCACCTGGGCCGTGGTCGGCGGGACTTCGCTCGGCCGGGAGGCGCGCGCCATCGGCGACGCGCTCGCCGCGGGCGACGTGGACGCCGCCCGCGAGCGCCTCCCCCACCTGTGCGGGCGCGACCCGCAGGCGCTCGACGCGGACGGGATCGCCCGTGCCGTCGTCGAGTCCGTCGCCGAGAACACCTCCGACGCCGTCGTGGGCGCGCTCGTGTGGGGCGCCGTCGGCGGAGTGCCGGGCCTTGTCGCGTTCCGGGCCGTGAACACGCTCGACGCGATGGTCGGCCACAAGTCGCCGCGGTACCGGCGGTACGGGTGGGCTTCCGCTCGGCTCGACGATGTCGCGGGGTGGGGCGGGGCTCGGTTGACCGCGGTCCTCGCTGTGGTCTCCGGGGGGTCTCCCCGCTCCGCGGTGCGGGCTTGGCGGGAGGACGCCGGGAAGCATCCCAGTCCCAACGCGGGCCCCGTGGAGGCTTCGTTCGCCGGAGCGTTGGGGGTGCGGCTCGGGGGGACGTTGTCGTATGGGGGGCGGGTTGAGGAGCGGCCGGTGCTCAACGCCTCGGGGCGGGCCGTCGAAGTGGCTGATGTTGAACGGGCGGTTCGGCTTTCTCGGCGGGTGAGTTGGCTTGCACTCGGTGCTTGTGCTCTTGCGCGGTCCGTCTGGGCGTTGACTTCAGGGCGCCCGGCACCGGGGGTTGTGCCCACCCGTTCCGCCCTGCGGAACAGATGCCCACAACGGGGAAGGGGAGCGAGCTCATGAGCGGCGGTCTACTGGTTGCCGGGACCACCTCCGATGCCGGTAAGAGCGTTGTCACCGCCGGGATTTGTCGGTGGCTTGCCCGTAAGGGTGTGTCCGTCGCGCCGTTCAAGGCGCAGAACATGTCGCTGAACTCGTTCGTGACGCGGGAGGGCGCCGAGATCGGGCGGGCGCAGGCCATGCAGGCGCAGGCCGCCCGGGTCGAGCCGAGCGCGCTGATGAACCCGGTGCTGCTCAAGCCCGGCGGGGACCGCTCCAGCCAGGTCGTCCTCATGGGCAAGCCGGTCGGCGAGATGAGCGCGCGGGGCTACCACGGCGGGCGGCAGGAGCAGTTGCTGGGCACCGTCACCGACTGCCTCGCCGAACTGCGCAGCACGTACGACGCGGTGATCTGCGAGGGCGCGGGCAGCCCCGCCGAGATCAATCTGCGGCGTACCGACATCGTGAACATGGGCATCGCGCGCGCCGCCGGATTCCCCGTCGTCGTGGTCGGCGACATCGACCGGGGCGGGGTCTTCGCCTCGTTCTTCGGTACGACGGCGCTGCTGAGCGAGGCCGATCAGGCGCTGGTCGCCGGGTACTTGGTGAACAAGTTCCGGGGCGACGTGACGCTGCTCGAACCCGGGCTCGACATGCTGGAGAAGCTCACCGGGCGGCGTACGTACGGAGTTCTGCCGTACGCGCACGGCCTCGGGATCGACGAGGAGGACGGGCTTCGCGTGTCGCTGCGCGGCGCCGTGCGGGAGTCCGTCGTCGCGCCGCCGGTCGGCGCGGACGTGCTGCGGGTCGCGGTGTGCGCGGTGCCGCTGATGTCCAACTTCACCGACGTGGACGCGCTCGCCGCCGAGCCGGGCGTCGTCGTGCGGTTCGTGGACCGGGCCGAGGAGCTGGCCGACGCGGACCTGGTGGTGGTGCCCGGAACGCGTGGGACCGTCAAGGCACTTGGCTGGCTGCGGGAGCGCGGCCTCGCCGACGCCCTTGCCCGCCGCGCCGCCGAGGGCCGCCCCGTGCTCGGCATCTGCGGCGGCTTCCAGGCTCTCGGCCAGCACATCGAGGACGAGGTCGAGTCCCGCGCCGGTGCCGTCGACGGGCTCGGACTGCTGCCCGTACGGGTGCGGTTCGCGCGCGAGAAGACCCTGGCCCGGCCCGTGGGTTCGGCCCTCGGCGAGCGGGTCGAGGGGTACGAGATCCACCACGGCGTGGCCTCCGTCGAGGGCGGCGAGCCGTTCCTCGACGGGTGCCGTGTCGGCTCCGTGTGGGGCACGCACTGGCACGGGTCCCTGGAGTCCGACGGGTTCCGGCGGGCGTTCCTGCGGGAGGTCGCGCGGGCCGCGGGGCGACGTTTCGTGCCCGCCCCGGACACGTCTTTCGGCTCGCTGCGCGAGGAGCAGTTGGACCGGCTCGGGGATTTGATCGAGGAACACGCGGACACGGACGCACTGTTGAAGTTGATCGAGGGCGGGGCGCCCTCGTCCCTCCCCTTCGTCCCTCCTGGGGCTCCGCCCCAGACCCCGGATCGGCCTGAACGGCCTCGTCCTCAAGCGCCGGACGGGCTGATTGTGGCTGAGCCGGCTCGTCAAGTACCGGACGGGCTGACAGTTGCCGGGCCAGCCGAACTCAGCGTGACCCCCCAGGAGGCCACCCCTTGAACACCCCCTACCCCTTCACCGCCCTCGTCGGCCAGGACGACCTGCGGCTCGCGCTGCTGCTCAACGCCGTGTCGCCCGCCGTCGGCGGCGTGCTCGTGCGCGGCGAGAAGGGCACCGCCAAGTCCACGGCTGTACGCGCCCTTTCGGCGCTGCTGCCCGAGGTGGCCGTCGTGTCCGGCTGCCGGTTCTCCTGCGACCCGGCCGCGCCCGACCCGAACTGCCCCGACGGGCCGCACGAGTCCGTGGCCGCCGACGGCCGGGCCGCGCGGATGGTCGAGCTGCCCGTCGGCGCGTCCGAGGACCGGCTCGTCGGCGCCCTCGACATCGAGCGGGCCCTGTCCGAGGGCGTGAAGGCCTTCGAGCCCGGACTGCTCGCCGACGCGCACCGCGGCATCCTCTACGTCGACGAGGTCAACCTCCTCCACGACCACCTGGTCGACCTGCTGCTCGACGCGGCCGCGATGGGCGCCTCGTACGTGGAGCGCGAGGGCGTGTCCGTACGGCATGCCGCGCGGTTCCTGCTCGTCGGCACCATGAACCCCGAAGAGGGCGAGCTGCGACCGCAGTTGCTGGACCGGTTCGGCCTGACCGTCGAGGTGGCCGCGTCCCGCGAGCCCGACCAGCGGGTGGAGGTGGTGCGGCGCAGGCTCGCGTACGACGACGACCCGGCGGCGTTCGCGGCGCGGTTCGCGGCCGACGAGGCGGAGCTGCGGGACCGGATCGTGGCGGCGCGCGCGCTGCTCCCGAACGTGCGGCTCGGGGACGCGGCGCTGCGGCAGATCGCCGCGACCTGCGCGGCGTTCGAGGTCGACGGGATGCGCGCGGACATCGTGATGGCCCGTACGGCGACCGCGCTCGCCGCGTGGGCCGGGCGCGAGGACGTGGCCGCCGAGGACGTACGGCAGGCCGCGCTGCTCGCCCTGCCGCACCGCAGGCGCCGCAACCCCTTCGACGCGCCGGGCCTCGACGAGGACAAGCTCGACGAGACCCTGGAGGAGTTCGGGGACCCGGAGGAGCAGGACGACGACCCGGAGCCCGACCCCGAGCCCGACGGGCCCGGCGACCCGGACGGCCCCGGCGGCCCGGACGGCGGCGGGCAGCCCCCGCAGGGCGGCGACGGGCCCGAGGTGCCGCCGCAGGGCGGCGCGGCCGAGGACGCCCCGCGCCCCGAGTCCACCGAGCAGGAGACGGACCAGGAGCGCGAGCAGCAGCCCGCGGCCTCAACCGCCCCTGAACAGGCCCCTGTTGGAGCTTCCGAGCCGTTCCGCGCCAAGCTGCTCACCGTGCCCGGCACCGGTGCGGGCGCGGCCGGGCGGCGCTCGCGGGCCCGCACCGAGCACGGCCGTACGACCGGTTCGCGCAGGCCGCAGGGCGCGCTCGGCAAGCTGCACCTCGCGGCGACCGTGCAGGCCGCGGCCCCGCACCAGCACGCGCGCGGACGCTCGGGCCCCGGGCTCGTCGTACGCCGGGACGACCTGCGGCAGGCGACCCGCGAGGGGCGCGAGGGCAACCTCGTGCTGTTCGCGGTGGACGCGTCCGGGTCGATGGCGGCGCGGCAGCGGATGAGCGCCGTGAAGGGCGCCGTGCTCTCGCTGCTGCTCGACGCCTACCAGCGGCGCGACAAGGTGGGCCTCGTGACGTTCCGCGGCAAGGGCGCCGAGGTGGCGCTGCCGCCCACGTCGTCCGTGGACGCGGCCGCCGCGCGCCTGGAGCAGCTGCCCACGGGCGGCCGTACGCCGCTCTCCGAGGGCCTGCTGCGGGCGCACGACGTGCTGCGCGTCGAGCGGCTGCGCGACCCGGCGCGGCGTGCGCTGCTCGTCGTCGTGACGGACGGCCGGGCCACCGGCGGGCCCGAGCCCGTCGCCCGCGCGGCGCGTGCCGCGGGCCTGTTCGCCGCCGAGGGCGTCGCCTCGGTCACCGTCGACTGCGAGACGGGCCCGGTCCGGCTCGGCCTCGCCGCGGAGCTCGCCCGGAACCTCGGCGGCAGCGCCGTCACCCTCGACGAGCTGCGCGCGGACAACATCGCCGGACTCGTCCGCGACGTACGCGACGCGGCCGGCAGCTCCTCCCACTCCTCGATCTCCTCGACCTCCTCGATCCGAAAGGCCGCCTGATGCCTCAGGGACAGCCGTCCGTCGTGCCCGACGACGGGCTCACCACCCGCCAGCGCCGCAACCGCCCGCTCGTCGCCGTGCACACCGGCACCGGCAAGGGCAAGTCGACGGCCGCGTTCGGGCTCGCCCTGCGCGCCTGGAACCAGGGCTGGCCTGTCGGGGTGTTCCAGTTCGTGAAGTCCGCGAAGTGGAAGGTCGGCGAGGAGCGGGCCCTGAAGGTGCTCGGCGCCTCCGGCGAGGGCGGCACCGTCGACTGGCACAAGATGGGCGAGGGCTGGTCCTGGGTCCAGCGCGACCTGCAGGGCGACAACTCCTCCAACGAGGAGAAGGCCCTCGAGGGTTGGGAGCAGGTCAAGCGGGACCTCGCGGCCGAGACGTACCGGATGTACGTGCTCGACGAGTTCGCGTACCCGATGCACTGGGGCTGGATCGACGTCGAGGAGGTCGTGTCCGTCCTTCGCGACCGGCCGGGTCAGCAGCATGTGGTGATCACCGGGCGGAACGCGCCGCAGCCGCTGCTCGACTTCGCGGACCTGGTGACCGAGATGGGCAAGGTCAAGCACCCGATGGACGCGGGCCAGAAGGGCCAGCGAGGCATCGAGTGGTGATGCCGGTCAAGGAGCTCCAGAGGGGTCTCGCGTCGTGACCTCCGTACCGCGTCTCGTCATCGCCGCGCCCTCCTCGGGGAGCGGCAAGACCACCGTGGCCACCGGCCTGATGGCGGCCTTCGCCGAGGCCGGGCTCGCGGTGTCCCCGCACAAGGTCGGGCCCGACTACATCGACCCCGGCTACCACGCGCTCGCCTGCGGCCGCCCCGGCCGCAACCTGGACGCGTACATGTGCGGCACCGGCCTGGTCGGCCCGCTGTTCGCGCACGGCTCGGCGGGCTGCGACCTCGCGGTGGTCGAGGGCGTCATGGGGATGTACGACGGGGCGTCCGGGCAGGGCGAGTTGGCGTCCACCGCGCAGGTCGCGAAGCTCCTCAAGGCGCCCGTGGTGCTGGTCGTGGACGCCTCCTCGCAGTCCCGGTCGGTGGCCGCGCTCGTGCACGGCTTCGCGTCCTGGGACCCGGAGGTGCGGCTCGCGGGCGTCATCCTCAACAAGCTGGGCTCCGACCGGCACGAGCAGCTCCTCCGGGACGCCCTCGGCGAGTCCGGCGTCCCGGTGCTCGGGGCGCTCCGCCGGGAGAGTCAGGTCAAGGCGCCCTCACGGCACTTGGGGCTCGTGCCGGTCGCGGAGCGGCGGGCCGAGGCCCTGGAGTCGGTGGCCGCGCTCGCCGCGCAGGTACGGGCGGACTGCGACCTCGAAGGCCTGCTCGCCCTGGCCCGCAGCGCGCCCGCCCTGCCGGACGCGCAGTGGGACCCGGCCGCGGGGACTCTCCCTCAGGCGCAGGGGGCCCGACCCGTCGTGGCGCTCGCGTCCGGGCCCGCGTTCACGTTCTCGTACGCCGAGCACGCCGAGCTGCTCACCGCCGCCGGGGCCGAGGTCGTGCCGTTCGACCCGCTGCGCGACGAGCAACTCCCCGACGGGACCGCCGGGTTGGTGATCGGCGGCGGCTTTCCCGAGGTGTACGCGCCGGAGCTGTCCGCCAACGAGCCGCTGCGCAAGGCCGTGGCCGAGCTCGCGCGGAGCGGTGCGCCGGTGGCCGCCGAGTGCGCGGGCCTGCTGTACCTCGCGAAGTCCCTGGACGGGAAGCCGATGTGCGGGGTGCTCGACGCCGAGGCACGCATGTCGGAGCGGCTGACCCTGGGCTACCGGGAGGCCGTCGCCGTGTCGGACAGCCCGCTCGCGGCGACCGGTACGCGGCTGCGCGGGCACGAGTTCCACCGCACGGTGATCGAGCCGGGCGCGGGGCCGACCCCCGCGTGGGGCATGCATCTGCCGGAGGTGGGGGTCCCCCCTGGTCGAGCGAAGTCGAGAGCTCGGGGGAGGGTGGAGGGCTTCGTGCAGGGCGGTGTGCACGCCAGCTATCTGCACACCCACTGGGCGGCCACCCCGGACGTGGCCCGCAGGTTCGTGGCAGGCTGCGGCTCATGACCGCCCGACCCCCGTACGCGGACGCCCGGTTGGACCACCTGGTCCTCGCCACGCCCGACCTCGACCGCACCGTCGCCGATGTGGCGGAGGCGACCGGGGTGCCCCCTGCGGAGGGCGGCCGGCACCTCGGGCACGGGACGCGGAACTTCCTGTACGGGCTCGGGGGCGGGGCCCTCGGGGACGGGGCGTACCTGGAGATCGTCGGGCCGGACCCGGAGCAGCCCGCCCCGCGGGGCCCGCGCTGGTTCGGCATCGACGCACTGACGTCGGCCCGGCTCGTGAACTGGGCGGTGCGGGTCGACGGCATCGCGGAGCGGGTCGCGTACGCGCGAACGCAGGGGCACGACCCGGGCGAGCCGGTGTCCATGTCCCGGCGGACGCCCGAAGGGGCCTTGCTGGGCTGGCAGTTGACGTATCCGCAGCCGCGCGGGCGCAGCGGGTTCGACGGACTGCTGCCGTTCCTGCTCGACTGGGGCACGAGCACCCACCCCACGCAGCGCGGCCTGCCCCCGCTGCCGCTGCTCTCGTTCGAGGCCGGCCACCCGGACCCGGACGCCGTACGGGCCGGGCTCGACGCGCTCCGCGCCGGTGCGGTCGCCCCGCGGATCACGGCCGCCCCGCAGCCGTACCTCCGTGCCGTGGTCGAGGGCCGGCGCGGCCGGGTCTCGTTCGGGCGGGGAGTCCTGCCGTCATGAGGGCCCGCGCGGGCTCACTCCGCCGCGCCGACCACCAGCCACACGAAGCCGACGCCCGCCACCGTGCTGCACAGCGTCGGCACCGCCGGGTGGTCGTGGTGCGCCTCCGGCAGGATCTCCGCGGCCGCGAGATAGAGCAGCGCGCCGCCGAAGAAGCCGAGGTAGCTGCCGAGGAACTCCTCGGGCAGCGTGAAGAGCATCGTGGACGCGGCCCCCACGACCGGCGCGGCCGCCGCGGCGAACAGCATGGCGAGCGCCTTGCGCCGGGCGTTCCCGTACAGGCTCGTGATCGTGTACGTGTTGAAGCCGTCCGCGAAGTCGTGGCTGATGACGGCGAGGGCGACGGTCAGGCCCATCGCGCCGCCCGACTGGAAGGCCGCGCCGAGCGCCACGCCGTCCATCAGGCTGTGCACGACCATCGCGGCCGCCGCGGTGAGCCCGACCTGCGGCACCCGCCCGTCGGAGCCGTGTGCGGCCTGCCGTACGGCGAGCAGCCGCTCCACGACGTGCGCGACGAGGAAGCCGCCGACGAACAGCAGCAACGCCCGGGGCACGCCGTGCAGTTCACGGCCCGCGGCCTCCAGGGCCTCCGGCAGCAGTTCGAGGCCGACGACGCCGAGCATGAGCCCGCCCGCGAAGCCGAGCACGAGGTGCTTGCGGTCGGTGACGCGCTGCGCCGTCCAGCCGCCGACCAGCGTCATCAGGAACGCGCCGAGCGCGACGATCACCGCCATGGGCTCTTGCTAGCCGATGGACCCGGCCCCTTCCGCCTCCGACACACCTGATATCTCCTGGTCACACCTGCCCCACCCGTGTCCGCCCCCGCTGTTCGAACCGAGAGGAACCGCCCATGGCCACTGCGCCGCCGCACCCCGGCGCGCTGATCGCCGGTGTGGGCGCCGGGCGCGGCGTCCCGGTCGACGAGGTGCTCGGCCTGGTGCGTGCCGTGCTGCGCGAGGCGGGCCGGGCCGAGCAGGGCCTCGACGCGCTCGCGACGGTGGACGCGAAGGCGGACGAGCCCGGCGTCGCGGGGGCCGCGCGGGCGCTCGGCGTGCCTCTCCTGACGTACTCCGCGGCCGAGTTGGCGCGGGTGGCCGTGCCCAACCCGGCGGGCGCGGCGCTCACCGCCGTCGGCACGCCGTCCGTCGCCGAGGCCGCGGCGCTCGCGGGCGGCGGCCGGCTGCTCGTGCCCAAGCGCAGGTCGAGCCCCGAGGGCCGGCCCGCGCGGGCGACCTGCGCGCTCGCCCTCTCCCCCGACTCCTTCCCGTACCTCCCCGAGGAGACCGAGTGACCACACCTCCGACCGAATCGGCCGCGTCCCGGCCGGTGCTGCTCGTCGCGGACGACGGCGCCCGGGACGCGGCCGGCGCCGCGGCGCTCCGCGACTTCGTCGACGCGCTCGGCCGGCACAGCCCCGAACTCCCGGTGGCGGGCGGCCACTTGGCGCAGTTGCCGGACGCGGCGCTCGCCCCGGCCGTCGCCGAGCTCCTCGCCGGTGGCGGCCCGGCCCGCCTGACCGCCGTACCGCTGACGCTCGCCCCCGCGGCCCACGCCGAGCGCGCCGTCTCCTCGGCCCTGGAGCGCGCGCGGGAGCGGCAGCCTGCGGTGTCGTACGCGTACGGGCTGCCGCTCGGCGGGCATCCCGTACTGCTCGACGCCCTGGAGCGGCGGGTCGAGGACGCGCTCGGGACGGGCGCGCGCACGCCGGGCGACCGGGGCGGGGTCACGGTCCTACTCGTCGGCCGCGGCTCGGCCGACCCGGAGGCCAACGCCGAGGTGCACCGGGTGGCGCGGCTGCTGTGGGAGGGGCGCGGGTACGCGGGCGTGGAGGCGGCGTTCGTGTCGCCGGCCGCGCCGGACGTGCCGAGCGGGCTCGACCGGTGCGCGCGGCTCGGGGCGCGGCGGATCGTGGTGCTGCCGTACTTCCTGCTCGACGGGGCCGTGCCGGAGCGGCTGCGGGCGCAGGCCGAGGGCTGGGCGGAGGCGCACCCGGAGGTCGAGGTGCGCACGGCGGCGGTCGTCGGCCCGGACCCGGCCCTGCTCGACCTGGTGGTACGCCGCCATCGCGAGGCCGTCGCGGTGGGCCCCGTGCCCACGGCCGACGAAGGACGACAGACGCCCCCTGCCCGGCACGCACCTCAGGACAGACATGAACACGCACACGCACACTGACACCCCGCCCCCCTCCGCGGCCGCCCACGACCTGCGGCACCACGGCGACGCGGAGGTCAGGGACGACGGCGCGGAGCTGACCGACCTCGCGGTCAACGTCCGTACGGACACGCCCCCTTCGTGGCTGCGCGAGCACATCGCCGGGTCCCTCGGCTCCCTCGCCGCCTACCCGGACGGCCGCCGGGCGCGGGCCGCGGTCGCCGCGCGGCACGGCCTCGCCCCGGAGCGGGTGCTGCTGACGGCGGGCGCGGCGGAGGCGTTCGTGCTGCTCGCGCGGGCGCTGCGGGTGCGGCGGCCGGTCGTCGTGCATCCGCAGTTCACGGAGCCGGAGGCAGCGCTGCGGGACGCGGGGCACGAGGTCCGACGGGTGCTCCTGCGCGCCGAGGACGGCTTCCGGCTCGACCCGGCGGCGGTGCCCGAGGACGCGGACCTGGTGGTGGTGGGCAACCCCACCAACCCGACGTCGGTCCTGCACCCGGCGGAGCTGCTCGCCCGACTGGCCCGTCCGGGGCGGACGTTGGTGGTCGACGAGGCGTTCATGGACGCGGTGCCGGGCGAGCGGGAGGCGCTCGCGGGGCGCACGGACGTGCCGGGCCTGGTGGTCCTGCGCAGCCTCACCAAGACCTGGGGGCTCGCGGGCCTGCGGATCGGGTACGTCCTGGCCGCGCCGGAGACGATCGCGGAGCTTGAGCGCGCCCAGCCGCTGTGGCCGGTGTCCACGCCCGCGCTCGCCGCGGCCGAGGCGTGCATGACGCCGCGCGCCCTGGCGGAGGCGGAGTCCGCGGCCCACGCCATCGCCGCCGACCGGGCCCATCTCCTCGCGGGTCTCGCCGAGTTCGAGGAGGTCACGGCGGTGCGGGCGGCCGAGGGGCCGTTCGTCCTGATCCATGTCGAGCGCGCGGCGGCGGTCCGCGCCCACCTGCGCGACCTGGGCTTCGCCCTGCGCCGCGGCGACACGTTCCCCGGCCTGGACGAGAGCTGGCTCCGCCTCGCGGTACGGGACCGGGCGACGACGGGCCGCCTGCTCCAGGCCCTCGACCGGGCCCTGGTGCTTGCGAGCCGCTGAGACCCTCGTACGAACTGGCCTGATCCGTACGGGAGTCGAGTGAGGGAGGGGCGGCACAGGGCAGGCGGCCGCCCCTCCCCCACGTATCGGGGCGCGGACGCTCAGGCGCGCCTGCGGGCCGCGTACAGGGCGCCGCCGCCCAGGGCCACGAGGAGTACCGCGCCGCCCGCCACGTACGGCGTCGAGGAGTCGCCGCCGGTCTCCGCGAGGTTCTGCGACTGCGCGCCGCCCTGCGGCCGGGGCTCTTCCTTCGGCTCGTCCCCGTCCGGCTGCTCGGGCGCCGGGTCCGCCGGGTCCACCGGTTCCTTCGGGGGTGCGGCCGGGGACTCGCAGGTGGCGCCCGCGAGCGTGACCAGGCCGTCGACCTCGGCGATGTTGAGATTCAACGGGTTGACGGACACCTTGAGTTCGAGCGCCGAGGCCGCCGCCGTACGGGTCGTGGTGTGCTTCTTCGCCAGGTCGAGGCGGACCTCGCCCACGCCGGGCACCCGCACATGCGTCGGTCCGGCCGCGGAGAGCGTGACCCGCTTGCCGAGCACGGTCACCGAGCCCACCACGTCGGCCTCGGCGACCGGCCGCTCGCCCGCCACGCACACCGCCTTCGACGTGACGTTCTCCAGCTCGATCAACGGCACCGCGGGCAGGCCCGGCAGGTGCACCTTGGCCCGCGCGAGATGCGTACGGCCCTCGGCCTTGTGCCGGTCGGCGGTGGCCTTCGCCGAGGCCGCCTCGGCGTGCACCATGCTGAACGGCCGCTCCTGGTCGAGGCCTTCGACGTCCACGGTGAGCGCCGTCTTCTCGGCGGACGCGGGCGCCTGGACCTCGTTGAGGGAGGTCTTGACCGGCACGTTCACGGATTTGTCGAGCAGCGAGACGTCGAGCCCCGCGCGCAGGACGACCGCACTGGACTTGCCGTCGCCGCCCGTGGCGTGGGCGGGCACGGCGCCGGCGAGGGCCGCGGGACCTGCGGCCAGCGCCGTCGCGGCCGCGACGGCGGCGAACCGCCGGGTGCGCGGCGCGGGCGTGCGGAAGGTGTTGCTGTTCACGGTGGTGGAACCCCCAGGGGACATGAGCGCGCACGCTCAGGGACAGGGAGCCGCGGGCACCGCCGTACGGGGACAGTCGTACGGAGACGGACGTACGGGGTCAGTCGTACAGAGCCGTCGGTGCGGTGCGGGCGACCCGGACCCCGGCATCGTTACGCACCAGGAGTGAACCGGCAGCGACATCAGGTCACTTCACTCCAACGTGGGGTTTCCGCCCTCGTTTTCGATTCCGACGGCACACGCGTTCCCTTCCGTCTCCCGCGCCACACCCCTTGCCGGACCTGGGAGTTGTCGCACGGAAGCGCTCGCACCGGTCGCGGAAAGTGGAAAACGAGCGGCGGGTGCGCGGGGGCACGGGTGCGTCAACCCGACGCCGCGCGCGCCCCTGCGCCCCCTGCCCGCCGCATGGTCACCCCACGACGTTGCCGTTCACCACGATCCGGCGCGGCGCCGCGAGCGCCCGTACGTCGGCGCGCGGGTCCTCCCCGTACACGACGAGGTCGGCGGGCGCGCCCTCGGTGAGGCCGGGGCGGCCGAGCCAGTCGCGGGCGCCCCAGGTGGTGGCGGAGAGCGCGGCGAGCGGCGGGATGCCGGCCTTGGTGAGCTCGACGACCTCGGCGGCGGCGAGGCCGTGCGCGAGCCCGCCGCCCGCGTCGGTGCCGACGAAGACGGGGATGCCGGCGTCGTAGGCGGAGCGCACGGTGTCGTAGCGGCGGTCGTACAGGCGGCGCATGTGGTCGGCCCAGATGGGGAACTTGCTGTCGCCGCCGGCCGCGAGCTTCGGGAACGTCGCGATGTTCACGAGGGTCGGGACGATGGCGACGCCGCGCTCGGCGAAGAGCGGGATGGTGTCCTCGGTCAGGCCGGTGGCGTGCTCGATGCAGTCGATGCCCGCCTCGACCAGGTCGCGCAGCGAGTCCTCGGCGAAGCAGTGCGCGGTGACGCGGGCGCCGAGCCGGTGCGCCTCGGCGATCGCGGCCTCGGCCTCGGCCCGCGGCCAGCAGGACCCGAGGTCGCCGGTGGAGCGGTCCAGCCAGTCGCCGACGAGCTTGACCCAGCCGTCGCCGCGCTCCGCCTCCTGCCCGACGTACGCGACCAGCTCGTCCGGCTCGATCTCGTGGGCGTAGTTGCGGATGTAGCGCTTGGTGCGGGCGATGTGCCGGCCGGCGCGGATGATCTTCGGGAGGTCCTCGCGGTCGTCGATCCAGCGGGTGTCGGAGGGCGAGCCCGCGTCCCGGATCAGCAGCGTCCCGTTGTCCCGGTCGGTGCGGGCCTGCCGCTCGGCGGTCTCGGCGTCGACCGGCCCGTGCGCGTCGAGCCCCACATGGCAGTGCGCGTCGACGAGGCCGGGCAGCGCCCAGCCCTCGACGGTCGTCACGTCGTCCGCGCCCGGCGGCCGCGTGAAGCTCACCCGCCCGCCGACCACCCACAGCTCGTCCCGCACGTCCTCCGGCCCGACGAGCACCCGCCCCCGAACCCTCAGCACGCCTGTCTGCGCCCCTGCCCGCGCCCGTGAATCACTCATGCCCGCAGCCTAGATCGCACTCGGTACGCTCGGACCGGCACCCGGACACGAACACGTCAAGCAGCCCGCGGCCTCCTCGGGGCCGCGGGACCGTCAAGAAGAGAGCACCACCGTGACGCACCCCTTCCTCGACCTGGCTCCGCTGACCCCCGCGCACTTCGCCGCGATCGAGCAGCGGGTGGCGCGACTCCTGCGGACCGAGCAGGACGTCGTGATCATGCAGGGCGAGGCGCTGCTGCCGCTTGAGGCCTGCATCCGCTCCGGCGCCCGGCCGGGCTCCACCGCGCTGAACGTGGTCACGGGGCCGTACGGCCAGACCTTCGGCAACTGGCTGCGGGACTGCGGCGCCACCGTGATCGACCTGAGCGTGCCGTTCCACACGGCGGTCACCGCGGACCAGGTGCGCCAGGCGCTCGCCGAGCACCCGGAGATCGACTTCGTCTCCCTGGTGCACGCGGAGGCGGCGACCGGCAACACCAACCCGGTCGCCGAGATCGGCGAGGTCGTACGGGAGCACGGCGCGCTGTTCTACCTGGACGCGGTGGCCTCGATCGGGGCTGAGCCGGTCCTTCCGGACGCCTGGGGCGTGGACATGTGCATCATCGGCGCGCAGAAGGCGATGGGCGGCCCGGCCGGCGTCTCGGCGGTGTCGGTGAGCGAGCGCGCCTGGCAGCGGTTCGCGGAGAACCCGCGGGCGCCGCGCGCCTCGTACCTCTCGCTCCTGGACTGGAAGGCGCGCTGGATCGACGGCGGCCGCAAGGCGCTCCTGCACGCCCCGGCGCAGCTGGAGATGCTGGCCCTGGAGGCCTGCGTGGAGCGGATCGAGTCGGAGGGCCTGGACGCGGTCATGGCCCGGCACGCGACGGCCGCGGCGGCGACGCGGGCGGGCGCAGAGGCGCTCGGCGTCCTGGAGCCGTACGTGTACGAGGCACGGGACGCGGCGCCGGTCGCGACCACGCTGCGCGCCCCGGCGGGCGTGGACGCCTCCGAGCTGGTGGCACGGGCCCTCGCCGCCGACCCGGCGCTGCCGCTCGCGGCGGGCGGGGGCGCGCTCGCCAAGGAGATGATCCGGGTCAACCACTACGGCCCCGACGCGACCCGCGGCGTGGTGCACGCGAGCCTGGCCGCCCTCGGCGCCGCGCTCGGCGAGGCCGGGCTCGGCGTCGACCTGGAAGCGGCTCGGCGCGCGGTGACCGCGATCTGGGAGTAGTTTTGGATGGCCGACGCGAAACGAGAGGGAATTCGCGCAGGCCAAAGCCGACTCCGGCGCTGAAAACTTCCGGGGCCATAAATTAATCGCGTATTCATGAATACGGGGAGCTGCTTTTCGAGCGCAGCTTCCCGTATTCTTCTGCCCGCTTTCCCCGGTCCTAAACGCAAAGATTCTGCGAACGTCAAACGACGTAATTCGGGCAGATCTCGTGAGGGTTTCCTCCTTGTGACCGACGCCACACGCGCAGCGATTCGACCCGGAATATCCGGACAAACTCGGTCATCCAGCGAGCTGTTTGCGCGAGCGCGCACGCCCGCGTGATAACACACAGAGGCCGTTCAGGTAACCCCTTCTCGCGATGCAATTTCCATTTTCGGTCGGTAAATTCAATATGCATGACAGCCGCACAAGCAGACCTTGCAAGTGCCCGTACCGCCTTTCGCGAAATGCCGGGGGACTTGCGGCTCGACACCCCGGAGGTGACGGACGGAGCCGCACTCTGGCGCATCGCCCGTGACTCGAAGACCCTCGACCTGAACTCCTCGTACAGCTACCTGCTGTGGTGCCGTGACTTCGCCGGCACCTCGGTGATCGCACGAGACGCGGACGGCGAAGCGGTCGGGTTCATCACGGGATACATCAGGCCCGAGCGCCCGCACACCCTCCTGGTGTGGCAGGTCGCCGTCGACGCCGCACAGCGCGGCCGCGGTCTGGCCGCCGCGATGCTGGACGGGCTGGCCGCGCAGGTAGCGAAGGAGCACCCCCTGCGGTCCCTGGAGACCACCATCTCGCCCGACAACACCGCGTCGCAGCGCCTGTTCACGTCGTTCGCGCAGCGCCACGGCGCCGACCTCAAGCGGGAAGTGCTGTTCAGCGCCGAGCAGTTCCCCGACGGCGGCCACGAGCCCGAAGTGCTCTACCGCATCGAGCCGCTGCCGTACTGACCCGCCGGCGGGCCGCCCCGAGCGGCCCGCAGACCACCCGCCAGTACCGACCCATCCACTCGGCCCCCCCACGCCTTCATCTCCCAGGAGGAGATTCGCTGTGACCATCACCCAGCCGGACCTGAGCGTCTTCGAGACCCTGGAGTCGGAGGTGCGCAGCTACTGCCGCGGTTGGCCGACGGTCTTCGACCGCGCGCAGGGCAGCCGTATGTACGACGAGGACGGCCACGAGTACCTCGACTTCTTCGCCGGTGCCGGTTCGCTCAACTACGGGCACAACAACCCGGTCCTGAAACGCGCCCTCATCGACTACATCGAGCGCGACGGCGTCACGCACGGCCTCGACATGTCGACCACCGCGAAGCGCGCCTTCCTGGAGTCCTTCCAGAACACGATCCTGCGCCCGCGCGACCTGCCGTACAAGGTCATGTTCCCGGGCCCGACGGGCACCAACGCCGTCGAGGCCGCGCTGAAGCTGGCCCGCAAGGTCAAGGGCCGCGAGTCGATCGTGTCCTTCACCAACGCCTTCCACGGCATGTCGCTCGGCTCGCTCGCCGTGACCGGCAACGCCTTCAAGCGCGCCGGCGCCGGCATCCCGCTGGTGCACGGCACGCCCATGCCGTTCGACAACTACCTCGACGGGCAGACCCCGGACTTCATCTGGTTCGAGCGGCTCCTGGAGGACTCGGGCTCCGGCCTGAACACCCCGGCCGCCGTGATCGTCGAGACGGTCCAGGGCGAGGGCGGCATCAACGTGGCCCGCGCCGAGTGGCTGCGCCAGCTCGCCGAGGTGTGCAAGCGCTGGGACATGCTGCTCATCGTCGACGACATCCAGATGGGCTGCGGCCGCACCGGCGGGTTCTTCTCCTTCGAGGAGGCGGGCATCGTGCCGGACATCGTCACCGTCTCGAAGTCCATCTCCGGCTACGGCCTGCCGTTCGCGCTCACCCTGTTCAAGCCCGAGCTGGACATCTGGGAGCCGGGCGAGCACAACGGCACCTTCCGCGGCAACAACCCGGCGTTCGTCACCGCGGCGGCCGCGCTGGACGCCTACTGGGCGGACGGCCAGATGGAGAAGCAGACCCTCGCCCGCGGCGAGCAGGTCGAGCAGGCCCTGAAGGCGATCCGCGCCGAGCACCCCGAGGCCACCGCCGAGTACCGCGGCCGCGGTCTGGTGTGGGGCCTGGAGTTCAACGACAAGGACCGGGCCGGCAAGGTCGCCAAGCGCGCCTTCGAGCTGGGTCTGCTGATCGAGACCTCCGGTCCCGAGAGCGAGGTCGTCAAACTCCTGCCCGCCCTCACCATCACGCCGGAGGAGCTGGACGAGGGTCTGCGCACCCTCGCGCGCGCGGTCCGCGAGACCGCCTGAGCGCCCTTCCGTCAGCCGTACGCACGTAAGAGAAAAGGAACCAACTCACCGTGATCGTCCGTTCGTTCAAGGACATTGAAGGCACCGACCGGCACGTCAAGTCCGCCTCGGGCACGTGGGAGAGCAAGCGCATCGTGCTCGCCAAGGAGCGCGTCGGCTTCTCGCTGCACGAGACCATCCTGTACGCCGGCACCGAGACCTCCATGTGGTACGCCAACCACATCGAGGCCGTCGTCTGCACCAAGGGCGAGGCGGAGCTGACCGACGACACGACCGGCGAGAAGTACACCATCACGCCGGGCACGATGTACTTGCTGAACGGGCACGAGAAGCACACGATGCGTATCAAGGAGGACTTCCACTGCATCTGTGTCTTCAACCCGCCCGTCACGGGCCGCGAGGACCACGACGAGAACGGCGTGTACCCGCTGCTCACGGAGCCGGACGAGGGCTGAGCAGCCCCGACCAGGTCCCTCGGGACCTGATGCCGGGGGCGTGAGCCCCCCTTGACTCCCGGCCGCCGCACCCCGCCTCGGGGGCGGGGTGCGGCGGCCGGGTACATCCCGAACAGGGCCGTACGAGAGGAGAGGCAGGCAACACCATGACCACCGCACCCGAACGCACCGCAGACCTGTACCCGACCCGAGGCGCCGCCGAGGTGCTGACCGAGCGCAAGGACCCCGTCGTGTGGTCCGAGCCGGGTACCCAGGGGCCGTTCGCGGCCGCGGAGCTGTCGGCGTTCGACAGGGACGGCTTCATCCAGGTCGACGAGCTGGTCCCCGAGGACGAAGTGGGTATCTACCAGGCGGAGTTGGACCGTCTGACCCTGGACCCCAGGATGCGCGCCGACGAGCGTTCCATCGTGGAGCCCCGCACTCAGGAGATCCGCTCCCTCTTCGAGGTGCACAAGATCAGCGAGGTCTTCGCCAAGCTGGCGGCGGACCCGCGCGTCGTCGGACGGGCCCGGCAGATCCTGGGCTCGGACGTCTACATCCACCAGTCACGGATCAATGTGAAGCCCGGCTTCGGCGCCTCCGGCTTCTACTGGCACTCCGATTTCGAGACGTGGCACGCGGAGGACGGCCTCGCGAACATGCGGACCGTCTCGGTGTCCATCGCGCTCACGCGGAACTACGCGTACAACGGCAGCCTGCTCCTCATGCCGGGTTCGCACCGCACCTTCCTCGGCTGTGAGGGCGCCACGCCGAAGGACAACTACAAGCGTTCCCTGCAGATGCAGGACGCGGGCATCCCCTCCGACGAGGCGCTGACGACTCTCTCCGACGAGTACGGGATCGCCCAGTGGGTCGGCAACGCCGGCTCGGCCGTGCTGTTCGACTGCAACACCATGCACGGCAGCGGGGACAACATCACTCCCTTCCCGCGGAGCAACGTGTTCTTCGTCTTCAACAGCGTGGAGAACACGGCGCAGGAACCCTTCGCGGCACCCGTCCGGCGCCCCGAGTACATCGGCGCACGGGACTTCACCCCGGTACGGTGAGGCCCTCGCGGTGACCCCGTGATGTGACGCTTGGCCCGGTTCCCCTTGAGGGAGCCGGGCCAACTGTCGTATCGCGCAGGGGAGTTCAGCCCGAGAGCACGTCGAGCAGCCGGTCCACGTCGGCGGCCGAGTTGTAGAGGTGGAACGCGGCCCGCAGGTTGCCCGCACGGTCCGAGACCTCGACGCCCGCGCGGCTCAACTCCTGCTGCCGGAAGCCCAGTCCGGGCACCGAGACGATCGCCGATCCTGGCGCGTGCACGGGCGTGTGCCCGAGCCGGTCGAGCCCTTCCCGGAAACGGTCGGCGAGCGCGGTGTCGTGCGCGTGCACCGCTTCGACCCCGATCTTCTCGACCAGGTCGAGGCCGTGCCGGGCGCCGACGTACGACAGGAGGCTGGGGCTGACGTCGAACCGGCGGGCGGAGTGGGCGAATTCGTGGACCGGCCCGTAGCAGCTGTCGAAGGGCACCTCGCCCGCGACCCAGCCCGCGAGGTACGGGGTGAGCGAGCCGAGGTCCTCCGGCACCACCAGGAACGTGACGCCGCGCGGGCAGAGCAGCCACTTGAAGGCGACCGCCACCGCGAAGTCGTCCTCGGACGCGTCGTACGGCAGCCAGCCCGCGGCCTGCGAGACGTCGACGAGCGTACGGGCGCCGTGGGCGCGGGCCGCGGCGCGGATCGCGTCGAGGTCGGCGATCCGGCCGTCGGCTGACTGGGCCAGGCTCAACGCGACGAGGTCGGTGCCGGGGCGCACGGCCTCGGCGAGCTCTTCGAGCGGGACCTTGCGGACCCTGAGGTCGGCGCGGACGTGGAAGGGGGTGACCAGCGAGCTGAAGTCGTCCTCGGCGAGGAGGACTTCGGCGCTCACCGGCAGGGAAGCGGCGATCAGGCCGGTGTAGACGGCGACGGAGTCGCCCGCGGCCACCCGGCTCGCGGGGACGCCGACGATCCGGGCGAAGGCGGCCCGCGCGGCCTCCACATCGGCGAACATGTCCCCCGCCCGACCGGCGGCCACCGCCGCGACGGCCTGCTGTACCGCGGCCACGCCGTCGGCGGGGAGCAGGCCACTGCTGGCGGTGTTCAGATACGTCGTCTGCGGTGCGAAGGCCGCACCCGAGAGGCTCTCCATGGCTCCACTCTGCGGTGCGGCCCAACCCCTCGTCCATTGCGCGTTGTTACGGGGTGAGCCCAAGCAGTGCTTATACGTCGCCCTGACCTGCGGCTACGGCTGCCGCTACGTCTACGGCTGCGGCACCTCGCAGCCGTCGGGTCCGCAGGCCTCCGCGTTCGACCCGAGGGCGGTCAGCGGGGCGCGGTCGCCCCAGGCCTGCTCCAGGGCCTGCGTGAACACCTCGGCGGGCTGGCCGCCGGAGACGCCGTAGCGCCGGTCGAGGACGAAGAACGGCACGCCGGTGGCGCCCAGTTCCGCGGCCTCCCGCTCGTCGGCGCGCACGTCGTCGGCGTACGCGGTCCCGTCGGCGAGCACCGCCTTCGCCTCGGCCTCGTCGAGGCCGGCGGCCTCGACGGCAGGCCTGCCGGGCGGGCCCTGACAAGCGACCTGGCGGTCGATGCCACGGAGCCGACCCTGGCAGCCGCGAGCCTTGCGCGGGACCCTGTTTCGGGAACGGGCCTTGCCGATTTGACGCCCTCGCCTGCTAGGGAGCAGACGATTCCGGTCAGCGCCGCTACGCGACACCCCCTTGGGTTCCTGCTTCACGGGCGCCTGCCACCAGCAAGGTGGCCTTACGGTGCCTCCACAGGCCTGACTTCCCGCCCGCCCGGCGGTAGGTCCGCCAACTCCGTTGTCGGACAAGGCGACTTTAGCCTGACGCCAAGACGCCAAGACCGCGAGCCCCCGCATGCACCTATGAGAGCGAACTGTCGAACAGTAGTTCGCCGAACGTGTCTCATCTCGGTACGGGGGGATGTACGTGTACGGAGGCGACCTCCGCTCAGCGGTCAACGTACGGCCGGATCCGCGCATTCCCCGCCCGCCGGGCGAGCGAGCGGGGTCACAGCCTGCGGTGCATCACGTGCAGGGCGACCCGCCCGCGCGTCGGATGCTCGAAGGCCTCGGGGATCGTGCCGACGACGGCGAAGCCGAGGGAGGTCCACAGGGCGAGCGCCGGGTTGGTCTCGACGACGGCGTTGAAGACCATCGCCTCGTACCCGTCCTTCTTCGCCTCTTCCAGTACGTGCTCGGCCAGGCGGCGGCCGATGCCGCGGCCGGTGTGCGCCGGGTCGACCATGAAGCCGGCGTTGGCGACGTGGGCGGCGGGGCCGCCGTAGTTCCGCTTGACGGAGGCGGAGGCGAGGACGGTGTCCGGGTCGGCGTCGTCGACCACGACGAACACCCGCCCGCCGGGCGGCATCCACAGCGCCCGCGCCTGCTCCTTCGGGGTGTCCCGGTCCCAGGAGTAGGTCTCCCCCGCACTCACGATCCGCTGCCAGAACGGCCAGATCCGGTCCCAGTCCTGCGCGTCGGCGTCTCTGATGGTCAGCATGGGGGGAGTGTCGCAGAGGGGGCGCGGCGTCAGAAACGGTTTCCTCGTCAGCCCGTTCTCGTCGGCAGCCGACTGAACGTCGTCCGGTACGCGGACGGGGTGAGGCCCGTGCGGCGGTGCACGTGCCCGCGCAGCGAGTCCGCCGTGCCGAGGCCGCACGCCCGCGCCACCTGGTCCATCGGCAGCGTCGTCGTCTCCAGCAACTCCTTGGCCCGCTCGATGCGTTGATGCAGCAGCCACTGCAGCGGGCTCACCCCCGTCTCGGCGTGGAACCGGCGCGTCAGGGTGCGCACGCTGACCCCCGCGTGCCGCGCCAGATCGGCGAGCGTCAGCGTCCGGTCCAGGTTCCGCATCGCCCAGCCGCGGGTGTCCTTGACGGCGGTGCCCCGCTCCGGCGGCAGCGGCGTCTCGGTGAACTGGGTCTGGCCGCCCGGCCGCACCGGCGCGACCAGGGCCTGCCGGGCCACGGTGTTCGCCACCGCCGCCCCGTAGTCCGTGCGGATCATGTGCAGGCAGAGGTCGATGCCCGCCGCGTACCCGGAGGCCGTCATGACCTGCCCGGCCTGCACGTAGAGGACGTCGCCCTGCACGTCCACCGACGGATAGCGGCGCCGCAGCTCCTCGGCCAGGCCGTGGTACGTCGTCGCCGCGCGCCCTTCGAGCAGTCCCGCCTCCGCGAGGACGAACGCCCCGCTGCAGATCGACGCGATCCGCCGGCCCGCCGCCTCCGCGTCCCGCACCACGGCCACGGTGCGCGGGTCGGGGGTGTAGCGGTCGCCGGTGCCCGCGATCATCACCGTGTCGGCGTCGGCGGCGGCCTCCAGACCTCGGTCGATCCGGAGCGCGTGCCCGCCGGTGGTGACGACGTGGCCCGGGTCGGCCGTGCACAGCGTGAGCTCGTACCCGGGACGGCCGTCCACCTGCACCTTCTCGAAGAACAGCTCGGGGATCGCGAGGTTGAACATCGACACCGGCGAGGGCGCGATCACCGCAACCCGATGCGGCACGGCGCCCCTGCGTGGCACGGCTTCCGTATGCGTCTCGGCTTCCGTCTGCGGCGCGGTCATGGCCAGAACCTCCGGACGTATGGCATTCGGGCCACTACTGTACGGCCGCGAAGATCGACACTCTGGGCGTCATGGAAGTCACCGCTCACACCTCGAAGTCCCAACACGGCCCGGACGAGCGGGAGTTGAGGCCGGGCGGCGGCGGTCGCGCCCCGCGCCCGGCCTCCCCCGCCCTCACGCTCCTCGCCTCCCTGCTCGGCTTCGCCCTCATCACCCTGGACGCGTCCGTCGTCAACGTCGCGCTGCCCACGATGGGCGAGGCGCTCGGCGGCGGCATGGCCGGGCTGCAGTGGGTCGTCGACGCGTACGTCCTCGCGTTCGCCGCCCTCATGCTCTCCACCGGCGCGTTCGCGGACCGGGCGGGCGCTGCGCGCGCGTACGGCATCGGCATCGCCCTGTTCACCCTCGCCTCCGTGGCCTGCGGGCTCGCGCCCGGACTCGGTGCGCTGATCGCGGCCCGCGTCGTGCAGGGCGTCGCCGCCGCCGTGGTCCTGCCGGCGTCGCTCTCCCTCGTACGCCAGGCGCACACCGACCCCGCCCGGCGGGCGCGGGCCGTCTCGCTGTGGGCGGCGGGCGGTTCGGCGGCGCTCGCGCTCGGGCCGGTCGCGGGCGGTGCGCTCACCACGGCGTGGGACTGGCGCGGGATCTTCTTCGTCAACCTGCCGCTGGGCGCGGTCGCCCTGCTGCTGCTCGCCCGCGCGCCGCGCACCGAACGCCGGCCCGCGCCGCTCGACCTGCCGGGCCAGCTGACCGCGGTCGTGTCCCTGACCGCGCTCACCTTCGCCGTCATCGAGGGCGGTACGGCGGGGGCCGTGGCCGGGGCGGTGGCCGTCGTCGCCGGGGCGCTGTTCCTGCGGGTCGAGACGCGGCAGCCGCACCCCGTGGTGCCGCTCGGCCTGTTCCGGGAACGGACGGTGGCGGTCGCGGTGGCGGTGGGCGTGGCGTGCAGCGTCGCGTTCTACGGCCTGATCTTCGTCTTCAGCCTCTTCTTCCAGCAGGTGCAGGGGCGTACGGCGCTCGAAGCGGGGCTGATGTTCCTGCCCATGACCGCGGTCATCGTCGCCACGAACGTCGTGGCGGGGCGGCTCGCCGGGCGGTACGGGGCGCGCCTGCCGATGCTCGTCGGGCAGGCCGTCGCCGTGCCCGGCCTGCTGCTTCTGCTGTACGTCAACCGCTCGACGCCCGCGGTACTGCTCGCGCTGCTGCTCGTGCCGGTGGGGGTGGGGGTGGCGTTGACCGTTCCGCCGCTGACGTCCGCCGTGATGGAGGCGGTTCCCGCGGAGCGGGCGGGGGTCGCGGCGGGGGTTCTGAACGCGGCCCGCCAGGTCGCCGGGGGGCTGGGCATCGCGCTGTTCGGGGCGTTGCTCGATGGGGGGTTCTTGGTGGGGTTGCGGGTGAGTTTGGTGGTGGGGGCGGGGGTGTTGGTGGTTACGGGGGTGTTGACGCTGCGGCTGCGTCGTCCCGGCTGATTCTCCCCTCCCCGCCCCTTCCCGGCTGTGTCGATATGCGGCTGGCGCCGCGTGGCCTCAGCGGTCGACTCCGGGGAGACCCCCGGACCCCCACCCCGGGGCTCCGCCCCGACTTGCCTGGGGCTGCCGCCCCTGAACCCCGGACCCGGTCGCTGCTCGCCTGCGGCACCGTCGTGGCTGATCGCGCAGTTCCCCGCGCCCCTATCGGGGCTCCACCCCGGACCCCCGCTCCTCAAACGCGGGAGGCGCCGCATTTGCCCCGATAGGGGCAGGCTTTTAGGGGCGCGGGGAACTGCGCGACCAGCCCCGACGGCGCGGCAGTCAAAAGACGATCCGGGACCGGGGCGAAGCCCCGATAAGGGGCGCGGGGAACTGCGCGAGCGGCCGCGATGGCGGGGGAGCCGAAAGACGGCCGGGGCATGGGGCGCAGCCCCGAAGGGGGGCCAGGGGCGCAGCCCCGGGGCCTGTCCGGTGAGGACTTCGGGAAGGGGCGGGGTGGGGAGAAGAGCCGACCTACGAGCCGTCTCGCAGGTTCCGCACCCCCCGCCCCCTCAACTCCACCGAGTCGAAGAGGACTTCGCACCCCTCCCCCGTGGGCGACTGCGCCAGGAAACCGACCTGGGCCGCACCGACCTCCTCCGGCGTGCCGAGGGTGAAGACGCGGACGAAGGTCCAGTGCGTGCCGTCCGTCGAGGCGTGGAACGCGAACGCCGACCCCGTGCGGGCGACACGGAGCCAGACCGAGTCCCCGTCCACCTCGAACGCGTTCGCGTCGTCCGAGTGGCCGCGGGTCACGACCGAGCAGACGTACGGCCGGTCCGGGGAGAGTTCCAGGCACAGCTTGGCCCACTCGCGCTCGCCGACGTGCAGGTAGAGCGCCCCCGCGTCGCCCGGCGCCCGCAGCCCCGCCCGTACCCGCGCGATCAGCTGGAAGTCGCCCGAGGGCGTGCCGAGCAGGCGGGGTGCGTCCGAGGCGGGATCCAGGGCGGAGCCGCCCGGTGGGACGAAGCGGTCCTGGCCCGGACCCGCTCGGCCGGACAGCGCCGCGTCCGCGTACGACCAGCCGCCGTCCGGGCCGAGCGGCCGCAGCACGAAGGGCAGTTCGGGGAGCCTCATGCCGTTCGCCCCTCGCGCCGCGGCAGCCCCAGCGGGTTGCCGTCGCGGAGTTCGGGCGGGAGGAGGGGCTCGGGGGTGTTCTGGTACGTGACGGGGCGCAGCCAGCGCTCGATCGCCGTGCCGCCCACCGAGGTGGAGGTGGAGGTCGTCGCGGGGTACGGGCCGCCGTGGTGCTGGGCGGGGGCCACCGCGACGCCCGTGGGCCAGCCGTCGACGAGCACGCGCCCGGCGAGCGGCGTGAGTTCGGCGAGCAGTTCCGCGCCCCGCTCGCTCTCCCCCGCCTTCTCTGCCGCCGACAGCTGCACCGTCGCCGTCAGGTTGCCGGGAAGCCGGGACAGAACCGCACTCGCCTCCGCCGAGTCCGCGTACCGCGCGACCACCGTGACCGGGCCGAAGCACTCCTCCAGGAGCAGATCGTGCGCACCCTCGGCGGCGAGCCGGGCCGCGGGCACGGTCAGGCAGCCCGCGCCGACGGTGTGCTCGCCGCCCGCGCCGGGCGTCACCGGGGCGTCCACGTCCGGGAGTTCGGCCCGCTCACGCACCCCGTCGACGTACGCCGCACGCATCCGGTGGTCGAGCAGGACGCCCGCCTCGACCTCGCTGACCTCGTGCGTGAGCGCCTTCAGCACGCGGTCGCCGGCCTCGCCCGCGGGGGCGAGGACGAGTCCGGGCTTGGTGCAGAACTGGCCGACGCCGAGCGTCATGGACGCGGCGAGCCCGGCGCCGATCTCCTCGGCCCGCTCGGCCGCGGCCGCCTCGGTGATCACGACCGGGTTGAGCGAGCCGAGTTCGCCGTGGAAGGGGATCGGCTGGGGGCGGGCCGCCGCCGCGTCGAAGAGCGCGCGTCCGCCGCGTACCGAACCGGTGAACCCGGCCGCCTTGACCAGCGGATGCCGTACGAGCTCCACGCCCGCGTCGAAGCCGTGCACCAACTGCACGACGTCGCCGGGCAGTCCGACCCGCTCGGCGGCGCGGCGCAGCGCGTCGGCGCAGAGCTCGGCGGTGGCCGGGTGGTCCGGGTGGGCCTTGATCACGACGGGGCAGCCCGCGGCGAGCGCGCTCGCGGTGTCGCCGCCGGGCACGGAGAAGGCGAGCGGGAAGTTGGAGGCCGCGTACACGGCGACGACGCCGAGCGGGACCTTGTAGCGGCGCAGGTCGGGCCAGGGCGGGGTCTGCGTGGCGTCGGCGCGGCTGATCAGCACGTCGAGGTAGGCGCCCTCGTCCACGACGTCCGCGAAGGACCTCAACTGGTAGGTCGTACGGGCGAGTTCGCCGGTGAGGCGGCCCGGACCGAGGGCGGTCTCCGCGTCGGCGGCCTCGATCACGTGGTCGGCGCTCTCGTCGAGCAGGTCGGCGGCGGTGCGCAGGAACGCGGCGCGGACCTCGCGCCCGGCGAGCGCGTCCCGTACGGCGTGGGCGGACCGCACCGCCTGGTCGACCTCTTCGGGGGTGGCCTCCACGGCGACCTGCTCGCGCGGCTTCCCCGTTCGGGGATCGACACTCCAGACTGGGGCGGGGGGTGCTGCTGCCACGGCCGGTTCCTCCTGGTGTGACCAGATGTGACTGATGGTGCGTCGCCACGCGATGGCCGTGGGAATCACCCGCCGACGTGGCCCCACTCACCAGGGCGTTCGTTATGGTGAACGACGTCTCCGAGGGTGAATGTGGTCGGAGGCTATGTGCAGGCCAACGAAGGGGTCAAGGGCGATGTCGGCTGCCGAGGCCAGCGGTGGGGCGCAGGTCAAGTCCGCGGTGCGCACCGTGGAGTTGCTCGAGTATTTCGCAGGCCGGCCCGGAATGCACTCCCTCGCCGCGGTCCAGGAGGCCGTCGGCTACCCCAAGTCCAGCCTGTACATGCTCCTCCGCACCCTCGTGGAGCTCGGCTGGGTGGAGACGGACGCCACCGGCACGCGGTACGGGATCGGGGTGCGGGCGCTGCTCGTGGGCACCTCGTACATCGACGGCGACGAGGTCGTGGCAGCCGCCCGGCCCACCCTCGACCGGCTCTCCGACGACACCTCGGAGACCATCCACCTGGCCCGGCTCGACGGCGTCAACGTCGTCTATCTGGCCACCCGCCAGTCCCAGCACTATCTGCGGCCCTTCACCCGCGTCGGCCGCCGCCTGCCCGCGCACTCCACCTCGCTCGGCAAGGCCCTGCTCGCCACGCACACCGACGAGCAGGTCCGCAAGCTGCTTCCGGAGACGCTCGCGCCGCTCACCGAGAACACGATCACGGACCGCGAGCGGCTCATCGAGGAGCTGCACCAGGTCCGTGAGCAGGGCTTCGCCGTGGACCGCGAGGAGAACACCCTCGGCCTGCGCTGCTTCGGCGTCGCCATCCCGTACCGCACGCCCGCGCGGGACGCCGTCAGCTGCTCGGTGCCGGTGGCGCGGCTCACGCCGCAGCACGAGCAGATGATCAAGGACGCCCTCTTCGACGCCCGCGACCGACTCACCCTCGCCACCCGGAGGCTCTGATGGAGAAGCCCGAAGCGAAGCCTGAAGCGCCCGCGTACGAGGTCGCGCTGCGTCCCGTCCACGACAGCGATCTGCCCGTGTTCTTCCGGCAGATGAACGACCCGGAGTCCGCCCGCGTCGCCGCGTTCACCTCGCCCAGGACCGTCGACTGGGAGCTGTTCGAGGGCCACTGGAACAGCATCCGCAGCTCGTCGGCGGTCACCCGCACGGTCCTCGTCGACGGCGACGTGATCGGCAGCGCCGCGGTGTACGGCGAGCCGGGCGAGCGCGAGGTGACGTACTGGATCGACCGCTCCTTCTGGGGCCGCGGCATCGCGACGGCCGCGCTGCGGGCGCTGATCGCCGAGGTCCCGGAGCGCCCGCTGTACGCGCGCACCGCCGCCGACAACGCCGGTTCGCTCCGGGTGCTGCAGAAGTGCGGCTTCGCGGTGACGGCGCGGGAGAGCGGGTACGCGCACGCGCGGGGCGCGGAGATCCCCGAGTACGTGCTCCGCCTGGACTGAGACCTCCTCGTACCGGCGTACCGCGCCTCCCCCGCGCGGCGGAGGCGGTTCGTCCCACGGTGGGACGTGGGGCGGCGCGCCGGACGGGAGCGTGGAGGCATGACACAGCTCACCGTTCCCGTACTCGAAACGCCGCGCCCCGGCCGGTTCCTGAAGGGCGTCCGGGCCCTCGCGATCCTCGCCTGTCTGCCCTATGTGACGCTCAAGGTCGCCTGGATCGCGGGCAGCAGAGTGGGGATTCCCGACCACAGCTCGCTGCTCGACCACCCCACGGCGATGGCCGTCGCGAACGGCCTGACCGTCCTCATGGACATCGCCGTCGTCGTCCTCGCCCTGCTCCTGACCCGGCCCTGGGGGCTGCGCGTACGGGCCTGGCTCCTGGTCCTGCCGCTGTGGGTGGCGACCGGGCTGCTCGCGCCGATCCTCGCCGGGTTCCCGCTGCAGCTCCTGGTGCGGACGTTCGGCGGCAGCACCGCCACCGCCGGCGGCCGTTCCACCGCGTTCCTCGACGAGTGGGTCTTCGGCGTCGTCTACGGCGGGTTCATCGTGCAGGGCCTCGCGCTCGGCGTGCTCGCCGTCGCCTACGCGGGGCGGCGCTGGGGCCGGCTGTGGCAGGGCGCCGTGCGGGATCTGCCCGCGGGCCTGCCGACCGCGCCCGCCCAGCGCGCCGCTGCCACCGCCGCCGCGCTGCTCACCCTGGTGCCCGCGGCGCTGCACGCGCTGTGGGGCAGCGGGAGCGCGGCCGGCCTGAACGCGTCCCGGGCGGCGGGGCGTACGAGCGACTTCTACGCCCTGGAGTGGATGCACGTCGGCTTCGCCGCGGCCACCGCCGCGGGCGTTCTGATGCTGGCCTTCCGACGCGGCGGAACCCTGCCGCTGCGCGTGCCGCTCGCCCTGGCCTGGGTGGGCTCGGGCGCGCTCGCCTGCTGGGGCGGCTGGATGACCCTGGCCGCGCTGACCGGCGTCGACGACCTGTCCAACCAGCCGTCGGGCCTGCTGCACCTGACCTACGCTGTCCAGATGATCGTCGGAACGCTGGTGGTCGCCGTCGGCGCGTACTTCTTCGCGGAGCGTTCCGCGGCGGTCCGGCGCACGGGGTGAGCGTGCGGGGCGCGGCGAGCGCGCTGTTCGGGCGGCGGGCGCGGCTGCGCTGGGTCCATCTGGTGCTCGGCGGGGCCCTGTTGATGCCGTACATGCTGGTGGCGGCGGTCGCCGTCGGGCCGCTCTTCCCGGGCGAGCCGCTGCTGTTCGGCTCGGTCCCCTTCCTCTTCGCCTGCTTCGCCGTGGCCGTGCCGCTCGCCGCGCTCACCGCCGCCGCCTTCCCACTGGCCCGACCGCTCGCGGTCGGTCTCGTACGGGCGCTGTGCGGGGTGCAGGGTGAGGTGGCGGGTGAGGGGCTCGCGGAGGGGGCGGCGCGCTCCTGGTCGGCTCGGGGGCGCGCGTCCGCCTGGTTCGCGCTGCACCTCGGGGTGGGCGCGGTGCTCAGCGGCGCGATGCTGGCGACGCCGCCGTTCGCGGTGGTCCTGGTCGTCCTTCCGCTCTTCCCGGCGCTGCGGGACTCGCGCCTCAGCATTCCGCAACTCCTCGTGGACTCCTGGGGGTTGGCCCTCGCCCCGGTCGCCGGTCTCGCCCTGCTGCTCGCGCTCGCCGGGTACGCCGCCGGGGCCGCCGCCGTGCTCGCCCGGTGCGCGCCGCGGCTGCTCGGGCCGACGCCCGCGGACCGGCTCGCGGCGGCCGAGGCCCGCGCCGCCGACCTGGCCGTGCGCAACCGGCTGGCGCGTGAGCTGCACGACTCGGTCGGCCATGCGCTCAGCGCCGTCACCCTGCAGGCGGGGGCGGCCCGCCGGGTCCTCGACAGCGACCCGGACTTCGTACGCGAGGCGCTCGCTGCGATCGAGGACACGACCCGGCGCACGGTCGGCGAACTCGACGCGGTCCTCGGCCTGTTGCGGACCGGCGACGATGCGGCTGCGGCGCCCGCGCCGACCCTCGCCGACGACCTCGACGGACTGCTGTCCCGTACACGCGCGGCGGGCCTGACGGTGGCGGCGGAGGTCGACGGAGACCTGGCGGCGCTGCCCGCCCTCGTCGGCCGCGAGGGCTACCGCATCGTGCAGGAGGGCCTCAGCAACGCGCTGCGGTACGCGAACGGGGCCCCGGTCCGACTCCAACTGGCCGTGACCGACGAGGAGTTGACGCTCGTACTGACCAACCCCGTACCGTCCGACACCGCACCGTCCGACACCGCGCCGCGGACCGGCGGCGGGCGCGGCCTGCGCGGGATCGAGGAGCGCGCCGGGCTGCTCGGCGGCACGGCGCACGCGGGCGCGGCCGACGGCGTCTGGACCCTGCACGTACGACTGCCTGTGGAGGCACGCTCATGACCACACCGGCACCGGCGCTGCGCGTCGTCCTCGCCGACGACGAGCGGATGGTGCGCACCGCGCTGCGGGTCATCCTCGACGCGGAGCCCGGCATCGAGGTGGTCGGGGAGGCCGCGACCGGCGCGGAGGCGGTGTCGGTGGTGCGCGCCGAGCGGCCCGACGTGGTCCTCATGGACGTGCGGATGCCGGAGATCGACGGCATCCGCGCCACCGAGCAGATCCTCGCCACGCTCGCCGAGCCGCCGCGCGTCGTGGTCGTCACCACCTTCGAGAACGACGCATACGTGTACGACGCGCTGCGCGCCGGGGCCTCCGGGTTCCTCCTGAAGCGGGCCGAGCCGGAGCAGCTGGTGCAGGCGGTGCGCCTGGTCGCCGGCACGGACTCGCTGCTGTTCCCGGCGGCCGTACGGTCCCTGGCCACGGCCCACGCGCAGGTCCGTGCGAGTCCCCCGGCGTGGGTCGGACGCCTCACCGAGCGCGAGGGCCAGGTGCTGCGCCTGATGGCGACGGGCCTGACGAACGCGGAGATCGCCCGCCGGATGGAGGTCGGCCCGGCGACGGTCAAGTCGCATGTCGCCGCGGTCCTCGCGAAGACCGGCGCGCGGGACCGCACACAGGCGGTGATCGCGGCGTACGAGGCGGGTGTGGTGGGCGGAACGTAGCGGTAGCCGTCCCCGGGGCAGATGAAGAGTTGCAGATGAAGAGTTCCTGAGAAACCCGCCCGACCGGAACACCGCGCTCCGTCCGGCTCGTCACCTCTGTGGGATGAACAAGACGATCAGGCGCGCTTCGGTCTTTTCGCTGCTGCTCGTGCTCGCCCTCCTGCTGAGGGCGACCTGGGTGCAGTTCTACGACGGCGAGGCGCTCGCAGACGACAAGCACAACCGGCGGAGCACCATCGAGCAGTACGCGTACCCGCTCGGCGACATCGTGGTGGCCGGCGATCCGGTCACCGACTCGGAGAGGACCAAGGGCAGCGACCTCGCGTACAAGCGCACGTACACCGACGGCGAGCTGTACTCGGCCGTCACCGGCTACAGCTCGCAGGTGTACGGGGCGACCCAGCTGGAGGGCATCTACCAGGACGTCCTCGACGGCACCGACGAACGTCTGAAGAACCCCGTCGACCTGCTGACCCGCAAGCACGCCGACCCCGGGAACGTCGTCACGACCATCGACCCGGCCGTGCAGAAGGCGGCGTACGAGGCGCTCGGCGACACCAAGGGCGCGGCCGTCGCGGTCGACCCGGGCACCGGCGAGATCCTCGGCATGGTCTCCACGCCCTCGTACGACCCGTCGAAGATCAGCGGATCCACGGACGGGGAGGCGTGGCAGGCGCTCACCGAGGACGAGGACAAGCCGATGGTGAACCGGGCGCTGCGCCAGCCGCTGCCGCCGGGCTCCACGTTCAAGCTGGTGGTCGCCGCTGCCGCGCTGGAGAACGGCCTCTACGACTCGGTCGACGTGCGGACCGAGAGCCCCGACCCGTACACGCTGCCCGGCACGAGCACGGTCCTGCCGAACGAGAACGCGGCGGCGCCCTGCGAGAACGCGACGATCCGTACGGCCCTGCAGTACTCCTGCAACAACGTCTTCGCGAAGATGGCCGCCGACCTGGGGGCGGACGAGGTGCGGGCGACGGCGGAGAAGTTCGGCTTCAACGACGCCGAGCAGGACGTGCCGGTGCGGGCCTCGGAGAGCGTGTACCCGGAGGAGATGGACAAGGCGCAGACGGCGCTGTCCGGCATCGGCCAGTTCGACGTGACGGCGACGCCGCTGCAGATGGCGATGGTCTCGGCGGCCCTCGCGAACGGCGGTGAACTCGTCGACCCGCACATGGTGTCCGAGGTGACGGACGGCGACGGCTCGACCCTGGAGGACCTGTCCGAGGCGTCCTCGCACCGGGTGGTGAGCGAGAGCACGGCCGAACAGCTGACGTCCGCGATGCAGACGGTGGTGGACGAGGGCACGGGCTCCAACGCCCAGATCCCCGGCCTGACCGTCGGCGGCAAGACGGGCACGGCCCAGCACGGCGAGAACAACTCCCAGACGCCGTACGCCTGGTTCACCTCCTACGCGCAGGACTCGTCCGGCAAGCAGGTCGCGGTCGCCGTCCTGGTCGAGGACTCGGGCGCGGAGCGGTCGGAGGTCAGCGGGAACGGGTTGGCGGCGCCGGTGGCGGAGGCGGTCATGCGGGCGGCGCTCCGGTGACCGTCGATCACTTCCCCTCCCCGAAAGACCTGCGGTCGACCGCGGGGCTCCGCCCCGGACCCCGCTCCTCAAACGCCGGAGGGGCTGAATTCGGCGGCGATACGGGCCCCGACAGGGGCGCGGGGCGCAGCCCCGAAGCGGGGTCCAGGGGCGGCAGCCCCGGGATGGGGGCCCGGGGGCGCAGCCCCCGGAGCCGTCCGCTGAGGACTTCAGGGAAGGGGCGGGGAGGGGAGGGATCAGGTCGCAGGCCAGGACGGGTTGCGGCCGGAGAGGGCGATCGCCTGGTCGAGGAGCGGCGCCTCGGGCGGAACCTCCACCACCGGGCCGAAGATCGTGCCCCGCGCCTCGGGAACCCGAGACTGATCCAGAAAGTCGTACGCGGCAGCGAGGCACTCAGGGTCCGGCACATACTCCTGGCCGGTCGCACGGGCCAGATCCCAGCCGTGGATCACCAACTCGTCCACCGCCACCACCCCCATCACCGCCGCGGGCAACGTCACCCCGCCCGCGCGCGTCTCCCCCTCCCACGCCGCCGGCTCCCGCCACGCCTCCGCCAACTCGTCGAGGGCCTTGGCCAGTTCCGCCCGCCAGTCCGCCCCGATGTCGGGGACACTGCTGCCCGGGTCGGTGTCGGTGGTCGGGCCGAACTCCTTGCGGGCGGCGTCCCGGAACGCGACGGCGAGCTGCGTGAGATGGCCGAGCAGATTGCGTACGGCGTAGTCATGACACGGTGTGACATCACCGAGGCGGGCGTCGTCCACGCGCTCGGCGAGGCGGGCGACGATCCGCGTCTGGGGGGTGAGGTCGACGGTTCCGTCGGTCATGGGGCGCTCCCTGGGGCGTACGGGTCGGAAGGATCTCGTAGGGGAGACCCCTGCCGGGTCCGGAACTCATCGGTGGCGAGCTGGTCGAGGCCCCGCCCCCGTACGCCTCCCGACACTGCTCGGCACGCGGATTCGTCGCGGAGTAAGGGAACGGTAAAGCGGGGTCGCTCGTTACCCCAGGCATGACAGCTATGACCCCCGGCTCGAACATCCCTCTCTCCGCCGCGCGCGTGACGGTGGACGTCGCCGCCCCGGTGCGGCTCGACGTATCGGGCCTGCTGCTCACCGCCGACGGCAAGGTGCGCTCCGACGACGACTTCATCTTCTACAACCAGCCCTCGGGCCCCGGTGTCACCTATCAGTCGGGCGGCGGCACCGCGCCCGACGCGATCACGGTGGACACGGCGGCGGTCCCGGCGGGCATCGAGAAGATCGTGGTCACGGCGAGCCCGGACGCCGCAGGACAGACCTTCCAGGGCATCGAGCCCACCGCCACCATCCGGGACGCGGACGGCGGCGCCACGCTCGCCACGTTCACACCGCCGCAGCTCGGCTCCGAGACCGCGCTCGTCGTCGTGGAGATCTACCTCCGCAACGGCGCGTGGAAGGCCCGCGCGGTCGGCCAGGGGTACGCCAACGGCCTGGCCGGCATCGCCACCGACTTCGGCGTCTCCGTCGACGAGGAGCCGGCCGCGCCCGCCCCCGCCGCCCCGGTCGCCGCGCCCGTCCAGACCCCGCCGCCCGCGCCCGCGGCCCCGCCGGCCCCGCCCGCTCCGGAGCCCGCCCGCGCCATGGCGCAGACGCCTCCGCCGCCCGCGCCGCCGGCCCCCGCGGGCGGTCCGCCGGCGCCCGGCACCGGCAAGATCAACCTGGACAAGGGCCGCGTCAGCCTGCAGAAGAACCAGACGGTGTCCCTGGTCAAGGGCGGCCGGCCGCTGCTCTCCCAGGTCAAGATGGGCCTCGGCTGGGAGCCCGCGTTCCGCGGCAAGGACATCGACCTGGACGCCTCGGTCATCGCGTACGGCCCGAGCCGCAACCATGTCGACAGCTGCTACTTCGGCAAGCTCGCCATCCTCAACGGCGCGATCAAGCACTCCGGCGACAACCTCACGGGCGAGGGCGGCGGGGACGACGAGGTCATCACCGTCGACCTGGGCAGGCTGCCGCAGGAGGTCTCCGGCCTGGTCTTCACCGTGAACTCGTTCTCGGGCCAGAAGTTCAACGAGGTCGCCAAGGCCTACTGCCGCCTGATCGACGCCGCGACCGACGAGGAGCTGGTCCGCTTCGACCTCACCGGCGCCGAGCCGCAGACCGGCGTGATGATGGCCAAGCTGATCCGCCAGTTCTCCGGCGAGTGGGAGATGACGGGCATGGGCGACTTCGTGAAGTCCCGTACCGTCCGCGGCATGGTGAAGCCCGCAGCACAGGCGCTCTAGCCGACCCGCCGCACGACCGGCGTCGCACAGCAGCAGTCAGGGCGGTCACGCACATGCACATGCGTGACCGCCCTGCCGCGTACCGGGAAGCGCCGGGAACGCCGGGAGCACCGGGAACGCCGGGAGCACCGGGAACGCCGGCAAAGGGCGCCGCGGGCGGCTGTCAGCTCGCCGGCTTCGCGTAATCCTGCGCCATCGCGCCGGCGAAGTCGTACAGCACGACCTGCTCGTCACCCACGACCCACGCGTCGTGACCGGGCGGGCACACGAACACATCTCCCGGGCCGACCTCGGCCTCGCCGCCGCCGTCCATCGTGATGTGCATCCGGCCCTGGACGACATAGCCGTTGTGGTGGATCTGGCAGGTGTCGGTCCCGGCGAGCGGGGCCACCGACTCGGACCAGCGCCACCCGGGCTCGAAGGTGCCCACGGCGAAGTCGAGCCCTGTCAGATGGACGGCTTCGAGGTGACCGCGGGGAAAGTCCCGCCGTTCGTCCGGCTTCTCTACCGCCTTGACCTCGATCATGATCGCGTCCTCCGTTCTTTCGCATACGGACGGGACGGATCGGTCGACGCCGCCGCCATGCCCCCGGCCGACCCCTTCCTTCCATCGTCTCTCCGTCCACCGGGGGATGCATCCGTTGCCGGCCCCGGCCGCTCACGACGAGTCCAAGAACCCGCTGCGTTCCGTCCAACGACCCGTCACCCAGGGGCAGTTACCTTGCCGCCCATGACTCCCCCCAGCCGCAGAAGCATCCTCACGGCGGGCGGTCTCTCGCTCGCCACGATTCCGCTCGGCGGGCTCACCGCCGGCCAGGCCGCCGCCCGCCCGAAGCCGACGGCCGCCGCGACCCTCGACGTGATCAGCGACGTCCAGGGCGACCTCGCCGACCTGGGCCGCGCCCTCGACAACCTCGCCGCGCTCGGCCGCTCCGACGCCCTGGTGATCGCCGGCGACCTGGTGGCGCAGGGCACGGTGCAGCAGTACGAGGACCTGTACGGGACGCTCGCCGCGCACAGCCACCCGGAGCGGGTGCTCGCCGCGCTCGGCAACCACGAGCAGTACAACTCCGACCCCTTCGACGCCCAGGTCAAGCGGTTCCTGCAGTACACCGGCATGCCGGACGTGTACTCGCAGACCACGGCCGCAGGTCTCCCACTGCTCTTCATCGGGACGACCGCGCCCGCGAAGAACGGCACCAACCCGCCGTTCGTGACCCTCGGTGCGTCCCAACTCGACTGGCTGGACGGTGCGTTGGCGACGCACGCGGACAAGCCGCACGTCCTGGTCTTCAGCCACCACGTGCTGCCGGGCACGGTCTCGGGCACGGTGGGCCCGGACGCGGCGCGCTTCTACGACCAGGACTTCGTCGACGAGGCCGACCTGTTGACGATCCTCGGCCGCCACCCCAACGTGGTGTTCTTCTCGGGGCACACCCACTGGGACCTGAACCGCGACGACTGGGCCGCCAAGAAGGTCGTCGAGGGCGGCGACCCGGCCGGGTTCACCGTCGTCAACACCGGCTTCATCCAGACCATGTACGGCCCGGACGGCAGCGGCGGCGAGGAGGCCCTCTCCGGCGCCGAGTCGCAGGGCCTCCGGCTCCTGGTCGGCGAGGGCGGTGAACTCACCGTCGAGTCAAGGGACTTCAGGCGCGACAAGCTGATCCGCACCCTGACCCTCTGAGCCGGCCGAACGGACCCGGCCGAACCCACCCGGAGGTCGTGTACGGGTCCGCCCCCACCCCCGTGCGGGGCGGACCCGTGTCCGGCCGGAGGCTTCACGCCACCCACGGCCAGTCCGCGTCCCGCCCCTGCTCCAGGAGCGGAACCATGCGGAAAGCAGCGTCCGAGAGACCCCCGAAGGTGTGGCGGTTCGGCTTGCCCGACTCGCCGTGGCCCGCCCGGTACCCCGCGAGGTTCCAGGTGTAGACGGGCACGTCCGCCGGGACCTGCTCGGTCGGGTCGCCGTGCCGGCTGTACGTGTACTGCTCGTCGGTGACGATGAGGACCCGGTCGTGGCCGCGGTAGAACCGGCGTACCGCCGCGGTCGTGTCGGTGCCGCCCAGGTTGCCGAAGCGCTCCAGGACCTTGAGGACCGACTCGCCCGCACGGCAGGTCACCGAGGAGCTGGTCGTGCCGAACTGCACCAGCTCCGCCGACTCGGCCCGCATCGCGAGCGCCGCCCCGAAGATCGCCGCGGCGTCGGCCCGGTTGAGCTCCGAACGCTCCGACAGGCGGCCCCACATGGACCCGGACCGGTCGACGAGGACCAGCGTGCGGCCGGGCAGCGCGGGCACGTTGGCGAGCGAGTGCCCGAGCGCCCGCTCCAGCGGGTACGCCCAGCGCAGCGACGGCGCGTGCTGGTACGCGGCGAGGTACCGGAAGGGGAACTGCCGCGAGCGCGCCACCTCGGCCGGGTCGGAGATCTTCGCGGCGACCTGCTGCGCGACGTCGTCCGAGACCCCGGCCTCGTCGAAGTTCCGCAGGTTACGGGTCAGCGCCATCGCGCTCATGGACGGGATCACGGCCTCCCAGGCGGCCTTGTCCATCGGCCCCTGCAGCCAGCCCGCGAGGGCCTCCCAGGTGATCCCGGCCGCGGCGAGCCGCTCGGGCCCGTCGGGCGCGGTGACGACGGCGCGCCGCTCGGCGACCGGGATTTCCATCAGCGCGCGGTGCGCGGCGAGGACCGGCACCGAGTCCGGCGGGACGGCCGTGTCCGGGTTGTGCCGCCGGTCGAGCGCGTACTGGAACAGGTCGCCCTGCCACGGCTTGTCAGGGTCGGGCGCGGCGTGCACGAGGTTGAGGATGTCGCCGAAGCGGTAGCCCTTGCTCGAAGTGTCGTACTTCAGCAGGGACTTGCCGTGGTAGAGCCGCCGCACCGCGTCCGCGACGCCGCGCTTGACGGGCTTCGGGACGGCCCGGCCGTAGGTCGCGGTCCAGTAGCCGAGCAGTTCGCCGGGCTCGTCGGGGCGGCGCAGCACGGAGGCGATGACCTGCCGGTTCGACGGTCCTTCGGTGGCCCCGGCGTCCAGGCGGGCCTTGACGTACTCGGCGGCGCCGACGAGGGCCGCGGTGCGCAGGTTGCCCTCGCCGCGCAGCCAGGCGAGCAGGCCCGCGGTCCACTCCGGGTCCTCGACGGCGAGGCGGTGCACCAGCTGCGCGAAGCGGTCGTCGCGGGCGGTGCCGTCCTCGTAGAAGGTCTGCTGGGCCACGAAGTTGGCGATCGAGAGCAGGAAAAGTTCGGAGCGTGCGTCCCGCTCGGTGCCGCGGCCGCCCTCGTACGTGCGGAGCGTGCGGCCGGTGGACGTCACGCGCGAGGTGCCGCGCGGGCCGGAGCTGCGGGTGTTGAAACGCGCCATGAGAATTCCCCCGAATTCAGCGAGTACGGATCGAGTACGAGTCGAGTACGAATGCTGTGGGTCAGGGGAGGCGTACGGCCCTGGCGGAGCCCGAGATCTGAATCGGCGACGGACTATCCGAATGCTCTACCCAATTGAGCTACACCGACCCTGAGTCGATGACGGGACTCGAACCCGCAACCGTTCGATCAAAGAAGTAACCGTTGCCTGCGCACCGGGCTCACCAGTGCCTTGGCCTCCCGAGTTCAAGACGGCTGCGGCGTGAATTCTTGAGAGGAAGTAGCCGCTGCCTTCGCACCGGGAGGTGCGTTCAGCAAGAATTACCTTAGGAGCAGGGGCGGTCGGGGCGCCAAGGGTTTTTCTACTGCCGCTTCCAGGGCCCGTCGATGGCGACCATAATGCCCGGGTCCTGAATGTTGGCGTAGAGCGTGCTGCCGTCGGGCGAGAAGACGACGCCGGTGAACTCGCTGTATTCCGGCTCGGCTTCGGTGCCGCCCGCCGCGTCAGCGGCTGATGTCACAGCGAGGTCGTTGCGCGCGATCGGGTACGTACGGCCGCTGTCCGTCACGCCGAACAGATGCTGCTTGCCTTCACCATCCTCCGCGATGATCAGCCCGCCGTACGGGGAGACGGTGATGTTGTCGGGGCCGTCGAACGCGCCGTCCTTCGACGGGTCGGCGTTGACGCCGAGGAGGACCTTCAGGGTGAGGGTCCGGCGGCGCGGGTCGTAGAACCAGACCTGCCCGTCGTGCGGCTCGCCGGGGCTCTCGTCGCGGGCGTACGAGGAGACGATGTACGCGCCGCCGTCGGCCCACCACATGCCTTCGAGCTTGCGGCCGCGGGTGACCTCGTCGGCGCCGAACTGCTGCCGTACGGGCGTGGTGCGCGCGTCGCGGTCGGGGACGTCGACCCAGTCCACGCCGTAGACGACGCCGATCTTCGTCGCACGGGACAGGTCGTCCACGAACCGGCCGCCGGAGTCGTAGCACCTGGGGGCCTGCAGCACCCCGGCGTCGACGCCCTGCTCCTCGGCGAGCGCGCGGAGCTTGCCGCGGCCGTGCTCGAAGCCCTGTGGCGGGACCCAGCGGTAGAACAGGCCGTTGGGCTCGGCGTCGTCCTCGGTGAGGTAGGCGTGGCCGCGCTGCGGGTCGACGACGACGGCCTCGTGGTCGTAGCGGCCGAAGAACGTCAAAGGCTTGGGGTCGCGGTTGGCGCGGCGGTCGAGGGGGTCGACCTCGAAGACGTAGCCGTGGTCCTTGGTCATGCCGTTCTCGCCGGCGAGGTCGGAGTTCTCCTCGCAGGTCAGCCAGGTGCCCCAACGGGTGCGCCCGCCCGCGCAGTTGGTGGACGTGCCGGCGATGCCGACCCACTCGGCGACCTCGCCGCCGGGCCGGACCTCGACGACGGTGCAGCCGCCGGACGCGGCCGGGTCGTAGACGAGCCCCTCGACGAGCGGCACCGGGTGCTCCCACTTGGAGCGCGGGCCCTTCAGCTCGTGGTTGTTGACGAGCAGGGTCGAGCCGCGCGGCCCCTCGAAGGTGGCGGTGCCGTCATGGTTGGACGGGGTGGACTCGCCGCTCTCCAGGCGGGTCTCGCCGGTGCGGGTGATGATGCGGTACGAGAATCCGGCGGGCAGGGCGAGGATGCCGGCGGGGTCGGCGACGAGCGGGCCGTAGCCGGGTCCCGTGCCCTTCGCCG
This sequence comes from Streptomyces cavernicola, assembly GCF_029968035.1. Lineage (GTDB taxonomy): Bacteria > Actinomycetota > Actinomycetes > Streptomycetales > Streptomycetaceae > Streptomyces > Streptomyces cavernicola. The sequence continues at coordinate 99,502 of NZ_JASCIQ010000012.1, read as the reverse complement.
TCGGCTCCGCGGCGTCGGCGGTGTCCTGGCTGGCGAGGGCCCCGTCGGTGGTGGCGAGCACCCCGGCGGCGCCGACCACGGCGACCCCCGCTCCGGCGACGGCGGTGCGTCTGGTGAATTCCCTGCGGCTGAGCGGCATCGTCTCTCCTGAAGCGGTGGTCCAGGTGTTACCAAGTGGGGTGGGTCGGGGCTCAGGGTCGCGGCCGCGTATAAACGGCGGTTGAACACGGTACGACCGCCCGACGTCTGGAGAGCCGCTTCGATGAACCTGCCTGCCACCGGCCGCCGCGTCCTGGTCTCAGGGTCCTCCCGAGGCCTCGGCCGCGCCGTCGCCCGAGCCTTCGCCGCGAACGGCGACCGGGTCGCGGTGCACTACAACTCCCGCCGCACGGAAGCCGATGCGACCTACGCCTCGCTCGACGGCACGGGCCATGTCCTGGTCGGCGGCGACATCTCGGACCCGGCCGGTGCGGCGCGCGTCGCCGAGGAGGCGTTCGAGGGGCTCGGCGGCGTCGACGTGCTGGTGAACAACGCCGCCGTCAACGTCCGCCATCCTCCCCCATAGCCTGAACGGCATGGGGGCACCCCCATCCGGAGACGCCGTACGGGGAGTGGGCCGCGCAGTGGCAGCAGCATGTCGCGGTGAACCTGCTGGCCACGGCCAACCTGAGCCACCTCGCCGCGCGCCGGATGATCGCGCAGGGCACGGGCGGGCGCATCGTCAACGTCGGCTCGCGCGGCGCGTTCCGGGGCGAGCCGGACCACCCGGCGTACGGGGCGACGAAGGCGGCGGTGCACGCGCTCGGCCAGTCCCTGGCGGTGTCGCTCGGGCCGTACGGGATCGGGGTGGCGTCGGTCGCACCGGGGTTCTTCGAGACGGAGCGGGTCGCTGCGCGGCTTGAGGGCGCGGAGGGCGAGGCGATCCGCGCGCAGTCGCCGTTCGGCCGGGTCGGCAACGCGGAGGAGATCGCGGCGGCGGTCCTGTGGCTCGCCTCGCCACTGGCGGAGTGGGCCTCGGGCACGGTGTTGGACCTCAACGGGGCCTCGCACCTGCGGAGTTGAGCACCGGGAAGCCGAGAGTCCAGCTCCCGCTCCCACACCCCCCGCGTTGTGGGCAGGCGTTCCGCCCTGCGGAACAGTTGCCCACAACAGTGGAGGGGCTAGCGGCCGGCCGACCGGGCCTTGAAGGCCGCCTTGCGGGCCTCCTTGGCCACCTTCTTGTCGGGGTGCAACCGCCCCATCGCCTCAAGCACATCCGCCGTCGCGGGGTGGTCCACCCGCCAGGCCGTGTCGAAGAACCCCCCGTGCTGGGCGGCCAACCCCTCCACGAGCCCCTGGAGTTCGTCCGAGTTGCCCTCGGCGGCGAGCTGCGCGGCGACGGTGTCGATGGTCAGCCAGTACACCATCGCCTCCGACGGCGGCGGCACGTCGGCCGCGCCGCGCTCGGCCAGCCAGACCCGGGCGAGCCCGCCCAGCTCAGCATCGTCGAGGACCTCGCGGAGCGCCGGCTCGGCCTCGTCGCCGACGAGCGACAGGGCCTGCTGGCAGCGCAGCCGCCGCAGCGGTGCCTCCTCGTCGCCGCCACGGGCTGCGGCGAGCAACTCCCGTGCGGCGGGCAGCGGTTGGTGCCGCCGCAGCCACAGCTCGGTCTCGGCGAGCGCGGCCCGCTCCGGGAAGTCGGCGGTCGCGGCGAGCAGGACGTCGGCGCCCTTGTCGGCGAGGTCGCCGACAGCGGGTGCGTCGATCCCGGCGTCGAGCATGCGGGAACGCACGCCGTACAGGCCGAGCGGGGTGAGGCGGACCATGCCGTAGCGGCTGATGTCCTCCTCGTCCGGGGAGAGTTCGGCGGGCTCCTCACCGGCCTCGGCCATCAGCGCCTCGTCGACGGGCGTGAACTCGACGAGCCCGACGGGTTCGAGGAGCCGGAACTGGTCGTCGAGCCGCATCATCGCGTCGGAGACCTGCTCCAGGACGTCGTCGCTGGGCTCGCCCATGTCGTCCGGCACGATCATCGACGCGGCGAGCGCGGGCAGCGGCACGGGGGCGTCGGCCGGGGCCTCCTCGGCGACGGTGAGGAGGTAGAGGTTGCCGAGGACGCCCTCCAGGAACTCGGCCTCCGCCTCCGGGTCCCAGCCGAGGCTGTCGAGGTCGATCTCGCCGCCCTCCTCCAGGGCTTCGACCAGGTCGTCCAGGTCGGGTACGGCGGCGTCGGCGAGGACGGTGTCGAGGGCGGTGAGCCAGATGGCGAGGACGTCCTGCGGGGAGCCGGAGGTGAGCAGGGCCAGCTCCTCGCCCTGGGTGACGGTGGCCTCGGCCTCCTCCTCGTCGCCCTCCCCCGGTTCTTCGGTGATCTCCACGAGCCCGGTGTCGACGGCCACGCGCCAGGCCTCGCTCGCGTAGCCGGGGCCGTCCTCGTCGTCCGCGGCGTACCCGAGGAGCTCGGCGGCGGCGGGCAGTTGCTCGTCGACGAGTTCGCCGCCCGCCCCGACCCGGGTGTCCTGCCCCGCCCAGCGGGCGAGTCGCACGGCGCGGGCGAGCAGCGGCACGGCGAGCGCGTCGCGCGCCAGTTCCGCCTCGGAGTTCAGCCGCACCGGCGGCAGGGTGGGGCGTTCTGCGGACATGGAGTGGTTCTCCTCGGACGGTCAGAGCTTGGCGGCCCCCAGCGTAGACGGATTTCCACCCAAGCAACCCGGTTCATGGACCGGCAGCCGTTCCTTCGGCGGGCGTACACCGGCGCAGCCTTGACAACTCCCTTGGCCACACAAGAGATTGACGCGCGTAGAGCCTGTGCAACTCCACCCCACACCCTCCTGGAGTCCGACGATGCCCGCTCATATAGCCCGCCTTCCCCGTAGATCGACCGCCGTCGCCGGTGTGCTCGCCGCCGCTCTCGCGGCCGGTCTGATCACCGTCTCGACCACCTCCACGGCCGCCGCCGCCGAGGTCCGCATCCATGACGTCCAGGGCGGTACGCGACTCTCGCCGCTCGCCGGTGAACAGGTCACGGACGTGCCGGGCACGGTGACGGGCGTGCGGACGTACGGTGCGCGCGGCTTCTGGATCCAGGACACGGCGCCCGACGACGACCCGGCCACCAGCGAGGGCGTCTTCGTGCACACCGGCTCGACCACGCCGACCGTGAAGCCCGGCGACGTCGTACGGGTCTCGGGCACGGTCTCCGAGTACGTGCCGGGCGGCGCCGACTCGGGCAACCAGTCGGTCACGCAGCTCACCAAGCCGACGGTGACCGTGGAGTCCTCGGGCGGCGCGGTGCCGAAGCCGCATCGGATCGACGCGGGCGCGGTGCCGTCGGCGTACACGCCGAAGGGCGACGAGGCGGACGGCGGCAGCATCGAGAAGCTGGCCCTGGAGCCGGACGCGTACGCCCTGGACTTCTACGAGTCCCTCGAGGGCATGAACGTCTCGGTCGGCGAGGCGCGTGTGGTCGGTGCGACGGACGCGTACCACGAGCTGTGGGTCACGGTGAAGCCGGACGAGCACCCGAGCCCGCGCGGCGGCACGGTCTACGGCTCGTACGAGGCGCAGAACGGCGGGCGGCTGCAGATCCAGTCGCTGACCCCGGCGGCGGAGCAGCCCTTCCCGAAGGCGAACGTCGGGGACGTCCTGTCGGGTACGACCGAAGGGCCCCTGGACTTCAACCAGTTCGGCGGGTACACGCTGACGGCCCGCACGCTCGGCGAGGTCACGGACAAGGGCCTGGCGCGCGAGAAGACCCGCAAGCAGGACGCGGAGGAGCTGGCGGTCGCCACGTACAACGTGGAGAACCTGGACCCGAAGGACCCGCAGGACAAGTTCGACGCGCTCGCGCAGGCCGTCGTCGACAACCTGGCGAGCCCGGACGTCCTGGCCCTGGAGGAGATCCAGGACGACAACGGCGCGACGGACGACGGCACGGTGTCCGCCGAGGAGACGCTGAAGAAGTTCACGGCGGCGATCGCAAAGGCGGGCGGCCCGGCGTACGAGTGGCGCTCGATCGAGCCGGAGGACAAGAAGGACGGCGGCGAGCCGGGCGGCAACATCCGGCAGGTGTTCCTCTTCAACCCGGAGCGGGTGGCGTTCAAGGACCGGCCGGGCGGGGATGCCACGACCGGCACGGACGTGACGAGCAGCCGGGGCCGGGCGGCGCTGACCCTGTCCCCCGGCCGGGTCGACCCGGCGGACGCGGCGTGGGAGAACAGCCGTAAGCCGCTGGCCGGCGAGTTCGTGTTCGGTGGCCGCACGGTGTTCGTGATCGCCAACCACTTCGGCTCGAAGGGCGGCGACGAGTCACTCGTCTCGCGCCACCAGCCGCCGAACCGCTCCTCGGAGAAGCAGCGCCATCTGCAGGCCGCGTCGGTCAACGCGTTCGTGCAGAAGGTCCTGAAGGCGGAGAAGGGCGCGGACGTCGTGGTGCTCGGCGACATCAACGACTTCGAGTTCTCGGCGACGACGGAGACGCTCACGGACGGCGGCGCGCTGACCGCGGCCGTCGAGTCCCTTCCCCGCGCGGAGCGTTACTCGTACGTCTACCAGGGCAACTCGCAGGTCCTCGACCAGATCCTGACGAGCCCGGGGGTCGGCGAGTTCGCGTACGACAGCGTGCACATCAACGCCGAGTTCGCGCGGCAGAACAGCGACCACGACCCGCAGGTGCTGCGCTTCCGGCCCTGATCGCTCACCCTTGGCTGAAGCTCACCCCCGGCAGGTACCGCTTGACGCTGCCGCCTTCGGCGAGGCCCGGGTGCCGCTGCACCCGGCGCCAGGCCTCGGTGGCGGCGCCGACGCCCTCGCCGGGGGTGGCGAGCGCCTCGACATGGGCCTGCTCACTCTCCCACTCCGCGTAGTTCAGCACCCGGGTGCCGTCCAGGCTGGTGTGGAAGTGCGCGGAGATGCCGCCCGGGTGCGGCTCGTCGCCGTCGAGCGCCGCGAAGACGGAGTCGACCCAGGCGCGCTGCCGTGCGGGGTCGGGCCCCGTGAAGCGCACGTCGACGATGACGATGCAGCCGGGCACGCGCGCCGAGTCGGCCCGCTCGGCCCGCTCGTTCAGTGAACGCCCCCGGTACGGCTCGTACTTGGCGAGCCCCTGCCGCTCGATGCCGGGCACGGCGGCGTCGATCTCGGCGTTGCGGCCGTCCCGCCCGTTGGCCGCGGAGGCGACGAACTCCTCGTAGGCGTCGAGGTCGCGCCACTGCGAGTAGTGCAGCAGCGTGGAGCCGTCGGTGCCGATGTGCACGCTGTACGAGAGCAGCCCCTCGTGCGGCCAGTCCCGGCTCTCCCAGGCCCGGGTGATCGCCGCCACCGTGGCCTTCTGCCGCTCGGGCGTGCCGACGCTCCAGGTACTGGCGAGCACGACGCCGACCCCGTCCCTGCGCGGCTCGGGCAGGGTGCTGATCTGCACGGACATGGTGACCTCCCGTTGTCGTACGGCCCCGGATCGAGCGCCGTGATCACCATGCTCGAACGTCAAGTCCGGTTGAGGTCAAGCGTGTTCGGCGGCGAGCGCCTCGCCTGGGGGGCCGCGCGGGGCCGGGCCGGTTCGGGGCGATCACGCTGGGTGTAGCGCTGCTTACTCGTACCCTGAAGCAGAATTAAGTGGAGTCCGTGCGACCGCGTACCGAGACTGCAGCCATGACCTCATCCTTCGGCCGCGCCCTCGGCGCGATGATCACGCCTTTCGACGGCTCCGGCGCCCTGGACCGGGAAGGCGCGGCCCGGCTCGCGGTGCGCCTCGTCGACGGCGGCTGCGAGGGGCTCGTCCTGTCCGGCACGACCGGCGAGTCCCCGACGACGAGCGACGCGGAGAAGGCGGAGCTGATCCGTGCGGTCCGGGAGGCGGTGGGCGAGCGCGCGTCGATCGTGGCCGGGGTCGGCAGCGCGGACACGGCGCACGCCAAGGAGCTGGCCCGGCAGGCCGAACGGGCGGGCGCGGACGGCCTGTTGCTGCTCACCCCGTACTACAGCAGGCCCCCGCAGGACGCGGTCGAGGAGCACTTCCGCACGGTCGCGGACACCACGGGCCTGCCGGTGCTGCTCTACGACATCCCGGGCCGCACCGGCACCCGCATCGAGCCGGGGACGATGCTGCGCCTGGCCGAGCACCCGCGGATCGTCGGCGTGAAGGACTGCGCGTACGACCTGCTCGGCACCCAGAAGGTGCTGTCGCGCACGGAGTTGGCGTACTACACGGGTTGCGAGGAGTTCATTCTGCCGCTGTACGCGGTGGGCGGCGCGGGCTACATCAGCACGGTGGCCAATGTCGTCCCCGCTGAACTGCGGGCGATCCTCGACGCGTTCGACGCGGGCGACACGGCGGGGGCGGCGCTGCTGCAGCGGCTCGCCCTGCCCCTGATCGAGCTGATGATGGCGGACGGCCTGCCGGGCACGGTCACGGCGAAGGCCCTGCTCGGCGCACTCGGCCTGCCGTCGGGCCCGGTACGGGCACCGCTGCGGGCGGCGGACGCGGTGCGGACGGCTCGGTTGGTGGCGGCGTACGAGGCGCTGAGCCCCGCCTGCCCGGCGCTTCAATCCAGCCCGTCTGGGGGCACCTCCCGGCCGGAGGCTGGGGGAGCTTGAGGACGAGCCCGAAGGGCGACTTACGGCAACCGAGCCGACGGAAACCGCAAGTCGCCCCAGAACAACTCGCCCGTACCGACTAGTCGTTGGAGTGCAGAACCTCGTTCAGGCCGCCCCACACCGCGTTGTTGGGCCGAGCCTCGACCGCACCGGTGACGGAGTTCCGCCGGAACAGAATGTTCGACGCACCCGACAGCTCGCGGGCCTTCACGATCTGCCCGTCGGGCATCGTCACGCGCGTACCGGCGGTGACGTAGAGCCCCGCCTCGACGACGCACTCGTCGCCGAGCGCGATGCCCACGCCCGCCTCGGCGCCGACGAGGCACCGCTGGCCGATGGTGATGCGGACGTTGCCGCCGCCGGACAGCGTGCCCATGGTGGACGCGCCGCCGCCGATGTCCGAGCCGTCGCCGATGACGACGCCCGCGGAGATACGGCCCTCGATCATCGACGTGCCGAGCGTGCCGGCGTTGAAGTTGACGAAGCCCTCGTGCATGACGGTGGTGCCCTCGGCGAGGTGCGCACCGAGGCGGACCCGGTCGGCGTCGGCGATGCGCACGCCCTTGGGCGCGACGTAGTCCGTCATGCGCGGGAACTTGTCGACCGAGGTCACGGAGAGGTGCAGGCCCTCGGCGCGGGCGTTCAGGCGGACCTTCTCCAGGTCGTCCACGGCGACCGGACCGAGCGAGGTCCAGGCGTTATTGGAGAGCAGGCCGAAGACGCCGTCCAGGTTCTGGCCGTGCGGCTGGACCAGGCGGTGGCTGAGCAGGTGCAGGCGCAGGTACGCGTCGTGCGCGTCGAGCGGCTTGTCGTCCAGGGAGGCGATGACCGTACGCACGGCGACGATCTCGACGCCGCGGCGGGCGTCCTCGCCGATGGCCTTGGCGGCACCCTCGCCGAGCAGTTCGACGGCGCGCTCGGCGCTGAGCTTCTCGGTGCCCGCGGGGCCCGGCTCGGCGGTGAGCTCGGGGGCGGGGAACCAGGTGTCGAGAACGGTGCCGTCGGCGGTGATCGTGGCGAGGCCGGCGGCGACGGCGCCGGTGGTGCGGGAAGTCGTGTCGGTCATGACAGGAAACCTAACCGGCGCGGCCCCGGCGAGGCGAACCGGTCTCACCGTCCGGTCGCCCACCCGGACCCCGCGCTCACCCCGGCCGGATCCCTACGCCCCCGCGGGCCCCTCGATGACTCGCGCCAACATCTCCTGTGCGTACGCCTCGTCGTAGGCCCCGCCGGTGAGCAGGACCTGGAGGCAGATCCCGTCGATGAGGGCGACGGTCGCGCGGGCGGTGACCCGGTCGGTGCGGCGGGCGATCAGCTCGGTGACCTCCTCGCACCACTCGGCGGCGACGGGGCGCAGCGCGGGGCGGCGCAGCGCGGCGAGGTAGAGCTCGTACTCCAGCTCCACGCCGGTGCGGTCGCCGTCGAGCCACTCGCCGGTGAGCCGGGCCAGCTCGGCGGCGAGGTCCGCGGCGGGGTCGGCGAGGGCCCCGCCGTGCTCCCGTACGACCTTCGCGAAGCCCTCGTTGCTCTGCCGCAGCGCGGCCACCATGAGGTCGTCGAGGGTCTTGAAGTGGTACGTGGTGGAGCCGAGCGGGACGTCGGCCTCGGCGGCGACGGTGCGGTGGCTGAGGCCCGCGATGCCCTTCGCGCCGACGACCCGGATCGCGGCGTCGATGATCCGCTGCCGCCGCTCGGGGTCGTACCTGCGCACGGCCTTGCTCTCCGCCATCAGTGCGCACCCCCCAGGTTGAGCAGCACGACGCCGACGATCACCAGGGCGATCCCGGCGATCTTGGCGAGGCTTGTGGACTCCCCGAGGAAGAGGATGCCGATGACGGCGACGGCGGCGGTCCCGACCCCGGCCCAGATCGCGTACGCCGTGCCGACCTGCATCGTCTTCAGCGTCTGCGCGAGCAGCGTGAAGGCGAGGAGATAGCCGGCGAGCGTGGCGAGCGAGGGCCAGAGGCGGGTGAATCCCTCGCTGTACTTCATGGCCGTCGTCCCGGCCACCTCCGCCGCTATGGCCGCGGCCAGCAGTCCGTATCCCATGTGTACTAGCGTACGCAACCTTGTGTACGGGTGTACATAGGGCCGCCGGGTCCGCACCGGTAGGCCCGGCCCGATCACGACCCGCTACCGTGTCCCGGTCCAGGGGGACAAGACACAGGAGCGAACACGCATGTCGATGGACAAGGGGCGGGGCGGGCCGGAGCGGCCCGAGGGACCGAACGGCGGGGAGCACCCGGAGCACCCGGAGCCGACGGCCGAGCAACAGCACGACCAGCAGGGCCCGCAGGAACCGCACGACCAGCCGCCCGCGCAGGACCGGCCGGGCCCGCAGCCCCAGCCGGACCCGCAGCAACACCACCAACCGCAACCGCAACCGCCGCAGGCACCGCAGGCGCCACCGGCACCGCAAACACCGCAGGCCGCGCCGCCGCCCGGCCCGTACCCGGGTGCTCCCGGTCCGTACGGCCCCGGGCCCGGCGGCCCGTACCCCGGAGCACCCGGCCCGGACGCCTGGGGCCGGCCCGGCTGGGGCGCGTGGGGGCCGCCGCCCGCGCCGAAGCCCGGCGTGATCCCGCTGCGCCCGCTGCAGCTCGGCGACATCCTCGGCGGCACCTTCGCCGCGGTCGGCCGCTGCTGGAAGTCCCTGTTCGGGATATCGCTGATCGCCTACGGCGGCGCGATCCTCGCCCTCGCCCTCGCGGTGGGCCTGGCGTACGGCCTGGTCGGCGACCACTTCCGCGCCTTCGCCGACACTCCTGACCACGACGAGCCGCTCTGGACCCACACCCAGCCGGTGATCGTGGCCGGGATCTCGCTCTGGGTGTTCGCCGTTCTCGTCATGATCGTCGCGTCCGCGACGGTCTCCGCGGTCTGCCCGGCCGCCCTGCAGGACGCGGTGCTCGGCAAGCCGTCCACGTTCGGCGCGGTCTGGCGCCGCACCATGGCGCGGGTCCCGGCCGTCATCGGCACCGGCCTGCTCACCGCCCTGATCGTGGCGGTGCCGATCCTGCTCCTCGCCGGCGTCGGCCTGGTGATCACCGTCGTCTCGGTCACCGACCGGACCGACCCCGGGCCGGTCCTCGCGCTCTGGGTGCTCGGCATGTTCGCGATGATGCCGCTGGTCACCTGGCTGTGGATCCGCTTCTCGCTGGCCCCGGCCGCCGCCGTCTTCGAGTCGGCGGGCCCGGTCACGGCACTGCGCCGCTCGGCCCGCCTGGTGCGGGGCTCCTGGTGGCGGATCTTCGGCATCTCGCTGCTCGTCCACCTGATGGCGGGAATCGCCGGGTACTTGATCCAGCTCCCGTTCAACATGATCGGGATGTTCTCGGCGATGCCCGCCGCCGGCACCATGAGCCCGAACCCCGACCCCGCCGAAGTCTTCGCCGTCATGGGCGTGTTCATGTTCTTCATCATGCTCGGCGCCCTGATCAGCCAGCTGGTGACCTCCCTCTTCCCCCAGCTCGCCACCAGCCTCCTCTACGTCGACCAGCGCATCCGCAAGGAAAGCCTCGACGTCACCCTGGCCCAGGCAGCCGGCGTCCCGCTGACCCCGGCCCCCGCGCCCACCCCGTACCAGGGCTGAGCACACGAGGCCGAGCACAGCGGCCGAGCACACGAAGAGGCCCCCGGAGCGGCAGAGCTCCGGGGGCCTCTTCGTACGTACGCGGGGAGGTTCAGACGTTGAACCCGAGCGCGCGCAGCTGCTCGCGGCCGTCGTCCGTGATCTTGTCCGGGCCCCACGGCGGCATCCAGACCCAGTTGATGCGCAGCTCGCTGACCAGGCCCTCGGTGGCCGACTTGGCCTGGTCCTCGATGACGTCGGTCAGCGGGCAGGCCGCGGACGTCAGGGTCATGTCGATCGTCGCGATGTTCGCGTCGTCGATGTGGATGCCGTAGATCAGGCCCAGGTTGACGACGTCGATGCCCAGCTCGGGGTCGACGACGTCCATCAGCGCCTCGCGGACCTCCTCTTCGGAGGCCGGCTTCAACGTGGCCGTCTCGTTGTCACTCATGCGGTCTTCCTCGCTTGGGTCTCGTCCTCGCCGAACGCCTGGGCGGTCGCGTCCTTCCACGCCATCCAGCTCAGCAGAGCGCACTTCACCCGTGCCGGGTACTTGGAGACTCCGGCGAACGCGACGGCGTCCTCCAGGGTCTCCTCCATCGCGTCGTCCGGCTCGATCTTGCCCTTGGACTGCATCAGCTCCAGGAACACTTCCTGGATCCGCTGCGCCTCGGCGAGCTCCTTGCCGACGAGCAGTTCGTTCAGGACGGACGCGCTGGCCTGGCTGATCGAGCAGCCCTGGCCCTCGTACGAGACGTCCGCGATGCGCTCGCCGTCGTACTTCACCCGGAGCGTGATCTCGTCACCGCACGTCGGGTTGACGTGGTGCACCTCGGCGTCGCCGTCGCGCAGACCGCGTCCGTGCGGGTGCTTGTAGTGATCCAGGATCACGTCCTGGTACATGGAGTCCAGCTTCACCAGTCAGCCCTGTCCGTCTCTGATTCCGTGTTTCCCGCGGCCTAGCCGAAGAAGTTCCGTACGTGCTCCAGTCCTTCGACCAGGGCGTCCACCTCGGCCGGAGTGGAGTACAGATAGAACGACGCTCGCGTGGTCGCAGGAATTCCGTACCGCAGGCAGACGGGCCGCGCGCAGTGGTGGCCCACGCGGACCGCGATGCCCTGCTCGTCGAGGACCTGGCCCACGTCGTGCGGGTGGATGTCGCCGAGCGTGAAGGAGATCGCGGCGCCGCGGTCCTCGGCCGTGGTGGGGCCGATGATGCGGAGGTCCGGGACTTCCTGGAGGCGCTTGACGGCGTACTCCGTGATCGCGTGCTCATGCTGCGCGATCTTGTCCATGCCGATCGAGGTGAGGTAGTCCACCGCCGCCCCGAGGCCGATGGCCTGCGAGATCGGCGGGGTGCCCGCCTCGAACTTGTGCGGCGCCGGAGCGTACGTCGACGAGTGCATCGAGACGGTCTCGATCATCTCGCCGCCGCCGAGGAACGGGGGCAGGTCCTCCAGGAGTTCCTGCCGTCCCCACAGCACGCCGATGCCGGTCGGGCCGCACATCTTGTGGCCGGTGAAGGCCACGAAGTCGGCCTGCAGCGCCTGCACGTCGAGCGGCATGTGCGGCGCGGCCTGCGAGGCGTCGATGCAGACCAGCGCGCCGACCTCCTGCGCGCGGCGCACGATGGCCTCGACCGGGTTGACGGTGCCCATGATGTTGGAGACCAGCGTGAAGGAGACGATCTTCGTCTTCTCATTGATGATCTCGTCGATGTTGGACAGGTCCAGGCGGCCGTCGTCCGTGAGACCGAACCACTTCAGCTTCGCGCCCGTGCGCTGCGCGAGCAGCTGCCACGGCACGATGTTGGAGTGGTGCTCCATCTCCGTGATGACGATCTCGGTGTCGCTGTCCACGCGATAGGGCTCGTCGGCCCAACCGAGCATGTTCGCCACGAGGTTGAGCGACTCCGAGGCGTTCTTCGTGAAGATCACCTCGTTGCGGCTCGGCGCGTTGATGAACTCGGCGACCTTGTCACGCGCGCCTTCGTACAGCGCCGTGGCCTCCTCGGCGAGGACGTGCACGCCGCGGTGGACGTTGGCGTTGTGCTGCTCGTAGTACTCGGTGAGCACGTCGAGCACCTGGCGCGGCGTCTGCGAGGTCGCCGCGTTGTCCAGGTAGACGAGCTTCTTGCCGTCGTGGAGCACCCGATCCAGGATCGGGAAGTCCTTGCGGATCGCCTCGGTGTCGAGGAGGCCAGGCAGCTGTGTCACGCCGTTGCGCCGCCCTTCACGTACTTGTCGTAGCCCTCGGCCTCGAGCTGGTCGGCGAGCTCGGCGCCGCCGGACTCGACGATGCGGCCGCCCGCGAACACGTGGACGTAGTCGGGCTTGATGTAGCGCAGGATGCGCGTGTAGTGCGTCACCAGGAGGGTGCCGACCTCGCCGCCCTCGCGGACGCGATTGATGCCCTCGGAGACGATGCGCAGCGCGTCGACGTCCAGGCCGGAGTCGGTCTCGTCGAGGATCGCGATCTTCGGCTTGAGCAGCTCGAGCTGGAGGATCTCGTGGCGCTTCTTCTCACCGCCGGAGAAGCCCTCGTTGACGTTGCGCTCGGCGAAGGACGGGTCCATGTTGAGGCGCTCCATGGCCTCCTTGACCTCCTTCACCCAGGTGCGCAGCTTGGGGGCCTCGCCGCGGACGGCGGTGGCCGACGTGCGCAGGAAGTTGGAGACGGAGACACCCGGGACCTCGACCGGGTACTGCATCGCGAGGAAGACGCCGGCGCGGGCGCGCTCGTCGACCTCCATCTCCAGGACGTCCTCGCCGTCGAGGGTGACGGAGCCGGAGGTGATCGTGTACTTCGGGTGACCCGCGAGGGAGTAGGCGAGCGTCGACTTGCCGGAGCCGTTGGGGCCCATGATGGCGTGGGTCTCGCCCTGCTTCACGGTCAGGTCGACACCCTTGAGGATCTCCTTCGTGGCGTTGTCGGCCTCGACGGTGACGTGCAGGTCTCGGATTTCAAGCGTTGCCATGGGTGCCTCAGGACTCCTGGGTGAGGGAGGCGCGTACGTCAACGAGGACGCTGCCTCCTTCGATCTTTACGGGGTATACGGGGACGGGGCGCGTCGCGGGAAGGCCGGACGGCTTGCCGGTGCGGAGGTCGAACGCGGAGCCGTGCAGCCAGCACTCGATCTGGCAGTCCTCCACCTCGCCCTCGGAGAGGGAGACGTTCGCGTGCGAGCAGATGTCGTGGATCGCGAACACCTCGCCCTCGGTCTGGACGACCGAGACCGGCGTGCCGTCGAGTTCCACCCGCTTCGGGGTGTCCTCCTCCAGCTCGCTCAGGTCGCAGGCGCGTTCGAAGGCCATCAGACGGTGGCCTCCAGCTCCGTCTCGATCTTCGCGATGAGGCGCTCCTCGATGTCCTTGACACCGATCTGCTGGACCAGCTCGGCGAAGAAGCCGCGCACGACGAGGCGGCGGGCCTCGACCTGCGGGATGCCGCGGGCCATCAGGTAGAAGAGCTGCTCGTCGTCGAAGCGGCCGGTCGCGGAGGCGTGACCGGCGCCGACGATCTCGCCGGTCTCGATCTCCAGGTTCGGCACGGAGTCGACCCGGGCGCCGTCGGTCAGAACCAGGTTGCGGTTCATCTCGTACGTGTCGGTGCCCTCGGCGGCGGCCTCGATGAGGACGTCACCGATCCACACGGCGTGCGCGTCGTCGCCCTGGAGGGCGCCCTTGTACACGACGTTGGACTTGCAGTGCGGGACGTTGTGGTCGACCAGGAGGCGGTGCTCCTGGTGCTGGCCCGCGTCCGTGAAGTACAGGCCGAGCAGCTCGGCCTCGCCGCCGGGGCCCGCGTAGTTGACGCGCGGGTGGATGCGGACGACGTCGCCGCCGAAGGTCACGACGACCGACTTGAAGCTGGCGTCGCGGCCGACGAGGGCGTTGTGCTGGGAGACGTGGACGGCGGTGTCGTCCCAGTCCTGCACGGAGACCACGGTGACCTTGGCGCCGTCGCCGACGATGAAGTCGACGTTGGCGGCGCGCACGGCGTCACCGGTGTGGTCGATGACGATGACAGCCTCGGCGAAGGCGCCGATGTCGAAGACGGTGTGCCCGAAGGTGGTGCCGCCCTCGCCGTGCAGCGTGACGCGCACGGGCTGGTCGAGCACCTGCTCCTTGGGGACCGAGACGACGGTGGCCTTCTCGAAGGAGGAGAACGCCTGCGCGGCGATGCGGTCGACGGGCGTGCCCGCCTTGCCGATGCGCTTGTCGTCCCGGCCGACCGACTCGACGGTGACGCCCTCGGGCGCGTCGATCTCGGCCTTCAGGGCGCCGTCGGCCTTCGCGGTGCCGTCGTGCAGGCCCTTGAGGCGGTCGAGCGGCGTGAAGCGCCACTCCTCCTCGCGGCCGTGCGGGACCGGGAAGTCGGCCACGTCGAACGACGGGGGGGCGCTCATGCGCGTCGCGACGGTGGACTCGGCGGCCACTGCGACCGAGCCGGCGGTGGTGGAGCCCACCGGGAGATTCTGAGCCTCAGCCATGGCTGTCGTAGTGCTCACTTTCTTGGATCAAGACGTGTAGCTGCGGGTCTGGGGCGGGGAGCCGGTCCGCTGACCGGCTCCCCGCGGCCGGTGCTTAACCGACCGCGCCCTCCATCTGCAGCTCGATCAGCCGGTTGAGCTCCAGGGCGTACTCCATCGGCAGCTCCTTGGCGATCGGCTCGACGAAGCCGCGCACGATCATGGCCATGGCCTCGAACTCGGTCATACCGCGGCTCATCAGGTAGAAGAGCTGGTCCTCGGAGACCTTGGAAACGGTGGCCTCGTGACCCATGGAGACGTCGTCCTCGCGGACGTCCACGTACGGGTACGTGTCCGAGCGGGAGATGGTGTCGACGAGCAGGGCGTCACAGAGGACGTTGGACTTGGAGCCCGGGGCGCCCTCGCCGATCTCGACCAGACCGCGGTACGACGTACGACCGCCGCCGCGGGCCACCGACTTGGAGACGATGTTGGACGAGGTGTTCGGCGCCATGTGGACCATCTTGGAGCCGGCGTCCTGGTGCTGGCCCTCGCCCGCGAAGGCGATGGACAGGGTCTCGCCCTTGGCGTGCTCGCCCATCAGGTAGACGGCCGGGTACTTCATGGTGACCTTGGAGCCGATGTTGCCGTCGATCCACTCCATGGTCGCGCCCTCGTACGCCACGGCGCGCTTGGTGACCAGGTTGTAGACGTTGTTCGACCAGTTCTGGATCGTCGTGTAGCGGCAGCGGGCGCCCTTCTTGACGATGATCTCGACGACCGCGGAGTGCAGCGAGTCCGACTGGTAGATCGGCGCGGTGCAGCCCTCGACGTAGTGGACGTAGGCGTCCTCGTCGACGATGATCAGCGTCCGCTCGAACTGGCCCATGTTCTCGGTGTTGATCCGGAAGTAGGCCTGGAGCGGGATCTCCACGTGCACGCCCTTCGGCACGTAGATGAAGGAACCGCCGGACCACACCGCGGTGTTGAGCGACGCGAACTTGTTGTCGCCGACCGGGATGACGGTGCCGAAGTACTCCTTGAAGAGCTCCTCGTGCTCCTTCAGCGCGGTGTCGGTGTCGACGAAGATGACGCCCTGCTCCTCCAGGTCCTCACGGATCTGGTGGTAGACGACCTCCGACTCGTACTGCGCGGCGACACCGGCGACGAGGCGCTGCTTCTCCGCCTCGGGGATGCCGAGCTTGTCGTACGTGTTCTTGATGTCCTCGGGCAGGTCCTCCCAGGACTGGGCCTGCTTCTCGGTGGACCGCACGAAGTACTTGATGTTGTCGAAGTCGATGCCCGACAGGTCCGAGCCCCAGTTCGGCATGGGCTTCTTGTCGAACAGGCGCAGGCCCTTGAGGCGGAGCTTCGTCATCCACTCCGGCTCGTTCTTCTTCGCCGAGATGTCGCGGACGACGTCCTCGTTCAGACCGCGCTTGGCTGCGGCGCCGGCCGCGTCGGAGTCGGCCCAGCCGTATTCGTACTTGCCCAGGCCCTCGAGCTCGGGGTGAGCAGTCTCCTCGATGGGGAGCGTCATGCGGGGTTCCTCCCGGCCGTGCTTGCAGATGCTGTGGTGGTCTTCGGTTCTTGCTGTGGCGAGACGGTCTCGACGCCGGGGATGAAGGTGGTGCACACCCCGTCCCCGTGGGCGATGGTGGCCAGTCGCTGCACATGGGTGCCGAGCAGGCGGCTGAAGAGCTCCGTCTCCGCCTCGCACAACTGCGGGAACTGCTCCGCCACGTGGGCGACGGGGCAGTGGTGCTGACACAGCTGCTCGCCGACCGGTGCGCTACGCGCCGTAGCAGCGTACCCGTCGGCCGTCAGAGCCCTGGCCAGGGTCTCCGTGCGCTGCTCGGGGGGTGCTGCGGCCAGCTGCTCCCGGTACTTCTCGGCGGTCGCGGCGAGCCGGGCGCGCGCGAACGCGGCCACCGCGGCCTCGCCGGGCTCCCCACCGCCGGCCGCCTGGGAGATCCAGTGCAGGGCCTCCGCGGCGAGCTTGTCGTAGGACTGGTCGAAGGCGTCCCGGCCGCAGTCGGTCAGGGCGAACACCTTGGCCGGGCGGCCTCGGGTGCGTGCGCCGTAGACCCGCTGCTCGCGGGGCGCCACTACGTCGTCGGCGACCAGGGCGTCGAGGTGCCTGCGCACTGCGGCCTGGGTGAGGCCGAGCCTGCCTGCGAGCTCGGCCACGGTGGACGGGCCGTGGTCCAGGATGGAGCGCGCGACGCGGTTGCGCGTACTGCGCTCACCGGTCGCGAGTTCCTCCTGCGGAGCCTCGCCAACGTTTTTCACAACGCCATTGTTGCGTAATTCCTCAGGCCCCGACAAGCCGCGATCGGACCCCGCCCCGGTGGCCTCGATCACTAAGGTTCACCTAATTTCTGTGTGTTTCCACGGCCCCGGGCGGGCCGCGCGGCTTGTCCGTAGTGGGAAGCCACCAGGCCCCTCGGTGCGCAGCCACCAGGCCCCGTACCGGGCAGCCGGGCGCGCTCTCTAGACTTCCCGGCATGCATGAAGAGCCCGTCGCAGGCGGCGTCCTCCAGGTACGCGGCCTGGTGAAGCGGTACGGACCGAAGACCGCGGTGGACGGCCTCGACCTCACGGCCCACGAGGGCGTCACCGCCGTGCTCGGCCCCAACGGCGCCGGCAAGACCACCACGATCGAGACCTGCGAGGGCTACCGCAGGCCGGACGCCGGCCAGGTCCGCGTCCTCGGCCTCGACCCGGTCACGCAGGCCGCGGCGCTGCGCCCACGGATCGGCGTGATGCTGCAGTCCGGCGGCGTCTACTCCGGCGCCCGCGCCGACGAGATGCTCCGCCACATGGCGAAGCTGCACGCCCACCCGCTCGACGTGGACGACCTGATCGAGCGCCTGGGCCTCGGCTCCTGCGGCCGTACGACCTACCGGCGGCTCTCCGGCGGGCAGCAGCAGCGGCTCGCGCTCGCCATGGCCGTGGTGGGCCGGCCCGAGCTTGTCTTCCTGGACGAGCCGACCGCGGGGCTCGACCCGCAGGCCCGCCGCTCCACCTGGGACCTGGTCCGCGAGCTGCGCTCCGACGGCGTCTCCGTGGTCCTCACCACGCACTACATGGACGAGGCGGAGCAGCTCGCGGACGACGTCGCGATCATCGACGAGGGCAAGGTCGTCGCCCAGGGCAGCCCCGAGCAGCTCTGCAAGGGCGGCGCCGAGAACACCCTGCGCTTCACCGGCCGCCCCGGGCTCGACGTGGCGTCGCTGCTCAAGGCCCTGCCGATGGACAGCGCGGCGGCCGAGCTCACCCCGGGCTCGTACCGCGTGACCGGCGCCGTCGACCCGCAGCTGCTCGCCACGGTCACGTCCTGGTGCGCGCAGCACGGCGTGATGCCGGACAAGATCTCGGTGGAGCGGCACACCCTCGAGGACGTTTTTCTTGAGCTGACCGGTAAGGAGCTGCGCGGATGAGCGCCGGTACGTACACGCCGAAGCCGGGGGCCGCTCCGGTCGGGCGGATGATCGCGGCGCAGGCGGTCCTGGAGACGAAGATGCTGCTGCGCAATGGCGAGCAGCTGCTCCTCACGGTCGTGATCCCCTCGCTCCTCCTCGTCCTCTTCTCGACGGTCGACATCGTCGACACGGGCGAGGGGAAGGCCGTGGACTTCCTCGCTCCGGGCGTGCTCGCGCTCGCGGTGATGTCGACGGCGTTCACCGGCCAGGCCATCGCCACCGGCTTCGAGCGGCGGTACGGCGTGCTCAAGCGGCTCGGCGCCTCGCCGCTGCCGCGCTGGGCGCTGATGACCGCGAAGACCCTGTCGGTCCTGGTCACCGAGGTGCTGCAGATCGCGCTCCTGACGGCGATCGCCCTCGCCCTCGGCTGGTCCCCGCACGGCAACCCGCTGTCCGTGGCGCTGCTGCTGGTCCTCGGCACGGCGGCGTTCTCGGGGCTCGGGCTGCTGATGGCCGGCACGCTCAAGGCCGAGGCGACCCTTGCCGCCGCGAACCTGGTGTTCCTGCTGCTGCTCGTCGGCGGCGGCGTGGTCGTGCCGCTCGACAAGTTCCCGGACGCCGCCCAGTCGGTGCTCGGCCTGCTGCCCATCTCGGCGCTCTCCGACGGGCTGCGCGACGTACTGCAGGACGGGGCGTCGCTGCCGTGGGGCGCGGTGGGTGTGCTCGCGGTGTGGTCGGTGCTCGGCCTCGGCGCGGCGGCCCGGTTCTTCCGCTGGGAGTAGGCCCGTACGGTCCCGTACCGGTTTCGTGGTTTCCCTCCCCCTCGTGAACCGATGCACAAGGCCCCCTCTACGATGGTGCGCGTGCCGAAATCGACCCGAGCCACGCTGGCTCAAGCCGTGCGCAATCCGCTCGCCTTCATCGCCGAGCGCTGGACTCCGGAGAACCGGACGGTCCGGCGGGCGGCGCTCGGCGCTCTCATCCTTGCTTGCGTGATCGTGGTGACCGGCGGCGCCGTGCGACTGACCGGCTCGGGCCTCGGCTGCCCGACCTGGCCGAAGTGCACGGCCGACTCGCTGACCACGACCGCCGAGATGGGCTTCCACGGCTACATCGAGTTCGGCAACCGCCTCCTGACGTACGTGCTGTGCGCGGCCGTCGGCTGGGCGATCATCGCGGCCCGCTCGCAGAAGCCGATGCGGCGCAGCCTGACCCGGCTCGGCTGGGCCCAGTTCTGGATCGTGATGGGCAACGCGATCCTCGGCGGCATCGTCGTCCTCGTGGGCCTCAACCCGTACACCGTGGCCGCGCACTTCCTGCTCTCCACCGCGCTGATCACCGTCGCCACCCTGATGTGGGTGCGCACCGCCGACGGCGAGGGCGACGCACCGCCGCGCCCGCTGGTCGGCCAGGCCGTGCAGCAGCTGGTGTGGTGCCTGATCGTCGCCTCGGGGCTGCTCGTCGCGGTCGGCACGGTGGTCACGGGTTCGGGCCCGCACGCCGGTGACTCCAGCGACGTACCCCGCATGGACATCGGCGCCCTCGGCCTCGACTGGGAGGGCGTCTCCAAGCTGCACGCCGTGCTCGCCTGGATCGTGGTGTCGCTGACCTTCGCCCTGTGGTTCGTGCTCAAGGCGGTCGACGCCCCGCGCGGTCCGCTCGCCCGCACGCGCGCGCTGTTCCTGATCCTGCTCGCGCAGGGCGTGATCGGGTACGTCCAGTACTTCACGGAGCTGCCCGAAGTCCTCGTCGGCGCGCACATGCTGGGCTCGTGCCTGGTGTGGATCGCGGCGGTACGCGTCCTGATGTCCCTCCAGGAACGCCCCCGCAGCGAGCCGGACATTCCCGCCCAGCCGGACCCGGAACTGTCAGCGGTCTGACCGCCTGGTTCTCTCCCCGCCCCGCCCCTTCCCGAAAGCCTGCGGCGCTGTGTTTCGGCTGCTGCGCCGTCGTGGCTGGTCGCGCAGTTCCCCGCGCCCCTGAAAAACCAGCCCCTCCGGCGTTTGAGGAGCGGGGGTCCGGGGGCTGGCCCCCGTGCCGACGGCAGTCTTTCGGGAAGGGGCGGGGAGGGGATCAAGGAAGGCCGTACACCCTGCGCGCGTTCCCCGACGCGATGAGTCCAGCGACGCGATCCGCGTCCGAGCGCGACCACGCCCCCTCGGCCACCCACCCCCCGAGCACCCTCCCCAGCGCCTCCCGGAACAGCTGCGCCCCCACCACATGCAGCTCGGGCAGCCCGTGCGCACCGCTGGAGAACAACAGCTTGCCGAACGGCGCGAGTTCGAGAACCTCCGCGAGCAGCGTCGCCGCCCGCGCCCCGGTCCGTACGAGCGCGGGCCCCAGGTCCGCGTAGACGTGCGGGAACGCCCCGGCGAGGTACGCGGCCTGCCGGTGGTACGGGTAGCCGTGCAGCAGCACCAGATCCGTGCCGAGCCCCGCCGTGGCCCGCGCGAACTCCCCCACGTACCGCTGCGGATCGCCCGTACCCGCATGCAGCTGGAGCGGCAGCCCGGAGGCGACGGCGATCCAGACGAGGTGCCGGAGCAGTACGGGATGGGTGAGGCGGTCGCCCACACGGCGCCCCGCGAGCCAGCGCGCGGCGGCCCCGCGCACCTCCCCCGCGTCCGGCGGCTCCGGCGCGAGGGCGAGGCCGTGCGCGCCCCCGACGGAGGCGAAGGCGACCGCGCCCGCGGCGGCTCCGTGCACGCACTCGGCGAGGTTGGCGAGGAAGGTCTCGACGGTGCCGGAGGTGTCGGCGACCTGCTCGGCGAGGAGTTCGAGGCGGACGATCTCGTGGGCCTCGGCGGCGCCCGCGGCGGCCAGTTCGGGCGGCCCCGTCAGATCGCCGGGCACTCCCGTGTCGACGAGATACGTGCCGATCCCGGTGGCCCGTAGCAGCCGGCGGCCGGCCTCGACGACGCCGAGCTCGCGGCGCCGGGCCAGATAGCGGGCGGGCTGGCAGTGCGGTTCGAGCCCGAGCAGCGGCGGGCACCAGCGGCGCACCGCGAAGCCGGTCTGGGTGTCGAAGAAGGTGGTGCCGGGGGCGGGCGGGCCCTCGCCCCGGCCGAGGTGGGCCTCGAAGGTGCCGAGGCCCAGCTCCGTACGCAGCACCCCGTGGCAGCACTGGTCCACCAGGGGCGGTGTCTCGATCATCCGGGCTCCCGTGCGTGGACCGTGGCGCGGACTGCTGTCCGTCTACGGTCCTAACGGGTGAACCCGGTCTCAGGTGTTGCTCGGGCCCCCGACCTGCATGCCCGCCATGCGCGACCACTCGTACCGGCCGGTGACGACCTTGGCGGCGAACTCGCCGTCGAAGTCCTCGTGGAGGGTGAGCCCGGACTTCTCGACGGCCTTGCGGGCCACGGCGTCGGTGCGCGCGACGAGGTCGCCCCAGCCGCCGTCCTCACCGACGAGCACGATGCGGGAGCCGCGCTCCCCGATGTACGCGACCTGCGCCTCGGCGCCGCCGTGCGCCTTCGCGAAGGCGTTGATCTGCTTGGCGAGCTTCGCCGCCTGTCGCTCCGCGCGCGCGTCCGCGGGCTTCTCTTCGACCGTGGTGTCGACCTTGGTGTCTGCCATACCGTGATGCTACTTGCGCGTAACCGGCGGCGGCTATGGCCCCTGACACACGGACGCCGGGCGGCTGAGGGTCAGCCGCCCGGCGTTCGGAGAGTCGAGTGCGTCAGCGCAGGAACGGGTCCACCGCGACCGCCACGAACAGCAGCGACACGTAGGTGATGGACCAGTGGAAGAGGCGCATCTCCTTGAGCTTCGCGCCCGTCACCCCGGACTTGGCACGGGCCTGCAGGGCGTGCGCCTCCCAGAGCCAGAAGCCGCCGGTGAGCAGCGCGACCGCGGTGTAGAACCAGCCGGTGTAGCCGAGCGGCTGGAGCAGCAGCGAGATGCCGACCATGACCCAGCTGTAGAGCACGATCTGCCGGGCGACGACCTTGTTGGAGGCGAGCACCGGGAGCATCGGGACCTGGGCGCGCGCGTAGTCGTCCTTGACCTTCATGGACAGCGGCCAGTAGTGCGGCGGCGTCCAGAAGAAGATCACCATGAAGAGGATGACGGCGGCCCAGGACATCGAGTTGGTGACGGACGACCAGCCGATGAGGACCGGCAGGCAGCCGGCGATGCCGCCCCACACGATGTTCTGTGCGGTCCTGCGCTTGAGGATCATCGTGTAGACGACGACGTAGAAGAGCAGGGCGCCGAGCGAGAGCGCGGCGGAGAGCCAGTTGACTAGGAGTCCGAACCAGACCGTGGAGATCACGGCGAGGGAGACGCCGAAGACCAGGCCCTCGGTGGGGCTGATCAGGCCCGTGACCAGCGGACGGCTCCGGGTGCGCTCCATCAGGGCGTCGATGTCCCGGTCGTACCACATGTTCAGGGCGTTGGCGCCGCCCGCGGAGAGGTAGCCGCCGAAGCAGGTCGCGAGGACCAGCCACAGGTTGGGCACGCCCTGCTCGGCGAGGAACATCACCGGGACCGTGGTGATGAGCAGCAGCTCGATGATGCGGGGCTTGGTCAGCGCCACGAACCCCATGACGAGGGGACCGATCGGCCGACGGCCGGAGTTCGCCCCGAGCTCACCCGCCGCGCCCTCGGCGCTGGCGGTGCCCCGACCTGATGGACGGGATTCGACGGCCGTCACGCACACCCCTGAAAGAGACTCCCAGCAAGCCACCGTGGGTGTCACCTGAACATGAAGACCCGGTAAAGGCTCGCGCGTACCACGCCACTGTAGACGTAGGCCATACCCGGCTCTTCGCGGGGGTGGGTCGTGTTGGGCCGGTTGCCGGGGCGGGTGTCCGAGGCGTCCGCGGAGGCTGCGGCCGAGGCCGCTCGGGAGGCGAAGGCGACAGACCCCCGGCAGTCTGGAACGAGTCGAAAAAATGGACGCTCGGGCGACGGTAGGCTCGACGCAGACCGGCGCACGAGGCGCCGCGCGTCGACGACGCTCGACGGCGGACGACGAGGTTCGACGACGACGTTCGACATGTAGAGCATGTGGAGAGGAGCCCTGACCCAGGGTGAGCACCAAGCCGACCACCACAGACCTCGAGTGGACCGATCTGGACCAGCGGGCCGTTGACACCGCCCGCATCCTGGCCGCCGACGCCGTACAGAAGGTCGGAAACGGCCATCCCGGTACGGCCATGAGCCTCGCGCCCGCCGCGTACACCCTTTTCCAGAAGGTGATGCGGCACGACCCCGCCGACGCCGACTGGGTGGGCCGCGACCGGTTCGTCCTCTCCGCGGGCCACTCCTCACTGACGCTGTACATCCAGCTCTACCTGGCCGGGTACGGCCTGGAGCTCGATGACCTGAAGGCGTTCCGCACCTGGGGCTCGAAGACCCCGGGCCACCCGGAGTACGGCCACACCACGGGCGTCGAGACCACCACGGGCCCCCTCGGCCAGGGTGTCGCGAACGCGGTGGGCATGGCCATGGCCGCGCGCTACGAGCGGGGTCTCTTCGACCCGCAGGCGCCCGCGGGCGAGTCCCCGTTCGACCACACGGTGTGGGTCATCGCCGGCGACGGCTGCCTGCAGGAGGGCATCGCCGCCGAGGCGTCCTCCCTCGCGGGCCACCAGAAGCTCGGCAACCTGGTGCTGCTGTGGGACGACAACCACATCTCCATCGAGGGCGACACGGAGACGGCCGTCTCCGAGGACACCCTCAAGCGGTACGAGGCGTACGGCTGGCACGTGCAGCGCGTCGAGCAGCTGCCCAACGGCGACCTGGACCCGAAGGGCCTGTTCGAGGCGCTGCAGACCGCGAAGGCCGTCACGGACAAGCCGTCGTTCATCGCGGCCCGTTCGATCATCGCCTGGCCCGCCCCGAGCGCGCAGAACACCGAGGCCGCGCACGGCTCGGCGCTCGGCGCCGACGAAGTCGCCGCCACCAAGCGGGTGTTGGGCTTCGACCCGGAGCAGTCCTTCGAGGTCTCCGACGAGGTCATCGGCCACACCCGTGAGGCGCTCGAGCGCGGCGTGCAGGCCAAGGCCGAGTGGGAGAAGTCCTTCGCCGCCTGGCGCACCGCCAACCCGGAGCGCGCCGCCGAGTTCGACCGCATCAACGCGGGCGAGCTGCCGGCCGGCTGGGAGGAGAAGCTCCCCGAGTTCGAGACCGGCAAGGGCGTCGCGACGCGTGCCGCATCGGGCAAGGTCCTGCAGGCGCTGGGCGCGGTCCTGCCGGAGCTGTGGGGCGGCTCGGCCGACCTGGCGGGCTCCAACAACACCACGATCGACAAGACGAGTTCGTTCCTGCCGGAGGGCAACCCGCTGCCGGGCGCCGACCCGTACGGCCGGACGATCCACTTCGGCATCCGCGAGCACGCCATGGCCGCGGCCATGAACGGCATCGCGCTGCACGGCCACACGCGTATCTACGGCGGCACCTTCCTGGTGTTCTCCGACTACATGCGCAACGCGGTCCGGCTGTCGGCCCTGATGCACCTGCCGGTGACGTACGTGTGGACGCACGACTCCATCGGCCTCGGCGAGGACGGCCCGACGCACCAGCCGGTCGAGCACCTGGCCTCGCTGCGCGCCGTCCCCGGCCTCAACGTGGTCCGTCCCGCGGACGCCAACGAGACCGCGATCGCCTGGCGCGAAATCCTGAAGCGCTACACCAAGGAGTTCGGCAAGGGCACCCCGCACGGCCTCGCCCTCACCCGCCAGGGCGTGCCGACGTACGAGCGCAACGAGGACGCGGCCAAGGGCGGCTACGTGCTGTTCGACGCCGAAGGGCCCTCCGGGCAGAACGCTGAGGCTCAGGTCGTGCTCATCGGCACCGGTTCCGAGGTGCAGCTGGCCGTCGAGGCGCGCGAGCAGCTCCAGGCGGAGGGCGTCCCGACCCGGGTCGTGTCGATGCCGTGCGTGGAGTGGTTCGAGGAGCAGTCGCAGGACTACCGCGACAGCGTCCTGCCGCCGTCGGTCAAGGCGCGCGTGGCGGTCGAGGCCGGCATCGGCCTGACCTGGCACAAGTACGTGGGCGACGCCGGCCGGATCGTCTCCCTGGAGCACTTCGGCGCCTCCGCGGACGCGAAGGTCCTCTTCAAGGAGTTCGGCTTCACCGGGGACGCGGTCGCCTCCGCCGCGAAGGAATCCCTGGCCGCCGCCCGGCGCTGACGCCGGTACACGACGACTCACCCCTCATCACAGCAGGAGATGCAATTTCCATGACAGACGCACTGAAGCGCCTCTCCGAAGAAGGCGTGGCGATCTGGCTGGACGACCTGTCGCGCAAGCGGATCACGTCCGGCAACCTCGCCGAACTGATCGACCAGCAGCACGTCGTGGGCGTCACCACCAACCCGTCGATCTTCCAGAAGGCGATCTCCTCGGGCGACGGTTACGAGCAGCAGCTCGCCGACCTCGCGGCCCGCAAGGTCACCGTCGAGGAAGCGATCCGCATGATCACGACGGCGGACGTGCGCGACGCCGCCGACATCCTGCACCCGGTCTTCGAGGCCACCGGCGGCAAGGACGGCCGCGTGTCGATCGAGGTCGACCCGCGCCTGGCGCACAACACGGCGGCCACGGTCGCCGAGGCCAAGCAGCTGGCGTGGCTGGTGGACCGCCCGAACACGCTGATCAAGATCCCGGCGACGAAGGCCGGTCTGCCGGCGATCACCGAGGTCATCGGCAAGGGCATCAGCGTCAACGTCACGCTGATCTTCTCCCTCGAGCGGTACCGCGCCGTCATGGACGCCTACCTCGCCGGTCTGGAGAAGGCCAAGGCCGCGGGCCTGGACCTCTCGCAGATCCACTCGGTGGCGTCCTTCTTCGTGTCCCGCGTGGACACGGAGATCGACAAGCGCATCGACGCCCTCGGCACGGACGCGGCCAAGGCCGCCCGCGGCAAGGCCGGCCTGGCCAACGCCCGCCTGGCGTACGAGGCGTACGAGGAGGTCTTCTCGTCCGACCGCTGGGCCGCGCTCGACAAGGCCGGCGCCAACAAGCAGCGCCCGCTGTGGGCCTCGACCGGTGTGAAGGACAAGGCGTACAAGGACACCCTGTACGTCGACGACCTGGTCGCGCCGAACACGGTGAACACCATGCCGGAGGCCACCCTCGACGCGACCGCCGACCACGGCCGGATCACCGGCAACACCGTGTCGGGCACGTACGAGCAGTCCCGCGCCGAGCTCGACGCCGTCGAGAAGCTCGGGATCTCGTACGACGAGGTCGTGCAGCTCCTCGAGGACGAGGGCGTCGACAAGTTCGAGTCCTCCTGGAACGACCTGCTCAAGTCGACCGAGGCGGAACTCAAGCGCCTCGCCCCTTCGGAAGGCTGATCTTGTCCCCCACTGTCGACGGAGCCAACCCGCTTCGTGACGCACTGGACCGACGGCTCCCGCGTATCGCGGGGCCGTCGGGCCTGGTGATCTTCGGCGTCACGGGCGATTTGTCCCGTAAGAAGCTGATGCCTGCCGTCTACGACCTGGCCAACCGGGGCCTGTTGCCGCCGGGCTTCTCGCTCATCGGCTTCGCCCGCCGCGAGTGGCAGGACGAGGACTTCGCGCAGGAAGTGCACGACGCCGTCAAGCAGCACTCCCGCACCCCGTTCCGCGAGGAGGTCTGGCAGCAGCTGAGCCAGGGCATGCGGTTCGTCCAGGGCAACTTCGACGACGACGAGGCGTTCGAGACGCTGAAGTCGACGATGCAGGAGCTCGACAAGGCGCAGGGCACGGGCGGCAACTTCGCGTTCTATCTCTCGGTGCCGCCGAAGTTCTTCCCCAACGTCGTGCAGCAGCTGAAGAAGCACGGCCTCGCGGACCAGAGCGAGGGCTCCTGGCGGCGCGCCGTCATCGAGAAGCCTTTCGGCCACGACCTCGCCTCCGCACGCGAGTTGAACGCCATCGTGCACGAGGTGTTCAAGCCCGAGCAGGTCTTCCGGATCGACCACTACCTCGGCAAGGAGACCGTCCAGAACATCCTGGCGCTCCGGTTCGCCAACACCCTCTTCGAGCCGATCTGGAACCGGTCGTACGTCGACCACGTGCAGATCACCATGGCCGAGGACATCGGCATCGGCGGCCGCGCCGGGTACTACGACGGCATCGGCGCCGCCCGTGACGTCATCCAGAACCACCTCCTTCAGCTGCTCGCGCTGACCGCGATGGAGGAGCCCTCCTCCTTCGACGCGGACGCGCTCGCCGCCGAGAAGACCAAGGTCCTCGGCGCGGTGAAGCTGCCCAAGGACCTGTCGAAGCACACGGTCCGCGGCCAGTACGCGGCCGGCTGGCAGGGCGGCGAGAAGGTCATCGGCTACCTCCAGGAGGACGGCATCGACCCGGCGTCGACGACCGACACGTATGCCGCGATGAAGCTGGAGATCGACAACCGCCGCTGGGCGGGCGTGCCGTTCTATCTGCGCACCGGCAAGCGCCTCGGCCGCCGCGTCACCGAGATCGCCGTCGTCTTCCAGCGCGCCCCGCACTCCCCCTTCGACCACACGGCGACCGAGGAGCTCGGGCACAACGCCCTGGTCATCCGGGTCCAGCCGGACGAGGGCGTGACGATGCGGTTCGGCTCGAAGGTGCCGGGCACGTCGATGGAGGTCCGGGACGTGTCCATGGACTTTGCGTACGGCGAGTCCTTCACCGAGTCCAGCCCCGAGGCGTACGAACGCCTCATCCTGGACGTCCTGTTGGGCGATTCGAACCTCTTCCCGCGCACCGAGGAGGTCGAGCTGTCCTGGAACATCCTCGACCCGATCGAGCAGAACTGGGACGTGAGTGGCAAGCCCGCGCAGTACCCCTCCGGCACCTGGGGCCCCGTCGAGGCGGACGAAATGCTCGAACGAGACGGACGGAGCTGGCGCCGCCCATGAAGATCGACCTCACGGACACCACGGCCAGCAAGGTCAACAAGGCTCTCGTGCAGGGCCGCCGCGCCATCGGCTCGCCGGCCGTCGGCATGGTGCTCACGCTGGTCATCGTCACCGACGAGGAGAACGCGTACGACTCCCTGAAGGCGGCCAACGAGGCCTCGCGCGAGCACCCCTCGCGCACCCTCGTCGTCATCAAGCGGGCCGCACGCTCCCCGCGTGACCGCACGTCCTCGCGCCTGGACGCCGACGTGCGCGTGGGCGCGGACGCGGGCACCGGCGAGACGGTGATCCTTCGGCTGTACGGCGACGTCCTCAACCACGCCCAGTCGGTGGTCCTGCCGCTGCTCCTGCCGGACGCGCCGGTCGTCGTGTGGTGGCCGGTGAACGCGCCGCTCGACCCGGCCAACGACCCGCTGGGCGCGCTCGCGCAGCGCCGCGTCACGGACACGTACGCGTGCGAGCAGCCCATCCACGAGCTGGCCTCGCGCGCGGAGACGTACACGCCGGGTGACACGGATCTGTCCTGGACCCGGATCACCCCGTGGCGCTCCATGCTGGCCGCCGCTCTCGACCAGGTGACCTGCAAGGTCACCGCGGCCGAGGTGGAGGGCGAGGAGTTCAACCCGAGCTGTGAGCTGCTCGGCATGTGGCTCGCCGACCGGCTCTCCGTGCCGGTGACGCGCTCACTGTCCAGCGGCCCGGGGCTCACGGCGGTACGCCTGGAGACCGACGGCGGCCCGATCGTCCTCGACCGGCCCGACGGCGCCCTCGCGACGCTCTCCATGCAGGGACAGCCGGACCGCGCGGTGGCGTTGAAGCGGCGCGAGACGGCCGAGCTGATCGCGGAGGAGCTGCGCCGCCTCGACCCGGACGACACGTACGCCTCGGCGCTGAAGTACGGCGTGGACCGGCTCGTCCAGCCGGAGACGGTTCCGCCGGCGCCGGCTGCGGCTGCTGCTGCCGCGCCGGACGAGGCTGCGGCTTCGGATCCGGTTTCGGATGCGAGTACGGGCGCGGCTTCGGGTTCGGGTTCGCGTACGGCTGCGCCTTCGGGTACGAAGAAGGCCGCCAAGTCCCAGGCGAAGAAGGCGACTTCGGCAGCCTCCGGCTCGAAGGCGGGGTCGAAGTGAGCGTCTCCCCGCAGCTCGTCGTCCACCGCGACAAGGAGCTCATGGCCCAGGCCGCCGCGGCCCGCCTGATCACGAAGATCGTGGACGCGCAGGCCGCCCGCGGCTCCGCGTCCGTGGTCCTCACCGGCGGCCGCAACGGCAACGGCCTGCTCGCCGCGCTCGGCTCCTCCCCCGCGCGGGACGCCGTCGACTGGAGCCGCCTCGACCTGTGGTGGGGCGACGAGCGGTTCCTGCCGGAGGGCGACCCGGACCGCAACTACACGCAGGCCCGCGAGGCGCTGCTCGACTCGGTGCCGCTCGACCCGGCCCGGGTGCACGCGATGCCCGCGTCGGACGGCCCGTACGGCATCGACGCGGACACCGCGGCCGAGGCGTACGCGGTCCAACTGGCCAAGGCCGCACAGCCCGAGAACCACTCGGAGGCCCCGACCTTCGACGTGCTGCTCCTCGGTGTCGGCCCGGACACCCATGTGGCGTCGCTGTTCCCGGAGTTGCCCGCGGTGCGCGAGACCGAGCGGATGGTCGTGGGTGTGCACGGCGCGCCCAAGCCGCCGCCGACGCGGATCTCCCTCACCCTGCCCGCGATCCGCTCCGCCCGCGAGGTGTGGCTGCTCGCGGCGGGCGAGGACAAGGCGCAGGCCGTGGCCATCGCCCTGTCCGGCGCGGGCGAGGTCCAGGCCCCGGCAGCGGGCGCGCACGGCCGCTCGCGCACGCTGTGGCTGCTGGACTCGGCGGCGGCTTCGCAGTTGCCGAGGGGCCTGTACCCGCCGGCTTCGCCGTGATCAGCTGAATTCAGCCCCTCCGGCGTTTGAGATGGGGGTCCCCCTGCTCGAGCGCAGCCGAGAGCTTGGGGGAGGGGGTCCGTGGGCTGGCCCCCGAAGCGCCGCAGCCACGCGGCGGCAGCCGCATATCAGGCACAGCCGGGAAGGGGCGGGACTGGGGAAGAAAACCCAGCCCCGTCCCTTCCGCGTACCGACCCTCAACGCCCCCGCAACTCCCGATACTTCGCCACCAACGCCCGGGACGAAGCGTCCAAGCCCTCCACCTCGACCCCGTCCGTCAACGCAGGCTCCACCCGCTTCGCAAGCACCTTCCCCAACTCGACCCCCCACTGGTCGAACGAGTCGACGTTCCAGATCGCCCCCTGCACGAACACCTTGTGCTCGTAGAGGGCGATCAGCTGCCCGAGCACGGACGGCGTCAGCTCGGCGGCGAGGATCGTGGTCGTCGGGTGGTTGCCGCGGAACGTCTTGTGCGCGACGAGTTCCTCGGGCACCCCCTCGGCCCGCACCTCGTCCGGC
This sequence comes from Streptomyces cavernicola, assembly GCF_029968035.1. Classification (GTDB taxonomy): domain Bacteria; phylum Actinomycetota; class Actinomycetes; order Streptomycetales; family Streptomycetaceae; genus Streptomyces; species Streptomyces cavernicola. The sequence goes on along the minus strand of NZ_JASCIQ010000012.1, from coordinate 69,185 downwards.
GTCTTACCGAACGCCAAGGCCTGCGTCTGCGCGAAGAAGTTGGCCATCAGCAGATCGTGCTGGCCGACCAGACCGGGCGGCAGATCCGCCACCGGCTCGGCGAAGCCGATGAAGTCCGCCGGGATGACCTTCGTGCCCTGGTGGATCAACTGGTAGTAGGCGTGCTGCCCGTTGGTGCCCGGCGTGCCCCAGACGACCGGCCCGGTCTGCCAGTCCACCGGGTTGCCGTCCCGGTCCACGGACTTGCCGTTGGACTCCATGTCCAGCTGCTGCAGGTACGCCGTGAACTTGGACAGGTAGTGCGAGTACGGCAGCACCGCGTGCGACTGGGCGTCGAAGAACGCGCCGTACCAGACCCCCAACAGCCCCAGAAGCAGCGGGACGTTGGACTCCGGCGGGGCCGTGCGGAAGTGCTCGTCGACGAGGTGGAAGCCGTCGAGCATCTCGCGGAAGCGCTCGGGCCCGATGGCGATCATCAGGGAGAGGCCGATCGCCGAGTCGTAGGAGTAGCGGCCGCCGACCCAGTCCCAGAACTCGAACATGTTGGCCGTGTCGATGCCGAACTCAGCGACCTTCCCGGCGTTGGTGGACAATGCCACGAAGTGCTTCGCCACGGCCTCCTGCCCGGCCTGAAGACCGGTCAGGAGCCAGTTCCGCGCCGAGGTGGCGTTGGTGATCGTCTCGATCGTGGTGAAGGTCTTCGACGCGACGACGAACAGCGTCTCGGCCGGGTCCAAGTCCCGTACGGCCTCGTGCAGATCGGCGCCGTCGACGTTGGAGACGAAGCGGAACGTCAGATTGCGGTCGGTGTAGGAGCGCAGCACCTCGTACGCCATCGCGGGGCCGAGGTCGGAGCCGCCGATGCCGATGTTCACGACGTTCTTGATGGGCCTGCCGGTGTGGCCGGTCCACTCGCCGGAGCGGACGCGTTCGGCGAAGGCGCTCATCTTGTCGAGCACGGCGTGCACCTTCGGCACGACGTTCTCCCCGTCGACCTCGATCACGGCGTCTCGCGGGGCGCGCAGCGCGGTGTGCAGGACGGCGCGGTCCTCGGTGGTGTTGATCTTCTCGCCGCGGAACATGGCGTCCCGCAGCCCGAACACGTCGGTCGCGGCGGCCAGTTCTCGCAGCAGCTCAAGGGTCTCGTCCGTGACCAGCTGCTTGGAGTGGTCGATGTGCAGGTCGCCCACCTGCGCCGTGTACTTCCCGGCGCGCTGCGGGTCAGCGGCGAACAGTTCCCGCAGGTGAGCGTCGCCCAGCTGCTCCCGGTGCTTGCCGAGCGCGGTCCACTCCGGCAACTGGTTGAGCCTGGTGCGGCTTGCTGCGTTCATCTCGGACTTCAGCCTTCTCTCTTACCTGATCCTGCACTTCCCCGCTGCCCTTCCAACCTAATTGATCAGCGAGCGGTATGAGCTGTCTGTCCCCTGTCGGCCGACTTAAGGAGCGGTGACGGGTGACTTGAGCGCGGGTATCAGCGCGGCGACGGAGAGCACGAACAGCGCAGCGGCAAGAAGCGCCGGGGTGTTGAGCCCCCACCCCGCCGCGACGGCCCCGGCGAGCAGCGCGCCGAACGGCGTCCCGCCGAGCGACACGGTCCGGAAGGCGGCGCTGATCCGGCCCAGCGCGGCAGTGGGGCTGCGCTGCTGCATGAGCGTCACCTGGTTGACGTTCCACACCATGCCCATGAAGCCGAAGACGACCAGGCCCACCACGACCGCCCACACACTGCGGATCACGCCGATCGCGACGAGCGGCCCGATCTGCAGGGCGCCCGCGACGAGCACGCTGCGCAGCCTGCCGATGCGCCGCCCGATCCGGTTGGCGAAGAACCCGCCGGTCACACTGCCCACGCCGTACGCCGACAGGCACAGCGCGTACGCCGCCTCGCCCGCGCCGAGCCAGCCCGTCACATGCAGGACGAGGGTGGCGATGAGCCCGCCGACGCCGATGTTGCACAACGTGGTCGATATGCACAGGCCGCGCAACGTCCGGTCCCGCCACAGGATCCGCAGCCCTTCCGCGATGTCCGCCCGCAAGGTACGCCCGCTGGGCCGCGCGTCCCGCTCGCGGGGCGACGGCCGCAGCGAGGCGACGAGCGCCGCGGCGAGAAGGTAGGTGGCCGCGTCCGCCGCGTACGGCACGGCTGCGCCGGCGGCGAGGAGCAGCGGCACGAGCGGGGTGGCCAGGAAGCTGCTGACGAGCATCTGCCCGGTCTGCAACCGGGCGTTGGCGCTGCCGAGCGCCTCGGGCGGCACCAGATCGGGCAGGAGGGCCGTGGCGGCGTTGTCGAAGAGGGTCTGCAGGCTGGTGAGGAGGAAGGCGAGCGCGATCAGCAGCCCGATCGAGGCGTGCCCGAGCCCCACGGCGAGCGCGAACCCGGCGAGCAGCAGCCCTCGTACGAGATCGACGGCCCACATGGCGCGGCGCTGGTCGACCCGGTCGGCGACCGCGCCGCCGAGCAGGCCGAAGAGGATCCAGGGCAGATAGCCGGAGGCGGTGACGAGGGCGACCAGCATCGGATCGTCCGTCAGCGATGCGGCGAGCAGGGGCAGGGCCGCGATCCTCAGCGCGTCCCCGAAGCGCGAGACGATCGCCGCGGACCAGAGCCGCCCGAATCCCCCGCGCCAGGACGGCGCAAGCGTCTGCGTGGCCTCCACTGCCGTCATAACTCCCCCCTCCAGTCAGGTACTTCACGACCTTAGGCGGAGCCACTGACAATCGACCGGGGCGACGAACGGGGGTGCGTGGGGAGTTGAGCCGGAATATCGAATTCCGCCCCGGGCGGGCTTCCGAAACAGATCCGGCCGGACACCCCGAGGGTGTCCGGCCGATCTCAATTCCTAGATCTCGCCGCGCAGTTTGGCGAGTGCCTCGGCGAGGATCGCCTCGCCGTCCGCGTCGCTGCGCCGCTCGCGCACGTACGCGAGGTGCGTCTTGTAGGGCTCGGTGCGGGGCGGGTCCGGCGGGTTGTCCCGGTCCTGGCCGGCCGGGAATCCGCAGCGCGGACAGTCCCACGTGTCGGGCACCTGCGCGTCACTGGCGAAGCTCGGCACCGTCTCGTGCCCGTTGGAGCACCAGAAGGAGATGCGCAGGCGCGGCGCGGACTCGCCCCGCTCCGCCTCGCCCATCGGCCCCGCTCCGACCCGACTTCCACGGATCGCGTTGCCACTTGCCACGGTCGTAACTCCCTGCGTAACAGTGCTGCACAGCGTTGCTCACCGGCGGCCGTGCCGCGGGTGCCCCAGTCTACGTAAGGCCCAACGCGCGTCCAGTGTTCGGAGTTACACCCTCGCCCCGGAGACGCACGGCCATAATAAGCCGCCCATAAAAGGCGGATGGCAATACTGCGTCAACCGGTAGGACGATAAAGCGTCAGCTGTCGAGCTTCATCAGCAGGCCAAGAACGACAATGCACGCGAACCAGAGCAGACCGACCACGACGGTGATGCGGTCGAGGTTGCGCTCGGCGACCGAGGAGCCGCCGACGGAGGACTGCATACCGCCACCGAACATGTCGGAGAGGCCACCGCCCTTGCCCTTGTGCATGAGCACCAAAAGCATCAGCAGTCCGCTGAAGACGATCAGGGCGATCGAGAACCCCATAACCACGGCTGGACCAACTTCCTCGGTATCTGTACGACGACGGGGCCCGAGTCTCGCGTGAATGAGCGAAAAGCTCAGAAAAGCAAGCCTCGGACCCCGCAAGGGTACGACGTTACGTCGCTACCGCATACTCAGTGCTTGTCGGTTCTCCGGCTCACTGGTCGCGGAATCGGACGATCTTGACGAACTCGTCGGCGTCAAGGGCGGCGCCGCCGATGAGCGCCCCGTCGACGTCGGGCTGCGCCATGATCGCGGCCACGTTCCCGGACTTGACCGAACCGCCGTACTGGATGCGCACCTTGTCGGCGAGCTCCTGCGAGTACAGCTCGGCGAGCCTGCCGCGGATCGCGCCGCAGACCTCCTGGGCGTCCTCGGGCGTTGCGACCTCACCGGTGCCGATGGCCCACACCGGCTCGTAGGCGATCACGATGGACTCGGCCTGCTCAGCAGGAAGGTCCTTGAGGGCGCCGTCGAGCTGGTTCAGCGTGTACTGGACCTGCTGGCCGGCCTTGCGGATGTCCAGGCCCTCGCCGACGCAGAGGATCGGGGTCAGGCCGTGCTTGTAGGCGGCCTTCACCTTGGCGTTGCAGGTCTCTTCGTTCTCGTGGTGGTACTGGCGGCGCTCGCTGTGACCGATGGCGACATAGGTGCACTTGAGCTTCGACAGCATCGGGCCCGAGATCTCACCGGTGTACGCACCGGAGTCCTGCGCCGAGATGTCCTGGGCGCCGTACTTGATCTTGAGCTTGTCGCCGTCCACCAGGGTCTGCACGGAGCGCAGGTCGGTGAACGGCGGCAGGACCGCGACCTCGACGGCCTCGTAGTCCTTGTCGGCGAGCGCGAAGGCGAGCTTCTGGACGTGGGCGATGGCCTCGAGGTGGTTGAGGTTCATCTTCCAGTTGCCCGCCATCAGGGGCGTGCGCGTGCTCATTCGGGGTCAGTCCTCCAGTGCGGCGAGGCCGGGCAGGGTCTTGCCCTCGAGGTATTCGAGGGAGGCACCGCCACCGGTCGAGATGTGGCCGAACTTCGACTCGTCGAAGCCCAGGTTGCGGACGGCGGCGGCGGAGTCGCCACCGCCGACCACCGTGAAGCCCTTGCTGTCGAGCAGGGCCTGCGCGATGGCCGTCGTGCCGCCAGCGTAGTCGGGGTGCTCGGCGACTCCGACGGGGCCGTTCCAGAACACCGTCTCGGCGTCGGTGATCTTCGAGGCGAACAGCTCACGGGACTTGGGGCCGATGTCCAGGCCCTCCTTGTCCGCGGGGATCTTGTCGGCGTCGACGGTGTCGAAGTCGGCCGGGGCCTTGGTCTTCAGGTCCGGGAAGTCGGTGGAGACCAGGACGTCCACGGGCAGGACCAGCTCGACGCCGTTCTTCTCCGCGCGCTCCATGTACTCCTTGACGGCCGGGATCTGGTCCTCCTGAAGGAGGGAGATACCGACCTCGTGCCCCTTGGCCTTGAGGAAGGTGTACGCCATGCCGCCGCCGATGAGGAGGCGGTCGGCCTTGCCGAGGAGCTCGTCGATGACGGCGAGCTTGTCGGAGACCTTGGCGCCGCCGAGGACCACGGTGTACGGGCGCTTGACGTCCTCGGTGAGCTTCTTGAGGACGCTGACCTCCTTGGCGATCAAGTAGCCGACGGCGTGCGGCAGTCGCGCCGGGAGGTCGTAGACCGAGGCGTGCTTGCGGTGCACGGCGCCGAAGCCGTCGCCCACGTACAGGTCGGCGAGGCCGGCCAGCTGGTCGGCGAAGGCGCCGCGCTCGGCGTCGTCCTTGGAGGTCTCGCCGGCGTTGAAGCGCAGGTTCTCGATGACGGCGACCTGGCCGTCGGCGAGGCCGGCGACGACGGACTTGGCGGAGTCGCCGACGGTGTCGGTGGCGAACTGCACATCGGCGCCGAGGAGTTCACCGAGCCGGGCGGCGGCCGGGGCCAGCGAGAACGCCGGGTCCGGAGCGCCCTTGGGACGGCCCAGGTGGGAGGCGACGAGGACCCGCGCGCCCGCGTCGGCGAGCGCCTTCACGGTCGGGACCACCGCGCGGATGCGGCCGTCGTCGGTGATGGTGGTGCCGTCCAGCGGCACGTTCAGGTCGGCGCGGACGAATACCCGCTTTCCGGCGATGCCTTCGGCGAGAAGTTCGTCGATCGTCTTCATTTCTCAGGGACTCCTTGAAAGCTTCCGAGCAACAAGCTACGGGGCTCGGGCGGCGCGAGATCGCGCTGCCCGAGCCCCGTAGCTCACATCGAATTGCCTGTCCGAATCAAATCCGGGTCAGAGCTGGCCGCCGACGAAGGTGGTGAGGTCGACCAGACGGTTCGAGTAACCCCACTCGTTGTCGTACCAGCCGAGGATCTTCACCGTCCTGCCCTCCTGGACCATGGTCATGGAGGAGTCGAAGGTGCAGGAAGCCGGGTCGCTGACGATGTCCGAGGACACGATCGGGTCCTCGGTGTAGTACAGGAAGCCCTTGAGCTCGCCTTCCGCGGCCTTCTTGAACGCGGCGTTGACCTCGTCCTTGGTGGCCTCGCGGGAGAGCTCGACGACCAGGTCCGTGGCGGAGCCGGTGGGAACCGGGACGCGCATGGCGATGCCGTCCAGCTTGCCCTTCAGCTGCGGCAGGACGAGAGCGGTGGCCTTCGCGGCGCCGGTGGTCGTCGGGATGATGTTCTCCGCGGCGGCACGGGCGCGGCGCAGGTCCTTGTGCGGGAAGTCAAGGATGCGCTGGTCGTTGGTGTACGCGTGCACGGTCGTCATCAGGCCCTTGACGATGCCGAAGTTCTCGTCGAGAACCTTGGCCATCGGCGCCACACAGTTGGTGGTGCAGGAGGCGTTGGAGATGACGTGGTGCTGCGCGGGGTCGTACTTCTCCTGGTTGACGCCCATCACGATGGTGATGTCCTCGTCCTTGGCCGGAGCCGAGATCAGGACCTTCTTTGCGCCACCGGCGATGTGCTTCGCGGCGTCTTCCTTCTTCGTGAAGATGCCGGTCGACTCGACGACGATGTCGACGCCCAGGCTGCCCCAGGGGATGTCGGCGGGGTTGCGCTCGGACAGCACCTTGATGGTGTGCCCGTCGACGGTGATGGTGTCTTCGGTGTGGGTGACCTCGGCCTTGAGGCGCCCAAGGATGGTGTCGTACTTCAGCAGGTGGGCCGTGGTCGCGGTATCACCCAGGTCGTTGACGGCAACGACCTCGATGTCCGCGCCCTGCTCCAGGAGCGCCCGGAAGTAGTTGCGGCCGATGCGACCGAAGCCATTGATGCCTACGCGGATCGTCACGAACCGATCTCCTCGTTGGTACGCCGGTCTGTGCGCCGGCGAGCTGAATGGGATGTCCCCGACCGCCTTCGACCCTACCTCTCCTGAGTCGTTCGAGTGACATCGAGACGGTCCGTACGAGTTGCGGTGACCCACACCCTGTTTGTAGATACGGCCCTCCGTTCGTCACTCAGAGTCATCGGCACGGGGAAGCAAGCGCTTGGCCCATCAGACGGGCGCAAGCGGCCTCATTTGAGTACCCTCCGGAGCCGCCTCCGACACCTCCGCTGTCACACCGTGTGACGACCGGGCGAGGCCTGCGCAAGTCACCCCCGAGGCTCCGGAGGGGATCATTCCGGGACCTGTCCGGAGGCAGCCTCCGCAGGTTTCGCGAGACCCTTCGGAGAGGTTCTGACGGTCGCTCAGGAAAGTGACCTCGACAACATCGAGTGACACTTGGTGCCACGAGAAAACGCCGCCCGGGAACCCGGATCACGCTCAAGGCGTGAGACGACCGGCGTCGACGAAGCCTCGGCCGGGAGGCTCAGACCGGGATGAGCACAGAAAAGCCGTCGGTGTCCGGATCTCTCCGGACACCGACGGCTTTCGGATGCTGTGGCTGCCGCCTCGACGACGGCTAAGCGGTCAGCCCACCAGGTTGTCGGCCATCTCCTCGGTCAGGTTCGACTCCGTACCCGGAATGCCGAGGTCCTGAGCCCGCTTGTCGGCCATCGCCAGGAGGCGGCGGATACGGCCCGCGACCGCGTCCTTCGTCAGCGGCGGGTCCGCGAGCGCGCCCAGCTCCTCCAGAGAGGCCTGCTTGTGCTCCATGCGCAGCCGGCCGGCCGCCGCGAGGTGCTCCGGCACCTCGTCGCCCAGGATCTCCAGGGCGCGCTGCACACGGGCGCCCGCGGCGACCGCGGCGCGCGCCGAGCGGCGCAGGTTGGCATCGTCGAAGTTGGCCAGGCGGTTGGCGGTGGCCCGGACCTCGCGGCGCATCCGCCGCTCCTCCCAGGCGAGCACCGACTCGTGGGCGCCGAGCCGGGTGAGCAGCGCGCCGATCGCGTCACCGTCACGGACGACCACGCGGTCCACGCCGCGCACCTCGCGGGCCTTCGCGGCGATCGACAGACGGCGGGCCGCACCCACGAGCGCGAGCGCAGCCTCGGGCCCCGGGCAGGTCACCTCGAGGGAGGAGGAGCGGCCCGGCTCGGTCAGCGAACCGTGCGCCAGGAACGCGCCGCGCCACGCGGCCTCCGCGTCACAGGTGGCACCCGAGACGACCTGCGGGGGCAGGCCGCGGATGGGACGGCCGCGACCGTCCACCAGGCCGGTCTGGCGCGCCAGTTGATCACCACCGGCCACCACGCGTACGACATAGCGGGAGCCGCGGCGCAGGCCGCCCGCGGCCATCACCATGAGCTCCGAGCCGTGCCCGAAGATCTCCAGGATGTCCTTCTTGAGCCGCCGGGCCGCCATCGCGGTGTCCAGCTCCGCCTCGATCACGATGCGGCCACTGACCAGGTGGAGGCCTCCCGCGAAGCGAAGGATCGCCGAGACCTCTGACTTCCTGCAGCAGGTCCGGGTGACGGGGAGCCGGGAGATCTCGTCCTTCACCGCTGCCGTCATCGCCATGGGCCGATCCTTCCATGCATCCGAAAAATACGGTCGTACGCGGCGGCCAGCAGCTCCGGGTCGTGCTTCGGAGAACCTGCGGCCTCGGCCACCGGCGCCAGCTCGACCGCCGCCCCCAGACGCTTGGCGGCGTCGGTGAGGCTGTCGCGATCGGGCACGGCGGCCTCGTCGGCCAGCACCACGTCCAGGGCGAGTTTAGGGGCGTGTCGTCCCAAAACCTCCAAATGACGCTGCGGGGAGAACCCTTCGGTTTCTCCCGGCTGCGGTGCGAGGTTGAGCGAGAGGACCTTGCGGGCCTTGGTCTCGGTGAGCGCCTGGAGCAGCTCGGGTACGAGCAGGTGCGGGATCACCGAGGAGAACCAGGAACCGGGGCCGAGCACCACCCAGTCCGCGTCGAGGACCGCGGCCACGGCCTCGGGCACGGCGGGCGGGTCGTGCGGCACGAGGTGCACAGACTGCACCTCGCCGCGGGTCAGCGCCACGTTGGCCTGCCCCCGGACCGTGCCCACCTCTTCCGCGCGCTCCGGGTCGTGCCCCTTGACCAGCGCCTGCAGCTCGAGCGGCACGGCGGACATGGGCAGCACCCGGCCGTGCGCGCCGAGCAGCTTGCCGACCAGGTCGAGCGCCTGGACGTGGTCGCCGAGCTGCTCCCAGAGGGCCACGATCAGCAGGTTGCCGACCGCGTGCTCGTGCAGCTCGCCCTTGGACTGGAAGCGGTGCTGGATGACGCGGGCCCAGGTCTGGCCCCAGTCGTCGTCCCCGCACAGGGCGGCCAGGGCCTTGCGCAGGTCGCCGGGCGGGAGCACGCCCAGCTCGTCGCGGAGCCGGCCGCTGGAGCCGCCGTCGTCGGCGACGGTGACCACGGCCGTGAGGTCGCCGGTGATCCGGCGCAGCGCGGCGAGCGAGGCGGACAGGCCCATGCCGCCGCCGAGCGCGACGACCTTGGGCTGGGCCGAGCGCCTGCGGCTGAGGCGGGTGAGCCGGGCCCGACGGGGCGGGGCGCTCGCCCGACGGGGCTGGGAGGTCACTCGCGCCCCATGTCCCGGTGGACGACGACGGTCTCCACGCCCTCGGTGGCGAGGCGCGCGGCGAGCTTCTCCGACATGGCGACGGAGCGGTGCTTGCCGCCCGTACAGCCCACGGCGATGGTGACGTACCGCTTGCCCTCGCGGCGGTAGCCCGTCGCGATCAGCTGGAGCAGCTCCGTGTACCGGTCGAGGAACTCCTTGGCGCCGGGCTGGTTGAAGACGTAACCCGAGACCTCCTCGTTCAGGCCAGTGTACGGGCGCAGCTCCGGGACCCAGTGCGGGTTGGGCAGGAAGCGGCAGTCCACCACCAGGTCGGCGTCGACCGGCAGGCCGTACTTGTACCCGAACGACATGACGGTGGCCCGGAGTTCGGGCTCTTCGTCGCCGGCGAACTGGGCGTCCATCTTGGCGCGCAGCTCGTGGACGTTGAGGCTGGAGGTGTCGATCACCAGGTCGGCGTCGCCGCGCAGTTCGCGAAGCAGGTCGCGCTCGGCGGCGATGCCGTCGGTGATGCGGCCGTCGCCCTGGAGCGGGTGCGGGCGGCGCACCGACTCGAAGCGGCGCACCAGGGCGTCGTCGGACGACTCCAGGAAGACGATCCGCCGGGTGACGTTCTTGGCCTCCAGGTCCGCGAGGGACTGGCGGAGGTTGTCGAAGAAGCGGCGGCCGCGGACGTCCACGACGACCGCGATGCGCGCCACGTTGCCCTGCGAGCGTGCGCCGAGCTCCACCATGGTGGGGATCAGCGCGGGCGGCAGGTTGTCGACCACGAACCAGCCGAGGTCCTCCAGGCACTTGGCCGCAGTGGAGCGGCCCGCACCGGACATCCCGGAGATGATCACCAGCTCGGGGATGGCCGCTTCCGCGGCGCCGCCGGGCTCGGTGGCGCCCGTTGCCGTACTCACCTGTGCTCCGTCTTCTTCGCGCTCTGTCATGTGTCCTGCCCCCGTCTCTCCACGGCGCCCGCGGGTGCCTCTGCGGCCTCCGCCGTCACGGGTGCCTCTTCTTCAATGATCTCTCCGGTCGCCGTGTTCACCGCCGGGGCGGGCGGGGCCGCCTCGGCGAGGGCCACGGCGATCGTCTCGGCCGTCTTGCGGCCTATCCCGGGGACCTCGCAGATCTGCTCAATTGTGGCGGATCTCAGTTTCTTCACGGAACCGAAGTGTTTGATGAGCGCCTGTTTGCGCGTCTCGCCCAGGCCCGGCACCGCGTCGAGCGGCCCGGCCCGGAACCTCTTGGCCCGCTTCTTTCGCTGATAGGCGATCGCGAAGCGGTGCGCCTCGTCACGTACGCGCTGCAGCAGGTAGAGGCCCTCGCTGGAGCGGGGCAGGACCACCGGGTCCTCCTCGTCCGGCAGCCAGACCTCCTCCAGGCGCTTGGCTAGGCCGCACACCGCGACGTCGTCGATCCCCAGCTCGTCCATGGCCCGCTTGGCCGCCGCGACCTGCGGCTTTCCGCCGTCCACGACGACGAGCTGCGGCGGGTACGCGAACCTCTTGGGGCGGCCGTCCTCCTCCGTGAGGGCGTCCTCGGGGGAGGTCTCCTCGGCCCACTCCCCCGTCTTCTCCTTCTCGGCGATGTACCGCTTGAAGCGGCGGGCGATCACCTCGTGCATGGAGCGAACGTCGTCCTGGCCCTCGCCGTGCCAGACCTGGGTGTCGCCTACTCGGCCCTTGATCTGGAAGCGGCGGTACTCGCTCTTGCGGGCCAGGCCGTCCTCGAAGACGACCATGGAGGCGACGACATCGTCCCCCTGGAGGTGCGAGATGTCGAAGCACTCGATGCGCAGCGGGGCGCTGTCCAGGTCGAGGGCTTCGGCGATCTCCTCGAGGGCGCGGGAGCGGGTCGTGAGGTCGGAGGCGCGCTTCGTCTTGTGCAGGACGAGGGACTGCTGGGCATTGCGCTGGACCGTCTCCATGAGGGCGCGTTTGTCGCCGCGCTGCGGCACGCGCAGGTCGACGCTGCTGCCGCGGCGCTCGGCCAGCCACGCCTGCACGGGCGCGACCGGGTCGGGCAGGGCGGGGACGAGGACCTCCTTGGGCACGGCGTCACCGCTCTCCTCGCCGTACAGCTGCTGCACCGCGTGCTCGACCAGGTCTCCTGTGGTGACTGCCTCGACCTTGTCGGTGACCCAGCCGCGCTGGCCGCGGACGCGGCCGCCACGGACGTGGAAGATCTGCACGGCCGCCTCCAGCTCGTCCTCGGCGAGGGCGATGAGGTCGGCGTCGGTGTCGTCCGCGAGGACCACGGCGCTCTTCTCCATGGCGCGCTTGAGCGCCTGGATGTCGTCGCGCAGGCGGGCCGCCCGCTCGTACTCCATCTCCTCGGCTGCGGCGGCCATCTCCTTCTCCAGGCGGCGGAGGTACGCGCCCGTGCGCCCGGCCATGAAGTCGCAGAAGTCCTCGGCCAGTTCGCGGTGTTCCTCGGGGGTGACGCGGCCCACGCAGGGTGCCGAGCACTTGCCGATGTACCCGAGGAGGCAGGGGCGGCCGGTCCGCGCGGCGTTCTTGAAGACTCCGGCCGAGCAGGTGCGCACCGGGAAGACGCGCAGCATCAGGTCGACCGTCTCGCGGATGGCCCACGCGTGTCCGTACGGGCCGAAGTAGCGCACGCCCTTCTTCTTGGCGCCACGCATGACCTGGACCCTCGGGTACTCCTCGTTGAGGGTGACGGCCAGATACGGGTAGCTCTTGTCGTCGCGGTACTTGACGTTGAACCGCGGGTCGAACTCCTTGATCCAGGTGTACTCGAGTTGCAGCGCCTCGACCTCGGTGGTCACGACGGTCCACTCGACGGAGGACGCGGTGGTGACCATGGAGCGGGTGCGGGGGTGCAGACTCGCCAGGTCCTGGAAGTAGTTGGCGAGCCGTTGGCGCAGGCTCTTGGCCTTCCCGACGTAGATCACCCGGCGGTGCTCGTCGCGGAACTTGTAGACCCCCGGGGAGTCGGGGATCTGTCCCGGCTTGGGGCGGTAGGTGGAGGGGTCAGCCATGACTCTCACCCTACTGGCGGGGACCGACAACCGGGGCCTAGCGCGAGGTCACGGCTCGCCACTGATCGCTCATGGTGGGTAGCCGCCCGTCCTGACCGACGCGCGTACGCGGATCCGGGCGGCTTGCCGTCGGCTGAGCGCTCAACTCCCTTGAGGTGGGCGGACGGTGAGGTTCCGTCGCTTCGCTCGCGGTCGTTCCGCTGCGGGCGGCTCTCAGGCCTCGGGGCCCGCGATCAGCTTGCCGTTCTCGGCCTTGACCGGGACCTTCGGCAGCGGCACGGTGGCCGGGCCCTTCAGCGCCTCGCCGGTGCGGATGTCGAACCTGCTGCCGTGGCAGGGGCAGTTGCCCTCGTCCTTCTCGATCTTGTCGAGGACGCAGCCGGCGTGGGTGCACTGGGCGCTGAACGCCTTGTACTCGCCGTCGGCGGAGCGCGTCACCAGCAGGCGCTGCTCGCGGTAGAGCTTCACGCCGCCGACCGGCACAGCCTCCGCGTCGCCGAGGTCCACGGGCGCGGTGGGCGTGGGGTTCTTGGCGTGCCCGACCTTGGACTCCGTCGAGCAGGCCGCGACGCCCAGGCCTGCCGTTCCCGCCAGGGCAGCGCCTTTCAGGACGGTACGACGGGCGGCAGAGGCCTTGCCGGACATGGAGTCTCCACTGGTCAGGGGGGTCGGTTACGGAACCGACGATACCGGTGCAGATCAGTACGGCAGCTCTCGGGGCAGAGCAGTGGCTCAGGCCGCTGCCCCGTCGGACGGGCTCGGCTCCGTGTGGTGTGCCGAGCCCGTCCGGCGGCGGGGTGGTGCGGTGCCGCGCGGGTGTGCCGTGCGTGCAGTGCACTGCTGCGCGTGGTGCAGTGCACTGCTGCGCGTGTCAGGCCTTGCGCGTGCGTGCCGCCTTCTTGGCCGGGGTGGTGGCTTCCTTGGCCGTCTTCTTCGCCGCGCCCTTGGCGGTGCCGGTCTTCGCGGTGACGGTCTTCTTGGCGGGTGCCTTCGCCGCCACCGTGTTGTTCACGGCCTTCTTCGCGGTGCGCTTCCGGGCCGGCGGCACCGTCGCGTCACTGATGCGGTCGGCGCCGAGGATGTCCCGCAGGAACTTGCCGGTGTGGCTGGCCGGGACGCCCGCCACCTCCTCGGGGGTGCCTTCGGCGATGACGAGGCCACCGCCGCTGCCGCCTTCGGGGCCCATGTCCACGACCCAGTCGGCGGTCTTGATCACGTCGAGGTTGTGCTCGATGACGATGACCGTGTTGCCCTTGTCGACCAGTCCGGACAGGACGTTGATCAGCTTGCTGATGTCCTCGAAGTGCAGGCCGGTGGTGGGCTCGTCCAGCACGTACACCGTGCGGCCCGTGGAGCGCTTCTGCAGTTCGCTCGCGAGCTTGACGCGCTGCGCCTCACCACCGGAGAGGGTGGGCGCGGACTGGCCCAACCGCACGTATCCCAGGCCGACTTCGTTGAGCGTCCTGAGGTGGCGGGCGATGGTCGGGACGGCCTCGAAAAAGCCGAGCGCCTCCTCGATGGGCATGTCCAGGACCTCGGCGATGGACTTGCCCTTGTAGTGGACTTCCAGGGTCTCGCGGTTGTACCGAGCGCCGTGGCAGACCTCGCACGGGACGTACACGTCCGGCAGGAAGTTCATCTCGATCTTGATCGTGCCGTCGCCGGAGCAGTTCTCGCAGCGGCCGCCCTTGACGTTGAACGAGAAGCGTCCGGGCATGTACCCGCGGACCTTCGCCTCGGTGGTCTCGGCGAACAGCTTGCGGACGTGGTCGAAGACCCCGGTGTACGTCGCCGGGTTGGAGCGCGGCGTACGGCCGATGGGCGACTGGTCTACGTGCACCACCTTGTCGACGAGGTCGTCGCCGTCCACGCGCGTGTGCCGGCCCGGGACGTTCCGGGCGCCGTTCAGCTCGCGTGCCAGGTGCGTGTAGAGGATGTCGTTGACCAGCGTCGACTTGCCGGAGCCGGAGACTCCGGTGACGGCGGTGAGGACGCCGAGCGGGAACGACACGTCGATGTCCCGCAGGTTGTTCTCCCGGGCGCCGTGGACGGTGAGGCGGCGGGCCGGATCGCTGGGGCGGCGGATGTCGGGCGTCGGGATGGCCTTCTTTCCCGCGAGGTACTGGCCGGTCACCGACTCGGCGTTCTTGAGCAGCTCCTTCATGGGGCCGCTGTGGACGACCTTGCCGCCGTGCTCACCGGCGCCGGGGCCGATGTCGACGACCCAGTCCGCGACCTTGATGGTGTCCTCGTCGTGCTCGACGACGATCAGAGTGTTGCCCATGTCGCGCAGGCGGACCAGGGTCTCGATGAGCCGGTGGTTGTCGCGCTGGTGCAGGCCGATCGAGGGCTCGTCCAGGACGTACAGCACGCCGACGAGGCCGGAGCCGATCTGCGTGGCGAGGCGGATGCGCTGGGCCTCGCCGCCGGAGAGGGTGCCCGCGGCCCGGTTCAGGGAGAGGTAGTCGAGGCCGACGTCGACAAGGAAGCGGAGGCGTTCGTTGACCTCCTTGAGGACGCGCTCGGCGATCTTCTTGTCGCGCGCGTTGAGCTTCAGCTCGGCCAGGAAGTCCGCGCAGTCCGCGATGGACATGGCGGAGACCTCGGCGATGGACCTGCCCATCACGGTGACCGCGAGGACGATCGGCTTGAGGCGGGTGCCTTCACAGGTGGGGCAGGGCACCTCGCGCATGTAGCCCTCGAAGCGCTCGCGGCTGGCGTCGCCCTCGGCCTCGCTGTGCCGCCGCTTCACGAACGGGACGGCGCCTTCGAAGGGCGTGGTGTAGACGCGCTCCCTGCCGTACCTGTTGCGGTAGCGGACCTCGATCTGGGTCTTGTGGCCGTTGAGGAGGGCCTTCTTCGCGCGCTGCGGGAGCGCTGCCCAGGGGGTGTCCGTACTGAAGCTGAGGGCGTCGGCGAGGGCTCCGGTGAGGCGGCCGAAGTACTCCTTGGTGTGGCCGTGCGACCAGGGGTGGATGGCGCCTTCGTCGAGGGACTTGTCCTCGTCGGGCACGATCAGCTCGGGGTCGACCTCCATGCGCGTGCCGATGCCGGTGCAGTCGGGGCAGGCGCCGAAGGGCGAGTTGAACGAGAAGGAGCGGGGTTCGAGCTCCTCGAAGGACAGGTCGTCGTGCGCGCAGTAGAGGTGCTCGGAGTACATCCGCTCGCGCTCGGGGTCGTCCTCGGGGAGGTCGACGAAGTCGAGGACGACCATGCCCCCGGAGAGGCCGAGGGCGGTCTCGACGGAGTCGGTGAGGCGGCGCTTGGCGGAGTCCTTCACGGTGAGGCGGTCGACGACCACCTCGATGGTGTGCTTCTCCTGCTTCTTCAGCTTGGGCGGCTCGGCGAGCTGGATGGTCTGCCCGTCCACCCGCGCGCGGCTGTAGCCCTTGGTCTGGAGGTCCGCGAAGAGGTCGACGAACTCGCCCTTGCGCTCACGCACGAGCGGCGAGAGCACCTGGAAGCGGCTGCCCTCGGGCAGTTCCAGGACCTTGTCGACGATGGCCTGCGGCGACTGGCGCGCGATGGGGCGGCCGCACTCGGGACAGTGGGGCTTGCCGATGCGCGCGAAGAGCAGGCGCAGGTAGTCGTAGACCTCGGTGATGGTGCCGACCGTGGAGCGGGGGTTCCGCGAGGTCGACTTCTGGTCGATGGAGACGGCCGGCGAGAGGCCCTCGATGAAGTCGACGTCCGGCTTGTCCATCTGGCCGAGGAACTGGCGCGCGTACGAGGAGAGCGACTCCACGTACCGGCGCTGGCCCTCGGCGAAGATCGTGTCGAAGGCGAGCGAGGACTTACCGGAGCCGGACAGACCGGTGAAGACGATGAGCGAGTCACGCGGCAGGTCGAGCGAGACATTCTTCAGGTTGTGCTCGCGCGCGCCACGGACGATGAGACGGTCGGCCACGCCGGTCCGCACCTTTCACTAGAGAAGCGGGGGCGGGGCCCCCGTCTCAACAGACTATTGGGGGCCGCCACAGCGAAGGACTGCACTGCTTGAAACTCCTCGGCACCGCTTCGCATTCCTACAGTCCAAGAGTGCCTCGACCCAGGCTATAGCACGGGCATTCGATTTACGGCCATCGTTTGGTTCCTTCACCCGTACGAGTGGCGGGGTCTATCGTCGGAGTCATGAGTGATCATGTGCGTGACCTGGCGACTCTGCGAGAAGCGACCGATCGGCTCCTGACCGCGGTCGGCAAACTGGACAACGCGGCGCTCGCCGCGCCGTCACGGCTCCCGGGCTGGACCCGCGGGCACGTCCTGGCCCACCTCTCCCGCAACGCGGACGCCCTCGTGAACGTCTTCGCGGGCCGTCCCATGTACGCGAGCGCCGCCGACCGCGACGGTGACATCGAGCGGGACGCCCCGCGCCCGCAGCCCGAGCAGCTCGCCGACCTGCGTGAGAGCGCGGACCGGTTCCTGGAGGCCGCGTCGGTCGACGCCGACTGGTCGCGGACCGTGGAGCTGCGCAACGGCATCACCGACACCGCGTCGCGGGTGCCGTTCCGACGTCTGATCGAGGTGGAGCTGCACCACGTGGACCTGGACATCGGCTACGAACTGGAGGACCTGCCGACCGACTTCACTCAGCGCGAGATCACGTTCCTCGCGGACCGCTTCTCCGGCAACACGCATGTGCCGCAGATCGCGATCACCGCCACCGACGGCGGGCAGTGGACCACCGGCCGCGCGGACGACGACGTGATCTCCGTGATCGGCCCGGCCGCCGACATCCTCGGCTGGCTCGCCGGCCGCCGTGAGGGCGCGGGTCTCGACTGTGACGGCGGCCTGCTGCCCGTACTTCCTGCTCTGTAGGGTGAATCCATGACGTACAGCGGAGCGGTGAAGGTCGGCGGACCCGCGGACGTGCACGAACTCGCGGACCTGATGATCTCCAAGATCGCCGTCGGCCCCATGAACAACAACGCATATCTGCTGCGCTGCCGGACCACCGGCGAGCAGCTCCTGATCGACGCGGCGGCCGAGGCGGCCGCGCTGCTCGACTTCATCGGCCCGAGCGGGATCGCGTCGGTGGTCACGACCCACCGGCACGGCGACCACTGGGGCGCACTGCAGGAGGTCGTCTCCGCCACCGGCGCCCGCACGTATGCGGGCCGTTTCGACGTGGACGGCATTCCGGTGACGACCGATGTGGCGGTCGAGGACGGGGACACCATCAAGGTGGGCCGGGTGGAACTGACCGCCCGCCACCTGGTCGGGCACACTCCGGGCTCGATCGCCCTGATCTACGACGACCCGCACGGTCACCCGCATGTGTTCACCGGCGACTGCCTCTTCCCGGGCGGTGTGGGCAACACGCACAGCGACCCGAAGGCATTCGCGAGCCTGCTCGACGACGTCGAGACCAAGATCTTCGGGCAGCTCCCGGACGAGACCTGGGTCTACCCGGGCCACGGCAACGACACCACCCTGGGCGCGGAGCGGCCGCACCTCCCGGAGTGGCGCGAGCGCGGCTGGTAGCCGCTGACCCGCCCGGACGAAGCTCGACCGGCCCCGCCGCGCACGCCGTGGCGGGGCCTCTTCGTCCGCCAAGGGGGCCCTCGTACGCACCGTCGGAAGGCCGGTCGTGGACCAGGAACGGGTGGCCGAGGTCTTCGGCCTCGGGCCGGTGTCGGGCCCCGCGCGGGTGCTGCGCGGCGGGAGTTCCGACAGGGTGTGGGAGCTGCGCACCACCGAGGGGCGGTGGGTGGTCAAGACCCAGGCCTCGCCTGAAGGTTGGCGGCGGCGCCACATGTGGCGCGCACACGCCCTGGAGCAGGCCGCCCACGGCGCGGGCCTTCCGCTACCGCACCCCCTCGCCCCGCCCGAGCCCGCCGTCGGCTTCTGGTCCGAGATCGACGGTATGCACGCGCGCGTGGTGCGGTTCGTCGAGAACGCGCGCCCTGTAGAGGGTGATTCGGGCGTCGAGCTTGTCACCCTCGGCGCGTGGCTGGGGCGCACCTTGGCCGCCGTCGAACAGCTCGGCCTGCCCGGTGACCTGTCCGACGACGAGTCCACGCCCCTGCATCCGATCACCGACTGGCGCGCGTGGATCGCGGAGGCCGGTTCCTTCGAAGTGGCCGACACCGCGCGCGAGTTGCTGCCGTACGTGGAGCGCGCCACGGCTCTGGTGCAGCGCGCCGAGGCGACCTGTCCCGCTGTGCTCCTCTGCCACCGCGACATGGGCCCCGCCAACGTCCTCCACGGCCCCGCGGGGTTCACGCTCATCGACTGGGACCATGACCATGCCGGTCCTGCCGTGCCGTGGTGGGAGGCCGTGCACACCGCGTTCCGGTTCGCCGGCGGCCTGGACGACGCGACGACGTCACGCCCCGATGTCGTACGCGCGGTGCTCGACGGGCACCGGGCAGCGGGCGGGGTGCAGGGCCCGGCCGACGAGTCGGCGTTCGCCGGGCTGCTGCGGGCCACGCTCGGGTTCACCGCGTACACGTTGTGGCTGTCGCTCGGGCACCGCGGTGGTGACGCCCTCGAGCGTGCGCGGTCGGCGGCGCGGTTCCGCGCGGCTGCCGCCTCGTTGCGACGGGGGCTTGCGGCGCTCCCGGAGTGGACGGGGCTCCTGCGGTAATCCGCACACGCGCGGGGGCTAATTCTGCGCCCGCCGATGCCTGCGGCCACGGGCCGCCGTACGGCTTCCGGGAGCGGCGGGCGACGTGTCCGCGCGCCTTGGACAATGGTCGGGTGACTCCCCACTACCGCGTACTCGGCACCGCGCGTGTGCTGCGACCCGACGGCGAGGAGGCCTCGCTCGGCGGTGCACGACTGCGCGCGCTGCTGACCGCCCTGGCCGCCGACTGCGGCCGCACCGTGCCGGTGGGGCGGTTGATCGCCCAGGTGTGGGGTCCGGACGAAGAGCCTCCGGCGGATGCGGTGAAGGCTCTGCAGGCGCTGGTCGGCAGGCTGCGGCGCACGCTCGGGCGCGCGGCGGTCGCCTCGGCGCCCGGGGGCTACCGGCTGGCCGTGGACCGGGACGATGTCGACCTGCACCGATTCGAGCGGCTCGCAGCAGCGGGTTCGGCCGCATCCGCCGAGGGTGACGCCGCCCGCGCGGTGACGCTGTTCGACGAGGCGCTCGCCCTGTGGAGGGGGCCCGCTCTGCTCGACCTCCCCGGACATGCGACGGACCCGCTGGCCGTACGGCTGGATCGGCTGCGCGAGTCCGCACATCTGAACCGGCTCGCAGCACAGGTCGCACTGGGGCGCGCCGACACGGCGCTGGCGGAACTCACCGCGCTGGCCTCGGAGAACCCGCTGGACGAGCCGCTGCAGGCGCTGCGGTTGCGCGCCCTGCACGCCGCCGGCCGCACGGCCCAGGCCCTCGCGGCCTATGAGGAGGTACGTCTCGGCCTCGCCGAACGGCTCGGGGCCGATCCGGGGGCCGAACTGCGGGTCCTGCATGCGGAGTTGCTGAGTCCGGCAGAGGGAGCGGGCGACGGCTCGGGGCGGGCTTCCGGAAGCCCGGAGGCCGCGCATCCGCCTGTCGGCCACCCCTCGCGCTCCCCCGCGCCTGGGGCGCGCGCCCGGGGCAATCTGCGCGCGCCCCTCACCTCGTTCGTCGGTCGCGAGTCGGAACTCCGGCTGCTGTCCGGGGAGTTGCAGAAGCAGCGACTTGTCACGCTGCTCGGCCCTGGCGGTGTCGGCAAGACGCGACTGGCCACGGAAGCAGCCCGCGCAGGGCGCGAGACAGCAGG
The DNA here is from genome assembly GCF_029968035.1 of Streptomyces cavernicola. Taxonomy (GTDB): domain Bacteria; phylum Actinomycetota; class Actinomycetes; order Streptomycetales; family Streptomycetaceae; genus Streptomyces; species Streptomyces cavernicola. The sequence goes on along the minus strand of NZ_JASCIQ010000012.1, from coordinate 48,962 downwards.
GAAGGAGGTGTGGCCGGACGGCGTGTGGGTGGCCGAACTGGCACCCGTACGTGATGCGAAGACCGTCCCGGAGGCGGTGCTCACCGCCCTTGGCGCCCGCGAGACGACGGTGCGCGGCCCCGGTGCGTCGGCCGAGGAGCTACAGCCCGCGCCCCGCGACCCGTTGGCGCAACTGGTGGAGCACTGCCGGCGTCGACGGCTGCTGCTCGTCCTCGACAACTGCGAACATCTGGTGGGGGCCGCCGCCGAGTTGGTGCACGCGCTGCTCGCGGAGTGCTCCGAGGTGACGGTCCTGGCAACCAGCCGGGAGCCGCTCGGGGTGCCAGGTGAGACGGTGCGGCCCGTCGAGCCGCTGCCGCAGGACGTCGCGCTGCGCCTGCTCGCCGCTCGGGGTGCGGCTGCGCGGCCGGGATTCCGCGTCCAGGTCGATCCGGACGCCTGCGCGGAGATCTGCCTCCGGCTCGACGGCCTGCCCCTGGCGGTCGAACTGGCCGCTGCACGACTGCGGTTGCTCACTCCACGGCAACTCGCGGACCGGCTCGACGACCGGTTCCGGCTGCTCGGCCGGGGCAGCGGCAGCCGGACGGCGCTGCCCCGGCAGCAGACGCTGCGCGCCGTCGTGGACTGGTCGTGGGACCTGCTCGACGAGGCGGAGCGGACGGTCTTGCGGCGGCTCTCCGTCTTCTCGGGCGGCTGCGCCGTGGAAGATGCAGAGGAAGTGTGCGGCGCGGGCACGTTGGAGACGCTCGCGTCCCTGGTCGACAAGTCCCTCGTGGTGGCGACACCGCAGGGAGCTGAGGGGCTTCGGAATGCCGTCGGCATCGGGGGCGCCGAACAGGCCGAAGGGGTCGAAGGGGTCGAACGAGAGGAGGGTTGCCCCTGGAACGCGAACACAGGCACAGACACGACCACAACTGCATATGCGCGCAGCGGACTTGAAGCCCACGGCCACGATGGCGCAGGCCGGGGCCGGGGCGGGGGCGCAAGGGCGACCCGACGCTCCGGTGACTCGGACGGCATGCGGTACCGGCTACTCGAAACAGTCGCCGAATACGCCGCCGAGCGCCTCGAGGAGGCCGGGGAACGGGAGCTCGTCTTACGGCGTCACCTCACCGCGTACCGGGAGTTGATGCGCCTCGGCGAACCGGAGCTGCGTGGGCCGCAACAGGTGGGCTGGCTACGGCGGTTCGAGCGCGAGCACGACAATGTGCGCACGGCGTTGCGCACCGCTGTCGAGCTGGGCGCGGAGCAGGACGGGCTGTGCCTGGCACTGTCGATGAGCTGGTTCTGGCAGGTGCGGGGCAACCAGGCGGACGCCCGTATCTGGTCCTCGGCGGTCGCCGAGCTCGGCCCCGACCCCTTCGCGGATCCGGTGCGGGTCGCCGTACCGCTGGAGGAACGGTGCACCGAGCGCCCGCCGCCCTGGGACGAGGCGCAGCTGTGGGAGGCGCGGCGCGGGGTGCGGCTCCTGGTGCAGGCCACCAGCCCTGACGGGGACGCGGAGGCGCTCGCGCGGCCGGACACGCAGGCGTACCTGCGCCGGATCGTGACGGCGTACGACTCCGGCATGCCGCAGGTCAGTCGACAGCCGGGCGCGATGTGGTACTTCGCGCGGCTGATGACGGGCGAGTTCGCGAGCGTCGAGGAGACGATGGACGCCGTCGTGCGGGACACCGAGGCCCTCGGGGAGCGCTGGCGGGAGCAGCACGCCTGGGAGCTCGGGTTCACGTACCTGATGCGGGCGCGGCTGACGCACGACCGCCCCGAGTCGCCGGGGCCGTCGACCAGGGACGCTGACCTGGCCCTCGCGCACTTCGAGCGGGCGGACAACCCGTGGGGCATCGCCGAGTCGCTCGCCGCCCGGGGAGAGGAGCACGCGCGCAAGGGACGGTACGCGGCTGCGGCCGTGGACCTCGAACGGGCGATGACGGAGGCCGTACGGCTCGGCGCGCACCACCAAGTGCCGCTGTTCAAGGCCAGGTTGGCCGATGTCCGGCTGCGCACGGCGCGCGACGCGGCGGAGCGGGAGCAGGCCGAGGGGCTGTTGCGCGAGGCGGCGCGGGAGGCCGACCGGTTCGGCGTCGAACCGGTCAGCACCGCGCGGCTGCTGCTCGTCCAGCACTACGGCGCCTCCGGCCGGACCGAGCCGGCCCGGGAGGAACTGCTCGAGTTGGAGCGGTCCCTGCCCGGCGGGGTGTCGGCACTGTTCGAAGGCGCGCTCGCGGGGCAGTGGGCCTGGCTGGACTGTCTGGACGGAAGGTTCGAGGAGGCTGCGAAGCAGGTCGAGCGGGCGGTGCGCCGGATGGAGAGCGTGGCGTATCTGGTCGCACCGTGGGTCGTCGCGGACCAGTTCCTCATCGCCGCCTGGGCCAAGGCGCGGCTCGGCGCGGGCGAGGAGGGGGCGCGGCTGCTCGGTGCGTACGACGGTTACGGGCTGAGCGGTAGTTTCGGCTTCCGGCCGTTCCCCGACGCGGCCGAGCTGCGGGCGCGCGCCGAGGCCGAACTGCGCACGGACTTGGGCCCTGCGGTGTACGAGCAGGCGCACGCACAGGGCGCGGAGCTGTCCGTACGGGAGGCCGCGGCGCTGGTCTGATTCGGGGGTGAACCAGCGCATCCACCTCCACCCCCACCTCCGCCTCCACCTCCGCCTCCGCCAGGTCACCCCGAGGCCTGCGCCTGGGCCTGGGCCTGGGCCTGGGCCTGGGCCTGGGCGAGAAGCTCCTGCGCGTCGGCCAGATCGGCCGCCGTCGGGGCGTCGTCCTGGGTGAGACGCAGTCGCCAGTACCCGGCGAAGTCGATGTCGTTCTTGGCGATGCCCCGCTCCCCCACCAGGTGGCGACGGAGCTCGCGTACAGCCCCGGCCTCACCCGCCAGCCAGGCGTAGGCGGAACCGGTGGGGAGATCGGCCGTCCGTACCGCGTCGAGCAGCAGACCCTCGTGCCCGGCGGGTGTCTCGCCCCTGTGCAGCCAATGCACGGCCAGCTCCCCGCAGGTTGTGAAGTGCTGCTCGTCGGAGGCGTCCTGGACCTCGATGTACGCGACCGCCTTGGCGCCCTCCGGCAGGGCTTCGACGATCGTGCCGAGTGCGGGGAGCGCCGTCTCGTCACCGGCGAGGAGGGTCCAGTCGGCGGTGCCGAGCGGGAGCGGCTTCGCGAAGTACGCGGACGGGCCGAACATGCCGAGGACGTCGCCGGGTTGGGCGCCGGCCGCCCATCGGGTGGCTGGCCCCGCCGCGCCTCCGCCGTGCCGGTCGGCGCCGGGGGCGGTGTCGCCGTGCAGGACGAAGTCGATGTCGATCGTGGCGGCCGCCGGGTCGTGGCCGCGCACCGTGTAGCTGCGCATCCAGGGGCGCTCGGCCTCGGGGATCGCGTTGAACTCCTCGTACCAGCGCACCGGATCGCCGCCCCCGGCACCTCGTTCGGGAAGCCGCGGGCGGTCCTGGCCGGGCTTCGGGAAGTACAGCTTGACCTGCTGATCGGGGCCGTCGAGGCGGAAGTCCGCGAGGTCGGCACCGCCGAAGGTGACGCGGACCATGCGCGAGGTGAGGCGTCGGGCGCGGACGACTTGGAGGAAACGAACCGGGAGCGTTGTCTCGTACGAGGTCATGGGTCGAGGCTCTCGCGCCGCGTCGACAGATCGGCGACAGCCCGTCTACACCCCCTGCGGGGCGGAGACGGGCTGTCGTCATGAGGGCCGTGCCGGCCTTCGAACTCGGAGGTTCGGTCGGCCGGTTCGGTCCGGTCAGGCCTCTATGTCGTCCTTCGAGCGCTCGGGCTGCGCCGAACCGCTCTTCGTCAGAGCGTCGCTCGGCAGGCCTGCGCTGTCGGCGGCCTTCTCAGCCCCCAACGCCTGCTCCCGCTGCTCGGGCTGCTCGGGCTGCTCGGGCTGCTCGGGCTGCTCCGCATCCTGCGCCTCTCGCGCCTCCTGCTTCTTCGAGGCGATCAGGCTGGTGATCGTGGTGATGACCAGCACGGCGCAGATGACGCCGAGAGAGACCGGAATGGAGATCTCCGGCACGTGCACGCCACTTTCGTGCAGTGCGTGCAGGACCAGCTTCACGCCGATGAATCCGAGGATGACCGACAGGCCGTAGCTCAGGTGGACGAGCTTCTTCAGCAGTCCGCCGATGAGGAAGTACAGCTGCCGCAGACCCATCAGGGCGAAGGCGTTGGCGGTGAAGACGATGTACGGGTCCTGGGTCAGGCCGAAGATCGCAGGGATGGAGTCCAAGGCGAAGAGGACGTCGGTGCTGCCGATCGCCAGCATGACGACGAGCATCGGCGTCATGACCTTCTTGCCGTTCTGCTCGATCCACAGCTTCGTGCCGTGGTAGCGGTCGGCCACGCCGAAGCGCTTCTCCGCCGCCTTGAGCAGCTTGTTCTCCTCCCAGTCCTCGTCCTCCTCCTCAGCCCTGGCCTCCTGGATCAGCTTCCAGGCGGTGTAGATCAGGAACGCGCCGAAGATGTAGAACACCCAGGAGAAGCTCGCGATGATCGTGGCGCCGGCGGCGATGAAGATCGCGCGGAGCACGAGGGCGATCAGGACTCCGACGAGCAGGACTCGCTGCTGGTACTGCGAGGGCACCGCGAACTTGCCCATGATCAGTACGAAGACGAAGAGGTTGTCGACGCTCAACGACTTCTCGGTGATGAAGCCGGCGAAGAACTCGCCGGCGGGCTGGCCGCCGCCCCAGATCAGGAGGCCGAGGCCGAAGAGTCCGGCGAGGACGATCCAGACGACCGTCCAGATTCCGGCTTCCTTGATGGATACGTCATGGGGCTTGCGCCCGATGAAGAAGTCGGCACCGATCAGGACACACAGGCCCACGATCGTGAGGACCCATAGGGTCAGGGAAACATCCACTGCGCCTCCGGCAGTACGTAACGGCACAAACACCAGCGTCGTCGCTGCCGGAGGTCTCTTCCACCCTGGGCGCCGCTCTCACGAACGCCCGACGGGCCGACGCCCCGGGACCTGGCCCAGGTCCGTATTGACGGGAACGCCGCATTCAGGGAGTACTCCCCTCCGCGAGATGAAGAGTACGCGAATTACCAAGGAAAGGTAAAGAGTGAGGTAAAGCACAAACCAAAAGCCCAGGTCAGATGGGTTTTGCCAGCAGGGGGCGTTGGCAAAACCCCGGTCATGCCTCAGCGGCCCCAGGCTCTGCGCGCGTCCGCGACCCGGGCCAGGACGTCGCTGAGCACCTCGCTGCCGGGCGGGGTGAGCGAAGGCTCGTACGTCCACGCGTGGCCGACCCACGGGTCCGCGAGGTGGTCGTCGGGCACCGGTGTGAGCCGCAGCAGCGAGCGCCAGAGCGGGTCGAGGATCGGACCGTACTCCGCGGCGTCCTCGCGGTCGGCGACCATCATCAGGTGCACGCCCACGGCCGGGCCCTCGTCGGCGAGGTACCGCAGCTGGGTCACCGCGCGGTCGTCGAAGCCGTGCGGGAAGTCGTTGACGATCAGCAGCTGCTCGGCCGGGTCGATGTCGGGCGGCAGCGAGTCCGTGGCGCGTGCCCGGACCGCCATCTGCACCAGGTCCACACGACGCGTCAGCTGGGCCAGGATCTCGGACACGCCTGCCGCCCCTGCGGCGGGCGGCTCGCCGAGCACGCCCGACTCCCGCAGCGGCGCGAGCGATCCGGTCGCCGAGCCGGCGGGGTCGATGACATGCACCGCGAAGTCGCCGGGCGGGTACACGGCGAGCAGCCGGGCCGCGTGCGCGACCGCGGTGTCCATGGCCAGGCGGCGCAGCTCCTCGCTGTCGGCGAGGGACGCGGTCGCCGACGAGGCCGTGCGCCCGCTGTCGATCCAGAGTCCGCGCTCCAGCGGCAGTCTGATCAGCATCGGGATCCGCAGGTCGGTGCACTCGGGCAGATGCAGGTCGCCCAGGCGCAGCGCCATGGGCGGCTCCATCGGGACGCGGTACGCCTGCCAGATCGGGTTGCCCCAGGCGGCGAAGGACGGGGGCAGGGCGGGCTCGACCACGTCCGCCTCCGCCGTGAGCTGGGCGATGTCCCGGTCGAGGACTTCCCTGGCCTGCTCGACGAGCTTGGCCTGCTTGGCGCGGGCCGCCTCACGCGCGGCGTCGCCCTGCCCGCTGATCCGGCTGCGCGGGTCGGTGAGGACCTGGTCGAGTTCCTGCTCCATCCGGGAGTCGGCGAATTCGACGGCGCTGCGGTACGCGGCGGCGGTGCGGGCCAGGTCCTCGAACATGCCCCACACCTGGTTGTAGAGCCGCTCCTCCATGGACCAGCCGGTCGCATCGCCTGCGACGGGCTGCGCGGGCTGCCCCGGCTGGGCGGTCGGTGCGGCAGGCGCGGGGGTGGGCGGTGCGGCCGTACGACGACTGGGGTGGGTGTAGTCCACGGGGCCGGTGGACGCCGGGGCGGCGGTCTGCTGCTCGGGCTGGTCCAGGTGGTCTTGGCCTTGGCGGTCTTGGCCCTGGCCAGGGTGGCCTTGGCCATGCAGGTCGTCGCGGCTGCGCGAGTCGTGCGGCTCGGGCTGCTGCGGGCTGCCGCTGTCACCGGACGGGGCGGTGGACGGGGCAGTGGACGGCGCCTGCGTCACCTGGCCGTCGGGCGGGACGTGGCCGTCGACCGACACCTGCCCCTCGGGCGAGGCCTGGCCGTCCGGCGGCGAAGTCATCGCAGAGCGCCCCGAGTTGGCGTGCTGAGAGGCGGACGCGCCGTAAGTCTCGTGGGCCGGCTGGACCGTTGGCGTCGAGTGCCGCACGCGGTCGGCCTCGGCGGTGCGCTGCGGGGGCGCCGCGACGGAACGGGCCATACCGCTCGCCACGGCGTCCAGGATCTCGGTGGCGAGCGCCGGGCCGTCGGGCAGGCCCTGATCGCTGAGCATCGCCGCGAGCCCGCCCGCGTACCCCTGTCCGACCGCGCGCACCTTCCAGGCGCCCTGCCTGCGGTACAGCTCCAGGGCCACCACCGCGGACTCGGCGTCGAGATCGGTGATGGTGTAGCTGGCGATCTCGGCGCCGTCCAGGCCGGTCACCGCGACGAAGGGGGCCGCGAGCGCACCGAACCGCGCCGGCCCTCCCCCGCTGCCCGGCCCCTGAGCGCCATCCGTGACGGGCAGCGCCAGGAGGATGTTGACCCGCTCCGCGCCGCTCGGCAGTGCGCCGAGGTCGACGGCGAGCCGGTGGTCGGCTGCGGCCTGCTTGGAGACTTCGAGGCCTGGCATTCCTGGGGATGCGGGGTGGGCCACCCAGTCGGCGCCGCGGACTCTGCCCTCTTCGTCGCTGAGCGTCGCGCCCGCCACGATCGGCTTGCCGGCCGACACCCGGATCTCCAGTCGGGTCTGGGGCAGTACATGGTTCTGGCCCCTGACCAGCTCGGCCGTCATCGCCTTCGTTCCCCTCGTTGCGCTTCTCTTCAGTTGCCTACGACGCAGTTGCCGCCGACGCAGTCATCATCGGCGCAGTCGGCTTCGGCCCAGCCTCAACGAGGCACGGACGCCTCAGCTCCCGCTGCCAGAACGGCAGTTGCCGTTGATTCACGGACGCGGCGTGATGCTTACAGGTGCGGCAGGATCGACGGCATCAGGTCCTGGAAGGTGCGGCCGTTGGACGGAGTTCCGAGAGCCGTCATGGACCAGCCGGAGCCCGTGCGGTGCACCTTCGCCATGATCTGGGCGGTGTACTGGCCGCCGCCGTCCAGCGTGTAGCGGGACATCTCCTGGCCGTTCGTCTCGTCGACCAGGCGGCAGAAGGCGTTCTGCACCTCCTGGAACGACTGGCCGGTGAAGGAGTTGACCGTGAACACGATCTGGTCGATGTGGACCGGGACTCGCTGCAGGTCGACGAGGATCGCCTCGTCGTCGCCGCCCTGGCCGACGCCGCCGACGAGGTTGTCACCGGTGTGCCGCACCGAGCCGTCGTCGCTCACGAGGTGGCGGAAGAAGACGACGTCCACCGGCTGCTTGTCGGCGAACAGCACGGCCGACGCGTCGAGGTCGACCTCCTTGGTCCGGGAGCCGAACAGGCCCCGGCGCTGCGCCGCCTGCCAGCCGAGCCCCATGCGCACCGCGGTCAGAGTGCCCCCGTCGCTCTTCTGCAGGCTGATCGCCTGCCCCTTCGTCATGTTGACCGACACGCGCTGTCCCCTCTCGAACCTTCCCCGACGACCAACCGCACCAGGTGCGGTTGGTCAGCACCCTACGCAGTGCCACTGACAGCACCGCAGTCCGGACCGCGCATTGTGGCGGTCTTGCAACACATCCAGCCAACCCGGCCGGCCGGTCGTCTCCGGCCGGTCCAACGGCGCCCCCCGGGCTGCCGTTGCCACCTGTCAGGCGAGGCCTGCCTCCTTCATCTGACGCAGTTCCTTCTTCATCTCCGACACCTCGTCGCGCAGCCGGGCGGCGACCTCGAACTGCAGGTCCGCAGCCGCGGCCCGCATCCGGTCGGTCATCTCCTCGATCTGCTCGGCGAGTTGGGCCGCGGGCCGGTCCGTCGGCACCTGCTCGGCCTTGCCCTTCGCGGACTTCGCGGACTTGCCGGACTTGGCGGAGGCGCCCGCCTTGGCGCCCTTCTTCTCCGAACCGAGCGACGGCACCGGGGCCTTGGCGCCCTTGCCGTCCTTGGCCTTGCGGTACCCGGAGCCGAGGAGCTCCTCCGTGTCGACCTCCTCGCGCGCGATGGCCGAGACGATGTCGTTGATCTTCTTACGGAGGGGCTGCGGGTCGATGCCGTTCGCCTTGTTGTACTCGATCTGCTTCTCGCGGCGCCGGTTGGTCTCGTCGATGGCCCGCTCCATCGCCGGGGTGATCTTGTCGGCGTACATGTGGACCTGGCCGGAGACGTTGCGCGCCGCGCGGCCGATGGTCTGGATCAGGGAGGTCCCGGAGCGCAGGAAGCCCTCCTTGTCGGCGTCGAGGATCGCCACCAGGGAGACCTCGGGCAGGTCGAGGCCCTCACGGAGGAGGTTGATGCCGACCAGGACGTCGAACTCGCCGGCGCGCAGCTCGCGCAGCAGCTCGATGCGGCGCAGGGTGTCGACGTCGCTGTGCAGATAGCGGACCTGGATGCCCAGTTCGAGGAAGTAGTCCGTGAGGTCCTCGGCCATCTTCTTGGTGAGCGTGGTGACGAGGACCCGCTCGTCCTTCTCCGCGCGGGTGCGGATCTCGTGCACCAGGTCGTCGATCTGGCCCTCCGTCGGCTTGACGACGACCTCCGGGTCGACCAGGCCGGTGGGGCGGATGATCTGCTCGACGTGCCCGTCCCCGCGCGAGAGTTCGTACGCCCCCGGCGTCGCCGAGAGGTACACGGTCTGGCCGATGCGCTCCTGGAACTCCTCCCACTTGAGGGGGCGGTTGTCGAGCGCGGAGGGGAGCCGGAAGCCGTGGTCGACGAGGGTGCGCTTGCGGGAGGCGTCGCCCTCGTACATGGCACCGATCTGCGGCACGGTCACGTGGGACTCGTCCAGGACGAGCAGGAAGTCGTCCGGGAAGTAGTCGAGGAGAGTGTGCGGCGGCGTGCCCGGGTCGCGGTCGTCGAAGTGCATCGAGTAGTTCTCGACGCCGGAGCAGGAGCCGATCTGGCGGAGCATCTCCAGGTCGTACGTGGTGCGCATGCGCAGGCGCTGGGCCTCCAGCATCTTGCCCTGCTTCTCCAGCTCGGCGAGGCGCTCGTCGAGCTCCTTCTCGATGCCGTTGATCGCCTTCTCCATGCGCTCGGGACCGGCGACGTAGTGCGAGGCGGGGAAGACGTACAGCTGCTGATCGTCGCTGATGACCTCGCCGGTGAGCGGGTGCAGGGTGGAGAGGGCCTCGATCTCGTCACCGAACATCTCGATGCGCACGGCGAGTTCCTCGTAGACCGGGAAGATCTCGATCGTGTCGCCGCGGACGCGGAAGGTGCCGCGCGAGAACGCGAGGTCGTTGCGCGTGTACTGGATGTCGACGAAGCGGCGCAGGAGTTGGTCGCGGTCGATCTCGTCGCCGACCTTGAGCGGGACCATGCGGTCGACGTACTCCTGCGGCGTGCCCAGGCCGTAGATGCAGGAGACGGAGGCGACCACCACGACGTCGCGCCGGGTCAGCAGGGAGTTCGTCGCGGAGTGGCGCAGGCGCTCCACCTCCTCGTTGATCGAGGAGTCCTTCTCGATGTAGGTGTCCGACTGCGGGACGTACGCCTCGGGCTGGTAGTAGTCGTAGTACGAGACGAAGTACTCGACCGCGTTGTTCGGCAGGAGTTCTCGGAACTCGTTGGCCAGCTGGGCCGCGAGGGTCTTGTTCGGCGCCATGACGAGCGTGGGGCGCTGCAGCTTCTCGATCATCCACGCGGTGGTGGCGGACTTGCCGGTGCCGGTCGCGCCGAGCAGGACGACGTCCTTCTCGCCTGCGCGGATGCGTCGGTCGAGTTCGGCGATGGCGGTGGGCTGGTCACCGCTGGGCTGGTACGGGCTGACGACCTCGAAGGGCGCCACCGTGCGTTCGATCTTGGATACGGGCCGCATGAGACCCACCGTACGACTCCCCACTGACAACCGGCCTCGGAATCTGCCGGGCGGCGCCTTCCTCCCTGGTCAGAGGCGTGGTGGGAGTGCCAGGGCGATCATCGGTCGAGGCGTGAGCGGGGGCCTCGCGGCGGGGCGGAGACGAAGGTGCGGCGGCGGTGCGGCGGGCGGCCGCGGGCGGCGTCGGAGCCGGGGCCGTGGGCCGGGATGCCGGGTCGGGGCACGAGGGCGAGACCGGGGCGCACGCTCTGCTCCGCGCGCTGCCGGTCGGCGCCGACCGCCATCTGCGGGTCGCACATGACGACGACGCCGGCGAGGACGAGGAAGGCGAGCGGGCCGATCAGCATGGGCGCGAGCAGTTCGGCGGCCGGGTCGCCGGCCGGTCCGCCGCCGGCGCCGTGCAGGTGGACGTCGAGGGCGGCCATGCCCGTGTAGTGCATGCCGGTGACCGCGAGCCCCATGACGAGGCTGGCGCCGAGGCTCCACAGGAAACCCCGCACCTGTACGGCGGCCCAGAGCGCGGCGGTGGCGGCGACGACGGCGATGAGGACGGAGAGGGACACGGTGAACGTGTCGTACCGGAGCGTTCCCTGCAGGCGCATGCCGGCCATGCCCAGGTAGTGCATGGAGGCGACGCCGAGTCCCGTGATGGTGCCGCCTGTGAAGAGGGCCATGACGGTCGCTCCGCGGTGGCCGACGATGAAGATCCCGATGCCGACCATCACGACGGCGACGCCGAGGCTGGCGAAGGTGATCGGAGCGTCGTACCGGACGGGCACCCCTTCGACGGCGAAGCCCATCATGGCGACGAAGTGCATGGTCCAGATGCCCGAACCGATGGCGGCCGAGCCGAGGGCGAGCCAGCCGCGGCGCCAGGAGTTCTCCACGAGCAGCGCTCTGGTGGTGCAGCGCAGCCCGAGCGCGCCGCCCAGGCATGCCATGAGGTACGCGACCACGGGCGTGACCAGCCCGTAACTGAATCCGTCGATCGTGCCCTGCATGCGCGGTAGCCCTTCCACCTGAATTGACCTGGTATCACCTGCGAGCCCCCGTGCAACCACCCTCTCAGTGCGAGTGATTGAGCAGAGATTAGAGCGCACCGACAAACGTACGAGCGATTTTTCGGCAAAGAATCAGGCGGGATGGGCGTGTTCGGCCTGTCTCGGGGCAACTCCGTTCAACCTATGTCCATCCGGTACCAGCCTCTTGTTGGTCCCCGACTGCCACTCTCGTCCGGTCCGCGATCCATCGACCCGAGGAGTTCACGTGTACGCACGTCCCGCAGCCGCAACTGCCGCAGCGCTACTGGGAGTCGGCGCGCTCTTGCTCCCCACGGCCACGGCTCAGGCGGCCACCCCGCAGAGCACGAACACCGTCCAGGCGTCCACCGCGACCGACAGCCCCGTCGTCGTCGCGCACCGCGGCGCGTCCGCCTACGCCCCGGAGAACACGCTCGCCGCCATCGACAAGGCCAGTGACATGGGCTTCCGTTGGGTCGAGAACGACGTCCAGCGCACCAAGGACGGCGAGCTCGTCATCATGCACGACGACAACCTGAAGCGGACGACGAACGTCGAGGAGGTGTTCCCCGACCGCTCCCCCTGGAAGGTCGCGGACTTCACCGCCGCCGAGATCGCCAAGCTGGACGCGGGCAGCTGGTTCGACGCCAAGTACGCGGGCGCGCGCGTGCCGACGCTCGAGCAGTACATGAACCGGGTCGAGCAGAACCACCAGAAGCTCGTCCTCGAGGTCAAGAAGCCGGAGCTGTACCCCGGCATCGAGCAGGACACCCTGGACGTGCTCAAGAAGACCGGCTGGCTCGACCGGGAGCACGTCGGCAGCAAGCTGGTGTGGCAGAGCTTCAGCGCGGACAGCATGCGCAAGGTGCACGCCCTGCGGCCGGACATCAAGAAAGGTTTCCTCGGCACGCCTTCGGTAGCCGAGCTGCCGGAGTACGCGAAGTTCGTGGACCAGATCAACTCGCGGCACACCACGATCTCGTACGCGTACGTGGCATCGATCCACGCGATGCGCGGCCCGCACGACAAACCGCTGGAGATCTTCACGTGGACCGTCGACGAGGCGGCCGACGCGCAGCGGGCGGACGGGTACGGCGTGGACGGGATCATCAGCAACAAGCCGGATGTGGTGCGCTCGGCGATCGCCGACGACTGAGCCGGCCTTCGGTTCGGCAGCGGACACGATCCGCAGCGGGTGCGGCCTCGGGCCGCGCTCGCTCGCCGGGTCGGAGCGCGGCGCGCGGTCGGGGGGCCGCGCGCCGCTCTCGTCGTTCCCGGGCCCCGGCCCTCGGCCTTCTTCTCCCTGGTGGGGGCGCGATGCGGGCCCGTTGTCAGTGCCCGGCCGTACGGTTGTCAGCGTGAACACGAACCGTGATCCGCAGACCTCCGGCCAGGACGTCGAGTGGGCCGTCGTCGCGAGCGACATCGGCCCGCTGCTCCTGGCCGCGACCGGCCATGGGCTCGTCAACGTCGTCTTCCACGCCGACGCGCAGACCCGGAAGGCGGCTGTCGAGCGGCTCGCCTCCCGCTTCGGCGGCACGCCGGTCGAGGCTCCCGGCTCCCCTCGTCTCGCGGAGCCGATACGCCAGCTCACGGCCTATTTCGCGGGCGAGCTGCACACGTTCACGCTCGACCTGGACTGGACGCTGATCTCCGGCTTCAACCGCGAGGTGCTGCGCGAGCTGGCGAGAGGCGTGCCGTTCGGCACGGTCGTGGGGTACGGCGAGCTGGCGGCTCGTGTCGGCCAGCCCGGCGCGGCCCAGGCGGTGGGTGCGGCGATGGGCGCCAATCCGCTGCCGGTCGTGGTGCCGTGTCACCGGGTGGTGGAGAGCGACGGCGGGATAGGCGGCTTCGGCGGCGGTCTGGAGACCAAGCGTCAGCTGCTCGCCCTCGAAGGAGTGCTGCCGGAACCGCTGTTCTGAGCACGCCCGCCCCTTCCGGCCGCGCGCGTTCGTGCCGTCCGGTGTGCCCCGCGGCCTCAGAGGTTGACGTGGTACGCCTTGCGGAGGGTCTCGTGCACCGTCCATGTCGTGCGGTCGCCCGCGCGCAGGACGGCCATGTCGCCGGGACCGACCTCCAGTACGTCACCGCCCTCCACCTCTACGGTGGCGCGGCCGCTGACGACCACGAAGAGTTCGTCGGCCTCGGTGTCGGTCACGACTCCGGGGGTGATCTGCCAGATGCCGCGCGCCTGCCGGCCGTCGGGGGACTCCCAGAGCACCTTGCCGGTCACGACGGGATCGCCGGAGACGATCTGGGCCGGGTCGAGGGGCTCCGGCTCCAGGTCGGCGTCGGGGATGTGCGTGCTGAACGAGGCGGGGGCGGCGTCGGTCGTCGTCATGGACGGTCACTTTAGAGCGAGCGTCAACAGCCCGCGCGGGCACGGCCTTTCGGCTGTTCACCGGCGCGGCCGCCGCAGAACGCGGTCTTGAACCGCGAACGCGGCATGCACTATCCAAGTTACGTCTGATACGGGGGAGTTGACGGTGTCACAGCAGACGAAGCACACGACGGCACGTCACTCGACAGCACATGCAGCAGGGGCGTCGGAGAGCTCCTCGGGGACCCGCGCGGGCCGCGACGGGCGGCGCCGTCGGCTGCGGGGCGCGCTGCGCCGCCTTGCGGCGGCCCCGGTCGCGCTGCTGCTCCTGGCGACCGGCTGCGGAGGCTCGGGCTCCGGGAGCGGCGCCGCAGGGGGCGATGGTCCGGAGAAGTCCACGGTCACCGTCGCGGCGACCCCGCTCGTGGACAGCGCCGCCCTCTACATCGCCCAGGAGCGCGGCTACTTCAAGGACGAGGGGCTGCGGGTGCGGGTGCGGGTGCGGCCCGTGCAGCAGAGCGTGCAGGCCGTTCCGGCGCTCGCCAACGGCCAGGTGGACGTCGTGGCGGGCGGCAACTACGTGACGATGCTGCAGGCCCAGGAGCGAGGCGCGCTGAAGCTGCGGATCCTGGTGGACGGGGTGGCGCTCGCCCGGCACTCCATGGACGTCGTCGTCATGCCCGACTCACCGATCCGTACGGCGAAGGACCTTCAGGGCCGCAAGGTCGCGGAGAACGTCCTGCACAGCATCCAGTCGCTGCGGCTCGACGCGATTCTCAAGGCCGAGGGCAAGAGCGCGAAGCCGGTGGAGTACCGGCAGGTGCCCTTCCCACAGATGGCCGCAGCGCTGGAGAAGGGCCAGGTGGAGGCGGCCGACATCACCGAGCCGTTCCTCACCGACGCCAGACGCAGGCTCAACGCGCGCGTGGTCGTCGACGGCGCGAGCGGCCCCGCCTCCGGTCTGCCCCTGTCCGGGTACGCGGCGACGCAGCAGTTCACCGAAGAGAACCCGAGGACGGCTGCGGCCTTCCAGCGTGCCGTCCGACGGGCCCAGCGGGACGCGGCGCAGAACCGGGACACGTGGAGGAGGTGCTGCCGGGGTACACGAAGCTCGACGTGAAGACGGCCCGCGCCATCGCACTCCCCCGCTACGCACGCTCCAACGACCCCGAGCGCATCGGGAAGTTGATCGCGATGATGACGGAGGGCGGGCTGCTGAAGAAGCAACTCGACCCGGAGAAGCTGCTGTTCCGGGCCGGGTCGTCATGAGCGCGGTGACGGCGCTGTCCCGGCCGCGGCGGGCGCTGCTCGGCCTCGCCGGCGTCCTGGTCGTGCTGGCCGCCGGGGAGGTGGCGGGCCGCGCGGGGATCGTGCAGCGCGCCTATCTGCCCCCGTCCTCCGAGGTCGTGGCGCGCGCGACGGAGCTGGCCGGCGACCCGCTCTTCCTCGACGGCCTGGCGGCGACGCTCACCGTCTGGGCGTACGGGCTGCTGCTCGGGTGTGCCCTGGCGGTGCCGCTGGGGGTGCTGTTCGGCAGCGTTCCGAAGGCCGACGCGGCGGCCCGTGCCGTGGTCGAGTTCCTGCGGCCGATCCCGTCCGTGGCGCTGATCCCGCTGGTGGCGCTGCTGCTCGGCACGGGCAGCGAGATGCAGGTGACGGTCATCGCGTACGCCTGCGTGTGGCCGGTGCTCTTCAACACGGTGTACGGGCTGGGTGACGTCGACCCGGTCGCCAAGGACACGTTGCGGGCGTTCGGGTTCGGGCGGCTGCAGGTGCTGTGGCGGGTGTCGCTGCCGGCTACGGCTCCGTTCATCGCCGCGGGGGTGCGGATCTCGGCGGCGGTGGCGCTGATCCTGGCGGTCGCGTCGGAGATCCTCTCGGGCTTCGGCGAGGGGCTCGGCACGTCCATCGCACAGGCCGCGCAGATACCGGACGGCACGACGGACGTGCTGGCGGGGACGCTGTGGGCGGGCGCGCTCGGCCTGGCCGTCAACGCGCTGCTCGGGGCGGCGGAGAGACGGCTGATGCCGTGGGCGGGGACGCGGAGAGCCTGAGGCTCGGCGTATCTCGACCTCGCCCGCCCCCCTGCGCCGGAGGCCGCGCTTTCGGCCCGGTACGTGCGTGTGCGGGTTTGGGCTCGGGGCCCGGACGCCAGGGATGAGGCGAGAGTCAAGGCCGGGGTGGACATCGGCGATGGGAGGCCACAGGTGCTGATCGTGTCGGAAGAGGTCAGGGAGGCGTTGGCGGCGGGGCGGCCGGTCGTGGCCCTGGAGTCGACGATCATCGCGCACGGGCTGCCACGCCCGCAGAACCTCCAAGTGGCCCTGGAACTGGAGGAGTCGGTACGCCGCGAGGGCGCCGTGCCCGCCACGGTGGCGGTGCTCGACGGTCGGGCCAGGGTCGGCCTCGACAAGGAGCAGGTCGAGCGGATCGCCTCGGGCGACGGCATCCGGAAGCTGGGGCACCGGGATCTGGCGCCCGCACTCGCGACCGGGGCGAGCGGCGCGACGACGGTGTCGGGGACAGCGTTCCTCGCGGCACGCGCGGGGGTGCGGGTATTCGCCACGGGAGGGCTCGGCGGGGTGCATCGGGAGTGGACGTCGACCCAGGACGAGTCGGCGGACCTGGCGCTGTTGTCCCGTACGCGGATCGCGGTGGTGTGTGCGGGCGTGAAGTCGATCCTGGACGTGCCGGCGACGTTGCAGCGGCTCGAGACGCTGGGAGTGACGGTCGCCGGGTACGGGACGGACCGCTTCCCCGGCTTCTACCTCACCGACTCGGGACACCCGGTGGACTGGACGCTGAACTCTCCCGAGGAGGTGGCTTCGGTGCTGCGGGCCCAGGACGCGCTCGGCGGGCCGGACTCGGCGCTGATCGTGGCGAACCCCGTGGCCGAGGCGGAACAGCTGGACCCCGAGCTGCACGCGCGCGTGCTGGCCGAGGCGTTGCAGGAGTGTGCGGGGCGCGGCATCACGGGGCAGGCGGTGACGCCGTTCCTGCTCGACTTCCTCGTGCGGCACACGGACGGGGCGTCGCTGCGGGCGAATCTGGCGGCGGTACGGGGCAATGTGCGGCTCGCCGCACGGGTCGCGGCGGCGTGGACGCGATGAGCAGCCGGGGAGGGCGGACGCGGTGAGCAGCCGGGGAGCGTGGTCGGGGTGAGCCCGGGAGCGCGGTCGGCGGATGCGGCGGGGTCCGGGTCGGGGGCCGGTGGGCTGCTTGTGCTCGGCGACGTGGTGACGGATGTGGTGGCGCGGTATCGCGCGCCGCTCGCCCATGGCACGGACACGGCGGCCGCGATCCGGCTCATGCCGGGCGGGGCGGGCGCCAACGTGGCGTGCTGGGCGGCCCGTTGGGGGTGCGCGGAGGTGACGCTCCTCGGGCGGGTGGGCGCCGAGTCCGCGGCGTGGCACGAACAGTCACTGCGGGCCGCCGGGGTGCGGCCGCGCCTGGTCGTCGACGAGGAGGCGGCGACAGGCACGGTGATCTGCCTGGTGGACGGGGCGGCGGAGCGGACGTTCCTGACGGACAGCGGGGCGGTGCTGCGGCTCCGGCCTGCGGACTGGTCGCCGGCATTCCTCGACGGGGTCGCCCATCTGCACCTGTCGGGCTACCTGTTCTTCGCGGACGGCAGCCGGGCCACCGCACGGCTCGCGCTGTCGGCGGCACGCGCGCGGGGGATAACGGTGAGCGTCGATCCGGCGTCGGCGGGGTTCCTGGCCGAGTCGGGAGTGGACCGGTTCCTGGACGCGGTGGAGGGAGCGGACGTACTGCTGCCGAACTGGGACGAGGCGATGCTGCTCGCGGGCTTGCCGACGCCCGCCCCACCCCAACAGCCCCGATCACCCCGACCGCCCCAACAGCCCCACCCGCCTAACCTGTCCAGCCCGTCCGACCCATCCGACCCGTCCAGCCGGTCCGACCCGTCCGACCCGTCCGGCCGGTCCGACCCGTCAGACCCATTCGTCCCGCTCGACCTCACGGCGGTGGCGGAGGCGGCGGCGAAGCTGGGCAGCCGGTTTCCGCTGGTGGCGGTCACAGCCGGCGCGGAGGGTGCGCTCGTAGCCGAGGCAGGGGCGGCCGCGGTGCGCGTGCCCGGCGTACGCGTCGCGGCGCGGGACACCACGGGCGCCGGGGACGCTTTCACCGGCGCCTTCCTGGCCACCCGCCTCGCGGGCGCCTCGGCGGCGGACGCGGCGGCGGAGGGCTGCCGGGCGGGGGCACGCGCGGTACTGCGGGTGGGAGGACGGCCTGGGTGAGTGCATGCCGGGCGGGAGTGTTCTGGGAGTCAGGCGGCCTTACGCCCCCAGGCGGAGATCAAGGGCGCCGTGGCCAAGTCGAGGGTGCCGCTGACGAGTTGGGCGAGGTAGCGGTCGACGTCGGCGCCGGTGACCAGGGCGCGGTCGACGAGGCGGTCGCGGGCCTCCTGGACCGTGGCGGTCTCCAGGGCGACGGCGGCCGGGGAGGTCAGCGGGAAGTACGCCTCGGCCTCGACCTGGGCCAGGCCGGCCTCGCGGAGCAGTCGGGGCAGCCTGCGCCCGTAGGCGGTGTCGGCTCCGCGTTCGGCGAGGAGGGCGCGCAGCCCTTGGCGTACGTGGTTGGCCAACTGCTGGGCGGGGCCCTGCTCTTCGGGGCAGCCGAGCGGCTGGAGCGCGATGTCCGCGTCCTCGACGAGCAGTCGGCCGCCGGGGCGCAGGGCGCGGACCATCGACCGCAGGGCGCGGTCGCGGTCGGTGACGTGGGAGAGGACGAGCCGGGCGTGCACCAGGTCGAAGCCCTCGCCCGGAGGTTCCTGCGCGGACACGTCGTGGCAGCGGACCTCGACGGGCGGCCGGGCGGCGGCGCTCGCGCGCGCGATGTCGAGGTCGGTGCCGACGACCCGCCCGGTGGGCCCGACCCGTTTGGCCAGCCAGGCGAGTACGGACGTGCCGCCCGCGCCGACCTCCCAGCAGCGCCAGCCGGGGCCGACGCCGATGCGCTCGAAGTGCCGGAAGGTGCTCGCGTCGAAGAGGGCGGCGGTCGCGTCGTAAGGCCGGCCGGCCTCGGTCTGGCGGGGGTCGAAGAGATACCCGTGGGTTCGCGTCTGCGTCATGGCGCGATCATCCCAGTTGATCCGTTTTTATTGCGGATCATCCGGCAGGGCGGCGTTCCGTACGCAGGTGAAGTACGCCGAAACGCCGCCCGAGCCGGCGGCCCGACGCGCCAGAGCCCTACAAGCTCCAGAACGCTGCAAGCTCCAGAGCCCTGCAAGCAGGAGCAGGAGCAGGAGCGGCAGCAGGGGCAGGAGCCGGGGCTAGCTCCTCGCGTAGACCAATTCCGCCCAGGAGGCGAGCTGATCCTCGGTGAGGTGCTGGGCCAGGTCGGCCTCGCTGATCATGCCGACGAGGCGCTTGTCCTCGATCACCGGGAGTCGACGGATCTGGTGCCCCTGCATCTCGCGGAGCACGGCGTCGACATCGGCGTCGGCCTCGATCCAGCGGGGTGTGCCCTTGGCCATCTCGCCCGCGGTGACCTTGGCCGGGTCGTGGCCCATCGCCACGCAGCCGACGACGATGTCACGGTCGGTGAGGATGCCGCAGAGGCGCTCGTTCTCGTCGCTGATCGGGAGCGCGCCCACGTTGAGCTGGCGCATCAACTGCGCGGCGCGGTCCAGGGTCTCGTGGGCGGGGATCCACTGTGCACCGCGGTGCATGATGTCTCCGGCGGTGGTCATGGTGTGCCTCCGTATGCCGGTTGGTCGTAAGCCGGTTGGCCGGCCTGGTCTCAGACCGGGGGTAGACCGGGCGGTGGGCCGGCTCAACGGCACGGAGCGCAAGGGCGCCGCCGCTGCCGGCGCACTCAATTCTCGTCCCGCGCCGAGTACCCCGCACCCGCACGAGCAACCCCGGCCACGCTCCGTGACGAGCCCCCGCCCTCAAGCACCGCCTTCACGCCCCGCCCGCACGCCCCGCCCTCACGAACCGCCCGCCCAAGCCGGGCGCTGTGGGTCGTCGGCGCGGACCAGGACGTCGGCGGCGGCCTCCGGGGCGACCTCGTCGGCGTAGCGGGCAAAGGCGGGGAGGGTCCACCGGTCGTCCGGGGGCGTACGACGCTGCAGGGCGCCGGGGGCGAGCGCCAGGTGGACCGTCAGGTCGAAGGGGAACCACTTGCCGAGGAGCAGCGGCCCGTGCAGCAACAGGACACCGCCGGGCGGGAGTTGGACGTACGGGCTGCGGGTGGCGCGGTCGGCGGCCGGGTCCCACAGGTCGGGCAGCACCCGCCCGGCGCCACCGGGGTCGAGCGGGCCGAGCACCTCGCGCCAGAGTGCGCCGGTGTCGAACCAGCCGCCGTAGTACGACTCGGGGTCCTCGTGCCCGTACTCGAAGCGCAGCGACGCGGGGCGCAGGAAGTCCTCTGTGTCCACGACCAGCGGGGATCGGCCGCGTACCCGCAGCGCGTCGGCGAGGCGGCGGGCGAGTCCGCCGGTGCCGGCGGCCGGGGCGCCGTCGATGCCGATCCGGGGCCAGTCGCCGCCGTCGGCCGTGTCGAGGCCGGCGATGCGGTCGGCGAGGGCGTCGGTCAGGCGGTCCCAGGTGATCGGTTCGAGTCGCACGCGGCCATGATGCCCGGCTGCGGACACGGAGGAAGACGACCGGGGAGGCAGATTGAAGCCGCCGGAAGGGACGGGCCAATCGACTTGCCGCGCAAGCCCTTCGGCGACAGGATCAACGGGCCACATTCGAGGGCGAATCGGCACACCGGGCAGTCGGGCAGTCGGGCAGTCGGGCAGTCGGGGAAACGCAGAACCGGGGGACTCGCAGTGACCGGGGGAATCTCAGTGATGGACGGACCGTACTTCGTACTGACACTCGCGGCCGCGCTCGGCTGCGGCCTCATGGCAGGCGTCTTCTTCGCGTTCTCCACCTCGGTGATGCGCACGCTCG
Organism: Streptomyces cavernicola; assembly: GCF_029968035.1. Lineage (GTDB taxonomy): Bacteria > Actinomycetota > Actinomycetes > Streptomycetales > Streptomycetaceae > Streptomyces > Streptomyces cavernicola. The sequence continues at coordinate 28,229 of NZ_JASCIQ010000012.1, read as the reverse complement.
GCGCGCTGCCGCCCGCGCAGGGCATGGCCGCGATGCAGAAGCTGAACGTGCTGATCGTGAACCCCTTGTTCCTGGCGGTGTTCGTCGGCACGGCCGGATTGTGCGCGGTGGTGGCGGTCGTGACGTTCGTGCTGTGGCCGGATCCGGGCACGCTCGCGCTGCTGCTCGGCTGCGCGCTGTACCTGTTCGGCTCGTTCGGGGTGACCGTCGCGGCGAACATCCCGCGCAACGAGGCCCTGGCGAAGCTCGACCCGGAGGCCCCGGAGAGCGTCGAGCCGTGGCGGTCGTACGTACGGGAGTGGACGGCCTGGAACCATGTGCGGGCGGTCGGCGCGCTGGCGGGCTGTGCGGCGCTCGTGCTCGGACTCACCGCCTGAACCGTGATGACACAGTGAGACATAAAAAACGCGAGCCGGGTGAGCCCCCCGGACCACCGGGTACATACCGCTCATGACGCGCTCCACGGCCAGGGGCAGGGCCAAGGTCACGGTCAGGCCGTCAACGGACGTGGCCCGTACGGGACTTGTGGCGATCCAGCCGCTCGGGCGGAAGCCCCGGCACTGCGCGGAGTGCGCGGTCGGCCCGCTCGCGCTCCTCGTACTCGCCGACGGCGCGCCGCACTGCCTGGACTGCGCGGACCTCGGGCATCTGGTGTTCCTCCCGCGCGGCGACACGGCGCTGACCCGGCGGGCCAGGGAGGGCAGTTCGCTGTCGGTGGTCGTGGTCCGCAGGAACCATCGGAAACGGCGGTACGAGCGGCAGGGCGTGCTCGTCGAGGAGGCCGCGCTCGCCCTGGCCGAGCGGCGCTGCCTCGCGGACGCGGAGGCACGGGCGCGACGCCGGGAGCGGGACGCGGCGCGGCGGGCGGCGGCGGACGTCCGGTTCGCGGCGGCGTTCGCGGCGGAGATCCGCACCCTGTTCCCCGGCTGCCCGCCCGAGCGCGCGGAGCGGATCGCGGCGCACGCCTCCCGGCGCGGCAGCGGCCGGGTGGGCCGCACCGCGGCGGGCCGGGCCCTGGACACGGTCGCGGTCGGGGCCGCGGTGCGGGCGGCGGTGCGGCACGAGGACTCGGCGTACGACGCGCTGCTGATGGCCGGAGTGCCGCGGGGCGAGGCCAGACGCCGAGTACGGGCCGTGGTGGACGGAGTCCTGGACGGCTGGCGCACCCGCGCCGAGCCGTGAGCCCCCCCCACACACACAACAGGAGCCGCACCGACCGCTCAGCCCAGGACCCGGATCGACCGCTCAGCCCAGGACCCGGATCGGCTCCCCGGCGAGGAAGGCCGCGATGTCCTCCACCGTGCCCTGGAAGTACCCCTCGTAGTTGCGTCGCGTGACATAGCCGAGGTGCGGGAGGCCGAGGAAGTTCGGGGCGGTGCGCAGCGGGTGGTCGGCGGGCAGCGGCTCCTGGTCGAAGACGTCGGCGCCGGCCCCCGCGATCCACCCCTCGTGCAGGGCGCGGACGAGGGCGTCCTGGTCGACGAGGGCGGCCCGCGAGGTGTTCACCAGGTAGGCCCCGCGGCGCATCAGGCGCAGCTCGGGCTCGCCGATGAGCCCGCGCGTACGGTCGCCGAGCTGGACGTGGAGGGAGACGAAGTCGCTGCGGGACAGCAGGTGTTCGAGGGAGTCGGCGAGCTCGACGTCCTCCGCGGCGGCGCGCTCCGCGGTGAGGTTCTGGCTCCAGGCGGTGACGTCCATGCCGAAGGCGCGGCCGACCCGGGCGACCCTGGCGCCGATCCGGCCGAGGCCGACGACGCCGAGGCGCCGCCCGTACAGGTCCGCGCCGAGCGTGGACTGCCAGGGGCCGCCGTCCCGCAGCGCGCCCCCTTCCGGCAGGACGTGCCGGGCGAGGCCGAGGATCAGCGCCCAGGTGAGTTCGGCCGGGGGCTCGGAGTTGCTGGGGGTGCCGCAGACCGTCACGCCGTGCCGGGCGGCCGCTTCGAGGTCGACGGAGGCGTTGCGCATCCCGGACGTGATCAGCAGGCGCAGCCTCGGCAGCCGGGCGAGGAGCGAGGCGGGGAACGGGGTGCGCTCGCGCATGATGACGACGATCTCGCAGTCGGCGATCTCCGCGACCACCGCGTCCTCGTCGCCCAGGTACCGGCGTACGACGTGGAGGTCGAGGTCCTCGGCGAGCGGTGACCAGTCGGCCGTGGTCAGGGCGACGCCCTGGTAGTCGTCGAGCACGGCGCAGCGCAGCTTGGCCATCCCACTCTCCCTCGGTGATCGTCGGCGGTCCGCGGGCCAGCGTAGACGGCGGGGCCGCAGGCCCGGACAGGCGGCGGAAGGGACAGCCTCCCAGCCCGGACGTATCGTGGCGAGAAGGGCCGACGAGGCAGGCAGCGCGGCCCGCGGAGGCGAACGCCATGGGTGACAGCGACCCCAGGGGATTCCTCACGACCGGCCGCGAGGAGTGGCCGCGCCGCCCCGTCGAGGAGCGGGTACGGGACTGGCGCGAGGTGTACGTGCCCGGGGCGTTGCTGCCGATCGTCCGCGGGCAGGCCGACCGGTGCATGGACTGCGGGGTTCCGTTCTGCCACGAGGCGTGCCCGCTGGGGAATCTCATCCCGGAGTGGAACGAGCTGGTGGCGCGGGACGACTGGCGCGCGGCGAGCGACCGGCTGCACGCGACCAACAACTTCCCCGAGTTCACCGGCAGGTTGTGCCCCGCGCCCTGCGAGGCGGGCTGCGTCCTCGCGATCAACCAGCCCGCGGTCACCATCAAGAACGTCGAAGTGGCGATCGCCGACCGGGCCTGGGAGCGCGGCTACGCGCCGCCCCGGCCGCCGGACCGGCTCACCGGCCGCACCGTCGCCGTCGTCGGCTCGGGCCCGGCCGGTCTCGCGGCGGCGCAGCAGCTGACGCGGGTGGGGCACACGGTCGTGGTGTACGAGCGGGACGACCTGGCGGGCGGCCTGATGCGGTACGGCATCCCCGACTTCAAGATGGAGAAGCACCATCTGGACCGCAGGATCGAGCAGATGGCGGCCGAGGGCACCCGCTTCCGCACCTCGGTGACCGTGGGCCGGGACGTCACGGCGGACGAGCTGCGGCGCCGGCACGACGCGCTCGTGCTCGCGACAGGCGCCACGGCCTGGCGCGAACTTCCCGTCGAAGGGCGGGAGTTGAGTGGCGTCCACCAGGCGATGGAATACCTGCCGCACGCCAACCGCGCCTGCCACGACCCGCAGGCGGACCCGCGCGCTCCGCTGTCCGCGACCGGGCGGCACGTCGTGATCGTCGGCGGCGGCGACACCGGCGCCGACTGCCTGGGCACGGCCGTCCGGCAGGGCGCGGCCTCGGTCTCGCAGCTGGACATCTACCCGCTGCCGGCCGCCGAGCGCGACGAGGACGCCGAGCCGTGGCCCACGTACCCCAAGGTGTACCGGCTCTCGGCGGCGCACGAGGAGGCGGGCGCCCTGGGCACGGCCCCGGCGGCGGACGCGGACGCGCGCCTGTTCGCGGCGTCGACGCTGCGGCTCACCGGGGACGCGTCGGGCCGGGTGCGGGAGGTGCACCTGGTCGAGGTGGAGCCGGAGGGGCGGCGTCCGGTGCCGGGGACGGAACGGACCCTGCCGGCCGACCTCGTGCTGCTCGCCCTCGGCTTCACCGGCCCCGCCCAAGAGGACGGCCTGATCGGGCAGTTGGGGCTCGACCTGGACGAGCGCGGGGCGCTGCGCCGGGACTCCGGATTCGCGACCGATGTGCCCGGGGTGTACGCGGCGGGCGACGCGGCGCGCGGCCAGTCGCTGATCGTCTGGGCCATCGCGGAGGGCCGGGCGGCAGCGGCCGCGGTGGACCGCTACCTGACCGGCGCCTCCCGCCTGCCCGCACCGATCACGGCGGACGCCCGCCCGATGCGGGCGTAACGCCCTTCTGCGGTACGGGACTTCAGCTGCCCGCGCGCTCGTCCGTGCCCGCCACCTTGGCCGTGGCGAGGGCGACGCGGTTCCAGGTGTTGATGGCCGTCATGAGGGCGATCAGCTGGGCCAGCTCCTCCTCGCTGAAGCGGGCGGCGGCCTCCGCATACACCTCGTCCGGCACTCCGCCCGCCGCGACCAGGGTCACGGACTCGGCGAGGGCGAGCGCGGCCTGCTCCCGCTCGGTGAAGAAGTGCCGGGCCTCGCGCCAGACGCCCACCATGTGCAGGCGCTCCTCGCTCTCGCCGGCCTTGCGGGCGTCGCCGGTGTGCATGTGCAGGCAGTAGGCGCAGCCGTTCAGCTGCGACGAGCGGATCTGGACCAGCTCGACCAGGGCCGGGGCGAGGCCCGCGCGAGCGGCGGCGTCGAAGCCGATCAGCGCCTTGAAGGCGCGGGGGGCGGCCTGCGCGAAGTTCACCCGGGCCGGCTTGGGGGCGGTGCGGTTCGTTGCCTCGTACGTCGTGTCGTACATCGTCTCGTTGCTCATGACCTTGAATCTAGGGCCCCGAAAGACCCCCTGTAGGGTGCAATTCCATGGCAGTTTCCGAGGTCAATTCTGGGCGGCAGCCCGACACGGCCGACGGCACCGGCGAGGACACCGGTACCGACACAGACGCCGGTACCGGCACCGACCTGCACCTGGACCTCCCGCCCACCGGCAGCCGCCGCGCCGCCCTGCTGCAGGCGCTGCGCTCCGCCGTACGGTCGGGTCGCCTCGCGCCCGGGACGCTCCTGCCGCCCTACCGCGCCCTCGCCGCCGATCTGGGCATCGCCCGCAACACCGTCGCCGAGGCGTACGCGGAGCTGGTCGCCGAGGGCTGGCTCGTCGCGCGCCAGGGCTCGGGCACCCGGGTCGCCGAGCGCGCCGCCCCCGCGAGCCCCGTACGCGTACCGAAGAAATCGCCCGCACGCGCGCGTGGGCCCCGGTTCGACCTGCGGCAGGGGCAGCCCGACCCGGCCTCGTTCCCGCGTACGGCATGGCTGGCCTCGGTGCGGCGGGCGGTGAACGCGGCGCCGCACGAGGCGTTCGGGCCCGCCTCGCCGCAGGGCCGGATCGAGCTGCGCACGGCGCTCGCGGAATACCTGGCACGCGCACGTGGAGTGCGCACCGCCCCGGAGCGGATCGTCATCTGCTCCGGCTTCGCGCACGCGCTGCGCCTGCTGTTCGGCGGCGCGGGCGGCACCGGCGACGGCATCCTGAAGGGCCCGCTCGCCGTGGAGGAGTACGGCCTCGCCTTCCATCGCGCGCTGCTCGCCGACGCGGCGGTACGGACGGTTCCGCTGACCTTGGACGAACAGGGCGCGCGCACGGCCGAGTTGGGGGACCAGCGGGCGGTCCTGCTCTCCCCCGCGCACCAGTTCCCGACCGGCGGCCCGCTGCACGCGGAGCGCCGCACCGCCGCCGTCGACTGGGCACGCGCGCGTGGCGCCCTGGTGGTGGAGGACGACTACGACGGCGAGTTCCGCTACGACCGCCGTCCGGTCGGCGCGGTGCAGGGGCTCGACCCGGAGCGGGTGGTCTACCTCGGCTCGGTCAGCAAGAGCCTCTCCCCCGCACTGCGCCTGGGCTGGATGGCGCTGCCCGAGCACCTGGTGGACGACGTGCTGCGGGTCAAGGGCGAGCGGGAGGCCTGGACGGGCGTGACCGACCAGCTGGCGCTCGCCGACTTCCTCGACTCCGGCTCGTACGACCGTCACGTGCGGCGGATGCGGTTGCGCTACCGGCGCAGGCGCGACCACCTGGTGCAGGCCCTCGCGGCGCGCGCCCCGCACATTCCGGTCACCGGGGTCGCGGCCGGTCTGCACGCGGTGCTGCGGCTGCCGCCCGGCACCGAGCAGTCGACGCTGAAGGCGGCCCACTGGCAGGGCCTCGCCCTGGACGGCCTGGCCGATTTCCGGCACCCGAAGGCACCCGGTCCGCTGCGCGAGGGCCTGGTCGTGGGGTACGCGACGCCGCCCGAGCACGCCTACCCGGCCGCCGTGGACGCGCTCTGCGCGGCCCTGCCCCCGGACACGCGCTGAGACAACCTCGCAGAGGGACCTCCGAAGAAGCGGAGGGTCCTGCGAAGAAGCAGAGGGACCTCCGAAGAAGCGGAGGGTCCTGCGAAGAGAAGAAGCAGAGGGACCTGCGAAGAAGAGAAGCGTCAGGAGAGCAGGAAGTCGGCCTGCCCCGACTTCGCGCCCTGGATGAAGGCGTGGATCTCACTGGTGGTGTAGATCAGCGCGGGCCCGTCCGGGTCGGCGGACTGGCGCACCGCGACCCGGCCGTCGGCGAGCTTCATCGCCTCGACGCAATTGCCGCCGTTGCCGCCGCTCCACGGCTTGTGCCAGCCCTCCGTGCCGAGCTCGCGCGCGGGCATGCCGTTGTAGACACGGCCCTCCTCGCGCGCGTGGTCCTCGACGATCGCGCCGTCCATTCACAGCTCCTTGCGGAGATCGCGGAGGATCTCCTTCGTGCGGTGTGCCGTCGCCGACTGCGCCGCCATCCGGTCCATGACCTCCAGGTACGTCACGACCTCGGCGCGGCGGTCCAGATAGACCGCGCCGGTGAGGTACTCGGCGTAGACCATGTCCTGCAGCTCGGGCACGCCGAAGCGGAACAGCACGAACGGGCCGTAGGTGCCCGGGTGGTGGCCCTTGGCGAACTCGGCGACCTGCAGCGTCACGTTGGGCAGCTTCGCGGCCTCCAGGAGGCGGTCGAGCTGCGCCCGCATCACCTCGGGACCGCCGACCGTCCTGCGCAGCACGGTCTCGTCCATGACGACCCACAGCCTCGGGGCGTCGTCCTGGGTGAGCAGCTCCTGGCGCTGCATGCGCAGCGCCACATGCCGCTCGATCTCGGCGTCGTCGGTCCTGCCGACGGCGCCGGAGCGCATCACCGCGCGCGCGTACTCCTCGGTCTGCAGCAGACCGGGCACGAAGTGCGGCTCGTACGACCTGATCAGGCTGGCGGCGCCCTCCAGGCTGACGTACATGGAGAACCAGCTCGGCAGGATGTCGTGGTAGCGCTGCCACCAGCCGGCCTTGTTCGCCTCCTCGGCGAGCGTGACGAAGGCGTCGGCCTCCTCGTCCTCGACGCCGTACGCCTTGAGGAGCAGCTGGAGGTACGGGATCTTCAGCGTGACCTCGGCGGTCTCCATGCGGCGGACCGTGGCGGGGGCGACGCGCAGGACGCGGGCGGCCTCCTCGCGCTTGAGGCCGGCCTCCTCGCGGAGGTCCTGGAGACGTTTGCCGAGAACGACCTGACCCACGGTGGGAGCGGACCGCGGTTCGCTCACTGCCTGCCTCCGTTTCACCTGGGTCCGTCGTCGGTGACCGCCGGTCGTCCCGGGGTCGATCACCTGGATTTCTGCCGCCCGCGCGGTGTCGCACGGGTCCGCTGGAGCAGTGTGCCATGGGCTCCGCGTGAGGCACACTGCACTCTGCACTTTTCAGAGTGACGCTTGCCAAGTGTTCGCGGCGCGGCGATAGTGGCATGCGTGAACTCGTCCGCCCCGTTAGGAACCGGCCGTGGCACTCGGTAAGACCCAGACTGTGCAGTCCCCTGCCGGGGCGCCCTTCGGCGACCGCCGCTGCCGTTTCGAACTCGCTGCTCGCGCCGACTCGGTGGCGCGCGCCAGACGCCTGACACGTGAACACCTGTCGGGCTTCGCGGTGTGCGACGACACCTGCGACACGGCGGCGCTCGTCGTCTCCGAGCTGGTCACCAACGCCCTCGTGCACACGGTGAGCCGGAGAATCGTCTGCGACCTCACGGACGACCCCGCCGCGGGCCATGTCCGGATAGTGGTCCACGACGAGGGCCCCGGCCAGGACGGCGGCCCCCATCCGCACCCGGCGCGCTCCACCGACGAGGACCACGGCCGCGGCCTGCTGCTCGTCTCCGCGCTGAGCCGTGCGTGGGGCGCCCAGGAGGAAGGGCCCGGCCTGATGGTCTGGGCCGAGCTGCCGCGGTCCGCCCGGACGGCGGCCGCGTGACCCGCCCTGCCGACAACGCCGACGCCGCAGCCGTAGCCGCCCGTACGGGAGCCGGGGTGACCGCATGCGCGTACTGACCCTGACCACGCTTGCCTCGCTCGCGCGCCTCCCCCATGACGTGCCCCTGGAACTTCCCGAGGGCATGACGGCCCCGCTCGGCTGCGACGCCGTGGGCATGCCCGAGGAGTACGGCCGCCAGGCGCGGGCCCGGCTGCCGCAGATCGGCGTCGTGTACGCGGACGGCGCGCGCTGGTGGTGGCTCGTGCCGTCGGGTTCGTCGGTCTCGCTCGACTGGCCTGCTCCGCTGCGGTACGCGGCGGGGGCGCGGGTCCCGGCCGGGCCGAGCGCGCCCCGCCTGGTCCACCGGCCGGACGGCACGGCGCCCTACACCCCGCCGATCCCGCTGTATCTGACGCTGTGCCGGATCACGGGCACGGTCCCGCTGTGGATGCGCACGTCCCGCACGGCACCGCCTTCGCCGACCGCGCACCGGTAGGGGCTTTCCGCCGGTGGGTGCGCCCGCCGCGTACGCCTCCCTCGACGAGAAGCCGACGGGCGGCGGCCGTGGGGACGCGTACGTCGAGACCAGGCTCCTGTTCGGCACCGAACGCCCCGACGGCGGACCGGATGTGACGGACCGGCAGTTCATGTCCTTCGTCGACCGCGAGGTCACGCCGCGCTTCCCCGAGGGCCTGACCGTGCACACCGGCCGCGGCCAGTGGCGGGACACCCACGGCACGGTGGAGCGGGAGCGTTCGTACGAGCTGGTCCTGCTGTATCCGGAGGCCTCGGCGGCGGCGCGCGACGGGCAGGTGGAGCGGATCCGGGAGGCGTACGTCCGGGCGTACGGCCAGGAGGCGGTGGCACGGCTCGACGACCGGCTGAGTGTCGACTTCTGAACCGGATCCGGGGCTCTCAGCGTGTGCCGCCGCGGCCTCCGGCAGACTGCGGGCATGGACCGAACTGCCCCTGGACGCAAGCCGGATGACACCACCGCCGTGACGCTCGGCCTCTTCGCGGCCTGGCTGGTGCACGACCTGGAGGAGTTGGCGACGGTGCCGCGCTGGACCCGGACGCGGGTGCCGGCGCTGCGGCGGCGCTTTCCGCAGGTGCCGGAGCGGCTGTGGCGGAGCATGGAGGGCATGCACGGGCGGGAGTTCGCCCTCGCGGTGGCCGGGGTGGGGCTCGTGATGGCCTCGGCCGCGGCGGACGGCCACCGCACGGGCGGCCGCTCGGCGTACTACCAGTCGGTGCTCGGCGGCTTCGGCCTGCACGGTCTGGTCCACCTCGCCCAGGCGGCGGCGGTACGCGGCTACACGCCGGGGTCGGTCACCTCGCCGCTGCTCGTGGTCCCGTTCACGCTGTGGGCGCGCGGCCGACTGCGCCGTGCGGGCGTGCTGCGGCCGACGACCGCCGCCGACGCGGCGCTGAGCCTGGGCCTGGCGGCGGCGACGGCCGTGGGGGCGCATGCGGCGGCGCGGAAGCTGCTCGGCGCGCGGTCGACGACCTCCTGAACACCCTTGCGGAGCAGGCGTGTTGGCAGCTCAGCCCCGCGGTCGGCGTCTCCCCAGGGATGCCTCGATGCGGCCGATGAGGCGGTCGCGGTCGGCGGGGCCCGCCTGGTCGACCTCGGTCAGCCAGGCGCGGCATCTGCTGGCGAGGAGCAGCCCGAAGCTCTCGGCGTCGCTCTCGTCGTCGTGGTCGAAGTGCGTACGGGCCGCGACCTTGAGCACGGTGTCCCGCAGGTCCGCCTCGTCGGCGAGCAGCCGGGCGGCGACGCCCGCGCCGTCCACGTGATGGCCGGCGTGTCCGGCCTCCATGTGCCACAACTCGTGGCCGAGGATGACGAGTTGGTGGTCGGGGGCGGTGCGCTCCTCGATCACGATCAGGTCCTGGTCGGCCATGTCGAGCCACAGACCGCTGGCGGTGCCGGGCGGGAACGAGGCGGCGCGCAGCCGCACGGGACGGCCACGGCGTCGGCTCATCGCCTCGCACAGCGCCGCGTGCAGGTCCTGGGGGCGGGTGGGTGCGGCCGACTCGACTCCGGCGAGCAGGTCGGCGCAGAGCCTGCGCATGTCCTTCGCTATCCCCACGGTTCTCTCCGTGCCTCGCTCCTGTGCTCCGCCGGCCGGGCGCTGCGGCCTGCGGACGCGTTCCCTGCCACGGTCGTGCCGACACCGCTGGTCGTACGGATATCGCTGGTCGTACGGATATCGCTGATCTTGCGGATTCCGCCGGTCTCGCGGATTCCGCCGGTCGTACGGGCCCTGCCGAGCGTGGTCATCAGGACTCCGACCGCCGGACGTTCTCAAGGAGCATGTCCAGCCATTCCGTGACGGTGTCCCGGTGCTTGTCGGTGGGCAGTTGGGCGGCGCGCCAGGCGATGCCGCGCACGCCGTGGTCCTGCAGGAGGCGCTGCAGCGGGTCGTCGGGGCCGTCGGCGGCGGCGCCGTCCGCGTTGTCGCCCGCGGGCGTCCCCTCCGCGTCGATGGCGGGCGCGGCCGCGTCCACCGGCGGGCGCTCCTCCGGCTGGTGGGTCCGGCGCTGGCGCAGCTCCTCCTCGACGCGCCGCAGCACACCGGTCAGGGCGTCGGCGTCCTCGGCGGTGAGGAACCCGGCGTGCACCTTGAAGAAGCGCTGGATGGCGGCGCAGTGCTCCATGGTGGGGCGCCGGTCGCCGTTGATGAGGGCGCCGGCCTGCTGCCGTGACATGCCCGCGCCGTCGGCGATCTCCTGCTGTGTGTAGCGGCGCCCGTCAGGCTTGAGCCGGGTCTTCCGCAGCAGGGCGAAACGCTGCAGGAAGCGCGCCTGCAGGTCGGCCTCGCCCGCGGGACGCCCCGCGAGCAGCTCCTCGACGACCGCGACGGGCACCCCGGACTCCGCGGAGAGCCTCGGGAGACGGAAGGCCTCGCCGCGGGGCACGCCGAGCCGGTCGGCCAGTTCGGCGACTCGGGCGACCACCGCGGCGAGCGGCCCGGCGGCTGCCGGACCGGGAACCGAGAAGTCTTCAGTCACCGGTGGATCTCCTACGTCGAGAGCTGCGAAAGCTGCGAAAGCTGCGAAAGCTGCGAAAGCTGCGAAAGCTGCGAAAGCTGCGAAAGCTGCGAATAGAGCTGCGAATGTCGAATCAGGCCAACTGTCGTTCCATGCGGTCGAGTCGCCTGCGCCGAACCCTGCGTACGGCGCCTCACCTCGGGTAACTCCCCCTGTTCCGGGCGCAGTCGGGCCACCCGGCCCCCGCGCCGTACCGGCTTCGGACAACAACCGGGGCTGCCCGGAGGCTAGTCGGTCCGCTGCTTCCCGGCCAAGGCTTGCCACAGCTGTGGCGCAAAGCGATCGGCCGGCAGCGGGAAATGCCACGATCATTGACATGCGGTCTCCGGGAGAAGGAGTATCGCTTTCAACGAAGTACGTGACGGCCGGTCGCGCCGGGCGGGGAGCACCGCCGACCGGTCCGGGGTCCGCAGCGGGAATCCACCCCGCGGATCCGCGTACCGAACGGTCTCACTCCACGGAGGGACAGCGTCTCGATGACGAATGATCTCGATGACGAATGACCCGGCGTCCGGATCCCCCGGCTCCCTGAAAACCTGGCCCCACGGCGCGGCCAAGACCCAACCGGCGTCCGCGGAGCGCGAGTTGGAGCTGCGCTCCTACCTCCGCGACTACACCGCGCTGATCGCCGCCACGCCGTACCCGTCGCTCCTCCTCGACCGCGCGTGGAACGTCCTCGCCGCCAACTCGGCGTACGAGGACCTCTTCCGGGAGGTGCGGGACGTACGGGAGCCCGCCGCGTTACGGGAGTCGCCCGCGGCGGCGATGCCGGGCGAGAACCTGCTGCGCTTCGTGCTGTTCCACCCGGACGCCGGGGCGGTGCTGCGCGAGCACGAGACGGGCTGGTGCCTGCCGCTGCTCGCTCAGTTCTCGGCGGCGCTCGACGCGTACGGGCAGGACGCCACGTTGCGCGGCATCCGCGAGGACATCGCGCGCGACCCGCTGATGAACGCGGCCTACCAGCAGGGGCTGCCCCGCTGGATGCACAGCATGGGCCCGGCCGCGCTCGACCACGACGGCGCGGTGCGGGGGGTGCGGCATCCGGATCCGGAGTGGGGCCGCACGACGTGCCGGGTCGTCACGGACTCGCCGGGGGCGCTGCGGGAACGCGGCCTCACGCGGCTCACGTTGATCCTGCACGCGCCTGGACGGCGGGGCGAGGAGGCGGGGAGGCCCGAGGCCGCCGCACCCCCGCACCCCACCGTCCAGACACCGCCTCGCCTGCGGGTGGTACGCCCGGGGGCATGAGCTTTTCCCCACCCCGCCCCTTCCCGAAAGTCCTCAGCGGACAGCTCCCGGGGCTACGCCCCCGGCCCCCGCTCCCCGGGGCTGCCGCCCCTGGACCCCACCACGGGGCTCCGCCCCGGCCCCCGATTCCGGGGGCCAGCCCCCGGACCCCCGCTCCTCAAACGCCGGAGGGGCTGGATTTTGCGGGCTGCGGCTGGATTCAGCCCCGGCAGGGGCTGGTTTTCAGGGGCGCGGGGAACTGCGCGACCAGCCACAACGGCGCCGCAGCCGAACAACAGCCGACGGCAGTCTTTCGGGAAGGGGCGGGGAGGGGAGACCAGCGCGCGGAGCGCGATCGACGGTCAGCGCGTCAACGGCGCGCTCAACCGCCGATGTTGACGTCGATGCAGGCGTAGAACGCGTTCGACGTGTCGGCGATGTTCCACACGGCAAGCACCTTCTGCTTGCCGCTCGCCCCGCCGAAGTTCACGTTGTGCGTGACGGTCTCACCCGGCTTCGCACCCCCGTCGTCGAACTCGGCGACCTTGCTGCCGCCGACGTAGTACTCCCAGGTGCTGGTGGCGTGCCGGGCCGTCAGCTTCCAGGTGAAGTCCTGGGAGCTGCCGACCGGGGTGACGGACCAGCCCTTGTTGTCGTCGTCCAGCTCGGCGAAGCCCTCGTTGCCGCCGCTGCAGCTCTTCAGGCCCTTGGGGCCCTCCACGCTCTGCGGCTCGTACTTGATCGCACCGCACGGGACGGTGCCCGCGGCGCACTGCGCCTGCCTGCTGGGCGGCGAGTTGACGTACCCGTGGGCGCTCGCGGTGCCGGTCGACAGGGTCAGCGCGATGAGCGGCGCTATGCCCGCGCCGAAGGCGAAGGCGAGCTTACGGTTCCTCTGCATGGCTACTCCTTCACGGTGTGGGGGAGGTGAAGGAGCGTGAAGGTGCGCAGCCCGGCGGGCCGCCAGGGCGCCGACTCGGCGGCCCGCGACGGGAGTTCACGCTCAGTCTTGGTCTAGACCTTGCGCCTAGACCATAGCGGCTGACGGGCCACGGTCAAGAGGCTGTACGAGAGCCGTACGGGAACCAGCCGAGAGCCGTACGGGATCCGGCCGGGAGTCAGGCCGGATCGCTCGACCCCGCAGCGCCGCCCTCCCCCGCCGCCTCCGGCGGCTCCAGCGGTGGCGACGCGACCGCGCAGTTCGTCCGGCACTCCGGGTGGCAGCGCTCCGCCCGCTCCGCCTCGGGCGCCCGCACCGTCCACCACGCGACGAGCGCGCCGAGCGCGAGCAGCCCGGCGCACAGCGGCATCGCGCGCCGGAACGCACTCCCGAACTCCGCCGCCGAGCGGTACGCCTCGGGCCCCATGCCGACCAGGAGCGGCAGCGCCGCCACGGTGACGAGTCCGGCGGCACGGGCGGCCGCGTTGTTGACCCCGCTGGCCAGACCGGCGTACGCGGTGTCCACCGAGGCGAGGACGGTCGAGGTGAGCGGCGCGACGAGGGTGACCATGCCGAGCCCGAGCACGACCATCGCGGGCAGCACGTCGGCGACGTACGAGGCGTGCGCGCCGTCCACCCGCAGCATCAGGAGCATGCCCGCCGCGCACAGCAGCGGGCCGACGGTGAGCGGCAGGCGCGGCCCGGTCCGCTGCGCCAGATCGCCGGAGCGGGCGGAGAGCAGCAGCATCAGGATCGTCGTGGGCAGGAGCGCGACGCCGGCGCCGAGGGCCGAGTAGCCCGCGACGACCTGGAGCTGCAGCGCGGCCAGGAAGAAGAAGCCGCCGAACGCCCCGTACACGCAGAGGGTGACGACGTTGACGGCGGTGAACAGGCGGATCCGGAACAGCGAAGGCGGCAGCATCGGCTCGGGGCGGCGCCGCTCGACCCGCACGAACAGCCAGGCGAGGACGAGCCCGGCGACGGTGGAGCCGAGCACGGCCGGGGAGGCGGCGCCGTCGGGGGCGGCGATCAGGGCGTAGGTGAGCAGGGCGAGCGCGAGGGCGCCGAGGGCCGCGCCGAGCACGTCGAAGGAGTGCTCGCGGGACTCCTCGCCGCCGCGCGACTCCGGCACGTGTCGCAGCGCGACGGGGACGCAGAGCGTGGCGAGCGGCACGTTGAGCAGGAACACCCAGCGCCAGCCGGGTCCGTCGACCAGCCAGCCGCCGAGGAACGGTCCGACGGCCGCGCCGACGCCGCCGAGCCCGGACCAGACGCCGACCGCCCGCGCCCGGTCGTCGGGGTGGAAGGAGGCCTGGATCAGGGCGAGCGAGCCGGGCGTGAGGAGCGCGCCGCCGACGCCCTGCAGGGCGCGCGCGGCGATCAGGACGCCCGCGTTCGGGGCGAGCCCGCACAGCAGCGAGGCGGCCGCGAACCAGACGACGCCGAGTACGAACACCTTCCGCCGCCCGAAGCGGTCGCCGAGGGCGCCGCCGAGCAGGATGAGCCCGGCGAGGATGAGCATGTACGCGTTGACGGTCCACTGCAGCGCGGCCAGATCGGCGTCGAGGTCGGCGCCCATCCGCGGCAGCGCCACGTTCACGACCGTCGAGTCGAGCAGCGCCATGGCGGAGCCGAGGACGGTGGTGAGCAGCACCCAGCGGCCGGCGGCGCTCCGGGTGCGCAGGGCTCCGGCGGCGGTCGGGGGTTCCTCGGCTCGGCTGGTGTCCGGTTCGTCCCGCGTCATGTCCCGATCATCCCGCGCGCCGGAGCCGCGCGCCGCTCACTGTCGGCTGATCGTCCGAGTCACGCCCGCCGCGATGGTGGTGGCGAGCACCCAGCCGGTGACGATCAGCCCGTACGCGAGCCACTGCGCGCCGCCGTCCGGCGCGTACGCCTTCTCCTGGCCGAGGTCGACGATCGGAAGGAGCAGGTCGAGCGTGTACGCGAGGGCGTTGAAGGGCGGTGACTCGTCCGGCTTGAGCGCGCGCGGGGCGTCGAGGACGAACGCGAGGGTGCCGAGCAGGAGCAGCGAGGCGAGCCAGCCCGCGGCCCGCACGGGGCGGAAGCCGTAGCCGACGGTGACGTCCTGCAGATGCCCCCAGGCCCTGGCGTACGCGGGCAGGGTCGCGCGGTGCCGGCGCTGCTTGGCGAGCTGGACGGTACGGGCGGCCGCGTCGTCGCCGACCCGGCGGTAGGCGGTGGTGAGCTGCTCGTAGGCGTGCGGGACGTATCCCTCCAACTCGCGTTCCAGGAGGTCGAGTCGGCGTTCGGCGGGCTCGTGCGGGTCGAGGGTGGTGTAGACGAGGCCGTCGAGGCGGACGGTGTCCGGGTAGGCCTCAGGGGGGATGTTCAGGAGGTCTATCTGGGAGCGGCGCAGGGTCACTTCGCCGTCGATGCGCGGGGCCTCGCGCAGCCACAGCTCGCCGATGACGGAGCTGCTGACGCGCAGCGCGGTGCCGCCGGGGTTGGCGAACCGGGCGAACGCGAAGTTGAGCTGGCCGGGCACCTGGAGTCCGCGCAGGTTGACCCGGCCGAGGGCGCGCAGCCGCATGCCGTGGACGTCGGAGCCGACGGCGAGGGTCTTCGCGGACAGGGCGTCGCCGCCGGGGTTGTCGAGGAACGCGTCGTTCAGCTGCACCGCGCCGCTGACGGCGGCCCCCTGGAGCCGCACCTCGCCGTGGGCCACGAGGCCGGGGCCGTGCACGTCGTGTCCGACGGTCGCCTGGTTGAGCTGGAGGGTCGGCTCGGCCAACTGCCCCTCGGTCGGCCCCAGTTCGGCCCGGTCGAGGAAGAACGCGCCGGCGATCCGGGCGCCGCCGAGCCGTACCGGCCCTGGTATGCGGCAGCCGGTGATGCGCAGGACGCCGTCGACGCGGACGGTGGCGGCGTGCAGGGCGGGCAGGGTGCAGTGGCTGAGGTTGAGTTGGCGCAGCTCGGCGCCGTACAGATCGGGCGGTTCTTCGAACGTGCAGGCAAGGAGGGTGATCGCGGACTCGGCCACCGCGTAGCGCAGTTGGAGCGTGCCGGTGATCCGGGCGCCGGCGACCCGCAGGGCGGCCACTTCGCCGTCGCTGCGGTGGTCGCCGAGGAGCAGGGCGCGCAGCACCTGGGCGCGCAGGGTCCGGCTCTCCTCGGGCTCGGCGGTGAGGTCGATCCGGGCGCCGCTGGGGAACGCCTCCCACACCCGCCGCTCACTGCCCGTCAGATCCATGATCTCCACCGCGTGACTCTCACCCGGCCGCCGGTACGTGTCAACCAACTGTCCGACAGGCGCGGACGGTTGTCCGCGGAGCGTTCACCGCATAAGAATGCGCATGACAACGCCGAGGGCGCCAAGGCTCTCGGCCACAGAGGGGACCCCCACATGAAGAAACCTCTCGTCGGCGCGTTCGCCGCCGCGCTCCTCCTGGCCGGCGCGGGCGCCGCTCCCGCCGTGGCGCAGGGCGACGTCTCGGCGCAGGACAACCACTCCGCCACGCCCGGCAAGGCGGCCACGGGAAGCACGGAGGCCGAGTCGCTCGGCACCGCCCTGGACGAGGTGCTCGGCAAGGGCAAGCAGAAGCCGCAGGCCGTCGACTTCGCTGGCACGGTGGCGCTGAGCAACTGTTCCGGCTCGGTCGTCCGCACGCCCGACGCGCAGCCCGGTGACCCGGCCCTGGTGATGTCCAACGGGCACTGCCTGGAGGGCGGGATGCCCGGTCCCGGCGAGGTCCTCGTGGACCAGCCGTCGAGCCGCACCTTCGACCTGCTCGACGCCTCGGGCGCCGAGGTCGGCACGCTGAAGGCGAGCAAGCTCGCGTACGGCACGATGACCGACACGGACGTCTCGCTGTACGAACTCACCTCGACGTACGAGCAGATCGAGAGCGAGTACGGGATCAAGGCCCTGGAGCTGAACGCGGAGCACCCCACCGCGGGCACCGCGATCACGGTCGTCTCCGGGTACTGGAAGAAGACGTACAGCTGCAACATCGACGGGTTCGTGCCCACCCTCAAGGAGGGCGACTGGACCTGGAAGGACTCGGTCCGCTACACCGACGCGTGCAAGACGATCGGCGGGACCTCGGGCTCCCCGGTCGTGGACGACGCCACCGGCAAGGTCGTCGCCGTGAACAACACGGGCAACGAGAGCGGCGAGGAGTGCACGGTCAACAACCCGTGCGAGGTGGACGAGAACGGCGAGATCACGGTCCGCAAGGGCATCAACTACGCCCAGCAGACGTACCAGATGGTGCCGTGCGTGGGCGCGGGCAGCAAGATCGACCTGAGCGCTGAGGGCTGCGGCCTGCCCAAGCCGGGCGCGGTCGCGGGCAAGTAGGGCTCTACGGGGGCGGGTCGAGGCACGACGCCCGGCCCGCCCTTCGTCATGCCGCGAGCAGGGCGCGTTCGGCCTCCTCCAACGCCCGTACCAGGGCCTCCGGTTCGGGGGTGAGGCTCTCGACGAGGGTGTCGACGGCGCGCAGTCCGGCGCGGGCGAGCAGCGTCTTCTCGTTGGTGACCCATTCGCCGCGCGCCGCGAGCACCGCGTGCGCCGCCCCGGCCGCGGCGACGGCGAGCGCGCCCGCGACCTCGGTGAGGCGGCCGCGCGGGGCGTGGTTGGCCTTGGCGTACATGAGGGTGAGCGCGGCCTGCTCGCGCCACACGGCGGGGGCGGACTCCCGCAGTGCCCGCGGGTAGGCGGGGCGCGGGAGCCGGCCGCGCAGCACCCGGTTGACGGCCAGTTCGGCGACGACCAGATAGCTGGGGATGCCGGCCAGGTGGAACATCAGCGGCTCCCACCGGAACCTGCCCTGTTCGGCCTCGGCGAGCTCGTGCTCGACGACGTCCAGGTCGCGGTAGTGCACGTCCACACGGCGGCCCTCGACGGTGAGCCAGGCGCCGCCGTTGAAGACCCCGCCGCCCCAGCCGCCGATCTCGGAAGCCTCGCCCTCCCAGCCGAACTCCGTTGCCGTACGCCGGAGTTGATCGGGGTCGAAGGCGCCGCGGTAGTACACGGCGAGGTCCCAGTCGCTCTCGGCGGTGTGGTTGCCCTGGGCGCGCGAGCCGCCGAGCGCGACGGCTTCGACGGTCGGCAGCGCGGCGAGGGGTTCGGCGAGCCGGTCGAGGAAGGCCTCGTCGCCTGTGGGGGTGGGGGTGTGCTCCATGGCACCCAAACTATCGGCGCCCCCGCCCGCCCCTCGACCGAAAATTCATTGGCGCGCGACGACTTCGCTCCTGCACCATACCCATATGAGTCAACACGACCAGAAAGCGACGACGACGATCGCCACCCGAAGCATCCGCGCCCTCCACACCGACACCACCGTCACCGTCTACCAGGCCTACTCCCCCGCGCTCGGCCTCCCCGCCGCCCGCGACGGCCACTTCCCCGCCGCGTGGAAGCGGGACCGGATGACCTGGGTGAAGCCCTCGTTCCTGTGGATGATGTACCGCTGCGGCTGGGGCGCCAAGGACGGCCAACAGACCGTGCTCGCCGTCGAGATCGACCGCGCGGGCTTCGAGTGGGCCCTGCGGAACGCCTGCCTCTCGCACTACGAGCGGGACCTGCACGCCGACGCGCAGGCCTGGCGCCAGGAGCTGCGGAGCGCACCCGCGCGCGTGCAGTGGGACCCGGAACGCGACATCCGCCTGCGGCCGCTGCCGTACCGCTCGCTCCAACTCGGCCTGACCGGCGAGGCGACGCGGCGCTACGCGGACGAGTGGATCACCTCGATCACCGACGTCACGCCCACGGCCCACACCATCCACGCACTCGTACGGGAGGGCCAACTGGCCGCGGCACGGGCCCTGTTGCCGGAGGAGCGGGAGTATCCTGCGACGCCGGGCCTACTCACACACCTGGGGGCGTAGGCCCTCCTCTTCCCCCCTCCCCGCCCCTTCCCGAAAGACCGCCGTCGGCACGGGGGCCAGCCCCCGGACCCCCGCTCCTCAAACGCCGGAGGGGCTGAATTCGGGCGGCGATACGAGCCCCGTCAGGGGCGCGGGGAACTGCGCGACCAGCCACGACGGCGCAGCAGCCGAAGAACGACCGGGCCCCGGGGCCAAACCCCGGAGGGGCTGGCCTTTAAGGGGCGCGGGGAACTGCGCGAGCAACCACGACGGCGCCGCACCCGAAAAGCAACCGGAGTCCGGAGCGCGGCCCCAAGCGGGGGCGGGGACGCAGCCCCAAGCCGGGGGGACAGGGGCGCAGCCCCGAGCGGGGGCGGGGGCGCAGCCCCGGGGCTGTCCGCAGGACTTTCGGGAAGGGGCGGGGAGGGGAAAAGCTCAGAGCGTCAGAACGATCTTCCCCCGAGTCCGCCCCTCCTGACTGAGCCGCCAAGCCTCCCCCGCACTCTCCAACGGCAACGCATGATCCACATGCACCCTCAACTTCCCCGCATCCGCAAGCCCCGCCAGCTCCGCAAGCCCCTCCGAGTCCGGCCGGACCCACACGAGGTGGCCGCCGACGCCCAGTACCTCCCCGTCCGCGATGGACGCGAGCCGGGCCGAACGCTCCCCCTGCGGCGCCTGCTTGAGGAGCGGCACGGACACCTCCGCCACCCCGCCGCCCACGAAGTCGAGGACCGCGTCCACGCCTTCGGGGGCGAGCGCCCGCACCCGCTCGGCAAGCCCCTCGCCGTACGTCACCGGCTCCGCCCCCAACTCCCGCAGGAACTCGTGGTTCCGCTCGCTCGCGGTGCCGATCACCCGGGCCCCCACGGCGACCGCGATCTGCACGCCGAACGAGCCGACGCCGCCCGCGGCCGCGTGGATCAGGACGGTGTCCCCCGCCCCCACGCCGATCCGGCGCAGCGCGTGCAGCGCGGTCAGCCCGGCGAGCGGGACGCCCGCGGCCTGCTCCCAGTCGAGGGCGGCGGGCTTCTTCGCGAGCATCCGCACACTCGCCGCGACCTGCTCCGCGTACGCGCCGTTCTGCGCCCAGTCCTTGCGGATGTAGCCGTACACCTCGTCGCCGACCTCGAACTCGGTCGCGTCGAGCCCGGTCTCCTCCACGACGCCCGCGACGTCCCAGCCGGGGATCATCGGGAAGCGCGCCTCCATGATCGGGTCGAGGCCGCCGGCGGCGAGCTTCCAGTCGACCGGGTTCACCCCGGCCGCGCGGACGCGGATCAGGACCTCACCGGGCGCGACCTTGGGCTGCGCCAACTCGGCGAGGTGCAGGTCGTCCGCGGAACCGTAGCCGTCAAGTGCGATTGCCTTCATGGTGGGCGCAACTCCCCTGCCGTACAGAGCATTCCCGGCGAAAATCGGGTGCGAGGGGCGGTCCCTCCCGTACATGATCCGCTCGGCAGTCCCCGCAGGCACGTCGGCAGGCATCCAGGAGGCCGCACCGTGAACAGGCCCACCGCGAACGAGCCCACCGCGAACAGGCCCACCGTGATCAGGCGCAGCGTCGTCCCCGCCCTCTTCACCCCACCCCGGTACGCGCACGCCTCGGTCGTCGAGGCCGGCACGCGGCTCGCGTTCCTCGCGGGCTCGGTGCCGCTCGACGCGGACGGCGAGCTGGTCGGGCCCGGGGACCACGTCGCACAGGCCCGGCAGGTGCTCGCCAACCTCGAGGAGCAGTTGAAGGCGGTCGGCAGCGACCTCTCGCTCGTCGCGTACACCGATGTGTACGTGGTCGCGGACGAGCCGGGCCCGCTCTCCGCGGTCTGGGCCGTCGTGGAGGAGTCGGGCCTGGTCACCGGCGCCTCGGGCCCGCACTCCTCGACCCTGATCGGCGTCCCCACGCTCGGCTATACGGGGCAGCTGGTCGAGATCACGGCCACCGCGGTCGTACCGGACTGAGCCACGACCACAGCGCCCGCCCGCCGCCCCTTCACTCCGGACGCACGCCCCGCATCCGCCCGTACGCGTACACGCAGCCCGCGAGCGCCAGGTCGGACAGGAGCATGAAACCGATCGAGTACGAGTCCTTGGCGCTGTAGATCGCCCCCATGACCAGCGGCGGCACGAACCCGCCGAGGCCGCCGACCGCGCCGACGATGCCGGTGACGGAGCCGACCTGTGGCTGTGGCGTGACCTGCGCGACCATCGCGAACACGCTGCCGCTGGCGGCGCCGAGCCCGGCGGCCATGCCGAGCAGGCAGCACGTGCCCACCGGCACGAGGGCCGGGTCGAAGGCCTGCGCGATCGCGAGGAGGGCCACGAGGACGAGCGCGCCCGCCGTCACGAGCGCCGGGTGGGCGCGATCCGAGAGCCAGCCGCCGATCGGCCGGAACACGACGGTGACCAGGGCGAATCCGGCCGCGCGGGTACCGGCGTCGGTGGGCGAGAGGTCGTACCAGGTCTTCAGGTACGTCGGCAGGTACACGCCGAAGGCGACGACGCCGCCGAAGCCGATCGCGTACAGCGCGGACAGCTCCCAGGTGACGCGCAGCCCGCTGGCGGAGCCGAGGCGGGAGGAGAGCGAGGCGGTGGGCACCGGCCGGTCCGGGCGGTCGGTGATCAGCATCGCGGCGA
Organism: Streptomyces cavernicola; assembly: GCF_029968035.1. Lineage (GTDB taxonomy): Bacteria > Actinomycetota > Actinomycetes > Streptomycetales > Streptomycetaceae > Streptomyces > Streptomyces cavernicola. The sequence continues at coordinate 6,647 of NZ_JASCIQ010000012.1, read as the reverse complement.
GCACCGCGAACACGGCGAGGGCCGCGGCGACCACCAGGAACGGCAGGTTCTCGCCGTGCTTCGCGATGCGCGGCGTGAAGTAGCCGGAGAGCGCGACGCCGCCCATGCCCATGCCGAACACGCCGATCGCGAAGCCTCTTCTGGCGGGCGGGAACCAGGAGTTGACCAGCGGGACGCCGATCGCGAAGGTCGTGCCGCCGAGCCCGAGCAGGAAGCCGACGCCGATCATCGCGGCGTACGAGTTCCGCGCCGGGATGAGCAGCAGCACCGGCACGATGGTGAGCGCCGTGACCAGCGGGAACATCAGGCGGGCGCCGTAGCGGTCGGTGAGCGCGCCCACCGGGACCCGGCCGAGCGAGCCGACGAGCACGGGCACGGCGACGAGCAGCGACTGTTGGAGGGAACTCAGGCCGAGCTGGTCCTTGTAGGCCCCGCCGAGCGGCGAGATCAGGTTCCAGGCCCAGAAGGTCAGGGTGAAGCCGACGGTGGCCACGAGGAGATTCCGGTACGCGGCGGCTCCGGGACCGGCGGCGGGCGGGGCTTCGGTGGCGCGGGAGGTGTCAGCGATGTCCGTCACCCGGCCCAAGTTATTCTTTGCGCCCCTTTTGTGCAGTTTGGCGTGTCAGTTCTTGCGCCAGTTCTTGCGTCTGCTCTTGCGTCTGCGGAGCCACTGGTCGCAGCCCTGCCGCCGTCGCCGCCTCGCGGAGGATCTCGCGGAGCATCGCGGGCGTCAGCCGTCCGGTGAAGGTGTTGCGCTGGCTGACGTGGAAGCAGCCGAACAGGTCGAGCGCACCCGCCCCGCCCCGCAGGGTCGTACGGGCGCCGTGGCCGAAGGCGGGCCGCGGCCGGGGCACTTCCCAGCCGGCCGCGGCGAACGCGGGCAGCGCCGCCTGCCAGCCGAAGGCGCCGAGCACGACCGCCGCGCGCAGCGTGGGCGCGAGCAGCCGCAGCTCCTGCACCAGCCAGGGACGGCAGTCGTCCCGCTCCCGCGGCGTCGGCTTGTTGGCGGGCGGGGCGCAGTGCACGGGCGCGGTGACGCGCACGCCGTGCAGGGCGAGGCCGTCGTCGACGGCGGTCGCGGTGGGCTGCGAGGCGAGGCCGATGTCGTACAGCGCCTGGTAGAGCACGTCCCCGGAGCGGTCCCCTGTGAACATCCGCCCGGTCCGGTTCCCCCCGTGCGCGGCGGGCGCGAGGCCGACGATCAGCAGCGCGGCGTCCGGCGGCCCGAACCCGGGCACGGGCCGCCCCCAGTACGTCTCGTCGGCGAACGCGGCCCGTTTCGTACGGGCGACCTCCTCCCGCCAGGCGACGAGCCGCGGGCACCTGCGGCAGCGGATGAGGTCGCGGTCGAGGGCGCGCAGGTCGGGATACGGCCCACCGGTACCGAGACCAGGACCGGGGCCCGCGGGTGGGGCGGGGCCGGCGTCGAGACCGGCATCCGGGTCGTCGCGGTTCGGGTTCGGGCTGCCGGACGGGTCGTTCACCACTCCACCCGCACCCCGTCGCGGAAGAACCCTCCGGTGGGGCCGCCGCCGGGCAGGGTCGCGGCCCAGACGATCCCGGCCGCACCGTCCGCGACGGGCCGGCCGCCGGGTCCGCCCATGTCTGTGGCCACCCACCCCGGGCAGACCGAGTTGACCAGGATGCCGTCGGCCCGCAGCTCCGCGGCGAGCATCCGCGTCAGGGCGTTGAGCGCGACCTTGGTGGTGGCGTACGCGGGAGTGCCCGCGCCCATGTCGGCGAGGGACGCCGCCCCGCTCGACACGTTCACCACCCGCCCTCGACGGCTGGCCCGCAGCAGCGGGAGCAGCGTCTGCGTGAGCCGCCACGGCCCGTACAGATTGGTCTCGGCGGCCTCCCTCACCAGGTCCAGATCGGCGGTGACGGCCCGCTGCCAGGTGTCGTACGCGATGGCCGCGTTGTTGACCAGGACGTCGAGCCGGCCGAAGCGGTCCCCGACCTCGCGGGCGACGCGCTGCCGGTCGTCCTCCGAGGTGACGTCGAGCTGCATCGGCACGACGGCGGCGGAACCGAGCTCGGCCGCGGCCTTCTCCGCCGCCTTCATGGAGCGGGCGGTGAGCAGCACGACGTGGTCGAGGCCGGCGAGCTGACGGCAGACCTCGCGGCCGATGCCGCGGTTGCCGCCGGTGACGAGGGCGACGGGAGCGGTGGAGTCGTGGACGTCCGACATGTCACCACGGTACGTATCCGCGGCCCGGAAATCTCGGCGGCGTCGGGACGCCCCCGAGGACTACAGTGCGGGCATGACTTCGCAGTCCGACAAGGCCGCCGCGCCCGCCTCCCAGCGCCCTTCCGGGCAGCCGCAGGACGGCGGCGGCAGCGTGCGCGTCGACGCCTGGATCTGGTCGGTGCGCCTGATCAAGACCCGCTCGGCCGCGGCCACGGCCTGCCGCGGCGGCCACGTCCGCGTCAACGGCGACCGGGTCAAACCGGCGCACCCGGTGAAGGCCGGCGACGAGGTGCGGCTGCGGTACGCGGGCCGGGACCGGGTGGTCGTGGTGAAGCGCGTCATCCGCAAGCGCGTCGGCGCCCCGGTCGCCGTGGAGTGCTACGTGGACAACAGCCCCCCGCCGCCGCCCCGCGAGGCGGTCGCCCCCGCGGGCGTGCGCGACCCGGGCACGGGCCGCCCGACGAAGCGGGACCGCAGGGAGATGGAGCGGCTGCGGGCACTCAACTCGCGGTTGCCCGGCGCTTGAACCCAGCCCGTCCGGCGTTTGAGGACGAGGCCGCAGGCCGATGAGAGCCGGGGCCTGGGGCGCAGCCCCGGTACCGAGCCCCGGACAACCCGCACGCACCGCGGACGACCTCAACTCATCCGATCCGCCGCGGACTTGATCGCTTCCCGTATGCGGAAATACGTACCGCACCTGCACACGTTGGCGATCGCGTCGATCTCCTCGTCCGTCGGGTTCTTCGTCCGCTTGAGGAGCGCGACGGCCGCCATGATCTGCCCCGGCTGGCAGTAGCCGCACTGCGCGACGTCCTGCTCCAGCCACGCCTCCTGCACGGGGTGCAGCTTCTCCCCGTCGGCGAGCCCCTCGATCGTGGTGACCTCGCGGCCCGCCGCCTCGGAGACGGGCACGGCGCACGGGTTGACCGCCTCGCCGTCGAGATGGCTCGTACAGGCCTTGCAGACGTCGATGCCGCAGCCGTACTTGGGGCCGCGGATGCCGAGCAGGTCGCGCAGGACCCAGAGCAGCGGCAGGTCGTCGGGGGCGTCGACGGTGACCTGCTCGCCGTTCACGGTGAAGGTTTGTGCGGGCAAGGGAGAACTCCTCAGCGGGGTGCCGCCGCGGCTCAGCGCGGGAACGGCTCGAAGTCGACGTCGAACAGGATGGGGAAGCTGCGGGCGCGGGTGCCGGTCGCACGGGCGTAGGCGTTGCCGATCGCGGCGACCGCGGCGGGCACGCCGAGCTCACCGACCCCGCCCGGCTCGGCGTCGGACTCGACGACGTGGACGGTGACGTCCTGCGGGGAGTCCTTCTGCCGCGCGTAGTGGAACTGCGAGTAACTGCCTTCCAGGGGCAGGCCCTTGTCGAAGTGCAGCCCCGCCCGCAGCGCGGTCGCGATGCCGTCGGTGAGCCCGCCGAGCATCTGCGCCTCGACGCCGCGCGGGTTCACGGCCCGGCCCACGTCGACGGCGATCACGGCGCGCGTCACCCGCGGCGCCTTCGGGTCGCGCGCGTCGAGCTCGACGAGGAACGCGACCCGCGACTTGTACTCCTCGTGGAAGCCGACGCCCTGGGCGACGCCCTCGGGCAGCTCCCGGCCCCAGTCGGCGGCGGCCGTGTCGAGCACCTTGCGCTGCGCCTCGTTCTTCAGCCGTGCACGCCGGAACTCCACCGGGTCCGCGCCGAGCTTCTCGGCCACCTCGTCGAGGAACATCTCCTCGGCGGCCCGCGCGGTGCCCGAGTACACGCTGCGCCACGAGCCGGTGTGCAGCTTCAGCGGCAGCTCGGTCAGGGTCTGCGCGGTGGCCCCGAGGTCGTACGGGGAACGCATGGAGAGCCGGAACATGGTCTGCGCGAACGTCTCGTTGCCCGCGGGGAGTTCTGTGAGCCCCGCGGTGAGCGCGTCGCCGATGCCGTGGCCCGTGTCGGTCTCGACGGACGCCACCCGGTGCTGCAGGGACAGCGGCTTGTCGCGGGTGTGGGTGACGCGCAGCTTGTGGTGCGTGGGCGGCCGCATCCGCCCGTGCCGCATGTCGTCGACCCGCGACCACATCAGGCGTACGGGACGGCCCGCCGCCTTGGACACCTGCGCCGCCTCGACGGCCGCGTCGAAGAACAGGCGCCGCCCGAACGAGCCGCCCGCCTGCACCACATGGAAGTCGACGCGGGACGCGGGCAGTCCGATCGCCTTGGCGACGGCGGCCCGCGCGGCGATCGGGGACTGCGCGGCCGTCCACACGGTGGCCCGGTCGTCGCGTACGTCGGCGACCGCGCTGTTGGTCTCCAGGGGCGCGTGACTGACCGGTGCGAAGTCGTACTCGGCGTCGATGTGCTGGACGAGCAGCGGCGGCAGGAAGTCGGGGGCGGCCTTGCGGAGCTCGGCCTTGATGTCGTCGTGGGACAGCTCGTCCACGGTGCCCGCGCCCCAGTCGACGCGCAGCGCCTCCTTGCCGGCGAGGGCCTGCCCGAAGGTCTCGGCGACGACGGCCACGCCGGTCGGGATCTCCACGACGTCGAGCACGCCGGGCATCGCGCGTACGTCGGCGGCGTTGTGGACCTGCGCGACGGTGCCGTTGACGGTGGGCGGCCTGCGGACCATGGCGGGCTTGGCGCCGGGCACGTCCAGGTCGAGGGCGTACTCCTTGCGGCCGGTGACGATCGCGCGGGCGTCGATGCGGTTGGTGGGGCGGCCGACGACCTGCTGGTCGCCGGCGGCCTTCAGCGTGACGTCCGGCGCTTCCGTCGTACGCGGGGCGGCGGCGCTCTTCGCGAGGGCGCCGTAGCCGAGGGTCCGGCCGTCGGAGGCGTGCACGGCGCCGTCGCGCGTGGTGAGGTCCGCGGCGTCGACGCCCCACTGGCGGGCGGCCGTCGCGACGAGGCGGGCGCGGGCGGCGGCGGCCGCTGCGCGTACCGGGCGGTGCAGGGCGCGGATCGAGTTGGAGCTGCCGGTGAGCTGGTTGAAGAGCAACTCGGGCCGGGCGTCGTCGAGTCGGACCCGCACCTTGTCGAGGGGGAGGTCCAACTCGTCGGCTATCAGCATCGCGACGGCCGTGGTGAGGCCCTGGCCGACCTCGGCCCTGGGCAGTCCGAAGCGGGCCGTGCCGTCCTCGTCGAGCTCCAGGGTGAGCAGGTGCGAGGTGGGCGCGGCGGCGAGGATCAGCACGTCGCCGAGGTCAGGCAGCAGGTCCGGGAGCGCGGCGGGGGCGGCGCCCTCAGCGGTCGCCTGGGGGGTGGCCGCGGCGGCCTCGGGCGCCCAGGCGTCGGCGCCCACGCGGACCGCGACCGTCAGGGTGGGGGCGGCCACCAGGTATGCGAGCAGCTTGCGCCGGCCGACTCCGGCGTTCTCGGCCACGGCGGAGGGCTCGGCAGAGGACTCGGCAGAGGGCTCGGGCTCCAACAGAGGGCTCCAAAGGGTCGTCGGCAGCGCCAAGCTGCTTGTGGGGGATGGGCGTTGGGCGTTGACGTTCCGTCAACAGCGTCTGAACGATGCTTGGTTACCACAACCGGCTCGCCCGGACCACACCCTATCGAGCACCCGGCGCACGACCTTCACGAGCCCACCGCCGCCGCCTCTTCCTTCGGCGCGCGCGGCACGGTCCCGCACGGCATCGGGCGGGGAGGCGGAGGTCATGGCGACAGGGTGCGCCTCCTCTCATGCCTCACCGCACCGGTCGCGCCCGCACCCACGTGCCGTCATCCGTCAGGTAGCGGTCGACCGCGAGACCGGCCCGCGCGAGCTGCTCCTCGAACTCGGCCGTGCTCAGCACCCGGGCCCGGAACGTGTGCGTCCAGGTGGTGTCCGGCCATATGTACTGCGCGTGCACGGAGTTGACCCCGTCGCCGACCGGCGTGGACGACACGATGCGGACGGTGTAACCGGCGGGATCGACGCGTTCTCTCGGCAGGTCGGTGTGGTAGTCGGCGCCTTCGCGTTGGATCAGGACGCAGCCGTCGTCCTTCACATGGCTGCGGCAGGCCCCCAGCATCCCGTCCCGCACCGCGGGATCGGCGGCGTGCACGAGGAACGAGGCGAGCAGCACCACGTCGAACCGCCGGCCGAGCACTCCCCCGTCGAGCGCCTCGATGGGCTGCGCACCGCACGGTCCACCCCGGCCAGGCCCTCGACGTGCGCCAGCATCTCCGCCGACTCGTCCACGGCGGTCACGGTGAAGCCGCGCTCGGCGAGCGGGCGCGTCATCCGCCCTGCGCCGCAACCCAGTTCGAGAAGGTGAGCGCCGGGCGGCACAGCGCCCGCGATGACGTCCGGCTCCCCGCCCGCCTGCAGTCTCGCGTACAGCTCCACCGCGCAGCCGTCGGGCGTGATCGCCCCCGGCCCCGTACCGGAATACCCCTCGCGGTTCACTTCGCTCATACCGGCTCAACGGGCCGCCGCAGCAAGGGAGTTCCCGCTCTCGGCGGCGTCACCCGTTCGTGGCGACGGCCCCGCGCCGGGAG
>NZ_JASCIQ010000011.1 GCF_029968035.1 Streptomyces cavernicola | reverse complement strand
GGCGCACACGTGGCGGGCGCACACGTGGCGGGCGCACACGTGGCGGGCGCACACGTGGCGGGCGGGGCCCAGGCGGCCCCGCCCGCCGTGCCGCTCAGGCGGGCAGTCGCTGCAGGATTCCCGCGAAGTCCGTGCCCGGGGACAGCGTGCCGAAGGCGAGGCCCTGGTCGCCGGCCAGGCGGGACGCGCAGAACGCGTCGGCGACGGCGGCGGGCGCGTGCCGTACGAGGAGGGAGCCCTGCAGGACGAGCGCCGCGCGTTCGATGACGCGGCGGGCGCGCAGCGGGGCGTCCTCGGTGAGGGAAAGGTGGTTCTTCAACTCCCGCCAGGCGGCGTCGAGTCGGGCGTCGGCGCCGCTCGCGGACTCGATCTCCGCACGGAACGCCTCGAGGGACTCCGGCTCGCGGGTCAGCGCGCGCAGCATGTCGAGGGCGTTGACGTTGCCGGAGCCCTCCCAGATGCCGTTGAGGGGGGCCTCGCGGTAGAGGCGCGGCATGCCGGAGGCCTCGTCGTAGCCGTTGCCGCCGAGGCACTCCAGGGTCTCGGCGACGAGCGCGGGCTGCCGCTTGCACACCCAGTACTTGGAGACGGCCGTGGCCAGGCGCAGGAAGGCGCGCTCCTGGGAGTCGCCCCGCTGCGCCCGGTCGGCGGCGCCGGCGAGCCGCAGGCCGAGGGTGGTGGCGGCCTCGGACTCCAGGCCGAGGTCGGCGAGGACGTTCCGCATCAGCGGCTGGTCGATGAGCTTCGCGCCGAAGACCGAGCGGTGCCGGGTGTGGTGGGCGGCCTGGGCGAGGGCCTCGCGGATGTGTCCGGCGGAGCCGAGGACGCAGTCGAGGCGGGTCATCGTGACCATCTCGATGATGGTGCGCACCCCCTTGCCCTCGGCCCCGACGAGCCAGGCCACCGTGTCGTCGAACTCCGGCTCGCTGGACGCGTTGGAGCGGTTGCCGAGCTTGTCCTTGAGGCGCTGGATGCGGAACGTGTTGCGGCTGCCGTCGGGCAGGACGCGCGGCACGAGGAAGCAGGAGAGGCCGCCGGGCGCCTGGGCGAGCACGAGGAACAGGTCGTTCATCGGGGCGCTGGTGAACCACTTGTGGCCGCGCAACCGCCAGGTCCCGTCGGCCTGTTCGGTCGCGGTGGTGGTGTTGGCGCGGACGTCGGTGCCGCCCTGCTTCTCCGTCATGCCCATCCCGGCGAGCAGCCCGCGCTTGCCGGTGGGGGTGCGCAGGCCCGGGTCGTAGACCGTGCTGGTGAGCAGCGGTTCGTACGTCTTGGCGAGTTCGGGTGCGTTGCGCAGGGCGGGGACGACGGCGTACGTCATGGAGACCGGGCACATGTGGCCCTGCTCCAGCATGGTGGCGACCATGAACGTGGCGGCGCGGGCCACATGTGCGCCGGGCCGTTCGTCCGCCCAGGCGGAGCCGGCCGCGCCGGCGCCGACGGTGGCGGTCATCAGGGAGTGGTATGCGGGGTGGAAGTCGACCTCGTCGACGCGGTGGCCGTAGCGGTCGTGGGTGCGCAGTTCGGGCTCATACCGGTTGGCCTGGTCGGCCCAGGTGCGGGCCTCCTCGCTGCCGGCGTAGCGGCCGAAGCGGTGCAGGTCGTCGAGGTGCCAGTCGGCGCCCTCGCGGCGGACGCCCTCCGTCAGGACCGGGTCGTCGGCGGCGTCGTGGCCCGTCAACGGCGGTGCCTGGTTGGTGACTTCGTGCGTCGCGGCGGTGGGGCGGCTGGTCGGCGCGGCCGTCGTCATGTGGGGCTCCTCCATAGGGGTTCGCGGGTCGGGCGCGAGAGGCGGGCGCAGGGGGTCGGGCGCGGGGGGTCGGGCGCGGGGCGCGGGCGGTCAGTTATGTGGTGCGCCCACACAGCGCAGGGTCATGGCGGTCAGTTCGGCGACGAGTTCCTCGACGGCGCTCGACTCGGGAGCGCCCAGCGGGTCGACGAGCACCTCGCCGATCGCGCCGCTGAGCGCGGCCGCGGTGATCTCGCCGTTCTGCCGGGGCAGTCGGCCCGATGCCATGCCCTCCTGCACCGCCTCGGCGAAGAGCGAGCGATAGCGGCGCCGGAACTCCAGGCGTTCGGCGCCGACCGCGGGTTCGGCGGGGGCGGCGAGCAGGGCGTACGCGAGGCCGCGGTTCTCCAGGGCGCGGCGGGCGAAGACCTCGACGGCGCGGCTGAGGCGCTCGACGGGCTCGCCCGGCGCGTGCAGGACCTCGCCGAGCACCTCCACCTCACGGCCCGCCGCGAGCCGGAACACCTCGACGGCGAGCGCGGCTTTGGACGGGAAGTGCTGGTAGACGGAGCCGGCGGCGATCCCGGCGGCGTCGGCGACCGCCGAGACGGAGGCCTGCGCCCAGCCCACCTCGGCGACGACTTCGGTGGCACAGGCGACGAGCCGCTCGCGGGCGGCTTCGAGGCGACGGATCTCGGCAGGGGTCTTGCGGTAGGCCATGAAAGAAGTGAACCATCATTCATAGCTTCCCGCACAGCCCCGCCCCGGCTCCGGCCCGGACTCCGCACACCCCGGCCTCCGGCCTCGACACCGGCCCCGCTCGTCAGGAGAACGCCATGCACCTCAGCACCCTGCTGGACAACGCCGTCCTCTCGGCGGGCGACAAGGAGGCCGTCGTCCACCGCGAACAGCGCTGGACCTACCGGGAGTTCGCGGACGCGGCCCGGCGCGCCGCGACCGTGCTGCGGGACGCGGGGCTGCGCTCGGGCGACCGGCTCGCGGTGATGACGTACAACACCCCGGCGTTTCTGTTCGCGGCCTTCGGCGCCTGGTATGTGGGGGCCACCCTTGTGCCCGTCAACCACAAGCTGCAGACGGCCGAGGTGGAGCGCCAACTGCGGCACTGCGGGGCCGGGTTGGCGCTTGTGGACGCGGAGATCGGGGAGCGGGCGACCGCCGCGGACGCTCCGGTGCGCTGGCTGGTCAGCCACCCGGACGCCGGCGCGGACGCCCGCCCCGACGACTCCTTCGAGTCCCTCGTGGCGGCCGCCGAGCCGTGGCGGGGCGAGACCGGCCCGGACAGCGACATCGCGCAGATCCTCTACACCTCCGGCACCTCGGGCCGCCCCAAGGGCTGCGTGCACACACATCGAGGCATCGCCATGGCCGCCACCTACACAGCGGCGACCGTCCCGCTCCGCCGCGACGAGCGCTTCCTGATCTGCATGCCGATCTGGCACGCGTCGCCGCTCAACAACTGGACGCTCAGCAACCTGCTGCTCGGCGCGACGGTCGTGCTGCAGCGCGAGTACGAGCCGCGCGAGATGCTGGAGACCATCCAACGCGAGCGGATCACCGCCCTGTTCGGCGCGCCGATCGCGCTGATCGCCCCGGTGCAGACCGTCCCGGACTTCGCCGACTTCGACGTGTCCTCCGTACGCGCATGGATCTACGGAGCGGGCCCGCTGGACGCGGACACCGCGCGCCGCCTGATGAAGGCCTACGGCTCGGACGACTTCCACCAGGTGTACGGGATGAGCGAGATGGGGCCCGTCGGCTCGTGCCTCTCCCCCGCCGAGCAGGTCGAAAAGGCCGGCTCGATCGGCCGCGGCGGTATGCCCGGGGTCGCGCTGCGGGTGGTGCGGCCCGACGGGGCCGACGCGGAGGCCGGGCAGACCGGCGAGATCTGGCTGCGTTCGGACACCCGCATGGTCGGCTATCTCGACGACGAGGCGGCCACGGCCGAGGTGTTCGCCGGGGACTGGTACCGCAGCGGCGACCTGGGGCGGATCGACGCCGACGGGTTCGTCACCGTGGTCGACCGGATGAAGGACGTGATCATCACCGGCGGCGAGAACGTGGCATCCCAGGAGGTCGAGGGCGTGCTGCGCAACCACCCCGACATCCTCGACGTCGCCGTTGTGGGCCGGCCACATCTGCAGTGGGGCGAGACGGTCGTCGCCGTGGTCGTGCCGCGCGCGGGCGCCGAGTTGGACCTGGCGGGGCTGCGGGCCTGGCTGGAGACCCGGCTGGCCCGCTACAAGATCCCGCGCGAACTGGTCCTCCGCCCCGAACTGCCGCGCACGCCCTCGGGGAAGGTCACCAAGCACGTGCTGCGCGCGGAGCTCTCCTGAGGGGCCGGTGGCGAGCGCTATGGCCACCCGCCATAACTACCCACCGAACTATGGTGTCCCACCACATGTGCCACTGATCTGCGTGTTCCTACCTTGTGCCAGCACGTACCTGCAGACATGTACGGCAGACACGTACGGCAGACACTCGTCCCGCTCACCGCCTGGAAGTGGTGCACATGGCCTCCGCAGCAACCGATCCACCAACACCCGCCAACCTCAAGCGCATTGTCGCGGCGAGCCTGATCGGCACGACGATCGAGTGGTACGACTTCTTCCTGTACGGCTCGGCCGCCGCGCTGGTCTTCAACCAGCTGTTCTTCCCCGAGTCCGACCCGCTGGTCGGCACCCTCCTCTCGTTCCTCACGTACGCCGTCGGCTTCGCCGCCCGCCCGCTCGGCGCGCTGGTCTTCGGCCACTACGGCGACCGGCTCGGCCGCAAGAAGCTGCTTGTCCTCAGCCTCCTGATGATGGGCGGTGCGACCTTCGCGATCGGCCTGCTGCCCACCCACGCGACTGTGGGCACCGCCGCGCCGATTCTCCTGACCGTGCTGCGCCTGGTGCAGGGCTTCGCGCTCGGCGGCGAGTGGGGCGGCGCCGTACTCCTCGTCTCCGAGCACGGCGATGCCCGCCGCCGCGGCTTCTGGGCCTCGTGGCCCCAAACGGGCGCGCCCGCGGGCCAGTTGCTCGCCACCGGCGTGCTCTCCGCGCTGACCGCGCTCCTCTCCGATGCGGCGTTCGTCGCCTGGGGCTGGCGCATCCCGTTCCTGCTCTCCGGCGTCCTGGTCGTCGTCGGCCTCTGGATCCGGCTGTCCGTGGACGAATCCCCGGTCTTCAAGGAGGCCCTGGCCCGCGCCGAGGCGAAGAAGGCCGCCGCCCGGGACGAGCAGCAGGTGGAGAAAATGCCGCTGGTCGCCGTCATGCGCCACCACTGGCGGGACGTCCTGATCGCCATGGGCGCCCGCATGGCGGAGAACATCAGCTACTACGTCGTCACGGCCTTCATCCTTGTCTACGCCACCACGGCCGCCGGAGTCTCCAAGCAGACCGCCCTCAACGCCGTACTCATCGCCTCTGCCGTGCACTTCGCGGTCATCCCGGGCTGGGGCGCGCTCTCGGACCGGATCGGCCGCAGGCCCGTCTACCTCTTCGGCGCGGCCGGTGTCGGCGCCTGGATGTTCCCGTTCTTCGCCCTCATCGACTCCGGCACGTTCGGCAGCCTTCTCCTCGCCGTCACCGTCGGACTGATTCTGCACGGCGCGATGTACGCGCCCCAAGCGGCCTTCTTCTCCGAGATGTTCGCGACCCGGATGCGGTACTCCGGCGCCTCCATCGGCGCCCAGTTCTCCTCCGTCGCCGCGGGCGCCCCGGCCCCGCTGATCGCGACCGCGCTGCTCGCCGACTACGGCAGCTCCACCCCCATCGCCCTGTACGTGATCGCGGCGGCTCTTCTCACCCTCCTCGCCGTCGGCGTGGCCCGGGAGACCCGCCACCGCGACCTCGCCGAGGTCGACCCGCACACGCCGGCCGCCCCGGAGGACTCCCCGGAAACGGCGAACGCCCGCACGGCCTGAGCCGCCCAGGCGCCCTCTGTCGCCGCGCCCCGTCAGGCTCGACCGGTCACCGCCGACCGCCGAACCGGACGGGGCCGGTGGGCGTGCGCTGGTAGCGCGCGGGGGTGGTGCCCACGTGGCGGGTGAAGTGCCGGTTCAGGTGAGCCTGGTCGTGAAATCCCACGGCTGTGGCGACTTCGGCGGGCCGACGGCCGTCGAGGAGGAGCCGACGTGCTCGTTCGACGCGTCTGCCGGTGAGGTAGGTGTGCGGCGGCAGGCCGTAGGTCTGCTTGAAGCAGCGGATCAGATGGGTGGGGTGGGCGTGCAGGACCGCGGCGGCCTCGTGCAGGGTCATGCCGCTGTGGATCCGTGAGTCCAGTAGTTCCCGCAGCTGGGCGGCGAGCCGGTTCGCCGCACGCCCCGGCGTTCGGGGCCGGAGCGCGTCGAGGTGGAAGTGGAGCCGCTCGCGGATGAGCGAAAGGCGGGACTCGGCTTCGAGTTCGTCCCCGGCGTGGGCGAGAGCGGTGTGCAACTGGTCGATCCGGTGGCGCAGCAGCCCGTCGCTGAAGACCGGCACGTCCACCGCGCGGCCGGCCAGACGGTGCGGGAGTACGGAGTCGTCCAGGTAGAGGTTGCGCTTGCGGAAGCCTGACGCCGTGACGGTCCGACCGTCATGGGGAACGCCCGGCGGCAGCAGGAGCACGCTGGCGGCGCCGGTCGCCCCGTGGCGGTGGCGGTCGAGCGCGAAGTCGACCGCCCCGTCGTCGAGGATCATCAGGTCCCAGGTGTCGTGGGTGTGGGACGGGTACGCGTGGTCCGTGAAGTGGGCGTGGAAGACCTCGGCGATCCCTGGGACGGACGGCCTCCAGGCGTTGATCGACGTGCGGGGCTGGTCTCCTGTTGCCATGCCAGGAACGTACAAGACGGGCGGAGTCCGGGAACGGCAGGCTCGTCACGTCGGCCGGAAGGCCCGAGCAGACGCTCGCTGTCGTCCCGGCCCTGAGAAGGGATACCGCATGTCCGAGTCCGCCGCCCCCGCTGTTCCTGTCAATCTCGCCGAGAAGCTGTCGCAGTTCAGTGAGCTGTGGTCGCAGAAGAAGGTGGCCGCGCTCAACGACTACGAGGTCAAACTCGCCAAGGTGAAGGGGGAGTTCGTCTGGCACACCCACGAGGACACCGACGAACTCTTCCTCGTCATCAGCGGGCGGCTCACCATCCAGCTCCGGGATGGCGATGTGGTGCTCGAGCCCGGCGAGTTGTTCGTGGTTCCCCGCGGAGTCGAGCACTGCCCCGTGGCGGACGAGGAGACCGCGATCCTGTTGCTCGAACCGGCGGGAACCCTCAACACCGGTGATGCGGGCGGGCCGTTGAGCAAGGCGGCCGAGGTCCTCGACTGACCCACGGGGCGCGGCGAGCCGCGCCCCCCATTGCACCACCCCACCTCACTGCACCATCCCACCTCACTGCACCGCCCCGCCCCACTGCCGCCGTACCGCAGACCGCCCTACCTTTCGGCCGCGCTCCCCAACCGGTGCAGCCGCAAGGCCAGTTGGATCTCCAGGGTTCGGGACGGGGTCTGCCAGTCCTCGCCGAGGAGGTGGGCGATCCGTTCCAGGCGTTGGGCGACCGTGTTCACGTGGACGTGGAGGCAGTCCTTCGTCCGGGCCGGGCTCATGCCGGAGGCGAAGTAGGCGTCGAGGGTGCGGACCAGGTCGGTGCCGCGGCGTTCGTCGTACGCGACAAGGTCGCCGATCGTGCGGCGCACGAAGCCTGATATGTCCCGGCCGTCCGAGAGCAGCAGCCCGAGGAACCCGAAGTCCTCCGCGGCCGCGCCCTGCCCCGCGCGTCCGAGGAGTCGGAGCGCGTCCACGCAGCGCCTGGCCTCCGCGTACCCCGCGGAGACCGCCTCGGGGTCGGCCGCGGGGGCCTGCACGGGGCCGGAGGCGCCGACGGTGACCGGCTCGCGGGCCGATGCGCTGAGGCACTTGGCCGCCTCCTGGGCCAGCTCGGCGGCGGTGCCGGCCTCTTCGACGGGGAGCAGCAGGACCGTGCCGCCGTTGCGTTCGGCGGCCAGGCCGTGGCGGGTGGCGGCGAGGTGGGAGGCCGCGGCCCAGAGTCGGCCGCGGGACTCGCCCTCGCGGTCGCCGGCCGTCGTGCCGGAGCCCGGGTGTGCGGCGAGCACCACGTGCGGGGAGTCCAGGTCGGCGTCCAGGCGCGCGGCCCGTTCGCGCAGCAGCCGGGGGTCGTGGTCCCGGCCGTCGAGGAGGTCGTCGAGGAGTTCGCCGCGCACCCGCCGCTCGGCCTCGCCCGCTGAGCGGCGGGCGAGCAGAAGCAGCGAGGTGACCATCGCGGCACGCTCCAACGTGCGTTGGTCGACCGGGTCGAGGGCGGGGTGGCCGCGCATGACGAGGGCGCCGAGGAGTTCGCCGCCTGCGGCGACCGCCGCGATCCAGTCGTCCCCGTGCGGCACGGCGTGGCCGTCCGCGCGGGACCATTCGAGGGCCGCCGCCGGGGCGTCGGCGCTCTCCCTGAACTCGACCGTCCCGTCGAGGACTTCGGACACCGCCGCCGCGACGTCCTGCACTCCGCCGCCGCGCAGCACGAGTTGGGCCAGGCGGTCGTGCACGTCGGAGGCGCGCTCGATGACTCCGCTGCGGTCCCGGATGATGTCGCTGGCGTGCTCCAGATCCGCCAGGGCCGTGCGGGTCTCGGCCAGGAGGTTCGCCGAGTCGATGGCCGCGGCCGCGAGGGCGGCGAAGGAGCGGACCAGGGCGATCTGCTCCCGCTCGAAGACGCGCGCCCGGCGGTCGGCGGCGAACAGCACGCCGATCACTTCCGTGCCGAGGAGCAGCGGCACTCCGAGGATCGCGACCAGGCCCTCGTCCTCCACCGCCGTGTCGATGGACCGGGTGTGGCGGAAGCGCTCGTCCCGGAAGTAGTCCTCGGTCACATAGGGCCGGGCCGTCTGGGCGACGAGGCCGCCGAGCCCCTCCCCCATGCCGAGCCGCACCTGCTGGAAGCGGGCCGACACCGAGCCTTCCGTGACCCTCATGTACGTGTCTCCGGCGGTCGGGTCGTTCAGCGACAGGTACGCGATGTCCGTGCCCAGCAGGGAACGCGCCCGGTGGACGATCGCCTGCAGCACCTCGTCCAGGTCCCGCAGGCCCGCCAGGTCGTGCGCGGTCTCGAACAGCGCCGACAGCTCCGCCTCCCGCCGTCTGCGGCCTTCGAGCTCCGCCCGCACCCGCAGCGCGAGCAGCTTGGCGCGCTCAAGGCCGGCGAGCCGGTCTTCGGACACGCCCTCGGCGCGAGCCAGCTGCAGCGGCTGCTCGTACGCCTCGGCGTCGGCGTCCCGCGCGAGCAGCTCGAGGAAGGGGGCCTCCGCACTCACAGCGGTCGGCAGGTGATCGATGGACATGAGGACAGCATGACCGAAACGGCCGACAGCGCCGCCAGGCCTGTGGATAACTCCTTTCCGAGTGCGTGCCGGGGGTGCCGGGGGGCCAGCGATGCCGGGGCGTCAGTGCGCCGTCCACCCACCGTCGACGACCAGCGACGTGCCGGTGATGAACGAGGACTGGGGCGCGCACAGGTACGCCACCGCCTCGGCGACCTCGGCCGGCTCGATCAGCCGCTTCACCGCGCTGTCGCGCAGCATCACCTCCCTGAGCACCTGCTCCTCGGGAATGCCGTGCGCGGCCGCCTGGTCGGCGAGCTGCTTCTCCACCAGGGGCGTACGGACGTACCCGGGGTTCACGCAGTTCGACGTCACGCCGTACGGGGCGCCTTCGAGCGCCGCCGTCTTCGACAGCCCTTCGAGCCCGTGCTTGGCGGCGACGTACGCGGATTTGTACGGCGAGGCGCGCAGCCCGTGCACGGACGAGACGTTGACGACGCGGCCCCAGCCCTGTGCGTACATGTGCGGCAGCGCGCCCCGCAACAGGCGGAAGGGGGCTTCGAGCATCACCGTGAGGACGGTGTGGAAGACCTCGGGCGGGAACTCCTCGATGGGGCGGACCAGTTGGAGCCCGGCGTTGTTGACCAGGATGTCGCTGCCCGCGGCGGCGCTCTCGGCGGCGTCGAGGTCGGTGAGGTCGAGCGGGTACGCGTCGATGCCGCCGGCACCGGCGTCGGCCGTGCACTCGCGCCCCCGCTCGTACTCGTACTCGTGCTCGTACGCCTCGACGAGCGCGTCCAGGCCGTCCGCGTCCCGGTCCACCGCCCTGACCCGTGCCCCGGCCGCGGCCAGGCGCAGTGCGCAGGCGCGGCCGATGCCCGAGGCCGCTCCGGTGACGAGCGCGGTGCGGCCGGTCAGGTCGGCGGAGACCGTGCGGCCTGCGGGTTCGTCGGAGGGTGTGGTGCGGGTGATGGGTGTGGCGGTCATGCAGGCACCCTAGGCAGCGCATCGGGCCGCCCACATGTGGTCAGCACCCATACTTCGGGGCTGAAAGCTGGGTTCCGACCACGTGATTCGCCTCGGCGGGACGGAACCGGCGACGCCGTGCCGCGCCCTCGCCGAGGCCCCGCCAAGGCCCCGTCAAGGCATCGCTAGGGCCCCGTAAACGCGCAGGCCGTCCTCGTATGGGTGACGTCAAGGAGGGGACCGGCTCCGTATGGGAGCCGTCAACGGCGGCTGTGGGCGGCTGAAAAGGCGCTTTCCTCTAACCGTTCTTCCCGTTCAACGTCCCTGCCCGTTCAACGGCTCCGCCCGTTCAACGTCCTGGTCGTTCAACGTCCTACTCGTTCCGAGCCTCATCGAGGAGCTTGCGATGGCCGACGTGGCCTTCGTCGTCGCCATGGTCGCGGTGTTCGCGCTGGTGGCCTTCATCGCCAAGGGGGTGGCAAAGCTGTGACTGTCGAGAACATCGTCGGCCTGATCGTGGCCCTGTCCCTCCTCGGCTATCTCGTTCTCGCCCTCATCGATCCGGAGAGGTTCTGAAGCCGGACATGAGTCCCGTACTTTCCGGCGTGCTCCAGCTGCTCGCTCTCATAGCCGCGCTGGCGCTCGCCTACCGTCCCCTCGGCGACCACATGGCCAGGGTCTACTCGTCCGACCGGCATCTGCGGGTCGAGAAGTGGATCTACCGGGCCGTCGGCGCCGACCCCTCCGCCGAGATGCGCTGGCCCGCGTACCTGCGCGGAGTGCTCGCCTTCTCGGCGGTGAGCGTCCTCTTCCTCTACCTGCTGCAACGGCTGCAGGGTGTCCTGCCCGGCTCGCTCGGCTTCGCGTCGATCGACCCTGACCAGGCGTTCAACACCGCCGCGTCCTTCGTCGCGAACACCAACTGGCAGTCGTACTACGGCGAGCAGGCCATGGGCCACGTCGTGCAGACCGGCGGTCTCGCAGTGCAGAACTTCGTCTCGGCCGCCGTCGGCATGGCCGTCGCGGTCGCGCTCGTACGCGGCTTCGCCAGGTCGCGTACCGGTGAACTGGGCAATTTCTGGGCCGACTTGGTGCGTGGAGTCGTACGTGTTCTGCTGCCGATCGCCGTTGCCGGGGCGCTGGTACTGGTCGCCTGCGGGGCGATCCAGAACTTCGCCGGGATTCACGAGGTCGGCCAGTTCGGGGGCGGTACGCAGCAGTGGCAGGGCGGCGCCTATGCCTCGCAGGAGGTCATCAAGGAGCTGGGCACCAACGGCGGCGGCCTCGCCAACGCCAACTCCGCGCACCCCTTCGAGAACCCGAACCCCTTCTCCAACCTCTTCGAGGTCTTCCTGATCCTGCTGATCCCGTTCGCGCTGACGCGCACCTTCGGCCGTATGGTCGGCTCGCTGAAGCAGGGGTACGCGATCCTCGGCACGATGGCCGTGATCTGGATCGGCTTCACCGCCCTGATGATGTGGACCGAATTCGCGGGCAGGGGCGCGGCGTTCGAGATCGCGGGCGGTGCGATGGAGGGCAAGGAGACGCGTTTCGGCATCGCGGGATCGGCGATCTTCTCGGTCGCCACGACGCTGACCTCGACCGGCGCGGTCAACTCCTTCCACTCCTCCAACACCGGCTTCGGCGGCGGGCTCAACCTGCTCGGCATGCAGCTCGGCGAGATCGCGCCCGGCGGCGTCGGCTCCGGCCTCTACGGCATGCTGATCATGGCGATCATCGCGGTGTTCATCGCCGGTCTGATGGTGGGCCGTACGCCGGAGTACCTGGGCAAGAAGATCGGCACCCGTGAGATCAAGCTCGCCGCCTGCTACATCCTGGTCACCCCGGCCCTCGTCCTCGGCTTCACCGCCCTCGCCCTCGCCCTGCCCACCCCGGCGAACTCGATGACCAACTCGGGGGCACACGGCTTCTCCGAGATCCTGTACGCGTACACGTCGGGCGCCAACAACAACGGTTCCGCGTTCGCCGGGCTCAACGCCGACACCCAGTGGTTCAACAGCACGATCGGCGTCGCGATGCTGCTCGGCCGGTTCCTGCCGATGGTGTTCGTCCTCGCGCTTGCCGGTTCGCTGGCCGAGCAGCGGCCGATCCCGGCCACCTCGGGCACCTTGCGTACCGAAAAGCCGCTGTTCACCGGCCTGTTGGTGGGCACCATCGCGATCGTCGCGGGGCTCACCTACTTCCCGGCCCTGGCCCTCGGCCCGCTCGCGGAAGGACTCGCGGCATGACCACCGACACGACCCGGACCACCGGAACCGCCGGGACCGCCGGGACCGCCGGGATCACCCGGACCGCCGACGACCACACCGGCGAAGGCACCGGCGAAGGCCCCCAGCCGCACGAGAAAGCAGCAGCACAGATGCCGGACGCCACGTCCACCATGCCCCCGCCCCGGCCCCCGTCCGGCGACGCCGGGCCACTGGCCGAGCACCACGAAGAGCACCATGTAGAGCACCACGAGCAGCAGCACGAGGAGCAGAAGCGACGCCGGCCGGGCGCAGGGCTCTTCGACCCCCGCCAGCTGCTCCGGTCGCTGCCCGACGCGTTCCGGAAGCTCAGCCCGCGTGTCATGGTCAAGTCCCCTGTGATGTTCGTGGTGTTGATCGGCTCGGTGCTCACCACCGCCCTCGCTGTGGCGCATCCCGGGGACTGGTTCGGCTGGGTCATCACGGCCTGGCTGTGGCTCACCGTGCTCTTCGCGAACCTCGCGGAGGCCGTCGCCGAAGGCCGCGGCAAGGCGCAGGCCGACACGCTCCGCAAGGCCAAGACCGACAGCGTCGCCCGGCGCCTGACCGAGGCCGGTGGCGGCGGCGAGGAGCAGGTTCCCGGCGCCGACCTGCGTATCGGCGATCTGGTGGTGTGCGAGGCGGGCGATGTCATCCCCGGCGACGGCGACGTGGTGGAGGGGGTGGCGTCGGTCGACGAGTCCGCCATCACCGGCGAATCGGCCCCGGTCATCCGGGAGTCGGGCGGCGACCGCTCGGCCGTCACGGGCGGTACGAAGGTGCTCTCGGACCGCATCGTCGTCAAGATCACGACGAAGCCCGGCGAGACGTTCATCGACCGCATGATCAACCTGGTCGAGGGCGCGGCACGGCAGAAGACGCCCAACGAGATCGCCCTGAACATCCTCCTGGCGTCCCTGACCGTCGTCTTCCTGCTCGCCGTCGTCACGCTGAAGCCGTTCGCGATCTACGCGGGGGCCGACGGGCAGACGTCCCTGATCGTGCTCACCGCGCTGCTCGTCTGCCTGATCCCGACGACGATCGGCGCGCTGCTCTCCGCGATCGGCATCGCGGGCATGGACCGCCTCGTCCAGCGCAACGTACTGGCCATGTCCGGCAGGGCAGTTGAGGCAGCGGGTGACGTGTCGACGCTGCTGCTCGACAAGACCGGCACCATCACCCTCGGCAACCGTCAGGCCGCCGAGTTCGTGCCGGTCAAGGGCGCAACGGAGGCCGAACTCGCCGACGCCGCCCAGTTGTCCTCCCTGGCCGACGAGACGCCCGAGGGCCGCTCCGTCGTCGTACTCGCGAAGGAGAAGTACGGCCTTCGCGAGCGGCACCAGGGCGAGCCGGCCGAGGCGGAGTGGATCCCGTTCACGGCGCAGACCCGGATGTCCGGCGTGGACGTCGACGGCCGCAAGGTCCGCAAGGGCGCGACCGGTTCGGTCCTCGCCTGGGTCGAGGAGCACGGGGGCGAGGTCGCCGAGGACGCGCGGGCGCTCAACGACCGCATCTCGCAGGCCGGCGGCACCCCTCTCCTCGTGGCCGTCCAGGACGCCGACGGGGCACGGGTGTTGGGCGTGATCCATCTCAAGGACGTCGTCAAGGACGGGATGCGCGAGCGGTTCGACGAGCTGCGCCGTATGGGCATCAAGACCGTGATGATCACCGGCGACAACCCGCTCACGGCGAAGGCCATCGCGGAGGAGGCGGGCGTCGACGACTTCCTCGCCGAGGCCACCCCCGAGGACAAGATGGCCCTGATCAAGCGGGAGCAGGCGGGCGGCAAGCTCGTCGCGATGACCGGCGACGGCACCAACGACGCGCCCGCGCTCGCGCAGGCGGATGTGGGCGTCGCCATGAACACCGGCACGTCGGCCGCGAAGGAGGCCGGCAACATGGTCGACCTCGACTCGGACCCGACGAAGCTGATCGAGATCGTCGAGATCGGCAAGCAACTCCTCATCACCTGGGGCGCGTTGACGACGTTCTCCATCGCCAACGACGTCGCGAAGTACTTCGCGATCATCCCGGCCATGTTCGCGGTGGCGTACCCGTCGCTCGACAAGCTCAACATCATGGGCCTGGCCTCGCCCGAGTCGGCGATCCTCGCCGCGGTGATCTTCAACGCGCTGGTCATCGTCGCGCTCGTGCCGCTGGCGCTGAAGGGCGTGCCGTACCGGCCGATGAGCGGCGACCGGATGCTCCGCCGCAACCTCGGGATCTACGGTCTGGGCGGGCTGATCGCCCCGTTCATCGGCATCAAACTCATCGACCTGCTCCTCTCCCTCGTCCCCGGGCTGCGTTAACCGAAAGGCATGTGGCTGACCGCCATGAACAACTCCCCAGGAAACACCGCCCGGTTGATCGGGGCGGGCCTGCGCGCCCTCCTCGTACTGACCCTGGTGACCGGCGTCCTCTACCCCCTCCTCGTGACCGGCGTCGCCCAGGCCGTCTTCGGCGACCAGGCGAACGGCTCCGAGGTCAAGGACTCGACGGGCCGGGTCGTGGGCTCCGAACTCATCGGCCAGCGCTACGACTTGCCCCTGAAGAAGGGCCAGGACACCCCGTCGCCCGACCTGCGGTGGTTCCAGCCCCGGCCCGCCAACGGCCTGGGCACCAACACCGTGAACCGGCAGTACGAGCTGCTCCTGTCCGGCGCCACCAACCGCGCCGGCGACAACGCAGAGTTGATCCGGTGGGTCAAGGACGCCAAGGCCGCCGTGGTGAAGGACAACTCCACGGCCGACCACAAGGTCAAACCGTCCGACGTACCGGCGGAGGCCGTGACCTCCTCCGGGTCCGGCCTGGACCCGCACATCTCCCCGCAGTACGCGAAGCTCCAGGCGCACCGGGTCGCGGCGCGGAACCACCTCGACGTCACCGCGGTGGAGAAGCTGGTCGACGCACACACCGACGGCCGGGTACTCGGCTTCATGGGCGAGCCCCGCGTCAACGTCCTCGAACTGAACATCGCGCTCAAGGACATGGCCGCGAAGCACTGACCACAGGAGAAGCACTGATCACAGGAACGGATCGAGAAGCGGGCGGTACGACGACATGGCACGCGGAAAGCTCCGGATCTACCTCGGCGCGGCGCCGGGCGTGGGCAAGACCTACGCGATGCTCTCGGAGGGGCACCGCAGGGTGGAGCGCGGCACGGACTGCGTGGTCGCCTTCGTGGAGCACCACGGGCGGCCGCGCACCGAGGTGATGCTGCACGGCCTGGAGCAGGTCGGCCGCAAGGAGGTCGAGTACCGGGGCTCGGTCTTCACGGAGATGGACGTGGCCGCGGTCCTGGCGCGCCGCCCCAGGGTGGCCCTGGTCGACGAGCTGGCCCACACCAACGTCCCCGGCTCGCGCAACGCCAAGCGCTGGCAGGACGTCGAGGAGCTTCTCGCCGCGGGCATCGACGTGGTGTCGAACGTCAACGTGCAGCACCTGGAGTCGCTCGGCGACGTCGTCGAGTCGATCACGGGGGTGCGGCAGCGGGAGACCGTGCCCGACGAGGTGGTGCGCCGCGCCGACCAGATCGAGCTGATCGACATGGCCCCGCAGGCGCTGCGGCGGCGCATGGCGCACGGCAACATCTACCGCCCGGAGAAGGTCGACGCGGCCCTCGCCAACTACTTCCGGCCCGGAAACCTCACCGCGCTGCGGGAGTTGGCGCTGCTCTGGACCGCGGACCGGGTCGACGAGTACCTGCAGGAGTACCGCGCCGAGCACAACATCTCCCGCATCTGGGGCTCCCGGGAACGCATCGTCGTCGGCCTCACCGGGGGTCCGGAGGGCCGTACGCTCATCCGCCGCGCGGCCCGCCTCGCGGAGAAGGGCGCGGGCGGCGAGGTCCTCGCGGTGTACATCGCGCGCAGCGACGGGCTGACCTCCGCCTCGCCCAAGGAGCTGGCGGTGCAACGCACCCTGATCGAGGACCTGGGCGGCACGTTCCACCATGTGATCGGCGACGACGTGCCGACGGCGCTCCTGCAGTTCGCGCGCGGCGTCAACGCCACCCAGATCGTCCTCGGCGTCTCCCGGCGCAGGCCCTGGCAGTACGTGTTCGGTCCCGGGGTCAGCGCGACGGTGGCCCGTGGCTCGGGGCCCGACCTGGACGTGCACCTGGTCACCCATGACGCGATGGGCAAGGGCCGCGGACTGCCCGCGGCGCGCGGCACGCGCCTCGGCCGGTCGCGGAGCCTCTGGGGCTGGGCGATCGGGGTGGCCGGTCCCGTGCTGCTCACGCTGCTGCTGAGCGGGGCGGCCCCGGACGTCGGCCTCGCCAACGACATGCTGCTGTTCCTGACGCTGACGGTGGCGGCGGCGCTGCTCGGCGGGCTGTGGCCGGCCCTCACGTCGGCGGCGGTCGGCTCGCTGCTGCTCAACTGGTTCTTCACGGAGCCGCTGCACACGCTGACCGTCGCGGACCCGAAGAACGTCCTCGGGATCGTCGTGTTCTTCGCGGTCGCCGCCTCGGTCGCCTCGGTCGTCGACCTCGCCGCCCGGCGTACGCAGCAGGCGGCGCGGCTGCGGGGCGAGTCGGAGATCCTGTCCTTCCTCGCCGGGAGCGTGCTGCGCGGCGAGACCACCCTCGACGCGCTCCTCGAACGCGTCCGCGAGACCTTCTCCATGGACTCGGTGGCCCTCTTCGAGCGTGCCGACGACACCGCCCCGTGGAGCTGCGCGGGCCGCACCGGCCCGGCCGACGTGCCGCCGGCGCGGCCCGAGGACGCCGACGTGGACATGCCGGTCGGCGACCGCATGAGCCTCGCGCTGTCCGGCCGCGTCCTGCCCGCCGAGGACCACCGCGTCCTCGCCGCCTTCGCCGCGCAGGCCGCCGTCGTGCTCGACCGGCAGCGCCTGAAGGCGGCGGCGGACCAGGCCCGCGCCCTGGCCGAGGGCAACCGCATCCGCACCGCCCTGCTCGCGGCCGTCAGCCATGACCTGCGTACGCCCCTCGCGGGCATCAAGGCCTCGGTGAGCTCGCTGCGCTCCGACGACGTCGACTGGTCCGAGGAGGACCGGGCCGAGCTGCTCGAAGGGATCGAGGAGGGTGCCGACCGGCTCGACCACCTCGTCGGTAACCTGCTCGACATGTCCCGGCTGCAGACCGGCACGGTCACGCCGCTGATCCGCGACACCGACCTCGACGAGGTGGTCCCGATGGCCCTCGGCGGCGTGCCCGAGGACTCCGTCGCGCTGGACGTCCCGGAGACCCTGCCGATGATCTCGGCCGACAAGGGCCTGCTCGAACGGGTCGTCGCCAACGTCGTCGAGAACGCGGTCAAGTACAGCCCCGAAGGCGTACGCGTCCTGGTGGCCGCGAGTGCCGTGGCCGAGCGGGTGGAGCTCCGGGTCGTGGACCGCGGGCCCGGCGTGCCCGACGAGGCGAAGGACCGCATCTTCGAGCCCTTCCAGCGCCACGGCGACGCACCGCGCGGTGCGGGCGTCGGCCTCGGCCTGGCGGTCGCCCGCGGCTTCACCGACGCGATGGGCGGCACCCTCACCGCCGAGGACACCCCGGGCGGCGGCCTCACCATGGTCCTCACCCTGCCGGCGGCCCCGACTCCCTCCTGAGCCGTTCAGCGCTGGTCGACGAAGTGCGCACGCCCGTTCACGAGGAAGCGCGCCCCGTCGGGGTCGCTCAGGATCGCCTGGTCGAGGTCGGGTTCGAGGCGTACGAGGCTGCCGCCGTGGGCAAGGGCGGCCTCCACGCAGGCCTGGACGTCGTCGACGGCGAAGTGGATCTGCCAGCGCGGCCGCATCGCCGGGTCGCGCGCGGAGTCGACCGCACCGGAGTGGATGTGGGCCACGGTGTCGCCCCGGCTGCGCAGCACGACCTTCTCGTTCTCGTAGTGGACCTCGCAGCAGCCCTTGATCTCGGAGGCCCAGCCGAGCACCTCCGCGTAGAAGATGGCCGCGTCGAAGGCGTCCCGCGTGTGGAGTTCGACGAAGACGGGGGCCGCGCGGCGCCACTCCTCCCAGTCGGCCACCAGCTCGCCCTCCCAGATGCCGAAGACCGCTCCGTCGCGGTCGGCGAGGAGAGCCGCCCGGCCCGGCGGGAAGGAGAGGGGGCCGACGGCGGTGGTCCCGCCGCGCTCCTGGCTGCGGGCGACGGTCTGGTCGGCGTCGGCCGTCGCGAAGTACGGCGTCCATGCGAAGGCCTTCGGCTGCATGAACTCCACGGCGGCCACGCCCGCCACCGGCACACCGCCCACGCTCGCGAACCGGTACTGCTCGCCCAGTTTTCCGGTGCGCCATTCCCACCCGAGTACGGCGGAGTAGAACTTCTCCGCGGCCGACAGGTCGCCGGTGGCCAGGCTGACCCAGCAGGGCGCCCCGAACACCGAACGGCTGACCGGAGCCTCGCTGCTCACTGCGCTGTGGCTGTTCATGTTCGTACCGTTCCTTGACGCACAGGGGACGGCTCTGGAGCCTTCGGCCGGGTTCCCACTGTCCCCGGCCACAAAACACGGTGCACCCTTTCGGGCCGGTTCGCCTCCCGACCGGTGTCAGTGCGGGGCGACGCCGGAGGGGCTCAATTTGAGCCCCTCCGGCGATTGAGGAGGCCCGTCCGGCAGGACTTTCGGGAAGGGGCGGGGAGGGGAACAGCCACCGACGGCCGCCCGGCGGTAGTTCAGTTCGCCTCGGCCGGTACCGGAGCGGTGGAGCCGGACCGTGTAAGGAGCTGGGCGACGGCCGTGACCGCCACGTTCAGGATGAGGGCGATGAGGCCGGTGTCGAAGGTGCCGACGTCCACGCTGCCGAAGGTGAGCCAGATCAGGACGCCGACTCCGGTCAGGATGCCCAGCAGTACGGGCACCGCGTCCACGCGGACCTTCCTGGCCAGGCCCATGACGATCGCCGGGGCGAGCTGGGTCAGGCCTCCGTACGTGAGCAGGAGCAGGTCGGAGAGGAGTCCGGGCCGGGTCAGGCCGAGGACGAGGGCGAGGGACGCGGCGCCGATCACGCAGAGGTGGTTGGTGCGCAGCTGCGTGCGTTCGTTGCCGGCGCTGAGCAGGTTGCGGGACAGCAGGCTGGAGATGCCCACGACGATGGCGGCGGACGGCACCATCGCGGCCGAGGCGGCGGCGACCGCGACGACGCCGACGAGCCAGCCGGGCAGGGTCTGGCCCGCGAGGGTCAGGGCGACGGCGTTCGGGGCGGAGCCCTTGTCGACGAGGAGGACCCCGGCGAATCCGACGATCACGGGGATGCCGAGGGCGATCTGGTAGAGCGGCAGCCAGACCGCGTTCTTGCGCAGTGCGCGTCCGCTGCCTGCGGCAAGGACCGGCGGCCACAGGTGGGGCAGGGTGCCGAGGCCGCCGCCGAGGCCGGAGATGATGACGGCGGTGACGAAGAAGGTGGCGTCGTAGCCTTCTTGATGGAGCGTCAGGAGACTGGGGTTGCTGTCCCGTACGGTCTCGAAGAGGCCGCCGATGCCGCCGTTCACGGACAGCGCCACGCCGACGATCAGGACCACGAGCCCGACGATCATCAGGGCGTCCTTGAGGTAGGCGACGCGGGCGATGCCGCGGATCCCGGACCACAGGACGAAGCCGACGGTCAGGACGGTGGCGAGCACCATGCTGAGGTTGCCGCCGGTGCGGCTGCCGGTGGCGAGCTGCACGATCAGGCCGAGCCCGGTGATCTGCAGCTGCAGGTACGGCAGCAGGAACACGGCGCCGACGACGGCGACGACCTTGCCGAGCAGTGGGCTGCGGAAGCGGTCCGTGAAGTAGTCGGCCTGGGTCAAGTAGCCGCCCATGCGGCCCAGTTCACGCATCCGGGGCGTGGTGAAGTACTGGAGGGTGAAGTTGATCGAGAGGTAGCAGAGGGCGAAGGCCGCGGCGACTCCGCCACCGAAGGCGATGCCCGCGAGACCGAGGAAGCTGAAGGTCGTGAAGGCCTCGCCGGCCTGCAGGAACCAGGTGGTGAAGGTGGAGAACTTGCGCTTCCCCACGGTCCATTCACCGAACTCCCCGCGGCTCGGCCGGCGTCCGGTCATGCCGACGACGGCGATGGTGACGATGCCGACGAGGGTGATGGCCATGGTGGTGTTCACGCGGCGACCTCCTCGTACGCGTCACGCGCCGCACGGTCGTCGTCCCCGTCCTCGGCCTCGTCCGCGTGGTGGACGAAGTGCTCGACGAGCGCGAGGGACACGGTCGTGCCCGCCGTCCAGAACAGGCACCAGGCGAGGACGGAGGGGATGCCGAGCCACAGGTGCGGGCCGTTGACGAAGGGCAGGAAGGGGGTGCTGAGGAAAGCCACTACGGGCACGACGGCCCAGAGCACATGCGGTGATCTCATCGGGGCTCCAACGGCTAACAGCTGCTGCTGACGGCTACGGAAGGGAGGGGCGACGGCGTCCGTGCCCGGTGGCGGCCTCGTAGGCGGCGCCGGTGGCGAGCACGGTCCTCTCGGCGCGGGGCGGGCCCACGATCTGCAGGCCGACGGGAAGCCCGGCTTGAGTGAAGCCGGCAGGGACGGAGAGGGCGGGTGCGCCCAGGACGGTGACGAAGTACGCGGAGCGCATCCAGTCGAGGTAGGTGTGCTGCGGCTCCCCGTCGATGCCGGTGGGGTACTCCGACTCGACGGCGAACGGGGTGACCTGGCTGACGGGGGCGATCAGCACGTCGTACCGCTGGAAGAAGGCGGTGGCGGCGAGGTGGATGCGGGCGTGCCCGTTGCGGGCGCGGACGAGGTCGGCGCCGGTGAGGCGGCGCCCCTCCTCGATGTTCCAGACGAGGCTGGGCTTGAGGGAGTCGCGGTGGCTGTCGAGCAGCGCGCCGAGACCGTGGTGGAACTCCTGGGCGCGCAGCGTACGGAACACCTCCTCGGCGCCGTCCAGGTCGGGGCAGTCCTCGGTGACATGGCAGCCGAGGTCCTCGAAGACCCGCACCTGGCGCTCGACGACCTCGCGGACGTCGCGGTCGACAGGGACCCGGCCGCCGAGGTCGGGGGCGTACGCGACGCGAAGGCCGGTGAGGTCGCGGGCGAGCGGGGCGCGGAAGCCGGCGCCCGGCTCGTCGAGGGAGATCGGCACGCGCGGGTCGGGCCCGGCCATGACGGAGAGCAGCAGCGCGGCGTCCGCGACCGTGCGGCCCATGGGACCGGCGACGCCCATGGTGTCCCAGAGGTTGCCGCCGGGGTGCGAGGGAACGCGGCCGGGGGTGGGTCGCAACCCGACGACGTTGCAGAACGACGCCGGGTTGCGCAGCGAGCCGCCCATGTCGCTGCCGTCGGCGAGCGGCTGGAACCCGGCGGCGAGCGCGGCCGCCGCCCCGCCACTGCTGCCGCCCGCGGAGCGCGTCAGGTCGTACGGGTTGCGGGTCGCGCCGAAGACGGGGTTGAAGGTGTGCGAACCGGCCGCGAACTCGGGGACGTTGGTCTTGCCGATGCGGAT
Source organism: Streptomyces cavernicola (assembly GCF_029968035.1). Classification (GTDB taxonomy): domain Bacteria; phylum Actinomycetota; class Actinomycetes; order Streptomycetales; family Streptomycetaceae; genus Streptomyces; species Streptomyces cavernicola. Next base: position 182,177 of record NZ_JASCIQ010000011.1, on the reverse strand, counting down.
CGCGCCCGCGCCCTGGATGCGCTGGACGAGGAGTTCGTCCTCGTACGGGACGTGCTCGGCGAAGAGCGGCGAGCCGTGGGTGGTGCGCATGCCGCGGGTGGCGTGGGTGTCCTTGAAGGCGATGGGCAGGCCGTGCAGCGGGCCCAACTCCGCGCCGCGCGCCTGCCGTTCGTCGGCCTCGGCCGCCGCGGCGAGCGCACCCTCCGGGTCCAGGGTGACGATCGCGTTCACGGCCGGGTTGTGGCGCTCGATGCGGTCGAGGTGGGCCTGGACGACCTCGCGGGCCGAGAGTCCGCCGCGGCGGATCCGGGCCGCGAGGTCGACGGCGTCGAGCGCGCAGATCTCGCCCTGGCCGGACACAGCGGATTCGGATGCCGCGGATTCGACAGGGCCGGTGACGACGGGGCCGGGGGAAACGGGCATGGCATTCGGCATGGCATTCCTTGGGCAGCAGGCACGAAGGGCGTCGTCGCCACAGTGAGCCGGTCGAAGCCGGAAGCACGACGCGTGTGAGCCACCACACTGAAGCCGTTGACCGTTTCAGTCAATGGTCAGGGATCGATGAAGTTTTAAGACGTCAGATTGGCAACGATGAATTTTTCAGTCGCCGCGATCCTCGCGGCTGCCGCCGGGGAACTCGACCCCGCTGCGCTTGAAGGACTCGACGACCAGATGGGACTGCACGGCCTCCACGTGCCGCACCCACGGCGAGGCCGTGAGGAACGCGTGCAGTGCGGCCTTCGACGGCTGCGTCACGTCGACCAGGAGCTGGTGCTCCCCCATCACGACCGCCGCGTACCGCACGAGCGGCGACTCGACGAGCAGCCGGCCCACCCGCTCGACCTCCTCGGGCCTGACCTTGAGCCACAGCAGCGCCTCGACCGGCAGGCCGAGCAGAGCGGGCTCGACCGCGGCCCGGATGCTCACGACGCCCTCCCGCGTCAGCGTCTCCACCCGGCGCCGCGCCGTCGCCACCGAGACCCCGGCCACGGCCGCCAGGTCCTCGTACGTGCGCCGCCCGTCCTCGGCGAGCGCCCCCAGGATCGCCAGCTCCTCCGGGCCGACCTCGACGTCCGGCGGAGCGGGTTCGCCCACGGTCCCGGACGGCCCGCCGAGCGCCTCGACCTCGGCGGCGTCGAGGATCCCCGGCGCCCACTCGTGCACGGTGCGGAAGTACCGCAGCACCGGGGACACGCTCTGCGAGACGAGGCCCGGAAGCGCCGGCACCTCGTCCAGCATCAGCGGCGCCAACCGGCCCGGCGGACACTGCAGTTCGGCCACGCAGTCGACGGGACCGGCAAGGGCGTACGAGAAGATGCAGTCCGCGCGCCGGGCCGCCGCCACGGCCGCGTCCCGCACCGTGCCCGGCCGGCAGGTCATCCGCAGGATCACCGTCTCGCCCCGCATGACGAGGCCGCGCACGGCGACGTCCCCGCTTTCGAGGAGGCGAAGGCCGCGTCGCGCCACCTTCCGCTCGGGCTCGCCGAGGGCCGCCGCGATCCGCCGCCACGAGGCCCGCCCGTCGATCTGCAACGCGGCGACGATCCGCCGGTCGAGCCCCTCCAACGGCCCGGCGGGCACACGGTCGGGCACGCTCGGGTGCGTGGAGGGGCGCGCGGACGGGGCGGCGGATGCGGTCCGGGAGGCCGGTACGGGGTGCGTCACAGGAACGACCCTAACGAGCCCGGCGCCCCCACCGCCCTGGCGACCGGCCCCGCCCCGTCGCTCCGGACCCGCCCTCGCGGGGGTCAGGCGTCCGAGTTCACGAACAACTCGGCGTACTGCTTGCGGAGTTCGGCCTTCTGGACCTTGCCCATGACGTTGCGCGGCAGTGCTTCCACGACGCGTACGGCACGGGGGTGCTTGAAGCGGGCGAGGTCGCCGGCGATGAAGTCGAGCAGCTCGGCCTCCCGGGGCTCCTGGCCCGGCGCGGGTACGACGACGGCGACGACCGTCTCGCCGAAGTCCGGGTGCGGCACGCCGATCACGGCGGACTCCAGGACCGCCGGGTGGGCGTCGAGGAGCTCCTCGATCTCCTTGGGGTAGACGTTGTAGCCGCCGGAGATCACCAGGTCCTTGCCGCGGCCGACGATGCAGAGGTAGCCGTCCTCGTCGATACGGCCCAGGTCGCCGGTGATGAAGAAGCCGTCCTCGCGGAACTCGGCGGCGGTCTTCTCGGGCATCTGCCAGTAGCCGGCGAAGACGTTGGGGCCGCGGACCTCGATGCTGCCGACCTCGCCGTCCGGCAGTGCCGCTCCGGTCTTCTCGTCGACGACCCGGATCTCGGTGCCGGGCAGGGGCTTGCCCACGGTGCCGGGTTTGCGGGGGCCGCCCTCGTACGGGTTGGTGGTGTTCATGCCGGTCTCGGTCATGCCGTAGCGCTCGAGGATGGCGTGGCCGGTGCGGGCCTCGAAGGCCTGGTGGTCGCTCGCGAGCAGCGGGGCCGAGCCGGAGACGAAGAGCCGCGTCGCGGCGCAGCTCTGCGGGGTGAGCCGGTCGTGCTGCAGCAGCCGGGTGTAGAAGGTGGGCACGCCCATGAGGACCGTGGCCCGGGGCAGCAGGTCCACGACCGTGTCGACGTCGAACTTCGGCAGGAAGTACATGGAGGCGCCGGCGGCCAAGGTCATGTTCGCGGCGACGAAGAGCCCGTGGACGTGGAAGATCGGCAGGGCGTGGACGAGCCGGTCCTCGGCGGTGAACTGCCAGGAGTCAAGGAGGGCCTGGCAGTTGGAGGCGAGGTTGCCGTGGGTGAGCACCGCACCCTTGGAGCGGCCGGTGGTGCCGGAGGTGTAGAGGATCGCGGCCGGGTCGTCGGCGGCGGAGTCGACGACCTGGTCGTACTGGCCGTCGCCGTCCAGGAGGGTGCCGTCGCCCTTGGTGCCGAGGGTCTCGACGACGAGGTCCGCGCCCGCGCGGTGCGCGTGGTCGGCCTGCCGGCCCGGGGAGCAGACGAGGACCCGCGGCCCGGCGTCGCCGATGAAGTACTCCATCTCCGCCCCGGTGTACGCGGTGTTGAGCGGCAGGAAGACTCCGCCGATCTGCAGGGTCGCCAGATACAGGGCGATGGCCTCAGGGGACTTGTCGACCTGCGCGGCGACCCGGTCGCCGGGGGTGACGCCGTCGGCGACGAGCCGGGCGGCGATCCGCCGCACGGTCCGCGCCGTCTCCCGGTAGGTGATCTCCCGCCCATCGGGCAGCTCGAAGAGCGCCTTGTCCGGCTGCTGTTCCGCCTGCGCGGCGAAGGACCGGTGGATGGTCCTGAAGGGTGGTGCCATCGGGAGTGTTCCTCTCACATCGTGCGCTGCGAGCTGTGCTGGGGGCTGTGCTTCGGGGTGCTCTGCGGGGTGTGCCTCAGGGTTTGGGGGCAGGGTTTGGGGCGGGGTTTGGGGCGGGGTGCTCCCCCGGGCCGGGGACGGCGTCGGGGAAGGCAGCGCGCAGCGGTCCGCCGATCGCCACGGTGCCGCGGCGGATGAACTCCTCGTGCCGGCGCTCCAACTGCCCCGGTTCGTAGCGGTAGTTGATCATTGCGCCGTACGACTGGTCCCAGGCCTCGGCGGAGTCGTTCGCGGGCCAGTTCAGCTGCCAGGCGGCCGCCCCGTTGCCCAGGTGGAAGCGGGCGACGGGGTCGAGCGGCCGCCCGTCCTCGCGCCGCTCCACCGCGATGTACCGGGCCAGGGCGGGCAGGAGCCGGGCCCGTATCCGCTCGATCTCGCCCTCACGGAGACGCCCCAGGCCCTCCGGGCCGCCCACGGAATCCAACTCCTCGACGAGCACCCGCAGTTCAGGCTCCCGCGCAGCTTGCTCGTCCTGCTCGACTTGCTCGGCAAGCCAGCGGCGGAATCCGGGGATGGGCGAGAGCGTGGCGAACTGCGTCAGGTGGGGCAGTCGCTCGCCCACCTGCTCGATGACCTGCTTGATGAGGAAGCTGCCGAAGGAGACCCCGGCCAGGCCGTCGAGCGCGTTGTTGATCGAGTAAAGGGCCGCCGTGTCCGCCTCCTGCCGGCTGAGCGCGGGCCCGGGGTCGAGGAGCGGGGCGATCCGGTCCGGCAGTCCGCGCACCAGGGCGACCTCCACGAAGATCAGCGGTACGTCGCCGGTGGCCGGGTGGAAGAACGCGTAGACGGCGCGGTCCTCGGGCTCCAGACGGCGCCGGAGCTCGGCGGCGCTCGCCATCGGGTGCACCCGCTCGCCCCGCATCAGATGCCGTTGCAGCTCCTGCGGCGCGTCCGGGGCGACCTCCGCCATGCGCAGGAAGCCGCGGTTGAACCAGGAGGTGAGCAGGTGGTGGAAGTCGTGGTCGAGGGGCCGCAGTTCGGGGTGCTGGGGCATGATCCGGCGCAGGTCGGCGCGCATCTCGACGAGGGCGAGCGTGGCGTCGGGCGCGTGGTTCATCCGGCGGAGCAGCTGCTGGCGGGCCGGCTCGACCACGTCGAAGAGCCGGACCAGCTCCTGTTCACCCTGGGACCCGCTGCTCCGGGCGTCCTCCCAGCGCCGGAAGGCGGCGCGGACCTGGTCGGCGTCGACGTCGTAGACGTGGGTGACGTGAGTGAAGAACGTCAGCTTGTCGCGGTCGTCGAGTGCGGCGTACGCGGCCAGGGCCCGCCCGGCGACGGCGCGCCTGGAGGCCTCGCCCACGTCGCTCATCAGGACCTCGCAGGCGGCGAGCAGCTGGTTCAGCGGGGAGTCCTGCGGCGCACCGGCCGCCGGGTCCGCGCCGCACCGCCGCCCGAGCGCCTGGAACAGGTCGGTCAGCAGCCAGCCGTCTTGGCGTTCCATGTCCGCACCTTCCGCGCGCTGCCGGATCACATCGAGGGCATCGAGCACGTCGAGCACATCGATGACGAGGGGACGATATATATAACAGCTCCACCGTAGGACACATCGATCCCCGCGCACCACCCCTTGGAGGCGGCGCCCCTCCCCTGCCGATCAAGCAACGCTCGCGATACGTCAGCGCGCCCGAACCGCGCCCAGCTGAGAGCGGTCCAAGCCGGGGTCGGTGAAGCCCCGCGCCACGGTGTGCAGCACACGGGCCATGGCCTGCGCCGCGGGCGTGGCGGCACGCTGGGCCGAGCCGGCCAGCAGAATGCGACGGATCGGGGCGGCCTCACCGACCGGCTGCTCCCGTGCGGACTGCGCCGCGGGTTCGGGAGACAGCGGAAGCAGACGTACGTCGCTGCGCCGGTTGGTCAAGGCGAGGCGGGGAGCGAGGGCCAGGCCGAGGCCGGCGGCGACCATGGCCTGGGCCTCCTGGTAGTCGTGGGAGGCATAGGCGATGCGCGGCTCGAAGCCCGCCCGGCGGCAGGCGCGGCGCAGCACGTCGGCGACCGGATGGTTCTCGGCGCGAATGATCCACTCCTGGTCCGCCAGGTCGGAGAGTCGCACGCGGTCGGAGTCGACCAGCGGGGAACTGGTGGGTACGACCAGCACCGTCGGGTCCTCGAGCAGCGGAGTGAGGGTCAACTGGTCGTCGTCGACGCGGTTCCAGTCGTAGTCCCACAGCAGCGACAGCTCCACCTCGCCGGTGTGCAGCATCTCGCGCAGCTGGGCGAGGACTCCCGCCCGTACGACCGTGCGCACCTGTGGGTGTGCCCGGCGGAAGCGGGTCAGCGCCAGCGGGAGCAGTGAGGCGCTGGCCGTCGGGAAGGACCCGAGCGTCACGACCCCGCGGTCCAGGTGCCCGAAGGCCTCCAAGTCGGCCTCCGCGGCCTGGAGTTCGCGGCGGACGGCACGGCCCCGCTCGGCCAGCGCCGCGCCGGCGGCGGTCGTGCGCACACCACGGGGCAGCCGCTCGATCAGCGGCTGCCCGGCTTCGCGCTCAAGCTGGGACATCTGTTGGGAGGCAGCCGAGGTCGTCATGGAAAGCGCCGCGGCGGCGGCGGTCAGCGAGCCGCGCTCGGCGACCTCGGCGAGCAGGAGCAGGCGGCGGACATTGAGCATGCAGTGAGTTTAGTTCAGCTAAACCCCACTCAAGAAAAGAGACATTGTGCTCAAGCCAAAGGCTCTGCGAGAGTCTCGGCAACGCAGCGGCCCCGCACCCGTCGCGCTGAGAGAAAGACACTCTGACATGCACGTTCCTGCAACTCTGGTACGAGGTGGGACCAGCAAGTGCTGGCTCTTCCCCCAGGTGCACATGCCGGCCGAACGCGACCGCATCGAACGCGTTCTCGTCGACGCCTACGGCGCGGCGGACCCCGTTCAACTCGACGGCGTCGGAGGCGCGACCCCCACCACGTCCAAAGCGGCGGTGGTCGGCGTGAGCGCTCACGACGGAGTCGACGTCGACTACCTCTTCGCCCAGGTCGGCATCGGCACCGGCACCGTCGAATGGGGCAGCAACTGCGGCAACTGCGCGACGGCCATTGCCCTTTACGCCGTGGCCGAGGGCCTGGTGCCGCTCAAGGGCGACCGCACCACGGTGGTCATGCACAACACCAACACGGGCGCCGTCATGGAGGCAGAGGTGGACACACCGGGCGGCCGGGTCCAGGAATTCGGGGATCGTACGGTCCCCGGCACCCTGGCCGGCGGCGTTCCGGTCGGGCTCACCTTCCGCGCCCCGGCGGGGGCGACCACCGGCCACCTGCTGCCCACGGGTTTGCCCGCCCAGAAGTTGCAGCCAGGTGAGCCGGCAGGCGGTGCGCACAGCCCCAGCTCCGCGACGCCGCCGAGCGTGACGATGGTGGACGCCGGAGCCCCGGTCGTCCTGGTGGACGCTCTGCGGGCCGGCCGGACCGGGGCGGAGACGCTGGACCAGATGCGTACCGAAGTGCCCTGGTTGCGGGCGACGCGCCACGCCGCCGCCGTCCTCATGGGCCTTGCCGAGGCGGGCGCCGAGCCCGGGGACGCGGTCCCCAAGGCTGGGCTCGTCGGCCCTCCCGTCGCCTACACGACGACCCTCGGCGAGCAGGTGGCGGCGGACGCGTACGACGTGTCCGTACGCATGCTGTCCATGAACTCCCCCCACCCGGCCATCGGTCTGACCTCCGCGGTCGCCGTGGCCGCCGCGAACAACGTCGAGGGCACCGTGGTGGCGAACGCCTCCACCGCGCCCGGCGGCCGTGTCCTGCGCATCGGCACCCCGGCGGGCGTCCTGACGGTCGAGTCCTCGGGCGCCGGGCCCGACCGGGTCGCCGTCGCCCGCGCCGCCCGCATCCTGTGCCGGGCCCGCATCCTCGTACGCGAACCGGCTGTCCCGGCCGCCGCCTGAACGCTGCCGCACCCTGCGTGCTTTCCTCTCTGGCACGCCCTCGGCCGATCCGGCCACCCCTGCCCCTCTCCCCCTCCGCAGGTGAAAGAGGACAATGATGTCTCCTGAGCTGGTATCCGTCGGCGCGCTTCTGGTGATGTTCGTCGTCGGCACGATCCTGCCGATCAACATCGGCATCCTGGCCTTCGTCGCGTCGTTCGCGGTCGGGACGACCGCCCTGAACATGACCGAGGACCAGATATTCGAGGGCTTCCCCGTGGAGCTCTTCCTCACCATCGTCGGCGTCACCTATCTGTTCTCGGTGGCCCGCCGCAACGGCACGGTCGATCTCCTGGTCACCGCCGGAGTCCGCCTGGTCAGGGGACGGACCTCCCTGATCCCCTGGGTGGTCTTCCTGCTGGCCGGGCTGCTGACCTCGCTGGGCACCTTCACGCCCGCCGCCGTGGCGATCCTCGTCCCCATCGCGATGAACTTCGCCTTCCGCTACCGCATCAACCCGCTCATGACCGGGATGATGGTGATCAGCGGCGCCCACGCCGGGGCCTTCTCCCCCATGGCCGTCTCGGGCGCGCTGGTCCTGGGCATGGTCGACGACAGCGATCTGTCCGTGGCGCCGGCGACCCTGTTCTTCGCCAGCTTCGCCGTCAACGTCCTGCTGTCCCTGCTCACCTTCGCCGCTCTGCGACGCCGTACGACGCCGACGGACCCGTCCGCCCAGACCGATCAGCAGGCGACGGCCGACGACGCGGGCACGGAGCGGGCCGGCTGGCACCAGTGGGCCACCCTCGCCACCCTCGCCGCGCTGGTGGTGTGTGCGCTCGGATTCCAGATGCAGATCGGTGTACTCGCGCTGGCCGCGGGTGCGCTGCTCGCCCTCCTGGACATGAAGCGCCAGGAGAAGGCGGTGGACGGCATCAGTTGGCACACGCTGCTGCTCGTCGGCGGCATGATGACGTACATCGCGATGCTGGAGCACGCCGGTGTCATCGAGAAGATCTCCGAGCACGCGGCCGGTTTCGGGACCCCGCTCGTGGTCGCTCTCCTCCTCTGCTTCACGGTCGCCGTCACCTCCGCCTTCGCTTCCTCGACGGCGATCCTCACCGCGATCATCCCGATCGCCGTTCCGTTGCTGCTGTCCAGCCACGTCAGCTCGACCGGTCTGATCGCCGCGCTCGCCGTGTCCACCACGATCGTCGACGTCTCGCCGTTCTCCACCAACGGTGCGCTGGTGCTGAGCAACGCACGGGGCGTGGAGCGGCGCGGCTTCTACCGCCAGGTCCTCGGCTACACCTGCGGCATCGTCGCGGCGGGGCCGGTGGTGGCCTGGGGCACGCTCGTCCTGCCCTGGTCCTGAGGGGGCGCGCCGCGCCCTCTCGGGGGTGCGTCCGCTGTCGGCATCGACGATGCTGGCGGCTCCGTAGCCCCGCCCCGTTGTGGGGCCTCAGCACACGAACAGGGAGCGCACGTTGGCTCAGGCGGCCATGACCATCGACTACATCGGCGCCGAGGATCTGCCGAAGCTGCTGCCGCCGCGGGAGGCGGTCGCCGCGATCCGGGCGGCACTGGCCGGTGGGCTCGACCCGGCGGCGGATCCCGCGCGCTCGATCCTCGAACTGCCCGGCGGCCAGGGGCAGTTGCTGTCCATGCCGGCCGCCTCGGAGTACGGCGTGGGGGTGAAGGCCATCACCGCCGTGCCCGGCAACACCGGCCGCGGGCTGCCCCGCATCCAGGGCGTCCACCTGGTCTTCCGGCCCCCGTCGTACACCCCCGTCGCGGTCGTCGACGGCGCCGCGCTCACCACGCTCCGCACACCCGCGGTGTCGGTCGCCGCGGTGCTGCCGTTCCTGACCCGGCCGGGACGCCGCTGGAACACCGTGGTCTTCGGCGCGGGCCCGCAGGGCACAGGACACGTACGAACGCTGCGGGACTCCGGCGTCGACCTGGCGGACGTGACGTACGTCGTACGCGATCCGGCGCGGGTGGACCGGGACCTGCTCGGAGACGACCGGGTGGTCGCGGCCGGGTCCGGGGACAGCGAGGCGTTGCTGCGCCGCGCCGACCTCGTCGTGTGCGCGACGCCCGCCGCCGAGCCGCTGTTCGACTCGTCCCAACTCCTGGATACGGCCGTGGTGTTGGCCGTGGGCTCGCATGCGCCGGACGCCCGCGAGGTCGACTCGGCGTTCGCGGCTCGCGCCCAGGTGGTCGTGGAGGACCCCGCCACGGCCCTGCGGGAGTGCGGCGACATCGTGCTGCCGGTGGCGGAGGGCGTCCTGTCCACCGCCCAACTGCTGCCCATGGCCGCCGTGGTACGCGGCGATCTCGAACTCGACGCCGCACGGCCAGTGTTGTTCAAGGGCTCGGGGATGGCGTGGCAGGACGCGGTCGTCGCGGATGCCGCCGTCAGAAAGGTTCGCCGGGGAGCGTAAACGACACGACATCATCGGCAACTACTGAGCAGGCCCAGGAAGCCCGCACCGAAAGGGAGTTCACGCATGCAGGTGAGCAGGTTCGGCGTGACCGAGCTCGACGCGCTGCCGGAGGACCTTCGCGAACGGATCGGAGCGATCGCGGAGAAGTCCGGTTTCGTGCCGAACGTCTTCCGCGCACTCGGGCACCGGCCCGCGGAGCTGCGCGCGTTCCTCGACCAGCACGACGCCCTGATGGACCGCTCCGACGGACTGACCAAGGCCGAGCGGGAACTGGTCGTCGTCGCCACGTCGGGGGCGAACCACTGCGCGTACTGCGTCGTCGCCCACGGCGCGATTCTGCGGGTGCGCACCAAGGACGCCGGGCTCGCCGATCGCGTCGCGGTCAACCCCTGGCGCGCGGAGCTCTCCGACCGCCAGCGCGCCATCGTCGACCTGGCGCTCGCTCTCACCCGCGAGCCCGAGCTGTTCGCCGAAGCGGACGTCACCGCCGCGCGTGCCGCGGGGCTCACCCGGGACGAGATCTGGGATGTCGGCGCCATCACGGCGTTCTTCGCGATGTCGAACCGCCTGGCGCACCTGTGCGCGCTCACACCGAACGACGAGTTCTCCACCATGGGCCGCACGTAGGCACGCGGTTCGGCCGGCCGGTCAGCAGTGCGCACCAGTCCGGCCCGCCCGTCGGCAAACCTCCGGGCCGCTGAGGCAACCAAGGAGCAGGGGCCGCCGATCCTGGGGGCGGCGAGCAGCAGGGCGCCGGCACCGGTGTGGTGTCGACGCCCTGTTCTCGTCTGCGCGTTCGCTCGCGTCCGGGCCCTCGGGTCAGCCGCGGCTGGAGCTCTCCAGGGAGGCGCCCAGGGTTTCCGGGGCGAGCGCCACCGAGATCAGCGTGCCGGCGAGGGAGACGATGCCCGCGATGAGCAGGGTCGCTCCCACGCCCCAGGACTCCAGGGCGATCGGAGTGAGGAAGGTGCCGGCGGCTGCGGCGACACGGCTGAATCCGGTGCCGATGCCCACGGCGGTGGCACGGAACTCCGTGGGGAACAGCTCGTTCGGGTAGATCCACTGCAGCAGGGTCGGACCGCCGATGGCGATGGCGTAGCCCGCGAAGAGGATGCCGGCCGGGACGGCGGGCAGGTCCGGGAAGACGCCGAGGACGAGCAGCGGGAGGGTCGCCGCGGCGAAGGAGAAGATCAGCAGCGGGCGTCGCCCGATCCGGCCGAGCAGCGGCAGGAAGACCAGGCAGCCGAGCAGGAAGACCAGGTTGATCACGCCGGAGCCGAGGTTGGAGTCGTCCTCGCCGGCCAGGCCCATCGCGGTCAGCAGCTGCGGACCGAAGGCGTAGATCGCGTAGATGGGCATGACGGAGCAGGCCCAGAAGGCGGAGACGAAGACGGTGCGGCGGCCGTACACGCCGCGGAAGACCGCGGTGAGGCGGGCGGGTTCGGCGGGGACTTCCAGGTCGTCGATGGTGGCGTGGGGGCCGAAGACCTTGCGCATCACGGCCTGTGCCTCTTCGGTGCGCCCCTGGGAGAGGAGCCAGCGCGGCGACTCGGGGGTGCCCATGCGCATGAGGACGAGGACGGCGGCGGGGATCGCGGGGCAGGCAAGGAGCCAGCGCCAGCCGTCCGGGCCGAGCTGGGTCAGCACGTCGCCGATGAAGTAGGCGGCGGCGCTGCCGAGCGACCACATGACGGTGAGCAGGCCGAGCATCGCGCCGCGGTGTTTGCGCGGGGAGAACTCGGCGAGCAGCGAGGTCGCGATGGGGTAGTCGGCGCCGACGGCGACACCGATCAGGAAGCGCAGGACGAGCAGCTGCTCCGGGCCTGTGACGAAGGCCTGGGCCACCGAGAAGACCACGATGGCGGCCAGGTCGATGGTGTACATGATGTGCCGGCCGAAACGGTCGGTGACGTACCCGAAGACGGTGCCGCCGACGAGCAGGCCGAGGAGTGCGGCCGCGGCGAGGAGTCCTTCCCAGGCGCCGCCGAGGTTCCACTGCGGGCCGAGTTGAGTGAGGGCGACGCCGATGACGCCGAGGATCAGCCCGTCGAGGAAGGGTCCGCCGGCCGAGTAGACGGTCAGCCGGCGGTGGAACGAGCTGAGTTTGCTGTCCTCCAGGAGGTCACGGCCGCTGCCGGCGGCGGGCTGCGTAGCGGTGGTCGGCGGCATGGGCCACCTCCAGGTGCGGGGATACAGGGGGACGGTGCGCCACTGCGGCGTGACGGTCCGTGGAATGGCGGACAACGTAGAGATGATTGAACGATCCTGTCAATGGATTGACGATCACCACCTCAAAGGGATGCTTATACATCCCTGGTAGCAAGGATCTACGGACACTTCCAGGAGTCCGCTCCGTAAGACGGGCTCAATTTTGATGAACAATCCTGCTAGCGTTCCTGTCATGCCTGACGAGATCCATGCCGAGGCCGTCGAGGCCCCCCAGGGCGATGTGGCCGCCGACGCCGTGGCGGACCGGCTGCGTGAGCGCATCAGCCGCGGCGAGCTGCCGCCCGGCACGCCGCTGCGTGACGCCGCGCTCGCCGGCGAGCTGGGCGTCTCGCGGAACACCTTGCGCGAGGCGGTCCGGCTCCTGGTGCACGAGGGCCTGGCCGTCCACCAGCTCTACAAGGGCGCGGCGGTCAAGCGCCTCGACGTGGCGGACGTGCACGACATCTACGCCGCCCGGCGCTGCGTAGAACTGCGTGCCGTGGAGGAGAGCGTGTACTCCCCGACGGAGGCGCTGGAGAACCTCGACCGGAGAGTCACCGAGGCCGAGCGGGCCGCCGCGGCGGAGCGCTGGAACGAGGCGGGCACCTTCTCCCTCGGTTTCCACCGTGCGGTGGTGCATCTGCTCGGCAGCGCCCGCCTCGACCGCTTCTTCGACACCACCGCCGCCCAACTGCGCCTGGCCTTCGCGGAGTTCCCGCAGGAGCAGGACTTCCAGGCGCAGTACGTGCCGCGCGACCGGGTGGTCTGCGATCTGCTGCGCTCCGGCGGACGTGCCGAGGCCGCGACGGCGCTGCGGCAGTACCTGGACGACTCCGAGCGCCAGGTCGTCGACATGGTCCGGGCCGCCGCAGCGGCCCGGCAGAACTGAACCCCACCTCGACCGCCCCGGGCCCCGCCCCCGGGCCCGTACCCCTGGAGGATCCCCATGGCCACCACCGCTGCCGCCTATCAGGCCACCAAGGGCGGCCCGCTCGACGTCGACAAGGCCTTCTACGACCGGGTGTCCGGCACTCCCGAGGGCCGCGAGCTGGTCGACAAGTTCGAGATCCCGATCCGCTCCGGCCAGGCCTGGGAGGTCCCGGCCGGGCACCTGTGCCGCCTGGTGACCGTCGAGGGCCCGCAGGTCGGCGACTTCAACGTGTGGAACCGGCACGACCCGCGCGAGCGCCTGTGGGCGTCCCGCACCCGGCAGCTGCAGCGCGCGCACGTCAGCACCTACGACCGGCTGTGGTCCAACCTGCCTTTCCTGCGGCCCTTGTTGACCATCACCGACGACACCCTCGCCGACTACGGCAAGGACGCCGAGGGCGGCCGGGTGCACGACCTGCTCGGCACCCGCTGCGACCCGTACGTCAACCAGATGCTGACCGGCGAGGCCTTCGACTTCCACTGCCACAGCAACCTGACGCGCGCTGTCCTCCCCTACGGTCTCACCGAGTTCGACGTGCACGACGTCCTCAACGTCTTCCAGTGCACCGGACTCAACGACGACGACCAGTACTTCATGAAGGACTGCCCGGCCCGCCCCGGCGACCACTTCGAGTTCTTCGCCGAACTCGACCTGCTCTGCGCGCTCTCCACCTGCCCCGGCGGCGACCTCTCCGTCCCGATGTGGGGCCCGGACGCACACGACCCGATCGAGGTCTGCCACCCCATCGGCGTCGAGGTCTACAAGGTCGACCCGGAGCTCCTCGCAGGCTGGCAGCAGCCGGAGCGCGCCGCCTACAGCAACCTCCACGGCATCAACCTGCCGACCTGGCAAAGCTGACCCGCACCCCGAAATCCCATACCCCGCACCCCGTACGCGAGAGAGGCCCCTCCATGACCACGCCCGTCATCGACCTCAACAGTGACCTCGGCGAGGGCTTCGGACAGTGGACGCTGGGCGACGACGACGCCCTCCTGTCCATCGTCACGAGCGCCAACATCGCCTGCGGCTACCACGCCGGCGACCCGACCGTGATGCGCCGCGTGTGCGAACTGGCGGCCGAGCGCGGCGTCGCCATCGGCGCCCAGGTCGGCTACCGCGACCTGCCCGGCTTCGGCCGCCGCTTCATGGACGTCGACCCGCGCGAGCTCGTCAACGACGTCGTGTACCAGATCGCCGCCCTCGACGGCTTCGCCAAACTGGCCGGTACGAAGGTCGCGTACGTGAAGCCGCACGGCGCGCTCTACAACGCGATCGTCCACCACGAGGCGCAGGCCGAGGCCGTCGCCGACGCGGTCAGCCGCTACGACGCGAGCCTCCCCGTACTCGGCCTGCCCGGCAGCGCCTGGCTGCGCAAGGCCGCCGAGGCCGGACTCACCCCGGTCCACGAGGCGTTCGCCGACCGCGCGTACACCCCCGAGGGCACACTCGTCTCGCGCCGCGAGCCCGGCGCCGTCCTGCACGACCCGGACGTGATCGTGGCCCGCTGCCTGCGGATGGTCACCGAGGGCGTGGTCGAGGCGATCGACGGTACGGAGGTGCCGCTGACGGTCCGTTCGCTGTGCGTGCACGGCGACACCCAGGGCGCGGTGGAGATCGCCCGTCGGCTGCGCAAGGAGTTCGACGCGGCGGGCCTGTCCCCGACGCCGTTCGCCACGCCCGCCGCCGCGGTCCCCGCCGGTGCCGGGGAGCGCTGAGCCCGATGACGACCCCGCTGCGCGGCGTCCGCAGGGCCGGCAGTACGGCACTGCTCGCCGAACTGGCCGACCTCGATGACGTCCTGGCCCTGCGCGCCGCGCTGGAGCGGGACCGGCCCGTCGGCGTACGGGAGCTCATCGCCGCCGCCCGAACGCTGCTCGTCACCTACGATCCGGCGGTCACCGGGCACGACGGGCTGAGCCGGACGCTCGCGGAGCGGGCCGACGCGCTGCCCGCACAGGGTGGTGCTGTCACCCCGTCCACGGACTACGACACACTCGTCGTGCCGGTCCGCTACGACGGGCCCGACCTGGCGGACGTCGCCGAACTCACCGGGCTCACCGTCCGCGAGGTGATCGAGCGGCACACCACACCCCTCTACACCGTCGCCTTCGCGGGTTTCGCACCCGGCTTCGGCTATCTCACCGGTACCGACCCCGTCCTGCGCCTCCCCCGCCGCAGCGAGCCGCGCACCGCCGTCCCCTCCGGGTCAGTGGCCGTGGCGGGCGGCTTCACCGGCGTGTACCCACGGTCATCGCCCGGCGGGTGGCAACTCCTCGGCAGCACGGACGCGCCGCTCTGGCAGGAGGACCGCACGCCGCCCGCGCTGCTCCTCCCCGGCCGGACCGTACGCTTCGAGGAGACGACGTGACGCATCAAAACCTCCTGGCGGTACGCGAGTTGGAGGTCATCGCTCCCGGGCCGCTGGCCACCGTGCAGGATCTCGGCCGGCCCGGCTGGTCCCACCTGGGCGTCTCCCGCTCCGGCGCCGCCGACGCCGCGTCCCTCACCCTCGCCAACCGCCTGGTCGGCAACCCCGAGGACGCGGCCGGCCTGGAAGTCACCTTCGGCGGGCTGCGGGCCCGGCTACGGCTGCGCCGCCCCGACGGCACCCCCGCGACCGGCTACCTCGCCCTGACCGGCGCGCCCTGCCCGGCCACGGTGAACGGCCGCCCGGCCGCCCTGGACGCACCGGTACCCGTGAGCGACGGGGACGAACTGGCCCTCGGCATGCCGACCTCGGGGCTGCGGACCTACCTGGCCGTCCGCGGCGGCCTCACTCCCCCGCCCTCCCTCGGCTCCCGCGCCACCGACCTGCTCTCCGGCACCGGGCCCGCCCCGCTGCACGCCGGAGCCACCCTTCCGGTCGGCGAGCCCGCGGGCCCGATGCCCGGCGTGGACCACGCGCCGCGCAGCGCCCCGCCCGCCGAGTTCGTGCTGCGCGTCTGGCTCGGGCCACGCGACGACTGGTTCGAGGAGGCGTCGCTGCGGGACTTCTTCGGAGCTCGCTGGGAGGCGACCAGCAAGAGCAACAGGGTCGGCATCCGCCTCTCGGGCCCGGCGCTGCAGCGCTCCCGTACGGGCGAACTCCCCGCCGAAGGCATGGTCCGCGGCGCCCTCCAGGTCCCGCCGAACGGGCAGCCGGTCCTCTTCCTCGTCGACCATCCCGTCACCGGCGGCTACCCGGTGATCGGCGTGGTCCACGAGGACGACCTGCCCCTCGCGGGCCAGATCCCCCCGGGCGCCCCCATCCGCTTCCGCCCCGTAGGGACACCGGTTTGACCTCGACCGCGGTGCCGCCCACCCTGCCGAGCCACTTCAACGGACCGCAGGGCGGGCCCGGTTGACGGATACGCCCCTACCACTTGATCGCCACACACAGGGGGCAGGTCGGCCCGCGCCGCCGGTCGACTGCCAAATGCCGCGGCATGAGACTCGACGCCGATCCGTAGTCGTCAAGTCCCCCGGCTCGCCCCGCACCCGGTGCCGCCCGGAGACGACTTCACCCCTCCTGCAAACCTTCGAACCAAGTCGGCCCATCTCCCATGGCCAGCTTGATCCGATGAGTACCGAACTCCTCCAGGGGCGGCAGAGCGTCCGGTTCGAACCAGGCCACCTCCAGCGACTCGTCGTCGTTCACGTAGCAGTCCGTAGTCAGCGCGCGACAGCGCAGCGTGATGTCCATGAACTGGCAGATGTCGCCGTTCGGATACTGGATCGGCTCCCGCGCCTGGACGAGCACGATCCGCTCGGCCTCGCAGCGCACGGCGGTCTCCTCGTACACCTCGCGCACCGCGCAGTCCGCGGGCTGCTCGCCGGGCTCGGGGATGCCGCCGATGACCGCCCAACCACCGGTGTCCGAACGGCGCCCGAGCAGGACTCTGCCCGCGTCGTCGAAGACGATCGCGGTGACGCCGGGCAGAAACAGCAGCTGGTGGCCGGCCGATGCTCGGATCTCACGGATGAAGTCAGGAGTCGCCATACGTCGACCCTAACCGGCTGGTCTGACACCCCCACCACCCGAGCGGCGGGGGTCCGGCCAGGGCCTCAGACCTGCGCGCGCCGCGCCTTCACGGAACGCGTCAGGGCCCAGCCGAGACCGCCCACGCCGACCGCGACGAGCAGCGCCTCCGGCCAGGCGCCCACGCGCGTGGCCACGGTCAGCGACGTCCGCTTGGGCACCTCGGCGACAAGTGTGTCCGGCACGAACATGCCGGTGTCCTGGGCGATCGACCCGTCGGGCCGGATCACCGCGCTGACCCCGCTCGTGACCGGAACCAGCACCGCGCGTCCGTGCTCGACGGCACGCACACGGTCCATGGCGAGTTGCTGGTACGTCATCTGGCTGCGCCCGAAGGTCGCGTTGTTGCTCGGCACGGAGAGGACTTCCGCGCCGGCCTCGACCTGGTCCCGCACCACACCGTCGAAGGCGGCCTCGTAACAGGTCACAGGCCCGATACCGGTGCCCGCCATGTCGAACACCACGGGCTTGTCGCCGGGGACGAAGCTGCCCGCGCGGTCCACGTCCGAGCTGAAGATCCGGAAGAAGCCGCGGTAGGGCATGTACTCGCCGAAGGGCTGCAGCTGCCGCTTGTCGTAGACCGTTCCGGGGCCGCTCTTCGGGTCCCAGAGGATCTGCCGGTTCCGCGCGGTGCCGTCCTTCGCCGTGACGACAGCGCCCACGGAGATGGGCGCTCCGACGGCCTTGGCGGCCTTGTCGATCTCGGCGTACGCGTCCGGGTTCACGTACGGGTCGATGTCCGAGGAGTTCTCCGGCCACACCACAAGGTCCGGCTTCACCTCGGCGTCGGCGAGCTTCATGGTCTCGCGCACGTGGTAGTCGAGCACGGCCCGTCGCTGTGCGTTGAAATCGAGCCCCATGCGCGGCACGTTGCCCTGGATGACGGCCACACGCGCGGTGCCGTTCTCCGCCTCGTTCGACATCGTCGGCAGCACCGCGGCCCCGGCGATCACCGGCGCCGTCGTCAGAGCCGCCGCGACGATCACGCCCCGGTCCCGCACCCCCCGTACGGCGACGACGCGGAGCACGAGCGCGGCGAGCGAGAACCCGCACAGCACGACCGCGAAGCCCAGCAGCGGAGTGCCGCCGATCGACGCCAACGGCAGGAACACACCGCTCGGCTGACCGAACGCGGCCTTGCCCCACGGGAATCCGCCGAACGGGAAGCGGGCGCGCAGCGCCTCGTCGACGATCCACACGGCCGCCGCCCAGAGCGGCCAGGCGGGCAGCCGGGTCACGAAGGCGACGCCCGCCGCCCCCAGAGCCACGAAAACCGCCTCTGTGACGGCCAGCGCCAGCCACGGCAGCGGACCCACGTCGACGCCCGTCCAGGAGAGCAGCGGCACCAGGAAACCGAGCCCCATGAGCAGACCGAGACCGAAACCGGCACGCGCGCGGCGCCCGTGCACGGCGAGGCCGAAGAGCGCGAAGGCGATCGGCGTGAGCCACCACAGTTCGCGGGGCGGGAAGGCCGCGTACATGAGGAGCCCGGAGAGCACGGCGGCGACCGGCGAGACGAACTGCCGCAGCAGCTTGTCGCGCATGGCGCGCTCGGCCTGAGGTTCCTGCGGTCCCCGCACGTCGGTGGAGGTGGTGGTGGCTGTCACCTCGCGGAGTCTACGGCGCGATGCTGACATGCCGACATGGTGGTCCAGCGCGACGGCAGGACCCAAAGGCGGACACCCGGCACGCGCGCGTGCGACCCCGTTGCGCGATGCGTCCCAGGTACGGGGCCCCTGCAACACGGGCACGAATCCGCAGACCGGCCATTACCGTGAGCCCGTGCCGCTGACCGGCCGCACGCGCGTCGACATGTGTTCTTCGCGCCGGTCGGTTCGGAGGCGGTCGGGGGCAACCGGGGGGACAGCCGATGACTTCTGCGACGGTCGGCGTGGGCGACGGCCCGTCCGCACGACGCGGTGCGGGCGATGTCGCGGGCCTGACGATTCTGGCCTGCTGCGCGTTATGGACGTTGATCACGGCGACCGCGCGAGGCGGCCGGCCCGAAGGTGTGCTGCTCGCGGTGCTCGCCCTGTCGGCGGGGTACGCGTGCGGCCGGATCGGGGGTGCGGTCCTGCCCGTCGGGACGTGCGCCGTGGCCGCGCTCGGCGGGTTGGGCCTCGCCGTCACCGCCTCCCCCGTCGCCTCGACCGCCGATCCGGCCCGTGCCGCGCTGTCCGGCGTCGGCGTCTCCTCGCTCGGGCACACGAGCCCGGTGGCGGCGCTGCTTGTGCTTTCCTGCGGTACGGCCTGTTGCGGGGCCTGGGCGACGGGCCGGGCGGGACTTCGGCTCGCCCTGCGGCTGTTCGCCCTCGGCACCGCGGTCGCGGCGGCGGTGCTCGGCTCGGCGGCCGGTCTCCTCGGCTGCGTCGCGGTGCTGCTGTGCTCGCTCACCGCCGCGCGTGCGGCCCGCCGCGGTGCGGTGCTCGTCGGCCTGGGGCTCGCGGCCGCGCTGCTCGTCGCCGCCGTGGGGGCGGTCGCCGCCTCCGCACTCCCGAGCGGTCTCGCCGACGCCCTCACCGGCCCGCTGACCCGGTCACCGCGCGGCGCTGTGGCAGGACGCCCTGCAGCTCGCAGAGCGTGACCCGGCGCTCGGGGTCGGGCCCGGCCGGTACGCCGAGTTCAGTACGGCGGCCCAGCAGGCGCTGCACACCGACGCCAGGCCGCACTCCGCTCCCCTGCAGCTCGCCGCCGAACAGGGCGTTGTCGGGGTGGCCCTGCCGGCGATCGCGTACGGCTGGCTGCTCCACACCCTGTGGCGGTCGACGCGGTCGACTCCGCTCGTCCTGACTGCGGCGGTCACGCTCACGGCCGTCGCGGGCATCGCCGCGGTCGGAAACACCTTGAGCTTCTCCGCGGTCACCGTGAGCGTGGGCGTCCTCGCGGGTCTCGCCACGGCCCGTGCCCTGCGCGACGACCTGCCGGACGAGCCACCCTCCGGTACGGCCGCGTAGAAAAACAGACACCACAAAGTAGGTGCGCGTTTTCAAAAGCCGGAAGCTCAAAACCTCAGGAGTACAGAAGGCGGAAGCTCAGAGGCCCGCCACAGTCCCCGTGGAGCGCGTCCGCAGCCGGTCCCTGATGACGCGTACCGCCGACTCCGCGTCGTCCACGGTGACCGTGAACCTGTGTCCGTCGCCGAGTTCGAGGACCACGGCCTCGCCACGGCGGACGATCACCGCTGTGCCCTTCTGCGGCCGCCAGCGGTAGCCCCAGCCGCCCCACTGGCGCGGGCACACCTCGGCCGCGAAGTCGGCGGCGACGATCTGCGACAGCGGGATACGGCGGCGAGGCAGGCCAAGGTGCCCGCAGCGCACCTCCAGCGAGTCCCGGTCGACGCGCACGGCGACGTGAACGAACGCGAGGGTCCCGAACAGCATGAGGAGCCCTGCGGCGACGCAGCCGACGACAGCCATGACCAGCGGGCCGAGACCCGAGGTCCAGTTGGAGTCGACGGCGAGCTTGATCCCGAGCGCCAGGCAAGCGGCGCCCGCGAGGGCGAGCAGCCACTGCATGCGGTTGGTCGCGTGTCCGGTCCAGACTTCCGGCAGGGCCTCATCGGCGCCCCGCGCGGTGTGCGGGTGGTGCCTCATACCCAAAGGCTACTCGTGTCCCGCTCCGCAGGCAGGGGATCACCGAGCGTGATCGCCGCCCCTGGTGGGCCGGTCAGCGAGCGGTGCTGAGCTGCCCGAGCAGTCGGCCCTCGGCGTAGGTGAGCGCAGCCTCCGGCAGGGTGGCCTCGCGCCCGCTGAGGAGCACGGTGAGCGACCCGGTCGGCTCGGCCTCCGGCCGCGCGGACGCGTCGATGCGCCGCAGCGCCTGGGCGGCGACCGCGCCTGCGCTGCCGTGGAACACCAGCGCCTCCTGGCCGGGCTGCTGAAGGGCGGCTCGAATACGCTCCGCGACGAGTTCGTAGTGGGTGCATCCGAGGACGACGACCTTCACGTCGGCCGGGGTGAGGGCGGCGGCCGTTGCGACGGCGCGGTCGATCGCGCTCTCGTCGGCCTGCTCCACCGCGTCGGCGAGGCCGGGGCAGGGGACTTCGGTGACGTCGACGCCGTTCGCGAACTCGCGGATGAGGCCGCGCTGGTAGGGGCTGCCGGTGGTGGCGGGCGTGGCCCAGATCGCAACGCGTCCGCCGCCGGCGGCAGCGGGCTTGATCGCCGGAACCGTGCCGATCACCGGAAGCTGCGGTTCAAGGCGTGCGCGGAGCGTCGGCAGGGCGTGCACGGAAGCGGTGTTGCAGGCGACGATCAGCGCGTCCGGCCCGTGCGCCGCGGCGGCCTCGGCGGCGAGGAGAGCGCGCTGCGTGAGGTCCTCGGGCGTCCGCGGTCCCCAGGGCATTCCGTCGGGGTCCGAGGAGATGAGGAGGTCGGCGTCGGGCCGCAGGCGGCGCACCGCCGCGGCGGCCGGGAGGAGTCCGATTCCGGAGTCGACAAGCGCGATCTTCACCCGGTCACCATAGTCGATCGGCCTTGCGGCCCCTGCCCTGTGGGGCAGACTCCCGGGGATGAGCGCCCTTGCGTGGATCGCCCTCGTATCCCTGGCCGCCTGGCTCTGGCTGCTGCTCGGCCAGGGTCTGTTCTGGCGTACGGACCTGCGTCTGCCCCCGCGCCGCGACCCCGAGGACTGGCCGTACGTGTGCATCGTCGTGCCCGCGCGGGACGAGGCCGCGGTGCTGCGGGAGAGCCTGCCGTCGCTGCTCGCACAGGACTATCCGGGCCGCGCCGAGATCGTCTTCGTCGACGACGGGAGTTCCGACGGCACCGGCCGCCTGGCGCGTGCGCTCGCCGACCGGCATCGGGGGCTGCCGCTCACCGTGACATCGCCGGGAGAGCCGCCGGCGGGCTGGACCGGGAAGCTGTGGGCGGTACGGCACGGAATCGCCTGCGCGCGTGCGGCGGGCGACCGGAAACCGGGTCCACGCGCGCGTGCGACGGCCCGCGAGTACCACCACGACGCGACCGCGCAGACCCCGGAGTATCTGCTCCTCACGGACGCGGACATCGCCCATGAGCCGGACAACCTGCGGGAGTTGGTGGCCGCGGCGCGTTCCGGCGGGTACGACCTCGTCTCGCAGATGGCCCGGCTCCGGGTGGTGAGCGCCTGGGAGCAGCTGGTCGTCCCGGCCTTCGTGTACTTCTTCGCCCAGCTGTATCCGTTCCGCTGGGTGGCCGAGGACGGGGGCCGGACGGCGGCGGCCGCCGGGGGCTGTGTGCTGCTGCGCACGGACGCCGCCGAGCGGGCGGGGGTGCCGGAGGCGATCCGGCACGCGGTGATCGACGACGTGGCGCTCGCGGGCGCGGTGAAGCGCAGTGGCGGCCGCATCTGGCTCGGCCTCGCGGAGCGGGTGGACAGCATCCGTCCCTATCCGCACCTGGCCGACCTGTGGCAGATGGTCTCGCGCAGCGCGTACGCCCAACTGCGGCACAGTCCGGCCCTGTTGCTGGGCACCGTGCTCGGGATTGCGGTGGTGTATCTGGCGCCGCCGGTCGCGTTGGCGGCGGGGCTGCTGCTTGGCGATCCGGTAGCGGCGGCCGCGGGCGGTGCGGCGTGGCTGATCATGACGGCGACGTATCTGCCGATGCTCCGCTACTACAGCCGGACGCTGTGGCTGGCGCCGCTGTTGCCGGTGACGGCGCTGCTCTATCTGTTCATGACCGTGGACTCCGCGATCCAGCACTACAGAGGGAAGGGCGCCGCGTGGAAAGGGCGCACCTATAAGAGGCCGGACCGCGCCGAGGCGGCTCCTGACCAGTGACGGCGAAAACCGCCACTGCGAACTCCCCCTGCGCGGCCCGCTCTTGTGCCGCTATTTGCGTCCGGGGCTCCAGTTCATGCCCCAGCCGTAGGCGTGGTCGAGGGTGCGCTGCATGCTGATGCCGCGCTCCGGCACCAGATAGCGGGCCTCGCGCCGTACGACGAGTTCGCCGCCCTCCTGGGTGAGCAGGGCGAGGGCGCACACGGTTGACGGCACCGTGCAC
This sequence comes from Streptomyces cavernicola, assembly GCF_029968035.1. GTDB lineage: Bacteria > Actinomycetota > Actinomycetes > Streptomycetales > Streptomycetaceae > Streptomyces > Streptomyces cavernicola. Next base: position 159,397 of record NZ_JASCIQ010000011.1, on the reverse strand, counting down.
TCGTCCAGGTGGAAGTCGACGGGTGCGCCGTGCTGCGGGGAGAGGGTGACGGTCGCGTTGAGATCGGCGAAGCTCCGGGCGCCCTCGTAGATGGTGACGAAGATGAGAATGCGCTTGAAAGCGTGCGCGTGGTCCAGGTTGATGGTCAGGTTCTCGCCACTGGTGCGCGCCCCGGTGCGGTCGTCCGCGTCGAGATGGATGTACGGCGGCTCGTGCAGGGCGCCGAAGGTGTTGCCGACGGCCTGGACGACTCCCTTGCGGCCGTCGGCGAGTTCGTACAGCGCGCCCAGGTCGAGGTCGAGCCCGCTCGACTGGGCGGCGGCGACGGCCTGGTTGAGCTTGGCCATCAAGCCCTTCGCCTGCTGTCTGCGGACCTGCCAGTTGAGGTTGACCCGCATCGCGCCGGAAGTGCCGCCCTGCTTGGTCAGGGAGACGGCAGGCGACTCCTTCGTGAGCGTCACCTTGCTGAGGCTGATCGGCGCCGCGGGAGCGGCGGGCGGCGGCGGAGGAGCCACGGGTGCCGGCGCGGGCGGCGCGGGGACCTCCGACGCGGGCTGAGGCGGTGCGTCCTGCGGCTCGTCCACGGCGATCCCGAAGTCCGTGGCGAGGCCCGCGAGTCCGCTGTCGTAGCCCTGGCCGACGGCGCGGAACTTCCAGGCGCCCTGGCGGCGGTAGAGCTCGCCGAGTACGAAGGCCGTCTCGACGGAGGCGTCCCCGCTGTCGTAGCGGGCGAGTTCGGAGCCGCCGGCCGCGTCCAGCAACCGGACGTGCAGGCCGGGGATCTGCCCGAAAGTTCCGCCGTCGGCGGAGGCGGCGAGGACCACGGTCTCGATCTCGGGCTCCACGCGCGCGAGGTCGACGACGAGCGCATCGGTCACCTGGTCACCGGCGGGCCGCTTGCCCTCGTGCCGTACCGCTCCGGAGGCGTGCTCGGCCTGGTTGTAGAAGACGAAGTCGCTGTCGGAGCGCACCTTTCCGGCCACGAGGAGCAACGCGGAGGCGTCCGCGTCTGGTACGCCGGGGCCCGACCGCCAGCCGATTTCGACGCGCACCGCCGGTGCGGCCACGGGAACATTCGATCCTTTGGGCATTGACATGTCCGCCCCCATTGCGAGTGGTCGGGTCGGGAAGGGTCCATGAACGGCCGCGCAGGAGCGACCGATTAGTTACGGCCAACCTATTCCCCGAGGCTCCGAGCGACCCAACCAGGGGACGCGAAGATCACTGGTCAACCGCTGGTAACGCGCGCTTTACACGATCAACACCCTCAAGAGCGACCGTTTTTAGCCGAGTTCGCTCGGATTGGGGATCCCCGGTCACTACCGACACGTAAAGCAACCCTCTTATCGGTCTCCCCAACCAGCACATCTTGGGCTTAACTTATGTGCCATGACCTCCCCCCGCTCCACCTATGGCGGCGGTTACTACTCCGCGCCGTCCTTCCCGGACACTCCGATCTATGACTCGCTCGTGGCCGAGCGCGGCACTCCGCAAATCGCCCCGATCCGGGTCCCCGCCGAGTACGACACCGGAAGCAACCTGCCGGCCCTCCCGTCAGCGCTGCCCGCCCTGCCGGCCGCACCCTCGCCGCAGACCTCGTCGTACGGCTACCCGTCGCAGCAGCAGGCCGCGATGCAGCCCGCGCCCGCCGCGCACATCCCGCAGCAGGCCACCGGCCCGCGCGGTTACCCCGGCGGACAGCCGCAGCAGCAGCGGCAGTTCGGCGGCGGCACCGGCTACGAGGCGATGCGTCCGGCCACTCCGCGCCCCGCGCCGTCCAACCCGCACGACGACCCGTACTACCGCCCGCACCCCGGCCGCGGGTACTGACGGCTCGACCGGATCCGGGGCTGTCAGTGCCTGCTGGCAGGATGGCCCCATGCCGAACCCGACGCTGCGCTCGATCCACATCCACCCGCTCAAATCGGTGCAGGGGCATGCCACGGCGGAAGCCGTCGTGGAGCCCTGGGGGCTCACCGGTGACCGCCGGTGGATGGTGGTCGAGCCGGACGGCCGGTGCGTCACGCAGCGCCAGCAGCCGCGGCTCGCACTGGTGACCGCCGAACCACTGCCCGGAGGCGGCCTGCGGCTGACCGCACCGGGGCGCGAGCCGCTCACCGTGCCGGTGCCCGCCGCCTCCCGCACGCTCCCCGTAGAGGTGTGGCGGGACAAGGTGGGGGCGGTCCCCGCCGAGGAGCCCGCGAGCGCCTGGCTGAGCGAGTGGCTCGACACGGCGATACGCCTGGTGCACATGGACGACCCAGCCCGGCTCCGCCCCATCGACCCCGGATACGCGCAGCCGGGCGAGACGGTGAGCTTCGCCGACGGCTTCCCGCTGCTGCTCGCCGCGCTGTCGTCGCTCGACGCTCTCAACTCCCTGATCGAGCAGGGTGATCATGCCGACGAGGGCCCGCTTCCCATGAACCGCTTCCGGCCCAACGTCGTCGTGGACGGCACCGCGCCCTGGGCCGAGGACGAGTGGTCACGCATCGCGATAGGCGAGGTCACGTTCCGTGTGGCCAAGCCCTGCGGCCGCTGCGTCGTGACGACCACCGACCAGCGCACCGCCGAGCGCGGCAAGGAACCGCTGCGCACGCTCGCCCGCCACCGCCGCTTCGGTGACCAGCTGGTCTTCGGCCAGAACCTGATCCCGGAGAACACCGGCACGATCCGCGTCGGCGACCCGCTGAAGATCCTGGAATAGGGCGGCCCCCGAGGGGAACCCGGCTCCCTGCAGACGACTCCCCACCCCCGGGATGTGGCCGAAAGCGTCCAGGCGCACACTGGGCAGGAGGCGGTACGGAACTCGGTCCGCGAAGATGCGGCCACCGGGCGCCGAGCCGTTCGTCGCGACGCGGAACGGCTCGGAGCCGGACGTGTGCGCGGACGGCCGCCGGGAAGGGTGATTTCGCTCTCTCCCGGCGCCACTCGCGCTTGGACCGTGCCGTTGGCGGTAATGACGGACGCGGATGGGGGAGGTGCAGGATCGTGCGGGCGATCGCGGGACTCTGGCGCTGGCGGCACAACCCGCTGCGTCGTACAACCGATCTCGTAGAGGCCTTGGTGGCCCTGGCGGCCGCGCTGCTCATCGCGGTGGCCGCGCCGTTCGTCGGCTCTGTCGCGGGCGGGCTCACCCAGGACGCCCTGCACCAGGCGGTGCAGGCCCAGCACGAGAACCGTCACAAGGTGACGGCGACGGTGGTCAGAACCGTGACGCAGCCGCCCGTCGACCCCGACCCGGAAACCGCCACCGCGCGTGACGGCCATCGCCGTGTCGTCGCCAACTGGACGGCCCCCGACGGCAGTCAGCGCTCCGGCACCGTGACGGCCGGCGCGATCGCCTCCCCCGGCGACCGCATCCCGCTGTGGACCGACGAGACGGGCCGGCCGGCGGCACGGCCGATGGACTCCGGCACCGCCACGGTGCACGCGGTGCTCGCCGGACTCGGCGTCGCCGCCGCAGCAGCAGCGACCATCGAGGGCGTCCGCCGGCTCGTCCTGTGGCGCATGGTGTGCCGTCGGTACGCCGACTGGGACCGCGAGTGGGCGGCCTCAGGACCCGACTGGGGCCGTACCGGAACCGGGAGTTGAGCCCGGAGAGCAGCCCGCGGCGTGCGCAGGCACCCCGCGTCCACCGCCCGCCCGCGCGCTGAACCGCCCGGTCCGTCCCGGTCCGTGACCTGGCTCGTACGCCCCGCTCATGGAGCCGACACCGCAGCGTCACAACACCTCCCCGCACCGGTTCTGACGGGTTGTCCACAGACCGGGGAGAGCGGTCAACTCCCGTCCCCCGCGCACGCTACGGTGGACGTCTGTCCGACGGGATCGCACGAGGTGGGGGCACAACAACGCCATGGCACAGGGCACGGTCCAGGTGACGCACACCGGCACTTCGCGGTGGCGGCGCCGCACGGGCGAGTACGGATCGCTCACCGCGGCCCTAGAGGCGGCCGGCGACGGTGACGTGCTGACCGTCGCTCCCGGCACGTATCGAGAGAACCTCGTGGTGGAGCGGGCGGTGACGCTGCGTGGCCCCGAGGGCTCCCCCGGTTCCGTGCGGATAGCGCCTGCCGACGGGGTGCCGCTCACCGTGCGCGCCTCCGCCGTCCTGCAGGACCTGCAGTTCGAGGGGCAGGACGCGGCGGCGCCCGCGCTGCTCGTCGAGGACGGGGCGCCCGAGCTGGTCGACCTGCGGATCGTCACGCGGTCCGCGGCCGGACTCGAAGTGCGCTCCGGGGCGCGGCCCACCGCGCGCCGCTGCACCGTCGACAACCCCGCGGGCATCGGCATCGCCGTACTGGACGGCGCGGGCGGAGTCTTCGAGGAGTGCGAGGTCGTCGCGGCCGGGCAGAGCGGCGTGACCGTGCGCGGGGGCGCGCACCCCCGCTTCGAGCGCTGCCGCGTGCACCATGCTGCGGGCACGGGAGTCTCGGTCACCGGCGAGAACTCCGGCCTGGAGGGCCTCGGTTGTGAGGTGTACGAGGTCAAGGGCACCGGCGTGCAGATCACCGGGCGGGCCGTCGCGCACCTCACGGACTGCGAGGTGCACCGTACGAGCGCCGACGGGATCACGCTCGACACGGACGCGGTCCTCACGCTCGCCGACTGCCGGCTGCACGACATCCCGGAGAACGCGATCGACCTGCGCTCCCGTTCCGTGCTCACGCTGACCCGCTCCACGATCAGCCGCTTCGGGCGCAACGGCCTGTCCGTGTGGGACCCGGGCACGCGCGTGGACGCCAACCAGTCGCAGATCCACGACAGCACGGGCGACTACCCGGCGGTGTGGGTCAGTGACGGGGCGACGGCGGTGCTCGACGCCTGCCGGGTACGGGACGTCCCGGACGCGCTGTTCGTGCTCGACCGCGGCTCGCGCGTGGACGTCGTCGACAGCGACCTCTCGCAGGTCCGGAACACCGCGGTGTCGGTGAGCGACGGCGCGATCGCGCAGCTCGACGACTGCCGCATCCGCGAGGTCGCGACCGGCGCCTGGTTCCGCGACCACGGCAGCGGCGGCACGCTCGCGGGGTGCACGATCGACGGCGCGCAGACCGGCGTCATCGTCACCAAGGGCGCCGATCCGACGGTGGAGCGGTGCGAGGTCACCTCCCCTTCGGAGGCCGGTTTCTATGTGTCGGCGGAAGGGCGGGGCAGTTTCGTCAACTGCCGGGTGACGGGCAGCGGTGGCTACGGCTTCCATGTCCTCGACGGCTGCCGGGCCACCCTGCGCCGCTGCCGTACGGAGCGCTGCGCGCGCGGTGGTTACGAGTTCGGGGACGGCGGCGCCCAGGCCTCGGGCGGTACGGGAGGGCCTCAGGTGGAGGACTGCACGAGCGACGAGAGCGGCGGCGTGCGCGCCCCCTCGGCCCAGAGCGAGCCGACGGTGCAGCGGGCCACGCAGTCGGTGGGTCTGCTCGGCGGCGTGCCCGAGCAGCGGCCCACCGAGCCGGTGGCCGAGCCTGCGCCGGAGGAGGTGCGCAGCTCGCAGGACGTGCTCGGTGAGCTGGACGCGCTCGTCGGCCTGGACAGCGTGAAGCGCGAGGTGCGCGCCCTCACCGACATGATCGAGGTCGGCCGCAAACGTCAACTGGCCGGTCTGAAGGCCGCGTCGGTCCGCCGCCACCTGGTCTTCACGGGCTCGCCGGGCACCGGTAAGACGACGGTGGCGCGGCTCTACGGCGAGATCCTGGCCTCGCTCGGCGTCCTGGAGAAGGGGCATCTGGTCGAGGTGTCCCGGGTCGACCTGGTGGGCGAGCACATCGGTTCCACGGCGATCAGGACGCAGGAGGCCTTCGAACGCGCGCGTGGCGGCGTGCTGTTCATCGACGAGGCGTACGCGCTGTCCCCCGAGGACTCCGGCCGTGACTTCGGTCGCGAGGCGATCGACACCCTGGTGAAGCTGATGGAGGACCACCGGGACGCGGTCGTGGTGATCGTCGCCGGGTACACGGCGGAGATGCAGCGCTTCCTGTCGGTCAACCCCGGTGTGGCGTCCCGTTTCTCACGCACCATCACCTTCGGTGACTACGCGCCGGAAGAGCTGCTGCGCATCGTGGAGCAGCAGGCGGACGAGCACGAGTACCGCCTCGGGGACGGTACGTCCGAGTCGCTGCTGAAGTACTTCACGGTGCTGCCGAAGGGCGCGGCGTTCGGCAACGGGCGGACCGCGCGCCAGACCTTCGAGGCGATGGTGGAGCGGCACGCGGGCCGGGTCGCCCAGTTCGCCGACGCCAGCACGGACGACCTGACGCTGCTCTACCCGGAGGACCTGCCGGAGCTGCCCTGACGGGGGTCCACCGTGCCGGACGCGTCCGCCGCCGCGTCGCCGCGCGGTGCGGGCAGCCCCGCCCGGGACGACAACTCCGGTGCGGGAGCGGCCTCTTCGGGGCAGTGGTGGCGCTGCTCGCTTCCGGCTCCGGGGCGCAGGCGGGCCAGGAGGCCGGCGCGGACCTCGGCGAAGACGGGGTCGGCCTGGTAGTCGCCGTGTCCGAGGATCGGGGCGGGCAGCGGCTGGCTCTCCGTACGGCCGTAGGCGAGGGGGTCCTTGAGGGCGGCGTGGTCGACGTCCGGGCCGCAGGGTCCCGGGAGGCCGATGGGGCCGCCGATGGGGTCGGTGGGGCGGTGCAGGTTGCGCCAGCAGTCGACCTCGCGGTGCAGGGACATCAGGGCGGCGGGTCCGAAGTGCGCCGGGAACCAGCGGCCGTAGAGGCGCTGCAGCGGTGAGCCGTAGGTGAGCAGGGCGACGCGGCGGCGTACCGACGGGCTCAGCTGCCAGAGCGCGGAGGCGGCGAGGACGCTGCCCTGGGAGTGCCCGGAGATGACCAGGCGGCCGCCGGTCTGCCGGGTCCAGGTGGCCACGCGCCAGGTCAGGTCGGGCACCGCGCGCTCGGCGTAGCAGGGCGGGGCGAAGGGGTGGGCGGCGCGCGGCCAGAACGTGCCGACGTCCCAGAGGATGCCGATGGTGCGGCGGGCCGAGGGGTCGCGGTAGGCGCGCCGGCCCCAGGTGACGAAGAGTATGAAGCCGAAGCCGATCAGCCAGGAGCCGAGGGCCTGGGTGGTGTCGGCGACGCCCTCGATGAACGCGGGCGTGCCTTCGGCGGCCTCGCCGGGCACCTTCCTGGTCCCCCAGGCGCCGACGAGCGCGGTCGCGCCGAGCAGCAGGGTGAGGGCGGAGACGATGCCGACGATGACGGGGGCATGGTCGGTGAGGGCGGCACGCGCGCGCGTGCCCGCGATGCGGCGGGTGCGTTCGGGGTCGGGGCGCTCGCCCGCGTAGTCGCTCTGCACGCGGTCGATCTCCAGGCGGCTGCGCTGGCGGGTGCGCAGGACGAGGATGACCGCGAGAAGCAGGACGACGACGAGCAGGACGGGGATGACGGCGGCCTGCCAGGACAGGACGACGGGAGGGCCCGGGAAGGCGGTGCCGTCCACGCCCGGTGTGCCGCCGTCGTCCAGCCAGTCGCCGACGCGCTGGGCGACACCGCCGGACATGACGCCGCCGAGGGCGCAGGCCAGCATCGCGACGGCCGGTCCGCCGACACCTCCAAGGACCGTGCCCGGTATGGCACTTCGGCGGTGCAGCAGCCAGGCGACCGCGGCGAGGGCGAGGACGAGCAGGCCCTGTACGAGGGCGATGACGCCGAAGGTCTCGTCGCCCGGCAGGCGGCCCGAGGAGCGCCAGTCGGGCCGGTCCCACGCGGCGTAGACGACGGCGAGGCCGAGGACGACGACGGCGGTGACGGGCAGGGTCCGCACGACGCGGTCGAGGTGTTCGTCGAGGGTGGACTCGCTGCGGCCGCGGCGGCAGACGACGACCACGACGATCACGGCGCCGAGGGCCAGGACCGCTTCGAGTACGACGCCGAAGGCGTGCAGGGCGCCGTCGTCCGCGCCGCGGTCGTGGCGGGCGGCCGAGGTGCTCACGGCGGCGGCCACGGTGAGCAGGCCGGCGGCGGTGTGCGCGGCGCGGAGGCGGGCGACCAGGCGGCGTCCGTACCAGAAGCCGGGGCGGCTCAGGGCGCTGCGCGAGCCGTCCTCCTCGGGCTCGTCCTGGTGCGGCACGGGCTGCTGGGACTCGTACGCGCTCCAGGTGCGCTGCGACAGGTACCAGAGCAGGGCGGTGAGGGCCGCGGGGAGCAGGGCGGCGAGGGCGAGGCGGCGGCCCGGCTGGGTCCACCAGCCGTCGCCGCTCTCGCTGGGCGCGAGGAACGTCAGCCAGGACCGGTCCTCGGCGCACGCGCGCGTGCCGGCGCACTGCCAGGCCGTGAGGTCGAGGGCGACCTCGCAGGCGGCGGCGACGAGCAGCACGGTGAGGGTGAGGGCGACGAGCCGCACGAGCGTTCCGTACACGCTCACCGCGCGGCGCATGCCCTTGGCGGTCGGGCGCATCCAGTGGGCGAGGTTGACCACCATGAACGGAAGCAGCAGCAGCCACAGCGCGCGGGCGCCGTTGCCGGAGGTGAGGTTGGACCAGACGTACGCCTCCGCGACCGGCTCGTCCGCGTAGTCCTGGGGGCGCTGCTCGGCGTCCACGTCGTCCACGCGGCGGTGGACCGCCGCCGTCTCGTCGCCGGTGATCCGCACGGTGCTCGGGTCGTTGAGCATCTCCTGCGGGGTGGTGCCGCCGACTCCGTGGACGAGGAGTTCCAGGGCGATCCGCTCGCCGCCCTCTTCGGGCGCGGGCTGCGCTGCGGCGGTGCCGGGCGCGACTGGTGGCTGCCCCTGCTTCTGCTGTTCAGGGGCCTGGTCCTGCCCCCGTTGTTCGACGGTGTTCTTCACCTTCGCGCGCCCCACTGCTCCCCCGGCCCCCCGTGTTGCTGCCTGTCATGGTGCGTGACCAGGATCCTCGGTCGCGGCCCCGCTGGGCACCCCTCGTCACGGAATCTCCCAAAGGTGTGCGGTCCCGCCGCACGTACGGGCGATGGACCGGCTGTCAGTGCCGCGTGCGAGGATGAGGAAACCTCCTGCCGGACCGCTGTGCCGAGGTGGCGCACGCCGGCCGAAGACCGAGGCCGTACGCGACGGAAGGACCGGGATCGGGCGTGAGCGAGAACCAGAACCTGCTCGCGGAGCAGCGCCGCGCCCTGATCCTCGACGAGGTCAGACGCCGGGGCGGAGTGCGGGTCAACGAGCTCACGCGCAAGCTGGGCGTCTCCGACATGACGGTGCGGCGCGACCTGGACGCGCTCGCGCGGCAGGGCGTCCTGGAGAAGGTGCACGGCGGCGCCGTCCCGATCGTCGAGGCCAGCACCCACGAGCCGGGTTTCGAGGCCAAGTCCGGCCTTGAACTGAGCGCGAAGGAGGACATCGCGCGCGCGGCGGCGGCGCTTGTGGCCCCCGGCAGCGCCATCGCCCTGTCGGGCGGCACGACGACGTACTCGCTGGCCCACCGGCTGGTCGACGTGCCGGATCTGACGGTCGTGACCAACTCCGTGCGTGTGGCGGACGTGTTCCACACGGCGCAGCGGCTCGCGGGCAAGGGCCACGTCGGGGCAACGGTGGTGCTGACGGGCGGTGTGCGCACGCCGTCGGACTCGCTGGTGGGCCCGGTCGCGGACCAGGCGATCCGGACGCTCCACTTCGACCTGCTCTTCCTCGGGGTGCACGGCATCTCGGTGGAGGGCGGCCTGTCGACGCCGAACCTCGCCGAGGCGGAGACGAACCGGAATCTCGTGCAGTCCGCGCGCCGCGTCGTCGTGGTCGCGGACCACACCAAGTGGGGCAAGGTGGGCCTGAGTTCGTTCGCCTCCCTCGACCAGGTCGACACGTGGGTGACGGATGCGGGGCTCCCGGCGGAGGCGCGTACGGAGACCGCCGAGCGAGTCCACCGGCTGGTCGTCGCGGGCGAAGCGGCAGGGGACGGCGAGGAGTTGGCGCACGAGGAGCACGACGAGCACGCGGAACGCGACGGGGGCGAGGCGAGTGCAGAGCGCGATGAGAGCGCGGGCGAGGCCGCTTCCGCCGCGGGCTGAGCGCGCTAGAGACATCTGACACACCGCCAGTTATGGTGTCCGAGCCCGACCGACCCCCGTTCTCCCTGGGAGTGCTGAGCACATGGCCCGCCAACTGAGCCCCGTGGGGCTCGACTTCGTCGACAGCGCTCCGGTGCGCCTGGTGTTCGCGCGCGAGCTGACCGCGCCGCCCGCCGCCGTGTACCGGGCACTCGCCGAGGACGTGACGGGCTGGCCCGCGTGGTTCAAGGCCGTGACGCTGTGCCGGCCGACCGCCGACGGCGCGGGCCGCGAGGTCAAGCTGATCGGCGGGACGCGCTTCCAGGAGACGATCCTGGCCGCCGAGCCGGACGAGCGGTACGCGTACCGCGTGGACACGGTCAACGCACCCGGGCTGCGCGCCCTCGTCGAGGAGTGGCTGCTGACCCCGTCCGGTACCGGGACGCGGGTGCAGTGGACGTTCGCCGCGGACGCGAGCGCGCCGATCCGGATCGCCATGAAGGCGGCGCGGCCGGGCATGGGGCAGGCGTTCAAGGCCGCCACCGGCAAACTCGACGAGCGGCTCTCGGCGAACTCTGCGCAGAGCTGACTACTCCCCTGGGCCCGTGCGGGCTGCCTAGAATCCGCGCATGATCGCTGACCTTCAGTGCGTGGTGCTCGACTGTCCTGAACCGGCCCGACTCGCCGCGTTCTACCAGGCGTTGCTCGGCGGGACCGTCGATCAGGAGGACGGGCGCTGGGAGACCGGCGACGACTGGTCGACGCTGCACACACCGGGCGGCCTCGTCCTCGCCTTCCAGCAGGTGGCGGAGTACCACCCGCCCCGGTGGCCCGACCCGTCCCGGCCGCAGCAGTTCCACCTGGACTTCGCCGTCGCCGACCTGGACCGGGCCCACGAGCAGGTCCTCGCCCTGGCGGCGACGCTCCTGGACGCCGACTCCGGGGCCGGGAGCTGGCGGGTCTACGCCGACCCGGCGGGGCACCCGTTCTGCCTGGTCCGGCACTGAGAGACCCGCCCGGCTCCGGCCTGAACCGAACGACAGGTCCTAGTCCGGCCACACCCCGGTCGCGAGCAGGCTCTCGATGGCGGCGGTGTACGGCCGGATGTCCAGGCCCTGTTGGGCCAGCCAGTCGTCCGAGTAGTACTTGTCGAGGTAGCGGTCGCCCGGGTCGCAGAGGAGGGTGACGACGCTTCCCGTGCGGCCCTCGGCGACCATCTCGGCGACGATCTTCAGGGCGCTCCACAGGCCCGTCCCCGTAGAGCCGCCTGCCTTGCGGCCGATGGCCTGCTCCAGGGCGCGTACAGCGGCGACGCTGGCCGCGTCCGGCACCTTCATCATGCGGTCGATGGCGCCGGGCACGAAGCTCGGCTCCATGCGCGGGCGTCCGATGCCCTCGATACGGGAGCCGCAGTCGCTGGTGCAGTCCGGGTCGTCGTTGACCCAGCCGTCGAAGAAGCAGGAGTTCTCCGGGTCGGGCACGCAGATGCGGGTGTCGTGCTGCATGTAGTGGACGTAGCGCGCGATGGTGGCCGACGTGCCGCCGGTGCCGGCCGTGGCGACGATCCAGGCGGGCTCGGGGTATCGCTCCAACCGCAGCTGCTGGTAGATCGATTCGGCGATGTTGTTGTTGCCGCGCCAGTCCGTGGCCCGCTCCGCGTACGTGAACTGGTCCATGTAGTGGCCGCCCGTACGGACGGCGAGGTCGGCGGCCTCCTCGTACATCTTCCGCGGGTCGTCGACGAAGTGGCAGCGGGCGCCGTGGAATTCGATGAGCCGGACCTTCTCGCGGCTCGTGGTGCGCGGCATCACGGCGATGAAGGGCACGCCGACGAGCTTCGCGAAGTACGCCTCGGAGACGGCCGTCGAGCCGCTGGACGCCTCGATGACCGGGCGGTCCGGGCGGATCCAGCCGTTGCACAGGCCGTACAGGAACAGGGAGCGGGCGAGGCGGTGCTTGAGGCTGCCGGTGGGGTGGGTCGACTCGTCCTTCAGGTACAGGTCGATGCCCCACTCGTCGGGGAGCGGGAAGCGCAACAGGTGGGTGTCGGCGGAGCGGTTGGCGTCCGCCTGCACTTTGCGTACGGCTTCCTTCAGCCAGTCGCGGTAGGCCGCGTCGCTGCGGTCCACGTCGAGGGTGCTCACGGCCGTCGGGGCCCCGGGCTGCTGTGCAGTGCTCACGCGCCGCTCCTTAAGCTCGCGCCCGGACCGGGGGGATCCGCTGCGGGACCCGGTCGGACAGCTCGATGATAAACACCTTCCGCACGCTTCTCACCTGCATAAACACTCCTTTGGGGAGCTCAAAGGAACCCCGTGGGAACCCCCGTGCGAACCCGGTCCGCGAGGGGAACAAGCGGCCGCGTACCGTCGTTGGAAGCAGCACTGGTGCTCGCCCTCCCGGACGGGCACACTGCAGATCGACGGAGCACCGATCGGATCGAGGGGGCGGGCGGGATGGCGGAGCCGGAGTTCACGGCCAAGGGCGTGCGGATCGGGCGGCGGCTGCGCTCGCTGACACGGGCCGGGCAGGTGCGGATCAGCGGCGGCCGCCTGGAGTTGCTGACCAGCTACGGCAGCGAGATCGACAGCGCCCCGCTCGCCGCGGTCTCGGCGGGCCGGCCCTGGTTCGGCCCGGACGGCAAGGCGCAGGCCACGGTCAACGGCACGCGGTACTCGCTGACGCTCGGTGAGGACGACCCGGGCCCCGGTGAGTCGGGCCCGCCGTCGGTGCGGAGGTTCATCGACGCGGTGCACCGCGCGGGCGGCCGCCTCTCCGGGGCCTGAGCAGCCCGTACGGAATCGGCAGCGACGGCGGCAGCGGCAGAGCGAGCAGCAGCGCGAGCGGCAGACGGGCAGTACAGCGGCAAGAGCGGCAAGAGGCGTGAGACGACGCCGAGTTGCGGAGCTGCGCCCCCTGAGTCACGCTGGTCACACATCACTCAGGGTTTATCGGCGGTCACGCTGTGAACCGGCGTCCACCGCCTTCAGCAGCAGGCAGCACAGCACTGTGGGATCCAGGGGCGCCAGGTTGCGTCCTGCGGATCTGTATGTCGTCTTCTTCCGGACCTCACCATTCGGGGAGTCGCAGCCGTGATCAGCGAGCCGAGCAGGCACTGCACGGTGGAGCTCCAAGCCCTGCCGTCGCGCATCGGAAAAGTCCGCAGAATCATCTCTGCCCAACTGCGTCACTGGCACCTCGATCCGTTGATCGACCTTGCCGAACTCGGAGTCACCGAGCTTCTCACCAACGTCCACCGGCACGCCGGCCCGGACAAGAAGTGCACCGTGGAGATCGAGTTGCTGCTCGACCGGCTCACGGTCTCCGTGCACGACCGCGATCCCCGGATGCCCGAACTCCGCGCGGCCGCCGCCTTCGACACGTGCGGGCGGGGTCTCGCCCTGATCGCGGCGGTCAGCGAGACCTGGGGCGCACGGCCCGAAGGGGACCGCGGCAAGGTCGTCTGGTTCACGCTGCCCGCGGTTGCGTCCGAGGCGGCGGCGCGTACCGGCTACGCACCACAGACTCCCGCCCGGTCGGCCGTTCTCGGCTGACCGGGCGGTCGAGGTCCCGTCCGCGGACGTCCGCCGGCCATCACTCCGTGGCGATCGCGCGCAGTACGTCCAGGCGGGCCGCGCGGCGGGCCGGACGCCAGCCGGCGAACGCTCCCGCGGCGAGCCCGACCAGGGCCACGACGGCGAGCTGCACGGGCGGTACGGCGAACGCGAAGTCGGTGTCGCCGGAGCCCTGCGAGGCCTGTACGAGGACCCAGCCGAGGAATCCGCCGAGGGCGAGGCCGCCCGCCGTGCCGAAGGCCGCGACCAGGACCGACTCCCAGCGCACCATCGCCCGCAGCTGGGCGCGGGTCTGGCCGACGGCGCGCAGCAGGCCGAGTTCGCGGGTCCGCTCGTGGACGGCGAGGGTCAGGGTGTTGGCGATGCCGAGCAGGGCGATCAGGACCGCGAGGGCGAGCAGCGCGTACACCAGGGTCAGCATCATGTCGATGCCGCCCGCGGAGGACTGCGCGTACGCGTCGCGGGTCTGGACCTCCGGGTTGCCGTACGCGGCGGCCGTCTTCTCGACGGCGGCCTTGCCGGAGTCGACGGCCACGCCGTCCTTGAAGGTGACCGCGACGACGGTGTCGGAGTCCTGGCCGCGGTGCGGGGCCCAGGCCTCGCGAGTGAGGACGTAGTTCCCGGCGAGTTCGGGCTGTTCGTAGAGCGCGCGCACCGTGAAGGTCGCCTGGGAGCCGTCGGTGAAGGCGAGTTCGGTGCGGTCGCCGAGTGCGAGGCCGCGGGCCTCCGCCTCCGCGGTGGAGAGGGCGAGGCCGTCGGCGCCGAGGGCGGCCAGGTCTCCGCGTACGTCGCCCAGGTCGAGGCCCTTCGCGAGGGCCACGGGGTCGGTGACGGTCAACTGCCGCCCTGTGCCGTCGACTTCGGCGACGCCGCGGCCGAGCCCGACCGCGCTCTCGACCTCGGGCAGCTCGGCGACCCGGCCGGCCAGCGCGGGGCTGAGGCCGCTGCCGCCCGCGCCGAACGAGGGCGCGCTGATCGCCACGTCGCCCGCGAAGGAGCGGTCGACGGTCTGGTCCATGGTGGCCTTGAGGGAGGCGCCGAAGACGGTGAACAGGGCGACCACGGCGACCCCGATCATCAGGGCGCTCGCGGTGGCCGCGGTGCGCTTGGGGCTGCGCAGGGCGTTGCGGCCGGCCAGGGCGCCGGTGACGCCGCGCAGCCGGCCGAGGGGGCGGGCGAGGACGCGGAGCACGGCGGTCGAGGCGACGGGGCCGAGCACCACGAACGCGGCGAGCGCGAGGACCGCTCCCGTGGCGGCGAGCCAGATCGACGGGGTGAGAAGGACCCCGGCCAGGGTCGTGGCGACCGCGGTCACGGCGAGGGCCAGCCCGGTGACCGTACGGCTGCGGGAGGCGCCGGACTGGTCGACGGCGGTCTCGCGGAGCGCGGCGAGCGGCGCGGTGCGTCCCGCGCGTACGGCGGGGAGCAGGGCCGAGCCGAGGCAGACGACGGTCCCGACGAGCAGCGGCAGGCCGAGCGAGAGCCCGCTGATCACCAACTCGCCCTCGGGGAACGGGAATCCGAGGGCCGGGAAGAGCGCCTGGAGTCCGGCCGCGACCCCGATGCCGCCGAGCAGCCCGGCCGTCGACGCGACGACGGCGACCGCCGCGGCCTCGGCGAGCGCCGCGCCCACGACCTGCCGGCGGGCCGCCCCGAGGGCCCGCAACAGGGCGTTCTCGCGGGTGCGTTGGGCGACGACGATGGCGAAGGTGTTGTGGATCGAGAACGTCGCGACGAGCAGGGCGACGCCGGAGAAGACGAGCAGGAACGTGGTGAACAGGTCGAGGAACTGGCCGGAGATCATCTCGGTGTTCTCGGCGGCGGCCGCCTCGCCGGTGATGGCCTCAACTCCCTTGGGCAGTACGGGAGTCAGGGCGTCGACGAGGTCCCGCTGTTCGGTGCCGGGCTCGGCGCGGACCAGGATCGAGGCGGCCTCGCCGGGCGTGGGCGTCAGGTACTTCTCGGCGTCGGCCCTGGTCATGCCGGTGAACGTGGACTGCGACATGCCGTCGGCGCCGCCGAAGGTCGCGAGTCCGACGACGGTGACGCGCACCGGGTCGGGGGTGCGCAGGACGGTGCTGTCCCCGATCTTCAGGTCACCGGTGGCGGCGGCGCCCCGGTTCACGACGACCTCCCCGCTGCGCTCCGGTGCGCGGCCCTCGGCGAGGCGGTACGGGTTGAGGCGGGTGTCCTCGATCCAGTTGCCGGCGAGCGTGGGCGGGCCCTGGCCGCCGATGGGTTCGCCGTCGGCGCCCACGAGTTGGCCGGAGCCCTGGATGTTCGCGGCGGCCGCGGCGACGCCGGGCGCCTGCGCGATGCGGGTGGCGAGGCCGGCGTCGACGGGGCCGCGTACGCCCTGGGCCTCGCCGGGCGTGGTGATGGTGTCGGCGCTGCGGACGACGGCGTCGGTGCCGCTGGTGGCCCCGGCGAACATCGAGTCGAAGGAGGCACGCAGGGTGTCGCCCATGACCAGGGTGCCGGTCAGGAAGGAGACGCCTAGCAGCACGGCCGAGAACGTACCGGCGAAGCGGCGTTTGTGGGCGCGGAGCGAGGAGAGGCTGATCCGCGCGGTGGCGGACGCGGAGCTCATGACGGGGCTCCTTGAGCGTGGTGGTCGGGGATCTCCGACGCGTCGCGAGGGCCGTCCAGGGCACTGTCCGGCGCGCCGTCCGGGGCACTGTCCAGGGCTCCGTCCAGGGCTCCGTCCAGGGCCTTCATGCGGTCGAGCACGCGCTCCGCGGTGGGGTCCTGCATCCGGTCGACGAGGCGGCCGTCGGCGAGGAAGACGACCTCGTCGGCGTGGGCGGCGGCGACCGGGTCGTGGGTGACCATGACGACGGTGCGGGCCGTCTGCCGTACGGCGCGGCCGAGGAGGCCGAGGACCTCGGCGCCGGAGCGGGAGTCGAGGTTGCCGGTGGGCTCGTCGGCGAAAACGACGTCGGGCCGGCCCGCGAACGCCCTTGCCACGGCGACGCGTTGCTGCTGCCCGCCGGAGAGTTCGGAGGGCCGGTGGTGCAGCCGGTCGCGCAGGCCGATTACGTCGACGAGCGCGTCGATCCACTCGGCGTCGCCGCGGACGCCCGCGAGGTCGAGGGGCAGGGTGATGTTCTCGGCGACGGTCAGCGTGGGCAGCAGGTTGAACGCCTGGAAGACGAAGCCGACGCGGTCGCGGCGGAGCACGGTGAGGCGGCGGTCGTCGAGCGTGCCGAGCTCGGTGCCGCCGATGGCGGCGCTGCCGGAGGTGAGCGTGTCGAGTCCGGCGGCGCAGTGCATGAGCGTGGATTTGCCGGAGCCCGAGGGCCCCATGATCGCGGTGAACCGGCCGGCCGGGAAGTCGACGGTCACCCCGTCCAGGGCCCTCACTTCGGTGTCGCCGCTGCCGTACACCTTCACGGCGTCGACGACCCGGGCCGCGGCCCCACCCGCATCGGTGGTGTTCACGCCGCACCGCCCTTCGTGCCGCGCCCGCCGGTGCCGTACGCGCGTCCGAACTGCTCGTCCAGGACGCTGAGGCGCCGCCAGTACTCCTCCTCGTCGATCTCGCCTGAGGCGAAGCGGTGGCCGAGCACCGTGATCGGCGACTGTGCGTCGGGGCCGGACTCGCGGGAAGCGTGCGGGCCGCGGCCCCGGCCGAGCCGGCCGGTGCGGCGCAGCAGGGTCACGACGCCGACGATCACGGCGGCCCAGATCAGCGGGAAGAACAGGACCCACGGGCCGGGCCCGCCGCCCTCCCAGTGCGCGAGCGTCTCCAGAGTCTGCAGAGTCTCCATCTCGATTCATCTCCTCGGTGTGAGCGGTGATGCATCGAGATTCGCGCGCGGAGGGGGTGCGGGTCGTCGTACGGGCAGCGGCTCTGCGGGTACGCCCTGGGGAGTAGGTGGGGGCTGGGGGTGGTGTTTTTCCCCTCCCCGCCCCTTCCCGAAAGTCCTGCGGACCGCTTCGGGGGCCAGCCCCCGGACCCCCGCTCCTCAAACGCCGGAGGGGCTGGATCTTGCGGGGCGGGGGCTGGGTCGAGCCCCGATAGGGGCGCGGGGAACTGCGCGGCCAGCCACAGCGGCGCAGCAGCCGAACAACAACCGGGGACTGGGGCGGAGCCCCGGAGTCCGCAGGCTTACGGCACAAGAACGAGCCCGTCCGGCGATTGAGGACGAGCGCGGAGCGCGGTGGACGGCGCCGCAGGCTTTCGGGAAGGGGCGGGGAGGGGCACAGCAAAGCCCGCAGGGCGACGCGGGGGCTGGGGGCCGCCCCCTACGCGACGAGAGCCGTCAACGGATCGTCGAGGACCGGCTGCCAGGCCAACTCCGCCGCCCCCACCAGGCTGTTGTGGTCGAGCGTGCACGGCAGGATCGGGACGCCTCCGCTGCGCCCCCACAGGCTGCGGTCGGCGACGACGGCGCGCAGCCGCTCCGGGTCGGCGGCGAGGAGTTCGCGGTGCAGGCCGCCGAGGATGATGCGGTCCGGGTTGAGGATGTTGACCAGACCGGCGAGGCCGAGGCCCAGGCGGTCGATGAGCTCGGCGGCCGCGGCGCGCACGGCCGGGTCGTCGTACTCGTGGGTGAGCAGGTCGCGGGAGCGCTGCAGCAGCGACACCTCGGGGCCCGGGGCGCGCCCGGCGGCGGTGAGGAACGCCAGCGGGTCGGCCTCGACGTCCAGGCAGCCGCGGCTGCCGCAGTAGCAGGGGCGGCCCTCGGGGTTGACGGTGAGGTGGCCGACCTCCAGGGCGAGGCCCGAACTCCCGGTGTGCAGGCGGCCGTCGAGGACCAGGGCGCCGCCCACGCCGCGGTGTCCCGTCGCGACGCAGAGCAGGTCGGCGGCGCCGCGGCCCGCGCCGTGCCGGTGCTCGGCGAGGGCGGCGAGGTTGACGTCGTTGCCGGTGAACGCGGGGCCGGTGAGGCCCGCGGCCCGTACCCGCTCGGCGAAGATCTCGCGGACCGGCGCGCCCACCGGCCAGGCCAGGTGCAGCGGGTTGAGGGCCTGGCCCTCGGGCTCGGCGACCGCCGACGGCACGGCGAGGCCTGCGCCGACGCAGCGCCGCCCGGTCTGCTCAAGGAGCTCCACGCCCGCGGCGACGATCGAGCCGAGGATCTGCGCCGGGTCGGCGTCGATGGTCTCGCAGCCGGGCGCGGTCGCGGCGATGGTGCCGCCGAGGCCGACGAGCGCGGCGCGGTAGCCGTCGGCGTGCACCTGCGCGGCGAGTACGACGGGGCCGTCGTCGGCGACGACTAGGCGGTGCGAGGGCCGGCCCTGTGCGCCGGCGGCGGCGCCGGGCTCGACGCGGATCAGGCCGAGCGCCTCCAGCTCGGCGGCGACGGCGCCGGCCGTGGCGCGGGTGACGCCCAGTTCGGCGGTGAGGACGGCGCGGGTGGGGGCGCGTCCGGTGTGCACGAGTTCGAGTGCGGGGCCGAGTGCGCCGCGTCCTCTCTCCAGTCGATTCCGCGTGGACACCTGACCCGCCCCAGTAGGCGCCGCCTTGCCGTTCATGCAGGCGAGTCTCCCATGATCCGAGACGGCTCAGCCCTGGAGCCCTGAGACTCGCAGTGTGATGTTCAGCCGACCTCGCTCCATGCCGACGGCGCCGCTCCCGCTGCCCGGCCACACCTTGGGCACCCCGTGGTACGCGAACCGGGAGGGCCCGCCGAAGACGAACAGGTCGCCGCTGCGCAACTCCACGTCGGTGTAAGGGCGGCCGCGCGACTCGGAGTTGCCGAAGCGGAACAGGCAGGTGTCGCCGAGGCTGAGCGAGACGACCGGCTCGTCGGCGCGCTCGTCGCTGTCACGGTGCATGCCCATGTGCGCCTGCTCGCCGTAGTAGTTGACGAGCGCGATGTCGTACGCGCCGGGCGTGCGGTCCGGTCCGTACGCCGCGTGCACGGCCTCCCGCGCGAGCGTGCCGAGCAGCGCGGGGAACGGTTTGACCCGGGCGCCGTCGCCGTCGACGACGGTGCGGGCGTAGCCGTACGGGTACCAGTGCCAGCCGAGGCACACCTGCCGTGCGGTCATCACGCCGCCGCCGGGCGTGCGCACGGTGCGCAGTCCGGCGGGCGGCCTCGACCACTCGCGGCAGGCGGCGACCAACTCCCGCTGCCGGTCCGGGCTCAGCCAGTCCGGGACGTGCACGGCGCCGGGTGCGACCTCGGCCCGCTCGCGCGGCAGGCGGAACAGCTCGTGGGCGTCGTCGCGGTCCATGCGTTCATTGTCCCGCGCCGCCCGTGCCGTCCCGTGTCGCCGCCCGGCTTCGGCGCTTGCCGTCACCGCCCGCCACCCGCCGTCCGCCGCATGCCGCATGCCGCTTGCCGCCCGCCGCCGTGCTCGTATCCCTGACAAGCCCTGCTCGTACGGGAGTTGGGGCCCCTCGCTCCGCTCAGGGAAGCAGGACGATCCGTCCCCGCAGGCCGCCCTCCGCGAGGCGGATGTGGGCCTGCGCGGCGGCGTCGAGCGGGTAGGTGTGCGCGACGCGGGCGAGCAGCCGGCCCTCGTCGGCCAGGCGGGCGAGGGCCGCGAGCCGCGTGCCGTCGGCCCGCACGTCCAGGGCCGTGATGCGGATGCCGCGATCGGCCTCGGGCTCCTGGCCCGGCCACAGGCCGACGTACGCACCGCCGTCACGCACCGCGGCGAGGGCCGGAGCGCCGAGGCCCGCGGCGTCGAGCGCACCGTCGAAGCGGCCCGCCTCGGGCGCCTGGGTGCGGGGCAGGAAGTGGGCGGCGCCCCGGGACGCGAGGAACTCGGCGTCCTCGTCGGCGGCGAGCGCGGTGACCTCGAGGCCGCGCAGGTGCGCGAGTTCCACAGCGTGCCCGCCAACGCCGCCGGCCGCGCCGGTGACGAGGATGCTCTGCCCGGCCCGCAGGTCGAGCAGGTCGAGGGCCTGGTCGGCGGAGAGCGTGTTGAGGGGCAGGGACGCGGCGTGCGGGGCGTCGAGCGTGCGGGGCGCGGGGGCGACGGCGGCCGCGTCGAGCACCGCGTACTCGGCGTGCGTGCCGAGCGGGGTGCGGTGGCCGGTGGCCAGGCCGATGACGCTGTCCCCCACGGTCCAGGGCGCGCCCTCGCCCACGGCGTCGACGGTGCCGGAGACGTCCCAGCCGAGGCCGACCCGCTCGTCGCCGCCGAAGACGCCGGCGCGCATGGCCGCGTCGACTGGGTTCAGGGCGGCCGCGGCCACCTTGATCCGCACCTGGCCGGGGCCGGCCTCGGGCACGGGGAGCCGGGCGATCTCGACGGCCTCGGGGCCGCCGAAGCGGGAGACGGTGACGGCGCGCATGCTCATGGGTTCCTCGCTCTGACGGGACGGTGATGTGGGTGACGCACACGTGTGGCGCGCACATGAGGCGTGTTTTTCCCGCAGGGACTCCCCGCAGGGACTCCCCACATGGGTGCCACGCACGTACGGCGCGGCTCCTCCGTGGGTGACGCGCACATGTGGCGCGGCTCCGACTTGGCCCTGACCTGGCCCTGTTATGGCCCTGACGTGGCTTCTTACGTTTGGTGCGCTACCCCATGGTGCGTCAGCATGGAGGTCCGTACAAAAGGCACACGCGTGTGCGGAACAGGGAAGCGGGGTGCGCCATGACGGCGGACGAACAGAGCACCTGGACGCCCGGACCTGCGGGACCGTGCTCGCGATGGCCGGCCGAGCAGGGCGAGACGATCCGGCAGATCGTCGACCGGGCCGGCGACAAGTGGACCGTGCTCGTGATCGGCAGCCTGCACGGCGGACCGCTGCGCTACACCGACCTGCAGCGCTCCGTGCAGGGCATCTCGCAGCGCATGCTGACGCACACCCTGCGCCAGCTGCAGCGCGACGGCCTGGTGACGCGGACCGCGTACCCCGAGGTGCCGCCACGGGTCGAGTACGCGCTGACGGAGCTCGGCGCCACCCTCATCGACGCGGTGACCGCGCTGATCGACTGGGCGGGCAACCACCACGACGAGATCCTGCGCAGCCGCGAGCGGTACGACGAGAGCGTGCGGGAGCGGGAGGCCCAGGGCTGAGCTCCGAGGCTGAGGTCCGCTCCGGAGCGGGCTCAGGTCGAGCCGGCGGCCCGGAAGCGGGAGGCGAGCCCTCAGACGTGGAGTTCCCGCGGGAAGCCGGTCCAGCGGAGTTCGGCGGGGAGGTGCCCGGTGTCGTTGAAGAGGAGAACCGCCGGGGGACGGCCGGGCGCATAGCGGATGACGGTCAGCGCCGCGTTGGCATGGTTGATGCCGAGCCAGCGCCACCTCGGAGCGTCGAGGGCGGCCCGCACGAGCCAGCCGACGAGGAAGTTGTGGGTGACGACGAGTTCGTGACGCGGCTCGTCGCCGGCGACGGGTCCGGTGAACTCCGCGAGCGCCGCCTCCGCAAGACCGGGCCCTTGCTCGCGAACCTCGGCCGGGAACCGGTTCAGAAATCCCAGGAAGGCGTCGGCCGACTCCGAGGGCAGTTCCTCGCGGGCCGGAACGTAAGGGATGTAGTCGCCGGCCGGAGCGGCGAGCCGCAGCGGGACGCCATCGAGCTGTTCGCCGATCAGCCGCGCCGTCTGTGCCGCACGAGCGAGCGGACCGTGGTGAACGGCCGTCAGCGGGACCCCGCGCAGCCGCTCGCCGAGCAGGACGGCCTGGCGGCGGCCCGCCGCCGTCAACTCGCTCTCATCCGGCGTGGCCTCGCCGTGCCGGGTGACGTACAGGTAGCGGGCGGCCGTGCCGGTCATGTGTGAGCCCTCCAGGGGAGTCGATCTCGCGGACATCTCGCGGACTCCCTGGAGCGACGCCTGCCCGTCCGGGCCGGTTCCGCGGCAACACCTCAGGCCGGGCTCAAGTGTGTTGCCGCCCCATGTCCGCCACCCCTACCCTGATTTTGTGCCGACACTAAACAAACTCAGGACGACGGCGTCCGACGACCCGCGCACCTCGACGCTCAAGCGCCTCCGGCTCGCCCTCACTGCCTTCTTCGCCCTCGACGGATTCGTCTTCGCCGGCTGGGTCGTGCGCATCCCCGCGATCAAGGAGCAGACCGGGGCCTCCGCGGGCGATCTGGGCCTCGCTCTGCTCGGCGTCTCGGCGGGCGCGGTCGTCACGATGACGCTGACCGGCCGCCTCTGTCGCCGCTACGGCAGCCATGCCGTGACCGTGGCCTGCGGCGTCCTGATGCCGCTGAGCGTCGCGCTGCCCCCGCTGGCCCGCTCCCCACTCGCGCTCGGCGCGGTGCTCCTGGTCTTCGGCGCGGCCTACGGCGGCATCAACGTGGCGATGAACAGCGCCGCCGTCGACCTCGTCCGCGCCCTGCGCCGGCCCGTGATGCCCAGCTTCCACGCGGCGTTCAGCCTCGGCGGCATGCTCGGCGCCGGGCTCGGCGGCCTGGTCGCGGGCCACCTCTCCCCCGCCGGGCACCTGCTCGGACTGACCGTCGTCGGCCTGCTGATCACCGCGGCCGCCGCGCCGACGCTGCTGCGCCACGAGGTCCCGGCACCCGCCGAGCGCCCTGCCGTCGCCGACCCCTCGCGCCCCGGCCGCCGTACCCGCTGGATCGTCGCCGTCTTCGGCCTGATCGCACTGTGCACGGCGTACGGCGAGGGCGCGCTCGCGGACTGGGGCGCGCTGCATCTGCAGCAGGATCTGGGGGCGCATCCGGGTGTCGCGGCCGCCGGGTACTCGGTGTTCGCGCTCGCCATGACCGTCGGCCGGCTCACCGGCACGGCGCTCCTCGAACGCCTCGGCCAGACGCGGACGTTGGTGGCCGGCGGCGCCACGGCCGCGGTCGGCATGCTCCTCGGCGCGCTCGCCCCTTCGGCGTGGGCGGTGCTCGTCGGCTTCACGGTCACGGGGCTCGGCCTGGCCAACATCTTCCCGGTCGCGATCGAGCGCGCCGGCGCACTGGCCGGCCCCTCCGGCGTCGCCGCCGCGTCCACGCTCGGCTACGGCGGCATGCTCCTCGGCCCGCCCGCGATCGGCTTCATGGCGGACTGGCTCTCCCTGCCGGCGGCCCTGACGAGCGTGGCAGCCCTGGCCGCGCTCTCGGCGGCGATCGGATACGCGGTACGGAACGCGAGCGCGAGCACAGGCACAGACACTGGCGCTGGCACAGGCACAGGCACAGGCACAGGCACAGGCACAGGCACAGGCACAGGCACAGGCGTACGGGAGTGAAGCTGTCCGGAACGCGGGACCGCACCGTCTAGCCCGCCGAACCGGGGGCATGATCTGGCCATGAAGACTGTCGAGCACGTCCAAGTCCTGGACCGGGAAGGCCGGTTGCTGGCGCACGCGGCCGAGGAGGCGGGGCCCGGCGCGGCCGTGGCCACCTGCCCCGGCTGGCAGGTCCGTGACCTGCTGCGGCACACCGGCATGGTGCACCGCTGGGCCACCGCGTACGTGGTCGAGGGCCACACCTCGCCGCATCCCGACGGCGGCCTCCCCGACCTCGACGGGACGGCGCTGCTCGACTGGTTCCGCACCGGGCACGCGACCCTCGTCGACGCGCTCGCCTCGGCCCCGGCGGACCTGGATTGCTGGACGTTCCTGCCCGCGCCGTCCCCGCTGGCGTTCTGGGCGCGGCGGCAGGCGCACGAGACGACCGTGCACCGGGTGGACGCCGAGTCGGCGCGTTCGAGCAGCAGCCATGTGGCGATCTCGCCCGCCTTCGCCGTGGACGGCGTCGACGAACTCCTGCGCGGCTTCCACGCCCGTCAACGCAGCAAGGTCCGTACGGAGAAGCCCGCGGTGCTGCGGGTGCGGGGCACGGACACCGGGGACGTGTGGACCATGCGGCTCTCGCCCGACGCCCCGGTCACCACGCGCGACGAAGGGGGTGAGGCGGACTGCGAGTTGAGCGGTCCGGCGGCGCGCGTCTATCTGTCGCTGTGGAACCGGCTGCCCGCCCCGCGTCTCACCGGCGACCCGGGTCTGGCCCGGCTGTGGCGGGAGACCTCGGGGGTCACCTGGGGCTGAGCACGGCCCGGGGGTGAGCTGGGGCGGGCGACCGTCGATTCAGCCCGAGGCCCCGCCGAGCATCCGCTCCAGGACCGCCCGCTGCAACGGCCGTACGCGCGCGTGCAGTTCGCGTCCCTTGTCGGTGAGGGCCACCTGCACGCCGCGCCGGTCCGACGAGCACATGCCGCGCACCACGAGGCCGTCCTTCTCCAGGCGGGCGACGAGCCGGGACAGCGCGCTCTGGCTGAGATGGATCCGCCCGGCCAGCTCCTGCACGCGCTGCGAACTGTCCGCGTCCGCGAGCATGTCGAGCACCTCGAAGTCGCTTGCGCCCAGGCCGTGTTGGTGCAGTTCACGGTCGAGTTCGCAGGTGGTGCGGGCGTGCGTGGCCAGAAGTTCGCGCCACTGTTCCACGCGTTCGCAGTTCGCCTTCTCCACAGCCATGTCCGCACGTTAGCAGAGAACCAAAGGTTTGTTGCACATGCATTAAATGCGCTTGCATTCAATGCATGTGCATGTACTGTCCTCCGCATGACCTCTCCGCTCAACACCCCTGCGTCGGAAGGGCGTTGGACGCCGCGCCTGTGGGGCACGCTGTTCGTGCTCTGCGCCGCGATGTTCCTGGACGCCCTCGACGTATCGATGGTCGGCGTCGCCCTGCCGTCCATCGCCACCGACCTCGCGCTCTCCACCTCGACCCTGCAGTGGATCGTCAGCGGCTACATCCTGGGCTACGGCGGGCTGCTGCTCCTCGGCGGCCGGGCCGCCGACCTGCTCGGCAGGCGGCGCGTGTTCCTGATCGCCCTGGCCGTCTTCGCCCTGGCCTCGCTGCTCGGCGGCCTCGTCGACTCCGGTCCGCTGCTCATCGCCAGCCGCTTCATCAAGGGCCTGAGCGCCGCGTTCACCGCGCCCGCCGGGCTCTCCATCATCACGACGACCTTCGCCGAAGGGCCCGTACGCAACCGTGCCCTGTCCATCTACACCACCTGCGCCGCGACCGGATTCTCCATGGGCCTGGTCCTCTCCGGCCTGCTCACGGAGGCCAGTTGGCGCTGGACCATGCTGCTGCCCGCGCCGATCGCCCTGATCGCCCTCGCCTTCGGCCTGAAGCTGATCCCGCACAGCGCCCGCGAGAACGACCGCGGCGGCTACGACATCCCGGGCGCCGTCACCGGCACGGCCTCGATGCTGCTGCTCGTCTTCACCGTCGTACAGGCCCCCGAGGTCGGCTGGACCTCGGCCCGCACGCTGCTCTCGTTCCTCGCGGTCGCCGTGCTCCTCACCGCCTTCGTGGCGATCGAGCGGCGCAGTGCGAGCCCGCTGATCCGGCTCGGCGTGCTGCGCTCGGGCAGCCAGATCCGGGCCAACCTCGGCGCGATGACGTTCTTCGGCAGCTATGTGTCGTTCCAGTTCATGGTGACGCTGTACTTCCAGACGCTGCTGGACTGGTCGGCCCTGCAGACGGCGCTCGCCTTCCTGCCCGCCGGGGCCCTGGTCGCGCTCTCCTCGACGAAGATCGGCTCGCTTGTGGACCGCTTCGGCACCCCGCGCGTCATCGCCGTCGGCTTCGCGCTGCTCGTCCTCGCGTACGTACTGTTCCTGCGGGTGAGCCTCGATCCGCAGTACGCGACGGTGATCCTGCCCTCGATGATCCTCATCGGCGCGGCCTGCGCCCTGGTCTTCCCGTCGCTCAACATCCAGGCCACCAACGGCGTTCACGACGACGAGCAGGGCATGGTGTCGGGCCTTCTCAACACCTCGGTCCAGGTGGGCGGTGCGATCTTCCTCGCGGTGATCACCGCCGTGGTGACCGCTTCGGACACGGCGAACGCGTCCCCGCAGGAGGTGTTGGACAGCTTCCGGCCGGGCCTCGTGCTGGTCGCGGTGATCGCCTTCGCCGGGTTCCTGATCACCTTGCCGGGGCTGCGGGCGTCGCGTGGCGGTTCCCGTACGGGGAAGTCCGTGGTGGTCGCACAGTCCGGCCCTGCCTCTGCCTCTACGCCTGCCCCTGGTCCTGTCACGGCTGCCGCCGAGGCGGAGCGGGAGCGGGTGGCGGTGCGGGACTGAGGCCGCGTATCGCCGCTCACCGCTCGCCGCTCCCGGTGGACCTGCCCGGTCCGTCGGGAGCGGCGTCGTGCCCTGTTCCTCAGCCCAGCCAGCCCGGCCGCACCAGGCCCGACTCGTAGGCGAGGACGACGAGTTGGGCGCGGTCGCGGGCACCGAGCTTCACCATCGTGCGGCTGACGTGCGTCTTCGCGGTGAGCGGGCTGACGACCAGGCGGCGGGCGATCTCCTCGTTGGACAGGCCGATGCCGACGAGGGCCATCACCTCCCGCTCCCGCTCCGTGAGTTCGGCGAGCGCGTCCGCGGCGGCCGGTTCCTTGGAGCGGGCCGCGAACTCGCCGATGAGGCGTCTGGTCACCCCCGGCGAGAGCAGCGCGTCGCCGTGCACCACCGCCCGTACCGCGCGCAGCAGTTCGGCCGGTTCGGTGTCCTTCACGAGGAAGCCGGAGGCGCCGGAGCGGATCGCCTCGAAGACGTACTCGTCCAGCTCGAAGGTGGTGAGCATGACCACCTTGACCTTCTCCAGGTCCGGGTCCTCGGTGACGGCGCGGGTCGCGGCGAGGCCGTCGAGCTGCGGCATGCGGATGTCCATCAGGACGACGTCCGGGCGCAGTTCGCGCACCAGGCGCACCGCTTCCGCGCCGTCGGCCGCCTCCCCCGCGACCTCGATGTCCGACTGGGCGTCGAGCAGCGCTTTGAACCCGGCTCGTACGAGCACCTGGTCGTCGGCGAGCAGTACGCGGATCACGTCGTCTTCCCCTCAGGACGCTGCGGCAGTACGGCCCGTACCCGGAAACCGCCGTCCGGGCGCGGGCCCGCCTCGATCGTGCCACCCAGGGCCGCGGCCCGCTCCCGCATTCCGGCGAGGCCGTTGCCGCTGCCGCCCGCGTCGGTGCGGGTCGCGGGCCCTTCGTCGTCGACGGTGAGCTCCACGGCCGCTTCGGTGGAGCGCACCCGTACGGTCGCACGGCGCGAGCCGGAGTGGCGTACGACGTTGGTGAGCGCCTCCTGCACGATCCGGAACGCCGCCAGATCCGCACCGGGCGCCAGCTTCGTCTGCCGTTCCTCGCGGGCGACTTCGACGGTGAGGCCGGCGCTTGCCGCCTGCTCGACCAGCTCGGGCAGCCGGTCCAGGCCGGGCGCCGGCGCGCGGGGCGCGTCCCCGGGCGTACGCAGGGTGTCGAGCACCTGCCGCACCTCGCCGAGCGCCTCCTTGCTGGCCGACTTGATGGTGGTCAGCGCCGTACGCGCCTGTTCCGGGTCGGAGTCGAGGAGCGCGAGTCCCACGCCCGCCTGGACGTTGATCACGGAGATGGAGTGCGCGAGCACGTCGTGCAGCTCCCGGGCGATCCGCAGCCGCTCCTCGTCGGCACGGCGCTTGGCGGCCTGCTGCCGTTCGGCGCGCTCCTTGGCCCACTGTTCGCGGCGGGCGCGCACCAGCTCCGACAGGGCGAGGATCGCCACCACCCAGGCCACGGCCAGGAGTTCCTGCCCCCAGGGCGCGGCTCGGTCACCGTCCGGGGGCAGCCATGCGTACAGCCAGTGCGAGATCAGCAGATGCCCGGCCCAGAGCATTCCGAGCGCGCCCCAGGCCGCGCGCCTGTGCCCTGCGACGACCGCCGCGAAGCAGGCGAGCGCGGCGCTCAGGAAGACCGGTCCGTACGGGTACCCCGCCCCGAGATACAGCAGCGTGAGCGTCGACGCGGCGAAGGCCACGGCCGCCGGGAAGCGGTACCGCAGCAGCAGGATCGCGCCCGCGAAGAACAGCACGACCCGCCCGAAGCCGTCGAGCTGCACCCGGTCCGCGAGCTGTCCTTGCTCGGCGAAACCCGATCCGACCTGCAGGAACACGGTGACGAACAGGGTCGAGACCCACGGCAGCCGGTTCCGGTCCGCCTCCTCGCCGCCTTCGCCTTCGCCGTCGCCGCCGTCGCCGTCGTCCCAGCGCCGCGGTCCGGGCGGTCCCGCATGCCGCCACGGCCCCGGCCGCCCCACCCCTGCGCTGTGCTGCTCATCCATACCGGCCACGCTAGACCGCAGCCCCGCGGCCCGACGTCCGCCGTGCGCGGTGACCTGGCGTACTTCCTGGGGAGTACGGGGGTGGCTACGGCGGGGGTTGGGGCGCGTCCGGCGGGCTGTGGGTGTCAGTCGTCCATCAGGCCTACGCCCAGGGCCAGTTGGGACACCGCGTGCTCGAAGAACACCGGGCGGTCCTCCACGATCCGGTTGAACTGGCCGAACACCTCGAACGACACCAGGCCGAACAGCTGCGACCACGCGGCCACCAGCGCCGCGACCACGGCGGGCGGCAGGTCCGGCGCCAGATCGGCCGCCAGCCGCTCGGCCTCGTCCCGCAGCGCCTCGTCCATGCGCGGCACATGCACACCGGGCCCTTGCACGGCCTCCCTGACGATCGTGATGAGCAGCAGCCCGACCCGCGACGCCGGGCCGACGGTGGTCTGCGGCGCGGTATAGCCGGGCACCGGCGAACCGTAGATCAGCGCGTACTCGTGCGGATGCGCCAACGCCCACTCTCGCACCGCCCGGCACACCGCCACCCACCGCTCCCGCGGCTTCGCCTCCGCGCGTACGGCACGGGCGTGCGCGGTCTCGGCGGCGGCGCCGAGGGAGTCGTACGCGTCGACGATCAGTGCCGTGAGCAGGTCGTCCCGGCTCGGGAAGTAGCGGTAGAGCGCCGAGGAGACCATGCCGAGCTCGCGGGCCACGGCACGCAGGGACAGCTTGGCCGCGCCCTCGTCCGCTAGCTGCCGCCGGGCCTCGTCCTTGATCGCGGCGGTGACCTCGGCTCGGGCCCGCGCCCGCGCACCCAGCGGTTTGGCTTCGCCGGTGCGGGTCTTGGTCGCGCTGTCGCCGCTCTTCTTGCTCGTCTCGCTGCTCGTCATGGGGGCAGTGTGTCAGAGCAGCGCTCCGAATGGAGAGCGATGCTCCGGTTAGAGATCAGCGCTCTGAAAAGAGAGCACTGCTCTTGCTTTGCGGGGCGCGGCCGTGGAACACTGCTCACAAGAGAGAGCAGTGCTCACACTTTCGCTGTGTTTCGAGACGAGAACGGATCCTGCGATGACTTCCTCAACTCCGGCTCACCCCGCGCGTCCCTACTACCTGCGCGCCGGCGCCGTCGCCACGCGGCTGAATCGCCTGATCGGCTGGCTCGCCCGGCACGGGGTCAGCGTTGCGGGTTCGGCCGAGCTGTCCGTCGTGGGCCGTAAGAGCGGGAAGCTACTGCGCCTGCCGGTGAACCCGTACCGCCACGGCGGTGAGCAGTACCTGGTCTCGGCGCGGGGGCATTCGCAGTGGGTGCGCAATATGCGCGCTGCGGGCGGGGGCGAGCTGCGCGTGGGCCGCAGGGTGCGTCGCTTCACGGCTGCCGAACTCGCCGACGACGGGGCGAAGGTCGAGATTCTGCGCGGTTACCTGGAGCGCTGGGGCTGGGAGGTCAACGGCTACTTCCAGGGCGTCACGGCGAAGTCCGACGACGCGGAGCTGCTCGCCGCTGCGGCGGACCACCCGGTGTTCCGGATCAGCGTCCAGGACTGAGGGGCCTCGACGGGCTCGGACGAGCTTGGCCGGGCTGAGCGGGGTCCGACGAAGTCCGGCGGAATTCGGCACGGCTCAACGGGCTGCGGACGGGCGGCAGTTGACACCAGGGCACTGCGGGCGCCCCCCTTCCTGCCGCCTCGCTGCCTTCCTCCGCTGCAACGCGGCTCCCCCTTCCGGACGCGGTGCCGTCGGCCGCACGCGAGCCGGCCGCAGCACCGGCAGCGAGAGGCGGGTGGCCGGAGCCGGGGTCGACGCGGTGCCCTGCGCGTCGCCCCAGACAGGCGCAGTGGCGGCCTCGACGGCGGGAGAGGCACAGCACCGGCAACGCCGCAGCGCGAGGGGCGGTGGGAGGAGGGGCCGCCCCACTTGCGCTTACGCCTGCGCCGACTCCGACTGTGGCTCAGGCGAAGCCTCCCGCTCCCCCTGCTTCTCCTCGCGGTCGAGGGCGGAGAGCGCACGCCGGGCCACCGGGTGGCTGCGGACGATCTCGGGGAGGGAGGTCGAGCCGCGGGTGATCTTCGCGAAGGCGTTCCACGCGGGGCGGAAGCCGGTGAGGGCGGCGTGCAGAAGTCCCGGGCGGCGTTCGAAGACGTTCAGCAGGCGACGGCCGAGGCTCATCTCCATGCCGAGGCCCGCCCGTACGGCGAACGCGTAGTTGAGGGCCTGCCTGCGGGCGTCGACCGCGTCGTGCGATTCGGCGACCCGGACCGCCCACTCCCCCGCGAGCCGGCCGGAGCGCAGCGCGTACGAGATGCCCTCGCGGGTCCACGGCTCCAGGAGGCCCGCCGCGTCGCCGCACACCAGGACGCGGCCGCGGGAGAGCGGCGAGTCCTCGCTGCGGCAGCGCGTGAGATGGCCGGAGGAGATGCTCGGCTCGAAACCGGCGAGGCCGAGGCGGGCGATGAAGTCCTCCAAGTACCGCTTGGTGGCGGCGCCTTCGCCGCGCGCGGAGATCACGCCGACGGTGAGGGTGTCGCCCTTGGGGAAGACCCAGCCGTAACTGCCGGGCATGGGGCCCCAGTCGATGAGTACGCGGCCCTTCCAGTCCTCGGCAACGGTTTCCGGAACGGGGATCTCCGCCTCCAGGCCGAGGTCGACCTGGTCGAGCTTCACGCCGACGTGGGCGCCTATCCGGCTCGCGCTGCCGTCGGCGCCGACCACGGCGTGCGCGAGGAGGGTCTCGCCGCCGGAGAGGACGACCGCAGCGGTGCGCCGGTCGGGCACCGCGGGGCCGTGCTGCTCCACGCGGGAGACGGTGGCGCCGGTGCGGAGTTCGGCGCCGGCCTTCTGGGCGGCCTCGACGAGCTGCTTGTCGAACTCGGGCCGGTTGATGAGGCCGAAGAGCATCTGCTTCGCGCGGCGGGTGCGCGCGTACTTGCCGTCGAGGGTGAACGTGACGGCGTGCACCCGGTCGCGCAGGGGCAGTTCGAAGCCGGGCGGCAGGGAGTCGCGCGAGGGGCCGATGATGCCGCCGCCGCAGGTCTTGTACCGGGGCAGTTCGGCCTTCTCCAGGAGGAGCACACGGCGCCCGGCGACGGCTGCCGCGTATGCGGCGGACGCTCCGGCGGGGCCCGCGCCGACGACGATCACGTCCCACACGTCGTGCGCCGACTCCGCGGCCCGGTCCGCCTCGGGCGATCGCACCTCCTCGGGGGTCGTGCCGTCCGGTTCCGTGCCCGGCTGGTCCCGCCGCTCGTCGGCCGGCTTCTCGCTCGAGTTCTCGCTGCTCACGATGGGCTGCTGCTCCGATCCAGCTGTCTTCCGCCGCTGTCCACGGCATCCTACGGCGGGCGTCGATCACACCGGCCTGTGGGAAGATCGGCCCGGTATTCGAAGTGCGCACACGCACCCATACGTACACAACGTCTACGTACACAACGTCGCACCCACAAGGAGCGTGCCCATGCCGTCGCAGCAGATCGCCGAAACCGTCGCCTCTCTCATGCCGCGCGCGCAGCAGGAGCTGGCCGAGCTCGTGGCGTTCAAGTCGGTGGCGGATTTCGCGCAGTTCCCGAAGGCCGAGAGCGAGGCCGCCGCGAACTGGGTCGCGGACGCGCTGCGCTCGGAGGGCTTCCAGGACGTGGCGCTGCTCGACACCCCTGACGGCACGCAGTCGGTGTACGGCTTCCTGCCCGGCCCCGAGGGCGCGCCGACGGTGCTGCTGTACGCGCACTACGACGTGCAGCCTCCCCTGGACGAGGCGGCCTGGGCGACGCCGCCGTTCGAGCTGGTCGAGCGGGACGGGCGCTGGTACGGGCGGGGCGCGGCGGACTGCAAGGGCGGCGTCGTCATGCATCTGCTCGCGCTGCGCGCCCTGAAGGCGGACGGCGGGGTGCCGGTGAACGTCAAGTTCATCGCGGAGGGCTCCGAGGAGCAGGGCACGGGCGGTCTTGAGCGGTACGCGGAGGCTCACCCGGAGCTCCTGAAGGCCGACTCGATCGTGATCGGGGACAGCGGCAACTTCCGTGTGGGGCTGCCCACCGTGACGTCGACGCTGCGCGGCATGACGCTCGTGCGCGTCGAGGTGGACACCCTGGAGGGCAATCTGCACTCCGGCCAGTTCGGCGGGGCCGCACCGGACGCGTTGGCGGCGCTGGTGCGGGTGTTGGACTCGCTGCGGGGCGAGGACGGTTCGACGACCGTGGACGGCCTGGACGGCGAGCAGGTGTGGGACGGACTGCAGTACGGGGAGGGCGACTTCCGCAAGGACGCGAAGGTCCTCGACGGGGTGGAGCTGATCGGCGGCGGCACCGTCGCCGACCGGATCTGGGCGCGCCCCGCGGTCACCGTGCTCGGCATCGACTGCCCGCCGGTGGTCGGCGCGACGCCTTCGGTGCAGGCGGGCGCGCGGGCGCTGATCAGCCTGCGGGTGCCGCCGGGCGTGGACGCCGCCGAGGCGACGAAGCTGCTTCGCACGCACCTGGAGGCGCGCACGCCGTGGGGCGCCCGGGTCCGCACCGAGCAGATCGGGCAGGGCCAGCCGTTCCGCGCGGACACCAAGAGCCCGGCGTACGCGGCGATGGCCGAGGCCATGCGGATCGCGTACCCGGGTGAGGAGATGCAGTACGCCGGGCAGGGCGGCTCGATCCCGCTGTGCAACACGCTGAGCTCCCTCTACCCGGATGCGGAGATCCTGCTGATCGGCCTGAGCGAGCCTCAGGCGCAGATCCACGCGGTCAACGAGAGCGTCTCGCCTGAGGAGTTGGAGCGCCTGTCGGTGACGGAGGCGCTGTTCCTGCAGAAGTACGCGACGAGCTGACCGTCGTCCCGCCCCACGAAAGCACCGATCGGGCCGAAAGCACAGGGTCCTCTGCTGACAGCAGAGGACCCTGTGCTTTCGGCTCGCGGCTTCCTACGCTCGTGGCATGACCGAGAACGAGCTGCGCACCCGCCCGGCGGACGTGAACGCAGGTGAGGGTACGAGAGTCGACGTGGGGCGGCCCGGCGTCGTCGACGAGGTCCAGCACGGGGACGTACTGGACTTCGGCGGCGGC
The DNA here is from genome assembly GCF_029968035.1 of Streptomyces cavernicola. Taxonomy (GTDB): domain Bacteria; phylum Actinomycetota; class Actinomycetes; order Streptomycetales; family Streptomycetaceae; genus Streptomyces; species Streptomyces cavernicola. The sequence goes on along the minus strand of NZ_JASCIQ010000011.1, from coordinate 125,860 downwards.
GCGCGGATCGTGGGCGCCCCCGGGCACACGGACGGCAGCGTCGGCGTTCATCTCCCGCGCCACAGCGTGCTGTTCACCGGGGACGCGCGATCGCCGTGTCGCCGGTGGACGGGCAGGTGATGCTCGGTGTCTTCAACGTCGACCGGGCCCGAGCCGTGACCTCCTTCCGCGAACTGGCCGCGCTCGACTCGGAGTTGGCCTGTTTCGGGCACGGCGAGCCGGTGCTCACGGGCGCGGGGGCGGTGCTGCGCGCCGCGGCGAGGAGGTACGAGGACTGAGCCCGGCCACAAGCCCGAGCCCTGACACTCCCGCTCAGACCGCTGGCCTCGTACCCCCGCTCGCGCCGCTCCCCTCGTACCCCCGGCTCGCACCGCTCGACTCAGCCCACCGGCATCCCCGCCTCCAGGTACAGCGGTCGGCCCTGCCGTTTGGCGCGCAGCGCCCAGCGCAGACGCTCGTAACGCACCGGGGGCAGGAGGCTCGCCGCCTCCTGTTCGGTGACGAAGCGACAGTCGCGGAGCTCCGGGCCGGGCAGCAGAACGCGTTCCGCGGCGGCGCTGTCGAGGCGTCCGCCGTCGAAGAGCAGCCGCATCCCGCCGTACCCCGGAGGCTGCGGGGCCTCCCAGTCGATCAGCAACAGGCTCGGCACCCGGTCGAGTCGGATGCCGGTCTCCTCGGCGACCTCGCGCACCCCCGCCGCCGCGGGCGCCTCACCGGACTCGACGACGCCGCCCGGGAACTCCCAGCCGGCCTTGTACGTGGGGTCGACGAGCAGCACCCGCTCCTGCTCGTCGAAGAGCAGCACGCCCGAGGCGAGAGTCTCGGCGGTGGGCTCCGGGGTCTGCACGATGTCGCACAGCCCCCCGTCCCCGCTGCGCACAGCCTCGGCGATCCGCTCGGCCGTCTCGTACGGGGAGAGGGCACTCGTGTCGACGGGATGGGCGTCGCCCGTGAGCCAATCGGCCAGCGCCGCCCGGTACGGCTCGATGTGGTCGTACGCCCACTGGCGGACCCGCTCCTCCACGTCCCCGGCATCCGGTACGGACTCGGGGTCGGGGGCGGGGCGGTCGGCTATGCGTGCGCGCAGGATCGTTTCGGCCGGGGTGAGCAGTACGTGGCGTACGGCGATGCGGCGGGCGGCGAGGCCGCCGAAGATCTCGTCGCGGTACTCCTGGCGGAGCAGGGTCATGGGGACGACGAGGACACCGCCGACCTCGTGGAGCAGGGCAGCGGCGGTGTCGACGACGAGTCGCCGCCAGATCGCCAGGTCCTGAAAGTCGCTCACTTCGTCCAGATGCTTCTGGGGCAACAGATGGCGCAGCCCGCGGCCGATGACCTCGGGGTCGAAGAGCGTGCTGTTCGGGATCAGTTCGACAAGGTCGTGTGCGGCAGCGGACTTGCCCGCACCGAACGCACCGTTGATCCAGATGATCACGGTTCCCCCTCTTCTCTTGGCCCACTGTGGCTTGCCCGTTCCACCGTGCCGGGAAAACCACGACGCCTCTCGTCCCGCGTTCACGCGGGTGCGGAAAAAAATTCACGGTGACCGTCCGGCAGGAGCCCCGGGCACCGTCAGATCAGGGCACACCTTAGAGCTCGTTCCTGGTGAGGGATTCGCGCGGGGGCGGGCACGACGCCCGCCGGAATAGCCCGGGGAATGGGAAGTGTTCACAACTCCCGGACAGCACAGTCTTGTTGGGCATTTTCGGTGAGGACCAGCAGCGGTCGCGGAAGTCCCGGGGAATTCACCGACGGCACGGAACGGTCGGCATATGCCGTGTGTCCGGATGACTACGGAGTGTCGGACCAGCGGCCTAGGGTCGGCCGTATGTCCCCCCTTTACGACCCTCTTGATCGCACGCGCTCCGCCGCCGAGCTCAATGCGGAGATTCGCGCGTTGTGGCCGCAGGGCTCGGCGAGTTTGTCCGGGGAACAGCGCGCGGAGTACGAACGACTTGTGGTGCGGTGGTCGGCCCAACTCGCCTATGAGCGGCTTGCATTGGACGTGTGAATGGCATAGCGACGGCGGCGCCGGTTGTTCGGGCCGCCGGCCAACGGCTCGGTAATTGCGGGCCGTTGGCCGACCTCTCGTATCCCGGCTGAAGTTCAGGCGCCGACTGTTCCGTCGACGCCTTCCCGCAGGAAGTCGGCGTGGCCGTTGTGGCGGCCGTACTCGAGCAGGACGTGGACCATCACCATCCGCAGGGAGACCTTCTCGCCCCACCGTGGCTGATATCCGGCCACATCGAGGGAGTCGGCGGCGCGCTCGATCCGGCGGGAGGTCTCGACCTCGGCCTCCCAGGCGGCGAAGGCCTCGGCGCGGGTGGCTTCGCTCGCGTCGTACGCGGCCTGGAAGTCGATCTCGTCGGACCACACCAGGGGCACGTCCGGGTCCTCGAACGACCGGCGGAACCAGGCGCGTTCGACCTCGGCCAGGTGGCGCACGAGGCCGAGCAGGGAGAGCGTGGACGGTGACATGGACTGCCGACGCAGTTCGTCGTCGGTCAGGCCCGCGCACTTCATGGCGAGGGTCGCCCGCTGGTAGTCGAGGAAGGCACGCAGCGTCTCGCGTTCGCCACCGAGCTTCGGCGGGGCGACGCGCGGGTCCTGGTCACGACCCTGGTTCTGGTTCTGGTTCTGGTTCTGGTTCTGGTTCTGGTGAGAGGTCATGCCCACCCTGGTATCACAAGGACGAGCCACACCGCGGCCGATACGACGGCGCCCACGAGCCCTCCGCACAGCATGAGTTGGCGGAAGAGCCGCGTCCGCCTCGACGTCCGGGGCGGCCGCCAGGACGAGCGCGCCGTCGGTGGAGAAGGGGCCCACGTCGACCACCGTCGCGGCCCCCGACAGCACCCGTCGCGCCCCCGACAGCACCGCCACCGCTGCCCCGGACAACTACGGGTACAGCGCCTCCTCGTACGCGAAGCGTCCGTCCTTCCCGCCCGGCCGGTGGAGGCGGACCAGGGCCATCGGGCGATCGACGGGCTCGCCGGTCTGCTCGTGGAAGGCGATCTCGCCGGTGACGCCGCGGACGACGTTGCCGTTGTTGAGCTGACCGAGCTCCGCGCGCACATCGGCGGCGACGTCCTTGCTGCCCGGATAGTGCGCGTACGCGGCTCGCGCGGCGCGGCCCACGGCGAGCACCGCGTCGTGCCCGAGCATGGCCTGCCCGTCGGCGAGGGAGGCGGGGGTGCCGCCGCGTACGGCGAAGTAGTCGCGTTCGAACCTCGGGTACGGGGAGTTGGCGCCGTCGCCGTACGTCTTCGCGGCGACGCGGGGGTGGGTGAACGCGGTGTAGAGGACCTTCATGCCGGAGGCGGCCCAGCGTTCGTCGAGGGTGCGGAGCTCCTCGCTGTGGCTCGCGCCGGTCGTGTCGAAGTAGACGCCGACCGCGCTGGAGCCGGAGACGAGGGTCACCGGGCAGCTGCGGCCGCCCTCCCCCGCCGCCTCGATCAGGCTGCGGATCTCCCGGCCGCGGCCCGCGAAGTACACGGCGTCGGGCCGCTGTTCGCCCTCGCGGCAGATCTTGTCGGCGGCGCCGTGCAGGGCGTTGCCCGCGCCGCCACCCGCGTCGGACCAGACGGGGATGAAGCCGGGGCGGACGTGCACGCCGCGCTTCTTCGCCGCTTTCTCGAAGGTCTCCTTCAGCGCCTTGTTGTAGCCGTCGTCCTCCTTGCGGTCCCATACCACCTGCACGTCGTAGTCGGCCTTCTCGCCCCTCTTCCGGGCGGCGGACTCGGCGGCGTCCTGCTCCTTCTTCAGGTACGCGGCGGCCGCCTGGGCCTGGTCGCTCGCCGGGAACGAGACGCGGAAGAAACCGGCCCTCGCCGAGACGAACTGGTCGGCGGCGACGGTCGCGCCGACCGTCGGGATCCCGGCGTCGCGCAGCCGTCGAACGGCTTTCAGGGTGCGGGAGTTGGACTGGCCGACGCCGACGACGGCGGCGAGGCGCTCGGTCTTCCGGAGCTCCAGGATGTCGGTGACGACGTCGTCGGCGTGGGCGTCGCCGTTGCCGGTGTTGGCGAGCAGCAGCCGGATGCGGGGCAAGGTGCCGCGTTCCTGGTTGACGGTGCGCTGGGCGAGGTGGGCGCCGGTGACGGCCTCCAGGGTGGTTTCCTTGCCGCGGTCGGCGGAGCCGCCGGACATGGACTCCATGTGGACGACGGTGACGGGCTTCTCGTCCGCGACGCGCTGGTTCTCCCGGTGGATCTTCTCGCTGATGTCGGCGAGCCCGGGGAAGGGGTGCTCGCCGTCGCTGAGGCCGATGCACTGGCCGTCGGACGTCTCGGCGATGCCGTCGGCGCACTCGGGCTGCCGGATCAGCAGGAAGTAGCCGGCGACGGCCGCGACCAGCACGGCGAACGCCACAGCCAGGGCGCGCAGTCCTCGTCTGCGGGGCGCGCTCGGCGGGCGTATGACGGGGGCGTTGCCTGAAGGGCTGGTCGGAGGGGTGGTCGGCGGGGTCGGAGGGGTCACGTCCACGGCTCCTTGCTGTACTGCAGCGCCTTCTGCAGGAGCGTCGCCACCCAGACGACGTCCCCGGTGTGCGCCGCGGCCAGGGTGTTGAAGCGGGCGTTGATCTCGGGGTACAGCTCGGCGTACGGGTCGGCGAGCGGGTCTCCGTACGGGTCGCGGACCAGGTCGGTGGCCGGGTCCTCGGGCGGTTCGGGGCTGATCCAACTAGCCGCGAGGAGCCGGGTGATGGTGCGCAGACGCGGGCCGACCGAGTCGTCGTCGAGGTGCCGTACGAGGGACTCGTACCGCAGCCACGGCCGGTGCTCGTCCGCCTCGCGCGGGGCGGGCAGCGGGGCGCGCCGCAGTCGGCACAGGGCGGCGCACCAGTCGCGGACGTCGCCGGAGCCGAAGGTGTCGTCCAAGTGGGCGGCGGCGAAGGGTAGTTCGCCGAGGGCGAGGGCGTGGTAGGCCTCGGCGAGGCGGTCGCCGCGGGCGCAGGCGGCGGCGCGCCGTCGGGTGTGTTCGGCGGCCGGGTCTGCGAGGCCGCCGAGAAGGAGTCGGCGCAGGACGGGGTGGGGGACGCCGGGGCCGCCGTCGCGCCGTTCCTCGCCGGTGTCGATGTGCAGGGTGCGCAGCGGGTCGGAGCAGAACTCGAAGAGCCCGGCGGGCGGTCCTGCGGCGCCTTCGGGCATGCCGTCGGAGACGAGGGACTCGGCGAGGTCGGGGCAGGCGGAGGCCTGTTTGAGGATGCGCCGCAGTTCGTGCGAGAGGCCGAGCGGAAGGAGCCGGTCGAGTAACTGGCCGCTGTGCGGGCCGGGTTCGAGTACGCGGCGCAGCCGTTCGTCCCAGGGGGTGGTGGGGCTGCCGTCGAGGAGTTCGGCGAGGACGTGGCTGGTGGCGGCGGGGTGGCCGTGGGTGAGTTCGTGCACGATCCAGCCGAGCCAGCTCACGCCGACGGCACCGAGCGCGGGCGGCCCGGTGGGTGCGGGCACGGCGCCGACGACCTCGGCGGCCTGTTCCTGGACCTCGGCGCGGGTGAGGTTGCGCAGCCGCCCGAGGACGTGGCCGCTCTCCAGCGGTTCGGGGGCGAAGGGCTCGCCGGGCGGCCACAACCCGAGGGCGGCGGGGCCGGGTTGGGGTGCGGCGCCCGGGTAGCTGCCGGTGGCGGCGATGACGACGAGCGGGTCGCCGGGGTGGGGTGTGCGGGCGGCGTCGAGGAGTGCGAGGAAGCGCCGGCCGAGTGGGTTGTCGACATTGTCGAGGAGGAGCAGGCAGCGGGCGGCCCACTCCTTCCCTTCGTAGGCGCGCACCAGGTCGGTGAGGAAGGTGTCGAAGATCTCGCGCTCGGCCCGGCCTTGCGCGCCGCGCTCGGTGACGTGGTAGTCGCTGCTGACGGCGACGAGTTTGTCCAGGGCCGAGACCGTGGAGGTGAGGCTGGTGCGGGTGCCGAGCGCGGTCTGCATGCGGCCCCAGGCCCTGGTCCGTTCGGCCAGCGGGATCAGTTGCAGCACGGCGGTGGCGAGCGGCGGCAGGCCGACGAGCGGGCCGGCGATCTGGCCGACCTCGATGGCGGTGGCGAGGCGTTTGCCGAGCGGGATGGCGAGGGCCTCGGCCATGGCGCGGCGGGCGTCCTCGCGGCCCATGTGGTCGACGGGCACGGTGAGCGCCTTGCGGGTCAACTCGCAGCCGTGGAAGGTGAGTTGGGGCGGGTCGGCGCGGCGCGCCTGGAGGGTGAACGCCACTTCGTGCAGCACGTCGACGGGCTGTTTGTCGCTCTGTGCGAACCGTGCCAGGTCGAGGTGGGCCATGGGAAGGAGTGCGCTGCTGCCGGCGAGCGCTTCAAGGAGGGTGGTCTTGCCGCTGCCGCGCGGGCCGAGGAGGAGCGTGCAGGGTGCGGCGGGGGCGGCGGCCTGCCCCTGCGGCAGCACCCGGGCTTTCAGGTACGTGTGCACGGCCCGGTCCCGCGTGGACCTGCCCGGCCATTGCTGCGCCATGCTCCGCCCTCTCGCGCACGGCCGCCACGACGGTGTGGCGGCTTCGCAGAGGATCAATATCGCGGCGCGCCCCGGGGGGTGCAAGCGGCTTTCTGAATTGCCGTCACATGGCGTCGGTCACAGCCGGTGCAAGCCAACTCCCTTGCTGTGCGGCGCATTTCAGCCAGAGGCAAGGGGAGGCGGCGCGGCGGGCGCCCACGCACGGCTCGCGGTGCATGGGCGCCACGGTCGGTCTCCGGGTCAGCCGCGGACGAAGTGGAAGATCCCCCACGTCAGATGGCCGCTCCGGCCGCCGTCGACCCAGTGGCCGAGGCCCTTCTTCATCTGGGCGAGGTAGTCGTGGCTCACTTCGCGGGCGAGGCCCTCCCGCTCCTGCCGGGTGGTTTCGGCGAGCACGCGCGCGTAGTGCGTGGAGAGTTGCTCGCGGTGTTCCTCGAAGCCCTCGACGTCGGCCGGGTCGCCGGGGGTGAAGCCGAGGGCGGCCAGTTCTCGCCGGTAGAAGGCGGGTGAGCCCATGTCGTCGAGGTGGATGCGGTCCAGGATCGGCTGGAGCACTCCGGGCGGGCAGTCGTCCGTGGCCATCGGGTCGGTGAAGATCAGCCGTCCGCCCGGCTTGAGGACGCGGGCTATCTCCTGCAGCACCCCGGCGCGGTTGCCGCTGTGCAGGAAGGCGTCCTGGGACCAGACGACGTCGACCTCGGCGTCTCCGTACGGGATGTTCTCGAAGGAGCCGTCGACGACCTCGATGCGGTCGGTGAGGCCGCGGGCCGCGTTGAGCTGGCGGTGGCGCTGGTTCTCGACCTCGCTGAGGTTGAGCGCGAGTACCTTGCAGCCGTACCGCTCGGCGAGGAGCCGCGCGGAGCCACCGTAGCCGGAGCCGAGGTCGAGGACCACGGAGTCCTTCGTCAGCGGGAGTTTGCCCGCCATCCGCTCGACCGTGCGGCGGCTCGCGTCGGCGATGGGTTCGCCGGGTTGCTCGTAGAGGCCGATGTGGATGTCCTCGCCGCCCCACACCTTGGCGTAGAAGGTGTCGGCGTCGGGCGAGTTGTAGTAGGTGCGGGCGGTGTTGACGGCGCCGGAGTAGCGGGCGTCCGCGGCGTCGTCGGCGCGGTACTCCTTCTCCGCGACGTGGACGAAGAAGTCGGGCTGTTCGCCGCGGTAGGTGTGCTGGAAGTCGCCGTAGGTGTCGACGCGTTGGAAGCCCACGTCGGTCATGAGCTTGCGGGTGTAGTCCTTGCGCAGCGGGAACATGTTGAGGTGGTACACGGACTCGTCCGGGAACCGGTACCGCATGCGGCACAGCCCGTCGTCCACGTACTCGGGCTCCACCTCGACGTCCTCGCCGCAGTAGTAGTACTTGTGCTTGCTGGTGTAGCCGTCGTCGAGGATCGCGTCGTAGTTGCGCTGGTCGAGGACGAGGATGCCGTCGTGTTTCAGCATCGCGTAGAACTCGGCGAGGGCCTTGCGGCGGTCGCGTTCCGCGAAGAGGTGGGTGAAGGAGTTGCCGAGGCACACGATGGCGTCGTACTCGCCGTGCACGTCGCGGTTGAGCCAGCGCCAGTCGGCCTGCACCACGCGCATGATGTGGCCGTCCTTCATGCCGTTGGCGAAGGCTTTGGAGAGCATCTCCGCGCTGCCGTCGGCGCTGACGGTCTCGAAGCCGGAGGCGAGCAGCCGCACGGAGTGGAATCCGGTGCCGGTCGCCACGTCGAGGACGCTCTTCACGCCTCGTTTGCGCAGCAGGTCGACGAAGAAGTTGCCTTCGCTCTCCTCTCGTTTCTGCCAGTCGATGAGCGAGTCCCACTTCTCGACGAAGCTGGGGACGTATTCCTCCGTGTAGTGGCCGGTTTGCCTGACTGCGACAGGGTTGTCGCCGAACTCCTGGGCCGGTCGCACGATGGTGGAGAACCCTTCGATTGTCGGTTGCCGAGCGTTTGCGGACACTCAGTGCATACGTCGGCGCCGCGGGCGGACCCGGGGCGCCCGAGGTACATCGCTATCCAGACCCGACGGGTTCATCCCTGCAACCGCCGTATACATGGCCGGAGTTGCAGCCTCGGCAGGTGAAGCGCGGCGTGTCGGCCAGCGATCGGCGGATCGGGGCCGGAACGGTACGTACACGGGACCGGGACGGTACGTACACGGGGTCGCGGCGGCCCGCCCGCAGGTACGGAGAGGCGCGGGTCAGCCTTCGCCGACCGGCTCGCGCTGGTCCTGCGCGCCGGTGTCGTCGCGGTGCGGCGGCCAGTCGGGGCGGTGCGCCTCGGGGAGGTCGGCGAGCGCCTGGGCGACGGTGCGGCGAACGGGCAGCAGTTCCGTGCTGCCGGTCTGCGCGAGGAGTTCGGCGAGGCGGCGGCCGACCCCGGCGAGGATCAGCAGGCCGCCGCGCCGGGCGAGCAGCCAGCGGATGGCGAGCAGGCAGTTGAGGCCGCGCGAGTCGCAGAACGCGAGGGCCGTGACGTCCAGGACGAGGTGCACCCGGCCGGCGGCGACGCTCGCGCCGAGGGTGCTGAGGAAGAACTGCTCGACGTTGTGGTCGAGTTCGCCGCTGACCCGCAGGACGGCGGAGTCTGCACGGGCGGAGAGCTCGGTGATGGTCAGGCGGTGGCTCTGCGTGGTCATCGCTCCTCCGTCCGGCTGCCGGTCGAGCGCGCGTTCTCGTGCGCTCCGGGGCAGGCCACGGCGCCGCTCTGGTCCACTGCGCCCCCATTGCGCCGTCACACTCCCCCGCACCGCCAACCTACGTCCACATCCGGGGTGTTGGGGCGACATCGCGCCATTTCCCGGCCGAACCCCCCGCGAATCACGCACTACCAGCACGGACACTGTCGTACGCACACCACGCACCGACGCGCGGGCGCGGGCCGTCGTACGGTTGAGGAAGGCGTAGTCAGGCAGTCCTCCGAGAGGAGCGCAAGGTGACCGAGCGGAAACCCCCTGGTGTCAGCTTCGAGTCCTGGGTCGACAAGCAGATCCGGGAGGCGGAGGAGCGCGGCGACTTCGCCGACCTGCCCGGCATCGGCCGCCCGCTCCCCGACCTCGACCGGCCGTACGACGAGATGTGGTGGCTGAAAGAGAAGATGCGCCGCGAGAACGTCTCCGTGCTCCCGCCCGCGCTCGCGCTCCGCAAGGAGGCCGAGGAGGCGCTCGCCGCGGCGGAGGCGGCGCCGACGGAGGCGACCGCGCGCAGCATCCTCACGGAGATCAACAAGAAGATCTCCGCCACCCTGCTCCGCCCGCCGCCCGGCCCACCGCTCGGCATCAAGCCGTACGACGTGGACGAGGTGCTCGCGCGCCGGCGCACCGCACGCGAGGGCTGAGCACGAGCTCTCAAGGACGGCCGGGCCGGTCCGCCGGTCGGGGACAATGGGCGTCCCGCACACTTCGCAGCACCTGGAGACCCGCCGCCTTGTCGCAGCAGCCCGCAGCCGCCGACCCTGACCACCGCGCGCGAGCGGAGGCAGAGGCCACCGAGGCCGCCCGGAGCGAGCTGATGGCGGACTGCTCCTCCTGCTTCGGGCTCTGCTGCGTGGCCCTGCCGTTCGCCGCCTCGTCGGACTTCGCCGCGAACAAGGCCGCGGGCACGCCCTGCGGCAATCTGCGCACCGACTTCAGCTGCGGCATCCACGCCCGGCTGCGCGAGAGCGGCTACCCGGGCTGCACGGTCTACGACTGCTTCGGCGCGGGCCAGCAGGTCTCGCAGGTGACGTTCGGCGGCCGCGACTGGCGGGCCGAGCCGGACAAGGCGCAGCAGATGTTCGCGACGTTCCCGGTCATGCGCCACCTGCACGAACTGCTCTGGTACGTGAACGAGGCCCTGGCCCTGCCGACCTCCGGGCCCGTGCGGGCGGAGCTCCGGCGCGCCCGGGACGACGTGCGGGAGCTGACCCGCGCGGACGCCGAGACGGTCCTCGCGGTCGACGTGCCGGCCCTGCGCGGCGAGCTCAACACCCTGCTGCTGCGGGCGAGCGAACTGGCCCGCGCCGCCGTACCGGAGAAGCAGCAGCCCGACCAGAAGCGCACAAAGCCCCGCAAGAGCAAGAACCACCGCGGGGCCGACCTCATCGGCGCCCGCCTCCGCCGAGCCGACCTGGGCGGCGCCAACCTCCGCGGCGCCCTCCTGATCGCCGCCGACCTCACGGGCGCCGATCTGCGCACGGCCGACGTCATCGGCGCCGACCTCCGCGACGCCGACCTGTCGGGGGCGGATCTGCGCGGCGCACTGTTCCTGACCCAGGCGCAGGTGAACGCGGCGCGGGGCGACGAGGGCACCCGGCTGCCGGACACGGTCACGCGCCCCGGCCACTGGACGGCCTGAACAAGCCGCACGGACAGCGCTCACTCTCGGCCACGCTTGAGCGGACAGCCCTCACCCTCAGCCACGCTTGATGGGCAACCAAATGGTTGCCTATAGTGGTGGGCGTGACGATGGACGACGTGTTCCGCGCGCTCGCCGATCCGAGTCGCCGGGCCCTGCTCGACCGGCTGAACGACCGCAACGGGCAGAGCCTGCGCGAGCTGGGCGAGGGGCTCGGCATGAGCCGGCAGGCGGTCAGCAAGCACCTGACGGTCCTGGAGTCGGCGCGGCTGATATCGACCGTCCGGCAGGGCCGCGAAAAGCTGCACCACCTCAACCCGGTCCCGATCCAGGAGATCGCCGACCGCTGGATCGGCCAGTACGAACGGGGCCGCCTGGCGAGCCTCTCCCGCCTCAAGCGGAACCTCGAAGAAAGCGCAGGAACCACCATGAGCAAGCCCGAGTTCGTCTACGTGACGTACATCCAGACCACCCCGGAGAAGCTCTACGAGGCGCTCACCGACTGGGAGTTCATCAAGGAGTACATGGGCGGCTGGGGTCCGCAGTCCAGCTGGGAGATCGGCTCCACCGTCAAGTGGAAGATGGGCCCCGACGGCGAGGCGGAGGAGCTCGGCCAGCGCGTGCTGGAGGCCGTCCCCGGCCGGCGGCTCTCGTACACCTGGCACACGCTGCAGCCCATGCACCGCGAGATGATCGGCATCACCTCGGACGAGGAGTGGGAACAAGCCGTGAAGGAGCGCTCCCGCGTCACGTTCGACATCGAGCCCGCCGAGGAGGCCGAGGCCGGGGTGAAGCTGACGATCACGCACGACGGCTTCGACAGCGCGGACAGCAAGATGCTGGAGAGCGTCAGCGGCGGCTGGGTCATGATCCTCTCGGCCCTCAAGACCCTCCTGGAGGGCGGCCGACGCCTCGCCGACCAGCACTGACCCCTTATCCGGGCGGGGAGTTGGAGGAGCCGGGAGCCGGAAGTTGGGGGCGGGGAGCTGGAGGGGCGGGGAAGTCCGGGCCTCATCGGACTTCCCCGCCCGCTCTGCGGCCCGCCGGCCCATGGTGGCCGGGGACCGGTCTGCGGGGCCCGCACCCGTCGGGTCAACGGCGGCGGGCGGTCGCGTACTCGCGTAAGAACAGAGCCTCCACCTGCGCCATGTGCTCGATCTCCGTGGGGTCGACGCTCTCGTCCGGCGCATGGATCAGGCAGCGCGGCTCCTCCACGCCCATGAGGACGATCTCGGCGCGCGGGTACGCCGCGGCGAGCACGTTGCACAGCGGGATGGAGCCGCCCTGGCCGAGGAACGCCGGCGGCCGCCCGTACACCTGGCCCATGGCGGAGCCGAGCGCCGCGTACGCGGGCCCGTCGGTGGCGGCGCGGAACGGCGCGCCGACGCCCTCCGGCTCGACCGTGACCCGCGCACCCCACGGCGCGGCCTCGGCGAGGTGCTCGGTGAGCGCGGCAAGGGCGGCGGCAGGTTCGGTCCCCGGCGGGACGCGGAGGCTGACGCGGGCGCGGGCACGCGCGGGGACGGCGGACGCGGAGCCGACGACGGGTGGGCAGTCGAGGCCGAGGACGGTGACGGCGGGACGGGCCCACAGCCGGTCGGCGACCGTTCCGGTCCCGGTGAGGCGCACGCCGTCCAGGACTCCGGCGTCGGCCCGGAACTGCGCCTCTTCGTAGTCCACACCCTCCCAACTGCCCTCGCAGTCAAGGCCGTTGATGCGGGTCGCGCCGGTCTCCGGGTCGCGGAGCGCGGCCAGCATCTGGATGAGCGCGGCGAGCGCGTCCGGTGCGGGTCCGCCGAACATGCCCGAGTGCACATCGCCGCGGAGCGTCTCGACGGTGACGGTCAGGGCGGCCAGGCCGCGCAGTGTGATGGTCGCGGTGCCGGTGCCGACCTCGACGTTGCCGGTGTCGCAGACGAGCAGCGCGTCGGCGAGGAACTGCTCCGGATGCTCCGCCACATAGCGCTCCAGGCCGCCCGTGCCCTGCTCCTCGGAGCCCTCCGCGACGAACTTCAGGCCTACGGGGAGTTCATCGCCGAGCGCCCGCAGCGCGGTCAGGTGCATCACGATGTTGCCCTTGCAGTCCGCCGCGCCCCGCCCGTACCAGCGCCCGTCGCGCTCGGTCAGCGTGAACGGCGGCGAGGTCCAGGCGCTGTCGTCGAGCGGAGGCTGCACGTCGTAGTGGCAGTAGAGGAGCACCGTGGGCGCGCCGCGCGGGGCCGGACAGTGGCCGAGGACGGCGTGGCTGCCGTCGGGGGTCTCGGCTAGGTGCACGTCCCGGAGCCCCACCTCGGCGAACGCGTCGGCGACCCACTGGGCGGCCCTTCGGCACTCCTGCGGCGGGTACTGGCGGGGGTCCGCGACCGAGGGGATGGCGACGAGCTCCGCGAGATCCTGCCGGGCGCGCGGCATCAACGCGGCTATCCTCCCGGCCAGTTCGGTCATCTGCCCTGCCTCACGCTGATGGCGCGGAACGCTCGCGCGTCACGGCGCGCCGAGCACGTCCCCCGACCGTAAACGGCCCGCGCGCCCCCTGCATGTCGGGCGTGTCGCGAGCCGCGCCCGCCGCACAACGGTCAGGCGTCGTGCGTACGCGGTCCCGGTGCGGCGCGGACGGTGAGGAGCCGGGTCGTACTGCCGTCGTCCTCCGCGAAGTCGCGTACGTGGACGAAGCCGAGCCGGCGGAGGACCGCGAGCGAGGCCTCGTTCGGCGCGGCGACGGTGGCGTGCACCTCGGTGAGGCCGAGCGCGCCGAAGCCGTGGGCGACGATCACGCCCGCGAGCTCACTCCCGAGGCCGCGGCCCCAGACGTCGGGGTGCAGGGCGTAGACCAGCTCGTGGCCGCCGGCCCGCTCGGTCGGCTTGATCTCGGCGTGCCCGACCAGGCGCCCCTCGTGGCGCACGGCCCAGACGTCGAAGAGGCGTCGCGCGTACACCTTGCTGAAGATCCGCCCGAACAGGGCCCGGTTCGCGTCCTCGTCAGCCGTGCCGTCGCCCATCCACCGGAACACCCGGGGCTCCTGGAAGAGCGCGACGAAATCCGCCTCGTCCTCGGGGACGTACGGGTCGAGGCGCAGACGGGACGTGCGCAGGCTCGGGGGACGCAGGCCAGAGGTGCCGGGCGCGGGCGGCTCAACTCCTCCTGGCGGATCGGCCGTTGGGGTCACAGGCGAGGTCACAGACAGAGGCACGGGCGAGGTCACGGGCGGGGACGATACCGAGGCCGCGCCGACGCCCGCAAGGCGTTTCGACGGCCTGGACGGAGGGGCCGGACGCAGGGGCTGGGCGCAGGGCCGGACGCAGGCGCCGGACGCGGAGGCCGCACTGCGGGAGATTCCGGTGCCTCCGGAGATCGACGATTCGCGCCAACTCACATACGGTTCGAGGCACTTGGCAAGGGCACCAGGCACCCCTACAGGGTCACGAGCCGCCGCCACCGAGCAGCACGTCACGCTTCCGCTCCCCCGCCCCGAGCGCCGCGGCGGCCGCGCCGATCAGGCCCGCGTCCGTGCCCGTCAGGGCCGGGGTGACGGTCAGGGCGCGGACGAACGACAGCGTGGCGTAGTCGCGCAGCGCGCGGCGCAGCGGCGTGAACAGGACCTCGCCCGACTTGGCCACTCCCCCGCCGATCACCGCGATGTCGATCTCCACGAGCGTCGCCGTCGCGGCGATCCCGGCGGCCAAGGCCTGGGCGGCACGCTCGAAGGACGCGCGCGCCACCGGGTCGCCCGCACGCGCCGCCGCCGCGACCGCCGCCGCCGAGCTGTCCCCGTCCGGCCCCGGGCACCAGCCGTCGCGCACCGCGCGGCGCGCGATGTTCGGGCCGCTCGCGATCCGCTCCACGCAACCGCGCGCCCCGCACGGGCACGGGTCACCGTCCAGGTCCACGCTGATGTGCCCGATGTGCCCGGCGTTGCCCGTCGGGCCGGGGTGGAGTCGGCCGCCGAGCACGAGCCCGCCGCCGACGCCCGTCGAGACGACCATGCACAGCGCGTTGTCGTACCCCTGCGCGGCGCCCTGCCAGTGCTCGGCCGCCGTGATCGCCACACCGTCGCCGATCAGCTCCACCGGCAGCCCGCCACTGGCCGCCACCACCCGCTCGACCAGCGGAAAGTCCCGCCAGCCCGGCACATTGACGGGGCTGACCGTGCCCTTCGAGGCGTCGACGGGCCCCGCGCTGCCGATGCCGAGCGCACGGGCCCGCGGCCAGTACGAGGACGTCGAAAGCTCGGCGACGACGGCCTCGACGGCCCGCATCACCGTCTCGCCCTCCTCCTGCGCCGGGGTCGGACGCTGGGCGCGCACCAGGATCCGCCCGTGCAGGTCCACGAGCGCACCGGCGATCTTGGTGCCGCCGATGTCGAGTGCGGCGACGAGGTCGTTCTGCATCAGAGTCGGATCTCCAGGTGAAGGATCGCCGGGGGCCGCATGGCGAGGCGCCCCGGGTGGGACATGCGGGTCGGATCTCCTGGTGAGCGGGGTGGCGGACCGACCGGGGAACAGTCTCCACCGAGACTGACAACGTTGTCTAGGCTCTATGCTCGACGGCACCAACCCGTCGGGCCGCCCCGGACCGCCCGGAACCGCGTTCCGGACCCGGACGCCCCGGAACGCCCCCGGCGAACGCCGAGCCCGCGGGGCACCGAGCCCCACGGGGCACCGTCGCACCAGAACAGGACAGCACACGTGGCCGAGACCGCCCGCACCGAGCACCGCTACGGCAACCGTCCCACGATGAAGGACGTCGCCGCCCGCGCGGGCGTCGGCCTGAAGACGGTCTCCCGCGTCGTCAACGGCGAACCGGGCGTCACGCCCGACACCGAGCGCCGCGTCCAGGAGGCCATCGAGGCGCTCGGCTTCCGCCGCAACGACAGCGCGCGCGTCCTGCGCAAGGGTCGCACAGCCAGCATCGGTCTCGTACTGGAGGACCTCGCCGACCCGTTCTACGGGCCGCTCAGCCGCGCCGTCGAGGAGGTCGCCCGCGCGCACGGCGCCCTGCTCATCAACGGTTCCAGCGCCGAAGACCCGGACCGCGAACAGGAGTTGGTGCTCGCCCTGTGCGCGCGCCGGGTCGACGGGCTCGTGGTGATTCCGGCCGGTGACGACCACCGCTATCTGGAGCCGGAGCTCAAGGCGGGCGTCGCCACGGTCTTCGTGGACCGCCCCGCCGGGCGGATCGACGCGGACGTGGTGCTCTCCGACAACTTCGGCGGGGCGCGCGACGGCGTCGCCCACCTGATCGCGCACGGCCACCGCAGGATCGGCTTCATCGGCGACCAGCCCCGAATCCACACGGCCGTCGAGCGCCTGCGCGGCTATCACGCGGCGATGTCGGAGGCGGGCCTTCCGGTGCACGACTCCTGGGTGTCGCTCGGCTCCACCGCGCCGGAGCGGGTCCGCACGGCGGCCGAGGCGATCCTCTCCGGCCCGGAGCCGGTCACCGCGATCTTCGCCGGCAACAACCGCGTCACGGTCACGGTCGTACGGATCCTCGCCGACCTCGAACGGCCGGTGGCCCTCGTCGGCTTCGACGACTTCGAGCTGGCCGACCTGCTGCGCCCGGCGGTCACGGTGATCGCCCAGGACGCCGCACAACTGGGCCGCACGGCCGCGGAACGCCTCTTCCACCGACTCGACGGCGCCCCCGACACGGCCCGCCGCATCGAACTGAACACCCGCCTGATCCCCCGCGGCTCGGGGGAACTGCCTCCGGCGAACTGAGGTCCCTGCGAAGTCCTGCGGACGGCGCGAGGGCTGAGGTCGCTCCGATCGCCCTCAAGGCTCGTCCTCAAACGCCGGACGGGCTGATTCTGAACTCCTGCCGGCTCAACGGGCGGCGGAGGTACCGGACTTGGGCCACCGCCAGCCGATCCCAGCCCAACCCGCAGGTCCAGCCCCGCAACGGCACCCGAGGCGGAGCCCAACACGGGACCTGAGGCAGCAACCCCGGGCGGGGACCTGAGCGCCAACCCGGAGCGGCAGCCCACGGAAACGTGGAACCAGGGCCCCGGCGACCCGAACGACACATCGGGCCCGCGCCGGGCCAGGGCAAGTTGCACGGCGACCGCACCCGCGAGCAAGTCCTCGCGGACGCGGCCGACTTGCTCCTGAAGCGCCCGCGCGGCAACCGCGCGTAGCCGGTCGCGTACGGCGGTATGGCGATACGGAGGTACGGCGGTCCAGCAGTACGGCCGTACGGACCGGCCATCTGCCGGAAGCCTCAGCGCGCTGCCTGCCGGCGGCCGGTCAGCACCGCCGCGTGCCGCAACAGGGCCGCCGTCGCACAGACGGCGAGGAGGCCGCACACGCCCGGCCAGCCCGCCACGTCCCAGGCGTGGGCGCCGAGCCAGGAGCCGGCGCTGCCGCCGAGGTAGGCGCAGGTCATGTACGCGGTGGTGAGGCGGCTGCGGGCGTCGTCGCGGAGGCCGAGGACGCGGGTGGTGTTGGCGACCATGCCGCACTGCATGGCCACGTCCAGGAGGAGCGTGCCGAGCACGAGTGCGACCAGGCCGACGGTGCCGCCGCACGTGCCGGCCGCGAGGACCGGGGCGGAGGCGAGCGTGCCGAGCAGGCAGATCAGGTTGACCGGGTCCGGGCCGTGCCGGTCGGTGAGGCGACCCGCGAGCGGGGTGCAGACCATGGTCGCCGCCCCGACGAGGGCGAACAGGCCGACGGCGGAGGGGCCAAGCCCGTACGCCGGGCCGGTGAGCAGCAGGGCGAGGCCCGTCCAGACCGCGGAGAAACCGGCGAACACGGTGGCCTGGTAGAACCCGGAGCGCCGCAACTCCGCTTCGGTGCACAGGAGTTGCAGCGTGCCGGCGAGCAGGGCGAGGTAGGAGCCGGCCGGCGCCGTGGGGGGTGGGGTGGCGGGCAGTGTGCGCGTGAGCACCCAGGCGAGGAACAGGATCACGACGGCGGCGACCAGGTAGGGGGCGCGCCAGCCGAGCCCTTCGGCGAGCGCGCCGCCGAAGGCGCGGGACAGGAGCATTCCGCCGATGGCGCCGCCGGCCAGCATCCCGGACACCTCTCCGCGCCGGTCCGGGGCGACCAGGCCCGCGGCGAGCGGGCCGATCACGGGCGCGGCGACGCTGGTCAGACCTGCGGCACCGGACGCGGCAGCGAGCACCGGCAGCGTCGGAGCGAGCCCGGCCGCGAGCAGCCCGAGGCCGGTCAGGCCGAGCAGGGTCGCGAGGAGCCGCCGGTGCGGAAGCCGGTCGCCCAGCGGTACGAGGAGGAAGTTCCCGGCCGCGTACCCGACTTGGGTGGCGGTGACCGCGAGGGCCGCGGCGTCGGGCGTGACGCCGAGACCGGCGGCGGCCAGCGGGGTCAGGGCCTGCGCGAAGTAGAGGTTTCCCACGGCCACGGCGCAGGTGAGGGCGAGCAGGAGGAGCAGCCTGCGATCCAGAGCGGGGGCACGAGTGCGGGTACGAGTACGAGTGCGCGTCCGCGGCTTCGCTGTCATGCCCCGTATCTCACGGCTCTTCGGCGCTCGCGGGAATGGATGTAGCGTATGGCTCAATGATCAGCAGCTTTGTGCTGGGGGCCGGGGATGTGGCGGACACCCGGTTCGCGCTGTCGCCGTTGTCCGAGACCGTGCTCAGCCTGCGGGTGCTGCGGGATCCCGGTCTGTCGGCGCTGCATCTGCCGTGGCGCAGGGCGGTGGTCGGGCAACTGGCGGCCCTGGACGTGGAGTTGCTGCTTTCGCTGGTCGCCAGGCAGCGCACGCTGCCGGATTTCCTGACCCCGCGCCCGGTCACCCACTTCGCTTCGTTCCCCGAGGAACTGGCCGCCGTACGGGACACTCCGCCCGATGCCGTACGCCGCGGTCTGCGCGACGCGCACGCCCCCCAACCGCTGCCGGAGCCGCTGCGGGCGGCGTCGGCGGAGGCGGCCGGGGGCGGCGACGACGCGGCGGTCCGCGCGCTCACGGATGCGGTCTGTCGCGCTCTGGAGGGCTACTGGGAGGTGGCGATCGCGCCCTGGTGGCCGCAGATCCGGCTTGTCCTTGAGGCCGACATGACGTACCGGGCGCGTCAACTGGCCACCGGCGGAATGCGGTTGATGTTCGCCGACATGCATCCGGATCTGCGGTGGCGGGACGGCGTCCTTGAGATCCACCAGCTGGTCGGCGACGGCTTCCGCACGCGAGGGGCGGGGCGGGGGCTGCTGCTCGTGCCGTCGGTGTTCGCACACAAGCCGGCGCCGCCGGTCACGTCGGAGGTCGCGCCGGTGCTCGCGTATCCCAGCCGTGGGGTGGGGACGCTGTGGGCGGACGCGCCGCCGGGTCCGCCTCCGGGAGCGCTGACCGATCTGCTCGGGGCGACACGGGCGCGGCTGCTCGTACTCCTCGAGGAGCCGCTGGCCACGGTGGAGGTCGCGCGGCGTTTCCGGGTCACGCCGAGCGCGGTGTCGCAGCATCTGCGGGTGCTGTTCGCGACGGGCCTGGTCACCCGCGCCCGGCACGGCCGGCAAGTGCTGTACCGGCGGACGGCGCTCGGCGATCAGCTGGTTGGTGATCAGCTGATCGCCGATCCGCTGGTCGGCGGGGACCGCCTCAGCAGATCGGCAAGCCCGGCAGCGGCTTGTCGTCCTCGCCGCCCTTGATGTAGACGTCGCTGATGAACACGTTGGTGTTGCCGCTGTCGTCGTCGGTCTTGGCCCACCAGACGTTGGTCCAGCCCTGGTACGTCTCGCGGCGGCCCAGGTTCTGCTGGCAGTAGAAATAGTTGGTGCCGGCGTTGAGGACGCCGACCTTGGCGCCGGACGCCGTGTACGAATCGGCCGTGCGCCAGACCGTGCAGTCGTACTTGCCGCCGCCCGCGGGGTGGCAGACCGGGTCCGGTTCCGCGCCGCCGCCCGAGGAGCCGGACGTGCCGGAGCCGGACGTGCCGGAACCGCCCGAGTCGCCGCCGTCCCCGCCGGACGTGCCGCCCGAACCGCCGCCCGTCGTACCGCCGTCGGTCGAACCGCCGCCCGTGACCCCGCCGTCACCCGCGGGCTTCGTGGCGTCCTCGCCCGGCTCGCCTGCCGAGCCGTCGGGTGAACTCTCGGACGGGGACGGCGACTTGTCGCCCTGCTCGGTCGGCTTCGGCTTGCCCGAGCCGGTCGGGCTCGCCTCCTGCGAGGGGGACTCGGGTGCGCTCGGCGAAGCGGTGCCGCCCGCCTCGACGCGCCGCCCGTCACCGCCGGCCAGCCACGCGTACCCACCGCCGCCCGCCGCGAGCACCGCGAGGACGGCCGCGGCGACGATCAGCGTCCGGCGGCGCTTGCGCGGCCCCGGGGCGCCGGGGACCGGAGTGACCAGCGGGGTGTCCGAGCCGTTCGGGGTGTCCAGGCCGCCCCCGGCGTACGGGCCGCCGGGCGGGGGCGTGGCCGGGAAGCCGCCCGAGCCGACCGTGGGAGCACCGTGCACGGGCGGGACCGCACCCGGCGTGGGCGTGGACGCGGGGCGCGCGCCCGGCCGCAGCACCGTCGTGTCGTCGTCCCGCTCCGACTCGGCGACGGCGAGGAGGAGTCGGCGGGCCGTCTCGGCGTCGGGGCGGGCCTGCGGGTCCTTCGCCATGAGCTGCTGCAGGACCGGCGCGAGAGGGCCGGCCTGGACGGGGGCGGGCAGCGGTTCACTGACGATGGCGGTGAGCGTCGACCACGTCGACGTACGACGGAAGGGGGCGTTGCCCTCGACCGTGCCGTAGAGCGTCGCGCCGAGGGCCCAGATGTCGGATGCGGGGCCCGGCTCGTGGCCCTGGGCGCGCTCGGGCGCCAAGTAGTCCAGGGAGCCGACGAGTTCGCCGCTGCGGGTGAGGTTGGTGGAGTTGCCGTCACCCGGGTCGTCGACCATGGCGATGCCGAAGTCGGTGAGGACGACGCGGCCTCCCCCAGAGCCTGGACTACCTGGGCGGGACCCCCATCCCTCGAGGAGGATGTTGCCGGGCTTGACGTCGCGGTGCAGGACTCCGGCCTGGTGGGCGGCGGCGAGGGCCTCCATGACCTTGGCGCCGATCGCGGCGGCCTCGCGCGGCGGGAGCGTGCCGCGCTCGCGCAGGACGTCGTCGAGGGACGGGCCGTCGACCAGCTCCATGACGATCAGCGGGCGGCCGTCGATCTCCGCGACGTCGTGCACGGCGATGACGCCGGTGTGCCGGACCCGGGCGGCGGCTCTGGCCTCGCGCTGCATCCGGGTGCGCAGCGCGGACAGCTCGGCGGCGGCCGCGTCGGTGAAGGTGCGCAGCTCCTTGACGGCGACGGGGCGGCCGAGGACCTCGTCGACGGCGCGCCAGACGACGCCCATGCCGCCGCGGCCGAGCTGTTCCTGGACGCGGTACCGCCCCGCGAGCAGGCGGCCGACGCCGTCACCCTGTTGGTTCTCCCCCGAAGCCACCGCTGCCCCGTTCCTCCGTATGCCTCAAGCCAGACGCGTACAGACTAAGGGGCGGCGGTGGCGCCAGGTGCCGTCGTTACTGGGCCGAGGCCGTGAGGGCCGCGCGGCGCGGCGAGGAGAAGCCCTCGAGGTCGGCTCGGGTGAGGCCGGTGAGGCGGGCGACCTCGGCGATGTCGAGGGCGCCGCAGTCGAGGCCGCGCAGCAGGTAGCCGCTGAGCGCCTTGGCGGTGGCGGGCTCGTCCATCACGTCGCCGTCGACCTGGTTCGCGTAGGCGGCGAGGCGCTTGGCGGCGGCCTCGAAGCCCTCGCGGTAGAAGGCGAACACGGCGGCGTACCGGGTGGGGATGTGCGCCGGGTGCATGTCCCAGCCCTGGTAGTACGCACGGGCCAGGGCGCGCCGGGTCAGGCCGTAGTGCAGCTTCCAGGCCTCGTGGACGTGGGCCGTGGAGCCGACCGGCAGGACGTTGGTGGAGCCGTCGGAGACGCGGACGCCGGTGCCGGCGGCGGCGACCTGCATGATCGCCTTGGCGTGGTCGGCGGCCGGGTGGTCGCTGGCCTGGTACGCGGCGGAGACGCCGAGGCAGGCGCTGTAGTCGAACGTGCCGTAGTGCAGGCCGGTGGCGCGGCCCTCGGCGGCGTCGATCATGCGGGCGACGTTGGCGGTGCCGTCGGCGGCGAGGATGGACTGGCTGGTCTCGATCTGGATCTCGAAGCCGATCCGGCCGGCCTCCAGGCCGCGGGCCTTCTCGAACTCCTCGACGAGCCGGACCATGGCGGTGACCTGCTCGGTGTACGTCACCTTCGGCAGGGTCAGGACGAGTCCCTCGGGCAGGCCGCCCGCCTCCATCAGGCCGGTGAGGAAGACGTCGAGCGTGCGGATGCCGCGGTCGCGGACCGGGGACTCCATGCACTTCATGCGGATGCCCATGTACGGAGCGGCGGTGCCGTTCTCGTAGGCCTCGGCGATGATGCGGGCGGCGCGGGCGGCGTCGTGGTCCTCGTCCTTGCCCTTGTAGCCGTCCTCGAAGTCCACGCGGAGGTCTTCGATCGGCTCGCGCTCCAGCTTGGCGCGCACGCGCGTGTAGACCGGCTCGGCCAGTTCGTCGCTCAGGCCGACGGCCTTGGCGAAGGTCGTGGCGTCCGGGGCGTGCTCGTCGAGCGCGGCGAGCGCCCGGTCGCCCCAGCTGCGGACGGTGTCCGCGTCGAAAACCTCACCCGGCACGTACACGGTGTGGACCGGCTGGCGGGTGCCTGGGTCTCCGGGGTAACGGCGCTCCAACTCGGCGTCCACCGGGGCGAGGGAGGCGCTGATGCCCTCGCTGACCGCACCCGCGAGGCTCGTCGCCACCTGCTCTTGCTGACCCATCCTTACACCCTCCACGTCACGTTTTTCCGCTTCACGGAATCAACAATCCGTATAGCGAAGTTATCTGTGTACCTTCCACCTGGTCAACACCCCCTTTCTCCCTGGACCTGCATCGTTCGTCACTCCGGTCCCATCCGTTCGCTTCTGTCTCGCGCACAGCGGCTCTCCAGGGAGACGCCCCCAGGCCCCCGGCCGCACCGTCTCGTTCAATCTACGCTCCGCCACTGACAGGCGATCGGCGCCGACGACGGGTACGGGAAACGCCCGAAGGCCCCCGGGCGGTCCCGGGGGCCTTCGGTTGCGAACAGGCTCAGCCCTTGCGGGTGTTGACCTCTTCGGTGAGCTGCGGGACGACCTCGAAGAGGTCGCCGACCACGCCGTAGTCGACCAGGTCGAAGATCGGGGCCTCGGCGTCCTTGTTGATCGCCACGATCGTCTTCGAGGTCTGCATACCTGCGCGGTGCTGGATCGCACCGGAGATGCCGGACGCGATGTACAGCTGCGGGGACACGCTCTTACCGGTCTGCCCGACCTGGTTCGAGTGCGGGTACCAGCCCGCGTCCACCGCGGCACGCGAGGCGCCGACGGCCGCACCGAGCGAGTCGGCGAGGGCCTCGATGATCGCGAAGTTCTCGGCACCGTTGACGCCACGGCCACCGGAGACCACGATCGCGGCCTCGGTCAGCTCCGGGCGGCCGGTCGACTCGCGCGGGGTGCGCGCGGTGACCTTCGTACCGGTGGCGGCGTCCGAGAAGGACACGGCGAGGGCCTCGACCGCGCCGGCGGCCGGGGCGGCCTCGACGGCGGCCGAGTTCGGCTTGACCGTGATGACCGGAGTGCCCTGCGTGATGCGGGACTTGGTCGTGTACGACGCGGCGAACGCGGACTGCGTCGCGACCGGGCCCTCGGCACCGGCCTCCAGGTCGACGGCGTCGGTGATGATGCCGGACTTGATGCGGACCGCGAGGCGGGCCGCGATCTCCTTGCCCTCGGCGGACGAGGGCACCAGGACGGCGGCGGGCTGCACAGCCTCGTACGCGGCCTGGAGGGCATCCACCTTCGGCACGACGAGGTAGTCGGCGAACTCGGCGGCGTCGTTGGTGAGGACCTTCACCGCACCGTGCTCGGCGAGCGCGGCGGCGGTGTCGGCGGCGCCGTTGCCCAGGGCGACGGCGACGGGCTCGCCCAGGCGACGGGCCAGGGTGAGGAGTTCGAGGGTGGGCTTGCGGACGGCGCCGTCCACGTGGTCGACGTAGACCAGAACTTCAGCCATGGGACTTCTTCTCTCCTGCAAGTACGAGGAAAACGGGAGGGCTTACGGACTCAGCGGACTCAGATGAACTTCTGGCCCGCGAGGCTGCATCACACGAATTTGCGCTCCGCGAGGAAGGCGGCCAGCTGCTTGCCGCCCTCGCCCTCGTCCTTGACGATCGTGCCCGCGGTGCGGGCCGGACGCTCGGCGGCCTCGTCGACCTTGGTCCAGGCGCCCTCGAGACCGACTTCCTCGGCCTCGATGTCCAGGTCGTCCAGGTCCAGGGACTCCACCGGCTTCTTCTTGGCGGCCATGATGCCCTTGAAGGACGGGTAGCGGGCCTCGCCCGACTGGTCCGTCACGGACACGACGGCCGGAAGCGAAGCCTCCAGCTGCTCGGAGGCGGTGTCGCCGTCACGGCGGCCCTTGACGGTGCCGTCCTCGACGGAGACCTCGGAGAGCAGCGTGACCTGCGGGACACCGAGGCGCTCCGCGAGGATCGCCGGCAGCACGCCCATGGTGCCGTCGGTGGACGCCATACCGGCGATGACCAGGTCGTAACCGGTCTTCTCGATGGCCTTGGCGAGCACCAGGGACGTACCCATGACGTCGGTGCCGTGCAGGTCGTCGTCCTCGACGTGCACGGCCTTGTCGGCGCCCATGGACAGCGCCTTGCGCAGCGCGTCCTTGGCGTCCTCGGGACCGACCGTCAGGACGGTGATCTCCGCGTCGTCGGCCTCGTCGGCAATCTGCAGGGCCTGCTCGACCGCGTACTCGTCGAGCTCCGACAGCAGACCGTCGACATCGTCGCGGTCGACGGTCAGGTCATCGGTGAAGTGCCGGTCGCCGGTGGCGTCGGGCACGTACTTCACACAGACAACGATCCTCAAGCTCACGCCGGCTCTCCTACTGCATCGTCATTTCTGGGCTGCTGCCTTGTTGCAGGCAGCATAGGCGCCTGAAGAGGCGGATCCCGGTCGGGGCGACCCGCGCTCCGAACGAAATGTTACTAGCTAGTACATCCACAGCCTGCACATTAAGCAAGCGCTCAGCACTGTGACGTTGCCAACGCCGGCCGACCGCACGGTCAGTCCCGCAGCGCGGTGAAACGGCCCTGGTGGTACAGGAGCGGGCGGCCGACTCCGGCCGGGTCGCCGAGGACGACCTGGCCGAGCACGAGGCGGTGGTCGCCCGCGGGCACCCGGGCCACGACCCGGCAGACCAGCCAGGCCAGTACGTCGTCCAGGACCGGGACGCCCTCGGGGCCCTCGTGCCAGCGCGTGGCCGGGCCGAACCGGTCGGCTCCGCTGCGCGCGAACGTCGCGGCCAGATCCTGCTGATGCTCGCCGAGTATGTGGACGCCGACGTACTCGGTCTCGGCGATCACGGGCCAGCTGGAGGAGCCGGTGCCGATGCCGAACGAGACGAGGGGCGGCTCGGCGGCGGCCGAGCTGAGCGAGGTGGCGGTGAAGCCCACCGGTCCCGCGGGGCCGCCGGCGGTGATCACCGCTACGCCGGCCGCGTGCTGTCGGAAGGCCGAGCGCAGGAGGTCGGGCGAGGCGAGCTGGGGCGTACGGAGGTCGGGCGAGGCCGTCATGGAGTTGTCCTTCTGCTGTGGTGAACGAGGGCCGTGGCTGCTCAGTTCCCCGGACAGCGCGCGCTCGCATGGCGGCCGAGGTCCAGGTGGACCCGCTCGTAAAGAAGGATTTCCTGCGGCATGGAGTCAGGCTGACGATGCGTGTGGCGTGCAGTCAAGTGCGTACCGCGATATGGGAGCAGGCTCACGGGGCACGGCGGGGCTCAGACCGCCTCGCCGAGCGCCGCCAGGACGTCGGCCTTGCGGGGCTGGCCGGCGGCGCGGCGGACCAGGCGGCCGCGGGCGTCGAGGACGAGGACGGTGGGCGTGCGCAGGATGTCGAGCTCGCGCACGAGTGGGAGGTGCTGCTCGGCGTCGATCTCGATGTGGGCGACGCCGGGGACGAGCCGGGCCACCTCGATGAGCGTGCGGCGCGTGGCCCGGCAGGGCTGGCAGAAGGCGCTGGAGAACTGCACCAGCGTGGCGCGCTCGCCGAGGGCGGCGCCCAACTCCCGCTCCCCGAGCACCCGTTCGCCGTCACGCACCTTGAGCCTCCCGCTCCGCTTCGGTGCGGCAGGCCGAAGGCGCTCGCCGCGAGGAGCACCGCCGCACACACCATGAGTCCGGCCATCTTCGCTTGCAGCGTTGATCGAGCCGCAAACATTCCCGTTCCCCGGAGGCGGGTTCGCACGGGATCCTGTCGACCGTGGACCTCGACGACGGCATCAACGACGGCGTCGGTGTACACGGTCCTCGCCGACTGCGGCGTTCTCGACGCGGCGTTCGCGTACTGCCTCGGCTGCGAGCTGTTTCTGCTCCTCAAGAGGGGTACGGGCGGCCGGATCCGAGCCCGTACGAACCGCTCGTGAGTGCCCGTACGTGACGAGAATCTCCCTGCTCACCGCCGTGAGGGGTGGCTACTCGGCCGCCGATGGGGCACGATCTGCGCAACGCCCTAAACCTACGGGCCCGTAAGTTACCCGCCGGGGAGACCCGTCCCAGGCGCACAGAAGGGTCGATCGCCCCCCATGGCAGAACTCGTCTACCGTCCGGTCATCGGTGCCGCGCTCACGCTGTTCAAAGCGTTGGACCTGAAGATCGACCTGAAGGGTGCGGAGAACATTCCGCGCACCGGTGGCGCGGTCCTGGTGAGCAACCACATCAGCTACATGGACTTCATCTTCGCGGGGCTCGCGGCCCGGCCGCAGAAGCGGCTCGTGCGGTTCATGGCGAAGGACTCGGTCTTCCGCCACAAGGTGTCCGGTCCGCTGATGCGCGGCATGAAGCACATCCCGGTGGACCGCAACCAGGGCGAGGCGGCGTACGCGCACGCGCTGGAGTCGCTGCGCTCCGGGGAGATCGTGGGGGTCTTCCCGGAGGCGACGATCTCGCCTTCGTTCACGCTGAAGAGCTTCAAGTCGGGTGCGGCACGGATGGCGCAGGAGGCCGGGGTTCCGCTGATCCCGGTGGCGCTGTGGGGCACGCAGCGGCTGTGGACCAAGGGCCGGCCGCGGAACTTCAAGCGCAGCCACATCCCGGTGACGATCCGGGTGGGCGAGGCGGTGGAGGCGCCGCGCGAGCAGTACGCGGGGGCGATCACCCGGCGGCTGCGGGGGCGGGTGCAGGAGCTGCTCGAAGCGGGCCAGCGCGCCTATCCCGTGCGGCCCAAGGGGCCGGACGACACGTGGTGGGTGCCGGCGCATCTCGGCGGTACGGCACCTGAGCCGGTGAAGTAGGGGTTCGCTCAGCTTTTCTTGTTCCCCTCCCCGCCCCTTCCCGAACTGGGACTCCGCCCCAGACCCCGCTCCTCAATCGCCGGAGGGGCTCAAAGATGAGCCCCTCCGGCGATTGAGGAGGCCCGTCCGGCAGGACTTTTCGGGAAGGGGCGGGGAGGGGAAAGTCTCATGCCGCCGGCCTCACGTCGACGCGGGCCCCCGGGCTGAACTTCTCGATGAGTTCGGCCAGTTCGGCGCCCGCGCGGTCCAGGTCCGCGAGGGGCATGGGGGCCAGCGACTCCAGCAGGAACAGCGCGCTGGAAGACTCCTCCGTGAGGCGCGTGCGCGGCCCCTGCCGCCAGTTCCAGCGGCGGCAGGTGACCCCGGCCCCGTCGCACCAGACGACCTCCCCCGCATCGGGGTGCTCGACCGTCGCCTCGCCCCCGGCCGTCGTCATGAACTCCTCCTCGCCCGTGGCGCGCACGAGCCGCATGTCGCCCTGGATGCGGTCGAGGTCCTCGCCGCCGACGGGGATCAGATGGGCCACGCTGATCGCGTTGTAGACGTCGACCAGGACGTTGATGCGCGGCAGCCCGCCGTCCGCGAAGGCGCGCTTGGCGAGGGCCTCGGCGGAGTTGCGCGTACGCGAGGGCTTGGCGCCGAACGCGCTGTACGCGGCGCGCCAGGCGGCCATGTGCGGGTCCTCGTGCGGGGCGCGCCCGTCGAGGCGTTCCGCGAGGCGGCGTCCGGCCTCGTCGAGCAGGGCCGAACTGGCCTCCGTGCTGGGGCCGTTGACGAGTCCGTGGGCCTCGATCGCGAGGTGGGTGAAGCCGGGGGCGAGGGTGCGGACCTCGTCCGCGACGGTCAGTTCGAGTGTCATGCCGAGCCTTGGGTCGAAGTCAAGCGGTCGGGCGGTCGGGCGGTCACAGTGCGTCGGGGAGTGACTTCCACAGTGTCGGGCGGTCCGGGGCGGCCTTCAGCGCGTCCAGGACCACCGAGTGCGGTTCATCATAGAGTACTGGATAGTCCACCTCGTTGAACTCCGCTCGCGGCACCCACGCCAGCCGCTCCCCGGAGAGCGAGAACCGCGCGTCCACACCCGGCTTGTTGCCGCGTACGTCCTGCCGGTGCCAGGCGCCGTCGAGGTGCACTGCGATCAGGCCGTGCAGGGCGTGCCCGTCCTCGAGGCCCTCCCCCAGGGTCAGGCGCTGGTAGCAGAGGGCGGCCGGGATGCCGGCGGCGCGCAGCAGGGCGGCGGCGAGGTGGGCCTTGGCGTGGCAGATGCCGGTGCCGAGTTCGAGTACGTCCGAGGCGCGCCAGGTGACCCGCAGGTCACCGGAGTCCTGCGAGTGCGGGACGGCGTCCCGCACGAAGGCGTACGCCGCTTCGGCGTATGTATATGCGTCCGCAGTCTGCGCCTGAAGGCACTCCGCCTCGTGCCGGATCGACGGGTGACTGTGGTTCACGGCCTCGGTATCGGCCAGATACGCGGAGAGTTGAGGGTTCTGCTGGATGAGTTCCATGGCCGCAGAACGTACGGAAGCGGCCGACCGCAAGTCAATGACTTTTACGGTCGGCCGCATACGTATGCGGAATTCAGCGCGCCGCCATCTCCTCCTTGAGCGCCGCAATGAACGAGTCCACGTCGTCCGCGCTCGTGTCGAAGGAGCACATCCAGCGCACGTCGCCCGCGGCCTCGTCCCAGAAGTAGAAGCGGTAGCGCTGCTGCAGCCGCTCGCTCACGTCGTGCGGGAGCCGCGCGAAGACGGCGTTGGCCTGCACGGGGTGCAGAATCTCCACCCCGTCGACGGCGCGGACGCCCTCGGCCAGGCGCTGGGCCATCTCGTTGGCGTGCCGGGCGTTGCGCAGCCACAGGTCCTTGGCGAGCAGCGCCTCCAACTGCACCGACACGAAGCGCATCTTGGACGCCAGCTGCATGGACAGCTTCCGCAGATGCTTCATGTGGCGGACCGCGTCCGGGTTCAGGACGACGACCGCCTCGCCGAACAGCGCGCCGTTCTTGGTGCCGCCGAGCGAGAGCACGTCGACCCCGACGCGGTTGGTGAAGGTCCGCATCGGCACGTCGAGCGAGGCCGCCGCGTTGGCGATGCGGGAGCCGTCCAGGTGCACCTTCATGCCGAGCCCGTGGGCGTGCTCGCAGATCGCGCGGATCTCCTCGGGCGTGTAGACGGTGCCCAGTTCGGTGTTCTGCGTGATCGAGACGACCTGCGGCATCGCGCGGTGCTCGTCGTCCCAGCCGTACGCCTCCCGGTCGATCAGCTCAGGCGTGAGCTTGCCGTCCGGCGTGGGCACGGTCAGGAGCTTGAGGCCGCCGACGCGCTCGGGGGCGCCGCACTCGTCGACGTTGATGTGCGCGGTGTCGGCGCAGATCACCGCGCCCCAACGGTCGGTGAGCGCCTGAAGTGCCGTGACGTTGGCGCCCGTGCCGTTGAACACCGGGAACGCCTCCGCCGTCGCGCCGAAGTGGCCGCGGATCACCTGCTGGAGATGCGCGGTGTAGTCGTCCTCCCCGTAGGCGATCTGGTGACCGCCGTTGGCGAGGGCGAGGGCCGCGAGTATCTCCGGGTGCGCCCCGGCGTAGTTGTCGCTGGCGAAGCCTCGTGTCTCCGGGTCGTGATGGCGTCGTGCGTCGGTCCTCGGCGGGTTTGGAGGGGTCACGGCTTCTCGGTCAGCCACTGGCGGGTTCCGTTCACTTCCTCGGCGGGCCGCTCCCACACGTTGGCGATGGCCTCGGCCAGCTCCGTCACGTCGGTGAAGCCCGCGAACTTCGCGTTGGGGCGCTCGGCTCGCATGGCCTCGTGCACCAGCGCCTTCACCACCAGGATGACCGCTGCGGAGGTCAGCTCGGTACCGTCCGTCTTGGCCGCCTTGCGGAAGGCGTCGCCGAGGGCGAGCGTCCAGGCCTCGGCGGCCGCCTTGGACGCGGCGTACGCGGCGTTGCCGGCGGTGGGCTTGCTCGCGCCGGCGGCGCTGATCAGGACGTACCGCCCGCGGTCGCTGCGGTTCAGGCCCTCCTCGAAGGCGAGCGAGGTGTGCTGGACGGTCCGGATCAGAAGGTTCTCCAGGACGTCCCAGTCCGCCAGGTCGGTCTCGGCGAAGGTGGCGCTGCCGCGCCAGCCGCCGACCAGGTGCACCAGGCCGTCGATCCGCCCGAACTCCTTCTCCGTACGGGCGACCCAGTCACGGGTGGCGTCCAGGTCGAGCAGGTCGACCGTGTCCCCGGTGACGGTGGCGCCGCCGTGCGCATACCTCGCCGCGTCCACGGCCTCCGCCAGGCGGGTCGCGTCCGCGTCCGAGGCGACGACCGTGGCACCCGCCTCGGCCAGGCGCAGCAGGGTGGCCCGCCCCGCGGGTCCGGCCGCTCCAGCGACCGCGATCACAGCACCGTTCAGCACACCGTTCCCGTTTCCGTTCGTCATGGTCCTCACCTCCGCGTCGGCGGGGCGGCTCACGCGGCGACCCGCTCGACGTCCGCGGCCGTGATCCCCCTGGTCGAGGCGATCACACCCTTGAGCTTCTTGGAGAGCGCCTCATAGAACATGCTCAGCGGAAACTCGTCCGCAAGCACCTCGTCGACGAGTTTCCGGGGCGGCAGGGAGGTGTCCAGGGCCTCGGGACCCTTGGCCCACACGGAGCCCGGGTGCGGGGCGAGATAGGTGGAGACCAGGTCGTACGCGGCGAACCAGTGCACCAGCTTGGGGCGGTCGATGCCCGCGCGGTACAGCTCCTCGATCTCGGCGCAGAGCTGGTTGGTGATCTGCGGGGCCCGGTCCCAGTCGATGCGCAGGGTGTTGTCGGTCCAGCGCACCACGTCGTGCTTGTGCAGGTACGCGAAGAGCAGCTGGCCGCCGAGGCCGTCGTAGTTCTTGACGCGGTCGCCGCTGACCGGGAAGCGGAACATCCGGTCGAAGAGCACGGCGTACTGGACGTCGCGGCCGTGGCGGTTGCCCTCGGCCTCCAGCTTCACGGCCTCCTTGAAGGCGGTGAGGTCGCAGCGCAGCTCCTCCAGGCCGTACATCCAGAACGGCTGGCGCTGCTTGATCATGAACGGGTCGAAGGGCAGGTCGCCGTGGCTGTGGGTGCGGTCGTGGACCATGTCCCACAGGACGAAGGCCTCCTTGCAGCGCTCCTGGTCGCCGACCATCTCGCGGATGCCGTCCGGCAGTTGGAGGCCGAGGATGTCGACGGCGGCCTCGGTGACGCGGCGGAAGCGGGCCGCCTCGCGGTCGCAGAAGATGCCGCCCCAGGAGAACCGCTCCGGGGCCTCGCGCACGGCGATCGTCTCGGGGAAGAGCACCGCGGAGTTGGTGTCGTACCCGGAGGTGAAGTCCTCGAAGGTGATGCCGCAGAACAGCGGGTTGTCGTAGCGCGTGGCCTCGAGCTCCGCCAGCCAGTCGGGCCAGACCATCTTCAGGACGACCGCTTCGAGGTTGCGGTCGGGGTTGCCGTTCTGCGTGTACATCGGGAAGACCACGAGGTGCTGCAGTCCGTCCTCGCGGTGCGCCGCAGGCTGGAAGGCGAGCAGCGAGTCCAGGAAGTCGGGGACCTGGAAGCCGCCCTCGACCCAGCGCCGCAGATCCACGCCGAGCGCCTTCAGGTAGGCGGCGTCGTGCGGGAGCAGCGGGGCGAGCTGCTCGACCGCGGTTATGACGCGGCCCACGGTGAGCTCGGCCAGCGCGCGGGACGGGGCGCCCTCGGCGTCGAAGTCGATCGAGCCGTCCGCGGACTGCCAGGGCCTGATTTCTTCCACGGCATCCTTGAGCACCGGCCAGGCAGGGTGCTCGATCACCCTGGATGCAGAAGGAATCCGTCCTTCGGTTGCGGGCTGCACAAGAATTTCCGTCATGTCACTTCCTCCACGGGAGAACCTCGCGTAAAGACACCGTATGCATACGAGGTTCTCCCCAGCAAGAGGAGCCGGTGGAAATTATCCTGCGAGACCCCCTTGGTCACCGAAGTTTTTCCTGCCGTCCCCCGCTTCGGGAGTCGTACGAGCGGTTGTCGCCGCGATCGCGGCCGCCGCGCCCTCCAGCGCCTCGCGGGCGTCGGTGAGCGCCTGCGGGAAGCCGAAGAAGCCGTGGAACATTCGCGGGAAGTGCGCCTCGGTGACCTGAACTCCCGCCTCCCGCAGGCGTTCCGCGTACGCCAGGCCCTCGTCGCAGAGCGGGTCGCAGCCCGCGGTGACGATGTGCGCGGGCGGCAGTCCGGCGAGCTCGCCGAGCAGCGGGGAGATCTTCGGGTCGGCCGGGTCGCCGCCGGCGGCGAGGTACTGCTGCCCGAACCACTTCATGTGCGCGCGGGAGAGGAAGTAGCCGCTGGCGTTCCGCGTCAGGGACGGCCACGGCCGGCTGATGTCGGTCGCCGGGTAGATCAGCACCTGCAGCGCGACGGCCGGGCCGCCCTCGTCCCTGGCCTGCTGGGCGATCACCGCGCAGAGGTTGCCGCCGGCGCTGTCCCCGGCCACGACCAGGGCGGCCGGGTCGCCGCCGAGCTCCGCGGCGTGCGCGGCGGTCCAGCGCAGTGCGGCGTACGCGTCCCGCACCCCGGCCGGGAACGGGTGCTCGGGCGCGAGCCGGTAGTCCACGGCCACGACCGCGGCGCCCGCCTCCCGGCAGAGCCCGCGGGCGGTGTTGTCGTGGCTCTCCAGGTCGCCGATGACGAAGCCGCCGCCGTGCAGGAACAGCACGGTCGGCCGGGACCCGGGGGCGGCCGCCGGGTCCGGCAGGTACACCCGTACCGGAATCTCGGGTTCGCCGTCCGGCCCGGGGATCGTACGGTCCTCCACCGAGCCGACCTCGGGCGGCGCCCAGGGCGGGCGCGGCTGGGCCGACAGGATGCGGCGGGCCTCGGCGGCGTCGGTCACCGTGCCGCCGAGGTCAGGGAAGACGGAGGTGATCAGATCGACCAACTGCCTTGCTTCTGGCGGGAGTCGATCCTCTGCCTCGCCCTGGGGCGCGCCCTCGGTCGCGTGCTGGGTCACGCCCTCGGTCGCGCCCTCGGTCGCGTCCTGGGTCGTCATCGGGTGGCCTCCTGGTGGGGTACGGGCCGGCTGGCGGCGGACTGGTCGCGGAAGTGCGGGATCACCTTCTCGCCCCACTGCCGGATGGTCTCCATGCAGGCCTCCTGCGGCACCGTGCCCATCTGGATCAGGCACATGATCTCGTCGGCGCCCGCGTCGCGGAGCTGCTCGACGTAGGCGATCGCGTCCTCCGCCGTGCCGTAGGCGTGGTCGGCGTTGAAGGTGGCCGTGGCGTTGGGGCGTACCGGAATGCTCTGCTCGTTCAGTCGCGCCACGACCTGCTCGGCGGCCTTGCGCATCTCCTCGGCCTCGTCGGCGCCCTCGACCACGGCCTCGTCGGGAAGGCCCGCCCCGCCGTACCAGTGGCCGATCGACTGGGCGAAGAAGCGCTGCCCGCGGATGCCGATGTTCCGCGCCGTCTCGCGGTCGTCGAGCACGATCGTCGGACAGAGTACGGAGAAGTGGTCGTTGACGACAGAGGAGACGAACCGCTCACTGCCGCGCTCCGCCCGCGCTGTGTCGTACGCGGTCCGCATGTCCTTGATCGAACCGGGCCCCGCGAAGCCCATCACCAGGGCCCCGATGCCGAGTTCGGCCGCCTGCTGCAGGGTCTCCGTACGGCTGCAGGCGAGGAAGAGCGGCGGGTGCGGGGTCTGCTTCGGGCGGGGCAGGATCGGGTGCGGGTCGATGTCGAGCAGCTCGCCGTGGTGCTCCAACTCGTCCTTCTCCCACGCCTTTCCGATGATCCTGAGCGCCTCCTCGACCTCCTGCGTCGTACGGTCCCGGTCCACTCCGCACAGCGAGGTCTCCTGCAGCGTGCCGCCGCGGCCCGCGCCGAGGTCGAGGCGGCCGCCGGAGAGCAGGTCGAGCATGGCGGCGCGCTCGGCCACCCGTGCCGGGTGGTTGAAGGCAAACGGCATGCAGACCACGCCGTGCCCGATCCGGATCCTGCTCGTCCGCGCCGCGACCCAGGTGAGGAAGATCTCCGGGGCGCTCATGTGCGCGTACCACTTCAGGGAGTGGTGCTCGACCGCCCAGATCCGGTCGAAGCCCATCTCCTCGGCGAGCACCGCCTGTTCGACGCTGTCGCGGATCACTTGGTGCTCGCGCTCGACGGTCGGATCCGCCAGCTGCGCCTCGAAGATCATGGAGAACTTCACGCCGCCTCCTGGGAGTTGAGTGGTCCTTTGCACTTCGTTCGCTTCAATCAGCCATATGACTAATAGTCAGGTCTAGCGGGAGCGCCTCGAAGTGACAAGGGGACCGGGCGGACCGGGTTGCGGGATTGCACTCGGGCGCGCCGCCGCCTTCAATGCGGCCATGACCAAGGGCGATCAGCAGCCGACCGAGCACCCGGACGACCCCACGCAGGGCCTGCCCCCGACGGCCTGGGCGGTGCTCGGGCTGCTCTCGTTCCCGGGCGAACGCACCGGCTACGAGCTCAAGAAGTGGGCCGACTCCTCCCTCCGGTTCTTCTACTGGTCGCCCGCGATCAGCCAGATCTACGCCGAGCTGCGCCGCCTGGAGTCCCGTGGGTACGCCACGTCCCGCCGCTCGGGCCCGGAGGAACCGCGCACCAAGCGGGCGTACGCGATCACGGACGCGGGCCGTGCCGCCCTGGCCCGCTGGGCGAGCGCCGGCCAGGACATGGGCGCCCCGGTCCTCAAGCACCCGCTGCTGCTGCGCGTCTGGCTCGGCCACCTCACGGAGCCGGAGCAGCTGCGGTCCCTCGTGCACGAGCATGTGGCGCGTACGCAGGGCGAGTTGAAGGAGGTACGCGAGGCGCTCGCGCGGGCCGACGGCGTGGAGGCGTGGGGGCACCCGCAGATCGCCCTGCGGTGGAGTGAGCGGCGGCTGGTGGCGGAGGTGGAGTTGGCGGAGGCGATGCTGGGGGACTTGGAGGGGTTGTAGGGGTTGTAGGGGTTGTAGGGGCTGGAGGGGCTGGAGGGGCTGGAGGGGCTGGAGGGGCTGGAGGGGCTGCAGGTGCCGTCGTCGCCTCTTGCCGGTCAGGCGTCAACCCCCCGCCGTCTCGCCGCACATGCGGGTGAGTTCGCTCGCGCGGGGTGGGGTGCGGGGGTAGGACGGGCGGGGTCGGTCCTCCCCGCACACCCCGGAGCGTTACGCCGTGAGTACCCGAGCCGTTCTCGTCGCCGCCGTCCTCACTGGGCTCGTTCTGGGGATTGCGGGGGCGAGGGGGAGTCAATCGGGGCAGTCGCCCCGCACCGTCGACTCGGTCACCGTCGATCGCCCTCCGGCCTCGTCCTCGAACGCCGGACGGGCTGGCTTTTGATCCCCACCCCGCCCCTTCCCGAAAGACCGCCGTCGGCTACGGGGGCTCCACCCCCGGACCCCCGCTCCTCAAACGCCGGAGAGGCTGGATTGCCCCCACCCCTCAGATGCCGGCAGGGCGGGATTTTGCGGACCGGCGCTGCGACGGGCGCCCCGACAGGGGCGCGGGGAACTGCACGACCAGCCACGACGAAGCGGTCAGCCGAACAACGACCGGGATCCGGGGCAAGCCCCGAGAACGGGTCCAGGGGTAGCAGCCCCGGCTGAGGCACAGGGGCGACAGCGCGGCCAGGGGCAACGGCCCCAATCAACCAAGAAACCGGGGGCCGCTCCCCCAGAGCGCGATATGGGGCGGCAGCCCCGACAACTAGGGGCCGCGACCCCCGAAGCAAGACATGGGCCAGCAACCCCGAGCAAGATCCACCGGCGACAACCCCGAGCAGGGCCCGGGGCGGCACCCCCGACAACGAGGCCAGGGGCACCAGCCCCCAATCCAAGAGACCGGGGCCGCTACCCGAAGCGCGATATCGCCCGGCAACCCGAGCGAGGCCCACGGACCACAGCCCAAGCGGGGTCCACGGCCAGCAACCCCGAGCAAGGTGCAGGGGCGGCACCCCCGACAGCAAAGCCAGGGACACCAACCCCCAACCAGGAGACCAGGGGCCGCGACCTCGAAGCACGATCTGGAGCGGCAGCCCCGACAACTGGGGGGCGGCACCCCCATGCCCGACATGGGCCGGCGACCCCGAGCAAGATCCACCGGCGACAGCCCCGAGCAGGGCCCAGGGGCGGCACCCCCGACAGCGAAGCCAGGGGGGACAACCCCTAAACCAGGAGACGGGGGCCGCGCCCCGAAGCGCGATATGGCCTGGCAACCCCAAGCGCGATCCACCGGCGACAGCCCCGAGCAGGGCCCAGGGGCGGCACCCCCGAGCAGGGTCCACGGCCAGCGCCCCCGACACCGGGCCCAGAAGGGACAGCCCCAAGCAGCGCCCCAGTGGCAACAGCCACCAGAAGTTGGGCCAGACGACACCCCGAGCCGTCCGCCAGGACTTTCGGGAAGGGGCGGGGTGGGGAAGAAGTCAGCCTCGTACGCGCGGACTTGGCCAAACCCCGGGTAGGGGTGACAGCGCGCCGCGTCCGATTGACCCGCGGGCACAAGTTCACGAGCATCGTCTTGCGCTCCGCAGGAACCCTCGCCAAGCTTGCGCAGTGGCTCGTACCGCGACCGCGGGAATGGCCGCCGACCTGCCCGTGAACGGGACTCACGGCAGCCCCGGCGGAGCCGCGAGCCGCGCCGCGCGCCACCACCCGCCGTACAACACAACACTGCACGGCAGAGCACAGCGCAGCGCAGCGCACAGCGTCAGGCACGTCGACGGAAGCGAGTGAACCTTGAACTTCCTCACCATCGGTCATCGTGGAGTCATGGGCATCGAGCCCGAGAACACCCTCCGGTCCTTCGTCGCAGCCGAGCAGGCCGGCCTCGACGTCATCGAGCTCGACCTCCACCTCAGCAAGGACGGCGCCCTCGTCGTCATGCACGACGCGCTGGTCGACCGCACCACCGACGGCAAGGGTCCGATCGCCGACAAGACCCTCGAAGAGCTGCGCGCCCTCGACGCCGGCCGGGGCGAGCGCATCCCGGTGTTCGAGGAGGTCCTCGACGCGGTGAAGGCGCCGCTGCAGGCGGAGATCAAGGACGTGGCGGCCGCCCGCGCCCTCGCCGAGGTGATGCACCGGCGCGACCTGGTGGGCCGGGTCGAGGTGCTCTCCTTCCACGACGACGCGGTCGCGGAGATCGCCCGTCTCGTCCCCGGCGTACGCACCGCGCTCGTCGCGAGCCGCTACGGCAAGGACGTCGTCGAGCGGGCCGTGGCCGTCGGCGCGACCACGCTCGTACTCAACATCCGCCGCCTGACCCTGGAGACGGTCGAGGCGGCGCGCAAGGCGGACCTGCGGATCATCGGCTGGGTCGTGAACACCCAGGACCACCTGCGCCTGGTCCGCGCCCTCGGCCTGGACGGCGCGACCACCGACTACCCGGAGATCAAACGCACCGGCCGCTTCACCGCCTGAGCCGCAGCCACACCAACTGCGCGCGGAAAACGGCCCGTTCAGTCGCCGAGCGGCTTCACGAGCAGCTCGAACTGCAGGTCGTCCCGCTGCGGAATGCCGAAGCGCTCGTCGCCGTACGGGAACGGGGTCATCTCGCCCGTACGGCGATAGCCGCGGCGCTCGTACCAGGCGATCAGGTCCTCGCGGACCGAGATCACCGTCATCTGCATCTGCCGTGCGCCCCACTGTGCGCGGGCCGTGCGCTCCGCCTCCGCGATGATCACCTTGCCGAGGCCCGCGCCCTGCAGGGCCGGGCTGACCGCGAACATCCCGAAGTAGGCCGATTCGCCCCGGTGTTCCAGCTGGCAGCAGGCGACCGGCTCGCCGTCCCGCTCCACCACGAGCAGCCTGCTGTCCGGCCCCGCGATGACCGCGCGCACCCCCTCGGGGTCCGTCCGCTGGCCGTGCAGGATGTCCGCCTCCGTGGTCCAGCCGGTGCGGCTGCTGTCTCCCCGGTACGCCGACTCGATCAGCGCGACGAGCGCGTCGACGTCGGCGTCGGTGGCGTCGCGGAAGGTCGGTGCGCCTGTTGCGGTGCGGGAGGCGGTCTCAGCGGTGTCCATGGATGCGGCGGCCCTTCGTGTCTCGCGGCGGGTCTCAACGGCGGATTCCCCGAGCCTAACGCGCCGTTACAGTGCGTCTTCATGGTTCACGTACTCAGCAGCCGCACCCTCCTGCGCCCCGTCGACCCCGAGCGCAGCCGCACCTTCTACGGCGAGACCCTCGGGCTCGACGTCTACCGCGAGTTCGGCACCGGGCCCGAGCGCGGCACCGTGTACTTCCTCGGCGGCGGCTTCCTCGAGGTGTCCGGGCGGGCGGAGCGGGCGCCTTCGCCGGGGATCCGGCTGTGGTTGCAGGTCGCCGACGTCGCCGCCGCGTACGACGAACTGCGAGCACGCGGCGTCGAGGTGGTGCGCGAGCCGCGACAGGAACCCTGGGGTCTGATCGAGATGTGGATCACGGACCCGGACGGCAACGACATCGTCCTCGTCGAGGTGCCCGCCGACCATCCGCTGCGCTACCGGCCCTGACGCACACTCGTCGCATACCGCGCGTAACCCGCTCCCCCACTCCCCCGAGACGCCCGCACGCGCCCCCTGTGCCACAGCGCACACCCCGATCCGTGCAACCCCGAGACGGTGGTGAAGCGTCCCTGATTCGACCCTGATTCCCAGCCTGGAGACGCCCCTCGGTCACCACGAGGCACGGTCGGACACTTATGCTGACCGCTCCCGTTAGTACCGAGACCGCATCGAGAGTCTGGGCTGTACGTCGACCATGGAGCTCACATTGAGGGCGAATCTCCGATCCCGCATCGCCGCTCGGCTGGGGCGCAAGTACCTGGCCAGGATCAAGAAGCACGGCATCGGATCGTCCACGATCTCGCTCCTGCCCGAGCAACTGCTGCTGCCGCTGCGGCGCGAGGGGCTCGACCCGGTGCCGCAGTTGACCCGGACCCAGGAGCAGTCGCCGATCTCCAAGGTGCCGCTGCCGTTCGGCATGGACGCCTGGGTGGTCACGGGGCACGAGGAGGTGAAGGCGGTCCTCGGCGCGACCGACGGGTTCAGCACGGACTTCACCAACCTCGCGGGCAACGCGGGCGTCCAGGAGGAGCAGAACCCCGGCGGGCTCGGCTTCGCGGACCCGCCGGTGCACACGCGGCTGCGCAAGATACTCACCCCGGAGTTCACCATGCGCCGTCTGCGCAGGCTGACTCCGCGGATCGACGAGATCGTGAACGACTGCCTGGACTCGATGGAGCGCAGCCCGGACCCGGTCGACCTCGTGCAGTCCTTCGCCCTGCCGATCCCGTCCCTGACCATCTGCGAACTGCTCGGCGTCCCCTACGAGGACCGGCACGACTTCCAGCAGTTGAGCATGGCCCGCTTCGACCTGTCCGACGGCGCGATAGCGCCCTTCGGCCACACCTCCGCCTCGCTCGACTACTTCCGGGACGTCGTCAAGAAGCAGCGCGAGAACCCCGGTGACGGACTGCTCGGCCAGATCGTCCGCGAGCACGGCGACAGCGTCGACGACGAGGAGCTCGCCGGCCTCGCCGACGGCGTCCTGACCGGCGGTTTCGAGACCACCGCGAGCATGCTGGCGCTCGGCTCCCTGGTACTCCTGCAGGATCCGCGCGCGTTCGCCCGGGTCCGGGACGAGGACGCGGCGGCGGCGCCGTTCGTCGAGGAGGCGCTGCGCCATCTGACCGTGGTGCAGCTGGCGTTCCCGCGGTTCGCGCGCGAGGACATCGAGATAGCCGGGGTGCACATCCCCAAGGGCGACTTCATGTTGTGCTCCCTCAGCGGCGCCAACCGCGACCCGCGCTTCACCGGCGTCGAACGCGCCGCGTTCGACCCGGACCGCAAGGCCTCCGGCCACCTCGCCTTCGGGTACGGCATCCACCGCTGCATCGGCGCCGAGCTGGCCCGGATGGAACTGCGCGCCGCCTACCCCGCGCTCCTTCGCCGCTTCCCCGAGATGAAGCTGGCCGTAGCGCCCTACGAACTCGCCTTCCGCAAGCTGTCCATCGTCTACGGCGTCGAGTCCCTGCCGGTGCGCCTGCGCTGACGCTCCCCCGCGCCCCTCTCCGCGCGCCTGCCGGTGCGGGTGCGTGCTCCCCGTGTACACCCGTGCGCTCGCGTGGGGCAGGACCCCGCCGGGAATCGACCTGTCGACACGGCTGTGTGCCGACTCGTCGACGGTGGCGGAGGGGGAGGTGTGCCGTGCACGGACCGGCACTGGCCGGGTGGCTGCTCGTCGCGTTGTGCGCGGCGACCGGGGCGTACTGCCTGCTGCGGATGCGCAGTCCGGTCGCCGAGCAGCGCAGCGCGGCGGGCGGTGAGGCCCTGATGGGGTTCGGGATGGCGGTGATGGCGATCCCCGCCGCGGCGTTCGGCCCGCCCCGCTGGGCGTGGTGGGCGTACGGGGTGGTGTTCGGGGCGGCCGCGGTGCGCGCGCTGTGGAACGTGCGCGGGTTGTGGAGCGTACGCGGGCACGGCCGTGCGCGCGCCCCGAGGTCCCCGGGGCGCGCCTCCGGTCACGCCCATCACCTGCACCATCTCGTCGGCTCCCTCGCGATGGTCTACATGTCCGTGGCGATGGCCTCGGCCCCGCAGGGCGGCGCGGGGCACGCGGCGCATGCGGGTCCGACCGGTGTCCCGCTCGTGACCGGTGCGCTGTTGCTGTACTTCGCCGGGTACGTGCTCAGGGCGGGGCTGCGGCTGGCGCCCGCCCCGGCGACCGCGACCGTGCCGCGCTCCGGTTCGGGTCCTGCGGTGGCCTGGGGCGACCGGGCCGAACTCGCGCTCGCCTGCCGCCTGTCCATGGGCATCGGGATGTTCGCGATGCTCCTCACGATGTGAGCGCTCGACACGACTGTTTCCGCACGGGCCTCGTACGACCGCCCCGTACGACTGTTTCCGCTGTTTCGGCTGTTTCCGCAGCCCGCATCGGCCGGCGCACGGCCGCCCCCGCGCGCTCCTTCGGCTTTGACACCTACGAAATCCGTGGCGTACGTCACTTGACGGCTCAGGCCATACCCTCGGGTAGCCCTCGCTCATAGGCTGGGGTCATGTTGGTCCCCGTCGCCCTGCTCCTGCTCGGCGCGCTGACCGCCGCCGTGGGCCCCAGACTTCTCGCACGCGCCGAGTGGCCGGAGCGAGAACCCGTGGTTGCGCTGTGGGTGTGGCAGTGCGTGATCGCCGCTGTGCTCCTCTGCTGCGCCCTGTCCATGGCGCTGAGCGCCGCCGCCGCCTGGCAGGCGGTACGAGGACAGCTCTTCGCCCCCGCTCCGCAGGGCGTCGTCGAGGCGTACGCCCTGTCGGCGACGGGCCCTTGGGCCGCCGCCACTGCCGTCACGCTCGCCCTCGGCGGGGTGTGGACCGGGGCCATGCTGAGCCGCGAGGTGTTCCGGGCCCGCGCCCGGCACCGCGCCCGCCGGGCCGAACTGCTCGTGCGCGCACCGCTCCTTCCCGGCGAGGAGCCCGGCACGGACCGGCTCGTCGTCCTCGAAGGGGAGCGCCCCGACGCCTGGTGGCTGCCCGGAGCGGCGCCCCAACTCGCCATCACCACCGCCGCGTTGCGCCGCCTGAAGGGCCGTCAGCTCGATGCGGTGCTCGCCCACGAGCAGGGCCACGCGCAGGCCCGGCACGACTGGCTGCTGCACTGCTCGGGCGCGCTCGCCAACGGCTTTCCGCAGGTGCGGGTCTTCGCCGCGTTCCGCGACGAGATGCACCGGCTCGTGGAGTTGGCCGCCGACGACGTGGCCTCACGCCGCTTCGGCCGCCTGACGATCGCGCTCGCCCTGGTCGAACTCAACGAACACCGGGGCGTGTTCGGGCCCTGCCCGACCACCATGGCCGAAGTGCCGCAGCGCGTGCACCGGTTGCTCGCGCCGCTGCCCCGGCTCACCGCGGGCCGCAGGCTCCGCCTGACCGCGGCCGCCGCGCTCGTGCCGATCGTGCCGCTGCTCGTCACCTTCGTTCCGGGCCTGAGCGCCCTGCGCTGACCCGCGCCGCCGCTCGCCTCCCGGCGTCGGCGGCGCGCGGGGTTGGCCCGTACCGCCGCACGTCGGCGAGGATCCTGGTATGCACTCCGCACCGCGCTCCGACGCACCCCAGAACTCGCCCGCGCCGAACGGCCCTTCGGCGGCTCTCGCCGGTCGGGCGGGCCGGACCTCCGCCGCCGTGCTCGGGGTGCTCACCGCGCTGCTGCTCGCCGCGGTGGCCGCCGGCTGGGCGCCGTTGCTCGACGTCGACGCGTCGATCGCCCGCACCACGCACCGCTGGGCCGTCTCCGATCCGACCCTGACGCACGCCAACCGGATCCTCACCGACTGGATCTGGGACCCGTGGACCATGCGCGCCCTGTGCGCGGTCCTGGTCGTCTGGCTGTGGTGGCTCGGCGACCGGCGGCTCGCCGTGTGGGCGGGCGCGAGCTGCCTGTTCGCGACGCTGCTTCAGCAGGTCCTGAAGGCGGCCGTCGGGCGGGAGCGGCCGACGTGGCCGGACCCGGTGGACAGCGCGAACTTCGCGGCGTTCCCGTCGGGTCACGCGATGACGGCGGCGTTCGTCGGCGGGCTCGTCCTGTGGGCCCTCGCGCTGCGCCGCGCGGGCCGCGCCCTGTGGTGGACGGCCCTCGCCGTGACCCCGGTCTCGGTGGCCGGCGTGGGCTGGACGCGGGTCTGGCTCGGCGTGCACTGGCCGACGGACGTCCTCGGCGGCTGGCTGCTCGGCGCGTTCCTGGTCCTGCTCACCGGCGTGTTGTACGGGCGCACGGCGCGGGCGGGGCGTCCGACGGGTTCGTGAGGCGCGCTGCGCGGGGCCGGTGGGCAGTGAGCGGCGAGCCGTGGGCGGTGACCGGTGGGCGGTGGCCGGTGGCCGGTGGGGCGCTCTTGACCGGTCGCCGCCGCGCGCCGAGCATCGAGCCATGGCGATCAAGGGCGTGCTGTTCGACTCCTCCGGAACCCTGCTGCGCATCGAGTCCACCGAGTCCTGGCTCCGCGCCACCCTGGACGCCTCCGAACTCACCGTTCCCGACGAGGAGTTCAGGCACTACGTCGCCGAACTCGAAGCGGCCGGCGCGCTGCCCGGCGGCCCTCCACCCGGCACGGTCCCCGCGCATCTGGAGGAGCTGTACGCCACCCGCGACGTGAGCGCCGAGCGGCACCGCGCCGCGTACACCGGCCTGTCCCGCGAGGTGGCGCTCCCCGCGCCCGGACTGCACGAGGCGCTGTACGCCCGCCATATGACCCCGGCCGCCTGGCGCCCGTACCCGGACACCGCCGACGTCCTCGCCGCGCTCAAGGACCGCGGGCTGCTCGTCGCGGTGGTCAGCAACATCGGCTGGGACCTGCGCCCGGTCTTCCGCGCCCACGGCCTCGACCGGTACGTGGACGCGTACGTCCTGTCGTACGAGCACGGGGTGCAGAAGCCCGATCCGCGGCTGTTCGCGGCCGCCTGCCAGGTGCTCGGGGTGGCGCCCGAGGACACGCTGATGGTGGGCGACGACCGGCGCGCGGACCGGGGCGCGGCGAGCCTCGGCTGCGCGGTGCACTTCGTGGACCCCCTGCCGGTGGAGCAGCGCCCGGCGGGCCTCGAACCGGTCCTCACCCTGGTCGACTGAGCCCGCCCACCGCTGCCTGGCCGGGTCTCCGGTCGACTGAGGCTGCCCGCCTGTGCGTTCGGGGCCGGTGTTACCGTCCCGGGATGATCGTCTGGATCAACGGCGCGTTCGGCAGCGGCAAGACGACCCTGGTGGGCCACCTGCGCCGGCGGCTTCCGGGCGCGCTGGTCTTCGACCCGGAGGACGTCGGCCAGGTGCTGAGCCGCATCGTCGACGTGCCGACGGGCGACTTCCAGGACCTGCCGCTGTGGCGCCGCCAGGTCGCGGAGCTCGCCCTCGGCCTGGTCGCGGAGTACGAGCGTCCGCTGCTCGTGCCGATGACTCTGGTCGACCCCGGGTACACGGCGGAGATCTTCGGCGCGTTCGACCGGGCCGGGGTCGCGCTGCACCACTTCTTCCTGCGGGTGCCGCCCGCGGAGTTGGAGCGCCGGATCGAGCAGCGCACGGTCGCGCCGGGCGACCCGGAGCGCGACGCGGCCGCC
Source organism: Streptomyces cavernicola (assembly GCF_029968035.1). Classification (GTDB taxonomy): domain Bacteria; phylum Actinomycetota; class Actinomycetes; order Streptomycetales; family Streptomycetaceae; genus Streptomyces; species Streptomyces cavernicola. The sequence continues at coordinate 81,748 of NZ_JASCIQ010000011.1, read as the reverse complement.
AAGCGCTGGTGCCGGGCGCGGATCGAACCGTGCACGGCCGCCGTCGCCACGCTGCCCGCGCGGACGGTCCTCCTGGACGGCCTCCTGCCCCGACAGCGCCTGGCCGACGCCGTGTTGGACCGCCTCGCGGACCGCGTCCCGGCATGAGCGGCAGCCGAACGGACGAGGCCGCGCAGGGCTGGCCGGACCGCCCCGGTGACACCGCCCTCACGATCAAGGTGCCCGCGGCCGACCCTCTCGTACGGGCGCCGTTTCCCGCGCATGTCACGGTGCTCTACCCCTTCCTGCACGAGAGCCGCCTGGACGCGGACGTGGAGGCGCAGCTCGGCGCGCTCCTCGCGGGGCACCCTGCGTTCGAGCTGACCTTCGCGGAGTTCGGCCGCTACCCCGGCGTGCTGTACCTGGACCCGTGGCCGCGCGACCCGGTCACCGCCCTCACCAAACAGCTCACGGCGCGCTGGCCGGAGGCGGTGCCGTACCGCGGGATCTTCGGCGAGACCGCCCTGGACCCGCATCTGACCCTTGCCAACGACGCGGGCCCGGACACCTGGCGCTCCGCGTACGACGCCCTCGAGGCGGAACTGGCCCCTCAACTCCCGCTGACCGCACGCGTGACGGCCGTCGACCTGATCGTCTGGGACGGCACGACCTGGCGGGACCGCACGGCGTATCCCCTGGGCCGCGCCGACTGAAGCGGCCCCTGCCACGCCACGCGGCGCTCACCGGGCTTCGGCGCGGGCGGACGCCTCCCGGGTGGTCTCGTGCCAGTACGCCGCGCACTTCGAGGTCTGCCGCAGGACCCGGTCGGGCGCGGGCGGTGCGGGCCAGAACTGCAGGAGGTAGCGGTCCACCTGCTCCTCGTCCAGGCGGGTGTCCAGCTCTCTCCCCGCGTCCATGCCGCGCGCGCAGTAGCGCACCCGGTGGTCGGTCTCCGCGACCCCCAGCGCGTACCACGCCGCGCCGCCCCACTCCAGCAGGCCCGTGTCCGCAGAGGCGGGCCGGAAGGACACCTCCACGACGTCCTCCCACTCGGGGCCCAACTCGGGCTCCTGAGCATGGACTTCGACGGTGAAGCCCACGCTCCCGGTGTGCAGGCCGGTCACCAGCCACAGCGCCCCGGGCACCGCGGCACCGCACAACCCGGACGTCTGGCCTGCGAACGCCTCCTCCAACTCAGGCTGTTCGTCGTCGCTCACCACATAGATCTGGCCGTAGTGGACGTGGACTTCGCCGTCGACAGGCTTGTGCAGCATGAGACCTCCCCCGTAGTGCGGCCGCCTGGTTCAGCGACCGGTTCCGAGGCTACGCGGCCCCACTGACAACGCCCCCCGCCCTCAGGTCACCGGGTTCTCGATCAGCGTGACGCGGTTGCCGTCCGGGTCCTCGACGGCGGCGAACCGGACGCGCTGCGCGCCGGGTTGGACCGGTCCCGGGGTGATCTCGCGGGCGGCGAGCCCGGCGAGGGTCTTGTCGAGGTCGTCGACGACGAGGTTCACCAGCGTGCGCCCCGCCTGCTCAGGCGACTGGAAGACCTGCAGCCAGGCGTACGGCGCGATGTGCCAGTCGGCGAGCCCCGGCATCGGGCGGGCGTCGGCGGGCCGGCCGAGCAGCCGCTCGTACCAGGCGACCGAGGCGTCGATGTCACGTACCGGGGCGACGGCGAGGACATGGGTGAAGGACATGAGCGCGACCTTTCGCGAGGAGGGACGCCTGTATCTGTACCGACTCCCGCGGCCTCGGGAACTCATCGACATGCGGCCCCGGACCACCCGTCCCTACACTGACCAGCACGCCGATATCGACCGGAATGTCGGCATGTACGGCAAGGAGCCGCCTCCATGTCCAAGCGAGGAAACAAGCGCCGGGCCCGCAAGAAGAAGGGCGCCAATCACGGCAAGCGCCCCAACACCTGAGCCACGTGCAGCGGCCCCCGTCCCTGGGTGGGCCCTGGGCGGGACGGGGGCCGCTGCACGTTCTCGTACGGGAGCTAGCGGATCGGCAGGCCCGAGAGCGTGCGGGCGATGACCAGGCGCTGGATCTCGCTGGTGCCCTCGAAGATCGTGTAGATCGCGGCGTCGCGGTGCATGCGCTCCACCGGGTACTCGCGGGTGTAGCCGTTGCCGCCGAGGATCTGGATCGCCTGGGCGGTGACCTTCTTGGCGGTCTCGCTCGCGTACAGCTTGGACATCGAGCCCTCGGCGTTCTCGAACTTCTTGCCCGTGGTCGCCATCCAGGAGGCGCGCCAGACCAGGAGCCGCGAGGCGTCGATCTGGGTGGCCATGTCGGCGAGCTGGAAGGCCACGCCCTGGTTGTCGATGATCGGGCGGCCGAACTGCTCACGCGTCTTCGCGTACTCCAGGGCCTCCTCGTACGCGGCGCGCGCGGTGCCGACCGCCATCGCGCCGACGGCCGGGCGGGACGCCTCGAAGGTGGCCATCGCGGCGTTCTTCACGCGCTCGCCGCCCTTCTTGGCCTTCTCGCGGGCGCGGGCGAGGCGCTCGTCCAGCTTCTCCCTGCCGCCGAGCAGGCAGTGGCCGGGGACGCGGACGTTCTCCAGGACGACCTCGGCGGTGTGCGAGGCGCGGATGCCGTGCTTCTGGAACTTCTGGCCCTGCGAGAGGCCCTCGGTGTTCGGCGGCACGATGAACGAGGCGTGCCCCTTGGAGCCGAGCTCGGGGTCGACGGAGGCGACGACGACGTGGACGTTGGCGATGCCGCCGTTGGTCGCCCAGGTCTTCGTGCCGTTGAGGACCCACTCGTCCTTGGCCTCGTCGTACACGGCGCGGGTACGCATCGACGCGACGTCGGAGCCCGCGTCCGGCTCGGAGGAGCAGAAGGCGGCGACCTTCACGTCGTTGGCGTCGCCGTACATCTGCGGGACCCAGGTGCCGATCTGCTCCTCAGTGCCGTTGGCAAGGACGCCGACGGCGGCGAGGCCGGTGCCGACGATGGACAGGGCGATGCCCGCGTCACCCCAGAACAGCTCCTCCATCGCCATGGGGATGCCGAGGCCGGTCGGGTCGAAGAACTGCTGGGCGTAGAAGTCCAGGGAGTAGATGCCGAGCTTGGCGGCCTCCTGGATGACGGGCCAGGGGGTCTCCTCGCGCTCGTCCCACTCGGCGGCGGCCGGGCGGATCACATCGGCGGCGAAGCCGTGCAGCCAGTCCCTGACCTCCTTCTGCTCGTCGTTCAGGTCCATGGTGAACTCGGCCATGCCCGTCCCCTCCAACACGTTACTTGCGGTAACCAGAGTGTGTTACCCGCCAGTAGCAGCTGTCAACTCCGAGGCGCCGTTCGATCCGTTCGAGGCTCGGACCAGCGGGGTGTTACGTTGCGCGTTGCGTCACGGAATCGCATGGGCGGGGAGAAACACCATGGACACGACAGAACGGACCGAGCAGGCCCAGGCGGCGGAACGCCGCAGACGGGAGCTGCTCGAGGCCGCGGAACGGGTCGTGCTGCGCGACGGCCCCGGTGCGTCGATGAACGCCATAGCCGCCGAGGCGGGCATCACCAAGCCCATCCTGTACCGGCACTTCGGCGACAAGGGCGGCCTGTACGCGGCCCTCGCCAAGCGCCACACCGACGCGCTCCTCGCCTCCCTGCGCGCCGCCCTGGACGCCCCGGCCGACCGTCGTACGCGCGTCGAGTCCACCCTCGACACGTACCTCGCGGCCATCGAGGGTGCGCCGCAGGTCTACCGCTTCCTGATGCACCCGGCGGACTCCGCCTCGCCGGGCGAGCAGGGCTTCGACGTGGGCCGGCACTCCGCGCCGCTGCTGCGCAGGCTGGGCGAGGAGTTGGCCGAGGTGATCGCGGAGCGGGTCGACCTCGGGGCGGACACGGCGCGGCTCGCGCGGGTGTGGGGGCACGGGATCGTCGGCATGATGCATGCGGCCGGCGACTGGTGGCTCGGCGAACGGCCTTGCGGGCGGGACGAGTTGGTGCGGGATCTGGCGGAGCTGCTGTGGGGGCGGTTGGCCGCGGCGGGTGACCGTGAGGGCGGCCCCGGCTTCTGATTCTTCCCCTCCCCGCCCCTTCCCGAAAGTCCTCGCCGGACGGGGCTCCTCAAACGCCGGAGGGGCTGGAATTGCCGGGGTGGGCTGGCTTTGCCGGGGTGGGCTGGTTTTTAAGGGGCGCGGGGAACTGCGCGACCAGCCACGGCTGCGCAGCAGACGAAGAACGACCGGGGTCCGGGGCGGAGCCCCGGGGCTGTCCGCAGGACTTTCGGGAAGGGGCGGGGAGGGGAAGGAGCCCTAGCGCGAGCCCCACGGTGCGCGGCGGGCCGCACGCAGGACGCGCGCCCGGCGCCAACCCCCGAGCCGGTCCGGGTAGACCGTGCCCTCCAGGTGGTCGCACTCGTGCTGGAGGCAGCGGGCGAACCAGCCCGTGCCCTCGATGCGGACGGGCTCGCCGTGTCGGTCCACGCCCTCGACCAGGGCACGGTCGAACCGCCCGGTCGGCGCTTCGAGGCCCGGCAGCGAGAGGCAGCCCTCGGGTCCGCGCACGGTGTCGCCGTCGGCGGCCACCAGACGGGGGTTGACCACGTGCCCGAGGTGGCGGCGGTCCTCGTCGTCCGGGCAGTCGTAGACGAACACCCGCTGCGGGACGCCGACCTGGTTGGCGGCGAGGCCCACGCCCTCGGCGGCGTACATGGTCGCGAACATGTCCTCGACGAGACGGGAGAGTTCGGGGCCGAAGTCGGTGACGTCCTCGCAGGGCCCGTGCAGCACGGGGTCGCCGAGCAGAGTCATGGGCCGTACGCGCCCGGTGCTGCCGGGGATCGATCCGTGTCGCATAGCGGTCAAGGGTACGTTCCGGTGTACTGCGGCGGGCGTCACGGTGCCGCAGTTCGGGCACCGGCAGGGATCTCGATAGGCTGAGGCCACCAGTGCCGGGGGCAGGCGCGGCGCCGGAAGCAAGGAGGAACTAGGACGATGGCAGCAAACCCGGGTGGTGCAGACCCGATGACGCCGCGGGCCAAGCTGGCTGTGACGGCCGGCAAGGCGGTCGCGGCGGCGTCGCGGGCCGCGGGCCGCGGCAGCGGATCGGTGATCGGCGGCCGCGTGGCCCTCAAGCTCGACCCGGATCTGCTCGGACGGCTCGCGCAGCACCTCGATGTGGTGCTCGTCTCGGCGACCAACGGCAAGACCACCACCACACGGCTGATCGCGGAGGCACTCGGCGCCGCGGGCCCCGTGGTCTCCAACGCGCTCGGCGCCAACATGCCCGCGGGCATCACCTCGGCGCTCGCCGGCGGTTCGGACGCCAAGTTCGGTGTGATCGAGGTCGACGAGAAGTACCTCGCCGGCGTCGCGCGCGACGTGGCCCCGAAGGCCATCGCCCTGCTCAACCTCTCCCGCGACCAGCTCGACCGGGCCGCCGAGACCCGCATGCTCGCCGAGAAGTGGCGCGAGGGCCTGGCCGGCTCCAAGGCCACGATCATCGCCAACGCCGACGACCCGCTCGTGGTGTGGGCCGCCTCCTCCTCGCCGAACGTGGTGTGGGTCGCGGCCGGCCAGGAGTGGAAGGACGACGCCTGGTCGTGCCCCTCCTGCGGCGGCGTGATGCAGCGCCCCGGCGACGACTGGTTCTGCGGCGAGTGCGGTTTCCGCCGCCCCGCGCCGAGCTGGGCGCTGAGCGGCGACCACGTCCTCGACCCGCACGGCTCCGCCTGGCCGATCCAGCTCCAGCTGCCCGGCCGCGCCAACAAGGCCAACGCCACCAGCTCCGCCGCCGTCGCCGCCGCCTTCGGGGTGCCGCCGCAGGTCGCCCTGGAGCGGATGTACCAGGTGCAGGCCGTGGCCGGACGGTACGACGTCGTGCAGTTCATGAACCGCGACCTGCGCCTGCTGCTCGCGAAGAACCCGGCCGGCTGGCTGGAAACGTTCTCCCTGATCGACCCGCCGCCCACCCCGGTGATCCTCTCGGTGAACGCACGCGGCGCCGACGGCACCGACACCTCCTGGCTGTGGGACGTCGACTACACCCGCCTCGCCGGGCACCCGATCTTCGTGATCGGCGACCGCAAGCTGGACCTGGCCGTACGCCTCGAAGTGGCCAGTCTGGAGTTCCGGGTCTGCGACAGCGTCGACGAGGCCGTGCGGCTGGCGCCGCCCGGACGGATCGAGGCGATCGCCAACTACACCGCCTTCCAGGACCTGCGCCGCCGCGTCGGCAACTGACCCGCATCTCAAGGCTCTTCAAGGCTTTAAGGACCAGAAAGCATGAGCGACAACAGTCTTCGCCTGGTGTGGGTCTACCCGGACCTCCTCAGCACCTACGGCGACCAGGGCAACGCCCTCGTCGTGGAGCGCCGCGCCAACCAGCGCGGCGTGCCCGTGGAGCGCCACGACGTGCGCAGCGACCAGCCGGTGCCGACCTCCGGCGACATCTACCTGATCGGCGGCGGTGAGGACCGCCCGCAGCGGCTCGCCGCCGAACGGCTGCGCCGCGACGGCAACTTGAGCCGCGCGGTGGCCAACGGCGCGATCGTGTTCTCGGTGTGCGCGGGCTACCAGATCCTCGGCCACGAGTTCATCAACGACCTCGGACAGCGCGAGCCCGGCCTCGGCCTGCTCGATGTGACATCCACCCGCGGCGAGGGCGAGCGGTGCGTCGGTGACGTACTGGCCGACATCGACGAGCCGCTCGGCCTGCCGCAGCTGACCGGCTTCGAGAACCACCAGGGCGTCACGCACCTCGGCCCGACGGCCCGCCCGTTCGCCCGGGTCCGCCTCGGCAAGGGCAACGGCACCGGGGACGGCACCGAAGGCGCGTACAACGACACGGTGTTCGGCACCTACATGCACGGACCGGTGCTCGCCCGGAACCCGCAGATCGCCGACATGCTGCTGCGGCTCGCGCTCGACGTGAACGCGCTGCCGCAGGTCGACGACCGCTGGTACGAGGCGCTGCGCAACGAGCGGATCGCCGCCGCCACCCAGCCCGCCTGAGCGGGACACCACCCGCATGAGCGGGGTCGGCGGGCCCGCCTGAGCGGGCCTCAGCACGCTTGAGCGGACGCCTCAGGGGCCTTCACGGCCCCTGAGGCGTTTTTGCAGTCCTGGCCGAAGACCGGCCCGTGGAACGGATTCGGCGCGGTCGCTCCGCACTAGTAGGGTGACGCTGAATCAACCGGACGACGTGGTCCGGTCCTCCGCCCACGTTGCAAGGGTTCTTGGGTCATGCGTATTGGTGTCCTCACCTCCGGCGGCGACTGCCCCGGCCTCAACGCGGTCATTCGCTCGGTCGTGCACCGAGCCGTCGCCGACCACGGCGACGAGGTCATCGGCTTCCATGACGGCTGGAAGGGCCTGCTCGAGTGCGACTACCGCAAGCTCGACCTCGACGCGGTCGGCGGCATCCTCGCCCGCGGCGGGACCATCCTCGGCTCGTCCCGCGTCCAGCCCGCGCATCTGCGTGACGGCGTCGAGCGGGCCAAGGGCCATGTCGCGGAGCTGGGTCTCGACGCGATCATCCCGATCGGCGGCGAGGGCACGCTGAAGGCGGCCCGGCTGCTCTCCGACGCGGGGCTCCCCATCGTCGGCGTGCCGAAGACCATCGACAACGACATCGCGGTCACCGACGTCACGTTCGGCTTCGACACCGCGGTCGGCGTGGCCACCGAGGCGCTCGACCGCCTGAAGACCACCGCCGAGTCGCACCAGCGCGTCCTGATCGTCGAGGTCATGGGCCGGCACACCGGCTGGATCGCCCTCAACTCCGGTATGGCGGCGGGCGCGCACGCGATCGTCGTGCCCGAGCGGCCCTTCGACATCGACGAGTTGACCGCGAAGGTCGGCGCCCGCTTCGAGGCCGGGAAGAAGTTCGCCATCGTCGTCGCCGCCGAGGGCGCCAAGCCGCGCGCCGGCTCGATGGAGTTCGACGAGGGCGGCAAGGACATCTACGGCCACGAGCGGTTCGCCGGCATCGCCCGGCAGCTCTCCGTCGAGCTGGAGCAGCGCCTCGGCAAGGAGGCCCGCCCGGTGATCCTCGGCCACGTCCAGCGCGGCGGCACCCCCACCGCGTACGACCGCGTCCTCGCGACCCGGTTCGGCTGGCACGCCGTGGAGGCCGCGCACCGCGGGGAGTTCGGGATGATGACCGCGCTGCAGGGCACCGAGATCATCATGGCCCCGCTCGCCGAGGCCGTGGAGACGCTGAAGACCGTGCCCGCGGATCGGTACGCGGAGGCCGAGACCGTCCTCTGATCCCGCCTGCTGGTCCCTCCTGCTGAGACCGCCCCCGGCCGATCCCCCGGCCGGGGGCGGTTCTACTCTGGTTCGGACAACCGGCACGAATCAGGAGCAGCGGATGGATCACAGCGGGCACGGCATGACGATGGATCTGCCGCCGTTCACGCTGGGCCGAGCCCTTCAGTTCTCTTCCGACCCGTTCTTCCTGGTGGGGTGCCTGCTGGCGCTCGGCCTGTACGGGTGGGCGATGGTGCGGCTGCGGCGCCGCGGCGACTCCTGGCCGGTGGGCCGCGCGATCTCGTTCGCGATCGGTGTGCTGACGGTCGCCCTGGTGATGTGCACCAAGCTGAACGAGTACGGCATGGTCATGTTCAGCGTGCACATGGTGCAGCACATGGTGATCAGCATGCTGTCGCCGATCCTGCTGCTCCTGGGTGCGCCGATCACGCTCGCGCTGCGGGCGCTCCCGGTCGCGGGACGGGGGCGGAAGGGGCCGCGCGAGCTGCTCCTGATGCTGCTGCACAGCCGGTACATGAAGGTGATCACGCACCCGGCGTTCACCATCCCGCTGTTCATCGCGAGCCTGTACGCGCTGTACTTCACGCCGCTCTTCGACTTCCTGATGGGGTCCACGCCGGGGCACATCGCGATGATGGTGCACTTCCTCGCGGTGGGCCTGGTGTTCTTCTGGCCGATCATGGGCGTCGACCCGGGGCCGCACCGGCCCGGCTATGTGATGCGGATGCTGGAGCTGTTCGCGGGCATGCCGTTCCACGCGTTCTTCGGCATCGCCCTGATGATGGCGACGCAGCCGATGATCGGCACGTACATGAACCCGCCCGCCTCGCTCGGCATCGACGCCCTGGCCGACCAGGAGGCGGCCGGCGGCATCGCCTGGGCGTTCAGTGAGATCCCGTCCGTGGTGGTCCTGGTGGCGCTGCTCTTCCAGTGGCGCAAGTCGGAGGAGCGCGAGGCCCGGCGCAAGGACCGCGCGGCGGACCGGGACGGCGACAAGGAGCTGGAGGCGTACAACGCGTATCTGGCCTCGCTGCACGCACGCGGCCAGTAGCCCGCCCCCTGCCACCTCTCCCTGCGTCATGCGGAAGGCCCCCGGAACGCGCTGTTCCGGGGGCCTTCTGTCACGGACGCTGGCGGAACCCCACCTCTGCGGGGGACCATGGAGGTTGGTCGCGGGCCGGCACCGGTCGGGTGTCCGCCCGCCGTGAGGAGGGTGTTGCGATGCCCGGTTCCACGAAGCCCAATGCGACGAAGACGCTGGGGGTGGCCACGGTCGCCGCGCTCGTCGCGGTGACGGGCTACACGGTTGCCCTCGGCAGCAACGGCTGGTTGTGGTTCGGCTGGATCGTGCTCGGGCTGATCACGGCGGCGGTGGCGCTGTCCAAGCCAGAGCCCTGAGGGGTGCGCTGCGCTCGGTAGCCGGGCTCGGAAACTGTGCTCGGAAGCCGGGCTCGGAAGCTGTGCTCAGAAGTCGAAGACGGGGTCGGTCGCGGCGTGCATCTCGCAGCTGTTGGCGAATGTCTTGTGCCACGCGGTGATCCGGCCCCGGTGCGTGCCCGTGGCGCTGACGGTCACCGGGTCGTGCTCGGCGCTGCAGGCCCTTGGCGCCCCGGCCAGTTCGTCGAATTCGCCGTGGGCTTGGTCGAGGGCGGCGCAGGCCGCCTTCGCCTGGGGGTGTGTGCCCTCGGGCTTCGGCCGGCAGTGCAGCTTCACGCCTCGGATCCAGGTGTTCTCGGCACCCGAGACGCTGAGGAAGAGTCCCCCCGGGCGGGGCTCGGACGGACCCCGTGGGGCGGCGAGTGCGCTCGGCGCGAGGGCGACGAGCAGGGCTGCCGCGGCGGCGAGAGCGATGGGGGCAGCGGTGCGGACATCGGGGACGGTGGGACGCATCGGGCCTCCGGGCCTTGTGGGTGAGCGGACCGCGGCCCAGTGCACCCACCACGCAGTACGGCGGCAAGGCACCACTCCAGTGCCTTGCCGCCGTACGCCCGTACGGGCCTCGCTGCCTGCCGTCCGCTAGGCCGTTTCCTTCGGATCAGGCCGGATCTGGTCGGCGGCTCGAATCGGTCGAGTTGAGCGGGGTCATGGGGGTACCTCCCTGCTCGAGCGAAGCCGAGAGCTTGGGGGCGCGTGCAGCTGCAAGGCGGAGGAGGGCGTCAACGCGATGGGGGTCCCCCCTGCTCGAGCGAAGCCGAGAGCTTGGGGGAGTTGGCAACCGACGACAACGCCGCAGATGTGCGTGCCAGACCCCGCGCCCCCGGCAAGATCCGAAGGAGACGGCCTAGGCGACGGGGCGAATCGCCCGTCCCGCCCAGTCCGGGGCCTCCACGACGAGGGAGGTGAGCCGGCCCTGGATGTCGTCAGGGAACGGCGTGGTGCGGCCGGCCGCCTGGTCGACGTGCAGGGCGAGCAGCTCGGTGGTGGCCACCGGCTCGGCGTCGTCCGGGACGGCGCCCTCGGCCTCGGCCACGACGAAGAGCTCGTGCACGAAGTGCGCCTTCTTCGCCGCGGCGCCGAGGATCCGGGTGCGCACCGCGAGGTGGGCCCCCTCCGGGACGTCGTTGAGGTACCGGATGTGCGACTCGACCGTGTAGAGGGAACAGCCGCTGGACTCGCGGTACGCGGAGTGCAGGCCTGCCTCGATCATCATCGCGTCGGTGGCGTGGCCGAAGACGAGGACGTAGAACGCCTCGCTCATGTGGCCGTTGTAGTCGATCCACTCCGGCCTGACCGTGCGGTGCAGCAGGGGCAGGGTCTGCTCGGTCGTAGTGGTCATGCGATCTCCTGGTGCTGATCGGCGCTCTGGGCGCGCTGCTGCGGCAGGCGGCCGGTCGCGCGCAGGACGTCGATGACGCCCTGGTCGCGTTCGGCCACCAGGTCCGCGATGGTGCGTCCTGCGGCCTCCTCGTCGCAACCCTCGACGACGGCGTCGTACAGCTTCTTGTCCAGCTCAGGGGCCTCAAGTCGGGTCCACGGGGACTTCAGGGAGGGTCCGAAGTGGTCCAGCATGTGAGCCATTCCACCCTCGCCGCCCGCGAGCGCGAAGGTCAGCATCGGGCCCATGAACGCCCAACGCAGGCCGGGGCCCTCGGTGATGGAGTCGTCGATCTCCTGCACGGTGGCCTCGCCGTTGGCGACCATGTGCAGGGCCTCGCGCCAGAGGGCCTCCTGGAGGCGGTTGGCGATGAAGCCGGGCACCTCGCTCTTCATGGTGATCACGGACTTGCCGGCCACGTCGTAGAAGCGGGAGGCCCAGGTCACGACGTGCTCGGCGGTCTGCTCGCCGCCGACGACCTCGACGAGCGGGATGAGGTACGGCGGGTTGAACGGGTGGCCGACGACCAGGCGGCCCGGGTCGGCGGCGGTGGTCTGCATGTCGGTCATCGGGTAGCCGGAGGTCGACGAGGCGATGACGGTGCCGGCGGGGGCGGCGGCGTCGAGCTGGGCGAGCAGGTCGCGCTTGAGCTCCAGCTTCTCGGGGGCGCTCTCCTGCACGAACTGGGCGTCGGCGACGGCCTCTTCGAGGGTGGCGGCGACGGTGAGCCGGTCACGGGACGCGCCGTCGGCGAGGCCGAGCTGGGTGAGCGCGGGCCAGGCGGCGTCGACGAGGCGGCGCAGCTTGAGCTCGGCGTCGGGGGCCGGGTCCCAGGCGGTGACGTCGTAGCCGCGGGCCAGGAAGTGGGCGACCCAGCCGCCGCCGATCACGCCGGCGCCGATGCAGGCGACGCGGGTGACGTCCTCGGGGGCGCAGGGGGCGGCGGGGGTGGTGACAGCAGTCATGAGGGGTCCTCAGCGGGGGTGTGCGGGCTTTTCGGCGGTACGGGGGTCAGGCCGGTCAGGCGCGGGGCTTGAGGCCGAGCTTGACGCGGGCCTCGTCCGGGGAGACGACGCGGGCGCCGATGGACTCGGTGATCTGCACGGCGCGCTCGACGAGTTGGGCGTTGGTGGCCTTGTTGCCCTTGCCCAGGTAGAGGTTGTCCTCCAGGCCGACGCGGACGTGCCCGCCGAGCAGGATGGACTGGGCGACCCACGGCATCTGCATGCGGCCGATGGCGAAGCTGGCCCACTGGGCGTTCTCCGGCAGCATGTTGACCATGGACTGCAGGACGCCCGGGTCGGCGGGCGCGCCCCACGGGATGCCCATGCACAGCTGGAAGACGGTCGGGTCGTCGAGCAGGCCCTCTTCGCGGAGCTGCTTGGCGAACCACAGGTGACCGGTGTCGAAGATCTCCAACTCGGGCCGTACGCCGAGCTCCTGGATGCGCTTGGCGCCCTGGCGGAGCATCTCCGGGGTGGAGACGTAGAGGTTGTCGCCGAAGTTCAGGGAGCCGCAGTCGAGGGTGCAGATGTCGGGGAGCAGCTCGTCGACGTGCGGGAGCCGGTCGAGGCCGCCGACGAGGTCGGTGCCGGGCAGCTCGCCGAGCTTGTCGAGGGGCTGGACGGGATCGACGACGAGGTCGCCGCCCATGCCGGCGGTGAGGTTGATGATGACGTCGGTGCCGGTCTCCTTGATCCGCTCGACCGTCTCGCGGTACAGCTTCGGGTCGCGCGAGGGGGCGCCGGTCTCGGGGTCGCGTACGTGGATGTGCACGGCGGCGGCGCCGGCCTCGGCGGCCTCGACGGCGGACTTGGCGATCTGCTCGGGCGTGACGGGCACGTGCGGGCTCTTGCGGACGGTGTCGCCGGCGCCGGTGAGGGCCGCGGTGATGATGACGTCCTGGTTCATGGGCATGCCGAACTCCTTTTCCTTACAGGGGATATGACGGTGTGTTACGAGGCTTGTGCGTGCGGCTGCTTCGGCCGCGCGCCGGAGGCGGTACGCGGAGGGCGGCGCCGCTCGGTCGGCGAGTCGGCGATCAGCGGGCGATCAGTGCCGTGTCCACGTGGGCGAGCAGGGCGCGCTGCATGTCGTCCGCGCTGGTGCCGGGTTCGCCCGGGGTGGTGGCGAGGACCTGGGAGGCGAGGCCGTCGATCAGGGCGGTCAGGGTGAGCGCGGCGATCTCGGGATCCACGGGGCGGAAGGCGCCCTGGGCGACGCCGCGCCGGATGACGTCGGCGACGGTCTCGCGCCACTGCCGGTAGTACTCGACGTGCAGCCGGCCGACCACGGTGGAGCGGGCGGCCTCCGCCCACAGGTCGAGCCAGACGCTCCACTGGCGGCGCTGCTGGCGGGTGTACGGGGTCTGCAGCTCGATCAACTGCCGCAGCTCGCCCGCCACATCGGCCGCTTCCGCGATGTGTGCGGCGCGGCGGGCGGTGTCCTCGTCCATGCACCAGCGGACGGCCGCTTCGAGCAGGTCGTCCCGGCCCGGGAAGTGGTAGTGGATGCCGGCGGTGCTGGTGGCGCAGGCCTCGGCGATGTCGGCGACGCGGACCGCGTGGAAGCCACGCTCGGCGATGAGCCGGACCGTCTCGCGCACGATCTGCAGCGGCCGCCCGCCGTCCGCGGGCGCCGCCCCGGCCGTACGGCGCGTCCGCGTCGCGGGCCGGCCCGTGGGGACCGGGTCGGCCTGGGCGCCGGAGCCGAGCAGCCACGCCGCGTCGACATCGCCGGTGTCCGCGACGCGGGCCAGCTCGGCGACGGTGAAGCGGCGGGCTCCGCTCAGGGAGCGGGACAGCTTGGACGGGTCCATGACGATGCGGCGTGCGAACTCGCGCTGGCTGACGCCGACGGCCGCGATGACCTGGCGGACCCGGTCGGCGACTTCTCCGCCCGTGTCGCCGACGCGCTCCGCCGCGCTGTCGCCCCTGTGGATTCCCGCTTCCTTCTGCATGGTCGACGACCGTACCCGTGTGTTGAGATAACCGCAACAAGTTCGACCAGACTTCTTCGCCGCGGCTCCACTACTTGGCAGGCTCTTACTGGGCTTTCAGAGGGCGATCCGGTGGTGTTGTGATGATGACTGACTCATCAGTCGGGTTGCGCAATGCCCGTCTCCGGCGGCCCCGCCTGCGGACGCACTCCCCCACGAGCGTCAGCACGGCGACCGTGCCGAAGGACAGCAGCAGCCCGTACACGGGACGGTCGGCGAAGGCCGTGCCGCCGAGGGCGCCGACGGCCACGCTGAGGACGGCCCAGAGGCTCGCGCCGAGCGCGTCGAACAGGAGGAAGCGGTGCACGGGATAGCGGGCGCCTCCCGTGCTGAGGCCGGTGACCACCCGCCCGCCGGGGGCGTACCGTCCGGCCACGATCAGGAGCGCGCCGTGCCGCGCGACCAGGGAGTGCGCGGCGGCGAGGCGGCGCTCGCCCTTCTCGCCGCGCAGCAGCAGACGGGTCAGGCGGCGGCCCGCCCTGCGCCCCACCCCGTACCCGCCGAGGTCGCCCGCGACCGCGCCCGCCGTGGCGAGGAGCGTGAGCAGGGCGAGGCGGCCCGGGTCCGCGCCGATCAGGACGGCGGCGGCGACGACGGTGGTCTCGCTGGGCATGAACGGCAGGAGGGCGTCCAGAGCCGCTGTGCCGAAGATGACGAGCCAGAGCCAGGGCGAGTCCAACAGGCCCTGCAGAAACGCCACATAGGGGTCGAGCCAGTCAGCCATGGCGCCTCGGCTGGTCCCGGAACACCGACTCCTGCGCGGCCGCGGCGAGCGTCCGCCGGTCTTCGCCCGCGCCGGTGCCGGGCCCTGCGGGCAGGGGCGGGTGGGCGCGGACGCGCACGGCGAGCCCGTCCGCCTGCGCCACCCGGTGCAGGGACGGCACGAAGCCCTCGTCGCCGAGGAACCCGGCGACCGTGCTCGGCCTGCCGTGCTGCAGATAGCTCAGGGTGGCCGGGCGGACGGGCACGCGCGCGTCGATCGCGGCCTGGAACATGGCCCTCCGGAAGCCCCCGCCCGCGGCCGAGCACCACGTGGTGCCCTGTGGGAAGACCGCGACGGTGCGGCCCGCGGCGAGGGACTCCCGTACGCGATCGACCGCTCGGGGCAGGGCGCGCAGGGAGCCGCGGTCGATGAAGCAGGTGTCGACGCGGCGGGCGAGCGGGCCGACCACCGGCCAGCGGCCCACCTCGCGCTTGGCGACGAGCGTGACCGGCTCGCAGGCGAGGAGGGCCACGATGTCGAGCCAGGAGATGTGGTCGGCCACCACGAGGGCGCCGGTGCCGGGGACGGCGAGCGGGGTGTCGCCCACGTCCAGGCGCACGCCGAGTGCGGCGAGGAGGGCGCGGGCCCGCTCGCGTACCGCCAGGCCGTCGCGGGTCGCGGACGGCGAGGCGAGGGCGCCCGCGACGACCTGCCCGAACGCCGCGTAC
Source organism: Streptomyces cavernicola (assembly GCF_029968035.1). Lineage (GTDB taxonomy): Bacteria > Actinomycetota > Actinomycetes > Streptomycetales > Streptomycetaceae > Streptomyces > Streptomyces cavernicola. Next base: position 66,288 of record NZ_JASCIQ010000011.1, on the reverse strand, counting down.
CGCCGGGCCGTGTGCAGCGGGGACACGGGCGGGGCGGCCGGGCGGGCGCAGCGGGGCGTGCAGGGCGAGACCGGGAACCAGGGGCTCTGCGGCAGGGGCGGCGCGAGGGAGGCGCCGGGCCGGGCAAGGGAGGCGCCGGGCGGGGTGACGGGGGTGGAGGCGGTCGCTGCGACCGGTCCGTTCACTGCTCCTCCCCCAGGAAGTACCGGCGATAGCGGTCGTTGATGCGGTCCATCGGCAGCAGGACGTAGAAGTCCGCGACGTCGAACTCCGGGTCGTGGGCGGGCGCGCCGCACATCCACGCGCCGAGCCGCAGATAGCCGCGGAGCAGCGGCGGCAGGTCGGCGGGGCGTGCCGGACCGTCGATCGGGCCCGAGGGGTGCCAGGGGCGGTGCGGGTGGACGCGGAGCTCGGGCGGTGAGGCGTGCTTGCCGTTGCCGAGGAGCCAGGCACTGCTCGCGGCCCGCCCGCCGTCGGCGAGGGGGACGGAGGCGCAGCCGCCGAGGTACTGATGCCCGGAGAGCAGCAGATAGCGGGCGAGGGCCGCCCAGAGAAGGTTGATGACCGCGCCGTTGCGGTGGTCGGGGTGGACGCAGGAGCGACCCGTCTCGACCAGCTGGGAGCGGATGCCGGCCAGGTCGGTGAGGTCGAACTCGCCGTCGGAGTACAGGCGTCGGGTACGGCCGGGCGGGATCAGGCGGTACGTCCCGACGACGTCGCCGGTGCCGGTGTCGGTGACGACGAGGTGGTCCGCCACGGCGTCGAAGTCGTCCACGTCGTGCCCCGGCAGCGGGGTGTGCAGGCGGGCGCCCATCTCGCGCGCGAAGACCTGGTGGCGCAGGCGCTGGGCGGCGCGGATCTGATCGTCGGTGTCGGCGATCGCGACGGCGTAGCTGCTGGAGGCCGCGACTACAGTGGACGGTGCAGGACTGGGCATGACGAACCCGCTTTCTACGCAGGGGGAAAGGCCCGCGCGGGTCGTGGCTGATGACCGCGCGAGTCGGCTCGGTCGTGCACGGGCCGTCGAGTTGCCGCTCGGCGGCCCGCCTCACACCACGGTGCAGTCGCCCGGTGAACAGGTCAAAGATTTCTGGCAGTTGTCAGGGAAGGATGAGGGACATTCAGGGTTGCCTCAGGGGTACCCCGAGACCGGCGTCGAGCCAGTGCTACCTCGGAGGTACCCCTGAGGTCCGGTGCCAGGTCCGCCTTTGGTCCGGTGCCGGGTCTGTCAGACCCCCGGCCCGTCGGAAGGCAGCGTGACCCGCTCCGGGATGGAGTCGTAGACACCCGCGTCGAGGGAGTCCACCGAGCCGTCCGCGACCGCGTCGACCAGGCCGCCGAGGCCGGTCTCGACCATCTGCGTGAGCATGCCGTTGCGCTTCATGCCGTCGTACTGGGTCTGCGAGGACGTCTCGAAGAGAATCGCTGCAGAACCCCGCAACTGGTACGAACCGAGCGCGGTGCCCGGCAGGTTGGTGGACTGCGGGTAGAGGGTCAGGTCGCCGAAGGAGGAGTCACCCTGCTCCTGGAGCGCCTGGTAGACGGCGACGTTGGCGCGCTTGGAGGCCACCATGTCGAACTTGGGCCAGTCGCCGAACGCGGCCGGGTCGTCGATGAACTTCGCGGAGATCGACAGCGGGGACATGCTCTCCATGTCGTCGGTCGCGTAGCAGGACCACTGGTTGTGCAGGTCGACGAAGAAGTCGACGGTGCCGAACTCCCGCTCCAGGGACCGGTAGACGTCGCGTGAGGTCTGCGCCTCGGGCGTGATGTACCAGCCGGTGTCGGCGCTGCTGCCCGGGAAGTCCGCGGCGGCCGGCACGTAGTCCAGGTTGGGGTTGAAGTCGCGGTTGACGTCGAAGCCGCCGACGCGGGCGTTGTAGTTCCACGCCGGGGACGCGTCCGCGAGCTGCGGGAAGTCGGCGACGACCTCGCCCCAGCTCATGTCGTTCTGCCGCCGGTCGAGTTCGCCCCCGTCGGCGTTGAGGCGGGGGACGACCACCACGGTGACGTTCTTCCGCAGCTCCTGGGCGGCCGGGCTGTCGGAGCCCCACCGCTTGAGCAGCTCCAGGGCCGCCTCGGTGCCGTGCATCTCGTTGCCGTGGATCTGCGTCTGCACGTAGACGACCTTGTCACCCTCGCCGACGCGCGCGGTGTGGATGGCGCGCCCCTGCTGCGAGTAGCCGGCCACCTCCACGTCCACGAGGCCGCCGGTGCTTGCCTCCAACTGCTTGAGGGCGGAGGTGAGTTGGGCATGGTCGACGAAGCCTTCGCTGCCGGATCCGGAGGCCTCGGTGCCGCAGTGGGCCCAGGGCGGGATCGCGCCGTCGCCGGCGTGGGCGGCCGCGGTGGAGAGACCCGCGATCAGGGCCGTGCTCGCCAGCGTGGCAATCCATCTTCGAGCGGACAATTGACTGCTCCTCAGGTGTCGTCATGCACGTCCGAGGGGTGGCGAGCGCCACTCTAAGCAGCCGCCCGTCATCTGTGAACGGGGTCTTGCTCCTGTCGCGCCCCCGGTCCGGGCCGCGGCAGCCGTTCTACCTGCAGCGACCACGTACTTTCGGGATTTTTCCTGCAACTCGCCGCCCTCTGCGGCAACTTCGTCGACATACAAGGGCATTGACGGGCTTTCATGTTGATCATTAAGCTCGCCGCTCCGCTGCCCCCCACTGGCCGCCCCCCGCCCGAGACACCAGGGACGAACACACATGCGCAGATCCAGTGGCTTTCCTCGCTCCGCCCGCAGGACCACCGCGGCCCTCACCGGCGCGCTGCTGCTGACCGGGACGCTGTTCGCGGGCAACGCCGCCGCGGTCGGGGAAGGCCCCGACTACCAGGGCAACGAGACGGTCAACACCTCGATCCTGTCCACGTACGACGACGTGGCCGGCTTCCTGAAGGACCAGGACGCCAAGCAGGACGCCATGGAGCTCGAGGTCATCGGGCAGACCGTCAAGGGCCGCGACATCCACCTGGCCAAGTACATGAGCGATCCGGACAACCCGACGATCCTGTACCTGGCGCAGCAGCACGGCAACGAGCAGCTGACCACCGAGGCCATGCTGCACACCATCAAGTCCCTCGCCTCGAAGCACAACGCCGCGCTGCTCGACGACGTGAACGTCCTGTTCATCCCGATGTTCAACGCCGACGGCGCGATGGGCGACGTGAACTTCCCGCTCGACGGCTACCTCGCCAAGGGCGAACGCCATCTGACCCGCTACAACGCCAACGAGGTCGACCTCAACCGCGATCACGTGGCCAAGGAGCAGCCCGAGACCAAGGCCCTGCACCAGAACGTGCTGCGCGCCTACGACATCGACTACGCGATCGACCTGCACCACCAGGGCACCCAGTCCCGCGTGAACGGGGACCTGGTGTCCGGCTCGATCCTGCACCCGACGACGCCGGACGTCTCGCCCGAGCTGGTCGAGCGGTCCAAGCGGCTCGGCTCCGTCGTGTACGAGAACGTCGACAGCACCGGCTGGGGCCACATCGGCCGCTACGCGGGCGGCACGGCCAACACCATCGGCCGCAACGGCATCGCGGCCGAGTACGGCATCGCCACGCTCCTCTTCGAGATGCGCGGCATGAGCGACCACGAGTACGAGCCGTACGTCCTCGGGCAGAAGTCCAACGGCTACCTGATCCGGCAGTCGGTCCTCACCATGGAGGCCACCATCCGGTCGATCGCCGACGGCTCCGTCGACCGGGCCGACACCTCTTTCTGGGACACCCTCCCCGAGCAGTGCAGCACCTGCTGACGACGGTGCCACCACGCTGCGGCCGCGCCGGGCACCCGCCCGCGCGGCCGCAGTGCTGCAACGCCCGCGCCCTACCCGCCAGTAGAGCCGGAAGTGGTTACACCCGGCGGCGTCCGCACATACACTTCTCACCCTCACACCACAGATGACCTGCAGTAACACCGCCGCTGAGCGGCCCCGGGAAAACGAGGGGACCCCGTGTTCTATTACGTGCTCAAGTATGTGCTGTTGGGGCCCTTGCTCCGGCTGATCTTCCGACCGAAGATCGAGGGCCTGGAGCACATTCCCGAAGACGGCGCCGCGATCGTCGCGGGCAACCACCTGTCGTTCGCCGACCACTTCCTGATGCCGGCCATCATCAAGCGGCGGATCACGTTCCTGGCGAAGGCCGAGTACTTCACGGGCCCCGGTGTGAAGGGCCGGCTGACCGCCGCGTTCTTCCACAGCGCGGGCCAGATCCCGGTGGACCGCTCGGGCAAGGAGGCCGGCCAGGCGGCGATCCGCGAGGGTCTCGGGGTGCTCGGCAAGGGCGAGTTGCTCGGCATCTACCCGGAGGGCACGCGCTCGCACGACGGGCGGCTCTACAAGGGCAAGGTCGGCGTCGCCGCGATGGCGCTCAAGGCGCAGGTCCCGGTGATCCCGTGCGCGATGATCGGCACGTTCGAGGCGCAGCCGCCCGGCCAGAAGCTGCCGCGGTTCCGGCAGGTGACGATCCGTTTCGGAGCGCCCCTCGACTTCTCCCGCTACGAGGGCATGGACGGCGAGAAGGCGGTCCTGCGGGCGGTCACGGACGAGATCATGTACGCGATCCTGGGGCTCTCGGACCAGGAGTACGTGGACCGCTACGCGGCCGTCGTGAAGGCCGAGGAACAGGCGGAGAAGCAGGCGGAGAAGCAGGCCGCCAAGCAGGCGGAGAAGGCGGCCGAGAAGGAGCGGCGGGCGGCGGCCAAGGACGACAAGTCCGGGTCGTAGCAGCGGAGTTGCGGAGGTGCCCCCAGCGGGGCCGGCACGCCGAGGGGCGGCCGGAGTCAGTCGACTCCGGCCGCCCCTCGACCGCGTTTCCCGGCCTACGGCTTGGGCGTGGCGTGCGGTTCGCACGTCACGTCGCGGCTGTCGGTCTTCCCGGAGAGCAGGTAGGTGTCGACCCGCTCGTTGATGCAGGGGTTGACCAGGTTGGTCACGCCGTGCGAGCCGGCGTTCTTCTCGGTGATCAGACGGGAGCCCTCAAGCCGCTTGTGCAGCTCGACCCCGCCCTCGTACGGCGTCGCCGCGTCCCGCTCGGCCTGCACGATGAGGACCGGCGGCAGGCCCTTGCCGGACTTCACGTCGACCGGGGTCTGCTGCTCCACGCCCCAGGTGGCGCACGGCAGGTTCATCCACGCGTTGGCCCACGTCATGAACGGGTGGTCCTTGTGGAGCTCCGTGTTGTCGCGGTCCCAAGTCGCCCAGTCCGTGGGCCACTTGGCGTCGGTGCACTCCACGGCGGTGTAGACGGCGTTGCCGTTCTCCGCCGCGATGTTGCCCGCGGTGTCGGACAGGTCCGGTCCGGCGGCCTCGACGAGCGCCTTCTCGTCACCGGCGAGGTACTTGCTCCACACCTCGGCGGTCGGCACCCACGCGGAGTCGTAGTACGGCGCGCCCTGGAAGAACCCGATGAGCTCGGCCGGGCCGACGACGCCGCCGATGGGCTCCTTCTTGGCCTCGGCGCGCAGCTTCAGCCACTGCTCCTCGACCTTCTCGGGGGTGTCGCCGATGTGGAAGGTGGCGTCGTTCTTCGCGACCCACTCCTTCCAGTCGTCCCAGCGGGTCTGGAAGGCGACGTCCTGGTCCAGGTTGGCCTGGTACCAGATCTTCTCCCGCGAGGGGTTCACGACGCTGTCGACGAGCATGCGCCGCACGTGGTCCGGGAAGAGCGTGGCGTACACGGCGCCGAGGTACGTGCCGTAGGACACCCCGAGGAAGTTGAGCTTCCGGTCGCCGAGCGCGGCGCGGATCACGTCCAGGTCGCGCGCGGTGTTCGGGGTGGTCATGTGCGGCAGCATCTCGCCGCTGCGCTCCTTGCAGCCGTCCGCGTACTCGGCGGCGAGCTTGCGCTGCGCGAGCTTGTCGGCCTCGGAGTCCGGCACCGGGTCGAGCTTCGGGGCCTTCACGAACTCCTGCGGGTCGACGCAGGAGATGGGCGCCGAGTGGCCGACGCCGCGCGGGTCGAAGCCCACGAAGTCGTACGCCTTGGCGGTCTTCTCCCACAGCGGGGCCTTGTTGGTGATGCGCAGCGGGAAGCGCATCCCGGAGCCGCCGGGCCCGCCCGGGTTGTAGACCAGGGAGCCCTGCCGCTCGTCCGCGGTGCCGGTGCTCTTGGCCCGGTCCACGGCGAGCTTGATCTGCTTGCCGTTCGGCTTGGAGTAGTCGAGCGGGACGCTGACCCAGCCGCACTGGACGGGCTTCGCGAGCCCCCAGTCCGCCGGGCAGTCCTTCCAGTCGACCCCCGTCTTCGCCGCGCGCGCGGCCGCGATGGCCACGCCCCGCGCCTCGGACGCGGTGCGCGGGCCGCTGTCGGCGCTGGCCGCTGGAGCCGCCATCGCACCGGCTATGAGAGTCCCCGCGATCAGAGTGCCGGCCGAGCCGAGCACTGCGGTGCGTCTCAAGTGATACCTCCCCCAGATCGTTTCGATCAGATCGTCGTCACGCGTTCTCAGGTCGTCACGCGTTCTTCGGGGGATCTTTGCGCCTGTGGGGTACCTGACAACAGGTCGGACACATGTTCTTTACCGATCCGATAACCGGTGGCCCCTGCTCCGCTCACCGGTCGCCCACGGCAGGAGAGTTCACGCCCCGCTCACGCCCCCCGGCACCCTCACTGCCTACCCCACCACCCGCACCGCCTCGTCCAGCGCCCGGCGCAGCCGCAGCGCGTCCGGTGCCACCGCCGTCACCAGCAGCCCCGGGCCGGCCAGTGGGGTCAGGGCGGCGAGCTCCCCGAGCAGCTGCGGCCGCGCCGGGGCCTCCGCCAACTCTGGGCGTACGACGACGAGTTGGCCGAGCGCGCGGTGTCCGGCGAGGGCCGCCGGGCCGTCCCAGCCGGACGGCGCGGCGGGGCCGCAGGCCAGTTCCTGGTCGAGGAGGAGTCGGCCCGCGCAGCGGACCGTGAGGCGGCTCGTGAGGTTGCCCGGGGGCTCGCCCGTACGCCCCAGGACCTGCTCCTCGCGCAGCAACAGGCGGGCACCGGGGGCCACTTCGGCCCGGGTCGTCACCTGCAGGGCGCTGCCGTGGGCCGAGATCAGCTGTTCCGGCAGCCAGCGCAGTTCGGCGTCCTCCTCGACGCTCAGGCGTACGTCGTAGTGGGCGGGCTCCTTCGTCTGGCCCGGCAGGGCGATGGTGGCGGCCGTCGAGGTCACGTCGAGCCGCGCACCCGGGCCCGCCTCGGCCGCCACGGTCAGCCGGTCGCCGCCCAACGGGGCGCTCATCGCGCCGACGAGGGCGACGCGCGCCTCCGGTCCCGCGCTGCGGATCCGGCGTACGGCGAGCGGCCCCTCACCGTCGAGGACCGGGAGCCGGCTGATCCCCCGGGCGTCCGCCTCGGCCCGGATGCGGGCGGCCGCCCGAAGTCCGCCGCCCGCCAGGGCGCCCCCGACCGTCACGCGGCGGTCCAGTCGGCGAGCCGCTGCCGCACCCAGGCGGCGACCTCGGACACGCCCTCCTCGGACCGCAACGACTGGAAGACGACGGGGAGTTCGGCCCGCTGCTCCTTCGCGTCCCGTGCCATCCGCTGCAGATCGGAGCCCACGTACGGGGCGAGGTCGGTCTTGTTGACGACGAGCAGGTCGGCCGTGGTCACCCCCGGGCCGCCCTTGCGGGGGATGTCGTCACCGCCCGCCACGTCGATGACGAACAGCTGGGCGTCGACCAGGCCGCGGGAGAACGTGGCCGTGAGGTTGTCGCCGCCCGACTCGACGAGCACCAGGTCGAGCGGCCCCACTTCGTCCTCCAGGTCCTCGACGGCCTCCAGGTTGGCGGAGATGTCGTCGCGGATGGCGGTGTGCGGGCAGGCCCCGGTCTCGACGGCGGTGATCCGCTCGGGCGGCAGCACGGCCTCGCGCAGCAGGAACGCGGCGTCCTCGCGCGTGTAGATGTCGTTGGTGACGACGGCGAGGGACAGCTCGTCGCGCAGCGCCCGGCAGAGCGCGGCCACGGTCGCGGTCTTCCCGGAGCCGACGGGTCCGCCGAGGCCGATCCGCAGCGCACGGCGTCGCCCGTCGGGCCGTACGGCGTCAGCGCTTACTGCGGCGGGGCCGTCGTGGGAGTGGGAGTGGGGGTCGGAGTGGTCGAGGTGCATGGGGTTCTCCAGGGTTGTGGGGTTCAGGGGGCGGCGGGCGTTGGGCTCAGACGGTGGTCTTTCCCCTCCCCGCCCTTTCCCGAAAGTCCTGCCGGACGGGCCTCCTCAATCGCCGGAGGGGCTGAATTTTCAGCCCCTCCGGCGATTGAGGAGCGGGGGTTCGGGGGCGGAGCCCCCGGGGCGCCGCAGGTTTTCGGGAAGGGGCGGGGTGGGGAGAGAACATCGAACCGCTACGACGCGAACAGCCGTACCGCCCAAGCCGCGTGGGCCTCCGCGCCGATGTCCAGGAGCGGCGCGGAGGACGCGGGCAGGGCGTCGACCCCCTCGTCCGGCACCCGCCGCGCGGCCGCACCCGCGTCCGCCGCGACCCGGTCGAGCTCGGGGGCGAGCCGCGCCAGGACGCCGGTCGCGTCGAAGGGGTCGAGGCTCAGGAGCCGTACGACGGCCGAGGCGGGGCCGCTGACCGCCTCGTACGCCGCGACGTACGCCGCGTCCTCGGGCCCGAGCCCGGCCGAGCGCGCGGCGAGCCCGAGCACGACGGGCTGGTGCGCGCCCTTCGGCCGTACGGCGGCCAGCGCGTCGAGCTCCGCGGAGGGCCAGGTGGCGCGGGCCGCCCGCATCATCTGGCGGCCCAGCTTCCGCGCGGCGGTGCGCAGCGCGGCCGACGGGGTGCGGGCGTCCGCGGCCTCGTCGAGCAGCAGCGGGTCGACGCCGAGCGCGGCCGCCGCGGCGAGGGCGGCCGCGACCAGGCCGCTGGTGTGCAGCCGGCCACGGCAGAACTCCGCGAGGTCGGCGGCGTCCTTGATCCGGCCTGCGGCGACGGCGGCCTCGGCCCCGCCGGAGTGCGCGTGCCCGCCGGCGGGAAAGCGGCCGTCGGCCAGGACCAGGAGTGTGGCTCTGCTCATGGCGACGGCGCTCAGAAGAGGAAGTACCGCTGGGCCATGGGCAGTTCCACGGCGGGCGCGGACTCGATCAGCTCGCCGTCGACGGTGACGGCGAAGCTGTCCGGGTCGACGTGCACCCGCGGCATCGCGTCGTTCTCCCGCATGTCGGCCTTGGTCACCCCGCGTGTGCTGTTGATGGGCGCGAACCCCTTGCCGACGCCGAGGCTGTCGAGGCGATCGGGCAGCCCGTCGTCGAGGGCGGACCGCGTGACGAAGTTCAGGGAGTTCCCGGCCGGGGCGGAGCCGAGGGCGCCGAACATCCGCCGCGGCAGGACCGGTTGGGGCGTGGGGATGGACGCGTTGGCGTCGCCCATCTGCGCGTACGCGATCTGCCCGCCCTTCAGCACGAGCAGCGGCTTGACGCCGAAGAACGCCGGGTCCCAGAGGACGAGGTCGGCGAGCTTGCCGGACTCCACCGAGCCGATCTCGTGGTCGAGGCCCTGGGCGACGGCCGGGTTGATCGTGTACTTGGCGACGTAACGGCGTACGCGACGGTTGTCCGCGCGGATGTCGCCCGGCAGGTGGCCGCGGCGCTTCTTCATCACGTGCGCGGTCTGCCAGGTGCGCAGGACGACCTCGCCGATGCGGCCCATGGCCTGCGAGTCCGAGGAGATGATGGAGATCGCGCCCAGGTCGTGCAGGACGTCCTCGGCGGCGATGGTGGACGGCCGGATGCGGGACTCGGCGAAGGCCAGGTCCTCGGGGACGGCCGGGTTGAGGTGGTGGCAGACCATCAGCATGTCGAGGTGCTCCTCGACGGTGTTGACGGTGTGCGGCCGGGTCGGATTGGTGGAGCTGGGCAGCACGTTGGGCTCGGACACCACGGTGATGATGTCCGGCGCGTGCCCGCCGCCCGCGCCCTCGGTGTGGTACGCGTGGATGGAGCGCCCGGCGATCGCGGCGAGGGTGTCGGCGACGAACCCGGCCTCGTTCAACGTGTCCGTGTGGATGGCGAGTTGGGCCCCGGACGCCTCGCACACGTTCAGGCAGGCGTCGATCACGGCCGGAGTCGCACCCCAGTCCTCGTGGATCTTGAACCCGAGTGCGCCGCCGCGGAGTTGGGCGTGCATGGCGTCGCCGGACATCGTGTTGCCCTTGCCGAGCAGGCCGATGTTGAGCGGCGTCGAGTCGAGCGCGGCGAACATCCGGGCCAGATGCCAGGAGCCCGGCGTGATGGTGGTGGCCTTGCTGCCCTCGGCGGGTCCGGTGCCGCCGCCGACGAGGGTGGTGATGCCGCCGGCGAGCGCGGTGTCGACGATCGTCGGCGAGATGAAGTGGACGTGAGCGTCGATCGCGCCCGCGGTGACGATCCGGCCGTTGCCCGCGATGACCTCGGTCTCCGGCCCGATCACCAGGTCCGGGTGCACCCCGTCCATCGTGTCGGGGTTGCCGGCCTTGCCGATGCCGGTGATCCGCCCGTCCCGGATGCCGATGTCGGCCTTGACGATCCCCCAGTGGTCGACGACGACGGCCCCGGTGATCACGGTGTCGGGGGCGCCCTCGGCACGGGTGACGCACGACTGCCCCATGGACTCGCGGATCACCTTGCCGCCGCCGAACACGGCCTCGTCGCCGGAGCGTCCGGGCCCGCCGCTGCGGTCCTCCTCGATCTCGATCAGCAGATCGGTGTCGGCGAGCCGGATCCGGTCACCGGTCGTGGGGCCGAACAGATCGGCGTACGCGGCGCGGGTCAGCTCAGCCATCGAGGGTGCCTCCGGTCTCCCCGCGCAGCCCGGGTACGCGGCGCAGCCCGGCGAGGGGTACGAGTTCGACGTCGACGGGGATGCCGGGTTCGAAGCGGACGGCGGTGCCCGCGGCGATGTTCAGACGCAGTCCGCGCGCGGCGGAACGGTCGAAGTCCAGGCCCGGGTTGGCCTCGGCGAAGTGGTAGTGCGAGCCGACCTGGACGGGCCGGTCGGCGGTGTTGAGGACGGTGAGCCGGGTGACGGGCAGGCCCTCGTTGAGGACCACCGGGTCGTCGGCGTACAGGATCTCGCCGGGGACCAGGGGGCGGAGAGAGACGGCGGAGGACGCGTGTTCGGCGGGTGGCGCGAGAGGCATCGGCAGGACTCCCCCGTCAGGCGATCGGCTCGTGGACGGTGACGAGCTTCGTCCCGTCGGGGAAGCTCGCCTCGACCTGGACGTCGTGGAGCAGCTCCGGGATGCCGTCCATGACGTCGTCGCGGCTGAGCAACTTCCGCCCGGAGGACATGAGTTCGGTGACGGTGCGGCCGTCGCGCGCGCCTTCGAGCACGTGCGAGGTGATCAGGGCGACCGCCTCGGGGTGGTTGAGGCGCAGCCCGCGTGCCCTTCGCTTCTCCGCCACGTCCGCGGCCACATGGATGAGCAGTCGCTCCTGCTCGTGCGGGGTCAGTTGCACGCGTGCCACCTCACAGTCCGTCATGGTCCGCCTGGGTGCGGGCAGGCGGGACCGGCATCGTCCGGGCCGAGGAGGCTGCTGGGGCGCATGCCTCCGCCAGGACGCAGGCGGAGACTAGTTGCTTTCAACATCTTGTTGACCTGGGCTTGGTCGTCCCGCCGGAAGACATTGCACGCTAATGCCGAAGTTTTTCCTGCGCGTTAACTGACCTTGGGCACTTCCATACGCATCAGCGCCCGGAGGCCGGCCTCCAGCTGCTCGACCTTCGCGTCCCCGAAGAGGGCCTGCTGGGCGATGAAGCCCTGGGCGAGGGCCATCATCGTGCGGGCGACGGCGTCGGCGTCCACGTCGTCCGGCATCAGCCCGGCCTCGCGATAGGCGTCGACCAGCTTGCCCCATGCGACCCGCATGTCCGCGAAGCCCTCCCGAAGGGGCGTCGCGAGGCCCTCGTTGCGCAGCGTCTCCGCCCACACCTGGAGGACGAGGCGCGGGAACTCGATGCTGCCGCCGCCGACCCGGCCGTTCAGGACCGTGTCGAGCACGTGGGCGAGGAGCTTGTCCGGCAGCGGCGGCGGGTCCTGTTTCGCGGCGTCCTCGAAGGCGCCCCTTATGGTGCCGAAGGCCTCACCGACGATCGCGCCGATCAGCTCCTCCTTGCCGCTGAAGTACCGGTAGACGGCCCCCGCGGAGAGCCCGACCTCGCGCAGCACGTCCTGCATCGACGTGGCGTGGAATCCGTTGCGCGTGAAGCAGCGGATGGCGCCGTCGATGATCTGCCGGCGCCGGGCGTCTAGGTGTTCCTGGGATACGCGAGCCATGCCCCCAAGTTAAAACGAACATTCATTCTTGACAAGACGCGGCCCCGGCGAGACAGTGGCGACACGAAGGAAAACGAACGATCATTCTCTATAGAAGCGGAGCCCACCATGTCTTCCGCCACCACCACGCCCGGCACGACATCCACGGCCGCACCGGCCCCGCCGCCCGCGGGGTCCCGGCATGTGATCGCCGTGCTCGTGCTCGTCCCGACGCTCGTCGCCCTCGCCCTGTGGGCCTTCGCCTGGCCCGCCGCCCGCACGGCGCCCCGCGACCTGCCGATCGCGGTCGCCGGCGCGCCCGCGGCGGCGGCCGGCGTCGAGCGTCAACTCCAGCGCGAGGAGGGCGCGTTCGACGTGCATCGGTACGAGGACGAGGCCGCCGCGCGCACCGCGATCGAGGACCGGGACGTGTACGGGGCGATCGTCGCCACCGAGCACGGGCCCCGGCTGCTCACCGCCTCCGCCGCGAGCCCCGTCGTCGCGCAGCTGCTGCAGCAGGCGGTCACGGCTCAGGCCCCGAAGGGCGCTCCGGTCCAGGTCGAGGACGTGGTGGCGGCACCACCCGGCGACCCGCGCGGGGCGGCGCTCAGCGCGAGCGTGCTGCCGATGGCGCTCGCCGGGGTCGCGGCGGGCGCGGTGGTGACGCTGCTCGGGCTGCGCGGGCTGCGGGCCGCCGTCGCCCTCGTGGGCGCGGCCGCGCTGGTGGGCATCGTGGCAGCGGCCGTGACGCACAGCTGGCTCGGGGCGCTGACCGGTGACTGGTGGACGGAAGCCGGCGTCCTCGCCCTGTCGACGCTCGCGGCGAGCGCGGCCGTGGCCGGGCTTGCGGCGATCCTCGGCCGCGCCGGGCTCGGGCTGGGCGCGCTGACGGTGGTCCTGATCGGCAACCCGTTCTCCGGTGTCGCCTCGGCGCCTCAGCTGCTTCCGGAGCCTGCGGGCGCGATCGGCCAGTGGCTGCCGCCGGGCGCGGGCGGGACGCTGCTGCGCTCGGTCTCGTTCTTCGACGCCGCGGCGGCGTCCGGCCCCGCGCTGACGCTGGCCGCTTGGGCGGGGGCGGGGTTGCTGCTGGTGCTGCTGGGCGGGGTGCTGCGGGGTCGGCAGTCCGGAGGGCGGGCGTAGGCAGCCGCCTGAATCTTCCCCTCCCCGCCCCTTCCCGAATCTCCTCAATCGCCGGAGGGGCTCAAAATGAGCCCCTCCGGCGATTGAGGAGGCCTGTCCGGCAGGACTTTCGGGAAGGGGCGGGGAGGGGCTGATCTTTAGGGGCGCGGGGAACTGCGCGATCAGCCACGGCGGCGCAGCAGACGCAGAACCGGCCGGGGCACCCGAGTCGACGGTGCGGGTCGAAGGGCGGTGCCCTACACCCCCGTAGCCCCCCGATGCTCCGCGGCGATGCCGAAGCGTTGAGGTTCGGCCGAGCCCGGGTTCGGGGCGATCGTCGAGACGGAGCTGATGACCTGCTCCTCCGGGGCCTCGCCGCCGCCGGCGTCCGAGGACAGCTCCTCCAGGCGGCGCAGATCCTCCGCCGAGACCAGGGCCACGAGCGGCTTGCCGTGCCGGGTGACGACCACGCGCTCGCCGCCGTACACCACGCGGTTGATCAGGTCGGCGAGCTCTGCGCGTGCTTGCGTCACCGGAATCTCGTAGGCCATGTGCCCATCATAACGTGACGTACGTCCTGTACATTTTTTACAGAAGTGCAGTCGCCGCCCGGAGGAGCCCGCCATGATCCGTCCGTACGCACGCCATGTCCTGCCGGAGTTCACCGAGCGCACGAGTTCGGGGACGCGCACCCGGGATCCGTACTCGAAGCTGCTCGAGGAGCGGATCGTCTTCCTCGGGACGCCCATCGACGACACGTCGGCCAACGACGTGATGGCGCAGTTCATGCATCTGGAGCACAGCGCGCCCGACCAGGACATCTCGCTCTACATCAATTCGCCCGGCGGCTCGTTCAGCGCGATGACGGCCGTCTACGACACCGTCCGGTACGTGAGTTGCGACGTGGAGACCGTCTGCATGGGGCAGGCCGCGTCGGCGGCGGCCGTGCTGCTCGCGGCGGGGACGCCGGGGAAGCGTTCGATGCTGCCGGGGGCCCGAGTCCTCATCCACCAGCCGGAGTTCAGCGAGCCGGTGCACGGCCAGACCAGCGACCTGGCGATCCAGGCGGCCGAACTGCAGCGCACCAGGGACCTCTTGGAGGAGATGCTCGCGCGGCACACGGGGCAGAGCCGGGAGCGGATCTCCGCCGACATCGAGCGCGACACGATCCTCGACGCCGTACAGGCACGGGAGTACGGCCTGGTGGACCGGATCATCGACAGCCGCAGGTCCACCCTGCTCGCGCCCGGCGACGACTGAGAGGGGACCGCGATGCTGCCACCGGAGTTGCCGGAGCTGCCCGCCCTGACGCGCGCCGAGGGCGAGTTGATCGACCGCTACCTCGAAGTCGTCGACCTGCTCGGCCGGATCAACCCGGCGCGCGCCCAACACACGTACGGCGGACTGCGTGCCGCGCAGGCCCTGGTCATCAAGGCGACGGCACTGCGGGACGCGCTGAGCGTGATGCACCAGCGGGGCGAGAGCGAGGTGCACGCGGCGACCCTCGCGCGCGCCCTGCGCGTACTGGACGGGGAGCGGCGCGCGGGGCGGGTCACGGTGCCGCCCACGTCCACGAGTTGACGGGGCGTCGGCCCGCGGGTCCTTCGTTCGGCCTCATACCGCTATCAGTTGGGCTCGCACGGATGGCCTACGGGCCGATCTCGCCGTCGTACCCGCGCAGTTGCGATCTTCGCGGGGCGGCCGCGGCGCGATGATCTCCTCCGTCGCTGGTACGAGCCTCAGAGGTGCCTTTTCGCGCCCTCGGCGAACACCCCGCACCAACCCGAACAGTGCAAATGTGACGAGCATCACACCCGGCCGGGTATGCACGGATTTGACACGTTCTGTGCGTGAGGATCCCTGCGACGACAAGCCCCCGCCGCAGCGGCGGGGCGGTCCGGGCGGACGCCGAGTCCTGCCGCCGTCCGGATGCCAGGTCGACGACAGTGGATCGGCAGGAGTGGAGGACCCGAGCACGACGGGGCGTCAGGCCTAACTCTCCGGCCGGGCCCCCTTGGGGTGAAGCCGCGGCGCAAGTCGCGGCCGGGCGTTCTTCGTTGGCCCGAATCCGACAGGTCATCCTTCACAGGCGGCTGACGAAGGGTTGCGCATGACCGCGCGAATTCGGATCCCCTCCCTGCTCTCCCGGGCCGGCGCCGCATCGGCCCTCACCCTCGCCGCAGTGGGCGGCACCACCCTGGCCCCCGGCGCCGCGACCGAGGCCGAGGCCGCCTCCGCCTCGGCGCGGGCCCTGCACGTCGCGGCCGCCAAGCAGGGCTCGCCCTACCGCTGGGGCGCCACGGGCCCACGCCGCTTCGACTGCTCGGGCCTGACCCTGTACTCGTACAAGAAGGCCGGCAAGAGGCTGCCGCGCACCGCGGCGCAGCAGTACAACGGCACCCGTCGCGTCGCCGCGGACCGGCGCAAGCGCGGCGACCTGGTCTTCTTCCACTCCGGCCGGAACGTCTACCACGTCGGCATCTACGCCGGTGAGGGACGCATCTGGCACGCCCCCAAGACCGGTGACGTAGTGCGGCTGCAGAAGATCTGGAGCAGCAGCGTGTCGTACGGGCGGGTGCGGTAACCGCCGCCCGACCGGCTCTGTTTCGGCGGCTCGGGCCGGTTCGGTTCGGTTCCGGAAGGGCCCCGCCTCCGCGGCTTGCGGGCGTTCGGCCGGGATACTCGTCGGCCATGGCCGATGAATCCAGGGACGACGCAACCAGGGACGACGTATCCAGGGACGACACTCCCCGGTACCACGCCCGCCGCGAGACGCCGTTCGAGCGCGCCGACCGGAACTTCGGTGAGCTTCTGCAGGAGTTGCGGGTCACGCAGACCGGCGTGCAGATCCTCTTCGCGTTCCTGCTGACCCTGGCGTTCACGCCGCGCTTCCCGTCCCTGGACTCCGTGCAGCGCGGCACGTACGTCGCCACCCTGCTGCTCGCCGTCGCGGCCGCGGCGCTGTTCACGGCGCCTGCGGCCGTGCATCGCGTGCTGTTCCAGCGG
The DNA here is from genome assembly GCF_029968035.1 of Streptomyces cavernicola. Taxonomy (GTDB): domain Bacteria; phylum Actinomycetota; class Actinomycetes; order Streptomycetales; family Streptomycetaceae; genus Streptomyces; species Streptomyces cavernicola. The sequence continues at coordinate 49,945 of NZ_JASCIQ010000011.1, read as the reverse complement.
CACGCCAAGCCGCAGATCGTGCAGGTGTCCTCGCGGCTCGCGGCGATCGGCATGGGCGTGCTCGTACTGGCCCTGACCGGGTCGGTGCTGCTCGTCGTGGACGTCGCGGCGGGCCGTGCCGCCGGGGTGGCCTCGGGCGTGGGGACGTTCCTGATGTGCGTCGGGCTCTGGGGCGTACTGCCGCGGCTGATCAAGACCGCGGGCGTGAGCGGACGCGACGCGGCGGACCGGCCCGCGAGCCCGAAGGAATCGGGCCCGGACGCGCCGAACGACCGGTGAGCGGCGCCCCGGAAGGAGCGCTCAGCGCTGCACCGGGGCCGTCCACGGCAGGGCGATCCACACCGTCTTGCCGCCCTCCGGGGTGGGCTTCACGGAGAGGCGTCCGCCGCACTCCGCCGCGAGCCAGCGGATGATCACCATGCCGCGGCCGTTGTCCTGCTGCACCGCCGCCGGGAGGCGTTTGGGCAGGCGCGGGTGGCTGTCGGTGACGCCGATGCGCAGCCGCTCGTCGCGTTCGAGGTCCAGGTCGACGGTGAAGGTGGGCGACTGCCCGAGGGTGTGCTGCACCGCGTTGGTCGCCAGCTCGGAGACGATCAGGCGGACCGTGTCCCCGATCTCCGCGTCGTCCGGCAGGCCCCAGTCGGCGAGCACTTCCGTCACGTATTTCCGTGCCCTGGAGACCGAGGCGGGATCGCTCGGCAGAGTGACGGACGCTTCCTTGTGATCTGCCATGTCGACGCTGTCCCTTTCCCACCGGGGCCGGTATCCGGCACGCGGTCGATGACCTGTGAATCACCGGATGACCGACGGACCCGGACTGGTGCTCCGCGCCAGACTGCCACCCCGGAGCCGCGCGACGTGCCGATCCCCCGAGATATGCATATATCTGTCGCTCGAAGCGGTGAACTTGGCTACGGCAGAACGTATTTGGGCGGCAGACTGGCCCATCGAGGTGCGTCGGCATTCCGGTCGGCTGCGCCGTGACGCCACCGCGGTCGCCCGGAGTCGCCGGAGAGGAGTCGGCCATGCAGTACGGACCTGCCGTGCGGCGCCGCAAGCTGGGCGCGGAGCTGCGAGCGCTGCGGGACCGTGCGGGGCTCACGAGCGGCCAGGCCGCGCTGCGGGTCGGCTGGCACCAGTCCAAGGTCAGCCGCATCGAGACCGGCCGCAGCAGCGCCAAGGCCGCGGACGTCACGCTGCTGCTCGACGCGTACGAGGTGCGGGACGCCCAACTCCGCGCTCTCCTGGAGGCGTTGGCGGGCGGCGCGGAGGGCGAGCGGGGTGCGCGGCAGCAGTGGTGGCACGCCTACAAGGGCCTACTGCCGCCCGCGTACCGCGACTTCATCAGCCTGGAGTCGCAGGCCTGCCACCTTCGTACGTTGGAGACCTCGGTGGTGCCCGGTCTGCTGCAGACGCCGGACTACGCACGCGCGGTCACCCGCGCCTCCCTCGACGGGCTGCCCGAGGACCAGGTGGACACGCTCGTCGAGATCCGGCTCGCCCGGCAGGACGTGCTGCGCGGGGACCCGCCTTTGGAGCTGAGCGCGGTGCTCGACGAGGCGGTCCTGCGCCGCCCCATCGGCGGATACGGCGTGATGGCACGGCAGTTGAGACATCTCGTGGAGGTGGGCAGGGAGCTGCCGCACGTACGGCTTCAGGTGCTGCCGTTCGCGGCCGGGGCGCACGTCGGGCTTACGGGTCCTTTCGTCATGTTCTCGTTTCCGAACATCGCCGATCTGGACGTGGTTGTCCTCGACCACTTGGTGAGTAGCCTCTATCTCGAACGGAAAGAAGACCTCCAGGCCTACAGCGAGGCCTTCGACTCGCTGGGAGAACACGCGCTTCCGCCCGATGACAGCCTGGAATTCATCGCCGGGATCGGTGATGGCACGTAAGGAGGCACCATGTCAGCTCTGCCTCGGTACGTACCCACCAGCACCACGTTGAACAGCGCACCGCACGACGCCCGTTGGCGGCGCAGCAGCCGCAGCACCGGGATGAACAACTGTGTGGAGACCGCGCCGATCAGGCGGGGCCCGCTGGCCGAGCGGCTCGCCGTGCGCGACTCGAAGCGCACCCGCGGCCCGGCCCTGTTGTTCACCGCCGCCGCCTGGGACTCCTTCCTCGCCGCCGTCCGAGGTGAGGCGTCCGGGAGCGGGCTCTGAAGGATCAGCCCTTGAGGGCTCCTGCGGGCGCGGTGCGCACGATCGTGCGTACCGCGTCCGTCACTTGAGCGTCCGTCAGGTCGGCGCGAGCCGTGAGGCGAAGGCGTGAGATGCCGTCGGGGACGGACGGCGGGCGGAAGCAGCCCACGACCAGACCGGCCGTGCGGCAGTCCGCCGCCCAGGCGACCGCCTCGTCCGGGGTGGGTGCGTGCACCGAGACCACCGCGGCGTCCGGGCGGACCGTCGTCAGCCCTGCCGCCGTCAACTGCGTGTGCAGGGCGCTCGCCACCTCGCGGGCGCGGGCCGCGCGTTCGGGTTCGCGGCGGAGCAGGCGCAGCGCGGCGAGCGCGGCGCCGGTGGCGGCCGGGGCGAGGCCGGTGTCGAAGATGAACGTACGGGCCGTGTTGACCAGGTGCTCGATCACCTTGGCCGGGCCGAGGACCGCACCGCCCTGACTGCCGAGCGACTTGGACAGGGTGAGCGTGGCGACCACGTCCGGCGCGCCCGCGAGTCCCGCGGCGTGCGCCGAGCCCCGGCCGCCGTCGCCGAGCACGCCGAGCCCGTGTGCGTCGTCGAGGAGCAGTGCGGCGCCGAACTCCCCGCAGACCTCGGCCAGTTGGGGCAACGGGGCGGCGTCGCCGTCGACCGAGAACACCGCGTCGGTGACCGCGACCGCCGGGCCCTGGTGGCCGTCGAGGGCCTTGCGGGCCGCGTCCTGGTCGGCGTGTGCGACGACCGAGGTGGTGGCGCGGGCGAGGCGGCAGCCGTCGATGAGCGAGGCGTGGTTGCCGGCGTCGGAGACGATCAGGCCGCTGTGCGGGGCGAGCGCGGTCACGGCTGCGAGGTTCGCGGCGTACCCGGAGGACAGCACGAGCGCGGCCTCGAAGCCGCAGAACTCGGCCAGCTCACGCTCCAGTTCGGTGTGCAGGGCCGTGGTGCCGGTGACGAGGCGGGAGCCGGTGGCGCCGCCGCCCCAGCGCCGCGCCGCGGCCGCCGCGCCCTCGGTGACCTCCGGGTGCAGGGCGAGACCGAGGTAGTCGTTGCTCGCCAGATCGAGGAGCTCGCTGTCGGCCGAGCGGGGCCTGAGGGTGCGTACGAGACCGGCGGCGCGGCGGCGTTCGGACTGCTCGTCCAGCCAGCCGAAGGGGTCGCCGGCGCGTCGGCTGTGGGTCTCCTTGCGGTGCATCGGCCATCCCTCGCACGGCGTACGGGAGGGCGTGGACCGCCCGGTTCCGCGCGCCTTGATCGTCCCGGTCGCTTTGTCTGCAGTCAACAGACACTAGTTGCCGAAAGGCCCGGTCAGGGTGTGGCAATACCCACACCCCGTGGCCGACCTATTGTGAGGTTCCTACTTGGCCGCGGACCCTGCCGTAAGCGAGGATCACACCTCATGGACCTGCTGAACACGCTGGTGGACAAGGGACTCAGGCGCGAACTGCCGACCCGTGAAGAGGCTCTCGCCGTCCTGGCGACGACCGACGACGAACTCCTGGACGTGGTGGCCGCGGCGGGCAAGGTGCGCCGCCGGTGGTTCGGGCGGCGGGTGAAACTCAACTATCTGGTCAACCTCAAGTCCGGCCTGTGCCCCGAGGACTGCTCGTACTGTTCACAGCGGCTCGGCTCGAAGGCGGACATCCTCAAGTACACCTGGCTGAAGCCCGACCAGGCCTCCGAGGCGGCGGCCGCCGGTGTCGCGGGCGGCGCGAAGCGGGTCTGCCTGGTGGCGAGCGGCCGCGGTCCGACCGACAAGGACGTGGACCGGGTCTCGAAGACCATCGAGGCGATCAAGGAACAGAACGAGGACGTCGAGGTCTGCGCCTGCCTCGGCCTGCTCTCCGAAGGCCAGGCCGACCGGCTGCGGGCCGCGGGCGCCGACGCGTACAACCACAACCTCAACACCTCCGAGTCGACGTACGGCGAGATCACCACCACGCACACGTACCAGGACCGGGTGGACACCGTGCAGCAGGCGCAGGCCGCCGGGCTCTCCGCGTGCTCGGGCCTGATCGCGGGCATGGGCGAGAGCGACGAGGACCTGGTCGACGTCGTGTACTCGCTGCGCGAGCTGGACCCGGACTCGGTGCCGGTGAACTTCCTGATCCCGTTCGAGGGCACGCCGCTCGCCAAGGAGTGGAACCTGACGCCGCAGCGGGCGCTGCGCATCCTCGCGATGGTGCGGTTCGTCTGCCCGGACGTGGAGGTACGGCTCGCGGGCGGGCGCGAGGTGCATCTGCGCTCGCTGCAGCCGCTCGCGCTGCACCTGGCCAACTCGATCTTCCTCGGCGACTACCTGACCAGTGAGGGCCAGGCCGGCAAGGCCGACCTGGACATGATCGCGGACGCCGGGTTCGAGGTGGAGGGCGCGGACAAGGTGACGCTGCCCGAGCACCGGCGCGCGGCGGGCGCTTCGGGCTGCGGTTCGCACGCGGAGTCGGGCTCGGGGTGCGGGTCGCACGCGGAGTCGGGGTGCGGTTCGCATGCTGAGGGCGGGGGTTGCGGACCCTGCGGTTCCGCCGCCGAGGAGCAGCCTGCCGAGGCTGCGCCCGCGGACGAGGCGCGTACGGACCTGGTGGCGGTGCGCCGCCGCGGTGCGGGCACGGACCTGGCGCCCAATGCCTGAGCCTGGCCTCTCCACGCACGAACTGCTCGACCTCGACCGCCGCCACGTCTGGCACCCGTACGGTCCGATGCCCGGCCGCCGGGAGCCGCTGGTCGTCGAGTCCGCGTCCGGGGTGCGGCTCCGACTCGCGGACGGCGGCGGCGAGTTGGTGGACGGCATGTCCTCCTGGTGGTCGGCGATCCACGGCTACAACCACCCGGTGCTCAACGACGCGGCGCGCGGTCAGCTGGACCGGATGAGCCATGTGATGTTCGGCGGGCTCACGCACGAGCCCGCCGTACGGCTGGCGAAGCACCTCGTCGACATGTCGCCCGAGGGCCTGGAGCACGTCTTCCTCGCCGACTCGGGCTCCGTGTCGGTCGAGGTGGCCGTGAAGATGTGCCTGCAGTACTGGCGCTCGCTCGGCCGCCCCGAGAAGCACAAGCTCCTGACCTGGCGCGGGGGTTACCACGGGGACACCTGGCAGCCGATGTCGGTGTGCGACCCCGAGGGCGGCATGCACGAGCTGTGGTCGGGCGCGCTCCCCCGGCAGATCTTCGCCGACCCGCCGCCCGCCGCGTACGAGGAGTCGTACGCGCAGCAGTTGCGGGACGCGATCGCCGCGCACGCGCACGAGGTGGCCGCGGTGATCGTGGAGCCCCTGGTGCAGGGCGCGGGCGGGATGCGCTTCCACTCCCCCGCGTATCTGCGGGTGCTGCGGGAGGCGTGCGACGAGCACGGCGTACTGCTCGTCTTCGACGAGATCGCCACCGGCTTCGGCCGTACGGGCACACTGTTCGCCGCCGACCACGCGGCCGTCACGCCCGATGTGATGTGCGTGGGCAAGGCCCTGACGGGCGGTTACCTGACGCTCGCGGCGACGCTGTGCACGGCGCGCGTCGCGGACGGGATCTCGCGCGGCGAGGTACCGGTGCTCGCGCACGGGCCGACGTTCATGGGCAACCCGCTGGCCGCCGCTGTGGCCTGCGCCTCCATCGAGCTGCTGCTCGCGCAGGACTGGCGGGCCGAGGTCAAACGGATCGAGACCGGACTCGCGGACGGGCTCGGCGCGTTGAGGGGTACGGCCGGTGTGCGGGACGTACGGGTGCTCGGCGCGATCGGCGTGGTCCAGCTCGACCACGAGGTCGACATGGCCGCGGCGACCCGGGCCGCGGTCGCGGAAGGTGTGTGGCTGCGGCCGTTCCGCGACCTGATCTACACGATGCCGCCCTTCGTCACCGGTGACGCGGACGTGGCCCGCATCTGCCGAGCGGTCGGCGCGGCGGCGAGGGCTGCGTGAGCCGGGATGGGTGCGTGAACTTGGATGGGTGCGTGAGGTGACGATTCTGGTGGTCAGCGGGACCGGGACCGAGGTCGGCAAGACCGTGACGACAGCGGCGCTCGCCGCCGCCGCGCTCGCCGAGGGCCTCTCGGTGGCCGTCCTCAAGCCCGCACAGACCGGGGTCGCGCCGGGCGAGCCGGGCGACGTGGACGAGGTGGCGCGGCTCGCGGGCCCCGTGACGGCGCTCGAACTCGCCCGCTACCCCGAGCCGTTGGCCCCCGACACGGCCGCGCGCCGGGCGGGGATGGATCCGGTGCGGCCGGACGAGGTCGCCGAGGCGGCGCGGAAGTTGGCCGCCTCGCACGACCTGGTCCTCGTCGAGGGCGCGGGCGGTCTGCTCGTACGGTTCGACGCCGAGGGCGGCACGCTTGCGGACGTGGCGCTGCTGCTCGGGGCGCCGGTGGTGGTCGTCGCGGCGGCGGGGCTCGGGACGTTGAACGCGGTGGCGTTGACGGGGGAGGCGTTGCGGGGGCGAGGGCTTGTGCAGGCGGGGGTGGTGGTCGGTTCCTGGCCGGCTGCGCCGGGGCTTGCGGAGCAGTGCAATGTGTCGGATCTGCCCGTTGCGGCGGGGGCGCCGTTGTTGGGGTTGATCCCGGAGGGGGCGGGGGCTCTTTCGCCGGCGGAGTTCCGTGCGGCGGCGCCGGGCTGGTTCTCCCCCTCCCCGCCCCTTCCCTGCTGAGCCGGATTTGCAGCTGCCGCCGCGTGGCCTGCGGACAGCCCCGGGGCTCCGCCCCAGCCCCCGCGCCCCGGCCGTCATTCGACTCCCGCGCCGTCGTGGCCGGTCGCGCAGTTCCCCGCGCCCCTGACGGGGCCCGGCAAATTCAGCCCCTCCGGCGTTTGAGGAGCGGGGGCCGGGGGCTGGCCCCCGAAGCGCCGCAGGCTTTCGGGAAGGGGTGGGGAGGGGAGAATGCGGAGTGTGACCCGACCCGGGAGGTCTCTCATGCCGTTGCGGCCCACGCGTACCGCGAAAGACACCGTTCACCACCCGCTCTTCGCCCGGTTCTACGCCTGGCAGAGCAAAGCCGCCGAGTCCGTCGTCGGGCCGCACCGGGAGGAGTTGCTCGCCGGGCTGTCCGGGCGGGTGATCGAGATCGGCGCGGGCAACGGGCTGAACTTCGCGCACTATCCGAGCACTGTCTCCGAGGTAGTGGCGATCGAACCGGAGAGCGTGCTGCGCCGGCTCGCCGTGGAGGCGGCGCTGCGGGCGGAGGTGCCCGTGGACGTGGTGCCGGGCGCGGCCGAGGCGCTGCCGGTGAAGAGCGAGGCCTTCGACGCGGCCGTCCTGTCGCTCGTGCTGTGCAGCGTGCGGGACGTGCCGCGGGCGCTCGGCGAGCTGCGCCGGGTGCTGCGGCCCGGCGGTGAGCTGCGGTTCTTCGAGCACGGGCAGGACCCGGACGGCCGGGCGATGCGGGCCGTGCAGAAGGGGCTCGACCGTACGGTGTGGCCGCGGCTGTTCGGCGGCTGCCATGTGGGGCGCGCTCCGCTCGACTCGATCCGTACGGCCGGCTTCGAGGTCAGCTCGTACCGCCGTCTGCTCGTGCCCGCGCGGGGGCCGAAGCTGCCCACCTCGTTCTGTGTGCTCGGGACCGCGCGGCGGCCGGTCGGGGACGCGTGAGCGGGCCGGCTCAGTCGCTCCACTGCCGTAGCTCGTCGGCGATCGCGTGCACGTCGGCCGTGCCGTCCTTGACGAGGCGGGCCAGGTCGCGGACCTGCTCGGGCGAGGTGACGACCTTCTGGCCGTCGGCGACGAGATAGGCGTACGCGACGGCCGAGGCGAACATCGCGTTGGCCCGCTCCAGGGCGGGGATGTGCAGAAGCTGCTGCAGCAGGGCGGCGGCCCGGGTGTGCGGGTCGTCGTAGACGGGCACGCCGAAGATCTCCGCCTCGTGCCGGGCGACGGCGGCGACCAGGGAGCCCCAGTCGGCGACCTGCGGGTCGGAGGGGGTCTTTTCCTCGGCGATCATCAACAGCCAGGCGAGGTCGATCCGCAGGCTCAACGGCTGCCCTCGGACCGCTTCGGGGCGGGGGCGTCGGCGACCGCGAACTCCTGGGCGAACACCGACTCGTACTGCTTCATGAAGTCGGCCGCGGCGTCCACGAAGGTCTGGCCGACCTCGCCGACGTCCTGGCGGACCAGCTCCTCGATGTAGCGGTTCACGCTCATGCCGCGGGCCAGGGCGCGCTCGCGGGCGGCCCGAGCGGTGTTCTCGTCCACGCGTACGTTCAGCTGTGTCTTGGCCACCCCTTCACGCTAGCGCCGAAACGCTAGCAACGACAAGGCGAGTCCCGGCCTCCCGTACGGCGGATTACCGTGGTCTTGTTCGGTGACTCGGCTCACGTGGTCGGCCCGGAGGAGGCTGCCTTGGCCAGAACTGCCGCAGTGGACGCCGCGGCGGATGCGGAGTCCGATCCGGTCGCGGCCCGCGCCCGCGGTCTCACCAAGGCGTACGGCACCGGGGAGACAGCCGTCCGTGCGCTCGACGCGGTCGACGTGGACATCGCGCGCGGCCGGTTCACGGCGGTGATGGGTCCTTCGGGCTCCGGGAAGTCCACGTTGATGCACTGCCTGGCCGGGCTCGACTCGGTGACGGCGGGCCGCGTCTGGCTGGGCGGGACGGAGATCACGGGGCTCAAGGACCGGGAGCTGACGCGGCTGCGGCGGGACCGGGTCGGGTTCATGTTCCAGTCCTTCAACCTGCTGCCGACGCTGACCGCCGCCGAGAACATCACGCTGCCCCTGGACATCGCGGGCCGCCGGCCGGACCCGGCGTGGGTGGAGCGGGTCGTGGACACGCTCCGGCTGCGGGACCGGCTCGGCCACCGGCCGGCGCAGCTCTCCGGCGGCCAGCAGCAGCGGGTGGCGTGCGCGCGGGCCCTCGTCTCCCGGCCCGAGCTGATCTTCGCGGACGAGCCGACCGGCAACCTGGACTCGCGCGCGGGGCTCGAAGTGCTCGGCTTCCTGCGCGAGGCCGTGGACCGGCTCAACCAGACCGTCGTCATGGTGACCCACGACCCGGGCGCCGCCGCCCACGCCGATCTGGTGCTCTTCCTCGGCGACGGGCGGATCGTGGACACGATGGCGAAGCCGAGCGCCGAGGCCGTGCTCGAACGTCTCAAGGGGTGAGGCGGCCGTGCTGAAGGCGACGCTGCGCAGCTTCTTCGCCCACAAGGGCCGGCTGGTCCTCTCCGCGCTCGCCGTCGTCCTCTCCGTGGCGTTCGTCGCGGGCAGCCTGATCTTCTCCGACACCGTGACCCGTACGTTCGACCGGCTCTTCGCGTCCACGGCGGCGGACGTGACGGTCGCGCCGAGGGAGCGCGTCGGGCCAGGCCCGTCGGGGACCGTGCCGACCGTCCCGGCCCAACTGGCCGAGCGCGTACGGGCGGTGGACGGGGTCGCGCACGTCCAGGTCGACGCGGCCGTGGAGAACGTCACCGTCGTCGACGCCCGCAGAAAGCCCGTAGGACCGACGACCGGACCGCCCACCATCGTCACCAACTGGCATGTCTCCGACCGCAGTCCGGTGGAGCTGACCTCCGGGCACGCGCCGCGCGAACCCGGTCAGGCGCTGCTCGACGCGGACACCGCCGAGCGGAGGCGCCTCGGGATCGGCGACGCCCTGACCGTGCTCGCACCGCCCGGCTCGTTCCCCGTACGGGTCGTCGGCATCGCCACGTTCACCACCACCAACCCGGGCGCCGCGCTCGTCTTCCTCGACACCCCGACCGCGCAGCGGAAGCTCCTCGGGGACCCCGGCGCGGCCACCTCGCTGTCGGTGACGGCCGCGCCCGGCGTGGCCGACGACACCCTGAAGCGGCGGGTCGGGGCGGAGCTCGGCGGCGGGTACGAGCTGCGCACCGCGGACGAGCAGGCGAAGTCCGCCGCGGCCGAACTGGGCGGATTCCTGGACGTGATCAAGTACGTGATGCTCGGCTTCGCCGGGGTTGCCGTGCTCGTCGGGGTGTTCCTGATCGTCAACACCTTCTCGATGCTGATCGCCCAACGCACCCGCGAGCTGGGCCTCCTGCGCGCCCTCGGGGCGGACCGGGCGCAGGTGCGGCGCTCGGTGCTCGTGGAGGCGCTGCTGCTCGGCCTGGTCGGTTCGACGCTCGGACTCGCCGTCGGCATCGGGCTCGCCTCCGGGCTGATCGAGCTGATGGGGCTCTTCGGCATGAACCTGACGGCCACGGAGATGGTGATCGGCCCGGCCACCCCGATCGCGGCGTACGCGGTGGGCGTCGGCGTCACGTTCGTCGCCGCGTATCTGCCGGCCGGGCGGGCGGCGCGGGTCTCGCCGATGGCGGCGCTGGTGGACGCCGAAGTCGCCGGTGTGGGGCGGCCGTTGACGGTGCGTGCCGTGGTCGGCGCGGTGGCGGGGGCGGCCGGGGCCGGGGCGCTCGTCGGCTGCGCGGTGAGCGCCGACACCTCGACGTCGGCCTGGCTGCTCGGCCTCGGCGTGGTGCTCACCCTGGTCGCGACGGTGATCGCGGGCCCGCTCCTGGTGCGCCCGGTGATCCGGGTCCTGGGCGGGGCGTTCCCCGCGCTGTTCGGCTCGGTGGGCCGGATGAGCCAGCGCAACGCGCTGCGCAACCCGCGCCGCACCGGGGCCACCGCGGCGGCCCTGATGGTGGGGCTCGCGCTGGTCGGCGGGCTCTCGGTGGCGAGCGCGTCGATGACGGCGTCGTTCGACAAGGAGATCGACCGGACGCTCGGCGCCGACTTCCTGGTGCAGGCGCGCAACTTCCGGCCGTTCCCGCACGAGATCACCGCGCGCGTCGAGGGCGTGGCGGGCGCGGGGCTCGTCGTACGGCAGCGGTTCGTGCCGCTCGCGCTGTCGCTGCCGGACGGGAGACGCGTCGAGACGGCGGCCGCCGCGTACGGCCCGGGGTTCGACCGGGTGGTCCGCGTGCCGTACACGGCGGGCGGCCCCGCGGACGCGCTCGCGCCGCAACACATCGGCATGGACCAGGAGTTCGCCGACGAGCACCGGGTGCGGGTCGGCGACAAGGTGCGCGTGGAGTTCCCCGGCGACCGGAGGGCCGAGCTGACCGTCGGGGCGCTCACCGACCTGGGCGGTCCCGGCTCGCCCGTCGCCGAGGGCAACCTCTTCGTCGGCATGGGCACGGCGGACCGGTACGTGCCGGGCGGGCAGGACGCGGTGCTGTTCGTGAACGCGGCCGACGGCACGGACCCGGCCGCGCTGCGCACCGCCCTGGACACGGCGCTCGACCCGTATCCGCAGGTGCAGGTCCGGGACCAGGCCGACTACAAGGAGCTGGTGCGCGAGCAGCTGGCCGTACTCCTGTATCTGGTGTACGCGCTGCTCGGCCTGGCGATCGTGATCGCGGTGCTCGGCGTGGTCAATACCCTCGCCCTGTCGGTCGTGGAGCGCACGCGGGAGATCGGGCTGCTGCGCGCGATCGGCCTCTCGCGGCGGCAGTTGCGGCGGATGATCCGCCTGGAATCGGTGGTGATCGCCGTGTTCGGCGCGGTACTCGGGCTCGGCCTCGGCCTGGTGTGGGGGCTCGCGATGCAGCAGGTGCTCGCCCTGGAGGGCCTGACGGAGCTGGCGATCCCGTGGGGCACGGTCGTCGCGGTGGTGCTCGGCTCGGTGGTGGTGGGCCTGGCGGCGGCGCTCGTACCGGCGCTCAGGGCGTCGCGGATGAACGTGCTTGCGGCGATCGCGCACGAGTGAGCATCCGCGATCCGTATGAGTGAGCCGCGCCCGCACGGACGCCGGGCGCGGCTCCAACCCCCTTCACGCTTACGGGAGTTACTTCTCCGGCTCCCAGAGGGTGGCCGTCGTCAGATACGTCGGCAGGCTGTCCGGGGTGTCCCGGTTGACCTTGCGGATCCAGAGGTGGGCCACCGCCTTGTCGGCGGTCTCCACGCAGATCCCGACGCCCTTCTTCAGGAACGAGTCGTCACGCAGCTCGTCGAGCGGGATCGGGTTGGGCAGGGAGCTGTCGCGGGCGGCCTTGAGGCAGGCGCTGGGGGTGGGGAACTCGGCGGTGACGGTGTTCATGATGCTGCCGTCGGTCGCCTGCAGGCCTTCCTCCTCCTCGGGTTCGGCGCAAGCGTGGTACGCGAGGGCGCCGAGGTAGTCGGCGGCGTCGATGTTGCCGGGGCGGGTCACCCGGAAGTCGTTGTCGACGTCGACGTGCACGGTGTCGCACTTGGACACGTTGGTGGCCTTCTCCGGCTTGGGCCCGGCGATCGTGACCGTCTTGTCCTGCACGGTCAGGCGCCAGCCCGCCTCGGTCTTCGCGCCGCCGGGGGCGGGCTGCTGCTCGCCGCCCGAACTCCCTTCCCCGCCGCCGGAGTCGGCTGCGCTCCCGTCGCCGGTCGGCTGCTGCGAACCGCCGGCGTTCTGGTCCGGTCCGCCCGTGGTCTGTCCGCCGGCCTCCGTCGAGGGCAGCGTGTCGTCCTCGGCCAGCATCTTGTAGCCGAGGACCGAGCCCGCGCCGACGGCCACCACGGCGACGACCGCGCCCGCCACGATCAGCCCGGTCCGGCGGCGGCGCGGCGCCGTGTCGGCGGCGGTCTGCTGCTGCGGCACGGGGGTCGCGTACTGCTGGGGTGCGGACGGCGGGGGCGGGGGCGTGCTCGGTGCCTGCGGGTAACTCGGCTGCTGCGGCGGTGAGTTGGGCGGCTGCGTCGGCAAGTCCGCGACCGGGCCCGGCTGCGGGGCGTGCTGCGGGGGCTGTGGAGTCGACGCGGCGATCCGCATCGTGTGCTCCTGCTGCTCGACGGCCTGCGCCAGGCCCGGCGGCAGCCACCAGCCCTCGGACCGGTCGAGTCCGGCGGCGCCCGCTGCGGCGTGACAGTGCTCGACGATCTCCGCCGGAGTCGGCCGGGCCGCCGGGTCCCGGCTCAGGCAGCTCTCCACGAGGCCGCGCAACTCCTGCGGGCAGCCGTCGAGTTGGGGCTCGTTCGCGACGATGCGGTGCAGGATCGCCTGCGAGGGGCCTTCGCCGTAGGCGTGCGTGCCGGTGACCGCGTAGTGCAGGACGAGGCCGAGCGCGAACACGTCGAGGGCCGGGGTGATGTCACCGCCGGTGGCCTGCTCGGGCGCCATGTAGGCGGGCGTGCCGAGCGCGACGTTCGTACCGGTGAGGGCGGCGGTGTCGGCGGCGCGCGCGATGCCGAAGTCGATGACGCGCGGCCCGTCCGCGCCGAGCAGCACGTTGGACGGCTTCAGGTCGCGGTGCACGATGCCCGCGCCGTGGATGGTCTGCAGCGCCTCGGCCACCCCGCCCGCCAACTGCAGGACGGTGCGCAGCGGAAGGGCCCCGTGCCGGCTCACGGCCTCGGAGAGCGGCGGCCCGGGGACGTACGCGGTGGCGAGCCAGAGTTCGCCGTCCTCGGTGCGACTGTCCAGAACGGGCGCGGTGTACGGGCCCTGCACGCGCCGGGCGGCCGCGACCTCCTGGCTGAACCGCTCCTTGAACAAGGGGTCCTGGGCGTACTCGCGGCGCACCACCTTCAGCGCGACGGGCTGGCCGCCGCGCGTGTGCGACAGGTAGACCACGCCCATGCCGCCCTGGCCGAGGCGCCCTTGGAGGCGGTAACCGGCGATCTCCCTGGGCTCGTCAGGAGCCAGCTGTTCCATCCGCGTACGCCTCCCCGTTCGTTGGAGTGGACATGATACGAACCGGCGTACGGGCCGGTACGGCGGGCGGGTTCAGCGTCCTCGGCGCACTCTGCGGGGGCGGTCGTCTCGGTCCGTGAAATTCCCCGCGGCCGCGGTCCGTGCCGTGCTTCGCTGCCGATCATGAGCCACCAGACCCTGAGCGATCCGAACCCCGGCGATCCGATCACCGGCGATCCGAAGATCCGTACCGCCGAAGCCGCCGACGCCGCCGCCGTGCTCGCCTTCTGGAAGGAGGCCGCCGAGGGAACCAGCGTCAGCGACGACGAGGCCGGGGTCACCGGGCTCGTCGCGCGCGACCCCGGCGCCCTGCTTCTCGCGGAGGCCGACGGGCAGCTCGTCGGCTCCGTGATCGCGGGATACGACGGGTGGCGCTGCAGCCTCTACCGCCTCGCCGTGCTGCCCTCGCACCGCAGGCGGGGCATCGCGACGGCGCTGCTCGCGGCCGCCGAGGAACGGTTCACGGCGCTCGGCGGGCGGCGCGGGGACGCCATGGTCCTGGAGGCCAACGAGCGCGCGCAGCAGGCGTGGGCCGCCGCCGGCTACCACCGCGAGGACCACTGGCGGCGCTGGGTGAAGCCGCTCACGGAGCGCCCCTGACGGCCGCCCCGGCCGGTTCTTTTGCTGATCCTTTACTCTGGATACTCCGCACTCCGCTCAGCACTCGTCAGTTCCAGACAGGGGACTCAGTACGAGATCCAGTACGAGCGGAGCGCCCGTACCCGAAGGAAAGGTGTGAGCGTCCGCCGATGGGCGAGCCTCCCAGTAGCACATTCCGCCGACACCGCGCGGCCGTCCCTCCCCTGCCCGATCATGGGACGGAGGTGACCCGATGACCGAACTGCTCCTGCTCGGCGTGGCCCTGCTGCTCACACTGGCCTGCGGTGTGTTCGTCGCCGCCGAGTTCTCCCTCACCACCGTCGAGCGCAGCAGCCTGGAGCGCGCCGTCGCCGACGGTGAGCGCGGTGCGGACAGCGCCCTCAAGGCCGTCCGCAGCCTCACCTTCCAGCTGTCCGGCGCGCAGCTCGGCATCACCGTGACCGGCCTCGTCATCGGCATGCTCGCCAAGCCGTCGATCGGCACGCTGCTCGCCGGGCCGCTCGACGCCATCGGCCTGACGAAGGCCACCGCCGACGGCGTCGCCCTGACCCTCGGCACGGTGCTCTCCACGATCGTCCTGATGGTCGTCGGCGAGCTCGTCCCGAAGAACTGGGCGATCTCCAATCCGCTCGGCGTCGCCAAGCGCGTGGCCACCGCGCAGCGCTGGTTCAGCGCCGCCTTCAAGCCGCTGATCACGCACCTCAACAACACCGCGAACCGCTCCGTGCGCCGCATGGGCCTGGAGCCCGCCGAGGAGCTGGCGTCCGCGCGCGGCCCGCAGGAGCTGGTCGCCCTCGCCCGCCACTCGGCGAAGGAGGGCGCCCTGGAGGCGGACACGGCCGAGCTGTTCGTCCGTACGCTGAACCTCGCGGACCTCACCGCGGAGAACGTGATGACGCCGCGCGTGCAGGTGATGGCCCTGGACATCCAGGCCACCGCCGAGGACGTGGCCACCGCGACCCGCGCCACCGGCCTGTCCCGCTTCCCCGTCTACCGCGGCAACCTCGACTCCGTCGTCGGCGTCGCGCACATCAAGGACGTGCTCGCCATACCCGCCGAGCGCAGGCCCCGCTTCCCCGTCGCCGAGGTGCTGCGCGAGCCGCTGTTCGTCCCCGAGACGCTGACCGTGGACCGCCTGCTCGACCGGATCTCCGGCAAGCGCACCATGGCCGTCGTCATCGACGAGTACGGCGGCACCGCGGGTGTCGCCACCCTGGAGGACATCGTCGAGGAGGTCGTCGGCGAGGTCCGCGACGAGCACGACCCGCACGAGACGTCCGACCTGGCCCCGGCCGGCGCCGACGAGCACGGCCGCAGGCTGTACTCCGCCGACGGCGCGGCCCGCACCGACCAGCTCGCGAAGATCGGCCTGCGCGCGCCGGACGGCCCGTTCGAGACGCTCGCCGGCCTGGTCGCCACCGAGCTCGGCCGCATCCCGGCCGCGGGTGACGTGGTCGAGGTCGACGGCTGGCGGCTCGACGTCCTCGACGCCAGCGGCCACCGCGCCGCGCGACTTCTGCTGCACGCACCGCTGGACCTGCCGGGTCGCGGCGGTGCGCCCGGGGTGCCGACGGGCCCCACGGGTCCGGGTGGCGCAGGCAGTCCAATCGGCCGTAACGACAAGAGTGACTCGAGCGACGCGAAGGGCACGCCCGTGAACGGGGAGGGTGCGCGATGACCGCGATCCAGCTACTCATCGGCCTGGCCACCCTCGTGGTCAACGCCTTCTTCGTGGGCGCCGAGTTCGCGCTGATCTCGGTGCGCCGCAGCCAGATCGAACCGCACGCCGACGAGGGCGACCGGCGGGCCCGCAGCGTCATGTGGGGCCTGCAGCACGTCTCGCACCTGATGGCCGCCGCCCAGCTCGGCATCACGCTGTGCACCCTGGTCCTCGGCATCGTCGCCGAGCCCGCCATCGCGCACCTCCTGGAGCCGGTCTTCGACGCGGCCGGCGTGCCGCACGGCCTGATCCACCCGGTGTCGTTCGTGATCGCGCTGGCCGTGGCCACCTATCTGCACATGCTGACCGGCGAGATGATCCCGAAGAACATCGCGCTCGCCGAGCCGGTGCGCAGCGCGCTGCTGCTCGGCCCGCCGCTTGTGGCGCTCACACGGGCCCTGCGCCCGGTGATCTTCGCGATCAACGCCTTCGCGAACGCCCTGCTGAAGCTGCTCAGGGTCGAGCCCAAGGACGAGGTGGAGGCCACGTTCTCGGACGACCAGCTGGCCCGGCTCGTCAAGGACTCCGGGGACGCGGGCCTGATCGACGACCGCGCGCAGGAGCGCCTGCACGACGCACTCGAACTGGGCCGCCGCCCGGTCCGTGACGTGGTGCTCCCGCTGGAGCAGGTGGTGTACGCGGAGATCGGCGTCACCCCCGAGCAGCTGGAGCAGCTGTCGGCGAGCTCCGGGTTCTCCCGCTTCCCTGTGGTCGACCAGAGCCGCCGCATCGTGGGCTACCTGCACGTCAAGGACGCCCTGGACGCGTCCCCGCGCGACCTCCCGTTCCAGGTCCGGGACATGCGCCCGATCGCTCGCGTACGGGAGAACACCCCGCTCGACGACGTCCTCACCGCGATGCGCCGCAGCCGCACCCACGTGGCGGCGGTGCTCGGCGAGGACGGACGGCTCGCGGGCCTCGTCACCATGGAGGACGTGCTGCAGGAGCTGTTCGGCCAGCCCGCCTGAGCCGACGGGCGTGCCGACGGGCGTGCCGACGGGCGTACGGAAACCCGAGCCGGGCGGACGTACCGCTGCCGTACACCTACGGGAAGGGGTCCAGGTGAGTCAACTGGTCCTGCGGGACGTGTCGTTCGGCTACCCGGACCGGCCGGTCCTGGAGCGGGTCTCAGTGTCGGTGCGGCCCGGCGAGCACGTCTGCGTCATCGGCGAGAACGGCTCCGGCAAGTCGACGCTGCTGCGCCTGATCGCGGGGCGTAGCGCGGCCGCCGACGGCGAGGTGCGGGTGGTGGCCGAGGGCGGCACGGGCTACCTCGCACAGACCCCCGAACTGCCCCCGCACGCCACGGTCCAGGACGCCGTGGACGAGGCGCTCGCCGAGCTGCGGGACCTGGAGCGACGCATCCGGCTCGCCGAGGAGTCCCTCGGCTCGGCGGGCCCGGCCGAGCTCGCCGCCTACGGCGACCTGGTGGCCGCCTTCGAGGCCCGCGACGGCTACCGGGCCGACGCCCGCCTCGAAGCGGCCCAGCACGGGCTCGGCGTCCCGCACCTCGGGCGCGCGCGGACGCTCGGCTCGCTGTCCGGCGGGGAGGCGGCCCGGCTCGCGCTCGCCTGCGTACTGGCGGCCGCACCCGAGCTGCTGCTCCTCGACGAGCCCACCAACCACCTGGACGCCTCCGCCCTCGACTGGCTGGAGGAGCGGCTGCGCGCCCATCGCGGCACGGTCATCGCCGTCACCCACGACCGGGTCTTCCTCGACCGGGTCGCGGACGCGATCGTCGAGGTCGACGGCGACCGGCGGAGCGTCGAGCGGTACGGCGGCGGCTGGCCCGGCTATCTCGCCCAGCGCACCGCGGCCCGCCTCGGCTGGGAGCAGCGCTACCGCGCATGGCGCGACGAGCTGGAACGCCAGGAGAAGATCGCCGAGGGCGCCGCCGACCGGCTCTCCGCGGGCCGGCGGCTGCGGGACAGCAGCACCTTCGCGAAGTTCTCCAAGCATCAGCGGTCGGTGGAGGGCCAGGTGTCGGGCGTGGTCCGGGCCGCGCGGGAGCGGCTGCGCCGGCTGCGGGCCGAGCCGGTGCCGCGGCCGCCGGAACCGCTGCGGTTCACGGCCGAGCCGGAGGGCGGGGACCATCCGTTCCTGCTGCCGGTCGAGCTGACCGACATCGCGGTGGGACAGCGCCTGACGGTGGACCGCCTCCGCCTCGCCCCCGGCACCCGCCTCCTTGTCACCGGCCCGAACGGCGCGGGCAAGTCGACCCTCCTCGGCGTCCTCGCGGGCACGGTCATACCGGACCACGGCGAGGTCCAACGACCGGTCCGGGTGGGCCACTTGGGGCAGGAGGTGCCGTACGTGGGGGTGCGGCGCGAGGAGAGTTCGTACGGAGAAGGTTCGTGCGGGGAGGGGGCGGGCGAGGCGGCCGTTCCGTACGGGGACGGGGTGGGTGCGGGGCGGTCGCTGCTCGCCGCGTTCGCCGCGGGGCTCGACGGTCCGCCCGAGGAGTACGCGGACCGGCTCCTCGCCCTCGGCCTGTTCCGCGAGGCGGACCTCTCTGTTCCGGTACGTGATCTCTCGGTCGGCCAGCGGCGTCGGCTCGCCCTGGCCCGCCTGGTCACCCGCCCCGCCGACCTGCTGCTCCTCGACGAGCCCACCAACCACCTCTCCCCCGCCCTCGCGGAAGACCTCGACGAGGCGCTCGCGTCGTACGCCGGCACGCTCGTGGTCGTCTCCCACGACCGCCGCCTGCGGGGGGCGTTCGTGGGGCATCGGGTGGAGGTGGTGGGTGGGAGGGTTCGGGGGGAGTGGGACCTCGGCTGAGGCAGGCGTTCTCTTCCCCACCCCGCCCCTTCCCGAAGTCCTCAGCGGACGGCTGCCCCTCCGGGGCCTGACGAGGCCGTCGTTCGAGTGCTGCGCCGTCGTGGCTGGTCGCGCAGTTCCTCGCGCCCCTGACGGGGCACGTGAATCCAGCCCCAGCCCGCAAAATTCAGCCCCTCCGGCGTTTGAGGAGCGGGGGTTCCGGGGGCTGGCCCCCGAGGCGGGGGCGGAGGCGGGACCCCACCCGGCCCCTTCCTGAAGTCCTCAGCGGACGGCTGCCCCTCCGGGGCCTGACGAGGCCGTCGTTCGGCTGACGCGCCGTCGTGGCTGGTCGCGCAGTTCCCCGCGCCCCTTAAAAACCAGCCCCTTAAAAACCAGCCCCTCCGGCGCTTGAGGAGCGGGGTCGGGGCGGAGCCCCGAAGGCGAGGGTCGGGGGCGGCAGCCGCCGTTGCGGCGTTAGCATCGCTGTCGCCATGCAGATGAATGCCACGTACACCAGTCTCGTCGCGGTAGGCGACTCCTTCACCGAGGGCATGTCGGACCGCCTCCCCGACGGCTCGTACCGCGGCTGGGCCGACCTTCTCGCGGCGCGGATGGCCTCCGTACAGCCCGGATTCCGGTACGCGAACCTCGCCGTACGCGGCAAGCTCATCGGTCAGATCGCCGCCGAGCAGGCCGACGCCGCCGCCGCGCTGAAGCCGGACGTGGTGACCCTGGTGGGCGGTCTCAACGACACCCTGCGCCCCAAGTGCGACATGGGCCGGGTGCGGGCGCTGCTCGACGAGGCCGTGGAGAAGCTGGCGCCCGCCTGCAAGCAGCTCGTGCTGATGCGCAGCCCCGGCCGGCAGGGCCCGGTCCTCGAACGGTTCCGGCCGCGCATGGAGGAGCTGTTCGAGCACATCGACGGCCTCGCCGAACGCCACGGCGCCCTCGTCGTCGACCTGTACGGCGCCCCCGTCCTCGGCGACCAGCGGCTGTGGGACGTGGACCGGCTGCACCTCACCGCCGAGGGCCATCACCGCGTCGCCGAGGCCGTGTGGCAGACCCTCGGGTACGCGGCGGAGGAGGACTGGCGCGCCCCGCTGCCCGCCCCCGTCCGCCCGCGCTGGGCGCAGCGCCGCGTCGCCGACGCCCAGTTCGCGCGGGAGCACCTGGTGCCGTGGATAGGTCGCCGCCTGACCGGGCGCTCCTCGGGCGACGGCCTCGCCGGGGCCCAGTTCGACCCGTCCACCGGCACGGCCTTCTGGATCACCCCCGAGGAGGGCACATCCCCGGGCCCGGTGACGGGTTGGCACCGGCTGTAGGACACAGTCGGCTGCGCCGATTTGATCCCCTCCCCGCCCTGCGAAGGATTCGTGCCGATGCAGGGGTGGCGGGAACTTTCCGTCGCGCTCTACCGTCTGCCACCCAACAGCCTTCACCGGAACACCAGTTGTCGGGGGTACGCAGGTGGATCCCGCACTCGTCCTCAGCCGTCTCACCCATCCCTTCCTCACCGCACTCGTGCAGCCCCTCCTCACCAGCCCGCGCAGCGAAAAGCTCGACCTGCACGCACTCGGCGCGAAGCTCGTGCGGCAGGCGGTCGGCGGACCCGGCGAGCGGCCGGTGCGGCCCGACGAGGACCGGGCCGTCGCGGACGCGCTCGCCCGCACCCTGGGCGCGCTGGGCCAGGTCGAGATGAGCGACGCGCAGGCCGTGGCGCTGCAGGCCGAAGGATTCGCGCAGCACCTCGGCTCGCTCGTCCCCGACGCCACCCGCGAGCTGTCCGAGGAGGGCGCGCTGTTGCACGCCCTGCTCCTGGAGGTGACCGCCCGGCACATCCTGGAGTTCTTCACCAGCCGGTCCGATGTCGTACCCCACACCCTCGTCGAGCACAGCGGCTTCCTCGCCGAACTCTGCAAGCGGTACGAGCGGTTGGAGGCGCGCGTGCCCTCGCAGGGCGCCGCCGACACGGCCTTCGAGGAGCGCTTCGCGCGGGACACGGCGGTCCTGCACAACCGTCTGACGATCTTCGGCATAGACCTCGCCAGCGCCCCCGACACCTGGCCGCTCGACTCCACGTATCTGGGTCTGCGCTGCGAACCCGGCGGCGGTCCGATGGGCTCGGCGACGCCGGTGCCGGTGTCCCGCGCGCTCGCCGGGCGCAGCCGCTTGCTCGTACGCGGAGTGGCCGGGTCCGGGAAGACGACGCTGTTGCAGTGGCTCGCCGTCGCCACCGCCAAGGGCGAGCTGCCGGCGCAGCTGGCGGGGTTGCGGGACCGGGTGCCGTTCGTGCTTCCGGTGCGCCGTTTCAGCCGCGAAGCGCCGCCCGTGCCGGGCGAGTTCCTTGCCGTGAACGGCTACCCGGGCGCTGACGCGCAGCCGCCCGGCTGGGCGGACCGGGTGCTCAGACAGGGCCGCGGGCTGCTGCTCATCGACGGCGTGGACGAGGCCCCGGAGCCGGCCCGCGAACGGCTGCGCCACACGCTGCGCGACTGGACGGCGCTCTACCCGGGCAACGTCTGGATGGTCACCACCCGCCCCTCCGCCGTACCCGATGACTGGCTGGCCGCCGAGGATTTCGACGAGGTGCAGCTGGCCCCGATGAGCCGGGACGAGGTGGGCGCGTTCATCGAGCGCTGGCACGCGGCGGCCCGCCAGGAACCCGGCGCCGACCCCGCGGTCCTCGCCCGGTACGAGCAGACGCTGATGGACGCCCTGCGCCTCACCCGCGACCTGGGCCGGCTCGCCACCAACCCGCTGATGTGCGGTCTGCTCTGCGCCCTGCACCGGCATCTGCGCGGCTATCTCCCCAGCGGCCGCAAGGAGTTGTACGACGCGGCCATGTCGATGCTGCTCGAACTGCGGGACCGCCAGCGGGTCGTGCCGGACGACGGGATCGCGCTCAGCCGGCAGCCGAAGATCCAGCTCCTGCAGAAGCTGGCGCACTGGATGCTGATCAACGGCAAGTCCGAGATGGACCGGGACATCGCCGTCGACATCCTGCGGCGCCATCTGCCCGCGGTGCCCGCCGCGGCGAAGCAGGGCGACGCCGAGACGATCTACCGCCACCTGCTCAACCGGACCGGCCTGCTCCGCGAACCCACCGCGGGCTCGGTGGACTTCATCCACCGCACGTTCCAGGACTATCTCGCCGCCGACTCGATGGTGCAGCAGCACGACTTCGGGCTGCTGCTCGACCACTCCCACCTCACGGAGTGGGAGGACGTGGTGCGCATGGCGGTCTCCCTGTCCCGGCCGAACGAGGTCGGGGAGCTGCTGCGCGGCATGGTCTCCCGCCGCCCCGGGCTGCGTACCGCGCACGCCCGGCACAGCAAGCTGCTCGCCGCGGCCTGTCTGGAGCACGTGAGTGAAATCGACCCGGAGGTACGGCAGTTGGTGCAGCGGGCCACGCAGCAGATGGTGAACCCGGCGCATCCGGCGGGGGCCCGCGCGCTGGGCTGGATCGGCCCGATCGTCCTGGAGATGCTGCCCGACCCGCGCACGGTCTCCGACGACCGGGCGTACATCCTGGCGATCACCGCGTCCTCCGTCGCCGACGACATGGCCATCGACTACCTCGCGGGCCTGCGCGAGCGCGAGCGCATGGACATCCGCGTACAGCTGGCGAACGCCTGGCCGCGGTACGACACCGCCCGGTACGCGCGGGAGATCATCGCCCACCTCGACGAGCACGGCGGGCTCTACTTCCCCGTCTCCGACCTGGACGAGGCCCGCGCCCTCGCCGATCTGGGCGGCCGCGCCCATCTGCACGTGAAGAGCCAGCTCGACCCGGCGCGGCTGGCCGGGATCCTGCCCGTCGAGCGGGTCCGCCGCCTCCGCCTCGAACCGGACCACCCTGCGCCGGACGAACAGTGGCTGGCGTCGTTCCCGTACGTGGAGCCGCCGATCCGGCGTGAGTGAGGCGCGACGGCCCCGCCGGTCGCCGCTCGTGGCCGCCCCGGATCTCTCGTGGCTTCTCTCGTAGCTTCCGACAAACGGGACCGGGGCGTCGGCCTGTCCGAAAGTGTCAGTAAACTGGCCGACTGTGACTGCAAAGCCCCGCATCCCCAACGTCCTGGCCGGCCGCTACGCCTCCGTCGAGCTCGCCGCGCTGTGGTCCCCCGAGCAGAAGGTGAAGCTTGAGCGCCAGCTGTGGCTGGCCGTGCTGCGTGCCCAGAAGGACCTCGGGATCGAGGTGCCGCAGACCGCCCTCGACGACTACGAGCGGGTCCTCGACCAGGTCGACCTGGCCTCGATCGCCGAGCGCGAGAAGATCACGCGGCATGACGTGAAGGCCCGTATCGAGGAGTTCAACGCCCTCGCCGGGCACGAGCAGGTCCACAAGGGCATGACGTCCCGCGACCTGACGGAGAACGTCGAGCAGCTGCAGGTCCGGCTCTCCCTGGAGCTGGTGCGGGACCGCACGGTCGCCGTCCTGGCCCGCCTCGGCAAGCTGTCCGGCGAGTACGGCGAGCTGGTCATGGCCGGCCGCTCGCACAACGTCGCCGCCCAGGCCACCACCCTCGGCAAGCGCTTCGCGACGGCCACGGACGAGCTGCTCGTCGCGTACGGCCGGATCGAGGAGCTCCTGAACCGCTATCCGCTGCGCGGCATCAAGGGCCCGGTCGGCACGGCGCAGGACATGCTGGACCTGCTCGGCGGCGACGCCGACAAGCTGGCCGACCTGGAGCAGCGCATCGCCGGGCACCTGGGCTTCGCGCAGGCCTTCACCTCGGTCGGCCAGGTCTACCCGCGCTCGCTCGACTACGAGGTCGTGACCTCGCTCGTCCAGCTGGCCGCCGCGCCCTCCTCCCTCGCGAAGACGATCCGCCTGATGGCCGGGCACGAGCTGGTCACCGAGGGCTTCAAGCCGGGCCAGGTCGGCTCGTCTGCGATGCCGCACAAGATGAACACCCGCTCCTGCGAGCGCGTCAACGGCCTGATGGTGATCCTGCGCGGATACGCGTCGATGACCGGCGAGCTGGCCGGCGACCAGTGGAACGAGGGCGACGTGTCCTGCTCCGTGGTGCGCCGCGTCGCGCTCCCGGACGCGTTCTTCGCGCTCGACGGTCTCCTGGAGACGTTTCTGACGGTGCTCGACGAGTTCGGCGCGTTCCCGGCCGTCGTCGCCCGTGAGCTGGACCGCTACCTGCCGTTCCTCGCCACCACCAAGGTGCTGATGGCGTCGGTGCGTGCGGGCGTGGGCCGCGAGGAGGCGCACGAGGCGATCAAGGAGAACGCCGTGGCGTCCGCCCTGGCGATGCGCGAGCAGGGCGCGGAGCGCAACGAGCTGCTCGACAAGCTGGCCGCCGACTCCCGTATCCCGCTCGACCGTGCGCAGCTCGACGAGCTGATGGCGGACAAGCTGTCCTTCACGGGCGCTGCCGCCGGTCAGGTCGCGCAGGTCGTGGCCCGCGTCGAGGAGATCGTCAAGCAGCACCCGGAGGCCGCCGGGTACACGCCGGGAGCGATCCTCTGACACTCCCCGGCCGGGACGAACTCGAAGCCGCCCGCAACCGCATCGTTCCCGATGTGGTCGCAGAGGCGGGGGTGGCGCGCAGCGCCTCGGTTGAGGGCGGCGGTGGGAGACGGGCGGGCGGTCTTGATGTGCTGTTCTGCGGGATCAATCCGTCGCTGATGACGGCGGTGACGGGCCACCACTTCGCCCGCCCCGGCAACCGCTTCTGGCCGGTCCTGCACCGCTCCGGTTTCACTCCGCGTCTGCTGCACCCTTGTGAGCAGCGGGAGTTGCTCTCGTACGGGCTCGGCATCACCAATGTGGTGGCCCGCGCGACCGCCCGCGCCGACGAGCTCTCCCCGGAGGAGTACGTCGAGGGCGGGCGGCTCCTGGAGGAGAAGGTGGCGCGGCTGCGGCCCGGGTGCCTCGCGGTCGTCGGGATCACCGCCTACCGCGCGGCCTTCGGCGAACGCAAGGCGCGGATCGGCCCGCAGGAGCGGACGGTCGGCGGCAGCCCGGTGTGGGTGCTGCCCAACCCCAGCGGGCTGAACGCGCGTTGGACGGTGGAGGCGATGGCGGAGGAGTACGCGCGGCTGCGAAGCCGCCACGTGACGCGTACGGTCAGGTCTTGATCCGTACGGTCAGGTCTCGACCTGCACGGTCACGGCTTACGGGCCACCGCCCCGTACTGCGCGACCTGCTCCGTGTCCGGCTCCGCGCGCCAGCGGGAGCAGGAGACGAGGCCGGGCGGGAGCAGTTCGAGGCCGTCGAAGAACGCGGCGACCTCCTGTCCGGTGCGGGCGGTGATCGGGGGCTTGGCGTTCTCGTTCCAGAAGGCCATCGCCTCCGCGTTGCCCGCGCCGCCCAGCTCCAGGGTCGGGTGGGTGATCACCAGGTAGCTGCCGGAGGGCACCGCGGCCACGAGGCGCCGCACGATGTCCGTGGCCTTCTCGGTGTCGAGGATGAAGTTGAGGAGGCCGAGCAGTATCACCGCGACCGGGCGGTCCAGGTCGAGGGTGTCGGCGGCGGCCCGCAGGATGGCGTCCGGGTCGTGCGCGTCCGCGTCGACGTAGCTCGTGGCGCCCTCCGGGGTGCTGGTCAGCAGGGCACGGGCGTGGGCGAGGACGGTGGGGTCGTTGTCGACGTAGACGATGCGGGAGTCGGGGGCGATGCGCTGGGCGACCTCGTGGGTGTTCTCCGCGGTGGGCAGGCCCGTGCCGATGTCGAGGAACTGGCGGACGCCCGCCTCGCCCGCGAGGTACTGCACGGCGCGGCCGAGGAACTCCCGGTCGGCGCGGGCGACTTGGCCGATGCTCGGGTACATCCCGGTGACCTGGTCGCCGACCTCCTTGTCCACCGTGTAGTGGTCCTTGCCGCCGAGCCAGTAGTTCCAGACCCGGGCGTTGTGCGCGACCTGCCCGCTGTGCTCCGTCATCCGCTCCGCTCTCCTTCTGCCGTCCACGGTCACGACGTGCGTGTCCCGACACGCGTGGTCCCGACGTGCATGATCCTCAAGAGGCCATGGTGGCACGGTTGTTCGCCGCTGCCATGCCGTCGGACGAGGTCACGGCGGGTCGACGTCCGTGGACACCGCGAGTAACCGCAGCAGCCGGGGCCGCTCGCGGTCGGTGACAGCCAGGGCCAGCCAGCGGTCCCCGGTGTGCCACAGCTCGACGCTGCTCGCCGCCCAGCTCAACCCGCACCACGGCTCGGGTATCTCCTCCCCCTCTCCTCCGCGCAGCAGCACGCCCTGCAGCCCGAACGGGCCGTACGCCGCCCACTTCTCCCCCAACGGCGCTTGCAGGGCCGCAAGCTCCGCCTCGTACTGCTCGCGTCTCTCCTCGTACTCCCCCGGGTCCGTCTCGTCGAAGTCCGTGCGCCGCAGTTCCGTGAGGTGGCTGTGGCCGCCGCGCAGGGTGCGGGCGCGCAGCTGGTCTATGGCGTGCAGATGCCGGGCCGAACTCATGCCTCAAGTAAAGCGGCGACCACTGACAACGGAGGCGGCCGTGGGTCAACGGCCGCCCTGAGCTGGGGTGTTCGCCCGCCGGGAGGTGTCAGGCGTCCCGGCGGCGCAGGGTCCACAGGCCGGCGAGCACGGCCGCCGCCGACCAGGCCGCGCAGACCGCGAGGCCGCTCCAGGGGCCGAGGTGCCCCGCCGGGGCGGCGTGCAGGACCTGCTGCCCGGCCCGGTCTGGCAGGAACTCCGCGACGCTTCCGGCCACGTCGCCGATCACGAACGGCACGATGAGCACGAACGGAATGAGGATGCTGAGCACGGCGACGCCGCTGCGCAGCACGGTCGCCAGGCCTGCCGCGAGCAGCGCCAGCAGCGCCAGGTAGACGCCCGCGCCGACGCAGGCGCGCACCGCGCCTGGATGGTCGAGCCCGATCGCGTACGAGCCCATGAAGGACTGGCCGAGCAGGAACGCGGCGAAGGCCGTGACGAGGCCCGTGGCCAGGGCGAGTCCGCCGATCACCGCGATCTTCGCGGCGTAGAAATGGGTGCGGCGCGGTACGGCGGCGAGCGAGACGCGCAGCGCGCCGTTCAGATACTCGGAGGAGATGGCGGTCGCGCCGAAGGCGAGGGCGGCGACCTGGCCGAAGTTGAGGGCGTAGAAGGCGTCGTAGAGCGGTTCCGCGCCCGGGTTGTCGGCCTCCGCCTGGCCGATCGTGGCGAAGGCGAGGGCGGTGACGCCGAGGGTGACGAGGAGGACGGCGAGCAGTGAACCGGCCGGTCCGCGCAGGGACTTGATCTTGATCCACTCGGAGTGGAGCACGGCGGTGAAGCTCATCGACGGGCCTCCTGGCTCTCTCGGACGGCCGACGCGCTGTCCGCCGTACGCGCGGACGTGTACTCGACGGCGTCCGCGGTCAGGGCGAGGTACGCCTCCTCCAATGTGCCTTCCTGGGCGGCGAGTTCGAGAATCGGCACACCCGCGCGTGCGGCGATCCGGCCGATGTCCGCCACGCGCGCGTCGGCGACGGTCAAGGGCCCCGAGTCGGGTTCGCGGACGGGCCGGTAGCCGTGCCCTTCCAGGAGGGCCGCGAGGGCGCTGTCGTCGGAACTGCGGACGCGCACCCGCGGCTGCACCTGCGTGTCGATGAACTCCTGCAGCGGCAGGTCCGCGAGCAGCCGCCCCCGGCCGAGCACCACAAGGTGGTCGGCGAACGAGGCGGTCTCGTTCATGAGGTGGCTGGAGACGAGGACGGTACGGCCCTCGCGGGCCAGGCGCCGCATCAACTCCCGGACCCAGATGATGCTTTCGGGGTCGAGCCCGTTGGACGGCTCGTCGAGCATCAGGACCGCCGGGTCGCCGAGCAGCGCGGCCGCGACGCCGAGCCTCTGGCGCATGCCGAGCGAGTACGACTTCACGCGGCGCCCCGCCACCGCGCTCAGGCCGGCCTCGTCGAGCACCTCGTCGACCCGGCGGGCCGGGATGCGGTTGCTCGCGGCGAGCGCGAGGAGGTGGGCGCGGGCGGTCCTGGAGCCGTGCGCGGCCTGCGGGTCGAGCAGCGCGCCGACCTGCCGCAGCGGTGCGTCGAGGGCGGTGTAGGCGCGGCCGCCGACCGTGGCCGTGCCGGAGGTGGGCCGGTCGAGGCCGAGGACGAGGCGCATGGTCGTGGACTTGCCGGCGCCGTTCGGGCCGAGGAACCCGGTGACCCGGCCGGGCTCCACGGCGAAGGTGAGCCGGTCCACCGCGCGCGTGGCGCCGTATTCCTTGGTGAGTTCGTGCACGTCGATCCTTGTCATGGTTCGAGCCTCACGGGGCGGGCCGGGCCCGCGCCTCCCCCGCGGGTGGCGGGCGCCTCCCCCGCGCGGGGGAGCCCGCGCGGGCGCGGCGCTGGCACGATGGCGGCATGCCCCGCACCCCGAGCCCGACCGGCGTGACCAGCGAGACTGGCGTGACCGGCTTGACCGGCGTGCCCCGTACGAAGCGTGCGCTGCGAGCGCTCGCCCACCCCGTGACATACACGCGCTGGGTGCATCTCTTCGTCGGCGGTGTGGCCTTCGGGATCTGGCAGTTCGTGTCCACGCACACGAACTGGGTGCCGTTCCTGTGCGTGGCGCTCGCGGGGCTCGTGCCGTGGGTGCGGGTCGCGGAGGGCGTGCAGGCGCGGCTGCTGCTCACGCCCGACGGGTCGGCGCCGATCGCGACCGGTCCCTCCGTGACGTGGGCGGACCGCGGCCGGACCTCGCTGTGGATGCTGCTTCGCCTGACGCTCGGCCTCGTCTCCTCGCTGTTCGCGATGGAGTGCCTGGTGCTCGCCGTCGACCTGGTGCGGGCCGCGGCGGGCGGCACGGCGACCGGCTCGCCGCTGCCGCTGCCGGGTCACCACTGGTGGTACGCACTCCTCGCACCGCTGCCGCTGCTCGTGCTGCTCGGCTCGGTCGTGCTGTTCGGGCGGCTGATGACGGAGCTCGCGGTGCGGCTGCTCGGACCCTCGGCCGCGGAGCGTCTCGCGGCCCTCGAAGCGCGTACGGAACAGCTCCTCGAACGCACCCGGATCGCCCGCGAACTGCACGACTCCATCGGGCACGCGCTGACTGTCGCCGTGGTGCAGGCGGGGGCGGCACGGGCGGCGGGCAGCCCGGAGTTCACCGACCGTGCCCTGGACGCGATCGAGGAGACCGGGCGGGCGGCGCTGGAGGACCTGGACCGGGTCCTGAAGGTGCTGCGCGAGCCGGAGCGCCCGGCCGGCAGCAGCCCGGCGCTCACCGAGGCGGACCGCCTCCTGGACTCGGCCCGCGCCTCGGGCGCACAGATCGATGCCGAGGTGACCGGCCCCCTCGACCGGCTGCCCGGCCCCGTCTCCCGCGAGGGCTACCGCATCCTGCAGGAGTGCCTGACGAACGTGCTGCGCCACGCGGGGGCCCCGTCGACCGCGACGGTACGGGTCCGGATCGCCGCCACGGACCGCCGCCTCACCCTGGACGTGCGCAATCCCTTCGACCGGGCAGCCTGGGCAGCCTCCGCCGCCCGTCCCTCGGGCTCGGGCAGCGGCCTGCGCGGCATCCGCGAGCGCGTCGCCCTCCTCGGCGGCACGGCGCGGACGGGCCCGGAGTCCGAGGAATGGCGCGTACACGTGGACCTGCCACTGCGCTGACGGCCCAACTGGGCCTGCTCGTAGGCGCATTGGCTCGTACGCGCATGGACTCGCACCTCAGCTCCGGAAAGCCTCCGAGACCCGCTCCACTAGGCTGACGAAGTGCCGCTCACCGTTCTTCTCGTAGACGACGAACCCCTCGTACGGGCGGGCCTGCGCGCCGTCCTGGAGACACAGCCCGACATCACGGTCGTGGGCGAGGCCGCCGACGGCGCCGCCGTCATCCCGCTGGTGCGGCAGCTGCGCCCGGACGTCGTCGCGATGGACGTACGGATGCCGCTGCTCGACGGGATCGAGGCCACACGGGCGGTGCTGCGGACCGTGCAGGACCCGCCGAAGATCGTCGTGATCACGACCTTCGAGAACGACGAGTACGTGTACGAGGCGCTGCGCGCCGGGGCCGACGGGTTCCTGCTCAAGCGGTCCCGGCCTGCGGAGATCGTGCACGCGGTCCGGCTCGTCGCCGAGGGCTCGTCGCTGCTGTTCCCGGCGGCGGTACGCTCGCTCGCCGCGCAGTACGGCAACCCGGAGGCCCGCGAAGCGCTCGACCGGGCGGCGCTCACCGAGCGGGAGGGGGCGGTGCTGCGGTTGATGACACGGGGGCTGTCCAACGCGGAGATCGCTGCTGAGTTGGTGGTCGGTACGGAGACGGTGAAGAGTCATGTGAGTGCGGTTCTGGGGAAGTTGGGGGCTCGGGATCGGACTCAGGCGGTTATTGCGGCTTATGAGTCGGGGTTCGTTGCGCCCGGCTGAGTTTTCCCCTCCCCGCCCCTTCCCGAAGTCCTCAGCCGACGGCTCCGGGGGCGCCACCCCCGGACCTCCACCTCGGGGGCTACCGCCCCCTTGCCCGGGGCTGCCCAGGCGCGCCCCGCCCCCGACCGCCTCTCGCCCGCTGCAACCGCAACGAGTACGATCCGGCGAACGCGCTCGCGACCTGGGAGGACGACCGTGGGGCGGCTGACCGGCGGGGATCCCTCGCTGTTGCGGCGGATCAACTCCGCAGTGGTCCTGCACGCCCTGCGCGGCGTGGAGTTCGCGACCCTCACCGAGGTCACCCGGGTCACCGGCCTCTCCCGGCCCACCGTGGAAGGCGTCGTGGAGGGCTTGATGGCCGCGGGCCTGGTCGTGGAGGTCGCCGCCGAGGAGGGCGTGGCCAGGCGCCAGGGCAGACCCGCCCGCCGCTTCCGCTTCCGCGCCGAGGCCGGCCACCTCCTGGGCCTGGAGATCGGCCCGCACCGGGTCGCCGCCGTACTCGCGGACCTGGACGGACAGGTCCTCGGCGCCACGGAGCGCGAGGTCGACGAGACGGCGTGCGCCGACGAACGTCTGGAGCGGCTGCGTCTGACCGTCGCCGATCTGTTGAGCCGGGCCGGGATCGCCCGTGACTCGCTGCGTGCCGTGGGCGCGGCCACTCCCGGCATCGTGGAGGCCGACGGGACGGTGCGGCTCGGCACGGCTCTGCCCGGCTGGACCGGGCTCCCGCTCGGGGACCGGTTGCGGCGCTCCTTCAAGTGCCCGGTACTGGTGGAGAACGACGCCAACACGGCGGCGGTGGGCGAGCATTGGAAGGGCGCGGCCACCGACTCCGACGACCTGGTCTTCGTGCTCGCGGGCCTGAGTCCGGGCGCGGGTTCCCTGATCGGCGGGCGGCTGCACCGCGGCTTCGGCGGCGCGGCGGGCGAGATCGGCGCGCTGCACCTCCTGGGCCGCGAGGTCACGCCCGAGTCGCTGCTCTCCACGACGGGCGAGCCGCTGCACCCGCTCGACGAGCAGGCCGTGACGGAGGTGTTCGCGCACGCCAGGCGGGGCGACGAGCAGGCCGCGGCGGCTGTGGAGCGCTTCATCCGGCGTCTGGTGCACGACGTGGCGGCGCTGGTCCTCGCCCTCGACCCGGAGGTGGTCGTGATCGGCGGCTGGGCGGCCGGACTGGACGGCGTACTGGAGCCGCTGCGCCACGAGTTGGCCCGCTACTGTCTGCGCCCGCCGCGCGTGACGCTCTCCGCCCTCGGCGAGGCCGCCATCGCCACGGGCGCCCTGCGCCTGGCCCTCGACCACGTCGAGGAGGAACTGTTCGCGATCGAGGGCACGGTCACCGCCCGCCGTTGAGGCGCCGCCGTACCACCGGACCAGCACACGCGCGGGTACGCGTACACGCATCGCACAGCGCGGCCATCCGTGGCCGGGGGAGAGGCGATACTCCTCGAACTGCTCTCCGACCCCGACCGGTACCCGCACGCAGGACGGCCCGCCGCCTCGAAGAGGCAACGGGCCCGTACGGCAAGGGAGTCGGCGGCTTCAGGAAGCGCGGCGCTCCTGGTGCCGGATCTCCATGTCGCCGGAGTCGCCGAAGGTCAGGCGGCAGGTGTCCGCGCGGTAGGTGGCCACGGCGACCGCGGCCGTGCGGCCCTGCGCGAAGTAGCGGGTGGTGACGACGAGGACGGGGGCGCCGGGCAGCCGGTCCAGCTGCTTCGCGTCGTCGGCGCGGGCCGAGCCCAGCTCGACGGCCTGCTCCTCGCCGTCGAGGCCGAGGCTCTGCAGCTCGCGCAGGACGGCACGCGCGCGTGCGGGGCCCGCGGGCAGGTCGACGGCGGAGAGTCCGGGCACGGACGCGGTGGGTACGTAGAGCAGCTCGGCGGCGACGGGCTGGCCGCCGGTCACGCGGGAGCGGCGGACGATGTGCACGCTCTCGTCGGCCTCGGTGCCGAGGAGGCGGGCGACGGCGGCGGGCGGCACGGCCGGGGTGCTGTCGGCCGCCTCCCAGTCGTCCCCGCTCGCGCCGGGCCAGCCCTGCTGCGCGGAGCCGACGGAGACGCCCATGCGGGGCGGTGCGACGGTGGTGCCGACGCCGCGGCGGCGCTGCAGCCGGCCTTCGAGTTCGAGCTGTTCCAGAGCCTGGCGCAGGGTCGCGCGGGCGACGCCGAAGCGGGCCGCCAGCTCACGTTCGTTCGGCAGGATCTCGCCGACGGCGAACTCGGAGTCGAGCGCTTCGGCGAGCACGGTCTTCAGGTGCCAGTACTTCGGCTCCGGCGCCGTCTCCAGCTGCGTGGTCCCCACCCTGTCCTCCGCAATCGCCGTGCCCCGGCGGCTCATTACGCGCCTTTGTTTATTAAAGGTTCCTGCACTATCTCCGCGACCATAGGCCTGGCCCCACCCTTGGTCAAGACCAATCCTCAAGCTGTTACAGAGCGAACTCGCCCGCTTCCGCTGAGTGTTCATACGCTGTTCGCGGCGGTACACGCGCACGCAATCCGGGCGAAGGGAAGCGAACAACGGAACGGAGCCCCCGCCTGAAGAGGCGAGGGCTCCGAGGCGCTCCAGCAGGGCCCGTACGAGAGATCAGTCCGCGAGCGAGGCCAGTTTGTCCGGGTTGCGCATGATGTAGACGCACTGGATGCGGCCGTCGACCACGTCGACCTGGAGGACGCTGTCGGGCTTGCCGTCGGAGAGGACCAACAGGGCCGGGCCGCCGTTGAGTTCGAGCACGCGGACCTCGGGGTTCGGCACGCCCTGCGGAGCGACGCTCGCCATGAACCGGCCGACCTTCTCGGCGCTCTCCAGGACCCGCAGCGGCGCCTTGGACTTGCCGCCGCTGTCGCCGACGAGGCGGGCGTCGGGCGCGAGCAGCCGCATCAGGCCGTCCAGGTCGCCGTCGGTCGCGGCGGTGAGGAAGCGCTCGGTGAGGTCGCGGCGCTCGGCGGGGTCGACGTCGAAGCGGGGCCTGCGCTCCTCGACGTGTTTCCGGGCGCGGCCCGCGAGTTGGCGTACGGCGGCCTCGGAGCGCTCCAGGGTCGCGGCGATCTGCGCGAAGGGGAAGCCGAAGGCCTCGCGGAGCACGAACACCGCACGTTCGAGCGGCGAGAGCGACTCCAGGACCACGAGGACCGCGAGGGAGACCGACTCGGCGAGCACGGCCCGCTCGGCGGTGTCCGGCACGGTGGCGCCGAAGTCGGTGGCGAGCGGCTCGGGCAGCCAGGGGCCGACGTACGCCTCGCGCCGGGACTGAACGTGGCGCAGCCGGTCGATGGCGAGGCGGGTGGTGATCCGCACCAGGTAGGCGCGGGGTTCGCGGATCTCGTCGTGCCGGGCGGTGGACCAGCGCAGCCAGGCGTCCTGGACCACGTCCTCGGCGTCGGCGACGCGGCCGAGCATGCGGTAGGCGACGCCGGTGAGGACCGGGCGGTGTTCTTCGAAGACGACGGTCGCGGTGTCGGTGGCCACGTGCCCCATCCAAGGCCGTCTCAGGTACGCTGTCCAGGCGGTTCCGCCAGGGGTGTCGCAGGTCGCACCGCGGACGGCGGGCGGGGGCTTGAACTCCGGGCTACCCGGCGGTAATTGTTGCTGACAAGCTGTCTACGAAACTGGGAGCAGCATGACCGCCACCGCGTCCTCCGCGCACTCCGTGTCCACCGTCTCCTCGGCCTCCTTCGGCATCGACACCCCGCACGGACCGCGCCCCGTGACCGTCGCGTACAAGCGGGCGGGTGCGGGCGAGCCGCTGCTTCTGCTGCACGGCATCGGGCACCATCTGCAGGCCTGGGACCCGGTGTTCGAGATCCTGGCCGCCGAGCGCGACGTGATCGCCGTGGACCTGCCGGGCTTCGGCGCCTCCCCCGCGCTGCCCGACGGGGCGCCGTACGACCTGCCGACGGTGGTCGCCGCGCTGCGCGGGCTCTGCGCCGAGCTCGGCGTGGGCGTGCCGCACGTCGCCGGGAACTCACTGGGCGGCCTGCTGGCCCTGGAGTTGGGCCGCGAGAAGCTGGCGCGCTCGGTGACGGCGCTCTCCCCCGGCGGGTTCTGGAGCGAGGCGGAGCGGCGGTACGCCTTCGGTGTGCTGCTCGGCATGCGGCAGGGCGCGCGGCTGCTTCCACTGCCCGCGATCGAACGGCTCTCCCGTACGGCGGCGGGGCGCCTGGCCCTGACGAGCACCATCTACGCGCGCCCGTGGCGCCGTTCGCCGGAGGCGGTCGTCGCGGAGACGCTCGCGCTGCGGGACGCGACGGGCTTCGAGCAGACCCTGACCGCCGGCCGCGACGTGGTGTTCCGCGACGACGTGCAGGGCCTGCCGGTCACGGTGGCGTGGGGCACCAAGGACCGGCTGCTCCTTCGCCGCCAGGGCGTGCGCGCGAAGTACGCGATGCCGGATGCGCGCCTTGTCCGGCTGCCCGGCTGCGGGCACGTGCCGATGAACGACGACCCGGCCCTGGTGGCCCGAGTGATCCTCGACACGAGCCGCTGACGGCCGGGCCGGCCGCCGACCCCGCCGACAGGCCCGTACTGACGCGGCGAGCGGCGTCGCGGCGGCGGGCACGGGGCGGACGGGCACGGGGCGGCGGGAGTTGTGAGTCGGCTCACCCGAGGGCCGTGGGGGCAGGCCCCGATGGGCCGTTCACGGCTCCAACTCCATGGCGCCGTGCCCGAGTTGAGGCCTTCACCCCGGGGCTTCCGGCTTACGTCGGCCTGACACGGGTGTTCCGTACTCTGGCGGACATGGCCAGTTTCCCCAAGTACCGCAGAACGCCGCGCTCGGCCGCGTCGGTGAACGCGGACATCCGTGCGCTGTGGGCGCGCGCCCGCGGACGGCTGTCCGCCGATGAGCGGGTGGCCTATGACCGGCTCGTCGTCGAGTGGGCTGCCGCCGTGCGCGGCGAGCAGCGCCGCGCCGCCTGAGGCGGGCGCACCTCATGCGCGCTCTCCGTACCCCCTCCCCGCTCCGCTCCGTGTTCGGCCCGCCACGCCGGGTCCGGCCGCGGCTCGCGCAGCCGTCCGTGCTCGGGCTTCTCGGCGCGCTCGGGCTCGTCGCCGTGATCCGCGTGGACAGCTCCGCCGAGCCCGCGACGGCCCGGATCGCCCTGGTCGCCTGGGCATCCGCGGGCACCGGCGTCCTGGTCGCGGCGATCCTCGCGCACTGCTTCACACGCCGGAACGCACGCGCCGCCGCCGACCGCGCGCAACGCCCTTCGCGGCGCTCCGGCGCCCGTGCGCGGGCACAGCGCGGCACGATCTTGTGACCCTCGGTTCAACCTCTCGTCATCCATGACCGCAGACCTGCGGCCCTCCAGCTAGTACCGTGCGGGCACCTGGGGGCGCCCGGCCGGCGTCGGCCGCCCCTTGCCTGGATCGTCGTAGCCGTCACAGGAGGCGCATCGATGTCGCAAGGTCTGCCGAGCAACTCCCCCGGCCGTCGTGCCGTACTCCGTGGTTCGATCGCCGCCTCGGCCGCGCTCTCGCTGCCCGCGCTCGGCGGGGCCGCGCCCGCGCTCTCGCTGTCCGGGCGGCCGCGCGCCGAGTGGGGCGTGCAGGCCGGTGACGTGAGCGCGGACTCGGGGCTCGTCTGGGTGCGCTCCGACCGGCCCGCGCGGATGCTCGTGGAGACCTCGGCCACCGAGTCGTTCCGCGACCCCGTCCGCCGGCAGGGCCCGCTGCTCGGGCCGGGCAGCGACTTCACCGGTACGACGCGGCTGCGCGGACTGCCGCCCGGCGAGCAGGTGCACTACCGGGTGACGCTCGCCGACCCGGACGACCCGCGGCGCAGCAGCGAGCCCGTGACCGGCACGTTCCGCACCGCGCCCGCACGGCGGTCCGACGGGGTGCGGTTCCTGTGGTCCGGGGACATCGCTGGGCAGGGCTGGGGCATCAACCCGGAGCGCGGCGGCTACCGCGTCTTCGAGGAGATGCGCCGCCTGAACCCGGACTTCTTCCTGTGCAGCGGCGACACCGTCTACGCCGACGGGCCGATCCAGTCGAGCGTCACGCTCCCCGACGGCCGCGTGTGGCGGAACGTCACGACGGAGGAGAAGTCCAAGGTCGCCGAGACCCTGGCCGAGTTCCGCGGCAACTTCCGCTACAACCTGCTCGACGAGAACCTGCGCCGCTTCAACGCGCAGGTGCCGTCGATCGTGCAGTGGGACGACCACGAGGTGCGCAACAACTGGTACCCGGGCCAGATCCTGGACGACGAGCGGTACACCGAGAAGGACGTCGACGTGCTCGCCGCACGCTCCCTGCGGGCCTTCGGCGAGTACTTCCCGGTGTCGACGCTGCAGACCGGGGACCGGGAGGGCCGGGTGCACCGCGTCGTACGGCA
This sequence comes from Streptomyces cavernicola, assembly GCF_029968035.1. GTDB lineage: Bacteria > Actinomycetota > Actinomycetes > Streptomycetales > Streptomycetaceae > Streptomyces > Streptomyces cavernicola. The sequence goes on along the minus strand of NZ_JASCIQ010000011.1, from coordinate 13,465 downwards.
CGGCCCGCTGCTCGACGTGTTCGTGCTCGACATGCGCACGTACCGCAACGCCAACTCGCCCGGCCGGCAGGTCGAGGACCCGGTCGGCATCCTCGGGGCCGAGCAACTCGACTGGCTCAAGCGGGAGTTGGAGCGCTCGCGGGCGGTGTGGAAGGTGATCGCGTCGGACATGCCGCTCGGGCTCGTCGTACCGGACGGCAAGACGAACTTCGAGGCCGTCGCGCAGGGCGACCCGGGCGCGCCGCTCGGCCGTGAACTGCAGCTCGCGGAGCTCCTGCGGCACATCAAGCAGCGGCGGATCACCGGCACCGTATGGCTGACGACGGACGTGCACTACACCTCGGCGCAGAGTTACGACCCGGAGCGGGCGGCGTTCAAGGACTTCGCGCCGTTCTGGGAGTTCGTCTCGGGGCCGCTCGCCGCGGGCGGCTTCCCGGCGCTGAAGCTCGACGGGACGTTCGGGCCGCGGCAGGAGTTCATCAAGGCGCCGACCCGCGCGAACGTCTCCCCCGCGGAGGTGCCGCCGTACTACGGGGAGGTCGAAATCGACGGCGACAGCGGGGAGTTGACGGTGCGGCTGCGACAGGAGGGCGGCGAGGTGCTGTTCACGAAGGTGCTGCAGCCGGGCCTTGTCGGGCAGTAGCCGGCTCCGTACGGAGGGCGGACCGCCAGAACGACGGCAAACCGGACAGAAGCCCTCTTAACCGATCAGTCACAAGGCGTTTGTGATCACGCAACACCGGTGGTCCAGAGTGCAGACATGACTGATCCGAATTCCGCGAAGCGCGCCCGCCGCACCCAGCACCACTGGCGGCGGGACGTCGTCGAACTCGCCGCCCTGTTCACGGCGGTGGCCGTCGCCGACACCATCGCCAAGACCGTCGTGCACGGCCCCGAGGGGCCCATCGCCCTGATCTTCTCGGCGGTGGCGCTCCTCGTCACCGCCGGTCTGCACACATGGTGGTCGCGGCGCCAGGTACACGCTCCCCCGAGGACGGATTCCGGAGGCGATACCGGCACCCCGCTCGCGGCGGGGACCGATGACGCCGCCGGGTCCGACGACGCGGCGGGGACCACCGAGGCCGGCAGCCCGACCGCGCTGTGGCGGATGCGCACCACCGTGCGGGACGAGCCGGGCTCGCTCGCCGCGCTGTGCACTGCGCTCGCCGAGCAGCGGGTCGACATCCTCAGCCTGCAGACCCACCCGCTCGCCACCGGCACCGTCGACGAGTTCCTGCTGCGCGCCCCCGACGAGCGCACCGCCGCCGAGCTGACCCGGGCCGTCGCGGCGGCGGGCGGCTCCGGCACCTGGATCGAGCGCGCCGACGCCCACGACCTGGTGGACGCGCCGACCCGGATGCTGAACCTCGCCACCCGCACCGCCCTCGACGCGGCCGAACTCCCGCTCGCCCTGCGCCAGTTGCTCGGCCGCTGCACCATCCGCTCCATCCCGGCCGAGTCCGCCGCGCAGTCCGGTCAGGCGACGGACGTACCCGTGGAGGGCGTCCTCGACGGCACGCTGATGCGGCTGCGCGACCAGTCCGGCGGACTGATCACCGCCGAGCGGGCGTATCTGCCGTTCACGCCCACCGAGTTCGCGCGGGCCCGCGCCCTCGTCGAGCTGGACTCCCGGCTCGGGCCGCGCGTCCCTCGCGGGCAGGACGTTCTCACGCTGCCCGAGGGCCCGGACATCACGGTGCGACGCGCGGACATCGACGACCTGGAGGCCGCCAAGGCCATGCACGCGCGCTGCTCCAAGCGGACCCTGAGCATGCGCTACCACGGCCCCGTCGGCGACTCGGACCGCTACCTCAACCACCTGCTCAGCCCGCGCTTCGGCCGCACCCTCACCGTCCAGACGCCCTCCGGCCGCCTGGTCGCGCTCGGCCACCTGCTGTGGGACGGCGACGAGACCGAGGTGGCGCTGCTCGTCGAGGACGACTGGCAGCGCCGCGGCATCGGCTCCGAACTCCTCGGCAGGCTGGTCGGGTTGGCGGTCGAGGCGGGCTGCGAGTCCGTCTACGCGGTCACGCAGTCGTCCAACACCGCGATGGTCGCGGCGATGCGGGGGTTGGGGCTGCCGCTGGACTATCAGATCGAGGAGGGCACCCTGGTCGTGACGGCCCGCCTCCAGTCGGCCCCGGTGAGCGCAGACCGAGGTACGGCGTCGTCGTAGGCAACCCCGCTCCGCCCCCGGACCCCCGCTCCCCCATCCCACACGCCGGACGGGTTGGATTTTGCGGCCTCGCCCGCATCATTCAGCCCGTCCGGCGATCGAGGGCGAGCGCCTCAGCGCGACACAGGGTCCGGAGCGGAGCACCTCGCCGGTGGGGGGCGGGCCAGGGTGCGGCTTCGTCGTAGCCGAGGCTTTCTTCCCCCACCCCGCCCCTTCCCGAAAGCCTGCGGCGCTGTCTTTCGGCTGCTGCGCCGTCGTGGCTGGTCGCGCCGTTCCCCGCGCCCCTTTCGGGGCTCGGGGGTAGGAGAAGAACTCAGCCCGCAGCCGCCGTACGGGCCGAGCCCACCCGCCCCGCTCCCCCGCCGAGCGCAGCCTCCAGATCCCCCCAGAGATCCTCCACGTCCTCCAACCCCACCGACATCCGCAGCAACTTCTCCCCCACCCCCGCAGCCCGCCGGTCCCCCTCCGCCACCACCCGGTGACTGATCGACGCCGGATGCTGGATCAGGGTGTCGACGCTGCCGAGGCTGACCGCAGGAGTGATCAGCCGTACCCCGGCGATCACTTCGTGCGCCTCGCCCACCACCTCGAACGACACCATCGCCCCGCCGATCCGCGGATAGTGCACCCGGCTCACCCCCGGGTGTGCGGCAAGGCGTCGAGCCAGCTCGGCGGCGGTCGCGGCGGCGGCCCGCATCCGTACGGGCAGCGTCGCGAGGCCCCGGTGCAGCAGATAGCCGGCGAGCGGGTGCAGTACACCGCCGGTCGCGAACCGCACCTGCCGCAGCGAGCGCGCGAACTCCTCGTCGCAGGCCACGACCCCGCCGAGGACGTCGCCGTGGCCGCCGAGGTACTTGGTCGCGCTGTGCAGCACGATCCGCGCGCCGTGCTCCAACGGCCGCTGCAGCACGGGCGTGGCGAAGGTGTTGTCGACCAGGAGCGGCACCGTCCCGCAGGCGTGCGCCACGGCCCGCAGGTCCAGCTCCGCGAGCGTCGGGTTGGCGGGCGACTCGACCATGACGAGACCGGTGTCGGGGCGGATGGCCTCGGCTATACCCTCCCCCAAGCTCTCAACTCCGTTCGAGCAGGGGGTACCCCCATGATCGACCCAGGTCACCTCGGAGCCGAGCAGCCCTGCCGTCAGCAGGTGGTCGCTGCAGCCGTACAGCGGTCGTACGGCGACCACGTGCCGCAGGCCCGCCGCGATCCGCACCATCAGCACCGCCGTCAGGGCGGCCATGCCGCTGGCGAACGCGACGGCGCTCTCGGCCCCTTCCAGCCGCGCGAGCCCCGTCTCGAACCGGCCGACGGTCGGGTTGCCGAGCCGCGCGTACACGGGCGGGCCCTCGTCGAGCACCCCGGTCGCGGCGAACGCGTCGATGCGCTCGGCCTCCGCGCGGCTGTCGTACGAGGGGTAGGTGGTGGACAGGTCGAGCGGCGGGGCGTGCAGGCCGAGCCCGGCGAGGTCCTCGCGGCCGGCGTGCACGGCCTCCGTGGTCAGGGCCCGGAAGGTCGTGCCGGGGCGGTGGCCCGCGGGGGTGTCGCGGTGGCCGAAGGCGTCTGTGTCCCTGGTGGAGTCCATGCGCAGAGCCTGAACACCGACCGGGGTCAGGTGGTGAACTCCCGTGCTACGTTCGGCCGATGGGCGATTCCGTCGTACTGGACCCGGTGGACCTGCACATTCTGCGGCTGCTGCAGAACGACGCACGGACCACGTACCGCGATCTGGCCGCGCAGGTCGGAGTGGCCGCTTCCACCTGCCTCGACCGGGTGGCCCGGCTGCGGCGCGCGGGCGTGATCCTCGGCCATCAGCTGCGGCTCGACCCGGCACGCCTCGGTCGGGGTCTGCAGGCGCTGCTCTCGGTGCAGCTGCGGCCGCACCGCAGGGAGATAGTCGGCCCGTTCGTGGAGCGGGTCAGGGCGCTGCCCGAGTCCCTCGCGGTGTTCCATCTGGCCGGTCCCGACGACTACTTGGTACATGTCGCCGTCGCCGACACCGCCGATCTGCAGCGGCTCGTGCTCGACGAGTTCACGTCCCGGCGCGAGGTGGCCAGGGTCGAGACCCGGCTGATCTTCCAGCGCTGGGACTGCGGCCCGGTCCTGCCACCCGGGACACCAGGGGCGCCAGGGGCACTGGGAGCGCCCGGAACCCCGGCAGCGGCGGGAGCGAAAACCGGCGCCCTACCCGACGATCCCGGCGAAGTCACGGAAAAATAGCCGAGAGCAGACAGGGCATGCGCACAGCAGAATCGAATGACGCGAAGCGGTCCGCCGTACGAGGATGGCCGCATGCCAGACACGACGCGCACCCCACTGCCCCGCCAGGTCGCCGACGCGTACGTCGATGACCTCATCGCCCTCGACCCGATCACCGGCACCTTCCTTGGGGTGCGGGAGAGCTCGAACGCGCTGCCCGACCTCACCCCCGCGGGCGCGCAGGCGCTCGCGGACCTCGCCCGCGCCACCCTGGACCGGCTCGCGGAGGCCGAGCGCGCGCCGGGCGGCGACAGCGACGTGGAGCGGCGCTGCGCCCGCCTCCTGCGCGAACGCCTCAGCGCGGAGCTGGCCGTGCACGAGGCGGACGAACACCTGCGCGCGGTCAGCAACCTGAGCTCGCCGGTGCACTCGGTGCGCCAGGTGTTCACGGTGACCCCGGTCGACTCCGAGGAGGACTGGGCGGCGGTCGCGGAGCGGCTGCGCGCGGTGCCCACCGCGCTCGCCGGGTACCGCGAGTGCCTCGCCCTGGGCCTGGACCGCAAGCTGTACGGCGGCCCGCGCGCCACCCGCACGTTCATCGGCCAGCTCGCCGAGTGGTCCGGGGAGGCGGGCGGCAAGGGCTGGTTCGAGCAGTTCGCGGCGTCCGGCCCCGACTCGCTGCGCGAGGAGCTCGACGCGGCGGCGGCGGCCGCGACCCGCGCGGTGGCGGAGCTGCGGGACTGGATGCGTGAGGTGTACGAACCGGCGCTGACGGAGGCCGACGCCGACGACACGGTGGGCCGCGAGCGGTACGCCCGCTGGTCCCGCTACTTCAACGGCACGGACCTGGACCTGGACGAGGCGTACGCGTACGGCTGGTCCGAGTACCACCGCATCCTCGGCGAGATGCGCGTCGAGGCCGAGAAGGTGCTGCCCGGCGCGGCCACCCCGTGGGAGGCGCTCAAGCACCTGGACGAGCACGGTACGCACATCGAGGGCGTGGACGAGGTGCAGCGCTGGCTGCAGGGCCTGATGGACGAGGCCATGGACGCCCTGGACGGCACGCACTTCGAACTGGCCGCGCCGGTGCGGAAGGTGGAGTCCCGGATCGCCCCGCCCGGCAGCGCGGCCGCCCCGTACTACACACCGCCGTCGGAGGACTTCTCCCGCCCCGGCTGTACGTGGCTGCCGACGATGGGCGAGACCCGCTTCCCCGTGTACGACCTGGTGTCGACCTGGTACCACGAGGGTGTGCCCGGCCACCATCTGCAGCTCGCGCAGTGGGTGCACGTCCGCGAGAGCCTCTCCCGCTACCAGGCCTCGGTCGGCATGGTCAGCGCCAACGCCGAGGGCTGGGCGCTGTACGCGGAGCGGCTCATGGACGAGCTGGGCTTCCTCACCGACCCGGAGCGGCGGCTCGGCTACCTGGACGCGCAGATGATGCGCGCGGCGCGGGTCATCGTGGACATCGGCATGCACCTGGGCCTGGAGATCCCGGAGCACTCGCCGTTCCACCCCGGCGAGCGCTGGACGCCCGAGCTCGCGCAGGAGTTCTTCGGCATGCACAGCGGCCGGCCCGCCGACTTCGTGGAGTCCGAGCTGACCCGCTACCTCTCGATGCCGGGCCAGGCCATCGGGTACAAGCTGGGTGAGCGCGCCTGGCTCCTCGGCCGCGACAACGCCCGCAAGGCCCACGGCGAGGCCTTCGACGCCAAGGCCTGGCACATGGCGGCGCTGTCGCAGGGCTCCCTCGGCCTGGACGACCTGGTGGACGAACTGTCCAAGCTGTGAGGCGAGTTGGGGGGCGGGCGGCCGTTGAGCGGGCCGTTCAAGGGGCCGCCCCCTACCCGGCTACCGCCGGAAGCCGCCCTCCGAGTCGATGACGTTGCCGGTGATCCACTCGGCCTCGTCGGTGGCCAGCCAGGCGATCAGGCGGGCCGGGTCGTCGGGCATGCCCCAGCGGCCGCCGGGGAACATCGAGGCGACCGTGTCGTACGCCTCACCGGTGAGGTAATCCGTGTCCACCGGGCCGGGGTTGACGGTGTTCACGGTCACCGCGAGGTCCGCGAGCGAGGTGGCGAGGGTGCGAGTGGCGGAGGCAAGGGCGCCCTTCTGCAGCGCGTACGCCACCTCGCCGGGCATGCCGCCCGCCATGTCCTGACCGGACGTCATCATCACGACGCGCCCGCCCGGCGTGCGGGGCGGCAGCTCAGCCCGCAGCCGGGCGTAGGCCTGCACGAGCAGGATCACGGAGCGGGTGTCGACGGCCCAGTGCCGGTCGAGCATCTGCTGGTCGATCGCGTCGAGCGGGCCGTCGTCGCCGCTGAGGGCATGGTTGGCGACGAGCACGTCGACCCGGCCGCCGAGCGCATCCGCGGCCTCGGCGAGCAGCCGCGCCGGGCCCTCCGGTTCGGTCAAGTCGCCTGGCCCGTGCAGGACTTGGGCCTGCTGCGGATCGGGGGCCGCGCCCCGGACGGACGCCACGACGTCCTCGGGCCGGTCGGCACCCCACGGCATCGCGGCGTCGTGCGGGACGTGATGGTGCAGATAGACGCTCGCGCCGTACGCGACGAGCCGACGGGCCACGGCGTGCCCGATGCCGCCGCACCGGCTGGCGCCCGTGACGAGTGCGGTACGGCCACGCAGCGGCAGCGGGTCACGGCGGAGCTGTTCGGGCGTGGGGTGCGGGAGGTGAGGCATGGCAGCACATGATGACGGCCGTACACCCCGGCTGCCACCGGAATTCCCGGGCCCCCAACCGGGCTCGGGCCCCACCGGACCGCCCGGACTACCCAAACCGTCCGGACCACCCAGACCGCCCGGACCACCCAGACCGCCCGGACCGTCCGCGCCGTCCGGAACCTCCGAACCCTCCGGACCATCCAGGTCTCAGCAGCCGCAGTCCGCCGCCTCGACCGGCACGGTCAGCGGGTCGGCGGCTTGCCGCGCCGGTCCTTCCCAGGTCTCGTAGCGGAAGCCCTCCCGCACCCAGTACTCGAACCCGCCGAGCATCTCCTTGACCTGGTAGCCGAGTTGAGCGAAGGCGAGGGCCGCGCGGGTGGCGCCGTTACAGCCGGGGCTCCAGCAGTACGTGACGACAGGCGTCGACGGGTCGAGCAACTCCCTCGCCCGGTCCGCGATCTGGTCGGTCGGCAGATGCACGGCCCCCGGCACATGGCCCTGGTCCCAGGACTCGGTGGAGCGGACATCGACGAGGACGAAACCCGGATCGCCCTCCGCGGCAAGGGCCGCGGCGACGTCCGACACGTCGGTGTGGAAGGCGAGCGAGGCCGCGAAGTGGGCGACAGCCGCCGCGGGCGCGGCGGGCGGGACCCGCAGCACGGGGTTGCCGGGAGCGGAAGGAGAGGCGATCGAGCCGGCCTGTGTGTTCATGCCTGAAATCTACGGTCGCCGAAGATCACGGTGAAGAGACGATCCCCGGCGACTCCCTTGAACTGCCGTGGATTCCCCTGCTAGTTCTCGCTCATGACCGCGAATCCCCCGCACACCCCGTACTCCCCGGACGCCACCGACCGCCGCATCCTCGACGTCCTGCAGCGTGAAGGCCGGGCCAGCTACGCGGAGTTGGCGCGCGCCGTGGCCATGTCGCCGAGCGCCGTCACCGAACGCGTGCGGCGCCTGGAAGAGGCCGGGGTGATCCAGGGGTACGCGGCCGTGGTCGACCCCGAGCGGCTCGGCCTGCCGATCCTGGCGTTCGTACGGCTGCGCTACCCGCACGGCAACTACAAGCCGTTCCACGACCTGGTCGAGGCGACGCCGGAGATCCTGGAGGCACACCACGTCACGGGCGACGACTGCTTCGTCCTCAAGGTCTCGGCCCGATCCATGCGGCACCTGGAAGAGGTCTCGGGCCGCGTCGGCGCGCTCGGCTCGGTCACCACGAGCGTCGTCTACTCCTCCCCGCTCCCCCGCCGCCCCCTCGGCACCTGAGTCCGGGCCCGGACTGCGATGAGTTCTCGGCGATGAGTTCTCGCGCCGCCCGCAGTCTCTACGTACATGACCGACAACAACGCCTCCACCGCCACCACCGTCACCGCCACCACGCACGAGCTGCAGCATGCCGGGGCGCGCCTCGTCTACGACGTGCGCGGGCCGCTGCCTCCCGCCGACGGCCTTCCGCCGCTGCTCATGGTCGGCCAGCCCATGGACGCCTCCGGCTTCGCGGCCCTGGCCTCGTACTTCCCGGACCGGACCGTGGTCACGTACGACCCGCGCGGGATCGGGCGCAGCAGACGTGCGGACGGCCGCGTCGACCACGATCCGGCCGTGCAGGCCGACGATCTGCACGCGCTGATCGGGGCGCTCGGCGCCGGCCCGGTGGAGCTGTTCGGCAGCAGCGGCGGCGCGATCACCGCACTCGCCCTGGTGGCCGCCCACCCGGACGACGTGAGGACGCTCGTCGCGCACGAGCCGCCGCTGCTCACGCTGCTCCCGGACGCCGACGCCGCGGTCCGCGCCCGCGCGGGCGTCACCGAGCTGTACGAGAAGAGCGGCTGGGGCGCGGGCCTCGCCGCGTTCGTCGCATGGACGTCCTGGGAGGGCGAGTTCACCGACGCGTACTTCGCTCAGCCCGCACCCGACCCGGCGGCGTTCGGCCTGCCCGCCGAGGACGACGGCAAGCGCGAGGACCCGCTGCTCACCGACCGCTCCTGGCCGGTCACCGACCTCCGCCCGGACGTGGCGGCGCTCACCGCCGCTCCGACCCGGATCGTGCTCGGCGTGGCCGAGGAGTCCGGCGACACCCTCACCGGCCGTACGACCCGCGCGGCGGCCGCACTGCTCGGCCAGGAGGCGACGGTCTTCCCCAGCCACCACGGCGGTTTCACGGACGAGAGCTCGGGCTACCCGGGCCAACCGGAGGTTTTCGCGATCAAGCTCCGCGCGACGCTCGACGCCTCCCGCAACACGCCCCGCTGAGCCTCAACTCCCGTAGCCCAGACGGCGTCTGAATCGGCTGAAACGGCCGGGCCGACCGGCCCGGCCGGGCTGGTTGCCGTTCCGGGCGGGCACGGCCGCCTCGGTCCCGGACCCGCCCGCCCCGGCCACCGCCCCGGCGGGACGGAAGGCGTGCGGGGCCACGGGGCCGGCCCAGGCCGCCGGGTCCGGTGCGTCGGCCCGCGCACCGAACATCCACTGCTGCGCCGCCACGCACAGCCCGTCCGCGTCGACCACCCCCACCGCGCCCCGGAACGCCGCCTCGAACGGCAACGACGCCCCCTCCTCGTGGTCGACGGACTCGGGCGACAGCGCCACCAGACGCCGCCGCCCGGCAACCTCGACCTCGAAGGACGCCGCGAGCGCCACCGTCTGGAACCCGTACCGGTACACCCCCCAGCCCTCCGGCACGCGCGCCTCACCCGCCCCCACGGCATCCCCGACGACCAGCACCGTCTCCCCGTATGTCCCCACCCATACGCACACGTCTCCGTGCGGGCCGTCCACGGGCGCGTACCGCCCGGGGAAGAGCCGCTCGACGGCCGCACGCGCGGCGGCGGCACCGCCCTCGGGCAGCCCGTCGACGTCCTCGGCGGGAGTGCGCGGAGCTGGTGCGACAGCACAGAGATTCCGGGTAGCCATGCCGTCGGAGCCTAATCGGCGCCACTGACAACGCCGTTGCCCGGACCCACGACCACGGCGGTACGGGCCACGGGCGTGCCGTCGAGCGCGGGGACGGCGACGGGGACCGCGAGCGCGGCCACGACGGCGAGGACCGCGACGGCCCGCAACAGCGACTTCGACTTCGACTTCAAACTCGGCTGCAGCAACATGGAGAGCTCCGATCTCGAGGCGGCCCGTGCGGCCTGCACGGTGCCCGCGGCGTTGTCGTACGCCTCGATCCTCGGGGGCCTCGATGTCCCGGACATCGTCCTCAGGTCGCAGCCGTCTCCCCCGCGCGGCGGAGAACCGTGGGCGCAGGCCCAACTCCCCCTCAGTGCAGGGCGATCCGCGCGGCGAGGGGCAGATGGTCGCTGCCGGTCGCGGGCAGGGTGCGGACGTGGGCGACGGTCGCCGAGCGGGCCATGACCTGGTCGATCCGGGCCACCGGGAACGCGGCGGGAAAGCTGAAGGCGAAGCCCCGTTCCGGCACGTTCAGCCGCGAGGTCAGCGGGGCCAGGCCACGGTCGTCGACGGTGCCGTTGAGGTCGCCGAGGAGCACTGCCCTCCGCAGCCGCTCCGCGCCGACCGCCTCGCCGAGGAGCCCGGCGCTCTCGTCACGCCACGCGGACGCGAGACCGCTCGCCCGGACACGGACGGACGGCAGGTGCGCGACGTACGCGGCGACGTCACCGTGCGGCGTCCGCACCACGGCCCGCAGCGCGCGACGCCAACTCTCCGTGATCCCACGGGGTTTGACGTCCACCGCGCGCGCCCCGGACAGCGGGTACCTCGACCAGAGCCCGACCGTTCCCCGGACCGCATGGTGCGGGTAGTGCGCGGCGAGCGTCTTCTCGTACGCGGGCAAGGCCGAGGGCACCAGCTCCTGCAGCGCGATCAGATCAGGCCGACGCCCGGCCTCGGGACGAGCCAGCGCACGGGCCGTGCCCGCCGGGTCCCTGTTCTCGTCGCTGACGTTGTGCTGCACGACGACCAGCTCGCGCGGCCCCGCCTGAGCCTCGGGCAGCAGCAGCCCGCCGAAGAGGCACACCCACGCCACCACCGGCGCCGCCACGGCCACCAGCGCCACGCCGGACCGCCGCAGCAGCGCCAAGCCGAGCAGCACCACGACCACCACACCGAGCCACGGCAGGAACGACTCGATCAGACTGCCCAACCGCATACCGGAGTTGGGCACCGCACCGTGGCACACCAGCAACACACCCACTACCGCAGCGCAGGCGGCGCATATCTGCCCCTGCCGTCTGCCCCACTGCGGCCGTACTCTCTCCGCCGTCCCATCGTCTTCCGCGTGCGCCACCCTGCGTTCCCATCCGTTCACCTGCATTCGCACCGCAGGACGAGATCTGTGCCTGTTCCGGTTGCCGCTTTCCGGCTCGGGCACGGGCATGGACGTAGGCATCGGTGCATATCAAGGTCGGATGTTCTCTGCCCGAGAGAAGAGCAGACGCACAGCTGCGGCATCGGGGCCCAAGCCGCGTCCTGCACGCCGTCCGCGGCGGCCCGCGAAGGGCACACCGATCAAGGTCAGGGCAACCTGCGCGGACAGTGGCCCGGCTGTTCCGTAATAGCCGATGAAGCGCGACCGCAGACGGCTGATGCGGCCAACGAGTTCGACGACGGAGGTCACGCCGAGTGTCACACTGGTGGTGACGTGTGCAGCCTCGTCCAGAGCAAGGTCATGGAAATCGTCGAGCAGTTGAAAGACGTCCCCCAGATCCATGAGGATGTCCCGCTCTTCCGCAGGCATCACTGGGCGGAGCAGGGCGAACAGAGCGATCATGGCCAGCCCGCCCTTCCCTCTGGTGATGTCGAGCACCTCTGCCACAGACAGCCCGGAGCCCTGTTGCAGCCGGGAAGTCAGCTGGAAGTCGTGCAACTCGCGCAGGACCCCGTAGATCGGGTCGCCGGGCTCGTGCGGGAGCCGCACCACGATGGCCTTGTACAGAAGGGCTAGGAGCTCTTCGAGCTGGCCACACGGGCGGAATGGTTCACCGGTGAGGAGAGCCAGCAAGTCAGAGCCGAGGTTCTCCCGCTCGAAGTTGTCGATGAGGTCGTCATAAAGCCGTGTGAACGAACTTCCGAGAACGGCCAGTTCGGCGTCGAAAGGCACACGGGCCATGGAGGCGTACCCCCACATCGCGAGTCCCACCTTCATGCTGGTGGCCAGAAGCGAGGTGTGGACCGTGCGCTGCACATCGCTCTCCGGCACCGCTTGTTCGACGAGGGGAAGGACGACTTCCTCGAAAGCCCGCACGACCTGTCGATGCTCGGTCCGCACGAATCTCAGGACGGAACCCCAGCCGCTGGCCGACAGAGCACAACGCACGACGGCGGTGGCCGCGCGCAGCGCGTCGTGCCCGGTGTCCCCCATGACGAAAAGGCTTACCGCGATGCGACACGCATAGTCCATGAACAGACGGATGTACGAACCGCGCATTGGTCGGATCGAGTCGGCGGGAGTGACACCGCTCGCCTTGCGGGTACGTTCTCAGAGGGAAGCAACCGGGCCGGGATGGGCGGGGGAAGTGGACACTTCAGCCGGAACAGCCGACTTGCCAGGCTACTTCGTGGCGGGCCATCCCGATCTGCACGTGCCGCTGTATCCGGCGGGCTCCTGGCCCGCATCGTTCGTCAGGTCCACGCTCGTCCGGCTGCGCACTCCGCGCTTCGCCGAGGCCCAGCGGGTGAATCGGCGAGGCTTTCTCGTCCTACTGGCTCTGTGGGCAGGAAAGTTCGCGATGGTGCCCGCTGTCCGGCCCTACCTCGACTGGTCCTGTGTGGCACTGATGCTCTGGCTGCTGGCCCGGGTGTACGCACTCGGCTGGGCCGAGAAGCAGCAGCGTAGCTACGAGGAACGATGGCTCGCGGCGCAGACCGCGAACCTGCGCGACACCTGGTTCGAGGTGGTCCGGTGCACGGTGCGTCGAAGCCAAGGAGCCGGCCTCGACGAGCCGGCCGAAGCCGGGTACGTACTGGGGCGCTCCGACGAGGTGCGGAAACTTCTCGAACGGCAGGCGTCGGAGCGCGTGGCGGGCGGCTCCTCCCAGGTGGCGCTGGAGTTCACGTTCCCCCTGCCGGGCATGCAGTTCGCGGCTCTTGAAACAGCCCACGCCAACCTCACGGACATCGAGGTGATCGTGACCGGTCGCACGGCACGATGCGGTGCAGTGCGCTTCCCCCAGGCTGCCTGCCATGCCGAGCCGGCCGGCCGCGGTCGGCACGGCGGGCCGGGGCCGGGTCGCACCACCTTCTGGGTGCTCGGCGCACCGGTGCTGACCATGGCCGCGCCTGGCGGAGCACCGACCGTGCGGGCCGATGTACCGGCGTCAGCGGACAGCCGAACCGCTCGTTGACCCGGACGCCTAGGCCCTGTCTTCATTCTCCCGTCGTCCGCCCGAAGGGCGGGCCCCGCGGCGTCCGGTGCGTGCGATCGCAAGGCGCGGGAATGGTCTC
>NZ_JASCIQ010000100.1 GCF_029968035.1 Streptomyces cavernicola | reverse complement strand
ACCCGTACCTAGAAAGGGGCGTTCCATGAGCTTGAGGATCGTTGTCTGTGTGAAGTATGTGCCCGACGCCACCGGCGACCGGCACTTCACCGACGAGCTGACCGTCGACCGCGACGACGTGGACGGTCTGCTGTCGGAGCTCGACGAGTACGCCGTCGAGCAGGCCCTGCAGATCGCGGATGAGGCCGACGACGCGGAGATCACCGTCCTGACGGTGGGCCCGGAGGACGCCAAGGACGCGCTGCGCAAGGCTCTTTCGATGGGTGCCGACAAGGCTGTGCATGTGGAGGACGACGACCTGCACGGCACGGATGTCATGGGTACGTCGCTGGTCCTCGCCAAGGCGATCGAGAAGACGGGGTACGACCTGGTCATCGCCGGTATGGCGTCGACGGACGGCACGGCCGGTGTGGTGCCGGCGCTGCTCGCGGAGCGTCTCGGTGTGCCGCAGGTGACGTTGCTGTCCGAGGTGTCGGTCGAGGACGGGGTGGTGCGCGGCCGCCGGGACGGGGATGCGGCCACCGAGTTGCTTGAGGCGTCGCTGCCTGCGGTGGTGTCGGTGACGGACCAGTCGGGCGAGGCCCGCTACCCGTCGTTCAAGGGGATCATGGCGGCGAAGAAGAAGCCGGTGGAGTCCCTGGACCTGGACGACCTGGACATCGAGGCCGAGGAAGTCGGTCTTGAGGGGGCCTGGACGAAGGTCGACCAGGCTGCCGAGCGTCCGGCTCGTACGGCGGGCACGATCGTGACGGACGAGGGGGCGGGCGGCAAGGAGCTGGCTGCCTTTCTCGCGGAGCGCAAATATGTCTGATGCAGCCTCGCAGGCCAGAAGTTCGTCTGAAACACCGGGAGTTGAGGAGATTCTCATGGCTGAAGTTCTGGTCTACGTCGACCATGTGGACGGCGCCGTCCGCAAGCCCACCCTTGAGCTGCTGACGCTGGCCCGTCGTATCGGCGAGCCGGTCGCCGTCGCCCTCGGCGCGGGCGCTGCGGACACCGC
>NZ_JASCIQ010000010.1 GCF_029968035.1 Streptomyces cavernicola | reverse complement strand
AGTCCACAGCCCAGCCCTCGCTGGACGCCAGCAGACGACTCACCGCACCGTGCGCCTCACCCGCGTGGTCGTCGAAGGCATCCGCGAACTCACGCAACGCGTCGGCCATCTCGCGGTAGTCGTCCTCGTCCACGTTCGGCCAGTTGATGCCTGCGAAGTCGAGAAGCGTGTCCACCCAGTCGGGCAGTACGTAGCCCATCCCCCGTTAACCTCCCCCGCAGTCTGCGCCCGAGCGCCAAGACTGATAGATGCTGTGCATCACATACGCGAATATGATCTATCCGGCACCGGAACTGATGACTCAGGGCGAGGATCAGTCGGTTCCGTCCTTCAACGCACCTGGCTGGATTGAGTAATAGCCGGGATGCCATCCACGGAAGGCGTTGTTGAAGGGGGCGGTTGCAGACCCTCTCGGCTTCCCCGGGTTGTGGGGCTCTCTGCGGCAGGTTCGGCCTCACCACACGACGTCCTGAGCGGAAGGCTGCGAAAGTCTTTCACCAGCTGGATCTCGATGGCGAGGGCGCCGAGATTCTCCTTCTCGGGGCTGTAGATACTGCGCATGTTGGTCAGTTGTTCGCCGTGAGTGGCCTTGGGGTTGACGTTGGAGGGGCCCTCTCCGTCCAGGAGCGCCTCGAAGCTTGGGTACTCGGTCACGCGCAGGACGCGGACGTCGCAGGTCTCGTCGGTGCCCTTGATGCGGAAGCGAATGATGTCGCCGGCGGCGAGGTCTTCCAGGTGCGGGTATTTCACCCGCACCTCGATGGTCTTTGTGCCCGCCGCCACGAGCTCGAAGTACTTGCGGTAGAGGTGGAGTTCGCGGACGCGGGCGGTGGTGTCGCTCATGGTGCGGGGATGCTCCTGGTCGCTGGGGTGCTCATCATGCGGCCGATCTCGGCAGCGGAGTACGAACGGAAGAAGTGGCGCGGGTCGGCGAGCAGGGTCTCGGTCAGGGCGAGCAGTTGGTCGGCGTACTCGGGCAACGAGCCGGGCCACTGCCGGGTGTCGAGCATCCAGTCGGCCGCGCCGTCCGGCAAGGGGGCTCGGCCTTCGCGGATCAGGGATTTGGACAGTTTGGCTCCGGTGTCTGTGACGACCTGAGGGCAGAAGAGGCGGGCCGGGAGTTGGGCGCGGGTGAGGCCGACGGCCTGGTGAGCCTCGTCGACTAGATGTGAGCCGAAGACCCAGTCGCCGCCCTTGATCATGATGTGCAGGGCGTTGTGCGGTGGGCCGACGAGCGCGAGTTCCTTGACGAGGTTGCGGTACAGGGTGGCCAGGTCGAGATAGGCGCCCTCGGTGGGGGTGATGCGGACCTCGTACGGGCCGTGGTGGAGGCAGACGGCCTTGACCAAAGCCGTTTCCGGGGCCGCGAGAAGGACCTGTGTACGTTCGGCGTGCTTCTCCGCCCAGCCGCATCCGGGGCGCGGGCACGGGACGCGGACGTGTGGTGTCCCGGTGGACGGGGCCAGCCACCAGCGGGCGGCGTCGATGCGGGGGAGGAGCCGTAACCAGGTGCGGCGGAAGTGCTCGCCGGCCTGCTGCTGGGTGTACGTCTCGACGCGGAACGGGACGCCCGTGCGGCGCGACAGCATCGCGAGCAGAGGTCCGGAGGGCCCATCGACCAAGGCGGCCAGGGCTTGCTCGCCGAGGGCCTGGGCGTAGGCGCGCTGGTAGCGGTGGCCGGTCGCCGGGTCCGTGGTCAGGTCGTACGGCGCGTTGTCGAGAGCTCCGAAGAGGACTTCCGCGGGCAGGCCGAAGCGGTTCCGGAGGCGAGCCGCCACTGCGAAGGCGAGGGACTGCACGAGCGAGGTGCCGATGTGCGGGGCGCCGTTGATCTGCGTGCCGACGACCAGGACGAGTTTCTCGGGTGGGGCCGCCTGGATACGTGGGGAGAGCACGTCCTCGGCATGAGTGAGAGCGTTGGCCAGCACGGTGTTCGGCGAGACGGGCATGAACGTCATGAGGAACTCCCTTGCTTCGGATGGGACTTCATTCGGCTAGGGCGTGGGGGTGCTCGTGCCGGAACGTCGACCAGACGCGTTTGCCAGGACCATGTCGGGTCGTGAGTCCCCAGGTGTCGGCCAGGGCTTCTACGAGGAGGAGGCCGCGGCCGCCGTCGTCGGCCTCTTGGGCAGTGCGTGGTGACGGGGTGCCAACTCCGCCGTCCTGTACATCAAGCAGCACGTGCGAGCCGTGGAGTTCGAGGCGTACCAGGATCAGCCCGTCCGCAACCGGCGCATGCAACAGCGCATTGGTCACCAACTCGGATACGCACAGGCGGACGTCGTCTAGGCGTTGCATGTGGCCCCACCCGGTAAGAACCTCCGCGACGAACCTGCGGGCGGCTGGCACGTTGGCCTTGCGTCGGGTGAAGCGCCTGGAGTGGTGTTCGACGGCGGCACTTAAGGGCTGCTGATTCTGGTTGGGCTCGCGTGTCGTTGGCTCATGGCATGTTCCGTTGGGCATGCCAACAGCCAATCGCGGTAGCTCATTTGGGTCGGGAGCCAGCGCGGGGGCCAATCAAGGGGCCACGATGAGGGCCACAGTTCGTACACCGCGAGGAGTCGGGATGGGCGAAACCGGCATCGGCGCCTTGCTCGTCCAGCTGAGGACTGAGCGTGGCTGGACCCAACAGCGGGTCGCCGATGAGTGCAACGCCCTGGAGGGGCGCGCCGCGAAGACGGGCAAGGAAATCGGGCGGTACGAGCGTGAGGTTCGTGTCCCGGTGCCGTACACCCGGCGATTTCTCGCTCTGGTCTTCGACGTCGATGTCGCCCTGCTCGACCGGGCCGTCGCAGTCAGCAAGCGGAAGACCAGAGGAGTGGACGTAACTGGTGCCTCGCCAACTGGTGAGCCGTGGTCGCCGGCCTCACGATCCGAGGTCGCCGAGACTGCCGCAGATGCCTCGTCGTCAGCGGAGTTCGCTCGATTCATTGCCCAGCGCAACGCGGACGAGTTTGTGGTCGAACAGCTCGACGTCGACGTGGCCCGGCTGGCGCGCGCCTACGTCAGTCACCCCTTGATGGAGTTGTACGTCGAGATCCGGCAGTTACGCGATGGGGTGTTCAGCCTCCTGCGTGGGCGGCAGCGGCCGCGCCAGACAAGCGACTTGTACGTATCAGCCTCCCGGCTCTGCGGGCTGTCCGCCCACGTCTGTCTGGACCTTGGCCATTACGACTCGGCGGCGACCCACGCCCGGACGGCTCGGGCGTGCGCCGAGGCTGCTGGGCGTGAGGGGCTGCTCGCGTGGGTGCGGGCCGTGGAGTCGTTGATCGCCTACTGGACCGGCCGGTACGAACAGGCGGCATGCCTGGCGCAAGCAGGACGCCGGCACCGGGCGGGCGGCAGCATCGGAGCACGCCTGGCCAGTCTGGAGGCAAGAGCGCTCGCAATCGCGGGTGATGGACAAGGCGCGGGGGCTGCATTGGTCGACGCCGAGCGTGCCCGTGAGCGGGAGCAGGTAGCAGACGAGATCCCAGGAGTGTTCTCTTTCCCGATGGCCAAGCAGTTCACGTACGCCGGGACGACACACCTCGCCATCGGCGGACGCGAACACGTTCAGCAGGCAATCGCCAGTGCTGACAAGGCAGTTCAGCTCTATCGCTCTGCGGACCGCGACGACCAGTCGGTGGGCGACCTCTTCGCCGCGCACGTCGACCTCGCGCGAGGGCAGCTACTCCTTGCCGACATCGATGGTGCCGAGGCCATGCTCGGGTTCGTGCTCGAAGCACCGCCCGAGCGGCTCTCCGCAAGCATCGTCCGGCGACTTGTCGATCTCAGCCGCGAGCTGAACGGACCGCAGTACGGTGGAGCCGCGCAGGCCACACAGCTGCGCGAGCGACTCCAGCACACGGCCGTTCTCGCGGCCCTGCCCGCCGCCCGTCCACCGGAGCTGCCGAAGTGACCGACCTCTCCGCCGCCCACGAC
The DNA here is from genome assembly GCF_029968035.1 of Streptomyces cavernicola. Lineage (GTDB taxonomy): Bacteria > Actinomycetota > Actinomycetes > Streptomycetales > Streptomycetaceae > Streptomyces > Streptomyces cavernicola. The sequence continues at coordinate 207,766 of NZ_JASCIQ010000010.1, read as the reverse complement.
GCCGCCGTGACCGACCGCGACCGCCTCGCCGGGAGGGCCTACAACGGTGACCGGGACCTCGCCGCCCGGCAGTCCCTCTACCAGTGGCAGCGGCCCCGCTACGATCTGCCCGGCATCGTCGCCAACCACCTCGCCGCCGTGCACGGACGGGTCGTCGATGTCGGCTGCGGGAACGGCAAGTTCATCAAGCGTCTGCGTCAGGACCGACCTGACCTGGAACTTCTGGGCCTGGACATCGCGCCCGGCATCCTCGCCGATGTACCTGGCGCGGTCGCGGTGGCGGATGTGGCGAGGCTTCCGCTGGCATCGGCGAGCGTCGACGCCGCTCTCGCGATGCACATGCTCTACCACGCCCCGGACATCCCCCAGGCCGTACGAGAGCTGTCCCGCGTCGTGACCGACGACGGCCTGCTGATCGCCTCCACCAACAGCGACCGCGACAAGGCCGAGCTGGACGAACTGTGGGTACGGGCGGCCGGTGACGTACTCGGGACCGACCGAGGGCCGGCTCGGGTCTCGCTCAGTGCCCGCTTCTCCCTGGAAAAGGCGCCGGCCTTCCTCGGCGAGGAGTTCGACCGCGTCGAGACGACCGAGCTACCCGGCACCATCACGGTCACCGATCCCGAACCCGTGGTCGCACACATGGCCTCGTACCAGGCTTGGGCGGATCAGCACGACGTGCCCTTCGAGGCCACGATCGCGCGGGCCCGCACCATCCTGGAGGAACACATCGCCCGGCACGGGGCGTTCGAGATCCACTGTCTTGGCGGCATTCTCGTGTGTCGCCGCCGCTGAGAGGCCAGACCGGGCCAGACAGTCTCCCTTGCGCAACCGCGACCCGGAGATCAGTCGCTGCGCGTCGCCCAGACCTCGAGGTACGGGGACCCGGACGACCGCGAGGCCTGCTGGAAGGCTGCCTAGACGTGCCCCGAGCCCGGGACGTACGGCGGGAGCAAACGAAAAACACCCGGCTCCGCGCGGATGCCGGGTGTTCTCCGTCGACGAATGGTTCGCCGGATCGTTCGACGAAACGCGAAGGTCAGGCCTTCTTCGTCTCCCAGAAGATCTTGTCGATCTGGGCGATGTAGTCCAGCGCCTTCTGGCCCGTGGCCGGGTCCGTCGACGCCTTGGCGGCCGAGAGGGCCTTCAGGGTGTCGTTGACCAGCTGGTGCAGCTCCGGGTACTTCTCGAAGTGCGGGGGCTTGAAGTAGTCGCTCCAGAGCACCGAGACGTGGTGCTTCGCGAGCTCGGCGCGCTGCTCCTTGATGACAACGGCGCGGGCCTGGAAGTGGGCGTCGTCGTTCGCCGCCATCTTCTCCTGGACGGCCTTGACCGACTCCGCCTCGATGCGGGCCTGGGCCGGGTCGTAGACACCGCAGGGCAGGTCGCAGTGGGCGCTGACCTTCACCTTGGGGGCAAACAGGCGGGAGAGCATTGAGCTGTCCTTCCTCGTGATCGTCTTCTCAGGGGGGACATTACTCCGTGAGAGAGGGGATTTCGCGGGCGGCCCAGAGGCTGGGACGAAAGTCCGGGGTCGAACCGGGACCCGAGACGGATGCGAACGGCAGACTGGTGGCATCCGTTGACATGGGTCGCATGGCATGGGTCGGATGACACGCGTCGGACGACATGCGTCGCGACGACGGGCGAGAGGTGCGGGATGCGGGAGCAGGGCAGTGAGCCGGGGCGGGCCGGTCAGGCGCGGGCGCCGTTCGGTGTGGCCGAGGTGCACGGGCCCTCGATGGTGCCCACGCTGCGCCACGGCGACCAACTGCTCGTCCGGTACGGGGTGCGGGTCCGGCCGGGTGACGTCGTCGTCCTCCGCCACCCGTTCCAGCAGGACCTGCTCGTGGTGAAGCGCGCCGTCGAGCTGCGCGAGGCCGGCTGGTGGGTGCTCGGCGACAACTCCTATGCGGGCGGGGACAGTACGGACTACGGGACCGTGCCCGAGGAGCTCGTCCTCGCCCGTGTCGTCGGCCGGTTCAGGCCGCGGCCTTCGGGTCAGCGCTCACCGTTCAGAGCACTGCTCTGGGCGCTCTCCGCCGTACGTCCGGTGCTGTGCGACCGGTCGGCCTCCTCGCGCTTGCGGGCGCGGTAGGCGGCGACGTTGGCGCGGGTCGCGCAGCGGTCCGAGCAGTAGCGCCGGGAGCGGTTGGTGGACGTGTCCAGGTATGCGTTGCGGCAGGGCGTCGCCTCGCAGATACCGAGCCGCTCCACGCCGTGCTCGGTGAGGTGGAAGGCGAGGCCCATGGAGGCGATGGCGGCGTAGCCCGCGGTCGCGTTCGACGGGTGGTCGGCCAGGTGCATGTGCCAGAGCGGGCGGTTGTCCTCGTCGCGGTGGTCGTGTCCGGAGATCTGCGGGCTGACCGGGAATTCGAGCAGCAGTGAGTTGAGCAGGTCGACGGCCAGGGTCTCGTCGCCGCCGTCCGCCGCCTCGAAGACCGCGCGCAGCCGGGCCCGTACGGAGCGGAACCGGGTCACGTCCGCGTCGGTGGCGCGGCGGGCCGCGGTGGAGTTCGGCCCGAAGAGGTCCCGGACCGCGTCGACCGAGGTGAGGGAGTCCTTGTTCCGGGCCGGCTCCTCACTGTTGACCAGGCGCACGGCATAGTCCGAGTAATAGGCCAGTTCCACTTGTAGTCCTTACGGGGGCGGGCTATCGTCGAGCTTGCAGAGGTAATGGGCGCTTCTGCGTCCAGGGTATTACGTACTCGTGATGTCGTACGGGAGGGTTCCATGACCGAGACCACCGCGGGAACCACGGCGGGCGCGGCCGACTGGCAGGCCTGGCAGTTGAGCTGGGACCGGCAGCAGGAGTGGTACATGCCGGACCGCGAGGAGCGGTTCCGCGTCATGCTCGACATGGTCGAGGCCCTTGTGGGGCCGAAGCCGAGGGTCCTCGATCTGGCCTGCGGCACGGGAAGTATCACGGACAGGCTGCTCAAGCGGTTCCCGGAGGCGACGAGCACGGGCGTCGACCTCGACCCGGCGCTCCTCGCCATCGCCGAGGGCACCTTCGCCGGGGACGACCGCGTCACCTTCGTCACCGCCGACCTCAAGGACCCGGACTGGCGCGCGAAGCTGCCGTACGACTCGTACGACGCGGTCCTCACCGCCACCGCGCTGCACTGGCTGCACAGCGAACCGCTCGCCGTGCTCTACGGCCAGGTCGCCGAACTCGTCCGGGACGGCGGGGTGTTCATGAACGCCGACCACATGCCCGACCCGTCCACCCCGCGCATCAACGCCGCCGACCGCGCCCAGCGGCACGCGCGCCAGGACCGGGCCAAGGCCGCCGGCGCGCTTGACTGGGCGGACTGGTGGCAGCTCGCCGCCAAGGACCCGGTCCTCGCCGAGCCGACCGCGAAGCGGTTCGAGATCTACGGGGAGCACGCCGACGGCGACACCCCGCCCGCCGAGTGGCACGCACGCGTGCTGCGCGAGCAGGGCTTCGCCGAGGCGCGCACGGTGTGGGCGTCGCCTTCGGACGGGTTGGTGCTCGCGGTGAAGTAGCCGCCGAGCACGGGAAGAGGGCGGTACCGGAAGCCCCGTACCGCCCTCAACTACCCAATGGCTAAAGCACCTTGGACAGGAACGACTTCGTCCGCTCGTGCTGCGGGTCGGTCAGGACGTCCCTCGGGTTACCGGACTCGACCACGACGCCGCCGTCCATGAAGACCAGGCTGTCGCCGACCTCGCGGGCGAAGCCCATCTCGTGCGTGACGACGATCATCGTCATGCCGGACTCCGCGAGGTCGCGCATCACGTCGAGGACGTCACCGACCAGCTCGGGGTCGAGAGCCGAGGTCGGCTCGTCGAAGAGCATCAGCTTCGGCTCCATGGCCAGGGCGCGCGCGATGGCCACGCGCTGCTGCTGGCCGCCGGAGAGCTGCGACGGGTAGTTGCCCGCCTTGTCGCCGAGGCCCACGCGCTCCAGGAGCTGGCCCGCGCGCTCGCGTGCCGCGGCCTTCGACTCGCCCTTGACCTGGACCGGCGCCTCCATGACGTTCTCAAGGGCCGTCATGTGCGGGAACAGGTTGAAGCGCTGGAAGACCATGCCGATGTCCCGGCGCTGCAGGGCGACTTCGCTGTCCTTGAGCTCGTGGAGCTTGTCGCCCTTCTGCCGGTACCCGACCAGGTCGCCGTCGACGTACAGCCGTCCGGCGTTGATCTTCTCCAGGTGGTTGATGCAGCGCAGGAACGTCGACTTGCCGGAGCCCGACGGGCCGATCAGGCAGAAGACCTCGCCCTGCTTGACCTCCAGGTCGATGCCCTTGAGGACCTCGACGTGCCCGAAGGACTTGTGCACGTTCTCGGCCTTGACCATGGCGTTCATCGGGCGACCTCCGGACGGCGCAGCGACAGCAAGTTGGCCTTGACCTTCTGCCAGGGCGTCGGCGGGAGTTGCCGGGACGAGCCACGGGCGTAGTGCCGCTCCAGGTAGTACTGCCCGACGCTGAGGATGGAGGTCATGATCAGGTACCAGGTCGCGGCGAGGAACAGGACCTCGACCGTGGCGCCCGAACTCTGACCGATGTCCTGCGCGTTGCGCAGCAGCTCGTAGTACTGGACGGCGGCGACGAGCGACGTCGTCTTCAGCATGTTGATGACTTCGTTGCCCGTCGGCGGGACGATGACGCGCATCGCCTGGGGCAGGACCACACGGCGGAGCGTCTTGCTGTGGCTCATACCGAGGGCGTGCGCCGCCTCGGTCTGGCCCTCGTCCACGGACAGCAGACCGGCACGGCAGATCTCCGCCATGTACGCGGCCTCGTTCAGGCCGAGTCCGAGCAGCGCCGTCAGGAACGGCGTCATGAAGTCCGACCACTCGTCCTTGTAGATCGGGCCGAGGTTGATGTACTCGAAGACGAAGCCCAGGTTGAACCAGACGAAGAGCTGGACGAGGACCGGGGTGCCGCGGAAGAACCAGATGTAGAACCAGGCGATGGACGACGTCACCGGGTTCCGGGACAGCCGCATCACGGCGAGCAGGATGCCGCCGCCGACGCCGATCAGCATCGAGAGCACGGTCAGGAGCAGGGTCTCCCGCATACCGCTGATGATGCGCTCGTCGAAGAAGTAGTCGGGGATCGCTCCCCAGTTGATCTTGCCCTGCGCGAACGCGTAGACGATCGCGCCGAGCGCCACCAGGGCGATGAGGGCCGAGAGGTAGCGGCCGTAGTGCCGCACCGGAACGGCCTTGATGGCTTCAGGGGCCGCCGGAGGAGTGTCCTCCGGGCCCTTCTTTTCAGTGTCCACAGTCACGAGATGCCTTTCACCGACGACGCGGAGTCGTCACTTGCCGCCGTTGATCTTGGCCTCGGTGACGGCGCCGTCCTTGACGCCCCACTTCGAGATGATCTTGTCGTACTCGCCGTTCTTGATGATGGCGTCGAGCGCGGCCTTGATGGCGTCCCGCAGTTCGGGGTTGTTCTTGGGCACCGCGATGCCGTACGGAGCTGCTTCGACCTGCTCGCCGACCAGCTCGAAGTCCTTGCCGCCGCCGGAGGTCTTCACGGCGAACGCGGCCACGGGGAAGTCGGAGGAACCGGCGTCGGCGCCACCGGAGCGCAGCCGGGTCTGGGCCTGCTGGTCGTTGTCGAAGGCCTCGATGGCGATCTTCTTGCCGCCCTCGCACTTCTTCGACTCGGCCTTGGCCAGGTCGTGCGAGACGGTGCCGCGCTGCAGGACGACCTTCTTGCCGCAGAGGTCGGACCAGGTCTCGATGCCCTGGGTGTCACCCTTCTTGGTGTAGATCGAGACGCCCGCGTTGAAGTAGTCGACGAAGTCGACACCCTCGCCGACCTTCTTGCCAGTCTCGGAGTCGATGCCGTTCTGGCGGTCCTTGGTGTCCGTCATGGCGGACATGGCGATGTTGTACCGCTTGGAGCGGAGACCGCCGAGCAGGGTGTCGAAGGTGCCGTTCTCGAAGGCGAACTCGACGCCGAGCTGCTCGCCCAGGGCCTTGGCGATGTCCAGGTCGATGCCGACGACCTTGCCGTCCTTGTCCTTGTACTCGACCGGCGGGTACGCGATGTCGGAGCCGACCTTGACCACACCGGCGTCCTTGACGCTCTTCGGGAGCTTGTCGGCGAGCGGGGCGCTCTTGACGTCGGAGCCGCCCTGGCTGGCGTTGGTCTGGTCACCGCAGCCGGCGAGGAGCAGAGCGCCCGAGACCGCAACGGCGCCGACCGCGAGTATTCGTGTCCTGCGAGCGGCCGAGCGACGGGTGGTGCTTGCGGTCATGGTGGTGCCTCCGGCAGGTGAGGGGGACGTCGTACGGGGTGGAGGGTGGGGAAGCGCCGAGCGGCGCGGCCTCGCGTGTCCCGCATCTTGCCATTCGGACGTCCGGATTTCGGAGGGTCGCTATGTCAAAATCGGATAACGGGGCGAGCCTGAGGGTGTGCGGTCCGTCATTGAGCGGAACGGGGCGTAACCGGTGAACAGCCGCTAACTATGCGATCTCCGGCGAATCTCGCCATGTGGACAGATCTTTCCGGGTATTCAGTGTGCGCCTTGTCTGCTTTTGTGGCGACTTGGATGCACCCGCTTCGGGGTGGCCGCCCGTACTGCCGGTACGGCCCCGGCGGTGCAGGCAACGCCGCAGGTGGGAAGCGTGCGGGCAATTCCCGGTGACCGTGCGATGAACGATGATCGTTCGTTTTCCGTACGGGCAAAAGGCCCTTACCGGGCAGTGACCAATGCCGCTCGCCCGTCCGTGCAGTCTTCAGGTAAAAAGGGCTGTTACACCCCTCATCCGGGGCTCAGGGCGCGTGTGCGGCGCGCCCGCGCGTACGTACCTCCCCTCGTGGAGGCGGGCCAACCGCCGAGACGAGACACGGACGCGGTGCCCGCCCACCCCTAAACCAGGAGTGGTCACCCTCAACGAATAAGACTTAAGGGGTCAGACAAAAGTGGCAGCGGAGATCGTCAACCCTCGCAGCGACGCCGGTGCGGAGGGCGCGGAAGAGCCCTTCGATCCCGCCTTCGCGTTGCACCGTGGCGGCAAGATGGCTGTTCAGGCCACCGTGCCGGTGCGTGACAAGGACGACCTGTCCCTCGCGTACACGCCTGGCGTGGCCAAGGTGTGCAGCGCCATCGCCGAGCAGCCCGAGCTCGTGGACGACTACACGTGGAAGTCCAACGTCGTCGCCGTCGTCACCGACGGCACGGCCGTGCTCGGACTCGGCGACATCGGTCCGGAAGCCTCCCTCCCCGTGATGGAGGGCAAGGCCATTCTCTTCAAGCAGTTCGGCGGCGTGGACGCCGTCCCGATCGCCCTCGCGACCACCAGCGTCGATGAAATCGTCGACACCGTGGTCCGGCTCGCCCCGTCCTTCGGCGGCGTGAACCTGGAGGACATCTCGGCGCCCCGCTGCTTCGAGATCGAGGACCGCCTCAAGGAGGCCCTCGACATTCCCGTCTTCCACGACGACCAGCACGGCACGGCGGTCGTCACGCTCGCCGCGCTGCGCAACGCCGCGAAGCTCACCGACCGGACCCTCGGCGACCTGCGCGCCGTGATCTCCGGCGCGGGCGCGGCCGGCGTCGCCATCGCCAAGTTCCTCCTGGAGGCGGGCATCGGCGACGTGGCGGTGGCGGACCGCAAGGGCATCGTCAGCAAGGACCGGGAGGACCTCACCCCGGTCAAGCGCGAGCTCGCGGAGATCACCAACAAGGCGGGCATCACCGGCACGCTCGAGACCGCCCTCGCGGGCGCGGACGTGTTCATCGGCGTCTCCGGCGGTACGGTCCCGGAGCCCGCGGTGGCCTCCATGGCGGAGAACTCCTTCGTGTTCGCCATGGCCAACCCGAACCCCGAGGTGCACCCCGACGTCGCGCACAAGTACGCGGCGGTCGTGGCCACCGGGCGCTCGGACTACCCGAACCAGATCAACAACGTGCTCGCGTTCCCCGGCATCTTCGCCGGCGCGCTGCAGGTGCGGGCCTCGCAGATCACCGAGGGCATGAAGATCGCGGCGGCCGACGCGCTCGCCGAGGTCGTCGGTGACGAGCTGTCCGCGGAGTACGTGATCCCGTCGCCGTTCGACGAGCGGGTGGCGCCGGCCGTCACCGCTGCGGTCGCGGCTGCGGCTCGTGCGGAGGGTGTCGCCCGCCGCTGAGCGTGTGGGGGTGGACGGGGTTTGGCCCCGCCCCCCTTGTGCGGCGGGATCGGGGCTTCGCCCCGGGCCCGGCGTGGAGCCGGAACTGGTGCAAGGGCCCTGCCTGTTGGCGGGGCCCTTGCCCGTGTTCGGCCCTCTTGCACGGGCTGTTTTTTTGTGCCCCTCCCCGCCCCTTCCCGGCTGTGTCGGTTTGCGGCTGGCGCCCCGCGTGGCTGCGGCGCCTGTCTTTCGGCTGCTGCGCCGTCGTGGCTGGTCGCGCAGTTCCCCGCGCCCCTGTCGGGGCTGAATCCAGCCCCTCCGGCGTTTGAGGAGTGGGGGTCTGGGGGCGGAGCCCTCAGTTGCGGGGGTCACACCGTGGCGTGGTTCCGGTGCGGGCCGTGCCGCAATATCGTCGGCGGCATGTTCGCCGCCTATGCCGCCCGTATCGACCGTGACCAGCCGCTCAACGGCCTCGAGTTGGGGGAGCGCCCGGCCCCCGAGGCACGCCCCGGCTGGACGACCGTCAACGTCAAGGCCGCCTCCCTCAACCACCACGACCTCTGGTCCCTGCAGGGCGTCGGCCTCGCGGAGGACAAGCTTCCGATGATCCTGGGCTGCGACGCCGCCGGGGTCGACGCCGAGGGCAACGAGGTCGTGCTGCACTCCGTCATCGGCCAGTCCGGGCACGGCGTCGGCCCGGACGAGCCCCGCTCGATCCTGACCGAGCGCTATCAGGGCACGTTCGCCGAGCAGGTCTCCGTCCCGACGTGGAACGTGCTGCCCAAGCCCAAGGAGCTCAGCTTCGCCGAGGCCGCCTGTCTGCCCACGGCGTGGCTGACCGCGTACCGCATGCTGTTCACCAACGCCGGTGTGCGGCCCGGGGATTCGGTGCTCGTGCAGGGCGCGGGCGGCGGCGTGGCCACGGCCGCGATCGTCCTCGGCAAGGCCGCCGGCCTGAAGGTCTTCGCCACCAGCCGCGACGAGGCCAAGCGCAAGCGGGCCCTGGAGCTGGGCGCGGTGGAGGCCGTGGAGTCGGGCGCGCGGCTGCCGCAGCGGGTGGACGCGGTGATCGAGACGGTCGGCGCGGCCACCTGGTCGCACTCCGTGAAGTCCCTCAAGCCCGGCGGCACCCTTGTGATCTCCGGTGCGACCAGCGGCGACCGGCCCTCGCACGCCGAGCTGACCCGGATCTTCTTCCTCGAACTGAAGGTCGTCGGCTCCACGATGGGTTCCAAGGACGAGTTGGAGGACCTGCTCGCGTTCTGCGCGAATACGGGGATCCGGCCGGTCATCGACGAGGAGCTTCCGTTGGACCGGGCGCGTGAGGGGTTCGAACGGATGGCGGGGGGTGGGCAGTTCGGCAAGATCGTGCTGACTGTCTGAGGTTGCTTTTTCCCCTACCCGCCCCTTCCCGCGGTATCCGATGTGCGGCTGTCGCCGCGTGGCCTCGCCGGACGGGCCTCCTCAAGCGCCGGAGGGGCTGGTTTTCAGGGGCGCGGGGAACTGCGCGACCAGCCACGACGGCGGGCCGGCCGAAGAACCGGCGGGGGCCGGGGCGCAGCCCCCGAAGCCGTCCGCAGGACTTTCGGGAAGGGGCGGGGAGGGGAAGAAGCCCGCCGGAGGCGTCAGCCTCCGTCGACCCCCCGCAGCACCGCCCCGATGTGCGCCGCCGCTGCGGACAAGTGGCGGCGGGCGTCGCGGAGTTGGGACTCGTTCACCCCGTTGTCGCGGGCCGCGTCGCGGATGTCGTCACGGAAGCGGTCCAGGAGGCGGTCCAGGTCGCGGGCCGGATCGCCGGTGGATTCCGCCCGCGCCCACTCCGGCTCGGCCGCCGCGCCAGTCTCGGTCTCGGTCTCGGGCTTCGGTTCCGCTGCGTCGGCCGGGCGGGGCTTGCCGAAGCGGCCGAACTCCTTGGTGATCTCGGCGAGGCCCTCCCGCAGCCCCGTCGGCCAGTCCCCGCGCGCGAAGTGGTCCTGCACCTGGTCCTGTACGCGATTCGCGATCCGCTGCACCTCGTCGCGCGCCTCGTCCTCGGCCTCCTTGGCCTGGCGGCGGGCGCGCTGTGCCTCCTCGCGGGCGCGGCGCGACTCGTCCTTGGCGCGGCGGGCCTGCTCCTTCCACTCCTGCTTGACGCGGCGCAGCTCCTCCTTCGCCGCCCGCCAGGCTTCGGGCTCGGGCTCGGCCTGGGCAGACGCACCGGACGCACCGGACGTGCCGTGTCCGCGCCGGGTCGCGCTCGCCGCCGCCCGCATCTCGCGCCGCAGCTCGCCGGCCGCGCCCCGGACGTCGTCCCGGATCTCGGCGGCGAGCTCGGCGACGGAATCGCGGATCTCCAGCTCCAGGTCGGCCAACTCGCCGCTGCGGTGGGCCAGTTCGGCGCGGCCCGCGTCGGTGATCGAGTAGACCTTGCGGCCGCCCTCGGTGGCGTGTGTGACCAGGCCTTCGGCCTCCAGCTTGGCCAGGCGCGGGTAGACGGTGCCCGCCGAGGGCGCGTACAGGCCCTGGAAGCGTTCCTCCAGGAGCCGGATCACCTCGTAGCCGTGGCGCGGCGCCTCGTCGAGGAGCTTCAGGAGGTAGAGGCGCAGGCGGCCGTGGGCGAAGACGGGGGGCATGTCAGAGCACCTTCCCGGTCGTGCTGTCACCGGCGGGCGGGGTGTCCGCCGGGGGCGTGTCCGAAGGAGGATTCTTCCCGTCCGCTTGTGTCCGCGGTGCGCCGGGGGTGCCGTCGCCCGCCTCGCGCGTCTCGCCCGCCTCGCCCGCCTCCTTCTCCTCGTACGTCTCCTCGTACGTGCTCTCGTACGTCTTCTCCTGTGGCTCCTCCTGTGGCTCCGGTTGGGGGCGGCGCAGGAGGGCGATGGCGCCGGAGACGGTCGTGGCCTTGAGGGCGCCCGTGCCCGCGCCGAGCCGGCCGGTGATCCTCTTGGCGCCCCACTCGCCGCCGACCCGCAGGTCCTCGAAGGCGTTGGAGACGGCACCGCTCGTGGTGTCCGCCTCGACCACGGCGTCCGCCGGGTGCGGAAGGCGGATCGCGATCTCGCCGGAGACGCTGGTGAGCCGGATGTCCGTGGCGCCGCGTGCCGTCGTGCCGCCTTCCGTGGCGCCGCCTCCCGTCGCGCCGCTCGCCGCGTCGGCGTCCACGTCCACGATCATGTCGCCGCTGACCGAGTCCGCCTTCACCGACGGCCCGGCCGCGACCACGGTCAGGTCCCCGGAGACCGAGGTGAACCTCAAGTCCCCGGTCACGGCCTGCACTTCGACGTTCCCGGTGACGGTCTCCGCCCGTACGTCGCCGGAGAGGCCGACGAGGGTGGTCTCGCCGTGCACGCCCCTGACGCTCGTCCGCCCGGCGATCCCGGACACGGTGGCGGTCGCGCGGACCGTGCCCACCTCGACCGCCGTGCCCGACGGCACCGCGAGCGAGACCACCGCATGCCGCCGCCACCCCTTGGGGTCCAGCCACTTGAGGAAGCCCTTCCAGGGCAGGTCCTCGTACGCGACGCTGAGCGCGCCGTCCTTCAGCGTCACACGCAGCGGCGGCCCGTCCAGCTCGGACACCTCAAGGCGGGCCGCGTCCTCGTCGGTGCCCACCACGTTCACGGTGCCGTTGACGAGGCGTACGTGCAGTGAACGCACCGGATCGCCGAAAACGGACTTCTGCGGTTCGGCGATCTCCCAGCCGGTCTCCGCCATGCTGCTGACCTCCCTCAGGCGTACGCGTGACACACGGACGTGCGCGTAACACACGATATATCGCGGTTGTGACGCGTCAAGGGTGGGCGAGTCTCCGATGCTGGAGGGAGGCTTGGTCTCCAGGGGTGGGGCATACCAGGGCTTGTACGGGCAAATTGCCCTAGCGTGGATCTGTGTCATCCCCGCCCGAGCTGCCCCAAGCACCCGGCGCGCTGCTGTTCTGCCGTGCCGCGTCCGTCGACGTCCGCCCCGTCGCCGGGCTCCTGCGCGAGCGCTTCCACCTCGCCCCGGCCGGACCGGAGTGGAGCGTTCTGGTGCCCGACGGCGTCCCGTGGGCCCGGGAGGACGAGCCCGTCGACCGGGTCCTCGCGGGCTGGGCGACCGCGCTCGCCGTCGGCGCGGGCCGGCCGGTGCTCGCGCTGTGGTGGGACGCGGACCGCAGCGGCTACACGCTCGCCTCGGGCTTCCACCGCAGCGTCGGCTACGTGTGGCTCGCCGACGGCACCCCGGTGGGCGAGGACGAAGCGATGCGTACGTTCGCCTCCCGGCTCGGCCTCGACCCCGTACTCGACATGCAGTCGCTCGAACCGCTGACCCGGGCCGATCCGGCGGCCGGCGCCGACGACCGGCTGCGCGGCCTCCTCGCGCTCCTCGGCCGTGCCGGACTCGCCGCGCCCCCGGGCCTCGCTCCGGGCGCGAGCGCGGAAACTCTGCGCTCGGCGGTGCGCGCGCTCCCGGACGCCGAGGCCGTCGAGTGGCCCGGCTTCCGCGAGGCCGTACGCGCCGAACTCGCCCCCGACGGCGGCACGTTGATCGCCCGCGCCCTGGCCGCGACCCAGCTCGCGACGGGCCTCCCGCTCACGCTCTGGGGCCTACGGCGCCACAGTGCCGCCCTGACGACAGCGGGCGCGCTGCTGCTGGTCCACGGCGCCCTGGCCCTCGTACGGGAAATGCAGCGCCCCCTCGACTAGCGCGGCCCCTGGCCTGCCCCTCGACTAGCGCGGTCCCTGGCCTGCCCCTCGACTAGCGCGGTCCCTGGCCTGCCCCTCGACTAGCGCGGTCCCTGGCCTGCCCCTCGACCAGCGCGGTCCTTGGCCTGCCCCTCGACCAGCGCGGCCCCTGGTCCGGACCCGGACGGCGGCTACTCGTCGTCCGGACCCGGACGGCGGCTACTCGTCCTCGTCCTCGTCGTCCAGGCGGGCCAGCCACGTGGCGAGGCGCTCGACCGGCACCTCGAAGTCCGGGTTCAGGTCGACGAACGTCCGCAGCTGCTCGGCGAGCCACTCGAAGGTGACCTCTTCCTCGCCGCGCCGCTTCTCCAGCTCTTCGATGCCTCGGTCGGTGAAGTACATGTGCTTGCTGCTCCTGTCGCCACGCCCAAGCGGCGCCGGTGGTGGTGCGGGTCTCCGGGGCCTCGGGGAAGGCCTGGGAACCCCGTCCACTTTACCGAGCCCGCCCTGACCGATCGGATCGAGCCAGCCCCTGACCGGCCGGAACGGAGTTATCCACAGGGGTCGCCCGCAACCGGCCCGGTGGCTAACCTCGTCGTAGATCAAGAGCCGGTGCTGCCAAGGGAGTTGGCGGGAGCACCGGCAGGTCGAGGCTGCGTACGGACGGGGGCGTCATGGCGGACAGCGTGTGGACGGACGAAACGGCGGGGGAGCAGGACGGGGCGATCCCGGCGGACGCCCTGCCCCAGGGCGTGTGGCCCATCACCCTGCCCGGCGGCGCGGGGCAGATCATGGCCCGGGTCACGCCCACGGATCTGTACGAGGACCAGGACATCGGCGTGCTCGACAACGCGGGCGCGAGGCTGGAGCAGCTCGGCGAGCTGATCAAGGGCGTGGGCACCTCCGTGCTCGATGCGGCGAAGGAGGTGGCCCCGGACGAGGCCGCCATCACCTTCGGCGTCGAGCTGAGCACGAAGTCGGGCCGGGCGTTCGCGATTCTCGCCGAGGGGGAGGCGAAGGCGTCCGTGCAGGTCACCCTCACCTGGCACCTCGGCGGAGCCGATGCCTGACCTTTCGGCGGCCCTCACACAGTTGATCGAGGCCGCCACCGTCCAGATCCATGCACCGAGGAACATCCCCGCACCGAGGAACGGGGCCGAGGGGGCCGGCGGAGCCAACGGGGTCGATGGGGCGCAGTCCAAGGGGAGTAACGGGGCGCAGTCCAAGGGGAGCAACGGGGCGCAGTCCAAGGGCGCGGCGGCCAAGGTGAGCACTCGACTTCTCGGGACGGGGTTCTTCGTCGCGCCCGGCTGGATCCTCACCTGCGCGCATGTGGTTCTCCCGCAACCGGCCCAGGCTCAGGCCCAGGCCCAGCTCCAGGGCGGGCGCTTCGGCGTCACGGGTGCGGTGGTCGGCGCGAGCACGCCGGCCGAGGCGCGACTGGAGCAGACGCTCTGGCCGGCCGGCAAGGCGGGCAAGATCCCCTTCGAGCAGGACCTCGCCCTGCTGCGCCTGGAGGACGAGGACCTCGCCGGACGGCACGAGTGCGTCTGGATCGCCGACTGGGCGGGAAGCCCCCTCGGTGACGAGCGACTCGTCCTCGGCTACCACCCCGGCGAATCCGGCGACGCACGGATGCGCCAGGTCCTTGCCAGGATCAACGTGGCGGACGGCGGCGAGCGGCGGTTCGAGCCGATGGCGCAGTTCAAGTCCGGTCTGTCCGGCTCCTCGGTGGCCGCCCCGGAGGCCGGCGCCGTCGTCGGTGTGATGAAGGCACGCCAGGAGGGGTACGGCGGCGCGGCCATCGACATCACGGCGATGCGCGGCTTCCGCGAGCTGTACGCGGACGTCGCCGCCGCCCACGACATCTGGCACCACGAGCGCCGCGACCGGCCGGGCAGCTGGGTGGCGCTGCAGGAGGAGGCGGCGCGCGCCGCAGGCCGCAGCGGTGCGCCGGACCTCTGGTCGCCGACGGACCGGTCCACGGCCCTCTACCACCTCGCGCGCCTGCGCCGGGACCTGCCCAAGGGCACGGAGAGCGAGAAGCCCGGCGAGATCGACGTGCTCGTGCGGCAGGCGAAGCGGCGGCGCTGGCTCTCCAACTCCCACCCCGCGCCGCAGAGTTGGCGCGACGGCCACGGCGAGCTGTACGACGGCGCCCGCCCCCTCGAAGCCGAGGTCTTCCTGCGCTATCTGCGCCGGGTGACCGAGTACGCCGAGTCCACCGGGCTCGACACCGGCGAGCTGGCGCACTGGCTGGACGAACGGGAGGAGCAGCTCCCCGGAAGGCGGCGGCCGGTGCCGCTCCCGCGTCCGGAGCCCGCGCCGGACCACGGGCACATGGGCGGCGGGAGCGGCCCGACCGGACACGCACACCCCGGACCCGAGGTGCAGGCGGTGCACGTGCGGCCGCCGGAGACCGCCGTCGAACCGGTGGCGTACCCCCACCCGGGCAGCGAGCGGTCCATCGTCGTCCTGGAGCTCGAAGAGGTGCTCGGCGAGCAGGAGCGCCGCTTCTACTGGACGGTGCGCATCGACCACGCCGACGATGACGACGCCCCGCTCGACGACAACGAGGCCGGTCCGGGCGCGCTCTACCGCGACCTGGTGCACGAAGTGGGCGGCGCCCTGACCCGCGCCTTCGAGCTGGCGGACCTCGGCGGCTCGCCCGCACCGCTCGAAGTGGCCCTGCAGCACGACCACTTCGACGAGCCGGTGCACCAGTGGCAGCTCAACAACACCGTCCCGCTGCACCAGGACCTCGCCAAGGAGCCGCTGGGCGTGCACCGGCCCGTGGTCGTGCGCAGTCTGATGCGGCTGCGCGAGCTGGACCCGGAGCGCAGCGACCGCCGGGGCAGCCGCTGGCGCGACCTGCACGCCGCCGAGCGGATCAGTGCCGTGCGGCTGCCGCCCGCGGGCAAACCCCTGGGCAGAGCGGCCGAGCGGATCGCACCCGGCGAGGTGCCCACGCTGTGCAGGTCGGCCGGCGACCCGGTCGGCGCGGAGGCGCTCGGCGCGGTCATCGACCAGGACCACGGCATCGCGCTGTGGCACGGCGTGGGCCACGAGCGCAGCCCCTGCAGCGACGCCTGCACGGCCCTGCACGAACAGCTGGACGACATCTGCGGATCCTGTCGTACGGCCGACGAACTGCCGCATGCCGTCTGGCAGTTGCGGCGCGACATCGCGCACGGCGCCGGACCGAACCCGGCCGCGGCGCTCGCGCTGCTCTACGACCGGCCGGTCGACGACGCACCCGTACCACTGGACTCGCCGTCATGAACACCGGAGACGCAGGGCTCGACTTCAGCCACATCGCTGCGCGCGCGGTATGGCTTGAAACAGTCATTTTCGGCGGCCGCTGCGGGTACATTTCCAGGGGCCCGTTGTGGGCGGGGGCCACCCTCGTCGGCCGGCGCGCGGCAAGCCATCGAACGCTGACGAGGAGCGAGCCATGAGCGACTGGCTGATCTTCAGGGGGACGGGGGAGCCCGCCCGGAACCGCATCGCCGACCTGCCCGAAGCGCCGCACTGGCGCCGCTTCGACGGCACGCCGCCGCCCGCGGAACAGGACCGCGCCCCGGACATCGACCACTCCTCCCTGCGCCGCCTCGGCGACAACCCGATGCTCCGCATCCAGGACGACCGCACCCTCCAACTCATCAACGCGGCCCTCTACTTGCGGCGACCGCTCCTCGTCACCGGGGCCCCCGGCTCCGGCAAGAGCACGCTCGCGCACGCGGTCGCGCACGAGCTGGGGCTCGGCCGCGTGCTGCAGTGGCCCGTCGTCAGCCGCACGGAACTGAAGGACGGCCTGTACGCCTACGACGCGATCGGCCGGCTCCAGGACACCCAGCTCGACGCGCACACCGCGGGGCCGCGACGGCCCCGTGCCGCGCTCACCCGGGGACGCCCCAAGAGCGACATCGGGCGGTACATCAGGCTGGGCCCGCTCGGCACCGCGCTGCTGCCCAGCAGGCAGCCGCGCGTGCTGCTCATCGACGAGCTGGACAAGAGCGACATCGACCTGCCGGGCGACCTCCTCAACGTCGTCGAGGAAGGCGAGTTCGCGATCCCCGAACTGGAGCGCATCGCCGGTCGCGACGGCCGGGACGAGGTGACCGTGCTCAGCGACGACGGCCGGCCGGTCACCGTGACCGGCGGCAGAGTGCGCTGCCACGCCTTCCCGTTCATCGTGATGACCAGCAACGGCGAGCGCGAGTTCCCGCCCGCGCTGCTGCGCCGCTGCATCCACCTGAACCTCGAACCGCCCAAGGGCGAGCGCCTCGCGGCCATGGTCCAGGCCCACTTCGGCGAGCAGGCGGACGAGACGCACAGCGATGTCTTCAGCCTCTTCACCCGGGACAGCGGCGGCGCGCACCGGCCCACCGACCAGCTGCTCAACGCCATCTTCCTCACCCAACACGCGGCCGGGCAGGAGGACTCGGCGCGCCGGGCGGAGATCGCCCGACTCCTGATCGGCTCCCCCGACCAAGAGCCCAGGCGCTAGCCGTCATGCCCGTCGAGCCCCCGCCCGTCGAGCCGGCGCCCTCCGATCCGCTGACGCTTCTCGTGTCCCGGCTGCGGGACGTGGGCGTGGAGCCGGACCCGGAGGAGCTCGCCGACGCCCTGTGGCTCGCCCAGTGGGTGCCCGACACCACGGTCCGCGGCCCGGACACGGGCACCGTGACGGACGTACCGCCGCTGCCGGAGCCGCAGCAGACCCCGGTGCGCCCCGCGGGCAAGGCGGCCCCGGCGGCGCAGTTGCGGGCGCCGACGGGCGAGGGAAGGCAGCGCACCCCGGCCGGGGCCGTCGAGCTGACGGTGCCGGGCGCGGACGGCGAGCGTGTGCCTGCGAACGCCGTCCCGGTCTGGGTGCCCACCGCGGTCACGTTCCCCGACCCGCAGTCCCTGCAGCGCGCGCTGAGCCCGTTGCGCAGATTCCGCACGGCGGGCCGCGGAGCCCACAGCGTGCTCGACGAGCGGGCCACGGCGGAGCGGACCGCCGACACCGGCCTGATGCTGCCGATCCTGCGCCCGTCCCGGCGCCGTGAGGCACGGCTGCGCCTGGTCATGGACGTCTCCACATCCATGGTCGTCTGGGAGGACGCCTTCGCGGAGCTGCGGGAGATCTGCGAGCGGGCCGGCGCCTTCCGCGAGGTCCGCCCGCACTTCCTGCGCGAGGGCCCGGACGGCGCGCCCGCCCTCGCCACCGCGGCGACGGGCGGCGCAGCTCTGCGTCCCGCCGCGGAGCTCCGCGACCCCACCGGCCACCAGGTGATCCTCGTCTTCAGCGACTGCGTGGGCCCGATGTGGCGGGACGGCGGCATGCAACGGCTGCTGCACGGCTTGGCGCGGAACAGCCCGGTCGCGGTGGTCCAGCCCCTGCCGCAGCGCCACTGGCGCAGGACACACCTCCCCGCCGACGAGGGTGAGTTACGCCGCTGCGAAGGGGCCGCGGGCAGGCTGGAGTTCAGGTCCGCGCGCGGGGCCGGGCTCCCGCCGGAGGGGGCCCTCGCGGTGCCGATCATCGCGCCCCGGCCGGGACCGCTCGGCTCCTGGGTGCACCTGGTGGGCGGCGGCACGGAGCAGCGGCTGCGCGCGGCGGCCGGCTGGGTGCGGGCCGACCATCCCGCGTCCGCGTCCGCGCGCGGCACCGACCGGGTCGTACCGCCGCGCGACCGGGTGCGGGCGTTCGTGCGCACCGCCTCGGCGTCGGCGGTCCGCCTCGTCGGCCATCTGGCGGCCGCGCCCCTGGTGCTGCCCGTGATGCGCCTCGTGCAGCGGGCGATGCTCCCCGGCAGCGGGCCCGAGGTGCTCGCCGAGGTGCTGGTCGGCGGGCTGCTGCGGCGCGCACCTGACGTCGAGGGGCTGCACGCCTACGAGTTCGCCGAAGGAGTGCGGGCGGAGCTGCTGCGCCGCAGCGAGGAGAGCGACCTGCACCTGGTCCTGAAGCACTGCTCCCGCTACGTGGAGCACAGATACGGCAGAACGGCGCGGAACTTCCCGGCCCTTGCGGCGGCCCACCTGGAGGGACGCGGGGCCGCCGACCACGCGAGCCCGCTCCTCGGGGCGGACGGCGTGCCACAGGACCCGATGCTCAGGGCGTTCGCGCGGGTCTCGGCGGAGGTGATGGGACGCTTCGGGGCCGGACCGACCGTGCCCCTGGTCCCGGGGGTGACGGGCACCGAGGAAACGGGCACCACGCCCGCTCAACTCCTCGAACGCGCCCGGAGGTTGGCGAAGGAGTTCGAGGAGAACGGCTCGCCCCAGGTCCTCGACGACGCCGCGGAGCTGTTCCGGCATCTGCGGGCGGACTCAGGCTTCGAGGGTGCCGATGTCGCGCGCATCGAGCTGGGGGACGTACTGCTGCAGCGCTGGCTCGGCGGACGCCGCCCCGGCGATCTCCTTGAGGCGTACGACTGCGTCCGGGCGGATGCGGAGGACCATCCCGTGGCCGCGTTGACGTACGCGCGGGTGCTGGAAGCGATGGCTGACGAGGAGCTGCGCTCGGGGCCCGGGTCCGCGGTGCTGCCGGGCGAGGTGCGCGGTGAGGTCGCTCAACTCGCCGCAGGGGAACCTGAGTTGGCGAACCTTCATCGACTGCGGGCCGCCCTGGCCGTGCTGCGGTTGCTGGAGCGTGAGGACGCCACGCTGGTCGCCGCGTTCGAGCGGCTCGCGCCGAGCGTCGATGCGGGGTCGGAGGTGCTGCTGCGCACCTTGGGTGTGCAGCGCGTCGGGGCGCTGCGCCGCCTCGCCCTGGTCGCCGCGCAGGCCACCCGGCTCACGGGGCAGGACGAGGGTGCGGTGGACGCGGCGTTCGGCGGGCTCATGGCGCGCTGCGTGGAGTGGTTGGACGAGCTGGTGCTGAGGCTGGAGCAGGTCTCGGGCCCCCAGCCCGACCCCGACCTGCTGCTCGGACTTGAGCTGTCCGACCTGCATCTGCTGCGCGGGCTCGGCCTGCTCGACCTGGCGCGCCGGGACGCGGGGCGCGGTCCCCAGCCGCGCCCCCCGGACCTTCGGGACCCGCGGCAGCAGCGGGAGCTGGCGGGGCGTGCGGTCGTGGACCTGGAGCGCGTGCTGGCTCCGCGGGCGGGTGCGTCGGGTGCGTCGGGCACGTCGGGCTTGCTGGGTGCGAACATCGAGGCCGGTGAACTGGCCGTGCGCTGGCTGGACTTGGCCGAGGCGCACGAGCTCACCGTCGACCCGGCGGAATCGTTGCTCGACCCGCTGATCGCCGGCCTCGCGGCGCTCGACCAGGCGATCGAGACCTCAGTGGACCCCCGGCAACTGAGCACGGCCCTGGCGAACCGGGCGTTCCACCTCTGGCGCTACGGCCACCTGCTCGGCCCGCAGGACAGCCTCGCCCAGGCCGTCGCCGACCTGGACAGAGCCCTGGAGCTGGTCCCTGAGGACGCCGGGCTGCACACACTGCTCGGCCAGCTCCTGCTGGACGCCGACGGAGTCCCTCCCGGGCGGTACGGCGTCGTGGGCCACCGCGAAGCCGAGGAAAACGAGGAAGACGAGGAAAACGAGTCTCCCGGACAACTGGACCGCTGTGTCCGCGCGTTCCGGGCCGCCCTCGATCTCACCGCCGCCAGCGACCCCGAAGCGCCCCGCCGGCACCTGCTCTTCGCCGTGTCCCTGATCTCCCGGTACCGCCACGGCGAGGCCCTCTCGGACCTGCATGAAGCGGACTGGGCCCTCGGCGTGGCCATGCGAGAGGGGGACGACGAGATCGTCGCGTACGCCGCGCTGCACCGAGGCCGCGTCGCCGACGCGCTCGCCCGCCGCACGGGAGCCCACCGCTACCGCGTGACGGCCGCCGACCACTACCGCCGCTGCGTGGAGGAGGCCGAGCAGCTGGGCTTCGCGACGCTGGCCGTGGAGGCGCGGATCGAGCGCTCCGGCCAGCTCATGGCCACGGCGGGCCGAGCCGCGGCCGTGAACGAACTGGAGCGCGCCCACCGCAAGTTGACGGCTCTCGATGCCGGCGCGGGCACCACGGCGGACGACGCGGACTCCGGCGAACGGTCCCGCCTGCACGCCCGCGTCGAGCACGAGCTGCGCACCCTGATCACGGCGGCGGACCAGACGGCCCCGGACCAGACCGCCGCGGACCAGACGGCCGAGGCGGAGCGGCAGGGCTCTCGCCCGGCGGACGCGGACGAGGTGGCCCAGGCGTCCCGCTCGGCGGAGCCGGAGCGCCAGACGCCTCGCCCGGCTGACGCGGACGAGCAGGCCGCCCGCCCGGCAGAAGCGGACGAGCAGGCCGCCCGCCCGGCGGACGCGGACCAGCAGCCGCCCCACCCGGCAGGCGCCGACCAGCAGACCCCCGCACCCCCGGGCTCCCGCCCCCCGGATTTCCGCCCCCCGGACTCCCGTCCTCCGGACTCCCGCCCATGAACACTCCCGCTCAGGGGGACTCCGCGGACATACCCCTGCCCGTCTTCCCGCGCCCCGCCCCCGGCTCGGTCCGCCACCCGGTCCTCGCCGCCGTCCTGGTCGAGATCGGGGAGCGGGAGGCCTCCGGTGAGGCCGGGCTCGCGTACTACTCGGATGCGGCGGACCCCAAGTGAGCAGGCCCGACAGTCCCAGGGGCGAGCCGCGCAGCAGGCCTCAGCCGGGCCGACCCGAAGCGCACGAGCACGAGCACAAGCACGAACAAGAGCCCCAAACACCCACCGGCTTCCGTCAGTTCGTCCTCAAAGTGCACAGCCGCTGCAACCTCGCCTGCACCTACTGCTACATCTACACCGGCCCCGACGGCAGTTGGCGTGAGCGCCCGCATCGTATTCCCGAGGCCACCGTCCGCCAGGTCGCGTACCGCATCGCCGAGCACACCGCCGCGCACCGCATCGGCCGCATCCGGCTGGACCTGCACGGAGGCGAACCGCTGCTCGCCGGCCCCGGGTTCCTCGTCGCGTACGCCGATAGGGTCCGTGCCGCCGTACGGGAGGCGGCGCCGGGCGCGCGGGTCGACGTCACCGTGCAGACCAACGGCACCCTGCTCACCCCGGCGGTCCTCGACCGGTTCGCCGCCGCCGGGATCCGCGTCGGCCTCAGCCTCGACGGAGGCTCCGCGGACCTGAACGCCCGCAGGGTCGACCACGCGGGCCGCCCGTCCTGGCCGGCCGTCCGGCGCGCCGCCGGACTCCTCGCGGCACGACCCGAGACGTACGCGGGCCTGCTCAGCACCATCGACCCGGTCACCGACCCGCGCGAGGTGTACCGCTCGCTGCGCCGGCTCGGCCCGCCCGCGCTCGACTTCCTGCTCCCGCACGCCCACTGGGCCGCAGCGGCCCCCGGTCGGCACCGGCCGAGCCCCACCCCGTACGCGGACTGGCTGATCGGCGCGTTCGAGCAGTGGTGGGCCGACCGGGAGCCGGGCCGGCCGCGGCTTCGGCTGTTCAGCGAGATCCTGGCGCTGCTGCTCGGCGCGGAGAGCGCCACCGAGGCCGTCGGGACCTCCCCGCTCGCCGTGGTCGTGGTCGACACGGACGGCGCCGTCGAACAGGTCGACGCGCTCAAGTCCGCCTACGACGGGGCGCCCGCCACCGGCCTCGACGTGTTCCGCAACTCCTTCGACGAGGCCCTGCGCCACCCCGGGATCGCCGCCCGCAGGCAGGGGCTGCGCGCGCTCGCCGAGGAGTGCCTGGCCTGCCCGGTCGTGCGGGTCTGCGGTGGCGGCAACTACGCCCACCGCTACTCCGCCCGCACCGGCGGCTTCCGGCACCCCAGCGTGTACTGCGCCGACCTGGAACGCCTCATCCGCCACCTCGCCGACCGCCTCGCCGGCGAACTGGAAAGGCGCACCCGCAGCCGTACCCGCGACGGCCCGTCCGGCCCGCCCGGCGTCCACTCGGCGCAAGGCGCCCTAACTGACGTACGTTTACCGGTAGTTGACGAAGAGTGACGTAACCTCCCGAAGAGACACGGAGGAGGAGGCCCTCCCGAATGACCGCTCCCACCCCGCCCCAGCACCTCGCCCTCGTCCACGCGGGCCAGTCCGCCCACTGGGCCGCCTGGATGAGCGAGCGGCTTGCCAGGTCGGGCGCCGAGACCAGCTCGGTGCTCTGGGACCCGCTGCGCCGGCGCCCGGACGCCGAGGACCTCGACCGGATCACGACCGTGCCCGGCCCGATCGTCCTCGTCCTCGACGACTGGTTCCTGCGGGTGGACCACCGGCGGCCCGACGTGTGGGTCGACCTCGTGCGCGAGCTCGCGCCGGACGTCCGCGAGCGCCTCGTCATGGTCACCGTGACCGCGTCGCCGGTGCCCGAAGGCCTCGCCGAGCTCGGGCCGGTCATCGAGCTGCGCGGCCTCGCGCCCGAGGCCGCCGAGGCCCGGCTGCTCGACGCCCTCGGCCTCGCCCCGGAGTCGGGCCGGCCCGTCGACCTCGCCCGCGGCCGCTTCCCCGACACCACCTGGAGGGCCAGGAACACGCCCCGCCGCAACGCCCGCTTCACCGGCCGCGAGCAGGCACTCGCCGAGCTGCACGGCAAGTTCACCGAGGGCGGCGAGGGCGCGCGGGTCGCGCTGCACGGCGTCCACGGAGTCGGCAAGACCGCCACTGCCATCGAGTTCGTGCACCGGCACGCCGCCGAGTACGACACCGTGTGGTGGGTCAGGGCGACCAAACGCGCCACCGCCCGCGAGGGCTTCGCCGAGCTCGCCGACCGGCTCGACCTGCTCGTGGACACCGGGGACGTGCTGCGCGGCCGGATCGAAGCGGTCAAGCGGGAGCTGGCGGAGCGGCGCGGCTGGCTGATCGTGCTCGACGGGGCCGAGGACCCCGAGGAGCTCGCCGCGGTGCTGCCCGACGGCCCGGGGCATCTCCTGATCACCACGACCAGCACGACCTGGGGCGGGGCCGGCGCGGAACTCGTGGAGCTGCCGCCCTTCGAGCGGGACGAGTCGGTGGCCTTCGCCTGCCTGCGGACCAAGCGGCTCCGGAAGGACGCCGCGGCCGAACTCGCCGACGCCGTCGAGGACATGCCCCTGCTCCTCGCCCAGACCGCGGCCTGGCTGGACACCAACTCCACCGCCGACGTCGACGAATACGTACGCGAGATCCGCGAGGGCGACCCGCACGCCGCCCAGGTGGCGACGGACGGCGACGACCGTACGTTCCAGATGGCCTGGAGCATCACCCTCAACACCCTGCGCGACAAGCACCCGCACGCGTACGAACTCCTCTGCCTCCTGGTGTTCTTCTCCCCGGACGCCGTGCCCGTGCGCCTGCTGCGCACCGCGCGTGCGGCCGACCTGCCGGACCACCTGGCGGCGCTCGTCGCCGAGCCGAGCAGCTGGAACGGCACCCTGCGCAGACTCTCCGAGGCCACCTCGATGCGCCTGGAGTACGACAAGGGCCCCTACCTGGACACCCAGATCGTCTCCGCGCTGCAGATGCACCGCCTCTTCCACCGCTTCGTACGCGTCCAACTCACCGAGCAGCAGCAGACGGAGGCCTCCGGCATCGCCTGCCAGGTGCTGGTCTCGGCCGACCCGCGCGAGCCCGGCCAGGCCGGCAACTGGGCGCGGTACGCGGAGCTGATCCCGCACCTGGAGGAGGCCGGCGCCCTCGCCTCCGCCTCACCCGACGTCCGCACCCTCGTCCTCAACTGCATCGAATACCTGCGCGTCCGCGGCGAGTACAAGGAGGGCGTCCGGCTCGGCCGCGCCACCGTGGACGCCTGGACGCCGCAGTCCGGCCCCACCGACCCGCAGGTGCTCGTCGCGACCCACCAACTCATGGTCATGGAACGCCGGTTGGGGAACTACGCGGCGGCGGAGCGCCTCGGCCGCAAGGTCCTGGCAGCCGTGACCGCAAGCCCCGAGCAGGGGCCGATCCAGGTGGTGCGCGCCAAGAACGGCCTCGCGGGCACCCTGATGGCCCTCGGCCTCTACGAGGAGGCGCGCACCCTCCTCGCCGAGGCGGCCGCCCAGTCCGCCGAGGCCCTCGGTGACGAGGGCGTGCCGCGCACCCTGGCCACGCGCGGCAACCTGGCCATCGCCCTCGGCCTGACCGGCCGCTACCAGGAGTCGTACGAACTGCACCGCGGCGTCCTGAAGTCCAGCATCGAACTCCTCGGCGGCAGAAGCCAGTCCACCCTCCACGCCGGCCTGCACACGGCCTGGATGCTCCGCCTCCTCGGGCGGTACGAGGAAGCCCTCGCCATCCAGGAGCAGAACAGCAACCTGCACTCCCAGGTCCTCGACAAGAACCACAGCCAGAGCCTGCTCTCGCAGCACAACCTGGCCCTGTGCCGGCGCCGCGAGGGCGACATCGGCTTCGCCCGGGTGATGATGCGCTCGGTCCTCGACCGCTTCTCCCGCCGCCGCGGACCCAGCCACCCCGAGACGCTGATGGTCAGCTCGGACTACGCGATGCTGCTGCGGGACAACGGCGACCTCGACGAGGCCCGGGAGCTGGCCGAGAGCACCCTCGGCCGGTACCGGCTGCTGCTCGGCGAGCACCACCCGTACACGGCGGGCCTGTTGGACAACTGCGCGCTGATCCAGCGCTGCCAGGGCGACCACGACGGGGCCCGGCCGCGCGCCGAGGAGGCCCGGCAACGGATGGAGCGGGCCCTCGGCCGACGGCATGTCTGGTCCATCGGCTGCGCGATGAACGGCGCCTCCGCGCGGGCGGCCACCGGCGACCTGCCCGGCGCGGTCGAGCTCGGCCGGGACGCCCTCGACCGGGCCCGCGCCGAGATCGGCGAGCGGCATGTGCTGTCCCTGAACCTGGCGGCGGGCCTGGCCCAGGACCTGCGCGCGAGCGGCGCCGCCGAGGAGGCCGAGCAGGTGCACCGGGAGGCGCTCACCGTCCTGGAGGAGAACCTCTACGACAAGCACCGGCAGGTGCGCTACATGTTCGAAGGCCGCCGCCCGTACTGGGACTTCGAGCCGCAGACCATCTGACGCGACACCTCGCGGCCATCGCGACACCTCGCGGCAACGCGATCGGGCCGCACCCCCGGCAAGGGGTGCGGCCCGACTCACGTACTGCTCACTGCCTACCGCTCAGTGCGGCGTCACGCGTCGAAGACCTCCGCGACGAGCGCCTCCTGCTCGGCCTGGTGGCGCTTGGCCGAGCCGACCGCCGGGGACGAGCCGTGCGGCCGCGAGATGCGGCGCAGGCGCTCACCGTGCGGGACGTCGGCGCCGACGGCCAGGTCCAGGTGGTCGATCAGGTTGAGCGCGATGAACGGCCAGGCACCCTGGTTCGCCGGCTCCTCCTGGGCCCACAGGTACTTCTCGGCGTTCGGGAACTTGGCGATCTCCTCCTGGAGCTCCGCACCCGGCAGCGGGTACAGACGCTCGATGCGGATGATCGCCGTGTCCGTGGCGCCGCGCTTCTGCCGCTCGGCCTCCAGGTCGTAGTAGACCTTGCCAGCGCAGAAGACGACCTTGCGGACCGCGGCCGGGTCGACCGACTCGTCGCCGATGACGGGGCGGAAGCCGCCCGTCGTGAACTCCTCCGCCTTCGAGGCCGCGGCCTTCAGGCGCAGCATCGACTTCGGGGTGAAGACGATCAGCGGCTTGTGGTGCGGGTTGTGCACCTGCCACCGCAGGAGGTGGAAGTAGTTCGACGGCAGCGTCGGCATGGCGACCGTCATGTTGTTCTGCGCGCACAGCTGCAGGAACCGCTCCGGGCGTGCGGACGAGTGGTCCGGGCCCTGGCCCTCGTAGCCGTGCGGCAGGAGCAGGGTGACGCCGGAGTGCTGGCCCCACTTCTGCTCGGCGGAGGTGATGAACTCGTCGACGACGGTCTGCGCGCCGTTGACGAAGTCACCGAACTGCGCCTCCCACATCACGAGCGCCTCGGGACGGGCCAGCGAGTAGCCGTACTCGAAGCCCATCGCCGCGTACTCGGAGAGCAGCGAGTCGTAGACGTTGTACCGGGCCTGGTCCTCGGAGAGGTACAGGAGCGGCGTGAAGTCGTCGCCGGTCTCGCGGTCGATGAGGACCGCGTGGCGCTGGCCGAAGGTGCCGCGGCGGGAGTCCTGGCCCGCGAGGCGGACCGGGGTGCCTTCCAGGAGCAGCGAACCGATGGCCAGGGTCTCGCCCATGCCCCAGTCGATGGTGTCGTCCTCGACCATGGACGCGCGGCGCTGCAGCTGCGGCAGCAGCCGCGGGTGCACGGTGACGCGGTCGGGGATGTTGACCTGGGACTCGGCGATCCGCTTGACGACCTCCTGCGAGACGGCCGTCTTGACCGCGACCGGGAACTCGGCCTCGGCGCCCGGGACTTCGCCCGGAGCGGACTGCTGGGTGGCCTCGCGGACCTCGGTGAAGACCTTCTCCAGCTGGCCCTGGTAGTCCTGCAGCGCCTGCTCGGCCTCTTCGAGGGTGATGTCGCCGCGACCGATGAGGGACTCGGTGTAGAGCTTGCGCACCGAGCGCTTCTTGTCGATCAGGTCGTACATCAGCGGCTGCGTGAACGCCGGGTTGTCCGACTCGTTGTGCCCGCGGCGGCGGTAGCAGATGAGGTCGATGACCACGTCCTTGTTGAACGCCTGCCGGAACTCGAAGGCAAGGCGCGCGACGCGGACGACGGCCTCGGGGTCGTCGCCGTTGACGTGGAAGATCGGGGCCTCGATCATCCGCGCCACGTCGGTCGAGTACATGGAGGAGCGCGAGGACTCGGGCGCCGCCGTGAAGCCGACCTGGTTGTTGATGACGACGTGCACGGTGCCGCCGGTGCGGTAGCCGCGCAGCTGCGACATGTTCAGGGTCTCGGCCACGACGCCCTGGCCCGCGAAGGCCGCGTCGCCGTGGATCGCCACCGGCAGGACCGTGAAGTCCGTGCCGCCCTTGTTGATGATGTCCTGCTTGGCGCGGGCGATGCCCTCCAGGACCGGGTCGACCGCCTCCAGGTGGGAGGGGTTCGCGGCGAGCGAGACCTTGATCTGCTCGCCGTCGAGACCGGTGAAGGTGCCCTCGGCGCCCAGGTGGTACTTCACGTCGCCGGAGCCGTGCATCGACTTCGGGTCGAGGTTGCCCTCGAACTCGCGGAAGATCTGCGCGTACGACTTGCCGACGATGTTGGCGAGGACGTTCAGGCGGCCGCGGTGGGCCATGCCGATGACGACCTCGTCCAGGCGCGACTCGGCGGCCGAGTCGATGACCGCGTCGAGCAGCGGGATGACGGACTCGCCGCCCTCCAGGGAGAACCGCTTCTGGCCGACGTACTTGGTCTGCAGGAACGTCTCGAAGGCCTCGGCGGCGTTCAGCCGGCGCAGGATGCGCAGCTGCTCCTCGCGCTCCGGCTTGTTGCGCGGTCGCTCGATGCGGTCCTGCAGCCACTTGCGCTGCTTCGGGTCCTGGATGTGCATGAACTCGACGCCGGTGGTGCGGCAGTACGACTCACGCAGCACGCCGAGGATGTCGCGGAGCTTCATCATCGACTGACCGGCGAACCCGCCGACCGCGAACTCCCGCTCCAGGTCCCACAGGGTGAGGCCGTGCTCGGTGATGTCCAGGTCAGGGTGCTTGCGCTGGCGGTACTCCAGCGGGTCGGTGTCGGCCATGACGTGGCCGCGGACCCGGTAGGAGTGGATCAGCTCGAAGACGCGGGCGGCCTTCGTGACGTCGTCGTCGTGCGACGCGTCGATGTCCTTGAGCCAGCGGACCGGCTCGTAGGGGATGCGCAGCGACTTGAAGATGTCGTCGTAGAAACCCTCCTCGCCGAGGAGGAAGTTGGCCACGATGCGCAGGAACTCGCCGGAGGCGGCGCCCTGGATGACCCGGTGGTCGTAGGTCGACGTGAGCGTCATGACCTTCGAGATGCCGAGCTTGTTCAGGGTGTCCTGGGAGGTGCCCTGGAACTCCGCCGGGTAGTCCATGGAGCCGACGCCCATGATGACCGACTGGCCGGGCATCAGGCGCGGCACGGAGTGGACGGTGCCGAGGCCGCCGGGGTTGGTCAGCGAGACCGTGACACCGGTGAAGTCGTCCATGCCGAGCTTGCCGTTGCGGGCGCGCCGGACGATGTCCTCGTAGGCCTGCCAGAACTCGAAGAAGTTCAGGGTCTCGGCCTTCTTGATGCCCGCGACCACGAGCTGGCGGTCGCCGTTGGGCTTGACCAGGTCGATGGCGAGGCCGAAGTTGATGTGCTCCGGCTTGACCAGGGTGGGCTTGCCGTCCTTCTCCGCGAAGGAGTGGTTCATCGACGGCATGGCCTTGATGGCCTGCACCATCGCGTACCCGATGAGGTGGGTGAAGGAGATCTTCCCGCCCCGGGCGCGCTTCAGGTGGTTGTTGATGACGATGCGGTTGTCGAAGAGCAGCTTCACCGGGACCGCGCGCACGGACGTGGCCGTGGGGACCTCGATGGAGGCGTTCATGTTCTTCGCGACGGCGGCGGCGGGGCCGCGCAGCGTGACCAGCTCGGGGCCCGCGGGGGCCTCGGCGGCCGGCTCGGCCTTCTTCGGCGCGGCAGCGGGCTTCGCGGCGGCGGGCGCGGCCGGGGCCGCGGGCTTCACCGGGGCGGGCGCTGCGGGGGCCGGCTTGACCGGGGCGTCCGCCGCGGGCTTCGCGGGGGCCGGGGTCTGCGTCGAAACGCCTGCGGGAGCGCTCGGCTTGGTGGGAGTCACCGCAGCCCCCGCGGCTGCGGTACCGGTGGCGGGAGCCTGCGTCGGCTGGGCCGGAGCGGCGGTGGCGCCCCCCGGCTTGTAGTCGGCGAAGAAGTCCCACCAGGCTCGGTCAACCGAGTTCGGGTCCTGGAGGTACTGCTGGTAGATCTCGTCGACGAGCCACTCGTTGGGACCGAAAGCAGCGGCAGGGTTCTTGCCCTGCCCCTCTTGGTCGGTCGTGGTGCTCGAGTTACTGGGGGACTGTGGCGACACGGCGGTAACCGCCCTCTTCCGCTTCACAAGGTGATGGACAGCGGGAATAAAGGCTACGCCTCCGTGGCCGAGAGGTGCAGACCGGGCGGGACTTTGGTCGCGTAAGTCACATTGGATCGCGTGTTTCGGGGCTGGAAATGGCGGGAAACAAGCGAGGTTCCGCTGCGGCAGGGCACGCGCGTCCGCGGCTGCGGCCCTGCTGCGGGCCGCACCCTTGCCTCGGAACGCGTCCTTCCTCGTGAACTCGTCGCGGAGATGTTCGCGGCGAGCCGAAGATTCGAAGAACCGGTGCGTCCGTTTCGAACCCTACGTCAACGCGAGATGTCAGGGAATTCCCGGAAGGGTGACCTGGATCCGGCAGCCGCGGGTGGATTCGGCCACGCCGATCCGCCCGCCGTGCAGGTCGACCGCCCAGCGGGCGATGGCGAGGCCGAGGCCGGTGCCGCCGTCGTTGTCCCCGCCGTGCTTGCCGGCCGCGGTGCCGCGGTTGAACCGCTCGAAGACGCGGTGCCACTCGGACTCGGGGATGCCGGGGCCCTCGTCGAGCACTTCCAGGTCGAGCGACTCGGGCGCCGGCCCGCGCCGGGCCCGCACCGTGACCCGGCCGTGCGGCGGGGAGTGCTTCACGGCGTTGTCGATGAGGTTCGCCACGACCTGGTGCAGGCGCTCCGCGTCGGCGTGCGCGGTCAGCTCCGGCGGCGAGACGTCGAGGTGCAGATGGACGTCCGTACGCGTGTGCCGGCCGGAGCCGGACGGCATGCCCTGGCGCTGCACGCTGGCCGCGCCGGACAGCTGGGCCTCCTTCAGGACACCCGAGAGGTACGGCCAGACCTCGAAGCGGCGGGCGCGCAGCGGGACCACGCCGTTGTCCAGGCGGGACAGGTCGAGCAGCGTCTCCACCAGGCGGCCGAGGCGCTCGGTCTGCTTCAGGGCGGTGCGCATGGTCTCCGGGTCGGCCTCGGAGACGCCGTCGACGACGTTCTCCAGGACCGCGCGCAGGGCCGCGATCGGGGTGCGCAGCTCGTGCGAGACGTTCGCCACCAGCTCCTTGCGGTGCTGGTCCTGGGCCTCCAGGTCGTCGGCCATGCGGTTGATCGTGCCGGCCAGGTCGCCCAGCTCGTCGCGGCGGCCGGCGCCGCGGACCCGGCGGGTGTAGTCGCCGTGCGAGATGGACCGGGCCACGGTGTTCATCTCGTCGAGCGGGGCGGTCAGGGAGTGCGCCACGAACTGGGTGATCAGGAGCGTGGCGATGACCGAGAAGACCGTGATGAAGCGCAGCTCGGTCTCGGTCCGCACGGCGATCATCAGCAGGCCGGTGGTGATGAAGACCGAGACGACCACGAGCGTGCCGAGCTTCGTCTTGATCGAGAACGGCCGCAGGTCGTGCAGCGCGGTCGGCGGCCGCAGCAGCCCCACGAAGAGCGCCTTCGGCTGCCGGAACGCGGTGAGCAGCCGCTTCGGCCGCAGCGCCGCGAGGAGTTCCCTGCCGCGCTCGGCCGGCCGCAGGCGCGCGAGCACTCCCGGCCGTGCCGTGCCCTGCTGTGGATCGGAGGCGTGCTGCGCTTCGGAGGTGCCGGCAGCCCGGCTGCGGAGCCCGCCGCTCATGCCTGTCCCCTCACGGCGTGGGGGTCTCCAGGGCGTACCCCACCCCGTGCACCGTACGGATGCGCTCCGCGCCGATCTTCCGGCGCAGCGCCTTGATGTGGCTGTCGACGGTGCGGGTGCCGGAGGCGTCCGCCCAGTCCCAGACCTCGGCGAGGAGCTGCTCGCGGGAGAGCACCGCGCGCGGGGTGTTCGCCAGGCAGACGAGCAGGTCGAACTCGGTGGGGGTGAGGTGCACGTCCTCGGAGCGCACCCGCACGCGGCGCTGCGCGTGGTCGATCTCCAGCTCGCCGAGTCGCAGTATGCCGCTGCGCGGCGTCGCGGCGGCGAGCGCGGCCCGCTCGACCCGGCGCAGCAGCACGTGCACCCGGGCCGCCAGCTCCCGCATGGAGAACGGCTTCGTCATGTAGTCGTCGGCGCCGACGCCGAGGCCGACGAGCATGTCCGTCTCGTCGTCACGAGCCGTGAGCATCAGCACCGGCACCGGGCGCTGCGCCTGAACCCGGCGGCAGACCTCGAGGCCGTCGAAGCCGGGCAGCATGATGTCGAGGATCAGCAGGTCGGGCTGCCAGGCCTCGGCGGTGTCCACGGCGGACGGGCCGTCGGCCGCGGTCTGCACGAGGAAGCCCTCCGCGCGCAGCCGGGCGGCGATGGCGTCGACGATGGTCGGATCGTCCTCGATGACGAGGACCCGGCGCTGGGCACCCGGCGTGGGCGCCGTGCCGTTGTGGGAGGTGTGTGTCTGCTCCATGGCCCCGCCCCTGAAAATGCGCCTTGAATGCCTTCGGTGGATCTGCAGTAAAGATCCCGCGTGTGTCGGTCAGAGCGTACGGGGAGTTACGGCGGCTCGGCTACGCAGCCCTGATGCCGAGATGGACCACGTCCGGAACGCCCCGGGCAACGGCTACCTCTTCCGTACGTACCGCCCCGAAACCGGCATTACGCAGAGCCTTCTCGAAATCGGGTGAAGGCTGGGCGGACCAGACGGCGAGGACGCCGCCGGGGTGCAACCGGCCCGCGCAGGCGGCGAGTCCGGCGGGGGAGTAGAGGCTGCCATTGTCCGCGGTGACGGTCCAGTCGGGGCCGTTGTCGATGTCGAGGCAGAGCGCGTCGTACGCGGGCGCCTCGCGGTCGTGGAGGTGGGCGACGAGGTCCGCCTCGACGATCCGGGTGCGCGGGTCGGCGAACGCCTCGGCGGTGTACGGGGCGAGGGGGCCGGTGCGGTGCCAGTCGACGATCGCCGCCTCGCGCTCGACGACGGTGATGCGGCCCCAGCGCGGGTCGGCGGCGGCGTGCGCGAGGGAGAAGCCGACGCCGAGGCCGCCGATCAGGACGCTCGGTTCGGGCCGGTCGTCCAGGGCGTCGCGGGCCGCGTCCACGAGCAGGCGCTCGGAGCGGCCGTCCGAAGTGTCCATCAGGAACGTGCCGTTGGCGATGATCTGCAGCAGGTCGCCGTGCCTGCGCAGGACCACCTCGCCGTGCGGTCCTGTGCGGCGGTCGAGGGTGACGGGCTGCTCGGTGTCGTACGGGTCGTGCATGGGTCCATCCTGCGGTTCGGGCGGGGGCGGCCGCTGCCGTACGAGGCGGGCCGCCGGCCTCTGCCGTTGTCCTGCTGCTTGCTTCTGTTTGTGGAGGCCCCCGAGTTTGCCCCACGGACGCCGCCGCCCCGACCCGGGGTGTCCGGGCCGGGGGTCCAACAGGCCTACGACGCAAGGCAGTTCGGTGCGATCGGGTCAGTGCCGGAACAGGGTGTGCTGGGGTTCCGAGCGGGCCTGCTGGCGCAGCAGCATCGTGAGGAAGCCGAGGGTGCCGCGGTAGCCGCGCAGCCACTCCTCGCGGTGCTGGGCCGCGGTGCGCAGGGCCTCCGCGCTGTCCGGGTCGGCGGCGTTGTCGAGGGCCCAGCGGGACAGGGTGCCGGTCCAAGCCCACTCGTACTCGTCCCACTCGGCGAGCGAGCTGATGTGCCCGTGCACGGGGATCCACTGGTCGAGCAGGACCTGGTCGACGGTGTTCGGCAGGGACATGAACTCGTCCTCGCGGAAACCGACTTGGAGGGTCTCGGGGCCGGGCGCCTGCTCCCAGAACCCGTCGCCGACGATCAGGGTGCCGCCGGGCGCGAGGTGCTTGCGGGCCGCCTCCAGGGTGGGCAGCAGCCCGCCGAAGGCGTGCGTGGCGCCGACGCAGAGGACCACGTCGTACTGGTGCGGGGCGCTGTACGAAGCGGCGTCCTCCTCGTGCAGCGCCACCCGGTCGGCGAGCCCGGCCGCGGCGATCCGCTCGCGCCCCAGGGCGAGTGCGGAATCGCTGACGTCGACGCCGTCGGCCCGTACGCCGGGGCGCTCGGCGGCGGCCCGCAGCAGCCAGGCGCCCTCGCCGCAGCCGAGGTCGAGGACGCGCTCGTCGCCGTGCGGGAGGGCGAGGTCGAGGAGGTGCCGCACCGTCGATTCGTGCAGCGGGGCGGCGATGTGGTGGTCGCCGTGCGCGATCGTGCTGAGCTTCTGTCGGAGTCGGTCCATGGGCGCATCATGCCGAAGGGGGGTGGGGGCTGTCGTGGGTGCCTGCGCTTCCCCCGACGTCCTGCGGACATCCCGGGCCTTGGCCGCCCTTCGCCTGCCGCGCTGTCGTGTGCCCGCCTCCGGTGCTTCGCCCCGGACCCCGGCGGTCCTTCGCCTGCCGCGCCGCTGCGGTTGCTCGCGCAGTTCCCCGCGCCCCTTTCGGGGCCCGGCCCCCTGGGGCTGCGCCCCCGCCCCGGCTGTTCTTTGGCTGCGGCGCCGCTGTGGCTGGTCGCGCAGTTCCCCGCGCCCCTGAAAAGCCCCTATCGGGGCTTAATCCAGCCCCTCCGGCGTTTGAGATGGGGGTCCCCCCTGCTCGAGCGCAGCCGAGAGCTTGGGGGAGGGGGTCTGGGGGCTGGCCCCCAGGAGCCGACGGCAGTCTTTCGGGAAGGGGCGGGGAGGGGATCAAGGGCGGAGCCTCTGGGGGTGGGGTGGGGGAGTGATCGCTCTGGGCGAACAGAGGGTGGGGAACATTCGGGGGCTCACAAGCATTGAGCGTGCATAGCTCAACTTGACTGCCGAAGGGGAGATCATGGCATCGACGTCCACAACGCTCACCCTGCCCGTCCTTCCGCTCGACGACGAGGTCGTGCTGCCCGGCATGGTGGTGCCCCTGGACCTCAACGATCCCGACGTACGAGCCGCGGTGGAGGCCGCGCAGGCCGCCGCCCGCGGGCTGACGGGGAAGCCACGCGTCCTGCTCGTGCCGCGCATCGACGGCACGTACGCGGCGACCGGCGTCCTCGGCACGGTCGAGCAGGTGGGCCGTCTCGCGGACGGCGACCCCGGCGCCCTGATCAAGGGCCGCAGGCGGGTGCAGATCGGCGCGGGCACGACCGGCCCCGGCGCCGCCCTGTGGGTGGAGGGCATCGAGGTCGACGAGACCGTGCCCGACCCGCTGCCCGGCGCCGTCACCGAGCTGGCCAAGGAGTACAAGGCGCTCGCCACCAGCTGGCTGAAGAAGCGCGGGGCCTGGCAGGTCGTGGACCGGGTGCAGCAGCTCGCAGACAGTGGGGAGATCTCCGCGCTCGCCGACAACTCCGGGTACTCGCCGTTCCTGACCACCGATCAGAAGGTCCAGCTCCTGGAGACGGCCGACCCGGTCGAGCGCCTCAAGCTCGCCGCGAAACTGCTCAGCGACCACCTCGCCGAGCAGGACGTGGCCGAGTCCATCGCGAAGGACGTCCAGGAGGGCGTCGACAAGCAGCAGCGCGAGTTCCTGCTCCGCCGCCAGCTCGAAGCCGTACGCAAGGAGTTGCGCGAGCTCAACGGGGAGTCGGAGGGCGAGGAGTCCGACGACTACCGGGCCCGTGTCGAGGCCGCCGACCTGCCCGAGCACGTCCGCGAGGCCGCGCTCAAGGAGGTCGACAAGCTGGAGCGGTCCAGCGAGCAGTCCCCGGAGGGCTCCTGGATCCGCACCTGGCTGGACACGGTCCTCGAACTGCCGTGGAACGAGCGGACCGAGGACCAGTACGACATCCAGGGCGCCAAGGACGTGCTCGACGCCGAGCACGCGGGTCTGGAGGACGTGAAGGAGCGGATCACCGAGTACCTGGCCGTGCGCAAGCGGCGCGCGGACCGCGGTCTCGGGGTCGTCGGCGGGCGGCGCGGCGGCGCCGTGCTCGCGCTCGTCGGCCCGCCCGGCGTCGGCAAGACCAGCCTCGGCGAGTCCGTGGCGCACGCCATGGGCCGCAAGTTCGTCCGCGTCGCCCTCGGCGGCGTCCGCGACGAGGCGGAGATCCGCGGCCATCGGCGTACGTACGTGGGAGCCCTGCCGGGCCGGATCGTACGGGCGGTCAAGGAGGCCGGGTCCATGAACCCGGTCGTGCTGCTCGACGAGATCGACAAGGTCGGCTCCGACTTCCGCGGCGACCCGGCCGCGGCCCTGCTCGAAGTCCTCGACCCGGCACAGAACCACACGTTCCGCGACCACTACCTGGAGGTCGAACTCGACCTGAGCGACGTCGTCTTCCTGGCCACGGCCAACGTCCTGGAGGCCATCCCGGAGGCGCTGCTCGACCGGATGGAGCTGGTCCGGCTCGACGGGTACACCGAGGACGAGAAGGTCGTCATCGCCCGTGACCACCTGCTCCCGCGCCAGCTGGAGCGGGCCGGCCTGGAGCCGGGCGAGGTGGCCCTGGACGAGGGTGCGCTGCGCAAGCTGGCGGGTGAGTACACCCGCGAGGCCGGCGTGCGAAACCTGGAGCGGTCGGTGGCGCGACTGCTCCGCAAGGTCGCGGCGCAGAGCGAACTCGGCGAGCGGGAGCTGCCGTTCACGGTCACCGAAGGGGATCTGCGCGGCCTGATCGGGCGTCCGCACCACGTGCCCGAGTCCGCCCAGGACCCGGCCGAGCGGCGCACGTCCGTGCCCGGCGTGGCCACCGGCCTCGCGGTCACGGGGGCGGGCGGCGACGTCCTGTACGTGGAGGCGTCCCTCGCCGACCCGGAGACGGGCGCGGCGGGGCTCACCCTGACCGGTCAGCTCGGCGACGTGATGAAGGAGTCCGCGCAGATCGCGCTCTCCTTCCTGCGCTCGCACGGGGCCGAACTGGAGCTTCCCGTGGGCGACTTGAAGGACCGCGGCGCGCACATCCACTTCCCGGCGGGCGCGGTCCCGAAGGACGGGCCGAGCGCGGGCATCACGATGACGACGGCGCTCGCGTCGCTGCTCTCCGGGCGGTTGGTCCGTACGGATGTGGCGATGACCGGTGAGGTGTCGCTGACGGGGCGGGTGCTGCCGATCGGCGGTGTGAAGCAGAAGCTGCTCGCCGCGCATCGGGCGGGGATCAGCACGGTGATCATCCCCAAGCGGAACGAGGCGGATCTGGACGACGTCCCGGCGGAGGTTCTCGACAAGCTGGAGGTCCACCCGGTGACGGACGTCCGCCAGGTCCTGGAACTGGCCCTCGCCCCGGCGGAGGTCCAGGTCGAGGTCCCGGTCGCGGCGTAACGGGTGCTTCGCCCCCGGCCCCGGTTTCTCGGTGCCGGGGGCGAAGCCCTTTTTCGGTCCCCGCCCCGCCCCTTCCCGAAAGCCTCCGGCGGTGACGTTCGACTGCTGCGCCGTCGTGGCTGGTCGCGCAGTTCCCCGCGCCCCTATCGGGGCTAAATCCAGCCCCTCCGGCGTTTGAGGAGCGGGGTCTGGGGCGGAGCCCCAGTTTCGGGAAGGGGCGGGGAGGGGAGAAGCCCGCGGCCCGCAGGCCGACCGCTACCCGTTGGCCAAGGCCTGCAGCCGGTCGTAAGCCCCGTTGAACTTGTTGTGGTCGCCGACGATCGGGCCGGAGGACGTGTACTGCCACATCGTGTAGAAGCTCCAGCCGGCCGGGAGTTCACCCGGCGTCGTGTTGTAGCGCGCGACCCACAGCGGATGGTTCGTCGCGAAACCGCTGTAGTTGCCGGTGCACGTCTTCCACCAGCTGGTCGCCGTGTAGATCACCGGATAGCGCCCCGTGCGGTACTTGTACCGGTTCACGAAGTCCCAGATCCAGCTGACCATCCCTGCCTGGGACTTGCCGAAGCACTGGTTCCCGTACGGGTTCCACTCGATGTCGAGCGCGCCCGGCAGCGTCTTGCCGTCCTTGGACCAGCCGCCGCCGTTGTTGACGAAGTAGTCCGCCTGCGCGGCGCCGCTCGACGTGTCCGGAGTGGCGAAGTGGTACGAGCCCCGGATCATGCCGACGTTGTACGAGCCGTTGTACTGCTGCGTGAAGTACGTGTTCTTGTAGTACGTGCCCTCGGTCGCCTTGACGTAGGCCCACTTGACGCCGCTGCTCCAGAGCGACGCCCAGTTGACGTTGCCCTGGTGGCTGGAGACGTCCACGCCCTCCGTCTGGACGGCGGCGGCGCTCGGCGAGTCGGGCGGCATCGGGCCCTCGCCGTCGTGCTCGACGACGCCCATGCCCATGTGGGCGCTGCCCCGCGGCGGCACGTCCTCGGCCGCCTGCGCGGCGCCGGGGAAGGCGAGGAGGAGCGACAGGACGGTGAGGACCACCGCGACCGCGGGCCTGCGCGAGCCGTGCGATCCGGTGGAACGGTGCGGTCTGGTGGGGGATCCGGGTCTGTGCACGGGCATGAAGCGCCTCCGGAGGCGTCAGAAGTGCGGTGGGGGGACCTGGAACGAACCGAACGTGTGCATGTCATAGGGCACTTACCCAGGACGCTACGCACGTAGACCCCGCGAGGGAAGAGTGGCTGAAGGCTGCCGAAGGTCTACTCCTGCGGAATACTGGCCGAGCTGCGGCGATCGGCCGCCGCGGGCGGAAACTTTCAGGAACGGGAAAGCGATTCATGGGTTCTGACGTGCACGAGAGCGGTGGGGCGAGCGGAGGCGAGCCGCGCCCCGAGAGCGGTGTGGACCACGAATTCCTCGCCCTGGAACGCGAGTTGACCGTCTTTCTGCGCCGCGCTCGCGCCTCGTCCGGAGAGATGGCCCGCGCCGTCCACCCCGACCTGGAGCCCGCCGCGTACGGACTGCTCGTCCGCCTGGAGGAGGGCGGGCCGCAGCGCGCCACCGAACTCGCCGCGTACATCGGCGTGGGCAAGGCGACGATGAGCCGTCAGCTGCGGGCCCTGGAGGAGCTGGGGCTCGTCGCCCGCGACCCCGACCCGGTCGACGGACGGGCCTCCCTGATGCGCCTCACCGACGAGGGCCGCGCCCGCTTCCGCACGGTCCGGGACGCGCGCCGCGCCAAGTACGTCCAGCGCCTGGCCGGCTGGGACCGCCACGAGGTCGCCGAACTGGCCCGCCTCCTCGGCCAGTTGAACGACAGCCAGGAAGGCTGAGCCGCCCGCGGCCGTTCGGCTGCAGCTCCACGCAGAGCCGAGCCGCCCGCAGTCGTACGGCTACGGCTCCACGAAGACCACGGCCGCGTCGTCGTGCACCTTGCCGCGCGGGGCCGACCGCCCCGCCGGGTCGGCGTTTTCCAGCGCCCGGACCCGGTCGATCAGCTCCTGCGGGCCCGCCTTGCGCAGCAGCGCCAGGCACTCCGCCCAGGAGCCCGCGCCGAACTTCTCCACCCAG
Source organism: Streptomyces cavernicola (assembly GCF_029968035.1). Classification (GTDB taxonomy): domain Bacteria; phylum Actinomycetota; class Actinomycetes; order Streptomycetales; family Streptomycetaceae; genus Streptomyces; species Streptomyces cavernicola. The sequence goes on along the minus strand of NZ_JASCIQ010000010.1, from coordinate 169,000 downwards.
CGCGTCGCCCCGTCCGTCAGCGCCGCCAGGCTGCGCACCTCGGCGCGCGGCCGCGTCCCGCACACCGCGCGCCGCGCCACGTCCGGGTCGGCCGCCGCCGTGAAGAAGCCGCCCTCCGTATTGCGCAGGGCCTCCACCCCGGTGACGTACTCCCGTGCTGCCGCGGCCCGTTCGGGCGAGCCCTCCGGCAGGGCGCGCACCGCCGCGCGCAGCCGGTCGATGTGCGGCGGGAGCGCACCGAGGCGCTCGTCGAGGACCGGGCGCACCGCGCCGTCGGCCTCCTCCACGAGCAGCGCCGAGTCCGAGAGCACCAGATGCTCGACCTTCTCCTCGTCCCACCGCACGAGGACCACGGTCGCCTGTGGCGTACGAGGGTGAGAAAGGTCACAGGTTTGACCGTGGGCGTCGGCGGTACGCGCGATGGCGGCGGCCAGGACTTCACGCAAGCCCAAATCTCGCCGCGAACCGGACAGTTCGCCTAGCGCGCCGCCGAGCCGGGCCGTGAACCAGGGGACGGAATGCAGACAGCCGCAGTCGCCGGCCGGCGGCGTGACCCCGTCGAGCAGCACCAGCGTTCCGCCCTTGCCGGAGGCGGGGAGCGCGACCGATGCGTAGTCCTCGTTGGGGCGCCCCGGGTCGCCGGGCTCCGTGGCCAGTTCGATGCGCATTCAGCCAGTCTGCACGAGAGCTTCACGAGCCGGGACTTGGGCCGCTCCGGCCGCCCGGAAGCCGGGTTTCCGACGGATTGATAGCCTCCGGCGTGCGAGCGGCGGGGCATCTTGCCAAAGCGGGCCCGGCCCGTCCAACCGGCGCTCCGCGTGCGGTAGATGCGTGTGCCCGAGGAACTTGCCGGGGCACTCCCGTCGATGTTCACTCCTTCGGGTGGCCCGGCGGAGGATGGGCGACCACTGCTCAACCGCACTGGAATGGTCATGAGCCGTACCAGAGGGGCCTGGTGTTGACTCGTCGTCACCTGCGCTCCCGGTGAGGAACGAGAACTTCAAGAATGCGAGCACCGGTGCAGATGAAGCGGCCTCGGGGCAAGGGCGACAAGGCCGCGGAGCGGCCCGTGGACGCCGAGGGCGCGACCTCCGAGGGGCGCGCCGACACTCCTGAGCCCGCCGCCACGGGGCAGGGCACCGCCACGGAACGGCCGGCGCCCGACACCGCCCCCGCGGGCCGCCGCAAGCGGGTGCGCAACCGCCTGGTCGCGGCCGTCGCCGTGGTCGCCGCCACCGTCGCGGGCGCGGGCGCCCCCGGCATCACCGAGTCCTCCGCGCAGCTCGCCGAGTCCCAGGAACTCGTCACGCTCGCCGAACTCACCAAGAGTGCGGTCACCCTGGCGCACGCCCTCGCCGACGAACGCGACGAGGTCACCGCGGAGATCGCCGCGGGCCGCCCCGCGGGCGCTTCGGCCGCGGCGCTCGCCGAGAGCCGCGGCAGCGTCGACCGCCGCATCAACGAAGTGCGCGCCGAGGCCCCGGCCGGGCTCCGCCACGACCTCGACGACCTCGAACAGGTCCGCCGCGCCGCCGCCGACGGCAAGGGCACCGCCCTCGAAGCGCACGCGGTCCACGACGAGTACAACAAGGCGATCGGCGAACTCCACGCCCTCGTCGAGCACCTGGCCGAGAAAATGCCGCCGCGCGCCGGCTCCGGCGCCCGCGCGCTCGCCGAGCTCGACCGCGCCGTCCAGCAGGCCGGCGCCACCCGAGGCCTGCTGCTCGCCGCCCTCGCCACGCCCCGCGACGCGGCCGGCGGAGTCGACCCGGCCACCGGCCGCCCGCAGGCCGGCGCCAGCGCCAACTCCCGCAACCGCAACGCCCTCGCGGCCGCCGCCCAGCAGGCCCGGGTCAGCGAACTGGCGGCGCTCGCCGACTTCGAGCGGTCCGCCCCGGACACCGACCTGGCCAAGCTCGGCTCCACGGTCACCGGGCCCGAGGTCGCCACCGCCGACCGCTACCTGGCCCGGCTCACCGACCAGCCCACGCTCTCCGCCGCCGAACTCCGCTACGACCAGAAGCGGGTGGCGGCCGCGCTCTCCGCCCGCGTCGAGCAGCTGCGCAGCGTCGAGAACACCCTGAGCGCCGACCGCGTCGAGAGCCTGTCGAAGCTCCGCGACGACGACGTCACCGCCCTCGAAGTGCGCATCGCCCTCGTCGGCGTACTGCTCCTCCTCGCCATCGGCATCGCCACCGCGATCGCCCGCACCCTCACCCGCCCGCTCGCCGTCCTCCGCCTCGGCTCCGCCCGGCTCGCGGAGACCCCGGCCACGGACGAGCCGATCCGCTTCACCGGCCGCAACGACGAGTTCGCCGCCGTGGTCCGCTCGGTCAACACCCTGCACGCGCACACCCAGCGCCTGCAGGAGCGCCTCACCTTCCTCGAGGGCGACCGCAAGCACCTCGTCGGCCAGCGCGAGAAGCTCGCCGACGAGCGCGAGGAGCTGCGCGAACAGCTCGACGAGGCACTCGCCGAGGCGGAGCGCTCCGGCCGGAACGGCGGCGGCACCGTCGTCCAGCTCGCCCTGCGCAACCTCGCGCTCGTCGAGCGCCAGCTGGGCGTCATCGAGAACCTGGAGGAGCGGGAACAGGACCCCGACCGCCTCGGCACCCTCTTCAAGCTCGACCACTTCGCCACGGTCATGCGCCGGCACAGCGAGAACCTCCTGGTCCTCGCGGGCGCCGAGCACCGCGACAGCCACCCGGGCCCGGTCCCCCTTGTCGACGTGGTGCGCGCCGCCGTCAGCGAGATCGACGCGTACGACCGGGTCCGCATCGCATCGCTGCCGCCGCACGCCCACCTCGCCGGCTCCACCGCGGACGACATCAGCCACCTGGTCGCCGAACTCCTGGAGAACGCCACGACGTTCTCGCCGCCGGACTCCGCCGTCGAGACCTCCGGCTGGCTCCTGGAGAGCGGCGACGTGATGCTCTCCGTCCGCGACGAGGGCATCGGCCTGCCCGAGGAGCGGCTGCGCGAACTCAACGCCCGCCTCACGGACTTCGACCCGAAGCAGCCGTACGAGCCGACGGCTGCGGAGGCCGAGGGCGCGGGCTCCGAGGGGCTAGGGCTCGGCCTGTACGTCGTGGCCCGGCTCGCCGCCCGGCACGGACTGCGGGTCGAGCTGCGGGAGCAGAAGCACGGCGGCCTCGCGGCGCTCGTCGTCCTGCCCACGACGATCCTCGCCGCCGCCCCGGCGGAGGCGACCCCGCAGCACTCCGTCGCGATGGCCGAGGCGCCGCAGGTGCGCCTGCCGGGCGCGGAGGCCGAGGCCAACTCCAATGCCCTGGACCGGCGTTCGCCCGATGAGCCGGATGAGGCGGATGAGCTCCATGCGACGGACGAGGCGGATGAGACGGACGCGGTAGCAGAGGCGGCCGACGTAGCCGCCCCGGTCGAGGACCCCTTCATCCGCGCTGCCGAGCGCGCCTTCGAGGAGGCCCAGGCCGCGGACGCGGACGCGGACACGGGTGCGGGTGCGGACACCGAGCCCGACGACGAGCCCGCCCCCGAGCACTCCAGGCCCACCGCCGAGGGCGAGGACGAAGGTCAGGACGAGGGTCAGGACGAAGGTCAGGACGAGGGTCAGGGCGAGGCGAAGGCCCAGGCCCTGGAGAGCCTGCGCACTCTCGACGACCTCCTCTCCCCGGAGGCCGAGGCCGACCGTGAACTCCTGGGCGAGGAGCCCGAGTCGGCGGCGCTCGCTGCTGCCGTCGAGGGCGCGGCGGACCTGGAGCCGCTGCCCGCCCCCGCGAGCGAGTCCGTGCTCGCGCCCGAGGCGGACGAGCGCCACGAGCGCGCCGCCGACACGGCCGAGGTCGGAGCCGCCGAAGCCGCACCCCGCCCCGAAGCCGAAGCCGAAGCCGCACCCGAAGCCGAAGTCGCAGCCGCGCCCGGACCCGGAGCCCAGGCCGAAGAGACCGTCCCGCAGCAGGCCAGGCGCGAGATGCCCGAGGCCCTGCCGCAGCGGGAGCGCACCACCGAGACGGGACTGCCCAAGCGCACCCCGAAGGCCACCGGGCCCGCCCCCGAGCCCGTGGCCCGCCGAAGCTCCGTCGACCCGGAGGAGCTGCGCCGCAGGCTCGGCAACTTCCACCGGGGAGCCAACTCCGGCCGCCGTGACGTACAGGCCGAACTCGCCGAGCGGACCGGCGAGTTCGCCGCCGGCGACGACATGGCCACCGGGGAGGTGCCCGACCGGGCGACCCGGACCGACCAGGGGGACCCAGCCGAGGAGGCCCGCAGTTGACCGCACCCAGTACGTCCCGTGCGTACCGTCTCAGCAGCGAAGCCCAGAACCTGCACTGGCTGCTCGACAACCTGGTCCGGGAGGTGCCAGGGCTGCTCTCGGTGGCCGTGGTCTCCTCCGACGGACTGCTGCTGCTCTCCTCCGACCCGGCGGTGAACGGCGCGGCGCAGCAGCCGCGCACCGCCGCCGGGCCGAAGGGGTCGAGCGCCGACCTCGCCACGATCGTCTCCGGCATCGGCAGCCTCACCATCGGGGCGGCCAAGCTGATGGACGGCGGCGGCATTAAGCAGACCGTGATCGCCATGGACGAGGGCAGCCTCTTCGTGATGGCGATCAGCGACGGCTCGCTGCTCGGCGTGCACGCCGCACCTGACTGCGACGTCAGCGTGGTCGCGTACCACATGGCGCTCTTCGTGGGCCGCGCCGGACACGTCCTCACCCCCGAACTCCGCAGCGAGCTGCGGCAGTCGATGGAGAGCGGACGGTGACCGCCCCGGGCGCCGCCGCGCAACTGCCGGTGCGCGGCCGGGGACGCAGGCCCGCGCGGGTCCGCCCGTACTCGCTCACCGGCGGCCGTACGCGCTTCGCGCACGTGCTGCTCGTCGAGACCTTCGTCGCCGCGATCCAGGCGCCGGGGGCGGAGGAGCGGCGGGCCCTCGCGCCACGCGGCCGGGGCGTGCCGGAGATGCGGGCGATCGTCGAGGTGTGCCGCAGGATGCGCACCGTCGCCGAGATCGCCGCGCTCCTGAAGATGCCGCTCGGCGTGGTCCGCGTCCTGCTGAGCGACCTCGCCGACCAAGGACGCATCCGGGTGTACGGCACCGGGCACGGCCCCGGACAGCCCGACCGCGCGCTGCTGGAAAGGGTGCTGGGTGGACTCCGCCGCCTCTGACACGCTCACGACGAACACGCCGACGACGGGCGCGCACACGACGGGCGCGCACACGACGGGCACGCTCACGACGGGCACGCTCACGACGGCCACCGCCGAAGGGCGGACCGACCCGCTCCTGGACGAGGAGGGCGCGCAGCCCTGGCAGTCCGACCTCAGCCGGGCCCCCATCGCCACCAAGATCGTGGTCGCGGGCGGCTTCGGCGCGGGCAAGACGACCCTCGTCGGAGCCGTCTCCGAGATCACTCCGCTGCGCACCGAGACCCTGATGACCGAGGCCGGTGCCGCCTCCGGGGAGGACGACCTGGCCCCGGTCCCGCACAAGGCCACGACCACGGTCGCCATGGACTTCGGCCGGATCACGCTCGACGACGACCTCGTCCTCTACCTGTTCGGCACGCCGGGCCAGGCCCGGTTCTGGTTCATGTGGGACGACCTGATGCGTGGCGCGGTCGGCGTCGTCGTGCTCGCCGACACCCGCCGCCTCGACGACTGCTTCCCGGCCCTGGACTACGTGGAGGGCAGCGGACTGCCGTACGTGGTGGCCGTCAACCATTTCGACGGCTCCGACCTGTACGCGGCCGACGAGGTGCGCGAGGCGCTCGACGTGCCCGCCCACGTGCCGGTCCTCGTCATGGACGCACGCCGCCGGATCAGCGTCGTGGAGACCCTCCTCGCCCTCGTGGGGCACGCCTGCGAGACCGCGCCGGAGCAGTCCGTACCGCAGTAACCGTAGGAGTAGGAGCGAGACCACCGCATGCGGAAGATACTCATCGCCGGAGCCGGCCAGTCCGGTCTCCAACTCGCCCTGGGACTCCAGGCGCAGGGGTACGAGGTCACCCTCATGTCGCAGCGCACCGCCGACGAGATCCGGGCCGGCCGGGTCATGTCCACGCAGGTCCTCTTCCACACCGCGCTGCAGCACGAGCGGGACCTCAAGCTGAACTTCTGGGAGTCCCAGGCCCCCGACATCGAGGGGCTCGGCGTCACCGTCGCCGCCCCCGGCAGCCACGACCCGGGCCCCGCGCACCGCGCCGTGGACTGGCTCGGCCCCCTCGACGGCATCGCCCAGTCCGTCGACCAGCGCGTCAAGACGGCCGGCTGGCTCGACACGTTCGCGCAGCGCGGCGGCCAGCTGGTGATCCACAGCGCGGCCGTCTCCGACCTCGACTACTTCTCACGTCTGTACGACCTGGTCCTGGTCGCCGCCGGCAAGGGCGAGCTCGTCCACCTCTTCGACCGGGACCCGGCCCGCTCCCCCTACAACCGGCCGCAGCGCTCCCTCGCCGTCTCCTACGTACACGGGCTCGGGCCGCGCCCCGACGGGCCCGACACCGGGCAGGTCCGGCTCAACCTGGTGCCCGGCGTGGGCGAGTTGGTCGTCATGCCGGCCCTGACGACCTCGGGCCGCGCCGACATCCTGTTCTGGGAGGGCGTGCCGGGCGGCCCCGTCGACGCGTTCCGCGGCATCGCCGACCCCGCCGAACACCTCGCCCTCACCCTCTCCCTGATGGAGCGCTACACGCCCTGGGAGTACGGGCGGGCCCGTGCCGTCGAACTCACCGACGCGGGCGGCACGTTGGCGGGGCGCTACACGCCGACCGTGCGCCATCCCGTCGCGACGCTGCCGTCCGGCGGGCTCGTTCTGGGCGTGGGCGACACGCTCGTCGCCAACGACCCCGTCACCGGGCAGGGCGCCAACTCGGCCGCCAAGTGCGCGGCTTCGTACCTCGGGTCGATCCTGGAGCACGGGGACAAGCCGTTCGACGCGGAGTGGATGCGGTCGGCGTTCGACCGGTTCTGGGAGTCGGTGGGGCGGCCCACGACGCGCTGGACCAATGCGATGCTCGCGCCGCCGCCTGCGCATGTCCTCGCGCTGATCACCGCTGCCGCGGAGCAGCCCGAGATCGCGCACCGTTTCGCCAACGGCTTCGACGACCCGTCGGATTTCGAGGACTACTTCTACGAACCGGCCCACACGGAACGCTACTTGTCGTCCCTCCGCTGAGGTCTTCCCCCCCTCCCCGCCCCTTCCCTCAAGTCCTGACGGCCGGCCACCAGCGTCCCCCGGGCCAACTCCCGGGGACACCACCCCTGGACTCCACTCCCGGGGCTGCTGCCCCTGGACTCCATTCCCGGGGCTGCCGCCCCAGGACCCCGCTTTCGGGGCTGCGCCCCGGATCCCGGCTGTTTTCGGCTGCCGCGCCGTCGTGGCTGGTCGCGCAGTTCCCCGCGCCCCTGGTTCGGGGCTTTGCCCCCCCCCGCCCCGCCCGGTTGTTTTTCGGCTGCTGCGTCGTGGTGGTTGGTCGCGCAGTTCCCCGCGCCCCTGGTTCGGGGCTTTGCCCCCCCGCCCCGCCCGGTTGTTTTTCGGCTGCCGCGGCGTCGTGGTCGCCAGCGCAGTTCCCCGCGCCCCTGGTGGGGCACTTGTCGCAGCGCCAGTCCGCGAGATTCAGCCCCCACCCCGCACTCCCCAAATTCAGCCCCTCCGGCGATTGAGGAGCGGGGTCCGGGGCCCCGGGGAGCGGGGGTCTGGGGGCTGGCCCCCAGGGGCCGACGGCAGTCTTTCGGGAAGGGGCGGGGTGGGGAAAGGAAAAGAAGAAGGCCCCAGCCTCACCCCTCCTCCGGCGCCACCCCCGCCCCGTACCCCAGGTCGGACCCCGACATCGCGCCCGGAGGCAACTCCGGCGGCCGGTAGTCGGGGTCGGACAGGGCGCGCCCTTCCGGATCCGGCCGCACCGCCCCCAGCAGCGGATTCGCCGCGATCGGCGAGACCTTGACCCGCGACCCGGGCCGCGGCGCCTGCACCACCTTCCCGTCCCCCAGATAGAGGGCGACATGCGTGGCCTCGGGGAAGTACACAACCAGGTCCCCGGGCCGCAGCCGGTGCAACGGAACCCGCTCAAGGCGAGCCCACTGCTCCTGCGAGGTCCGCGGAATCTCCACCCCCGCCCGCTGCCAGGCCCGCGACGTGAGCCCCGAGCAGTCGAAGGACCCCGGCCCCTCCGCACCCCACACATACGGCTTGCCGATCTGCTTCACCGCGTACCGAAGCGCCGCGTCCCCCGCCTTCGAGGGCGCGCGGGTCTGCGCGGACGCCCCCGGCGAACCGGCCGCCCCGCCGAGCGCACCGGAGCCCAGAAGGTCCCGCTGGGCGTCCGCCGTGCCCTTCTCCTCAAGCCGCCGCAGCGCGGCCAACTCGTCCGGGCTGAGGTCGGAGAGCATCTCCTCGACGTCCTTGAGGCGCTCGGTCACCTCGTCCCGCTGCTCCTTCTGCCGTGCCGCCAGGGCGACTTGGGCGGCCAGAGCCTTGCGGGAGCGCCGCGCCAGGCCGTCGGCCTTCTTCTCCCGGTCGACGAGCCGCCCGACCGTCCCGACCCGCTGGGCCGCCATGCGTCGCACGACGTGCCCCTGGTCGAGCGCGCGCCGCGGATCGCGGGCGAGGAGCAGCTTCAGATACGGGGAGAGCTCGCTGTCGCTCTGGTACTGCTGGCGGGCGAGGCGTCCGGCGGCCGCGCGGCTGTCGTGCAGGGCGGTACGGGCCTTCGCCAGTTCGGCGCCCAGCTTCTTCGTCTCGGAGCGCTGCTTCTTCAGCTTCTCCGCGGTGGCGTTGTACGTCTCGGTGGCCTGCTCGGTCTTGCGGTACAGCTCCTGGAGATCCGTGAGAAGCCCCGCCACGGAACCCTCCTCGGGGCCGGCGGCGGGCCCGGGGGCGGGCCTGGGGGCGGCCGCGGCCTGCGGCCCGGTCACCAGTCCCGCCACCACCGCCGCGGCGCAGACGGCCCGGCCGATGCTCCTGCTCTTGGCTGACACACCATCACCTCCGCGGCGAGCATGCGGTGGTGGCCCCGGCGGCGCTGGTCGAGTGCACCCCGGTGGAGGTATCAGGTCACCCCTCCCGGGGGTTTTTCCCCTCCCCGCCCCTTCCGGAGAGGCTCAAAAATGAGCCTCTCCGGCGATTGAGGAGCGGGGGTCCGGGGGCGGAGCCCCCGAAGCTCCGCAGGATTTCGGGAAGGGGCGGGGTGGGGAGGGGAAAATCAAGACGCCGGCGGCGAACTCGGCCTGGACCAAGGCCACTTGATCCGCCCAACCCCCCGCCCCTCCGGGTCGAACACATACTTCCACCCCCGAGGTACCCCGAGGCGTCGGCTGAACCCCGCGGCCTCGCGCCGATAGACGAGCACCGTCGGCGGGCCACCTTCCGCATCCGGCACCGGAACCTCGTACACCTTCGGCGGCTGCCCGGTCGCGCCGAGCAGGACCGGCAGGGTCCGGCCGTCCAGGGGGCCGCCCTCGAAGGGGATGTCCTCGCTTCTCACGCGACCAGTCTCACAGCAGGTGCGCGGCGTCGCTCACCACGGGCAGCACCCGCCCGGCAAGCGACGCGGCGAAGCCGTCCGCCTCCTCCAGTTCGAGCGCCGCCCGCAGCACCTCGGCGGTCTGCGGGTCGGAGGCGGCGGTGGCGGTGGTCACGGCGAGGAAGTGGTCGAGCAGCCAGTCCCGCAGCTCGTCGAGGGGCGGTTGCTTGCCCTCGTCCAGCCAGATCAGGGACGCGGCCTCGACGGCGGAGATCCACGTACGCACCATCATGTGCAGCCGCGGACCGGGGTCCGACACGGGCAGGTGGTCCAGGATGCTCGCGGCGGCGACGGCCCGCACCTCGTCCACGATGGCGCTGGTGCGCGAGGTGGAGACGACGCTGCCGCCCTGCAACAGCGCGCTGAACCCGGTGTCGTGCTCGTCGACGAAGGCGAGGTACCGGGTCAGGGCGCGGGCGAGGCGCGCGGTGAGCGGGCCGTGCGGCGGCTCGTCGAAGCACTGTTCCAAGGCGTCGGCCGCGGTGCGCAGCGCGGCCTCGTACAACTGCTGTTTGCCGCCCGGGAAGTAGCGGTAGACCAGCGGCCTGGAGACGCCCGCCGCCTCGGCGACGTCGTCCAGGGAGACCTCCTCCGGCGCGCGGTGCGCGAAGAGGGACAGCGCGGCTTCGAGGAGCTGGCTGCGCCGCTCCTCCACGCTGAGCCGGCGGTAGGCGGGGGGCGTTGCGCGCGAGGTTGCTGCCGGGGACATGCCCGCAGCGTATCCGCACCTCGCCGCGCCCGGCCCACGGGTTGTGCGCGCGGGCTTCGCAGAACGTCCACATTCGGACGCGCGCGGTACCGGGATTCGGCCGTCCTGCCGGGTCCGCACTACTTGTTGACCCGGTGTCTCATACGTGTGAGCCTGCCAACGAGCCTTTCCCGTACGGCAGTTCGCGAGGCGATGGAGGCGTGGCGGTGTCGACGCAGGAGCTCTACAGCATGGACCCGGGCGAGCCGATCTGGCAGGTCCCGGCGAGCGGTTCGGCCCGCTTCAGTTGGGAGTACGACGAAGGTCGAGATCGTCTCCTCGCCCTCTACCAGAAGGGCAAGGACAAGCAGTGGGACGGCGCCAAGCGGATCGACTGGGACCTGGAGGTCGACCCGCACAACGCACTCGGCACCCCCGACGAGGCGCTCACGCTCTACGACACCCGGCACTGGTCGAAGATGACCGACAAGGACAAGGGTGAGCTGCGGCAGCACTACGCGGCCTGGCAGTTCAGCCAGTTCCTGCACGGCGAGCAGGGCGCGATGGTGTGCGCGGCCCGCATCGTCGAGTCGGTGCCGGACCTGGACGCCAAGTTCTACTCGGCGACGCAGACCATGGACGAGGCCCGGCACGCGGAGATCTTCGGCCGGTTCCTGCACGACAAGGTCGGGATGCTGTACCCGATCAACGACAACCTGCAGTCGCTGCTCGGCGACACCCTGCGCGACTCCCGCTGGGACATGCCGTACCTCGGCATGCAGGTCCTCATCGAGGGCCTCGCGCTCGCCGCCTTCGGCATGATCCGCGACACCACGGACAAGCCGCTGCCGAAGCAGATCCTCGCGTACGTGATGCAGGACGAGGCCCGGCATGTGGCCTTCGGGCGGATGGCGCTGCGCGACTACTACAAGCAGCTCACCGAGGCCGAACTGCGCGAGCGCGAGGAGTTCGTCATCGAGGGCTGCTACCTGATGCGCGACCGGCTGCGCGGCGTGGAGGTCCTGGAGAACCTGGGCATCTCCCGGCAGGAGGCCGACGAGTACAGCGAGAACTCCGAATACCTCGCGCTCTTCCGCCAGTTGCTCTTCTCCCGCATCGTGCCGTGCGTCCGCGACATCGGCCTGTGGGGCAAACGGCTGCAGGAGGCGTACGTCGACATGGGCGTCTTCGAGATGGGGAACTCCAACCTCGACCAGCTGATGGCCCAGGACGAGGAGATCGCCGAGAAACTGGACGCGGAACGCTTCGCGGCGGAGGAGGCGGAACGCGTCGCGGAGGTCGAGGAGACCATCGAGGCGGGCGGCGCCTGACCGGCTGCCGCAAGGGGCCCGACGCCGGGGGTGACGGGGACGTCACATAATGTTCCGGCATGTCTACGCCGCAGCCACCACAGGCCGGGGGATACGGCCAGTCGGGACCCCAGCAGCAGGGTCCGTACGCGCAACCCGGTCCCTACGCCCAGCAGCCGCAACCCGGTCCCTACGCCCAGCAGCCCCCGCCCGGCCCGTACGGCCAGGGGCCCTACCCGCCGCCGGGGCCCGGTGGTTGGGGTGGGCCGCCGCCTCCGCCGCGGAAGAAGCCGATGGGGCTCTGGGGCGGCCTCGGGCTGGCGCTCGCGGTCATCCTGTTCGGGGTGTTCGTCATGCTGAAGGACGAGCGGACCTCGGGGGGCGACCCGGACAGCTCCGCCGACTCCTTCCCCGCCGCCGAGTACAAGCTCGCCCTGCCCAAGACCCTCGTCGCCGGCGAGTACAAGCTGGCCGCCGACATGTCGAGCAAGGGCCCGCAGGACGACGGGACTTGGGACGAGTCGGGGATGAAGGACTTCACGCCGGTGGCTGCCCAGTACACCGGCGCGGACCCCGCCTCCGGCAAGGTCCTCGTGGTCTCCGGGGCGTACGGGCTCATCAAGGACCACGACGACACCCGTAGGAGCATGTCCGACGGCGCCGCCGAGAGCGAGGGCGCCAAGGTCGCCGTACCCCCGGAGGACATCGTCACCGACGGCGAGATCGTGCGCTGTCAGGTGCTCACCATGGAGGAGGCCGGAACCACGGCGGCCGTGCCCATGTGCGCCTGGGCGGACGACAACACGTCCGCCACCGTCGGCCTCGTCGACCAGTCGAGCGCGACCCAGGACCCCGAGTCGATCGACCTGAAGAAGGCGGCCGCGACCACCCTGAAGGTCCGCGAGGAGATGCGCGAACCGCTCAACTGACCTGTTCGGAAACGGCCTCGGCCGTGGCCGGGCCCGGCGGGAACGACGTCCGCAGAGTGAACGCGTACGGCGTCGCGCCGTTCGCGCGGAGGTGGAGGAGGCGTTCCTCCGCCTCCGCGACCGTCGGGCGGTGGCCCGCAGGCACCCACCACAGCGTCGTCATCGCCTCGGCGACCCGCTCGAACCACTCGAAGCGCCGGGAGAGCAGCTCCCGGTGCTGCCCCTGGTACATGAAGGCCGTGAGCGCATTCGTGTCCCGCCACACCGACATGTTGACGATCAGCCAGGAGTCCCCGAGTACCGGCACGTCCGTCGCGTTGCCCGACTCGCTCTGCAGCCGCCACACGAACCCGTCCGCCGCGTCCGCGACCGCGTTCACCGGGTCGAGCGCGTCGACGAAGTCCTTCAACTCCGGTGAGTCCAAAGGGAACTTGAGGCGGGCGATGTTGACCTGGGCGAGTTCGTACGCAGCTGAGTCCTTGACCATGGGCGCACCCTAGGCAGCCCGGCGGGACGCGCACAGGGCCGTCTCACAACGCGAGCGCCGCCCGCATCACGGCCCGCGCGATCGGCGCCGCGCTGCCGCCGCCGCTGATGTCCTCCCGGTCGGCCGCCGCGTCCTCCACGACCACCGCGACCGCCACCCCGGGCTGCGGATCGCCCTCGGCCTGCGCCCAGGAGATGAACCAGGCGTACGGCAGGCCCACATTGCCGATGCCGTGCTGAGCGGTGCCCGTCTTGCCGCCGACGACCGCGCCCCGGATCGCCGCGTTGGACCCGGTGCCGTCCTCGACCACGCCCACCATCAGCTCCCGGAGCAGCGAGGCCGTGCCCGGGTTGAACGTCTGGCGCAGCGAACTCGGGTGGGTGGTGGAGACGGTACGGCCGGAGGCGTCGGTCGTCCGGTCCACCAGGTGGGGCGACTTGAGGTCCCCGTTGTTGGCCACGGCCGCGGCGACCATCGCCATCTGCAGCGGCGTCGCCGTCGTGTCGTACTGCCCGATCGCGGACAGCGCGACGCTCGCCGGGTCCATCTCCCGGTCCAGGTTGCTCTTCGCGACCCGCGACGGGATGCGAAGGTCCGAGTCGTTGAAGCCGAACCGCTCGGCCGTCCCGACCAGGCCTTCCAGGCCCACCCGCGCGCCCAGGTTGGCGAAGACCGTGTTGCAGGACCACTCGAAGGCATAGCGGAGGGAGGCGTTCTTGCAGCCCTCGACCTCGTTGGTGAGCTTCGTCGAGGTGCCGGGCAGCGTGAACGGGGCAGGGGAGCGGGTCTTGGCGTCCAGGTCCGTGACGACCCCGGCGTCCAGGGCGGCCGCCGCGGTCACCACCTTGAACGCCGAACCGGGCGGGTAGGTCTGCCCGATGGCCCGGTTGAGCATCGGCTTGCTCGCCGCGTTGTTCAGGGTGGTCCAGTGCTGCGCCTCCGACGTCCCGTTCCCGGAGAGCAGCCCGGGGTCGTACGACGGGGTGGAGACCAGGGCGAGGATCCGCCCGGTCGTCGGGTCGAGCGCCGCCACCGCGCCCTGCTTGTCGCCGAGCGCGGTGTACGCGGCCTGCTGCACGGACGGCGCGATCGTGGTGTGCACCGCCCCGCCCGGCCGCCGCACCCGCGCCACGCCGTCCACCAGCGGGAACGGCGCGAGCTGCGGGTCGGTGCCGGAGAGCAGCGGGTCGGCCGCGCCCTCCAGGAGGGTCGAGCCGTACGTCTGCGAGGCGTAGCCGGTGACGGGTGCGTACAACGGGCCGTTCTTGTACGTCCGTTCGTAGCGCAGCTGCTCGCCGGTGTCGACGGAGCCGGTGATGGGCCGGCCGTCCACATAGATGTCGCCGCGCTCCTGGGCGTAGCGGGCGATGGTCTGGCGGCGGTTGGCCGGGTTGTCGTCGTAGGTGTCGTTCTGGAAGACCTGGATGCGGGTGGCGTTCAGGGCCAGGGCGAGCATCAGGAGCAGGCAGAACGCAGCGGCGCGGCGGATGTGGCGGGTCAAGCCTCAGTCCTCTTCGGGCAGTTGCTCGTACGCGTCGGGCTGCGCGCGGGCCACGGAGCTGACCCGGACGAGCAGCGCGACGATGATCCAGTTGGTGACGACGGACGAGCCGCCCTGCGCGAGGAACGGCATCGCCATGCCGGTGAGCGGGATGAGCCCGGTGACGCCGCCCGCGATCACGAAGACCTGCAGGGCCAGGATCGACGCGAGCCCGATCGCGAGCAGCCGCCCGAACGGGTCCCGCAGGGCGAGCCCCGCCTTGCAGCCCCGGGCGATGAGCACCGCGTAAAGCAGGAAGATCGCGCAGAGTCCGGTCAGGCCCAGCTCCTCGCCGGCCGTGGCCAGGATGAAGTCGGACTTCACGGCGAAGCCGATCAGCGAGGAGTGGCCCTGGCCGAGCCCGGTGCCGAGCAGCCCGCCGGCCGCGAACGCGAAGAGGGACTGGGCGAGTTGGGTCGGCCCGCGGCCCGCGTCGATGCTGGCGAAGGGGTGCAGCCAGTCCTGGACGCGGCTGTGCACATGGGGTTCGAGCGAGCCGACGGCGAACGCCCCGAAGCAGGCGAGCAGCAGCCCGACCGCGATCCACCCGGTCCGCCCGGTCGCCACGTAGAGCAGCACCACGAAGAGCCCGAAGAACAGCAACGAGGTCCCCAGATCCCGCTCGAGGATCAACACCCCCACACTGATCAGCCAGATCGCGACGATCGGCCCGAGCACCCGCCCGGTGGGGAACTGCATCTTCCACACCCGCCGTCCCGCGTACGCGAGCGCCGTGCGGTTGGCGGCCAGGTACGCGGCGAAGAACACGGCGAGCAGGATCTTCGCGAACTCGGCGGGCTGCAGCGAGAATCCGGCGATCCGCACCCAGATCCGCGCCCCGTTCACGGCCGGGAAGAACACCGGCGAGACGAGCAGCGCGAGCGCGGCGGCGACGAACAGATACGCGTACCGCTGCAGCGTCCGATGGTCCCGCAGTACCACGACGACCACGATGAACAGCGCGACCCCGGCCGTGGACCAGGTGAGTTGGGCCAGTGCGGCCGGGTCGTCCGGGGTCTCCTGGTCGAGCCGGTAGATGAGGACCAGGCCGAGTCCGTTGAGCAGCACGGCGATCGGAAGCAGCAGCGGATCGGCGTACGGGGCGCGCACCCGCACCGCCACATGGGCGAGCAGGGCGAGCGCCCCGAGCCCGCACGCGTAGTCGGTGACGTTGCCGGGCACGGCCCCGTACCGGGCCAGGCCGACGTTCAGATAGCCGAGCACGCACAGGCCGACCGCGAGGACGAGCAGGGCGAGCTCGGTGCCGCGACGCGGGTGGACGACCGGAACCACCGAGGTGGACTTTTCCACCCTGTCTGTCACATCAACGGCTCTTCCGGTCATACCGGGCAACGTAGCAAGAAAACTCAGCCCCTCCGGCGATTGAGGAGCGGGGGTCCGGGGGCTGGCCCCCGGAGCTGTCCGCAGGACTTTCGGGAAGGGGCGGGGTGGGGAAAAGATCGCTAGCCCGCGCCCCCGCCCTCCCCGCAAGGCGACGTCGGCAACGTGACCGTGGCCACCGCACCCCCACCCTCCGCATTCGCGAAGGCGATCCCCGCCCCCAGCACCCCCGCCTGCCCGACGGCGATCGTCAACCCGAGCCCGTGCCCCCGCGCCCCACCCTCCGTACGGAACCGCTGCGGCCCGTGCTCCACGAGATACGCGGGGAACCCGTCGCCGTGGTCGCGCACCGAGAGGACCGGCCCGTCGACGGTGAGCACCACCGGCGTACGACCGTGCTTGTGGGCGTTGGCGACGAGATTGCCGAGCACCCGCTCAAGGCGCCGCCGGTCGGTCTCCACGCTCACGTCCCGCACCACCCGCACCTCGGTGTCGGTCCCCGTGGCCCGCACCGCGCGTTCGGCGAGCGGGCCGAGCGGATGGCAGTCGAGGTCGACCTGCTCGCGCCGGGCGTCGAGCCGGGAGATCTCCAGGAGGTCCTCGGTGAGCACCCGCATCGTCTGCACCCGCTCCCGCACCAGCTCCGCGGGCCGCCCCGGCGGCAGCAGCTCCGCGGCGGCGTGCAGCCCGGTCAGCGGCGTGCGCAGCTCGTGCGCGACGTCGGCCGTGAATCGCTGCTCGCTCTCCAGCTTGGCCTGCAGCTTGGCGGCCATGGTGTCGAGGGCCCCGGCGACGGTCGCCACCTCGTCCTGCGCCCGCGAGGGATCCTTCGTACGGGGGTCGTCGACGCGGGCGGCCAGGTCGCCGGCGCCGATCCGGCGGGCGACGGTCGCCGTCTGGTGCAGTCGCCGTGTCACCCGGGTCACCGCGAACGCGCCGACGAGCAGCGTCGCGCCGATGGCGAGCACGGCGGAGCCGGCGATGGCGCGGTCCAGGCCGTCGATGGTGCGGGCGCCCTGGGTGTAGTCGACCTCGGCGGCGATGGTCCGGCCGCCGTCGGCGGGACCCGCCGCCCACATCGTCGGCCGGCCGTCGTGGTCGGCGACGAGCGTGCCGCGCCGGCCCACGGCGGCGAGCGCGCGCAGCGGTTCCGGCAGGCCCGCCGGGTCGACGCCCGCGCCCGGCGGAAGCCGGTCCCCGGCTTCGTACAGGCGGGTGACGTCGTCGAGTTTGGTGAGCGCCTTGTCGCGGGCGTTCCCGACCGTCTGGCGGGCGACCGCGACGTGCACCAGCGCACCGAGCAGTGTGGCGAGCGCGCAGCACATGACGGTGATGAACAGCGCGGCCTTCGAGGTGAGCGTCGCCGTCCAGGCGGGCAGCCGGAGCCTCACGACCGCCCCGCGGAGGGAGAGGCGGAGGGGGAGGGCGAGAGAGAGGCGGAGGGGGAGGGGGAGCCGGACTGCTCGGGCTCGGGGCTGCCGTGACGGTCGGTGCGGACGATCTCGATCCGGGCGGGCAGCATCGCGTGCTGCCGTGCGTCCCAGGACCAGGCGTAGCGGAACTCGTAGTCGGGGCTCTGCGCGGGCTCGTGCACGATCACGTCGCGCCCGGCCAGCTCGACGCGGGTGACCTCCTCGGCGGTCGACATGATCCGGATGAGCCGGCCCGCGTCGAGGCTGTAGACGCGGATGCCGAGGGCCCCCTGGGAGTACCGGATGCCGACGATCAGCTCGTCCTTCCCGCTGCCGGTCAGGTCCCGGTAGTACGCCTGCAGGACCGGGCAGCCGGGCACCGCCTGGTCGGGTTTCTTGCTCGCGGGGCAGCGCTCGACGGCGGCCGCGGTGTCGGCGGGGATGGCCTCGGACCCGGTGTCGGTGCGCGGCTGCGCGGCCAGCTCGGCCTTGACGACGGCGAGCGGGTCGACCTTGTGCAGATCGCGGTCGGGCACGGCGACGCCTTCGACCACCTCGACGGTCGCCTCGCCCGCGTCCGGGGACTCGGCCTGCGCGGGCGGCAGTTGGGGCCAGAGCCGGGCCGGGCCGACCGCGCGCTCCGTGGGGCCCGCGCTCTCGAGGCCGCCCGCGTCGGAGCACCCCGCGAGCAGGCCGAGCACGGGCAGCAGCACGACCCGCGCGCGGCCCGCGAGCCCTGGGCGACGACGTTCTCGACGGCTTCGGAACACGGCACCTCCGTACGAAGGCGGCCCTGGCCCGACCGCCACTGGCCAGAATACGAAGCCGGGTCGACTTGTCGCTTTCGTGCACGGCCGCCGAACCTGCGCCGCCGAACCTGCGCCGCCGAACCTGCGCCGCCGAACCTGCGCCGCCGAACCTGCGCCGCCGCGCCGCGGGCGGCTCGGAGAGCGGCCGAGCCGGGCGTACCGGCCCCGCCAACTGACCCTCACCGCCGACCCGTTGTTGCCCGGCCCTTTGTTGCCCGAGCGCCCCGCAGCTGTTCCCATGGTCGTGGGGGTGAGTGGACCATGGCCGCACTGCGCGTCGTACCGACCCGACGGCACGGCAGGGAGCTCTACCACGTGCTGTTGCCGGACGGCAGGAACGTCGCCTGGTACGAGCGCGCGACCGGCCGCGTCCATCTGCTGAGCGAGGACCGCAGGCAGAGCGTCCTCGACGCCCTCGCGCCGTACCTCACCGGCCCCGTCACCGTCGGCCCGCCGCCCCTGCCCACCGCCGCCGAGCTGGCCGGACTCGCCCTGCACCCGGACGACGACCTCGCCCCGAACCGCCCCGGCGAGGCCCTCCTCGTCGACCTCGACCGCGACCCGGCCGCGCCCCACCGGCTCCGCGCCGACCCGCGCCGCCAGGGCCTCGCCGCCGAGCAGGCCGTGGGCGAGGCCCTGGACCGGCTCGACGGCGCGGGCTGGCGCACCCTGCACTCCGTACCGCTCCCCGGCGGCGCCCGGCTGCATCACCTGCTGATCGGCCCCGGAGGCCTCTACTGCCTGCGCAGCCTGTACGCGCGCAAGCGCCGGGTGCGGGTCGAGGCGCCGTACGTCGCCGTCGGCCGGGCCGAGCCGCAGCCGCTGCTCCGCGGCCTCGCGCACGACGCGGAGCGGGCGTCCCTCGCCCTCACCGTCGAAGTGCGCCCGGTCCTGGCGGTGTTCGAGGCCGCGCGGATCGACCTGGCGAGGGCCTCGCGCGAGGTCCGCGTCGTACCGGCGGTAGAGCTCGCGGCCCTCGCCGCGGGCGGCGGACTCCTGAAGCCCGCCGACGTCGACGCCCTCTACGCTCAGGCCCGCGACCGGCACACCTGGTCACGGGCCTGATCACGGGCCTGATCGCGCACAGGGGGCGGGCCTAGAGGCTGTCGCCCCAGCCGCCCTGCAGCATCGTCTGGAACGCCCACGTCCCACCGCGCCTGATCAGGACGTCCGCGTACCTGAGCTGCGTGCTCCGCCCCTCCGTCGTCATCGTCGAGTCCGTGAAGACCACGGCCATGGCGGGGGAGAGGAAGACCGGCGTGCGTACGGACTCGAAAGCGATGTCCTCGCTCCCGTCGCCCATGACGTGGGTCATGGTCGCCACGAACTGCTCGCGGTCCCACTGCGCCGACCGGCCGTCGCCCGCGGAGTCGTCGCTGACCAGGTTGAGCGGGAAGGCGGCCAGGTCGGCCATGCGCTCCACGTCCCGCCGCGCGCTCGCGGCGTCGTACTCGGCGAACCAGGCGTCCAGGCTCGCCCGGTCCTCGGCGGTGGGGGTGTATCCGGTGTCGGGCAGTACGGTCATGCGGCTCCTCCGGTGGGCGGGTCACGGCTCGGCGGACAGATTGGTCAAGCTTGACTACTCGTACGGAGAACGTATGCCGCACGCGGGCATTGGTCAAACTTGATTAATGACCCCCAAGCCCCCAAGCCCCCAAGCCCCCAAGCCCCCAAGCCCCCAAGCCCCCAAGCCCCCAAGCCCCCAAGCCCCCAAGCCCCCAAGCCCCCAAGCCCCCAAGCCCTCACTGGCCTCGGAAACCTCACTCCGCCCCGCCCCTGAACCGCACCACCGCCGCCGTCCGGTGTCGCGTCGCCTGTTGCCGCACCTCGACCGTGAGCTCCGGCGGAACGGTCCGGTACGTGATGTCGCCGAAGCCGATCGCGTTCATCCCGGCCTCCCCGTCCGGCGCGGGCAGCAGCTCGGCGGCCCGCGCCCGCACCGCAGGGGCCAGCGGGCTTGAGAGCAGCGGGTCGTCGTCCCCCGGCAGCACCAGGACAAGCGCCTGCGGCCGCGCCCGGCCGCCGGTGAAGCCGACCACGACCGCGTCCCGGGTGTCGCTGTGCCGCAGCTTCAGCCAGGCCCGCCGGCCGCTCGGGTACGCCTGGTCGAGCCGCTTGATGACCAGTCCCTCGACGCCGGTCGCGCGCAGCGACTCGTACCAGACCCCGGCGAGCTCCGGATCCGTCGTCATCGGCACCGGCTGCAGCGGCGGCCCGAGCGGCGCGAGCAGCGCGACGAGCCGCTCGCGCCGCTCCCGGTACGCCCGCGCGCGCAGGTCCGTGCCCGCGTCGGCGAGCAGGTCGAACGCCGCGTACGAAGCGGGAAGCGTGCGGGCAAGCTCGGGCACGCGGCCCGGCGTGGCCGCCGCCCGCCGCTGCACCGCCGCGAAGTCGATCCGCCCCTCCGTCCACACCACCACCTCGCCGTCGACCACCGTCCCCTCCGGCAGCGCCCGCGCCGCCTCGACCAGGTCGGGGAACGCCCCGGTCACCGTCCGCCCGGACCGCGCCTGAAGCAGCACCCCGCGCGGGCCCGCGTCCGCGCCCCGGAACAGCACGAGCCGGTGCCCGTCGAACTTCGGCTCGTACGCCCACGGCCCTTCGGTCGGCAGTTCCGCCACGGACTCGGCGAGCGCGACTCGGACCGGCGGCCGCACGGGAGCCGCCGTCACCGGAAGCCCCGCGGCAGCTTCCGCGCCCGGTTGAGGTTGATCAGCGGCCCGAGCAGATCCCCGTACGCGTCGAGCCGGGGCGCGATGTCCGTGGCGAGGAACGACAGCTCGCCCGGCTCCGCGCAGCCCTCGATCTCCTCCCAGGTCACGGGCGCGGACACGGTCGGCTCGGCGCGGGCGCGCAGGGTGTACGGGGTGGCGGTGGTCTTCGCGGCCGCGTTCTGGCTGAAGTCGACGAAGACCTTGCCGGGCCTCAGACTCCGCGTCATCCGGTGCAGCGCGAGCCCCGGCAGCTCCCGCTCGGCCTCCATGGCCAGCTCCTTCGCGTACGCGGTGACCTTCTCGGACGGCGTCGGCTCGATCGGCACGAGCACGTGCAGGCCCTTCGAGCCGGAGGTCTTCGCGTAGACGTGCAGCCCGTCCGCCGCCAGGCGCTCGCGCAGCCAGAGCGCCACCGTGCAGCACTCCACGACCGTCGCGGGCGCGCCGGGGTCCAGGTCGAACACCATCCGGTCGGCCGTCCCGGGGGAGTCGGCCTGCCACTGCGGGGTGTGGAACTCCGTCACCAGATTGGCCGCCCAGATCAGGGACGACATGTCCTGGACGAGGACGTAGGTCGCGGTGCCCTCCTCGCTGCGCCGGGGCACTTCGGCGGTGCGGACCCAGCTGGGCGTGCCGGGCGGGACGTTCTTCGTGAAGAAGCGCTGGCCGTCCGGCCCGTCGGGGAAGCGGAGGAACGAGACGGGGCGGTTGTAGAGGTGCGCGAGCAGGGCTCCGGCGCAGGTCGCGTAGTAGTGCAGCGCCTCGCCCTTGGTGAATCCGACGGACGGATACAGCACCTTGTCGAGGTTGGTGAGCGCGAGCCGCCGCCCCTCCACCTCTGTGATCGGCGTCATACGATGAGGATGGCCCGTACGGACATAGCGGGCGAATGCTGACATTGCGGAGCAGGTAAGGGGTTCTCACTGTGCGATCCATATGGAACGGCGCCATCTCCTTCGGCCTCGTCAGCATCCCGATCAAGCTGGTGAACGCCACCGAGAACCACAACGTCTCCTTCCGCCAGATCCACACCACCGACGGCGGCCGGATCCGCTACCGCAAGGTCTGCGAACTGGAGGAGAAGGAGGTCTCGTCCGCCGAGATCGGCAAGGGGTACGAGGACGCCGACGGCTCGATCATCCCCATCACGGAGGAGGACCTGGCGGCGCTGCCGATCCCCACGGCCAAGACCATCGAGATCGTCGCCTTCGTCCCGCAGGAACGGATCGACCCGCTCCAGATGGATGCCGCCTACTACCTGGCCGCGAACGGCGTCCCGGCCGCCAAGCCGTACACGCTGCTTCGCGAGGCGCTCAAGCGCAGCAACAAGGTGGCCGTCGCGAAGTTCGCCCTCCGCGGTCGCGAGCGCCTCGGCATGCTGCGCGTCGTCGGCGAGGTGATCGCCATGCACGGACTGCTCTGGCCGGACGAGATCCGCGCCCCCGAGGACGTCGCCCCCGACACCCATGTGACCGTCCGCGACGCGGAGTTGGACCTCGCCGACGCCCTGATGGAGACCCTCGGCGAGGTCGACCTGGAGACCCTGCACGACGACTACCGCGAGGCCGTCGAGGAGCTGATCTCCGCGAAGGTCGAGGGCACGGAACCGGTGAAGGCCCCCGAAGGGGCCCCCGGTGGCGGCAAGGTGATCGACCTGATGGCCGCCCTGGAGAGCTCGGTCAAGGCGGCCCAGGAGGCCCGCGGCGAGGACGAGGAACCGGCGAAGGTCACCTCGATCAGCCGTACACGCAAGAAGGCACAGCCCACGCCGAAGGCGGTGGGCGGCAAGAAGTCCACGGCCTCGGGCGCGAAGAAGACGACGTCGTCCTCGACGAAGAAGTCGACCTCCACGGCGGCCAAGAAGTCCTCGTCCTCCTCCAGTACCGCGAAGAAGGCGGGGACGAAGAAGACGGCGGCGAAGAAGTCGACCTCGACGCCGCGCAAGAGGACGTCGGCGTAAGGCGGTTGAGGTTCAGCGGGCAGGGGGCGCGGTCCCGATCACGACGGTCGCCCCGAGCTCCTCGCACTCCTCGACCCGCGTGCCGAGCCCGCCGTCCGCCATGGCCCGCACGGTCCGCTCGGCCTGCCGCTCGCTGGTCTCGATGAGCAGCCGGCCGCCGGGCGCGAGCCACGCACCGGCCGTCGCGGCGACCCGCCGCTGCACCTCGACGCCGTCGCCCCCGCCGTCGAGCGCGACGAGCGGCTCGTACTCCCGCGCCTCGGCCGGCAGCAGCCCGATCTCCGCACTCGGTACGTACGGGGCGTTCACGACGAGCACGTCCACCCGGCCCTTCAGCCGCGCGGGCAGCCCCGCGTACAGATCGCTGACGTACACCTGCCCGCCGGCCTCGGCGAGGTTGCGGCGCGCGCACGCGACGGCGGCGGGGTCGACGTCGGCGGCGTGCAGCTCGCCGACCGGCCCGCCGTGTGCGACGGCGAGCCCGAGCGCCCCGCTGCCGCAGCACAGGTCGAGCACGACGCCCTGCTCGGGCAGCACGGCGAGCGCCTGCCGCACGACGAACTCGGTACGCCGCCGGGGCACGAACACCCCGGCCTCGACGCCGACCCGCAGCCCGCAGAACTCGGCGAACCCGACGACCTGCTCCAACGGCAGCCCGCGCACGCGCTGTTCGACCATGACGCCGACCTCGCGCTCGTCCCGCGCGACGGAGAAGACCAGCGCGGCCTCGTCCTCGGCGAACACACAACCGGCCCGCCGCAGCCGAACGACGACGGAGTCGAGAAGAGCACCGTCAAAAGAAAGAGAGGAGGGGGAGTGGGGGACAGAACCCGTGAGAGACATGAGAGACAAGCACCTTTACGCGAAGGGAAAGGGCACTCCCAGGTCACCGCCGTCCGGCAACCACACCATCACGAGGCGAGAGCACCCAACCTGCTGCAGCGTTGATGGTTCTCACCTCCTCGTACGTACGCACTGCGTGGAGCCGCAACCCTACCGGGAGTTGGCGGTCAGGAAGAACCGCAGCCGCGAAACAGCCGCACGAGCTCAAGCGCGACCCCGCTCTCGGCGTCGAAGTCCTGGAACTGCCGCTCCACGGGAAGGCCGTCCGCCCAGATGCGGGCGCCGTGGCAGCGGAAGCAGAAGGCGACCTCGAAGAGCAGCTCGGTGCGACTGTGGGCCCGAAGGCCCCAACCCGGCGTGAAACAACGGTGCTTGACGCCGTCCGGCAGGGCGTCCACCAGGTCCATCGCCCGGCGGGCGTCCTCGCCGTCCCAGATCGCGACGTCGTCGCCGACGAGCCGCTCCGAGCCCAGAGCCCCCGCCGGATCACTGATGCGGACGACCTCCAGGAGCTCGGTCTTCTCGCGCGAGGGCGGCAGCAGCATGCGCCAAGCGTCGCAGACCGCCGCCCTCCCGCCGAGCTCCTGCCCGACAGGCCTACGCGGCGGCCGAGGTGCGGACCGCCGAGATGTCGAACTGGAGGCGGACCTTCTCGCTCACCATCGTGCCGCCCGCCTGGAGCCGCTGGTTGTAGACGAGGCCCCAGTCGGTGCGGTCGATGGTGGTGGTCCCGTCGAAGCCCGCGCGCTCGTACCCGAAGGGGTCCAGGACCGACCCGAGGTAGTCGAGCTGCAGGTCGACCGGCCGGGTCACGTCGCGGATGGTGAGATCCCCCGTCATACGGAAGGTCTCCCCGCCCTCGTGGACGGCGGACGTGGAGCGGAACGACATCTCCGGGAAGCGGTTCGCGTCGAAGAAGTCCGCGCCGACGAGATGCGCGTCCCGCTGCTCGACCCCGGTGTCGACGCTCCCGACCTGGATGACGATCTCGGCCCGGGACTCGGAGGGCTCGTCCCCGTCGAAGTACAGGGCGCTGTCGTACTCGCCGAACGCGCCCCGGACGGTCGTGACCATCGCGTGCCGCACGGAGAACCCGATGCGGCTGTGCGGCCGGTCGATCGTCCACTGTCCGGTCAGCGCGCGAAGAGCGGGATCGAGTGCGACACCGCCGGCGGCAGCCTGCGGAGCAGTCGTACGGGAGCCACCGGTCCGGGACCGCTCGGCGGTGGCGCTCTGACGACGGCTGAAGATGCCCATGAGGCCGTCTCCTTCGGGTCTAGTTACTCACTGTTACACGCCCCGCGTAGACCCTACGGAGACCCTGCGGCTCAAGACGGATCAAGATGGGCGACGACGTCCGTCTTCCATGGCCTCACCTGGAAAGAAGCACAAGATCAGCAAAACCTGCGGGCACGTTGGGGCGCGGGCTGGTCACGCTTAGTAGTTGCCGGCGGAGCGGCGGCGCGGGCATGGGCGCGCAAAAAAGCCCTGATTTGCATTTCTGCAAATCAGGGCTTGATTTCCGGAGTGCCCCCGGCAGGATTCGAACCTGCGCACACGGCTCCGGAGGCCGTTGCTCTATCCCCTGAGCTACGGGGGCGTGCCCGGTCCTGAAACCGGGCCTGTCGGGCGCTGAGCGCGGCGACGGGTAGAACCCTACCAGCTCCACGGGGGTGGCCAGGAACGGGTATTGGGCGGGTGCGCAGGGGCTCCGTGAAGGCTCCCCGCGCCGAGCCCGCGGGGCCGTACCCCCTGCGGGGCGGAAGTAGGGAAAACCCGGACGCGGAACCCCTTGCGGTCCTACTCTCGATATGTGCCAGGGGCGTCCGGCCGGGTCCTTGTCGTCGACGACAACAAGGTGATCCGGCAGTTGATCAGGGTCAATCTCGAACTTGAGGGCTTCGAGGTCGTGACCGCGGCCGACGGTGCCGAGTGCCTGGACGTCGTCGAGGACGTGCGCCCCGACGTGATCACCCTCGACGTGGTGATGCCCCGCCTCGACGGACTGCGCACCGCCGCGCGGCTCCGCTCCGAACCCGCGACGCAGAACGTGCCGGTGGCGATCATCAGCGCCTGTACGCGGTACGAGGTGGAGAGCGGCCTCTCCGTCGGCGTCGACGCCTTCCTCAGCAAGCCCTTCGAGCCGTCCGAACTCCTCAGGGTCGTACGGCAGTTGAGGGAGAAGGGGCGGCAGGGCGAGCTCAAGCGGAAGCGCGCGGAAGGCCCCGCGGAGCGCACCCGCCGCTGACCCGGGGGCGCGGACGGGCGCGGGCCCGAGCGTCCACATCGCAAGAAGACGCAGAAACCGGTTCGCCTACCCACCCCCCTCCTCCCATACGCTTGACCCGTGACCCCCAGCGATCTCTCCCGTACCGTGCTGCGCGCCGTGCGCCGCGCTGTCGAGGACGAGCGGCTGAGCGTGGCCGTCCCGGCACGCGTCGTGATCGAGCGGCCGCGGCCCGGCGGACGCGGGGACTTCGCCTCCAACGTCGCGCTGCAGCTCGCAGGCCCGGCCGGCCGCCCGCCCCGCGAGGTCGCCGAGGTCCTGACCGCCGCACTCGCCCGCGAACCGGGCATCGCAGACGTGGAGATCACCGGCCCCGGCTTCCTGAACTTCACCCTTGCCGCCACCGACCACAGCGCTGTCGTACGAGACGTGCTCGCGCAGCGCGCGGCGTACGGACGCGGGGACCTGCTCGCCGGGCAGGAGTTCCGCTTCGCGCCCGTGGACGAGCTGCGCGCCGGAATCGTCACCGACACCGTCGTCCGGCTCCTGCGGGCCCTCGGCGCGCGCGCCGGCGTCGTCCCCGCGGGGGACCAGGCGCTGCGCGTCGCACCCCTGCCGCGCAGCGCGGGCGACGTGTTCGAGCGGTTCGGGGCGGACGCCGCCCGCTGGGCCCTGCTGAGCACCCCGCCGCAGGAGACCCCGCGCCTCCCGGACGAGCTGCTCGCCCAGACCGAGGACAACCCGCTGTTCCGGGTCCGCTACGCCCACGCCCGCGTACGCGCCCTGCTGCGCAACGCCGCCGACCTCGGCTTCGGCCCCGAGCCCGGCGCAGGCGAGGCCGACGGCCCGCTCCACGCCTTCCTCACCGACCACCCCGCCGTACTCGAAGCCGCCGCCCACCACCGCGCCCCCGACCGGCTCGCGCGGCACCTGGTGGGCGGGGCCGATGCCCTGCTCGCGTACCAGCACACCGTCCTGCCGCTCGGCGACGAGAAACCCTCGGCCGCCCACCGCGCCCGGCTCGCGCTCGCCGAAGCCGCCGGGACGGTGCTCGCCGGCGGCCTGACCCTGCTCGGCATCAGCGCACCCGAACATCTGTGAGAGAGACCGCATCATGAGCCGTTCCGCACACCCCGCCGGGCCCCGTCACGCCGATGTCCTGCCCGAGGGTCACTACACCGCGCCGCCCGCCGACCTGAACTCCCTCGACCCGAAGGTCTGGTCCCGCACCGTCGCCCGTGACGACGAGGGCGCCGTCAGCGTCGGCGGCATCGAAGTCGCCCGCCTCGCCGAGGAGTTCGGCACCCCGGCGTACTTCCTCGACGAGGACGACTTCCGGGCCCGCTGCCGCGCCTGGCGCGACGCCTTCGGCACCGAGGCCGACGTCTTCTACGCGGGCAAGGCCTTCCTCTCCCGCGCGATCGTCCGCTGGCTCCAGGAGGAAGGGCTCAACCTCGACGTCTGCTCCGCCGGCGAGCTCACCACCGCCCTCGCCGCGGGCATGCCCGCCGAGCGCATCGCGTACCACGGCAACAACAAGAGCGCCGAGGAGATCGAGCGGGCCGTCGAGGCCGGCGTCGGCCGCATCGTGCTCGACTCCTTCCAGGAGATCGCCCGGGTCGCGCACACCGCGGAGCGGCTCGGCAAGCGCCAGCGCGTGCAGATCCGCGTCACCGTCGGCGTCGAGGCGCACACCCACGAGTTCATCGCCACCGCCCACGAGGACCAGAAGTTCGGCATTGCGCTCGCCGGCGGCCAGGCCGCCGAGGCCGTCCGCCGGGCCCTCGACCTCGACGGCCTCGAACTGATCGGCATCCACAGCCACATCGGCTCGCAGATCTTCGACATGGCCGGCTTCGAGGTCTCCGCCCGCCGCGTCGTGCAGCTGCTCGCCGAGGTCCGCGACGAGCACGGCGTCGAGCTGCCCGAGATCGACCTCGGCGGCGGCCTCGGCATCGCGTACACCTCGGACGACGACCCGCGCGAGCCGCACGAGATCGCCAAGGCGCTCAGCGAGATCGTCACGCGCGAGTGCGAGTCCGCCGGGCTCGCCACCCCGCGCATCTCCGTCGAGCCGGGCCGCGCCATCGTCGGCCCGACCGCCTTCACGCTCTACCGCGTCGGCACCGTCAAGCCCCTCGAAGGCCTGCGGACGTACGTGTCCGTCGACGGCGGCATGTCCGACAACATCCGCACCGCGCTCTACGACGCCGAGTACACCGTGGCCCTCGTGTCGCGCCGCTCCGACGCCGAGCCGATGCTCGTGCGGGTGGTCGGCAAGCACTGCGAGAGCGGTGACATCGTGGTGAAGGACGCGTTCCTGCCCGCCGACCTGGCCCCCGGCGACCTGATCGCCGTGCCCGCCACCGGCGCGTACTGCCGCTCCATGGCGAGCAACTACAACCACGCGCTGCGCCCGCCGGTCGTCGCCGTCAAGAACGGCGAGGCCCGAGTGATCGTGCGGCGTGAGACGGAGGAGGATCTCCTGCGTCTGGACGTCGGATGACCGAGGTCCGACGGGTCGGCACCGGCCGACCCGTGAAATTTCCGTCTCAGGATCCGGACCGAGGGTAGAAACTCCGTTCCGGTGGGTGAGACTGGTCCAACCGTAGATGTAATGAGAAGTGAGGTCGGATGATGCGTACGCGTCCGCTGAAGGTCGCGCTGCTTGGCTGCGGGGTTGTCGGCTCCGAGGTGGCGCGCATCATGACGACGCACGCCGACGACCTGGCGGCCCGGATCGGCGCCCCGGTGGAGCTGGCGGGCGTGGCCGTCCGCCGCCCCGACCGGGTGCGCGAGGGCATCGACAAGGAGCTCGTCACCACCGACGCCACCGCCCTGGTCAAACGCGGCGATCTGGACGTCGTGGTCGAGGTGATCGGCGGCATCGAGCCCGCTCGTACGCTGATCACCACCGCCTTCGAGCACGGCGCCTCCGTCGTCTCGGCCAACAAGGCGCTGCTCGCCCAGGACGGCGCGGCCCTGCACGAGGCGGCGGACGAGCACGGCCGGGATCTGTACTACGAGGCCGCCGTCGCCGGCGCCATCCCGCTGATCCGGCCGCTGCGCGAGTCCCTCGCCGGCGACAAGATCAACCGCGTCATGGGCATCGTCAACGGCACCACGAACTTCATCCTCGACAAGATGGACACGACCGGCGCCGGCTACCAGGAGGCGCTCGACGAGGCCACCGCGCTCGGGTACGCGGAGGCCGACCCGACCGCCGACGTCGAGGGCTTCGACGCCGCCGCCAAGGCCGCGATCCTGGCCGGCATCGCCTTCCACACGCGGGCGCGCCTCGACGACGTGTACCGCGAGGGCATGGCCGAGGTCACCGCCGCCGACTTCGCATCCGCGAAGGAGATGGGCTGCACCATCAAGCTGCTCGCCATCTGCGAGCGCGCCGCCGACGGCGAGTCCGTCACCGCGCGCGTGCACCCCGCGATGATCCCGCTGACGCACCCGCTGGCCTCGGTCCGTGAGGCGTACAACGCGGTGTTCGTGGAGTCCGACGCGGCCGGCCAGCTGATGTTCTACGGCCCCGGCGCGGGCGGCGCCCCCACCGCCTCCGCGGTCCTCGGCGACCTCGTGGCCGTCTGCCGCAACAAGCTCGCCGGCGCCACCGGGCCCGGCGAATCCGCGTACACCCGCCTGCCGGTGAGCCCGATGGGCGAGGTCGTGACGCGGTACCACATCAGCCTCGACGTGGCCGACAAGCCGGGCGTGCTCGCCCAGGTGGCGACGGTCTTCGCCGAGCACGGCGTATCGATCGATACGGTGCGCCAGTCGGGTAAGGACGGCGAGGCATCGCTCGTCGTCGTCACCCACCGTGCAGCGGACGCCGCCCTCACCGGCACCGTCGACGCTCTGCGGCAGCTCGACACCGTGCGTGGTGTCGCCAGCATCATGCGTGTTGAAGGGGAGTAACGAAGCCATGACCGCCATCAAGGCCGGCGCCCACCAGTGGCGCGGGATCATCGAGGAGTACCGCGACCGTCTCCCCGTCACCGAGACGACGCCCGTGGTCACGCTCGGCGAGGGCGGCACTCCGCTCGTCCGCGCAGAGGTCCTCTCCGAGCTCACCGGCTGTGAGGTGTACCTGAAGGTCGAGGGCGCCAACCCCACCGGTTCGTTCAAGGACCGCGGCATGACCATGGCCATCACCAAGGCCAAGGAGGAGGGCGCGAAGGCCGTCATCTGCGCCTCCACCGGCAACACCTCGGCCTCCGCCGCGGCGTACGCGGGCAAGGCCGGCATGGTCAGCGCCGTCCTCATCCCGCAGGGCAAGATCGCGATGGGCAAGCTCGGCCAGGCCCTCGTGCACGGCGCGAAGATCCTCCAGGTCGACGGCAACTTCGACGACTGCCTGGTGCTCGCCCGCGGCCTGAGCGAGAACTACCCGGTGGCGCTGGTGAATTCGGTCAACCCGGTCCGCATCGAGGGCCAGAAGACCGCCGCGTTCGAGATCGTGGACCGCCTCGGCGACGCCCCCGACATCCACGTCCTGCCGGTCGGCAACGCGGGCAACATCACGGCCTACTGGCGCGGTTACAAGGAGTACAAGGCCGACGGCCTCTCCGAGCGCACCCCGCGCATGTGGGGCTTCCAGGCCTCCGGTTCGGCGCCGATCGTGCGCGGCGAGGTCGTCAAGGACCCGTCGACGATCGCCACCGCGATTCGCATCGGCAACCCCGCCTCCTGGGCCTTCGCCGAGGCCGCGCGGGACGAGTCGGGCGGCTTCATCGACGAGGTGACCGACCGTCAGATCCTGCGTGCCTACAAGCTGTTGGCCTCCCGCGAGGGCGTCTTCGTGGAGCCCGCCTCGGCCGCATCGGTCGCCGGTCTCCTGAAGGCCGCCGAGGAGGGCAAGGTCGACAAGGGCCAGCGGATCGTCTGCACGGTCACCGGCAACGGCCTCAAGGACCCGGACTGGGCGGTCGCGGGCGCCCCGCAGCCCGTCACGGTCCCGGTCGACGCCGCGACCGCGGCCGAGCGCCTCGGTCTCGCGTAATCACGCGCAACCACCGGTGTGAGCGGCGCGTGCCCGGGGGTATGACCTCGGGCATGGCCCGTATCCCCTGACAGGGGGTGCACGGGGGGCTTACGACACGCATCGTGCGCCTCCTGTGCGCCCTATGTCGCCACAGAACCTTCCTTCGATAGGCTGTACCGAACCCGCCAAGCCGCATATGCCGCGGTGCCGCCGGTAGCGGCCTTCGGGTATTTCCGTACTCTGTCGTTCCCCTTGCGAGATCACGAACTCGCAGCTCAACAAGGAGAGTCATCGAGCGATGGCCGGTCCCGCATTCCGAGCCGCCGCCGTCCGCGTGCGCGTCCCCGCCACCAGCGCCAACCTCGGCCCGGGTTTCGACGCCCTCGGCCTGTCGCTGGGTCTGTACGACGATGTCGTAGTCAGAGTGGCCGATTCCGGTCTGCACGTCGACATCGCGGGCGAGGGCTCCGACACCCTCCCGCGCGACGAGAAGCACCTGCTCGTACGCTCCCTGCGCACCGCCTTCGACCTGCTCGGCGGACAGCCCCGCGGCCTCGAGGTGGTCTGCGCCAACCGCATCCCGCACGGCCGCGGCCTCGGCTCCTCGTCCGCCGCCATCTGCGCCGGCATCGTCGCCGCGCGGGCCGTGACCATAGGCGGTGACGCCAAGCTCGACGACGCCGCGCTGCTCGAGCTCGCCACCGAGATCGAGGGGCACCCGGACAATGTCGCCGCCTGTCTGCTCGGCGGCTTCACGCTCTCCTGGATGGAGGGCGGATCGGCGCGCGCGATCAGGATGGACCCCGCCGATTCCGTCGTTCCGGTGGTTTTCGTACCGGGCAAGCCGGTACTGACCGAGACCGCCCGCGGACTGCTCCCGCGCACCGTCCCGCATGTGGACGCCGCGGCCAACGCGGGCCGGGCCGCGCTGCTCGTCGAGGCGCTGACCCGCCGCCCCGAGCTGCTGCTCGCGGCCACCGAGGACCGACTGCACCAGGAGTACCGAGCCCCCGCGATGCCGGAGAGCGCCGCCCTGGTGGAGCGACTCCGCGCGGACGGCGTCCCCGCGGTCATCTCCGGCGCGGGCCCGACGGTCCTCGCCCTTGCCGAGCGCGGTACGGCCGACAAGGTCGCGCTCCTCGCGGGGGAGGGCTGGGCGGCCAACCGTCTCGCCCTCGACGCAAGCGGTGCGAGCGTGCTGCCGCTCGCGCCCTGATATGCGAATGCCGGAGCAAGAGAGGGGGAATATTTGTTGGATCCGGTAGTGTTAACCTCAAGTCTGCACCAGACGCCTGTAGGGCGTGGTGCCTCGTGTCCCTGTCAGGTAAGCAGGGGACAGACCTTCTTCCGGGAGCCCCCGAACTGCTCGTTGCCAAGCATCGAGCGGCGCTGACCACGCTCCGGAGCCCGGTGCGACCGAACAGAGTGACGCAGCACGACCGGTGTCACGGATTCGGGTAGCGCCGTCATCAATGAATTCTTCCGCCACTTCCGGCGGGACCACCGCCCCGGCAGGTCCGCACCACACAGGCACCCGCCGGACAGCACAACCGGTCGCCGAGCCAGACAGGCCGACGTCCGCTCCAGGGAAGGACCCTTCGTGAGCGACACCACCGATCTGATGGGCGTGACTGCCGACAGTGCGGTCGACACCGCCGGCGCGCCCGCCACGGACGCCTCTGCTGCGCCTGCCACCGGTGCTTCGGCCGGCACGCGGCGGCGCCGCGGTACCGGCCTCGAGGGCATGGTGCTGGCCGAGCTTCAGCAGGTCGCATCGGGCCTCGGGATCAGGGGCACCGCGCGTATGCGCAAGAGCCAGCTG
The DNA here is from genome assembly GCF_029968035.1 of Streptomyces cavernicola. GTDB lineage: Bacteria > Actinomycetota > Actinomycetes > Streptomycetales > Streptomycetaceae > Streptomyces > Streptomyces cavernicola. The sequence continues at coordinate 136,426 of NZ_JASCIQ010000010.1, read as the reverse complement.
ATCGACGTCATCAAGGAGGCGCAGGCCGCGGGCGGTTCCGCCCCCGCCAAGTCGACGGGCGAGACCGAGAGCAAGCCCAAGCGCCGGGCCACCTCCAAGGCGCGTACCGGCGAGAGCGAGGGCGCCAAGGCCGAGAAGGCCGAGAAGCCCGCCAAGTCGGAGAAGGCCGCCGAGAAGCCGGCCGCTCAGCAGCAGATCGACATCCCGGGCCAGCCCGCGAGCGACGACTCCGCCGGTGAGCGCCGCGGCCGCCGTCGCGTCACCTCCGAGGGCGGCGCCCCGGACGCGCAGGCCGAGTCGAAGAGCGAGGCCAAGGCCGAGTCGAAGACCGAGGCTGCGGACTCCCGCGCCGAGGGCGCCGCGGACAACGCCGAGGGGCGCGGCCGTGACCGCGACCGCGGCGAGCGCGGTGACCGCGGCAACCGCCGCGACCGCGGCAACCGTCGCAACAAGGGCGACGAGCAGGGCGGTCAGGGCGGCGGCCAGGGCCGCAAGGAGCAGGGCGGCGGAGGGCGTCAGGACCGTCAAGACCGCCAGGACGACGACGAGTTCGAGGGTGGCAGGCGCGGTCGCCGCGGCCGCTACCGCGACCGTCGCGGCCGTCGCGGCCGTGACGACGTCAACGAGCCGCAGCTGTCCGAGGACGACGTCCTGATCCCCGTCGCGGGCATCCTCGACATCCTCGACAACTACGCGTTCATTCGTACGTCGGGCTACCTGCCCGGCCCGAACGACGTGTACGTCTCCCTCGCCCAGGTCCGCAAGAACGGTCTGCGCAAGGGCGATCACGTCACCGGCGCGGTGCGTCAGCCCAAGGACGGCGAGCGGCGCGAGAAGTTCAACGCGCTCGTCCGCCTCGATTCGGTCAACGGCATGGCGCCCGAAACCGGCCGCGGCCGCCCGGAGTTCAACAAGCTGACGCCCCTTTACCCGCAGGAGCGGCTGCGCCTGGAGAACGAGCCCGGCGCCCTGTCGACCCGGATCATCGACCTCGTGTCGCCGATCGGCAAGGGGCAGCGCGGTCTGATCGTGGCCCCGCCGAAGACCGGCAAGACCATGATCCTGCAGGCCATCGCCAACGCGATCACGCACAACAGCCCCGAGTGCCACCTCATGGTCGTCCTCGTCGACGAGCGGCCCGAGGAAGTCACCGACATGCAGCGGTCGGTGAAGGGCGAGGTCATCTCCTCGACCTTCGACCGTCCCGCCGAGGACCACACCACCGTCGCCGAGCTGGCCATCGAGCGCGCCAAGCGTCTCGTCGAGCTGGGTCACGACGTCGTGGTCCTGCTCGACTCGATCACCCGCCTCGGCCGTGCGTACAACCTCGCGGCCCCGGCGTCCGGGCGCATCCTGTCCGGTGGTGTCGACTCGACCGCGCTGTACCCGCCGAAGCGCTTCTTCGGCGCCGCGCGGAACATCGAGGACGGCGGCTCGCTGACCATCCTGGCCACCGCGCTCGTCGAGACCGGCTCGCGCATGGACGAGGTGATCTTCGAGGAGTTCAAGGGCACCGGCAACATGGAGCTCAAGCTCGACCGGAAGCTCTCGGACAAGCGCATCTTCCCGGCCGTCGACGTCGACGCCTCCTCCACCCGCAAGGAGGAAATCCTCCTGAACAGCGAGGAGTTGAGCATCGTCTGGAAGCTGCGCCGGGTGCTGCACGCGCTCGACTCGCAGCAGGCGATCGAGCTGCTTCTCGACAAGATGAAGCAGACGAAGTCGAACGCCGAGTTCCTGATGCAGATCGCCAAGACCACGCCCACCCCGGGCAACGGCAACGACTGATCAGGTCCCGCGCTCAAGGCCCCGCCCCCCGTCACGGTTCGTCCGCGGCGGGGGGCGGGGCTTTTCTCGTATCTCGTATCGCGTATCTCGTACGAGGACGGCCGCGCGCGAGAGCTTTGCCACAGGTCAGGGGCGTACGGGGGCGGCGCGCGCGGTCCGGTCCGTACCCCGATCGTGCAGGTGAGAGGGGTTGCCGGGCGGTGCGGGAAGAGGACCGCACGCGACCGTCGCCGGGCAGCTCGGGCCCTTCGGCCTTACGGAGCGCTTAATGCACTGTGCAACCCTTTTTCGGGATTCGGCGTCTGACAAGTGGCTGCACCAATGCGCCATGTTCGGTGGCGTCGAGCCCGTCCGACCCTGAGAGCAGGGGGTACCCGACCGACGAGGACTGAGGAGCACATGGCCGACGAGAGCGACGATCCCGCCACGAATCCGCTGCAGCGCCGACGCAAGGGCCCCGGCGGCAGGCGCCGCGCGCCCCGCGCGCGCAGCAAGGCCCTGGTCGTCACCGCCTGGGCGGCCGCCTCCGTGGTCCTCGCCGGCGGCATAGGCCTGGGCTACGTCTACTTCAAGCTGAACGGCAACATCAACGGCGTCGACATCAACGCCGCGCTCGGCACCGACCGCCCCGACGACGTCGACAACGGCTCGATGGACATCCTCGTCCTCGGCTCCGACTCCCGGGAGGGCGCCAACGCCGAGTACGGCAGCGCGGGCCAGGAGGGCTCCCGCTCGGACACCGCGATGGTCGTGCACGTCTACGAGGGCCACAAGAAGGCCAGCGTCGTCTCCATCCCGCGCGACACCCTGGTGACCAGGCCCGCGTGCAGGACCGAGGCCGGGACGACCGACCCCGGCGGCCCGCACCAGATGTTCAACGAGTCGTACTCGGTGGGCGGCCCCGCCTGTGCCGTGAAGACCGTCGAGAAGATGTCCGGCATCCGCATGGACCACTATCTGGAAGTCGACTTCACCGGCTTCAAGAAGCTCATCGACGAGCTCGGCGGCGTGGAGGTCACCACCGAACAGGCCATCTCCGACCCGAACAGCCACCTGAACCTGGCCGCCGGCACCCATCGCCTCGACGGCGAGCAGTCCCTCGGCCTGGTCCGCACCCGGCACGCGGTGGGCGACGGCGGCGACCTCGGCCGAATACAGCTGCAGCAGGCCTTCATCAAGGCGCTCCTCGACCAGATCAAGGACGTCGGCGTCTTCAGCCACCCGAAGAAGCTGTACGACCTCGCGGACACCGCGACCAAGGCCGTCACCACCGACTCCGAGCTCGACGACCCGAAGAGCCTGATCGGCTTCGCCAACAGCCTCAAGGGCATCGAGTCGAACGACATGAACATGGTGACGCTGCCGGTCACGTACGACCCGGCCGACCCGAACCGCGTCGTGCCGCTGGTGAAGCAGGACAAGCTCCTCTGGGCCGCGCTCCGCTCCGACCAGCGGATTCCCGCCTCCGTGACCAAGGGCTCCGCGGGCGACAAGGGCGGCGCGGGCAGCGTGGTCAGCAGCCGCTGACCCCTGCGGAACGCGTCCGTCCGGACCGGGGGAATAGATCCCGCCCCTCCCCGGTTTTGGGGGATGCGGCCAGTCCTGGCAGACTGGTACGTCGGCCCCGGTTCACGCACCCGCATCCCGCGTCTGCGACCCGGCGCCCTCCCGAAACTAGGAGACACCTTGAAGCGCGACATTCACCCCGAGTACGTCGAGACCCAGGTCAGCTGCACCTGCGGCGCGTCGTTCACCACCCGCAGCACGATCTCCAGCGGCACCGTCCGCGCCGAGGTCTGCTCCGAGTGCCACCCGTTCTACACGGGCAAGCAGAAGATCCTCGACACCGGTGGCCGCGTGGCCCGCTTCGAGGCCCGCTTCGGCAAGGCCGCCGGCTCCGCCAAGAAGTAGCGAGCCACAGCGCCGGTCCTCGGTCGCTCCCGCCCAGGGGCGACCAGGACCGGCGTTTTTGGTCGCACCCCTTCCCTTCACGCACCCAGGAGCCCGGAGATGTTCGAGGCGGTCGAGGAACTGATCGGTGAGCACGCCGATCTCGAGAAGCAGCTCGCCGACCCTTCGGTCCACGCGGACCAGGCCAACGCGCGCAAGCTCAACAAGCGCTACGCCGAGCTGACCCCGATCGTCGGCACGTACCGCTCCTGGAAGCAGACCGGGGACGACATCGAGACGGCCCGTGAACTGGCCGCCGACGACCCGGAGTTCGCCGCCGAGGTCAAGGAGCTCGAGGAGCAGCGCGAGGAGCTCACCGAGAAGCTGCGCCTGCTGCTCGTGCCGCGCGACCCGTCCGACGACAAGGACGTCCTCCTGGAGATCAAGGCGGGCGCGGGCGGCGACGAGTCGGCGCTGTTCGCCGGTGACCTCCTTCGGATGTATCTGCGGTACGCGGAGCGCATCGGCTGGAAGACCGAGATCATCGACTCCACCGAGTCCGAGCTGGGCGGCTACAAGGACGTCCAGGTCGCCGTGAAGACCAAGGGCGGGGGCGGCGCGACCGAGCCCGGCCAGGGCGTCTGGGCGCGGATGAAGTACGAGGGCGGGGTGCACCGCGTGCAGCGCGTGCCGTCGACCGAGTCGCAGGGCCGTATCCACACCTCCGCCGCCGGTGTGCTCGTCACGCCCGAGGCCGAGGAGGTCGACGTGGAGATCCACGCCAACGACCTGCGGATCGACGTGTACCGCTCGTCCGGGCCCGGCGGCCAGTCCGTCAACACCACGGACTCCGCCGTACGCATCACGCACATCCCGACCGGTGTCGTGGCCTCCTGCCAGAACGAGAAGTCCCAGCTGCAGAACAAGGAGCAGGCGATGCGTATCCTGCGCTCCAGGCTGCTCGCCGCGGCGCAGGAGGAGGCCGAGTCCAAGGCCGCCGACGCCCGTCGCAGCCAGGTCCGCACGGTCGACCGCTCCGAGAAGATCCGTACGTACAACTTCCCGGAGAACCGGATCTCCGACCACCGGGTGGGCTTCAAGGCGTACAACTTGGACCAGGTGCTCGACGGCGACCTGGACGCGGTCATCCAGGCCTGCGTCGACGCGGACTCCGCGGCGAAGCTCGCGGCCGCGCAGTAACCGCCGTACGCACCGACCGACCTATCAGCACGTACAGCAGCACCGGAGGACCAGCGTGCAGCGACAATTTGGGGAGCGACCCCCAAGCCCCCGCAGCGTGCTGCTCGCGGAAGTGGCCCAGGCCACCCAGCGGCTCGCCGACGCCGGCGTGCCCTCGCCGCGTTTCGACGCCGAGGAGCTCGCCGCCTTCGTGCACGGCGTGAAGCGGGGCGAACTGCACAACGTCAAGGACGCCGACTTCGACGCCCGCTACTGGGAGGCCGTCTCCCGCCGCGAGGCCCGCGAGCCGCTCCAGCACATCACCGGCCGGGCGTTCTTCCGGTACCTCGAACTCCAGGTGGGGCCAGGGGTGTTCGTGCCGCGCCCGGAGACCGAGTCGGTGGTCGGCTGGGCCATAGACGCGGTCCGCGCGATGGACGTGGTCGAGCCGCTGATCGTGGACCTGTGCACGGGCTCGGGGGCCATCGCGCTCGCCATGGCCCAGGAGGTGCCGCGCTCGCGGGTGCACGCCGTGGAGCTGTCCGAGGACGCGCTGCGGTGGACCCGTAAGAACGTCGAGGGGACGCGGGTCCAGCTGCACCAGGGGGATGCGCTCACCGCGCTGCCGGACCTGGACGGCCAGGTCGACCTGGTCATCTCCAACCCGCCGTACATCCCGCTCACGGAGTGGGAGTACGTCGCCCCGGAGGCCCGCGACCACGACCCGGAGCTGGCCCTGTTCTCCGGCGAGGACGGGCTCGACACCATCCGCGGCCTGGAGCGCACCGCGCACCGGCTGCTCCGCCCCGGCGGCGTCGTCGTCATCGAGCACGCCGACACCCAGGGCGGCCAGGTCCCCTGGATCTTCACCGAGGAGCGGGGCTGGGCGGACGCCGCCGACCACCCCGACCTGAACAACCGGCCGCGCTTCGCGACCGCCCGCAAGGCGCTGCCGTGATGGCCCGACTGCCGCAGATCACCGAGAAGTTGTACGCGTACGAGGAGGCTCGCTAAATGGCACGGCGATACGACACGAACGACGCGACCGACCGCGTGACCGGTCTGCGCGAGGCCGCGTCCGCCGTCCGCCGCGGCGAGCTGGTCGTGCTGCCCACCGACACGGTCTACGGGATCGGCGCCGACGCCTTCTCGTCCGAGGCCGTGGCCGATGTGCTCGCCGCCAAGGGCCGGGGCCGCAACATGCCCACGCCCGTGCTCATCGGCTCCCCGAACACGCTGCACGGCCTGGTCACCGACTTCTCCGAGATGGCCTGGGAACTCGTCGACGCGTTCTGGCCCGGCGCCCTCACCCTGGTCGCCAAGCACCAGCCGTCGCTGCAGTGGGACCTCGGCGACACCCGGGGCACCGTCGCGATCCGGATGCCGCTGCACCCCGTCGCGATCGAGCTGCTCACCGAGGTCGGCCCGATGGCGGTGACCTCGGCGAACCTCACCGGGCACCCGGCGCCGGAGAACTGCGACGCCGCGCAGGACATGCTGGGCGACTCCGTCTCCGTGTACCTGGACGGCGGCCCGACGCCCGGCATCGTGCCCTCCTCCATCGTGGACGTCACCGGCAAGGTCCCCGTACTCCTTCGCGCGGGCGCGCTCGACGCCGACGAGCTCCGCAAGGTGGTACCCGACCTCGAGGTGGCCAATTGACGGCCCCTGAGGGGCGTGGCATAGCGGGCTTCCCCGAATCGTTCCCCGGCGCACTCGCCGGGCCCACGGACAGCTTCCGCATCCTCCACGTCAGCACCGGCAACGTCTGCCGCTCGCCCATCACCGAGCGGCTGACCCGTCATGCCCTGACCCACCGCCTCGGCGACCTCGACACCCGCGGCCTGATCGTGGAGAGCGCGGGCACCTGGGGCCACGAGGGCGCGGCCATGGAGACCAACGCGGCGACGGTCCTCTCCGACTTCGGGGCGGACTCCTCCGGCTTCATCGGGCGCGAGCTGCTCGACGAGCACGTCATCCGCGCCGACCTGGTCCTCACGGCGACCCGCGACCACCGTGCGCAGGTCGTCTCGATGGGGCACAGCGCGGGCCTGCGCACGTTCACCCTGAAGGAGTTCACGCGGCTCGTCCGCGCCATAGATCCGGCGACCCTGCCCGATCCGCTGGACGACGGCGTCGTGGAGCGTGCCCGCGCTCTCGTACGGGCCGCGGCGGCGCTGCGGGGTTGGCTGCTCGCGCCCAGTGCGGAGGCGGACGAGGTGCACGACCCGTACGGCGCCCCGCTGCCGTTCTTCCGCTCCATCGGCGACGAGATCAACCAGGCGTTGGACCCGGTGGTGACCGCTTTGACGGGGGTTCCGGCGGCGGGGTTGCCGGCGTAGGCCTTTCTCTTCCCCGTACCCGCCCCTTCCCGTAACTGGGGCTCCGCCCCAGACCCCGCTCCTCAAACGCCGGAGGGGCTGGTTTTAGGGGCGCGGGGAACTGCGCGACCAGCCACGACGGCGCAGCAGCCGAACGACCGCCGACGGCAGTCTTTCGGGAAGGGGCGGGGAGGGGAACAAGCCGCCCGCAGGGCGGGACGCGTACGCCGGGCAAGGCGCGGGCGGGCGGCCTACATTGGGATCCAGGTCCCTCTCCCCGCCGGAGTCGATGATGCCGGTCACTTCCGCGGCCGCCGCCGCACACGTACGCCCCTTCGGGCCCGACGTCGACGCCCTGCGCCGCCAGGACCCCGAGCTGGCGGAGATCCTCTTCGCCGAGCTGGAACGCCAGTCGGACGGCCTGCAGTTGATCGCCGCCGAGAACTTCACCTCGCCCGCGGTCCTCACCGCCCTCGGCTCGCCGCTCGCGAACAAGTACGCCGAGGGCTACCCCGGCGCCCGCCACCACGGCGGCTGCGAGTTCGTCGACGTCGCCGAGCGCATCGCCGTGGACCGCGCCAAGGCCCTGTTCGGCGCCGAGCACGCCAACGTGCAGCCGCACTCCGGCTCCTCCGCGGTGCTCGCCGCCTACGCCGCGCTGCTGCGCCCCGGCGACACGGTCCTTGCGATGGGCCTGCCGTTCGGCGGCCACCTCACGCACGGCTCGCCCGCTAACTTCTCCGGCCGCTGGTTCGAGTTCGTCGGCTACGGCGTCGACGCCGAGAGCGGCCTCATCGACTACGAGCAGATCCACGCCCTCGCCCGCACGCACAAGCCGAAGGCCGTGGTCTGCGGCTCGATCTCGTACCCGCGGCACATCGACTACGGCGCGTTCCGGGACATCGCCGACGACGTGGGCGCGTATCTGATCGCCGACGCCGCCCACCCCATCGGCCTGGTCGCCGGGGGAGCGGCGCCCAACCCCGTGCCGTACGCGGACGTGGTGTGCGCCACCACGCACAAGGTGCTGCGCGGGCCGCGCGGCGGGATGGTGCTGTGCGGCAGCGACCTCGCGGAGCGCATCGACCGGGCCGTGTTCCCGTTCACGCAGGGCGGCGCCCAGATGCACACCATCGCCGCGAAGGCCGTCGCGTTCGGCGAGGCCGCGACCCCGGCGTTCACCACGTACGCGCACAAGGTGGTCGCCAACGCCCGTGTCCTTGCAGAGGAGTTGACGGCGCGCGGCCTGGTCGTCACCACCGGCGGCACGGACACGCACCTGCTCACCGCGGACACCGGCCGCTTCGGTCTGGACGCCCGCACCGCCCGGGGCCGCCTCGCCGCCGCCGGTATGGTCCTCGACACGTGTGCGCTGCCGCACGGCGACGTCCGCGGTCTGCGCCTGGGCACGGCGGCCGTCACGACGCAGGGCATGGGCGCCGACGAGATGGCGCGGATCGCGGAGCTGTTCGCGTCGGCCCTGCACGCCGACGCCGAGCCCGGCCGGCTGCGCACCGAGGTCCGGGAGCTCGTACGCCGGTTCCCGCCGTACCCGAGCCGTTGATCCCGAGCCGTTGATCCCGAGTCGTTCATCACGGTCAGGGCCCGGCCGCCGTCACGGACCGTCGCATCCTGGGCGGTATCCGTGCGGATCCGGGGTAGGCGCAGCGGGGTGGACCGGCATCCGTGCAACCATCGTCGCTACCCGGAAGTCCTCAACCGTATGCGCGCGAAGCTAGGGTGTGGGGCTGAGATGGCCAGCTATACCTGTGGGGAAGCCCGTGCGTGAATATCTGCTGACGCTCTGCGTCACGGCAGCGGTCACCTATCTGCTGACCGGGCCGGTGCGGAAGTTCGCCATCGTCGCCGGGGCGATGCCGGAGATCCGTGCGCGTGACGTGCACCGGGAACCGACCCCGCGGCTCGGCGGCATCGCGATGTTCTTCGGCCTGTGCGCGGGCCTGCTCGTCGCGGACCACCTGGAGAACCTCAACGAGGTCTTCGAGAACTCCAACGAACCGAGAGCACTGCTCTCCGGCGCCGCGGTGATCTGGCTGATCGGCGTCCTGGACGACAAGTTCGAGATCGACGCCCTGATCAAGCTGGGCGGCCAGATGATCGCCGCGGGCGTGATGGTCATGCAGGGTCTGACGATCCTGTGGCTGCCGGTTCCGGGTGTGGGATCGGTCTCCCTGAGCGACCAGCAGGGCACCCTCCTGACCGTCGCCCTGGTCCTGATCACCATCAACGCCGTCAACTTCGTGGACGGCCTCGACGGCCTCGCCGCGGGCATGGTCTGCATCGCGGCCACGGCGTTCTTCCTGTACGCGTACCGCATCTGGTTCAGCTACGGCATCGAGTCGGCCGCCCCGGCCACGCTGTTCGCGGCGATCCTGATGGGCATGTGCCTGGGCTTCCTGCCGCACAACATGCACCCCGCCCGGATCTTCATGGGCGACTCGGGCTCGATGCTGATCGGCCTGGTGCTCGCCGCGGGCGCGATCTCCATCACGGGCCAGGTCGACCCGGACGCGATGAACCTCTTCGCCGGCTCCGAGCGCTCCGCCGTCCACCAGACGGTGCCGGTCTACATCCCGCTGCTGCTGCCGCTGACGATCATCGCGGTGCCCGCCGCGGACCTGATCCTCGCGATCGTGCGCCGCACCTGGCGCGGCCAGTCGCCGTTCGCGGCGGACCGGGGCCATCTGCACCACCGGCTCCTGGAGATCGGCCACTCGCACAGCCGGGCCGTCCTGATCATGTACTTCTGGTCCGCGCTCATCGCCTTCGGCGCCCTGGCGTACTCGGTGCACTCGGCGTCGATGTGGATCGTCCTGGTGGTCGTGGCGCTGAGCTTCGTCGGCCTGGTGCTCCTGCTGCTTCCGCGCTTCACCCCGCGTACGCCGCGGTGGATGGAGGCCTTCGTACCGCCCCGGTACCGGCGGGGGGCCCTGGCGGCGGAGCCCGCGGAAGAGGCCGACAGCGAGGCGGAGGGTGTGACTCAGGCCGCGGAGCCGGCCCCGGGGACCGCGGTGCGGGCCGGCGGCTCGACGGCGATCGGCGGGCGCTCCCGTTTCACGGAGGACAGTTCCGCGGCGGACCACTCCCGCGTCTAGACCGGCGCCCCGAACGCCCGCTGACGCCTTCCGGCTTCACTGATTGAACGCGCGGCTCCGGCACCGCCCCGACCGGGCGGACCGGAGCCGCAGGCGTTCACAGGAGGCGTACGGGGGGTCTGTGGCCGCCGCCCCGGAGAGCGGGGGCGGAGGGCGGTCGGGAACGACGACTCTTCATATCGGGCCAATACCAGACAAGCCGGGCCGTTGCGCGCGCAGACGCGCGGATTACCTCTCATGTGTGACGGCTGGCACACCAGGTGGGTAAAGACCTCATCAAATAGTTTGTGATACCGTTCACGAGATCCCGGGGTAGGGCCGAAGGACCGTAGTGCGACGGTCGGTTGGCCATCAGGAGCTCTCCGTTCCCGGGCTTACGCTCGTCCATGACGACAACTCGTCCCCTTCTTCAGTAAGTGGAGCTGCCGCCATGCAGTCCAATGACGCCCGAACTCTCGTGCCCATCGTCGTGCCCACCGTCGCCGTCGGCGCCATCGCCGCTGTCGTCAGTGGAATCGTCGCCGGTGGCGAGGGAGCGATCGGTGCTGTCGTCGCGACCGCGGTGGTGTGCCTCTTCATGGGGCTCGGGATTCTCGGCCTGCAGTTCACGGCCAAGCACTTTCCGCACCTGTTCCAGGCCATGGGACTGCTGCTCTATGTGACGCAGTTGCTGGTGCTGTTCGTGTTCGTCGCCATCTTCAAGAACACGACTCTCTTCAACCCGAAGGCTTTCGCCGCGACGATCATCGTTGCCGCTGTCGTATGGGTTGCCGCACAGGCCCGCGCCCACCTCAAGGCGAAGATTTTCTACATTGACCCCGACTCTTCGGACGCCACGAAGAACGACAAGTCGGGGTCTTCGTCATGACAGGTAGGGCCGGGATAAAGAGCCGTAAGAACTCCTGCTATCGTCCGGTGCCAACTGCGGCACTGCGGGCGCGGGCAACTGAGCTGACGCCTGCTTCATCGCGAGGCTCAACGCCTGATAGCCGCCGCCCCCATATCCGAAACACCAGACCGGTGCCGACTCGCGGCTGCACGCCGCGCCGACACAACGAGGTTGCCGTACTTATGCGTCACGCCGAAGGAGCCCGCGGTGAGTGCTGACCAGACCCAGCTCGCCTTTGACTGGAGCTGCCGCATCATGTCCGACAACGGATGTGGCTTCCCGGCGCCGGGCCTGCACTCATTCCTCTTCAAGCCGATGTTCCACATCGGCGGCTTCGAGTTCAACAAGGTGATGCTGCTCGCGCTGCTCACCACGCTGATCGTGGTCACGTTCTTCACCCTTGCTTTCGGCAAGGCGAAGGTCGTCCCGGGCAAGCTGCAGATGATCGGTGAGGCGGGCTACGACTTCGTACGCCGCGGCATCGTCTACGAGACCCTCGGCAAGAAGGAGGGCGAGAAGTACGTCCCCCTGATGGTCTCGCTGTTCTTCTTCATCTGGATCATGAACATCTGGTCCGTGATCCCGCTGGCCCAGTTCCCGGTCTCCTCGATCATCGCCTACCCGGCCGTGCTCGCCGCGATCGTCTACGTCACCTGGGTCTCCCTGACCTTCAAGCGCCACGGCTTCGTCGGCGGCTGGAAGAACATCACCGGCTACGACAACTCGCTCGGCCCGATCAAGTGGCTCGTGTCGTTCATCGAGTTCTTCTCGAACCTGCTCGTGCGCCCCTTCACGCACGCGGTCCGACTCTTCGCCAACATGTTCGCCGGTCACCTGATGCTGGTGATGTTCACCGTCGCCTCCTGGTACCTGCTGAACTCCTGGCTGATCCCGGCTGCCGGCGTCTCGTTCGTCATGACCATGGTCATGATCCTCTTCGAGCTTTTCGTGCAGGCCGTCCAGGCATACGTCTTCGTGCTGCTCGCCTGCTCGTACATCCAGGGCGCGGTCTCCGAGCACCACTGAGCCACCCCGCCTGCAACACCCCCAGATCGCCCGGTGGCCAACCCCCACCGGTCCATGAAAGAGAAGGAAGTAACGGCATGTCCGCGACCATCGAACTCGCCGCCGTCACCGGATCCCTCGGTTCCATCGGCTACGGTCTCGCCGCGATCGGCCCCGGCATCGGCGTCGGCATCGTGTTCGGTAACGGCACGCAGGCTCTGGCCCGTCAGCCCGAGGCCGCCGGCCTGATCCGCGCCAACCAGATCCTGGGCTTCGCCTTCTGTGAGGCGCTCGCCCTCATCGGCATCGTTATGCCGTTCGTGTTCGGTGTCTAAGAACTAGCCACCTGACACTCTTTAGACGAAAGGCACTGATGTGATCGCCAACCTGGTGCAGCTGGCGGCCGAGGAAGAGCAGAACCCGCTCGTCCCGCCCGGCCCCGAGCTGCTCGTCGGCACCGTTGCCTTCGCCATCGTCTTCTTCTTCTTCTGGAAGAAGCTCCTCCCGAACATCAACAAGGTTCTGGAGCAGCGCCGGGAGGCGATCGAAGGCGGTATCGAGAAGGCCGAGGCCGCCCAGACCGAGGCCCAGAGCGTGCTCGAGCAGTACAAGGCTCAGCTCGCCGAGGCTCGGCACGAGGCCGCGCGACTGCGCCAGGAGGCGCAGGAGCAGGGTGCTCAGCTCATCGCCGAGATGCGCGTCGAGGGCCAGCGGCAGCGTGAGGAGATCATCGCTGCCGGCCACGCGCAGATCGCCGCGGATCGCAAGGCCGCATCGCAGTCGCTGCGTCAGGACGTCGGCCAGCTGGCCACCACCCTGGCCGGCAAGCTCGTCGGCGAGTCCCTCGAGGACCACGCCCGGCAGAGCCGCACCATCGACCGCTTCCTCGACGAGCTCGAGGAGAAGGCCGAGGCCGCGCGATGAACGGAGCGAGCCGCGAGGCACTGGCCGCCGCACGTGAGCGTCTCGACGCGCTGACCGACAACACGTCGGTCGACGCCGCCGCGCTCGCGGACGAGCTGGCCGCCGTCACCGCGCTGCTCGACCGCGAGGTGTCGCTGCGTCGGGTCCTGACCGACCCGGCGCAGGCCGCTGAGGCGAAGGCCGAGCTCATCGGCCGGGTGCTCGGCGGACAGGTCTCCGCCGAGACCGCCGACCTGGTGGCAGGCGTCGTCCGCTCCCGCTGGTCGCAGTCGCGTGACCTGGTCGACGCTCTCGAAGAGCTGGCCAATGTCGCCGACCTCACTGCCGCGCAGCGCGCCGGCAAGCTCGACAACGTCGAGGACGAGCTGTTCCGCTTCGGGCGGATCGTCTCCTCCAGCACCGAGCTGCGGGCCGCGCTGACCAGCCGTACCGCCGCCGGATCGGCCAAGGGCGAGCTGCTGCGCAGCCTGCTCGGCGGCCGTGCGGAGGCCACGACGGAGCGACTGGTCACGCGACTGGTGACCCACCCGCGGGGACGTAGCCTGGAAGCGGGACTCGAGTCCCTGTCCAAGCTTGCCGCGGACCGCCGGGACCGCACGGTCGCGATCGTCACCTCGGCCGTGCCGCTGTCCGACGGGCAGAAGCAGAAGCTGGCGGGTTCGCTGGCCAAGCTGTACGGCCGGCAGATGCACCTCAACCTCGACGTGGACCCCGAGGTCCTCGGCGGGATCAGGGTGCAGGTGGGCGACGAGGTCATCAACGGCTCCATCGCGGACCGGCTCGAGGACGCGAGCCGCCGCATGGCCGGCTGACGACCACACGGTCGACCCGGGCGTATCGCTCGGCGAATCAACTCAACAAGCATGACTACGGCCCGAGTTGGGCCGTGCAGAGGATTCCTGGGGGCTGACCCCAGACCCCCCAAGAAAACTTCGGGCCCAACAAGGAGAGCAGGGAACCCAGATGGCGGAGCTCACGATCCGGCCGGAGGAGATCCGGGACGCGCTGGAGAACTTTGTCCAGGCGTACAAGCCGGACGCGGCCTCGCGCGAGGAGGTCGGTACGGTCACCCTGGCCGGCGATGGCATCGCGAAGGTCGAGGGCCTGCCCTCGGCCATGGCCAACGAGCTGCTGAAGTTCGAGGACGGCACCCTCGGTCTCGCTCTGAACCTCGAAGAGCGCGAGATCGGTTCGATCGTCCTCGGCGAGTTCAGCGGTATTGAAGAGGGCCAGTCGGTCTCCCGTACCGGCGAGGTCCTGTCGGTCGCCGTCGGCGAGGGCTACCTCGGCCGTGTCGTCGACCCGCTCGGCAACCCGATCGACGGCCTCGGCGAGATCGAGACCACCGGCCGCCGCGCCCTCGAGCTGCAGGCCCCCACGGTCATGCAGCGCAAGTCGGTGCACGAGCCGATGGAGACCGGCTACAAGGCCGTCGACGCGATGACCCCGATCGGCCGTGGTCAGCGTCAGCTGATCATCGGTGACCGCCAGACCGGCAAGACCGCCCTGGCCGTCGACACGATCATCAACCAGCGCGACAACTGGCGCTCCGGTGACGTGAACAAGCAGGTCCGCTGCATCTACGTCGCCATCGGTCAGAAGGGCTCGACCATCGCCTCCGTGCGTGGTGCCCTCGAAGAGGCCGGCGCCCTCGAGTACACGACGATCGTCGCCGCCCCGGCGTCCGACCCGGCGGGCTTCAAGTACCTGGCCCCCTACACCGGTTCGGCCATCGGCCAGCAGTGGATGTACGAGGGCAAGCACGTCCTCATCATCTTCGACGACCTCTCGAAGCAGGCCGACGCCTACCGCGCCGTGTCCCTGCTGCTCCGTCGTCCGCCGGGCCGCGAGGCCTACCCGGGTGACGTCTTCTACCTGCACTCCCGCCTCCTCGAGCGCTGCGCCAAGCTCTCGGACGAGATGGGCAAGGGCTCGATGACCGGTCTGCCGATTGTCGAGACCAAGGCGAACGACGTGTCGGCGTTCATTCCGACCAACGTCATCTCCATCACCGACGGCCAGTGCTTCCTGGAGTCGGACCTCTTCAACGCCGGTCAGCGCCCCGCGCTGAACGTCGGTATCTCCGTCTCCCGAGTCGGTGGTTCCGCGCAGCACAAGGCGATGAAGCAGGTCTCCGGCCGTCTCCGCGTGGACCTCGCCCAGTTCCGTGAGCTCGAGGCGTTCGCCGCCTTCGGCTCCGACCTGGACGCCGCGTCGAAGGCCCAGCTGGAGCGCGGTCAGCGCATGGTCGAGCTGCTCAAGCAGGCTCAGTACCAGCCGATGCCGACCGAGGACCAGGTCGTCTCCGTCTGGGCCGGCACCACCGGCAAGATGGACGACGTGCCGGTCGCCGACATCCGCCGCTTCGAGCGCGAGCTCCTCGACCACCTGCACCGCAAGGAGCAGGGTCTGATGACCTCCATCAAGGAGGGCGGCAAGATGTCCGACGACACCCTCACGGCCGTCGCGGACGCCATCGCGGAGTTCAAGAAGCAGTTCGAGACCTCCGACGGCAAGCTGATCGGCGAGGACGCTCCGGCAGCCGTCGACGTCTCCAAGTGACGACGGAAGGGACCTGACTCATGGGAGCCCAGCTCCGGGTCTACAAGCGTCGCATCCGGTCCGTCACCGCGACGAAGAAGATCACGAAGGCGATGGAGATGATCGCCGCCTCGCGTGTCGTCAAGGCACAGCGCAAGGTGGCGGCCTCCACGCCGTACGCGACCGAGCTCACGCGCGCGGTCACCGCGGTGTCGACGGGTGCGAACGACAAGCACCCGCTGACCACCGAGGTGGAGAACCCGACCCGGGCCGCGGTCCTGCTCCTCACGAGCGACCGTGGTCTGGCCGGCGCCTTCAACTCCAACGCGATCAAGTCGGCGGAGCAGCTCACCGAGAAGCTCCAGGCCGAGGGCAAGCAGGTCGACAGCTACATCGTCGGCCGCCGCGGCATCGCCCACTACAACTTCCGCGAGCGCAAGATCGCGGGGGAGTGGACGGGCTTCACGGACGAGCCCTCGTACGCGGACGCCAAGGCGGTCGCCGGGCCGCTGATCGAGGCCATCGAGAAGGAGACGGCGGAGGGCGGCGTGGATGAACTCCACATCGTCTACACCGAGTTCGTCTCGATGATGACGCAGAACGCGGTCGAGGCCCGGCTGCTTCCGCTGAGCCTCGAAGAGGTCGCCGAGGAGGCGGGCACCAAGGACGAGATCCGCCCGCTGTACGACTTCGAGCCGTCGGGTCAGGACGTCCTGGACGCCCTGCTTCCGCGGTACGTCGAGAGCCGTATCTACAACGCGCTGCTGCAGTCGGCTGCCTCCAAGCACGCCGCCACGCGCCGCGCGATGAAGTCGGCGACCGACAACGCCGGAGAGCTGATCAACAACCTCTCCCGGCTTGCCAACGCGGCCCGCCAGGCCGAAATCACCCAGGAAATCAGCGAGATCGTCGGTGGCGCGAGCGCCCTGGCCGACGCGACCGCGGGGAGTGACAAGTAATGACGACCACTGTTGATACGGCCGTTGCCACGGGCCGCGTCGCCCGGGTGATCGGCCCGGTCGTCGACGTGGAGTTCCCCGTCGACGCGATGCCGGACATCTACAACGCGCTCACCGTGCAGGTGGCCGACCCGGCCGCCGACGGCGAGCTGAAGACCCTGACGCTCGAGGTCGCCCAGCACCTCGGTGACGGCCTGGTCCGCGCGATCTCCATGCAGCCCACCGACGGTCTGGTCCGCCAGGCCGCGGTGACCGACACGGGCGACGGCATCACCGTCCCCGTTGGCGACTTCACCAAGGGCAAGGTGTTCAACACCCTCGGCGAGGTGCTGAACGTCCCCGAGGAGAACGCCAACGTCGGTGAGCGCTGGTCCATCCACCGCAAGGCGCCGAACTTCGACGAGCTCGAGTCGAAGACCGAGATGTTCGAGACCGGCGTCAAGGTCATCGACCTTCTCACCCCGTACGTCAAGGGTGGAAAGATCGGT
This sequence comes from Streptomyces cavernicola, assembly GCF_029968035.1. GTDB lineage: Bacteria > Actinomycetota > Actinomycetes > Streptomycetales > Streptomycetaceae > Streptomyces > Streptomyces cavernicola. The sequence goes on along the minus strand of NZ_JASCIQ010000010.1, from coordinate 119,326 downwards.
CTGTTCGGTGGTGCCGGCGTCGGCAAGACGGTGCTCATCCAGGAGATGATCTACCGCGTCGCCAACAACCACGACGGTGTCTCCGTGTTCGCCGGTGTCGGTGAGCGCACCCGTGAGGGCAACGACCTCATCGACGAGATGTCCGAGTCGGGCGTCATCGACAAGACCGCGCTGGTCTTCGGTCAGATGGACGAGCCGCCGGGCACCCGTCTGCGCGTGGCCCTCGCCGGTCTGACCATGGCGGAGTACTTCCGCGATGTGCAGAAGCAGGACGTGCTGTTCTTCATCGACAACATCTTCCGCTTCACGCAGGCCGGCTCCGAGGTCTCGACCCTTCTGGGTCGTATGCCCTCGGCCGTGGGTTACCAGCCGAACCTGGCCGACGAGATGGGTCTCCTCCAGGAGCGCATCACGTCGACCCGTGGTCACTCGATCACGTCCATGCAGGCCATTTACGTGCCCGCGGACGACCTGACCGACCCGGCCCCGGCCACCACGTTCGCCCACCTCGACGCGACGACGGTGCTCTCCCGTCCGATCTCCGAGAAGGGCATCTACCCGGCCGTGGACCCGCTGGACTCCACGTCCCGCATCCTGGACCCGCGGTACATCGCGCAGGACCACTACGACGCCGCCATGCGTGTCAAGACGATCCTGCAGAAGTACAAGGACCTCCAGGACATCATCGCGATCCTCGGTATCGACGAGCTCGGCGAGGAGGACAAGCTCGTCGTCCACCGTGCCCGTCGCGTGGAGCGCTTCCTGTCGCAGAACACCCACGTCGCCAAGCAGTTCACCGGCGTCGACGGTTCGGACGTGTCCCTCGACGAGTCGATCGCGGCCTTCAACGCGATCTGCGACGGCGAGTACGACCACTTCCCCGAGCAGGCGTTCTTCATGTGCGGTGGCATTGAGGACCTCAAGGCCAACGCCAAGGAGCTCGGCGTCTCCTGAGTCCGCTGACTCACGGGAGGGGCGGGTGCGTCCTGCCCCTCCCGGTACGCCTACTAGAATTTGACCCAACACCCGGCAGAACCCGCCGGGTGGTGACCCGAGGAGCCACCCTTGGCTGCTGAGCTGCACGTCGAGCTGGTCGCCGCCGACCGCCAGGTCTGGTCCGGCGAGGCCACCCTGGTCGTGGCGCGCACCACGTCCGGCGACATCGGCGTCATGCCCGGTCACCAGCCGCTGCTCGGTGTGCTGGAGTCGGGCCCTGTGACGATCCGTACGACCTCCGAGGAGATCGGCACGATCGTCGCCGCGGTGCACGGCGGTTTCATCTCGTTCGCGGACAACAAGCTTTCGCTGCTTGCCGAGATCGTGGAGATGGCCGACGAGATCGATGTTCAGCGTGCGGAGCGGGCGCTGGAGCGTGCGAAGTCGGAGGCCGACGCGGCCGCCGAGCGGCGCGCTGACGTCCGCCTTCGTGCGGTGGCGGCGCGCTGACGAGAGCGCGACGCGGAGTGTGTGACTCAGCCGCGGCCAGGACCGGAGCGATCCGGACCGGGCCGCGGCTGAGGCGATGCAGGTGCATGGTCGGTTTGCGTGACTGGACGGAGCGAGGAGGTCGGTGCCGATGATCCTCGCTGTGGTTGTGTGCGCGCTGGTGGTCGTGCTCGTGTTGGTGGGGCTCTTCGTCTTCGGGCTGCGCAGGCGCCTGATCCAGCGCTCCGGCGGCACCTTCGACTGTTCCCTGCGGTGGAACGCGCCCGAGCCGGGGGATACGTCCGGCAAGGGCTGGAGCTATGGGGTGGCCCGGTACAACGGCGATCGGATCGCCTGGTTCCGGGTCTTTTCGTATGCGCCGCGGCCGCGGCGGGTGCTGGAACGCTCCGCGATCGAGGTCGTGGATCGGCGTGCGCCCGACGGGGAGGAGGAGCTGGCGCTGCTCTCCGATGCGATTGTTCTCGGGTGTACGCATGAGGGGACGCGGATCGAACTCGCCATGAGCGAGGATGCGTTGACCGGGTTCCTGGCGTGGTTGGAGGCGGCGCCGCCGGGCCAGCGGGTCAACGTTGCTTGACGGAGGCTGTGCCTCCCTCGCCCTCCCTGCCTGGGGCTGCCGCCCCTGGCCCCTGCTCTCGGGGCTTCGCCCCGTTCCCGGTTGCATTTTGTCTGCCGCGCCGTCGTGGCTGGTCGCGCCCACGCGGCGGAGCCGCAGATGTCACAGCCCCGCGCCCCTGGCTGGGGCTTCGCCCCCAGCCCCCGGGTAGTTGTTCGGCTGCTGCGCCGTCGTGGCTGGTCGCGCAGTTCCCCGCGCCCCTGAAAACAACTGGGCTGCGCCCCAAACCCCAAGCCGTCGTTCGGCTGCCCGCGTCGTCGTGGCTGGTCGCGCAGTTCCCCGCGCCCCTATCGGGGGCTTCACCCCGGCCCCGGTTGTTGTTCGGCTGCCGGTGCGTTGTGGCTGGTCGCGCCCACGTGGCGGAGTCGCAGATGTCGCAGCCCCGCGCCCCTTAAGAGCCGCCCCTGCTGGGGCTGAATCCAGCCCCAGCCCGCATATTTCAGCCCCTCCGGCGTTTGAGGAGGCCTGTCCGGCGAGGACTTTCGGGAAGGGGCGGGGTGGGGGAAGAAGACTGGTTGCGGGGGGCTGTCAGGTGCTCAACTCCTGGGCCAGCACTGCTGCTTGGACCCGGCTGCGTAGGTTGAGTTTGGCGAGCAGGCGGCTCACATGGGTTTTCACCGTGGCCTCCGCCATGTCCAGGCGTACCGCGATCTCCGCGTTGGAGAGGCCCTGGCCGAGGCAGCCGAGGACCTCGCGTTCGCGGCGGGTGAGGGTGTCCAGGGCGGCCGGGGCAGGGGCGTTGGGGGTGCGGGCGGCGAACTCGGCGATCAGGCGGCGGGTCACCGCGGGGGCGATCAGGCCTTCGCCGCGCGCGACCGTGCGCACCGCGTCAAGGAGGTCGGCCGCCTCGGTGTTCTTGAGGAGGAACCCGGCGGCGCCGGCGCGCAGCGCCCCGAAGACGTACTCGTCCAGGTCGAACGTGGTGAGGACCAGGACGTCGGCCAGCTGCTCGGCGACTACCTGACGGGTGGCGGTCACGCCGTCGACGCGGGGCATCTGGACGTCCATCAGGACCAGATCGGGGCGCAGTTCGCGGGCGCGGGCCACCGCCTCCGCGCCGTCCGCCGCCTCGCCGACGACCTCGATGTCCGGGGCACTGCCCAGGATCAGGACGAGTCCGGCGCGTACCGCCGACTGGTCCTCGGCGACCAGGACCCGGATCATTCGCTTCCTCCTTCCACGGGCAGCGCGGCCCGTACGTACCAGATCGTGCCGTCGGCGTCCTCGCGCGGGCCCGCCTCGAACTCCCCGCCGAGCAGCGACGCCCGCTCCCGCATGCCGACGAGCCCGGCCCCCGAGCCCGGCGCGCGCGGCCCCGACGGGTCGCCGAACGGGCTGGTCACCGTCACCGTGAGGGTCTCGCCCGGGAGGCTCAGGGCGACGTGGACCGGTCCGGGCGCGGCGTGCTTGAGGGCGTTGGTGAGGGACTCCTGGACGATCCGGTACGCGGCCAGCTCGACCGGGGCCGGGAGGCGGGGGGAGCGGGTGCGGCGGTGGTCGGCGAGCGTGCGGCCGTCGAGCGAGGGGCCGTCGAGCGTGACGTCGAGGCCGTTGGCGCGGGCCTGTTCGGCGAGGGCGGCGAGGCCGTCGAGGGTGGGGGCGGCGGCGGGCTCGTGGTCGTCGCTGCCGTCCCGGAGCAGGCCGATGAGGCGGCGCATCTCGGCCAGTCCTTCGACGCTGTTCTCGCGGATCACGCCGAGGGCGTCGCGGGTGGTGCCCGGGTCGTCGAGGGAGAGCGCGGCCGTGGAGTGGATGGCGATCGCCGAGAGGTGGTTGGCGACCATGTCGTGCAGCTCGCGGGCCATCCGGGCGCGCTCGGCGGTGACGGCCTGGGTGCGGTCCATCTCGGCGAGCAGCGCGGTCTGTTCGGCCCGCAGGCGGGCGGTCTCGGCGGCGTCCCGGTGGTTGCGGACGATCGCTCCGGTGGTGGCGGGCGCGAAGCCGACGAGCCCGATCATGACGCCGAGCAGCACGGCCTCGGGCTCCTGGAACCAGGCCAGGAACCCGATCGTCGAGCCGACCGTGACCAGACCGGTGGTCCACGGGATGCGCCGGGCGGCGGCGGGCGAGCCGTAGAGCACTGCCGCGTACGCGAGGTCCGCGAAGAGGATGATCGTGACCAGGCTGCCGGGCGTGAGCTGGTCGGCCACGAGCAGCAGCGTGCCCAGCGCGAGCGCGGTCTGCGGGAGCGTGCGGCGCAGCAGCTCCAGGGCGGACATCAGGACCAGCGGCAGCAGCAGCCAGGCGTCCGGGAGCGCCGGGAACGGCGGTGTGCGCAGCCCGATGCCGAGGCCCCACAGGCCGAAGCCGCCGAGGAGTCCGGACACGGCGATCAGGACGTCGACGCGGTGCGGCCGGGGCAGGGGCGCACGGCGCGGCGGTGCCTGCGATTCCTGCGGGCGGTCCGCCGCGCGGGGCGGGCTCTCGGAAGTCACCCGTCCATCCAACACGGCGGACCCGGCCGTGGCGTCCGTACGCGGGTCGATGGGGGAGCGGCCGGGACTGCATCCTTCGATGTACGCGGACTTCGTCTGTGCAGACGACGAAGGCCCGCGCGGCGGGCGGGACGCTTGAGGGACCGCGAGAGGAGAGTCCCGTGATCGTCACGCTCATCGTCATCTGCGAGGTCGGCTTCTGGGTGCTGCTCGCGCTGGGTCTCGCCCTGCGGTACGGGGCGAAGATGCCGCGCGCGAGCATCGCCGTACTGCTCTGCGAGCCGCTGCTCGAAGTCGTGCTGTTCGTGGCCACCGCGATCGACCTGCGGGGCGGTGCGGTGCCGGACTGGAAGCACGGCCTCGCAGCGGTCTACATCGGCTACTCGGTCGCGCTCGGCCACTACACGATCAAGTGGGTCGACGTCCGCGTGGCCCACCGCTTCTTCGACGGCCCGCCGCCGGCCACGCCCCGGTACGGCATGGCCCGAGCCGTGCACGAGTGGAAGCTGGCGGCCCGCTGGGTGCTGGCCGCGGTGATCGCGACGGGGCTGCTGCAGGGCGCGATCTGGTACGTGGGGGAGGCGGGGCAGACCGGCACGCTCGAGCAGTGGCAGCAGAAGATGCTCTTCGTCATCGGCATCAACGTGGTGATCGCGGCCTCGTACACGCTGTTCCCGAAGACGGAGCCGGCGCCCCAGGGAGCCGAGCCCCGCACGAGCGTGCGCTAACGCTCGCCGCCCGGCACCCACAGCACGTCCCCGACCTCCTTGTTGGCGACCCGGGCCAGGATGAACAGCAGGTCGGAGAGGCGGTTCAGATACGTGGCCGTCAGCGCGTTCATCGTCTCGCCGTGCACCTCGAGGGCCGCCCACGTGGAGCGCTCGGCCCGCCGCACGACCGTGCACGCCTGGTGCAGCAGGGCCGCGCCGGGCGTGCCGCCGGGCAGGATGAACGAACGGAGCTTCTCCAGCTGCTCGTTGAAGTGGTCGCAGTCCGCCTCCAGCTTGTCGACGTAGGACTGCTCGACTCTCAGCGGCGGGTACTCCGGGTTCTCGACGACCGGGGTGGAGAGGTCCGCGCCCACGTCGAACAGGTCGTTCTGGACGCGGGTCAGGACCTTGACGATCTCCTCGCCGAGGTGGCCGAGCGCGATCGCGGTGCCGAGGGCGGCGTTGGCCTCGTTGGCGTCCGCGTACGCCGCGATCCTCAGATCGGTCTTGGGGGCGCGGCTCATGTCGCCCAGAGCGGTGGTGCCGTCGTCCCCGGTGCGGGTGTAGATGCGCGACAGAATGACCATGCCGTCGAGGTTACTCCGGGGGTCCGACAGCGGCTCGGGCCCGACCGGCCCGCAGGGCCTCCGACGCCGCCGCCGGAGCGCGGACCTTCCGGTGGAAAACGCCCCAACTGCGCGGTGCGGACAGGCTGATCGCATGTCCGAGGGGTGGACCGGTGTGATGTCCGTCAGATGAGACGTGACGCGCATCTCGTAGGCCCCCAACCGGCGCTCACGCCCGCTAGTCTCCGCCGAAGAGTTGGTTGTGAACCGCGGGTAAGACCGCAACTGTCAAAGGGGATCACACAGTGGCACGGAAGCTCGCCGTCGTCGGAGCCGGACTCATGGGGTCCGGTATTGCTCAGGTCTCCGCTCAGGCGGGCTGGGACGTGGTTCTGCGCGATGTGACCGACGCGGCCCTGACCCGTGGCACCGACGGCATCAAGGCCTCGTACGAGAAGTTCGTCAGCAAGGGCAAGCTCAGCGCCGAGGACGCGGAAGCCGCGCTCGCCCGGATCACCACGACCACCGACCTGGACGGGGCCGCGGACGCGGACATCGTGCTCGAGGCCGTCTTCGAGAAGCTCGAGGTCAAGCACGAGATCTTCCGTGCGCTCGACAAGATCGTGCGCCCCGAGACGGTGCTCGCCTCCAACACCTCCGCCATCCCGATCACCAAGATCGCGGCCGTGACGGAGCGTCCGGAGCGGGTCGTCGGCGCGCACTTCTTCTCGCCGGTGCCGATGATGCAGCTCTGCGAACTGGTCCGCGGCTACAAGACCAGCGACGAAACCCTCGCCACCACAAGGGAGTTCGCCGAGTCGGTCGGCAAGACCTGCATCGTCGTGAACCGTGACGTCGCGGGCTTCGTGACCACTAGGCTGATCTCGGCCCTCGTGGTGGAGGCCGCCAAGCTCTACGAGTCGGGCGTCGCCACCGCCGAGGACATCGACATCGCCTGCAAGCTGGGCTTCGGCCACGCGATGGGCCCTCTGGCCACCGCCGACCTGACCGGGGTCGACATCCTGCTGCACGCGACCAGCAACATCTACACGGAATCCCAGGACGAGAAGTTCGCTCCGCCGGAGCTGATGCGCCGCATGGTCGACGCCGGCGACATCGGCCGCAAGAGCGGGCAGGGGTTCTACCAGCACTGAACTGCCGTACCCCGGCCGGACATCCGCACGCGACCCGTACGCGGACCGGCCGGGTCCCCCGCAGGGGTGAATTGCGTATCGGTTCGCTCACGGACGACAACTTCTGCGTCCGTGAGCCAGTCAGTTCAGTGAGACCACAGTTGGGACTTAACGGACGACGGTGGCGACGACGCCACAGCACTCTCGGGGAGCGCATATGCACATCAGGGGCGACCACGCCGAGCTGACCGTCGGGGGCAGCCTCGACGTCCGAAGCGCGGCGGACGCCCGAACTGCCCTGCATTCGGCCCTCGATGAGGGCGCCGGCGACCTCGTGCTCGACCTGTCGGACCTCGCCGCCCTCGACGCCACCGGACTCGGCGTCATCATGGGCGCCCACCGCCAGGCCGGCCGCTGCGGGCGCCGCCTGGTCCTGCGCAACGTACCGCCGCAGATGCAGCGACTGCTCGTGGCCACCCGGCTGCACCGCATCCTCGCCATCGAGGGCGGCATCGGGGCGCATCCCCTGTGACAGGCGTCATCGCCCACGGCGTGAGCAGCAGGATCTGCCACATAAGGCGCACAAACCGCGCAAGTCGCACCAGCCGCACGACGAGCGCCGCCTCGACAATCCCGGTGAGACCGGGACGTCCCGGACGGCGCACCACCCCGGTGTTCCGCGAAGCCGTACCACGGTCTAAGGTTCGGTCGCTCACCGATCCGTGAGTGCCGGACCAGAAGCGACAGAGCCGTATGCGAAAGGCCGGGGAAGCCAAGGCGTACGAAGCTTTTGGGGGCTTTGACCATGGACCCGACGAGCCGGGGACCCGAGGAGCACGGCCAGGACGGCCGCAGCCCCCACATCCCCGCGACCCCCGCGCACCCGGCCAGGCCGCACCGCGACTCCTCCCCGAACTCCGCGAGCCGGGGCTACCCCACGACGCCCGAGTACGGAACCGCCGCGCCCGTGCGCACCGTTCAGGTGACCTCCGGGGACTATCTCCTCACCGTCAACCCCGTCGACGGCAGCGAGATCGAGCCATGCCCGCCCGGTGTGCAGCCCGCGCGCCCGCAGCGGTACGAGGCGGACGAGCGGGCCGCCCGCGCCGGCGCCTCCGTGCCGCCTCCGCCGCCCGGCCTCGCCGTGGTCCGCCCGCCGCTCCTGGAGCGCCAGGAGGTCCGCGAGCGGCTCACCCGACTCCTCGCCCGTGGCCGCTCCGTACGCCTCACCGGACCCGCGGGCTCCGGGCGCACCGCGCTGCTCGACGCCGTCGCCGAGGACTGCGCCGACCTCGCGCCCGACGCCGTCGTCCGGCTCTCCGGCCACTGCCGCACCCCGGCCGAACTCCTCCACGAGCTGTACGAGGCCGTGTACGCCTCGCCCGGACACCGGCCCGACGAGTCCCAACTCCGCGGTCACACCCACGACATCGGCGCCGTCGTCGTCCTCGACGACCTGGAATTCGGCGGCGCGGCCCTGCAGGACTTCCTCGACGCCGCCCCGGAGTGCGCCTTCCTGCTCGCGGCCACCCCGGTCGTCGCCGCGCCGGCCGCCGACTCGCGCCTCGAAGAGGTCTTCCTCGGCGGACTCGACCGGGCCGCCGGCCGCAAGCTCCTCGAACTCGCCACGGGCCGCCCCCTCGGCGACGAGGAGGAGGCGCTCGCCGGCGACCTGTGGTTCGAGTCCGAAGGGCTGCCGCTGCGCTTCATGCAGGCCGGCGCGCTGCTGCGGCAGCGCGACCAGCTGCTCGCCGACGCGGCCGACGCCGAAGGCGGCCCGGAGGAGGTCGAGCCCGTACCGCTGCCCTCCCTCGCCGAGGCCGCCGCGCCCGCCGCGCTGCTCGCCTCCCGGCTCAGCGAATCCGCCCGCGCCGCCCTGGAGTTCGCGGTCGCGCTCGGCGGCGAGGTGCCGCACCAGGCGCATCTGCCCGCCCTCGTCGGCGACACCCACGCCGACGCCGCGCTCGGCGAGCTCGCCGCCGTCGGGCTCGTCGGCCCCACCGGAGCGCGCCACCGCCTCGCCGCGGGCGTCCTCACCCAGCTCGAAGCCGCCGGGTACGGGGACGCCGCGCCCGCCCGCGCGCACGCCGCCGCCCAGCACTACGCCTGGTGGGCGGGGCACCCCTCGGTCACCGCCGAACGCGTCACCGCCGAGTCCGACGCGCTGCTCGCCGCCCTCACCGCCCTCGTGCCCGGCACGGAGCCGGGCCACCTCGGCTCCGCCGTCCTGCTCGCCCGTACCGCGTCGCCCGCGCTCGCGGCGGGGCTCGCCTGGGGCGCCTGGGAACGGGTGCTGCGGGTCGGCCAGGAGGCGGCGCGGCTCGCCGGCGAGGTCGCCGAAGAGGCCTACTTCCACCACGAGTTGGGCGTGCTCGCGCTCCTCGGCGGCCGTCTCGACCGGGCCCGCAGCGAGCTGGAGGCGTCCATCGGGATGCGGGGCGCCCTCGCCGACAAGCGGGGCACCGTCGCGGGCCGCAGGGCGCTCGCCCTGGTCTCCGACCGGGACGGCACGACGCCGCCCACGGGACTTCCGGTGAGCCGGCGTGAGGGGCCCGCGTCGCCGCCGCGCGGGGTGGCCGCGGCGCTGCCGAGCCCCGGCTTCGAACCGGACGAGATCCAGACGGTGCTGAGCCGTACGGCGCCCGAGCCGCGGGAGGAGGGCACGCGCAGGGTTGCCGTCGCCGGTACGCGGCGCAACCTCGCCGCGGCGGGTGCGGGGGCGTTGCTCGCCGCCGTGCTCGGCACCGTGGTGACGTTGGGGGCGATCTCCGACGACGAACAGCCGGCCGAGTCGGTCAGGCCCGACCGTACGACGGGTCAGCAGGACGAACTGCCCGCGGAGCGGCCGGAGTCCGACGACCCGAGCAGTGGTCCCGCGGTTCCGTCCGCGCCGAGCAGTTCGGGTACGCCGAGCAGTGGGGCGCCCTCGGACAGCCCGAGCGGGAGCGAGTCCCCGGACCCGAGCGGGTCGCCCTCGGACGAACCTTCTACGTCGCGGCCGCCGAGCTCTTCCGAGCCGCCCACGTCCTCGAAGCCGCCGAGCTCTTCCAAGCCGCCTACGACGTCGAAGCCGCCCACGTCCGAGCCGCCGCCGTCCTCGCCGGATCCGGATCCGACGTCGAGCGCGCCCGACTCCAGTGAGCCGGCGAGCAGTGCGGCGGGGAGTCCGTCGAGCGAGGGCTCGTCGACGGATCCGGCTGATCCGACTGCGTCGGAGGGCTCGGTGGCGTGAGGGGTGGGGGCCTGGCTTGCTTGCTTGTTCCCCACCCCGCCCCTTCCCGAAGTCCGCAGCGCCCTCCCCGGAGACTGCCGCCCCGACCCCCTGCCTCGGGGCTCCGCCCCGGCCCCCGGCTGCGGGACTCCGCCTGGGGGCTTCGCCCCGGGCGCCCCGGCCCCGGTCGTTCTTCGGCTGCCCGCTTCGTCGTGGCTGGTCGCGCAGTTCCCCGCGCCCCTGAAAAGCCGGGGCTTCGCCCCCGGCCCTCGGTCGTTGTTCGGCTGTCCGCTTCGTTGTGGCTGGTCGCGCAGTTCCCCGCGCCCCTGTCGGGCCCCGGCTGTGTCCGTGACCGGTCGCGCCCACGCGGCGGTGCCGCAAGTGTCACAGCCCCGCGCCCCTGTCGGGCCCCGGCTGTGTCCGTGACCGGTCGCGCCCACGCGGCGGTGCCGCAAGTGTCACAGCCCCGCGCCCCTGTCGGGGCCCCGGCTGTCGTCCGTGACCGGTCGGGTCCACGGGGCGGAGCCGCAGATGTCACAGCCCCGTGCCCCTGAAAGATCAGCCGATCAGCCCCGTCCCGCAAAATCCAGCCCCTCCGGCGTTTGAGGAGCGGGGGGCCGGGGGCGGAGCCCCCGGGGGCTGTCCGCAGGACTTTCGGGAAGGGGCGGGGTGGGGAAGAAGAGGGGAGGAGGACGGGGCCCGAGTCGACCAGGTGGGGGCGGGGGCCGGTATACGAAGACTCAGAACAGGCGCAGCTTGTCGTCCTCGATGCCGCGCAAGGCGTCGTAGTCCAGGACCGCGCAGTCGATGCCGCGGTCCGTGGCGAGGACGCGGGCCTGGGGCTTGATCTCCTGGGCCGCGAAGACCCCCTTCACCGGCGCCAGGTGCGGGTCACGGTTCAACAGGTCGAGGTAGCGCGTGAGTTGCTCCACGCCGTCGATCTCGCCGCGCCGCTTGATCTCCACCGCCACCGTCGCACCGTCGGCGTCCCGGCACAGGATGTCGACCGGGCCGATCGCCGTCGGGTACTCGCGGCGGATCAGGGTGTATCCCTCGCCAAGTGTCTCGATCCGGTCGGCGAGCAGCTCCTGGAGGTGCGCTTCCACGCCGTCCTTGATGAGGCCGGGGTCGACGCCCAGTTCGTGCGAGGAGTCGTGCAGGATCTCCTCCATCGTGATGATGAGCTTCTCGCCCGCCTTGTTCACGACCGTCCAGACGCCGGCGTCGTCCCCCGAGCCCTCCTTCAGGGTGCACGGCGGGGACATCCAGTTCAGGGGCTTGTAGGCCCTGTCGTCCGCGTGGATCGAGACACTGCCGTCCGCCTTCACGAGGATGAGGCGGGGCGCGAGGGGGAGGTGGGCGGTGAGCCGGCCCGCGTAGTCGACGGAGCAGCGGGCGATGACGAGACGCATGGTCGGCAACGCTACTGGACACCCCCCGCTCCGCGCGAAACGCCCTCGTGGAACGGCCCGCACCGGGCGGACGGAGCCGTGAACTCCGTCCCTTTTACCGGGAAGAACACCGTTCGCCCCTGGCCGGTTGTGCGTGCATTCTCCTGGTGCGGGCAGGACAGGTTGCATACCGTTGGAAGCGGGTCGTCGTCACGCGTGCACGCTGCGTATGCGTCGCCCTTGCCTGTCCGTCAGCCCCCGCTCCCCGGGGGTGCGAGAGGAGAACCCATGTCGCTCGACGTCTCACCGGCACTGTTGGAACAGGCCGAGCGAGGCGAGGTCGACGAAGCCGCATTCGTCGACTGCGTCCGGACCTCCCTGCCCTACGCATGGGAGATGATCAGCTCTCTGGTGGCCCAGCTGAAGGTGGACGGCGGCGAGTTCGCCGACAACCAGACGCCGCCGCCGAACGAGCAGGCGCGTGGTCAACTGCTGCGTGCACTCGCGAGTGACGCGATACGAGGGGCGCTGCAGCGCCACTTCGGAGTGCGTCTCGCCTTCCAGAACTGTCATCGCGTCGCGGTCTTCCCGCTCGGCTCCGAGGCCGACGACCGCCACGCCAAGTTCACTTCCGTACGGGGCCAGTTGCTGAACCAGTCGCCGGAACTCCGGGACTGCTGAGACCTGTTGCTGCCGTCCCGTACGCAGGAGGTGTCAGTCCGGGGCGGCAGCCCACCGGTCGTCATACGTGCACGAACGGTCCCTCAACCGAGCTGCGGCAGCACCTCCGCGCCGATCCGGCGCACGTTCTCCTCCGTCGCCGCCAGGTCCCCGGAGCCCTCCATGAGCAGCGCGAACCGTGTGATGCCGGTGCGCTCCGCGGTCGCGGCGAGCCGGTCGGCGCACAGCCGGGGCGTGCCCACCGGGTGGATCCGGCAGAGCATCTCGGTGTACGCGAGCGGGTCCCGCATCCGCCGCGCCCGGCCGTCGACCGTCACATGCGCGTCCAGGCCCTGCTTCAGCCAGCCCGGCATCGCCTTCAGGAGCGCCTCCGCCGCCTGCGCGCCGCGGTCCGCGACCTGCGCCACCCCGGCCGAGACATGCCCCGCGGCCCGTACGACGTCCGGAGAGTGCCCGGCGGCGAGCGCGCTGGACCGCCACAGCGCCACCATCTCGGCCTTCTCCTCGTCCCCGACGTGCATGCCGAGCAGCATCGGCAGTCCGCGCTCGGCCGCGCGCCGGACGCTCGCCGGCGAGGTGCAGGCCAGCACGACCTCCGGTCCCGCCGGTCCGGCGAGGGCCTCGTCGGGACGCGGAACCACCGCCACCTCACGGAAGTTGAACTGCTCGCCCGATGCCCCGACCCGTGGCTCGCGCAGCCAGTCGAGGAGCAGGTCGAGGGCTTCCGGGAAGCCGTGCTCGTACGCCCCGACGTCCTTGCCGAAGACCTCCAGGTCCACCCACGGACCGCCGCGCCCCACGCCGAGCGTGAAGCGGCCGCCGCTGGTGAGGTGGAGGAGCGCGGCCTGCTCGCCGAGGGCCACCGGATGCTGCGTCGGCAGCACGCTCACCGCGGTGCCGACGCGGATGCGCCGGGTGCGGCCGAGCAGGAACGCCGCGAACGTCGTCGCCGAAGGGCACACCCCGTACGGCACGAAGTGGTGCTCGGCCAGCCAGACCGAGTCGAGTCCGGACTCCTCGGCGACCTCGCCGATGCGCAGGGCCCGGTGCAGCGCCTCTCCCTGGCCCTGGCCGGGAAACTGCGCGGCCAGTACAAAACTTCCTACACGCATCGCACTCCTGCCTCTCGGCGCCGACGCGGCCCATCCCCTAAGGGCAACAACGCGCAGCACGTGCCAAAGGCACGGCCTGGCATACAGGTTGGCCCATTTTCATACGGGAGAGTGCCCCGGAAGGACGGTCGTCCCGGCGAGGTTCGGGTACCCCGACCGGCGGCGCGTAGGCTGGAGCGGTCCACCGGCTTCCGTACGCACGTGAGGTGTCCCGTGTCTCCGCGCCGCAACCGCCCCAAGGGCGCAGGCTCCAACGGCAGGGGAGCGGACGACGACCGTCCGCGTTACGGCGGGCATCAGTTCACCGAGTCGTGGCAGGGCGAGGAGTTCAGCGTCCGGCACGTCGCGGGTTCGGGCGGGCCCGGCAAGACGTACCGCTGCCCCGGCTGCGACCAGGAGATCCGCTCGTCCGTGCCGCACGTGGTGGCCTGGCCGGAGCACGGCGCGGGCGTCGACGACCGCAGGCACTGGCACAAGGCGTGCTGGAACGCGCGGGACCGCCGCACCACGCGGGTGCAGCGGTCCCGTAACGCGCCGAGGTTCTGAGCTTCCCTTCGCGGGGCCCGGGGTCAGACGTCCCTGGACTCGGTGGAGGCGAACGCGCCGGCGAGGGCGAGCGCCGCCAGGCCGAGCATGATCCAGAGCGGCTCCCAGCCCGTCGGCCCCGAGCTGGCGAGCGAGTCGCCGTACAGCGCGACCAGCTGGCTCGGGATCGAGTACTGCAGCAGGAACTCCTGCACGTCCTTCATGGACTCCGAGAACATGAACATCGCGAGCACCAGCGGCAGCAGGACCACGCCGATCATGATCGTGATGGCCCCGGCGGAGTGCCGTACGAGGGCGCCCACGGCGAGCGACAGCAGGCCGAGGGTCGCGACGAAGAGGCCCACGCCGACCGTGCCGCGCAGCCACTCCTCGCCGGTCGCGCTCACCGCGTCGACCATGCTGGTCTGCAGCGCGGCCACGAGCGCGGTCGCGATCGTCGTGATGACGAAGACCAGGACGAAGAACACGATCGCCTTCGCGGCCAGGATGCGGCTGCGCGAGGGGCAGGCGGTGGTCGTCGTACGGATCATGCCGGTGCCGTACTCGGAGGCGATGGTCAGGACGCCGAGCGTCACCACGCACAGCATGCCGAGCATCACGCCGAAGGAGCCGAGCCCGATGGCGGACGCCCCGGTGCTGCTCACGTCGGACGCGGCGGCGACGACGCCGACGAGCGTGCCGATGCCGAGGACCAGGACGAGCATCACGCCGAGCGTCCACATCGTGGAGCGCACGCTGCGGATCTTCGTCCACTCCGAGGCGAGCGCGTGCCCGAGGTTCGTCTTCGTGATCGGGATCGGCGAGACGTACGTGTCCACGGGCGGGCCCGACTGCCACTGCTGCTGGGCCTGTTGGGCCTGCTGGTCCTGCGGGGCCGGCAGGGTGCGCAGCATCGCGGTGTGCTCCTGCGGCGGCTGCTGCGGTTGCGGCTGCTGCGCGGGCTGGCCCTGCGGGGGAGCGGGCGGCATGGACGGGGGCTGGTGGGGCGGCTGCTGCGGCGCGGAGGGCGGGGGTGGAGTGCTCATCGGGTGGCGTCCTCGTCGTCGCTCTTGGTCGGTTCTGCGGCGGGCGGAAGCGGCTGGGCCTGCGGCTGCTGGGCCTGCTGTCCCGGCTGAGGCTGCTGCGGCTCGGGGAGCTTGCGGAGCATCGCCGTGTGCTCCGGCGCCTGCTGCTCCTGCGGGGCGGGCAGCGTGCGCAGCATCGCCGTGTGCTCCGGCGCCTGTGCCTGCGGAGGCTGAGCCTGCGGGGGCTGGCCCTGCTGAGCCGCGTACGGGTTGGGCCGGCCGCCCTGCTGCGGGGCCGGCGGCGGGTACCAGCCCGGCTGGTCCTGACCCGGCACCGGCACCGGCGGCGCCATGCCCGGCGCCATCCCCGGCGGCATGCCCGCGGCCTGCGGCTGCTGGAATCCGCCCAGCTGGTCGGCCGTGGAGCGGTAGTCCACCGCGCCCTGCGTGAGCCGCATGTACGCCTCTTCCAGGGACGCCTGGTGCGGCGAGAGCTCCCACAGGCGTACGTCCGCGTCGTGCGCGAGGTCGCTGATGCGCGGCAGCGGCAGGCCCGTGACGCGCAGCGCGCCGTCCTGCTCGGGCAGTACCTGGCCGCCCGCCTCGGTCAGCGCCGACGTCAGCTTCTCGCGCTGCTCCGGCTCGGTCTCGGGCGTGCGTACGCGCGCGAAGCCCGCCGAGTTGGCCGCGATGAACTCGCGGACGCTCATGTCGGCGAGCAGCTGGCCGCGGCCGATCACGATCAAGTGCTCGGCGGTCAGCGCCATTTCGGACATCAGGTGCGAGGAGACGAAGACTGTACGGCCCTCGGCGGCGAGCGACTTCATCAGGTTCCTGACCCAGAGGATGCCCTCCGGGTCCAGGCCGTTGACCGGCTCGTCGAAGAGCAGCACCTGCGGGTCGCCGAGGAGCGCGGCGGCGATGCCGAGCCGCTGCCCCATGCCGAGGGAGAAGCCGTTGGACCGCTTCTTCGCCACGTCCCGCAGGCCCACGACGCCGAGTACCTCGTCGACCCGGCTGGCCGGAATGCCGGACAGCTGGGCGAGCGAGAGGAGGTGGTTGCGGGCGTGCCGGCCGCCGTGCACCGCCTTGGCGTCGAGCAGCGCACCGACCTGGCGGGGCGCGTTCGGCAGCTTGCGGTAGGGGTGTCCGGCGATCGTGACGCGCCCGGACGTGGGGTTGTCGAGCCCGAGGATCATCCGCATCGTCGTGGACTTGCCCGAGCCGTTAGGCCCGAGGAAGCCGGTGACGGTGCCCGGCCGGACCTGGAAGGAAAGGTTGTACACGGCCGTCTTCGCGCCGTAGCGCTTGGTCAGGCCGGTTGCCTCGATCATTCTCCGCACCCATCGAGTGGTCAGGTCGTCGGGGCAGTGCTCACGCCCCCGTAAGGGTTAGGAGGATATCCACGCCTTGACGGTTCCGGCCAAGTCGGGTGAATGACCCGACACTCGTCCGCGAAGAGCCGGGCGGCCTCGTCGCGCACGGCCGCGTCGGCCCGCGCCGCCTTCACCCAGGACCGCGCGTCGGGCCCGAGCAGCGCGCGCAGCGCCGCCGAGGCCGCGAGCAGCCCGGCGAGCAGCGCGCCCTGTTCGCCCGCGGCCAGCGGCAGCCCGTCGGGCCCGGCGAGCACGCCCCGCTCGCCGGTGTAGATCCACGCCCCGGAGCCCATGACGTACGTCTCGTCCAGCCAGCGGCGCCGGTAGTTCGGCAGCTCGGTGTCGTCCACGGCGGCCAGCTGCGCGTCGTCGAGCCAGCTGAGGACGAGAGTGCGGCTGCGGTCCGGGTCCGGGTAGGGCGCGGCGGCCACATACCCGGCGCGCCCGACATGTGCGGAGCACCCGACGCCGATGCCGCGCACCGGGACCGGGATCATCGGCACGTCCGAGCCGAGGGACCGCTGTCTGAGCTTGTACGCGACCTGGGCGGGGCAGGCGTTGGAGCCGACGGCGAGCACGGGGTGGCGGCGCTCCAGGTCGTCCAGGACCTGGTCGAGCCGGGGCCCGCCGCGCTCGACGCGCAGCGCACCGAGGGGACCCTCCGCGCCGTCGAGCCGCAGCAGCCGGTCCCCGCGCAGCAGGGCGGGCCAGGGCACGGGTCGCCCCGGATACGTCAACGGCTCCTCGAACGGCACGACGGCGAGCCCGAGTTCGAGAAGAGTCCGCCCTTCCATGACTGCCTCCTGCTGACGACCGGCCTCAGCGGGTGCGCCCCGAAGGGGCGCGGGGAACTGCGCGCTCAGCCCGAGACGGCCCGCACCCGCCGACGAAACAATCAGAGGCAACCCCGTAGGCGCCCCACGCAACCCCTACGCATCCCTCCGCTTGAGCAGTACATACCCGCCCAAGACGGCGACGGCCACCCACCCCACCATGATCGCCAACCCGCCCCACGGCCCGTACGGAGTGTCGTCGTCCAGCGGGCTGACCACCTGCATGATCTTCTGGCCCGCCTGGTCCGGCAGGAACTGGCCGATCTTCTTCGTGGCCGAGACGTTGCCGAGGATGCTGGAGACCAGGAAGAAGAACGGCATGAGGATGCCGAGCGACAGCATCGGGCTGCGCAGCATCGCGGCGACGCCCATGGAGAAGACCGCGATCAGCGTCATGTAGAGCCCGCCGCCGATCACCGCCCGCAGCACCCCGGGGTCGCCGAGCGCCGCCCGCTGGTCGCCCATCGCGGCCTGGCCGACGAAGAACGTGATGAAGCTGGTCGCCATGGCCACCACGAGGGCGAGCCCCGTGGCCACCGCGATCTTGCTGAACAGGAACGCCGCCCGCTGCGGCACCGCCGCGAGCGAGGTGCGGATCATCCCGGTGCTGTACTCGTTCGACACCACGAGCACCCCGAACACGATCATCGCCAGCTGCCCGAGCCCCATGCCCGCGAAGCTGATCGCGGTCGGGTCGAAGGTGAGCCGGTCACGGGCGTTCATGTCGGCGAAGTCGTTCTTGGCGAGGATCGAGATGAGCAGGCCGAGCCCGATCGTCACGACGACGGCGAGGCCGAGGGTCCACACCGTCGACGCCACCGAACGGATCTTGGTCCACTCCGACTTGAGTACGCGTCCCGAGGACATCCGCTCAACTCCCCGCCTTCGTCCGCCGCTGCTGCCGTGCCCACTGCTCGCCCCACCCGTTGGTGTCCGGCGGCCCCGTCTCGGAATGCGCGTGGTACTCCACCGACTCGGCGGTCAACTGCATGAACGCCTCCTCCAGGGACGCCTGCTGCGGGCTGAGTTCATGGAGGACGAGATGGTGCTCGGCGGCCAGCTCACCGACCTGCTCCGACCGCGCGCCGTCCACCTCCAGGGTTCCGTTTCCGGCCTCGACAGCGGGGATCCCGGCCTGCCGCAGGACGTCCCTGAGCCGTTCCTGCTGCGGTGAGCGCAGCCGTACGTACGACCGGGAGTTCTGCCGGATGAAGTCGGCCATCGAGGTGTCCGCGAGGAGACGGCCCTGGCCGATGACGACCAAGTGGTCGGCGGTGAGCGCCATTTCGGACATCAGATGCGAGGAGACGAAGACCGTACGGCCCTGCGCCGCGAGCCCCTTCATCAGATTCCGGATCCAGTGGATGCCCTCGGGGTCGAGGCCGTTGACCGGCTCGTCGAACATCAGGATCTGCGGGTCCCCGAGCAGCGCGCCCGCGATGCCGAGCCGCTGCCCCATGCCGAGCGAGAAGCCCTTGGCCTTCTTCTTCGCGACGGCGGTCAGGCCGACCGTGTCGAGCACCTCGGCCACCCGCGACTTCGGGATGCCGTTGGACTGCGCCAGGCACAGCAGGTGGTTGAAGGCGCTGCGCCCGCCGTGCATGGCCTTGGCGTCGAGGAGGGCGCCGATGTACTTGAGCGGGTGCCGGATCTGGTCGTAGTGCCGGCCGTCGATCCGCACATCGCCCGCCGTGGGCCGGTCCAGGCCCAGCATCATCCGCATCGTGGTCGACTTGCCCGCGCCGTTGGGCCCGAGGAAGCCGGTGACGACGCCGGGTCTGACGGTGAAGGTGAGGTGGTTGACCGCGACCTTCTCCCCGAACCGCTTCGTCAGGCCCTCGAGCTCGATCATGCGGCCACGCTAAAACGGGAGAAAGCCCCCTGCCACTTGAGTGACAGGGGGCTCGCTCCGGCTCAGCGCATCACGGCAGCAGCCGTGCGATCACCGGGTCTGCTGCGCGGGAACACCGCGGCTGACCGGCTCCTCCTCGCCGCCGGGCGCGGCCTGCGCGGCCACGGCGGCACCGGTGAGGGTGGCCAGCATCTCGCGCACGTTGGTCAGCTGCGCGTTGATCGAGTCGCGACGGTTGGTCAGGGCCGCCAGCTCGCGCTCGGATTCGCTGCGGATGCGGTCGGCCTTGGCGTTGGCGTCCGCCACGATGTCCTCGGCCTGACGCTGCGCGGTCTCCACCGTCTGGCGCGCGCGACGCTCCGCGTCCGTACGCAGCTTCTCGGCCTCCAGGCGCAGCTGCTCGGCGCGGTGCTCGATCTCGGCGAGGCGCTTCTCGGCCTTGGCCTGACGCGAGGCCAGGTCGCGCTCGGACTGCTCGCGGCGCTTGGCGAGGTTGGTCTCGAAGTCGGCGGCGGCCTGCGCGGCCTTGGCGCGGGTCTCCTCGAAGAGCGCGTCCGCCTCTTCGCGCTTGGACTGCGCGTCCTTCTGGGCCTCGGTGCGCAGCGCGTTCGCCTCGCCCTTGGCCTTCTCGACGATCCGGACGCCCTCGTCCTCGGCCTTGGCCTTGCGCTCGGCGGCGAACGCCTCGGCGTCGTTGCGCACCTGCTGGGCGGCGGACTCGGCGAGCTCGCGGTGCTGCTCGGCGGCCCGACGGGCCTCCTCGCGCAGGTCCTTGGCCTCCTCCTCGGCGAGCCGGAGGATCTTCTCGACGCGGGCGCCGAGGCCGGCGTACGACGGCTCCGCGTCGTTCACCTGCGCCTGGGCGTTCTGCGTCTCGAGGTGGAGCTCCTCGATGCGCTTTTCCAGAGCAGTGATACGAGCGAGAGCGGAGTCACGGTCGGAGACGAGCTTGGAGATACGTTCGTCCACCTGAGCGCGGTCGTACCCACGCCGCACAAGCTCGAAGCCGTAGGGGGAAGTGTCGCTCATGGGGTTCCTGTCAACTGAGACCGGTGAGGTGTTAGGAGGAATCCTAGGGGTCGAAGCGGCGTGTCATCGAGCAGTTGCCCGTTTGATCTGGAGAATGACACCCCTTTTGGGTGGCTCATGGCCGGACGGCTTGCCAGCGGGGTGCCCCAACACCCTTGCCGAGCACGGAAGATGGCGTTCCGGCTAGTTCTCGGACGACTTCCCACCCGAACGAGGGGCCCCGACCGTCGCACCGGCCTTGACGCCGCCGGAGCCGCCGCCCGCCTTCCCGCCGCCGCCCGCCGAGGGCACCTCGAAGGACTCCAGGGCTTCCAAGACGTCCTGAACGCGGGAGATTTCGGCGTTGATGTCCTCGCGCCTGCGCACCAGGACGTCCAACTCGCGCTGCCCCTCCTCGACGAGCCGCGCCGCCTCGCGCTCGGCCTCCGACTTGACGCGCTCGGCCTCCCGCACGGCCTCGGCCTTCCGCTGCTCGGCCTCCTTGATGAGCCCCTCCGCCTTCTTCACGGCGGAGATGCGCACCTTGCTCGCCTCCGAATCGGCGTCCGCCCGCAGCTCCTTGGCCTTCGCCTGCGCCTCGGCCAACTGTTCCTCGGCCGCCTTCACCAGGGCGTCACAGCGTTCTCCCGCAGATTTCATCTGCTCCGCCGACTCGCGCCGCGCCCGCTCGTGCAGCTCCTCGATCTCGCCGGTGACCCGCTCGCGCAGCTCCTCGGCGCGGTCCCGGATCTGGGTCGCGTCCCGGCGTGCGCCGACGAGGAGTTCGTCCGCGTCCGTACGCGCCTTCTCGACCATCGAGTGGCCTTCCGTACGCGCCTCGGAGACCAGGCGCTCCGCCTCGTTGCGGGCAGCGCCGACCATCGTGTCCGCCTGCGTCTCCGCGTCCGCCGTCGTCTTCAGCGCCTTCTCGCGCGCCTTGGCCGTCAGCTTCTCCGCCTCGGCCGTCGACTCCGTGATCAGCTTGTCGACCTGCTCGGCGGCCTCCGTACGACGCTTGTTGGCGTCCGCGCGGGCCTCGTCGCGCGTCTTCTCCGCCTCGGCCTGCGCCTCGGCGCGCAGCCGCTCCGCCTCCGCGGCGGCCTCCGCCTTGACCCGCTCGGCCTCGCTGCGGATCCGCTCCGCGTGCTGCTGCGCCGAGCCGACCGTCTCCGCCGCCTCCGCGCGCAGCCGCTCCGCCTCGCCGCTCGCCTCGGCCAGCTGACGGTCCGCCTCCGCGCGGGTCTCTGCGCGCAGTTGGTCCGCCGCGGCCTGGCTTTCGGCCCGCAACTGCTCGGCCGCGGCCTCGGTCTCCGTACGCAGCTGGTCGGCGGCGGCCTGCGTCTCCGTGCGCAGCTGCTCCGCCGCGGCCTGCGTCTCCGACTGCAGCCGCTCGGCCTCCGAACTGGCCTCGCCGATCAGGCGGTCGGCCTGCTCCGCCGCGTCCGTACGGATCCGGTTGGCGTCGTCGCGGGCCTCGGCGCGCGTGCGCGAAGCGTCCTGCTCGGCCGTGGAGAGCCGCTCGGACGCCTCCGTACGCGCCCGCTGCGCGTGCTCCGTCGCCTCCGACTTGAGCCGCTCGGCCTCCGCGAGCGCCTCCGAAACCGTGCGCTCCGCAAGGGACTTGGCGGCGTCCGTCTCCTCCTGGGCCTCACGCCGCAGCCGCGCCGCGTCCTCGGCCGCGCGCTCCCGCTCCGCGTACGCGTCCGAGCGGACCCGCTCCGCCTCCTCGGTGGCCTCGCCGCGCGTGCGCTCCGCGGCGTGCTCGGCGGCCGAGCGCAGGCCGGTGATCTCCTCCTGCGCCTGCTCGTGCAGACCGGCCACGGAGTCCCGCACCTGCTGCGCCGTCAGCTCGGCCGCGGCGACCAGATCGCCGGCCCGCTGGTCCGCCTCCTCGACCAGGCGATGCGCCTCGGCCTGTGCCTCCTCGACCCGCTTGCGCGCCGCGGCGAGCAGCTCCTCGCTCTGCTCGCGGGCCCGCTCCCGCTCCTGATCGGCCTCCGTACGCGCCGAGTTGAGCAGCTCCTCGGCCTCCCGGCGGCGCCGCGCGGCCTCCTCCTGGGCGGCGGACAGCGCCTCGGCCGCCTCCGTGGAGACCCGCTCGGCGGCGGCCGCGGCCTCCGCGCGCACCCGGTCCGCGGTCTCCTGCGCCTCGGCCTTGAGCCGCTCGGCCTCCGTCGCGGCCTCACTGCGCAGGCGTACGGCGACGGCCTCGCCCTCGGCCCGCGACTGGGAGGCCTCCGCGGCCGCCTCGTCACGCAGTCGCTCGGCCTCCTTCTCGGCCTGCGCCTGCAGCGTGCGCACGCGCTCGGCGGCCTCGGTGCGCAGCCGCTCCGTCTCGTCCGCGGCCTCGCGCCGGATCCGCTCGGCCTCGGTACGGGCGTCCTGCAGCGCCGTCTCCGCCGAGCTGAGGCGCTCCTCGGCCTCGGTGCGAAGCCGCGTCAACTCCTCGGCGGCCTCGGCCTGTCGGCGCTCGATCGCCTCGTCGGCCTCCTGGCGCAGCTGCCGCGCGGCCTCCTCGGCCTCCGATTTGGTGGCCTCGGCCTGCTCCTGGGCCTCGTCGCGGTGCCGCTCGGCCTCGGCGCGGGTGCGCTCCAGGGTCTCCTCGGCCTGCTTGCGCAACGACGTCGCGCGCTCGATGGCCTCGGTACGGACCTTCTCGGCGTCCGCGCTGGCCGCGGTGCGCAGCTCCTCGGCGTCGCCGCGCGCCTTGGTGAGCAGCTCCTCGGCGGAGGCCGCGGCCTCCTCGATCTTCTGCACCGCCTCGCGCCGGGCCTCGGCGCGGATCTTCTCGCCCTCGGAGACCGCCTCGGCCCGCAGCTGCTCGGCCTCGCCGCGCAGCCTGCGCGCCTCCTCCTGCAGCTCGACCGTCTTGGCGCGGTACTCCTTGGTGTCGTCCTTCGCGGCGCCCTTGAGCTCCTCCGCGATGTCGTGCGCCTCGGCGCGCAGGCGGTCCGCCTCGGCCTCGGCCTCGCTGCGGATCCGCTCCGCCTCGTCGCTCGCGGCCTTGGTGGTCTTCTTGGCGTCCTCCGCGGCCTTGTTGAGCGCCTCCTCGGCGCTGCGCGCGGCCGCGGCCAGCTGCGTCGCGGTCTCCTCGGCCGTGATCGTACGAGCCTTCTCGGCGGCCTCGGCGATCAGTTTCTCGCCCTCGGCGCGGGCGTCGGCGAGGGCCTGCGCGGCCTCCTCCTTGGCGGCCTCGGACTCCTTGGTCGCCTCGCCGACGAGCCGGGCCACCTGCTCCTTGGCCGTACGCGTGCGCTGCTCGTTGGTGGCCTCCGCGGTGGCCAGGGCCTTCGACGCGGACTCGGTGGCCTCGGCGACGACCTTCTCCGCCTCGGCCCGCGCCTCGCGCAGCGCCGTCTCGGCCTCGGTCATCCGCTGCTCGGCGGTGCGGTTCAGCTCGGCGGACTGGCGGCGGGCCTGCTCGCTCTCGGTCGCCGTCGTCGAACGCAGCTGTTCGGCGTGGTCGGCGGCCTCCTGGGCCTGCGTCGACGCGGCGTTCAGGAGGCGCTCGGCCTCGGCGCGGGCCCGGCGCAGGATCGTCTCGGCCTCGGCCCGGCCGGCCTCGGCCTCGCTGGTGAGGCGCTGCCGTGCCTCGGTGGTGAGCCGCTCGGCCTCGGCGCGGGCGGCGGCAAGCGCCTGCTCGGCCTCCGTACGCGACTCGTCGACGAGGCGGCGGGCCTGCTGCTCGGAGCGGGCCCGGAGCTGCTCGGCCCAGGCCACGTTCTCGTTGACGTGCGACTCGACGGTCTGGCGGCGCTCGTTGAGCTCCTGGTCGAGCTGCTGGCGCCGGGACACGGCCTCGGAGTGCAGCTCGGCCTGCAGGCGGGCCTGTTGCTCGGCGTGCTCCTGCAGGATGCGCTGGGTCTGGGCGCGGGCGTCCCGCAGTTCGCGCTCCGCGTCGGCGCGCAGCTGGTCGGCCTGGATCTGGGCGTTCCGCAGCAACTGCTCGGCCTGGTAACCGAGATCGGCGGTGTCGTAGGCAGGACGGGACGCGAGGCTGCGGCGTGCCTCGTGCAGCTTGGCGCGCAGCACCTCGACCTGGTAGCCGAGGTCCTCGGCGTGCTGAACGGCCTTCTCCCGCTCGGTCTTCAGCCGATCCATCTCGGCCTCGAACCGCGAGAGACTGTCGGTCCGGCCGGTCTCAGCCCGCGAGTTGTCCTGGCGTTCGTAGCCCCGCACTGCGCGGTCCCATCCTTCCCCGAGCTCTCGGCATCTCCCCCAGCTGTCGCTGGGTGGTGCCCCCAGAGCAGGGGAGCCCCACTCCTGGTCGCAAGTTCTGCAAGCGAGCACCGTTCATCGGCCGAACGGGGCCCCCGGGGAATGGTGACAGATCAACGGCGTTCGAGGGGCTGCCGCCCAGACGCAGCCGCCGCTCGACCCCCAGTGACCCCGGGGCGACCCCGGACCCCGGACAACGGCCGCCCGATCCACGCGACGGCCGCCCCCAACCCTACCGGCCCAGGGAAGCGGAGGTCAGTGGTCCTGAGAGGGCTCCGTCGCGGAAGTGACCAGTTCGGTGAGGACTCCGTGGCAGTCCTTGGGGTGCAGGAAGGTGATCCGGGACCCCATCGAGCCGATCCGCGGCTCGCCGTAGAGCACCCGCACACCCTTGTCCTTGATCGCGGCAGCGTCCGCGTCGACGTCGGCGGTGCCGAAGGCGATGTGGTGCACCCCCTCGCCGTTCTTGTCCAGCCACTTGGCGACGGTGGAGTCCTCCCGGATGGGCTCGAGGAGCTGGAGGTAGGAGGCGCCGCCGTCGGAGGTCTCGTTGATCTTCAACATGGCCTCGCGCACCCCCTGTTCCTCGTTGACCTCGGTGTGGAAGACCTCGAAGCCGTACGTCGACGTGTAGAAGTCGACGGTCTTCTCCAGGTCGTGGCAGGCGATCCCGATGTGGTCGATGCGTGTCAGCATGCGAACAGTGCAGCGCCTCGACCCTCGTCACGCAACGTGCGCGCGATCACACCGGCAGGCCGGTGACCTCTGGCGGTACCGCTCAGTACATTTGAGGTAAACCCTCGTTCACTCCTCATCCAAGGGGCCGCGCCTCATGTCTGGAACGAACAGCACGACCTCGGTGATCGTCGCAGGGGCCCGTACGCCCATGGGACGACTCCTTGGTTCCCTCAAGTCCTTCTCCGGAGCCGACCTCGGCGGCGTCGCGATCAAGGCCGCGCTCGACCGCGCGGGCGTCAGCGGCGACCAGGTCCAATACGTGATCATGGGCCAGGTCCTGCAGGCCGGGGCCGGGCAGATCCCCGCGCGGCAGGCCGCTGTGCAGGCCGGCATTCCGATGAACGTCCCGGCGCTCACCGTCAACAAGGTGTGTCTGTCCGGGCTCGACGCGATCGCCCTGGCCGACCAGTTGATCCGCGCCGGCGAGTTCGACGTCGTCGTGGCCGGTGGTCAGGAGTCCATGACCAACGCGCCGCACCTGCTCCCCAAGTCCCGTGAGGGCTTCAAGTACGGCGCGATCGAGATGCTCGACGCGATGGCGCACGACGGCCTGACCGACTCCTTCGAGGGCATCGCCATGGGCGAGTCCACGGAGAAGCACAACACCCGCCTCGGCATCGCCCGTCCCGAGCAGGACGAGATCGCCGCGCAGTCCCACCAGCGGGCCGCGGCCGCGCAGAAGAACGGCCTCTTCGACGCCGAGATCACGCCGGTCGAGATCCCGCAGCGCAAGGGCGAGCCGGTCGTCTTCGCCAAGGACGAAGGCATCCGCGGCGAGACCACCGTCGAGTCCCTCGGCAAGCTCCGCCCGGCCTTCGCCAAGGACGGCACGATCACCGCGGGCACCGCCTCGCAGATCTCCGACGGCGCCGCCGCGGTCGTCGTGATGAGCAAGGCCAAGGCCGAGGAGCTGGGCCTCGACTGGATCGCCGAGATCGGCGCGCACGGCAACGTCGCGGGCCCGGACAACTCGCTGCAGTCGCAGCCGTCCAACGCGATTCTGCACGCCCTGAAGAAGGACGGCCTGAGCGTCGACGACCTCGACCTGATCGAGATCAACGAGGCGTTCGCCGCCGTCGCCGTACAGTCAATGAAGGACCTGGGCGTTACCCCGGAAAAGGTGAACGTCAACGGTGGTGCGATCGCCCTCGGCCACCCCATCGGCATGTCCGGCGCCCGTCTCGTCCTGCACCTCGCCCTGGAGCTGAAGCGCCGGGGCGGCGGCGTCGGCGCGGCCGCGCTGTGCGGCGGCGGCGGTCAGGGCGACGCGCTGGTCGTCAAGGTCCCGAAGGCCTGACGGCCTGACGTACACCGTCCGTCGTTCGTACGCGTAGCAACAGAACGGGAGCAGAGATGCAGGACGTCCCCACCCTGGTGGCTCAGGCACGCGAGGGCAGGCCGAGGGCCGTGGCCCGGCTGATCTCACTGGTGGAGGGGGCGTCCCCGCAGCTGCGCGAGGTGATGGCGGCGCTCGCCCCGCTCGCCGGCAACGCGTACGTGGTGGGCCTGACGGGCTCGCCGGGTGTCGGCAAGTCGACTTCCACGTCGGCGCTCGTCTCGGCGTACCGGCGGGCCGGGAAGCGGGTCGGCGTGCTCGCCGTCGACCCGTCCTCGCCGTTCTCCGGCGGTGCGCTGCTCGGCGACCGGGTGCGGATGTCGGACCACGCCTCCGACCCGGGGGTCTACATCCGCTCGATGGCCACCCGCGGCCACCTCGGCGGGCTCGCCTGGGCCGCGCCGCAGGCGATCCGCGTCCTGGACGCGGCCGGGTGCGACGTGATCCTCGTCGAGACCGTCGGCGTCGGCCAGTCCGAGGTGGAGATCGCCTCGCAGGCCGACACGTCCGTCGTACTCCTCGCCCCCGGCATGGGCGACGGCATCCAGGCGGCGAAGGCCGGAATCCTGGAGATCGGCGACGTGTACGTGGTGAACAAGGCCGACCGCGACGGTGCGGACGCGACGGCCCGCGAGCTCAACCACATGCTGGGCCTCGGTGAATCCCGCGGCCCCGGCGACTGGCGGCCGCCGATCGTGAAGACGGTCGCGGCGCGCGGGGAGGGCGTCGACGAGGTCGTCGAGGCCCTGGAGAAGCACCGCGCGTGGATGGAGGAACACGGCGTGCTCGCCGAGCGCCGCAGGGCGCGGGCCGCGGGCGAGGTCGAGACGATCGCCGTCACGGCCCTCCGCGAACGCATCGCAGACCTGCACGGCGACCGCCGCCTGTCCGCCCTCGCCGAGCGGATCGTGGCGGGCGAGCTGGATCCGTATGCGGGGGCGGATGAGTTGGTGGCGGGACTTACGTCGTCCTGAGCGGGGGCGGTCGGGGGCGGGCTGTGGTTGCGGTTCGGGCTCAACTGGTCTGTTCTGGGCGGTGGTTCTGGCTCGGGCTCAGTGGTCCAGGTGGTCCGTCCCGGCCCGGTGGTCGTGGTTTGGGCTCAGCTGTCCAGCTGGTCGGGGCCGTGCGGTGGTTGTGGCTCGGGCTCAGTGGTCCAGGTGGTCCGTCCCGGGCCGGTGGTCGTGGTTTGGGCTCAGCTGTCCAGCTGGTCGGGGCCGTGCGGTGGTTGTGGCTCGGGCTCAGTGGTCCAGGTGGTCGGGGCCGTGCGGTAGTCCTGGCTTGGGCTCGGCGGTCCAAGTGGCCCGTCCCGGGCGGTAGTCCTGGCTTCGGCTCGGCGGTCCAGCTGGGCCGACCCGCGCCGTCGTCCAGGGTTCGGTCTTCTGGAGCTGCGCCCCAGACCCGCTTCCCTCGTCGGCCTCCGGCCTCGTCCTCAAGCGCCGGACGGGCTCTCTTTGATCCCCTCCCCACCCCTTCCCGAAAGCCTGCGGCAGCTTCGGGGCGCGGCCCCGGACCCCGGTCCCGGCTGTCGTTCGGCTGCCGCGCCGCTGTGGCTGGTCGCGCAGTTCCCCGCGCCCCTGTCGGGGCCCGTCGCTCCCCCGAGTTCGCAAGATCCCGCCCCAGGGGTAAATCCACCCTCTGGCATCTGAGGGCGGGCAAATCCAGCACCCGGCATCGGGGGGAAACCCAGCCCCTCCGGCGTTTGAGGAGCGGGGGTCCGGAGGCTGGCCCCCGGAACGGCCCCCGGAACGGCCCCCGGAACGGCCCCCGAGGTGGGGTCCGGGGCGGAGCCCGGGGTGGGGTCCGGGGGCTGGCCCCCGAAACAGCGTCCGGGGCGGAGCCCCGCGGTGGGGGCCAGGGGCGGCAGCCCCGGGCAGAGAGGGTGGGGCGTAGCCCCGGGAAGGGGGGTGCGGGGGCGTAGCCCCCGGAGCTGTCCGCAGGGCTTACGGGAAAGAAACCCGCCTTCAGGAACCGTTCAGGAACCGTCTGGGACCCTGATCCCCATGCGCCTGCTGATCGTCGAGGACGAGAAGAGACTCGCCCTGTCCCTGGCCAAGGGCCTCACCGCCGAGGGCTACGCCGTGGACGTCGTCCACGACGGCCTGGAAGGCCTGCACCGCGCCGGCGAGGGCGTGTACGACCTGGTCGTACTGGACATCATGCTGCCCGGCATGAACGGCTACCGCGTCTGCGCCGCCCTGCGCGCAGCAGGACACGACGTGCCGATCCTGATGCTGACCGCCAAGGACGGCGAGTACGACGAGGCCGAGGGCCTGGACACCGGCGCCGACGACTATCTGACCAAGCCGTTCTCGTACGTCGTCCTGGTCGCCCGGATCAAGGCGCTGCTGCGGCGGCGCGGCACCGGCGGGCCCTCGCCGGTGATCTCGCTCGGCGCGATCGAGATCGACACGGCCGCCCGCAGGGTCCACCGCGACGGCAGCGAAGTGACGCTCACGGCAAAGGAGTTCGCGGTTCTGGAGCAGCTCGCGACGCGCGCCGGGACCGTCGTGTCCAAGGCCGAGATCCTGGAGCACGTCTGGGACTTCGCGTACGACGGTGACCCGAACATCGTCGAGGTCTACATCAGCGCCCTGCGCCGCAAGCTGGGCGCGACCCTCATCAAGACGGTGCGCGGCGCCGGCTACCGCCTGGAGTCGCGGTGAGCCGCATGTTCGGGTCGATCCGCGCGAAGGCCACGCTCGGCGCCACCCTCGTCGTCGCCGTGGCCCTGGTCGCCGCCGGGGTCGCCGTGCTGCTCTCGCTGCGCAGCAACCTGAGCGACCAGGCCGACGCCGAGGCGGACAACGCGGCCCGCCAGGTCGCCTCGCAGATCGCCGCCCGTACCCCGTACAAGGGCCTCGAACTCCCCGACGGCGAGGACCATCCGGTGCAGGTCGTCGACGAGGACGACCGGGTGCTCGCCGCCTCGGAGGACCTGGAGGCGGTCCGGGGGACCGGTGTGGCCGAGGTCCGGCCGGTGCGGAACCCCGATGCCCGCCAGGAGGACGGCGAAGGAGGAGAGGGAGGGGACGACGAGCAGGACGCCCCGGAGGCCGGCGAGCTCGGCGAGGTCAGCCGGCACAGCACGGGCCGGGCCACCGTCGACGGCGACGAGGCCGAGTACCGCTTCGCCGAGGTCGAGGTGAGCGACCACCGCGACGAGAAGGTCCTGGTCTACGCGGGCGCGCCCCTGGAGGCGCAGCACAGCGCGGTCAGCACGGCCGCCACTTCGATGCTGATCGGCTTTCCCGCCCTGCTCGTGGTGGTCGGCGGCACGACCTGGCTCGTCACCCGGCGCGCGCTGCGCCCCGTGGAGGGCATCCGCGCCGAGATGGCCGCGATCACGGCCTCGGAGGACCTCTCCCGGCGGGTGCCCGAGCCGGACTCGCACGACGAGGTGGCGCGGCTCGCGCGTACCACCAACGAGACCCTGACGGCCCTGGAGGCGAGCGTGGAGCGGCAGCGCCGGTTCGTCGCGGACGCCTCGCACGAGCTGCGCAGCCCGATCGCCTCGCTCCGCACCCAGCTCGAAGTGGCCGCGGCCCACCCGGAGTTGCTGGACCTGGACGGCGCGGTCGAGGACACCGTACGGCTGCAGCAGCTCGCCGCCGACCTGCTGCTGCTCGCCCGCCTCGACGCGGGGGAGCGGCCGGGCGAGGCGCGCCTCGACCTGGCGGCGTTCGTGCGCGAGGAGGTCTCGCAGCGCGCCGGCGACCGGATCCCGGTGGCGGTGACCGTCGTCGAGGGCGCCGAACTGGCCGGTTCCCGCTCGCAGTTGGGCCGGGTGCTGGGCAATCTCGTGGACAACGCGCAGCGGCACGCGCACTCCCGGATCACGGTCGAGGCGCGCGCCGAGGGCCGCCGCGCGGTCCTCACGGTCGCGGACGACGGGGACGGGGTGCCGGTCGAGGAGCGGGAGCGGATCTTCCAGCGGTTCGTACGCCTCGACGACGCCCGCAGCCGCGACGACGGCGGTGCGGGCCTCGGTCTGGCCATCGCCCGCGACGTGGTCGACCGTCACGGCGGCCGTCTGACCGTCGGTGAATCAGCGGCCGGCGGGGCCCTGTTCCGGGTCGAACTGCCGCTGAGCTAGCGGGAGTTCGACCCGTGCAGAGCCTGCCGTACGAGATTCAGGGGCGGCCGCGCTCCGCGCGCAGGCGCTCGGCGATCGGGGTGAGGGTGGCGCGCAGCTGCTGAAGCGCCTCGGGGTCCATCATGTCGATGAAGTGCTTGCGCACGGACTCCACATGATGCGGGGCGACCTTCTTCATGGTCTCCAGGCCCTGCTCGGTGAGGACTCCGTAGAGCCCGCGGCGGTCCGACTCGCAGTGCTCGCGGCGGACGAGTCCGGCGTTCTCCATGCGGGTGATCTGGTGCGAGAGACGGCTCTTGGACTGCAGCGTGGCCGTCGCCAGGTCGCTCATCCGCATCCGCAGGTCCTCGGACTCGGAGAGGTTGACCAGGATCTCGTAGTCGTTGATGGTGAGGCCGAAGGGCTGCAGATCCTTCTCCAGCTGGTACGTGAGCAGCCGGTTGACCTCGAGGTGTGTGCGCCACGCACACTGCTCGGCCTCGGTCAGCCAGTGGGTGGCAGTTTCGGTCTCCATGTATCGATTCTACCTAAGAAGTTGAAAAGTGAACGAGTGTGGGGGGTGTGACGGCGCACACGGTCCGGACGGCCTCGGCGGGGCGGCTCTCGCCGCTGCTCGAACGCCGTTGTTCGAGGCCGTCACACTCCGCAGACTACCGTTCACAGCCCGAAGCGACGCTGGAGGTCTCCCAGCTGGCCGGGAAGTCTCGGTGCCCCCTGCCCACCGCCGTGTCCGCCCTGCCCGCCCGCCGTGCCGCCGCCCGGCACCCCGGGCTCCTGCGGCGTGACCCCCGTCGCCTGCTCGGCGAGGAGCGCCTCGGACGACTGCAGCAGCACGGTACCCGCGCCCACGAACTCGAACTGGTGCTCCTCGCCCGAGACCCCACCGAGACCGGTCAGCGCGCGCACGCCTCCCATGACGCCCGTCATGTACCCGTGGTCGTAGTGATGGCACGGCGAAGGGCAGTCCGCCCAACCCACCAGGGCCTGCGGATCCACCCGGATCGGCGGCTCCATGAACACCACCGGACCGTTGCTCGCCGCCACGAACTTGCCCGTGCCGATGAGCGTCAGGAAGCCCGGCACGATGCTCTGCTTCAGCGCGAGAGTTGGCTGAAAAGCGAGCAGGTTCCCGGAGCGGATCGTCAGGTTGCCCTCGTCCAGATCGAAGGAGTTGACGTCGAAGGCCCGGTCGGCGAGGAGCATCTTGCCGCTGCCCTCGGCCACCACCCAGTCGCTCGCGTGCAGTGGCGAATGGAACGACGTGCGCACAAGGCGGTCCAGGCGGCCGTGCCCGATGCCCTGGAAGTCGATCGACCCGTAGTAGGCGATCATCTTCCCCTTCTGCAGGAACCACTGGCTCCCCTGCAACTCCACGCAGAAGGTGTACGGATTGACGTTGTCGTCGCTCGGCAGCGTCGTCGGGTCCAGGACCTGCGGGCCGCCCGGCTGCCCGTGCGCCGCGTGTCCGTATGGCGTGCTCACAGCTTGTCCTCCGATGCCTGGACGTACACCGCGCCGCTTCCGGACAGCTCCAGCTGGAACGCCTCGCCCGAGCCGCGCCCCACCATGTCCCGCCAGCCGAGCGCGGTGGACAGCTTGTTGCGTACGTCCCCGTGGTGTGCGACGTATGCCTGCGGGTCGACGTGGACCGGGGACTGCGGGGTGATCGGGATCTCGATGACGCCGCCGTGCGCCATGACCGCCACCGCGCCGTGGCCCTTCAGCGTCGTCGTGAACAGCCCCTGCCCCGTGACCTGGCCGCGCACCATGCCCATCACGCCGCCCTGCGAGCCCATGAACATCGTGCCCTGCTCCAACGTCCCGTCGAAGGCGAGCAGCCGGTCCGCCTCCACGTACAGCGTGTCCCCGGCGAGGTTGATCACCTCGATGTGGTGGCCGCCGTGCCCGAACAGCACCGTGCCACTGCCCTCGACGGTCATCAGCGGCGTCGCCTCGCCCGCGACCCGGCGCCCGACCATCGACATCACACCGCCCTGCCCGCCCTGCATGTTGGGCGTGAAAGACACCTCGCCCTTGTACGCGAGCATCGCCCCGCGCTGGCTGAAGAGCCGCTGTCCTGGCGCGACCGTGGCCTCGACCATCTTCGGGTTGACCTCACGGAACGGCATCAGACCTCCCCGCCGATCGTGTTCCGCTCGCTGGGCTGGACGTACACCAGGCCGTCGCCCTCGAAGCGGATCTGGAAGGACTCCCCGGAGCCCTCGCCGATGAGCGTGCGGAAGTTCACGCCGGACTGGAAGCTCTGGCTCACGTTCCCCTGATGCGCGATGTACGCCCCCGGGTCGACGCTCAGCGGGTACTGCGGCGACACCCGGAGCACCACCGCGGGGCCGTCCGACATGATTGCCGCCTGCCCCGTGCCCTCGATCGTCGTCGTGAACAGGCCGTTGCCCTGCGAGGCGCCGCGCAGACCGGTGAAGCTGGTGCCGGTGCGCAGCCCGCCGTCGGTGCACAGCACGTTGCTCGACTCCACGTACAACGTGTCGTTCTGCAGCTGGACCAGGTTGATCTCGCTCGCGCGGTCGGCGAAGAAGCAGGTGCCGTGCCCCTTCACCTCCATCACGGTCATCTGCTCGCCGGTGAGGCGCCGCGTCACCATCCCGCGGATGCCGTCGCCGCCGCCGGACATCTTCTTGAACGCCATCTGGCCGTCGTACGCGACCATCGAGCCGTTCTTCGCCTTCACGGCGTCGCCCGTCATGGAGACGGCGAGCACCTTGCTGCCTTGCAGTCGGAACTGAGCCACGGCTCGACGTTAGTCGGCGCGTACGCCGGACGAACAGGGCCTTCGACCCTGACCCGTCCCTGAGCCGACCCTGAAACCCGACCCTGATAAAGAGTCGGCAAAGACAGCTGCCACAATGGAGCGAGCTTGTGCGTGCTTTCACAAGAAGATCGGCGCAAGCGAGCCCCCTACCGCATTCGCCCCCCGACGAAGGTGACCCGTGGAACTCAAGACCGCCTCCGCCCTCCGCCGCCTGCGCCTGGTCTCCGCGCCGGAGGCCATCTCGTTCCTGCTGCTGCTCGTCTGCTCGGTGCTCAAGCGCACCACGGACTTCAACGCGGTGCCGGTGATGGGCGCGATCCACGGCATCCTGTTCGTCCTCTACGTGCTGTTCTGGCTGGACGCCTGGAACCGCACCAAGTGGGACGTCAAGCGGGCCGCGCTCTACTTCGTTCTCTCCGTGCTGCCCACCGGCGGCTTCTTCGCCGAGAAGAAGCTGAAGCGCGAGGCCGAGGCCGCCGTGATCGCCTCCCGCGCCCGCCAGGAAGGCACGGTCACCGCATGATCGTCGCCTTCTCGGTGACCCCGCTCGGCGTCGGTGAGGACGTGGGGGAGTACGTCGCCGACGCCGTCCGCGTCGTCCGCGAGTCCGGCCTGCCGAACCGTACGGACGCGATGTTCACCTCGATCGAGGGCGAATGGGACGAGGTGATGGACGTCGTGAAGCGCGCCGTCGCCGCCGTCGAGGCCCGCGCCCCGCGCGTCTCCGTCGTCCTCAAGGCCGACATCCGCCCCGGCGTGACGGACGGCATGACCTCCAAGGTCGACACGGTGGAGCGCCACCTCGCCGACTAGCGGCCCCTGCGAAGCGCCCCGAGAGCCCCCGCCCCGGCGGGGGCTCTTTGCCTGCCGGGGTTCCTCCGCAAGCCGGGGTTCCGCATGCCGGGGTTCCTCCGGATGCGCACCGCCCCCGCAGCAGGTCAGATGGGCTCAGGCAGGATCCCGCGCACCTCACGGAGTCGGCATGGCAACGGAGCCCACGGGCGGAACCCGCACCGGCCGCGGGCAGCACGAGACCGCAGCGCCGCCCGACCCGCGCCGCTGGAAGATCCTCGCGGTCATCGGCCTCACCCAGCTCATGGTCGTCCTCGACGCCACCATCGTGAACATCGCCCTGCCCTCCGCCCAGGCCGACCTCGCCTTCTCCGACAGCCGCCGCCAGTGGGTGGTCACCTCGTACGCCATGGCCTTCGGCACGCTGCTGCTGCTCGGCGGGCGGGTGGCCGACCTGTGCGGGCGCCGGCGCGCCTTTCTCATCGGCCACATCGGCTTCGCCGCGGCCTCCGC
Organism: Streptomyces cavernicola; assembly: GCF_029968035.1. GTDB lineage: Bacteria > Actinomycetota > Actinomycetes > Streptomycetales > Streptomycetaceae > Streptomyces > Streptomyces cavernicola. Next base: position 84,928 of record NZ_JASCIQ010000010.1, on the reverse strand, counting down.
GCTCGGCGGCGCCGCGACCGGCTTCGAGATGCTGGTCACGGCCCGCGCCCTGCAGGGCGTGTGCGCCGCCCTGCTCGCACCCGCCGCCCTTGCCCTGCTCACCACGACCTTCGTCGGCCCCGAACGCGGCAAGGCCTTCGGCGTGTTCGGGGCCCTCGCCGCGTCGGGCGGCGCGGTGGGCCTGCTCCTGGGCGGCCTGCTCACCGAGCACCTGAGCTGGCGTTCGACGCTCTACGTCAACGTCCTCTTCGCCGCGGTCGCCGTCACCGGAGGTGCGCTGCTGCTCCGGCGGCAACGGCCCACCGCCCCGCCCCGACTCGATCTGCCCGGCGCCGCCCTGGCCTCGTCCGGACTCTTCTGCGTGGTCTACGGCCTCGCGCAGGCCGGCGTCAACGGCTGGTCGTCGCCCGGCAGTTGGGGCTTCCTCGCCTCCGGCGCCGTACTGCTCGCCGGCTTCGTGCGGTGGCAGAGCCGGGCCCGCAACCCGCTGCTGCCGCTGCGCATCGTCCTCGACCGGGTCCGCGGGACGGCTCTCGTGGCCGTGTTCATCACCGGCCTCGGCATGTTCGGGGTCTTCCTGTTCCTCGCGTACTACCTGCAGCACAGCCGCGGCTACGGTCCCGCCAGGACCGGGCTCGCCTTCATGCCGATGTCCTGCTGCGTCATGCTCAGCGCGATCGGCAGCGGTACGGGCCTGTTCCGCAGGCTCGGCGCGCGTGCGCGGGTCAGCGGCGGCATGCTGCTCGCGGCGGCCGGCATGGCGTGGCTGACCGGCCTCTCACCGGACAGCCCGTACGTCGTGGACATCGTGCCGGGCCAGGTCGCCACCGGCCTCGGCATGGGCCTGATCACGGCGGCCGCGATGAACCTCGGCACCGCGGGCGTCGACCCACGCGACGCCGGCGTCGGCTCGGCCACGGTCAACGCCATGCGGCAGACCGGCGGTTCGGTCGGCACGGCGCTGATGAGCACCCTCGCCGCGGGCTCCGCGGCCGCGCATCTGGCAGGCAGGCGGCCCACGCCGGATGTCGTGGCGCGGGCCGCCCTGGAGAGCTATCACACGGTCTTCACGGCAGCGGCGGGAATCTTCGTCGCCGGGGCCGTCCTGACCTTTCTCATGCTGCCCGGCGGCCTGCCCGTGGAGCGCACCCACGGCGCCCACCGGGGCCGCCGTCCGTCAGGGGCAGCCCGCGACTGAGCTGCGGATCCGGTCGCCCGTCGAGGCGTGCTCCACATTGCACGTGTCGGTTCCCGGACCGCCGTCGACCTGCGCCCAGCCGGGGCCGATGGTCAGGGTCCCGCCGCCCGGCGCCTGGACCACGTCGTTGCCCGGCCCGCCCTGGACGGTCCCGGAGGACTCGACGCCCAGCGACTTGGGCTCGATGACGTCGTTCTCGCTGCCGCCGACGACCCGGCCGCCGAGGTCGACCGAGCTGGTGCGGATCACGTCGTCGCCGTCGTTGCCGAACACCTGGCCGCCGCCGCGCTGGTACGTGCCGGGCTGACCCTGCACGGTGCCCGTGGTGATCTCGTCGTCGCCGTGGTCGCCGTGGACGGTGGCGCCGTGCTCGGCCGTGCCCACCACGACCGCGGTGATGATGGTGTCGTCGTCCGCCCCGCCACGGACCATCGAGTCGGCGTTGCGGGGGAAGAGGTTGTTGACCTGGATCCGGTCGTCGCCCTCGCCGCCGAGGATCGACGAGTCGACGACCAGGCCCTTGACCCGGATGTTGTCCGCGCCGCCGCCGCCCCAGACGATGGCGTTCTGCACGTCGCCCTCGCACATGATCGTGTCGGGGCCCGGCGTTCCCTCCACCCGCTCACCGGGAGGGGCCTCCTCCCCGTTGACGGTGCACCAGTGGGCGGGCAGGGATTCGGCGGCGGTGGCCGGAGCCATGGCCACGGAGGCCAGGACGAGCGCCGAGGCGGGCAGGACACGCAGGGCGGTACGAAGCGTGCGCCGAGTGCACAGCATGAGATCTCCCGAGCATGAGGGCGGAATGGGGTAACTGCGGAAATGGGGAACTGCGAAAGGGCCGAACGAAGGAGTGGCTGAACGAAGGAGTGGCTGAACGAAGGAACGGCTGAACGAAGGGACGACTGAGCGTCGAACTGGCAGAGAGCGAAGCCGAGTCGGCGGTCAGGTCAGGTCAGGTCGTGGCGGAGCGGCGTGAGCTGCTCGATGTCGTAGCGGGCCCGCAGCTCCTGGATCGCCTCGGTGTCCGGTGCCGTACCGGCGTCGAGCAGGGTGAGGAGCTCCTCGAAGTACCGCTCGTGGTCCGGTGGCGGTGAGGCCTGGAAGAACATCCTGGCCGGTTCGCCCGTCGGATTGGCGAAGGCGTGCGGGCAGCCCGGCGGCACCACGATCACGGTCCCCGGCGTCGCACGGACGACCCGGCGGCCGTCGAGCGCCTGCCACTGCCGCCAGTCGTCGCCGCTGCGGACGCGGGGCTCGAACGCCATCACGTCGAGCTCGCCCTCGAGGACGTAGAAGAGCTCCTCGCTGCGGGTGTGCAGATGGGCCCCGACGTCGAAGCCGGGCGGTACGACGACCTCGAAGCTGGAGGTGACCCGGGAGTGCTCCCCGGTGACCTTGAACGTGACCTGCTGGGCCGGGGTGACCAGGGTCCGCCCCTTGCCGGGCGGCACGAGCAGTCCCGAGCGGGCGAGGTGCGCGGTCATGACCAGGTCACCGGGAGACCTTCGGGCCCCCGGATGAGCGCACCGGGACGCCAGCGCAACTCGTCCGTGGAGACGCTGAACCGCAGGTCGGGGAACCGGTCGAGCAGCGCGTCCATGAGCAGTTCGGACTCCAGGCGGGCGAGCACGGCTCCGGGGCAGTAGTGCGGGCCGTACCCGAAGGAGACGTGCGGGTTGGGGCTGCGGTCGAGCCGTAGCTCGTCGGGCTCGGGGAAGACGTCCGCGTCGCGGTTGGCGGCCAGGTAGGAGACGTAGACCGCTTCGCCCGCGCGGATGAGCTGGCCGGCGATCGTGACGTCCTCCAGGGCGATCCGGGAGAGCCCGACGGCGTTGCGGTGCGGGATGTAGCGAAGGAGTTCGTTGAGCGCGGAGGGCCTCAACTCCGGGGTGCTGCGCAGCCGTTCGAGGAGGTCGGGACGGGTGAGCAGGATGTAGACCATGTTGCCGACGTTGTTGGTGACCGCCTCGCCGCCGATCTGGATGAGCAGCGCGAGCCCGGTGGCCTCCTCCTCGGTGACCTCGCCGGCTTCGACGGCTTCCACGAGCAGCCCGATGACCGTGTCGCCGTCCGTCCCGCGCCCCTCCCGCAGGCGGGCGCCGAGGTAGGCCAGCATGTCCTGCTTGGCCTGCTCGCTGCGCTGCGCGCCCTGGGCCGAGGACAGGATCAGGGCGGTCCACTCGTGCACCCGGGCGCGGTCGGCCTCCGGGACGCCCATCAGCTCGCACACGACGGCGAGCGGGAACGGCGCGAGCAGCCGTTCCGTCAGGTCGGCCGGCGGTCCGTCGCGCAGAATCCCCTCGACGAAGCCGTCGAGCATCTTCTGCGCCCGCGTACGGAGCCGCTCCACACCGGCGGCGGTGAAGGCCCCGGCGACGGCGCGACGCAGCCGGGTGTGGTCGGGCGGGTCCTCGAAGCCGACCGCGCCGGGGGCGGGGATGAAGTGCGGGGCCAGGCGGGTGACGTCGTGCTCGACGACCAGCTTGCGGCTGAACCGCGGGTCGTTGGTCACCGTCCGCACGTCGTCGTACCGGCAGACGAGCCAGGCCCAGCCGCTGCCGTTGGGGAGCTTGATGCGGGTCACCGGCCCTGCTCGCATCAGCTCGGCGAGGACGGGGTCGAAGTCGACCCCGTCCAGGTTCAGTGCCGGCCAGTGCGTGACGGGTGGCTGCGCGGTGTCGGGGCCGTCCCTCAGCATCGTTGTCGATTCCTCCGTGACGCGGTCTCTCCGCCTGGGCGTGCTCGTCCAGGCGGCCTTACGTCCCGGTGCTCCAGTTGCCCAGTGCGACCTCGGCGGTGATGCCCGGACCGAACCCCGCCAGGAGGCCTCGCGCGGTGTCGCGGGTGTCGTTCTCGTCGAAGAGCCGGCGCAACGCGTCCAGGACGACGGCGCTCGCGATGTTGCCGTACTCGGTCAGTGTGGTCCGGCTGAAGCGGAATGCTTCGGATGCCACACCGAGGTACTTGCTGAGGTCGTCGAGGATCCGTGGGCCGCCGGCGTGGATGATGTAGAAGTCCAAGGCGGCGGCGTCCCATCCGTGGGCGCTGGCCAGCTGTTTCAGCACCGGCGCGAGCGGCTCCATGGTTCCGGGAACGCGCCGGTCGAGCCGGAAGTGGAATCCGGTCGCCTTCACTTCGTATGCGATCCACTCCTCCGTTCGGGGAATGATGTACGAGCCGTTGCGGCGCAGTTCGATGCCGGTGCCGCCGCGGCCACGGACCACCGCCGCGGCCACGCCGTCGCCGAACAGGCCGTTGGAGAGCAGGTTTCCCACCTCCAGGTCGCTCGGCTGGTAGCAGAGGGAGCAGAACTCGCAGGCGACGATGAGCGCGTTCGCCTCCGGGTACGCCGTGCAGAAGTCGTGCGCACGGTTCACCGCGGCTCCGCCGGCCGCGCAGCCCAGCTGGGCGATGGGCAACTGCCGGGTGTCGGTGCGGAACCCCATCGTGTTGATCATCCACGCGGTCAGCGACGGCATCATGAAGCCGGTGCAGGACACGTAGACGATCAGGTCGATGTCCGTCGGGCGCAGGTCCGCGTCGGCGAGCGCCTGCTTCACCACCTCCGGGACGCGCGCCTTGGCCTCGACCTCGTAGACGGCGTTGCGCTGTTCGAAGCCGGGGTGCTTGAGGATCTCGTCGATCGGGCGCACCAGGTGCCGCTTCGCGACGCCGGTGTTCTCGATCAGTCGCAGGGCCAGGTCGAGCTGTGGGTGGTCCGCGTGCACGGACCGGGCCAGGTCGAGGGTCTGCTCCATGGTGATCACATGGTCGGGAACGGACACCGTTGGTCTGCACAGAGTCGCCACGGCGGCTCTCCTTTCCTGTTCGGACACAGCCTCACGGACCGGTGCGGAATGCGCGCGCGGGACTGATCCCCCGGGGACGGGGCCAAACCGGTGACGCTGGACGGCGCGCGCGGCGGGTCGGGCGACGAGAGGGAAGGCATGCCGCTGCCCGCGTCCCGCGGAACCGACCGCCGGGAGAGACCGGGAGCGACAAGGAAGCCGACAACGCAACAGGGAGATGAAGCATGACGTCAGAGCCGCGCGCGCCCCTCGGCCCGGAGACGGAACGGGCTTCGGACGAGACGGTCCACTGCTGGAGCCTCGACGACCTCCAGGGCCTGGAGTTCGACCCCTTCCTGCACGCCCGGCTGCAGGACGGGCGCGCCACTCGGGTACAGCTGCCGTTCGGTGAGGGCAGCGCCTGGCTGATGGCGCGCTACGCCGACGTCAAGGCGGCGACGACCGACCCGCGCTTCAGCCGCGCGGAGCTGGTCGGGCGCACGGTCACCAGCTCCTCGCCGCACGCCATCGCCTCCCAGCAGGCGTCCCTCAACTACGCCGACCCGCCCCGCCTGAACGACATGCGGCGGGTGGTGGCGCGGGCGTTCACCGGCAAGAGCATGCAGAAGCTCAGGCCCACCGCACAGCGCACCGCCGACGGCCTCCTCGACGCGATGGAGCGGCACGGCTCACCCGCGGACCTGGTGGAGCACCTGCACGGCCCCTTCCCGCTCGCGGCCGTCGCCGACCTGCTCGGCATGGACCAGGACATGCGCAAGGACATGACGTCCTGGGCGAACCTGATCATGACTCCGGGGCCGGCCCCCGAGCGGAGCAGCGACGCAAGGATGACGGTCCGCGAGTGCGTCGTCGACCTGCTCGCCCGGCGGCGCGAGGAGCCGGCCGACGACCTGGCAGGCGTGCTCGCCGCGGCCGCCGACGCCGGCGAGATCACCGAGCCGGAGGCGATCTCCCTGGCCACCGCCATCCTCGTGAGCGGTGCGCACGCCGTACGCAACAACAGCGCCAACATGGTGTACGCGCTGCTCACCCATCCGCGTCAACTTCAGCGGCTGCGCGCCGAACCGGAGCTGATCCCGCAGGCCGTCGACGAGCTGCTGCGCTACATCCCGCACCGCAGCGGAGTGGGCCTGCCGCGGATCGCCACGCAGGACGTCGAGATCGCGGGCGTCGTGGTCCGGGCGGGCGAGGCGGTCTACTCGTCGTACCTCGCGGCCAACCGCGACCCCGAGGCCTTCCCGAACCCCGACGCGCTCGACTTCGACCGGGGGCCCATCGCCCATATGGCGTTCGGGAACGGCCCGCACCACTGCGTCGGCTCGATGCTGGCCCGGATGGAGTCCGAGATCATCCTCGCCACCCTGCTCGACCGCTACCCGGCACTCGCGCTCGCGGTGCCGCCCGAGCGGATCGAGTGGCAGACGGGGGGCCTGATCCGCGGCCCCAAGGCGCTGCCGGTCTCCTGGTGATACGCCGTCACATGATCAAGGTCGTCCGAGGCAGCCCGAACCACCTGGAACTCGCTGCCTTCACCGCGGTCTTCATCGCGCTGGTGCGCGGGTCGCACACACTGCCCGACCCGCGCCCGCGCTCCCGCCGGGCCGGCTGGGACCATCAGCCGCCGCATCTCCCGGCGCACTCCTGGCGGGCCCGCGCGGCGTCCCCGCGCCGCTGACGCCCCGGCCGCCCCCGCGGCGACGGCCGTCCCCTCCGCGAGCCCGGTGAAACCGCTCGCCGTAAAACCGCTCACACGGACGCGCCCGGTTCGACACGCCGAGAAATCTCCCTTTTTGTAAGGGTATTGGCCTGTTCGTCTCCCGAACCGGCCATCGCCAGATCATCGAAGACCTGGAGGCGCTGTGCGGCCGGAGTGCTACCGATACGACACCCACAGCACCCTCGCCGGGCCGCTCACCGAGCCGGCCGGCGGCGACCACGGCGGCTACCGCGTGCAGTACACCAGGCTCCTCTCCGCCGAGCCGCACCGAATACGCGCTGTCCTCCTGATGACGCTCGCCCCCGTCCTCACCGGCCTCCTGCTCGTCTACCTCGTCTGGCCGACCCACTGGACGCAGCGCGAGGGCGGGGACCGCTGGCTGGTCTGGCTGGACGTCACGATGCTCGTCGCGATCGGCTGCATCGAGCTGTTCATGCTGATCAACGTCATATCCATCGCGCACGCCACGTTCGTCGCCCGCGACCCCGTGCCCGTACGCCCCGAACCCGGCACCCGCGTCGCCTTCATCACCACGTACGTGCCCGGCAAGGAACCCATATCCATGGTCCGCGCCACCCTCGAAGGCGCGACCGAGATACGCCACGACGGCGTCGTCGACGTCTGGCTCCTGGACGAGGGCGACGACCAGGAGGCCAAGGAGCTCTGCGCCGAACTCGGCGTACGCCACTTCTCCCGCAAGGGCGTCCCCGAGTGGAACCGGCCCAGCGGGGTCCACAAGGCGAAGACGAAACACGGCAACTACAACGCCTGGCTCGCGATGCACGGCGACAAGTACGAGTTCTTCGCCTCGGTCGACACCGACCACGTCCCGCTCCCCAACTTCCTTGAGCGGATGATGGGTTACTTCCGCGACCAGGACGTCGCCTTCGTCGTCGGACCCCAGGTGTACGGGAACTACGACGCCCCCGTCACCAAGGCCGCCGAGTCCCAGCAGTTCCTCTTCCACGCGCTCATCCAGCGCGCCGGCAACGCCTACCGCGCCCCCATGTTCGTCGGCACCAACAACGCCGTACGGATATCCGCCGTCAAGCAGGTCGGCGGCCTCTACGACTCGATCACCGAGGACATGGCCACCGGCTTCGAGCTGCACCGCCGCAAGAACCCGCGCACCGGCCGGCACTGGCGCTCCGTCTACACCCCGGACGTCCTGGCCGTCGGCGAGGGCCCGGCCTCCTGGACCGACTTCTTCACGCAGCAGCTCCGCTGGTCCCGCGGCACGTACGAGACGGTCATCAAGCAGTACTGGCGGGCGCCCTTCCGGATGCCGCCCGGACGGTTCTTCAACTACTCGCTGATGCTGGTCTACTACCCCATGACCGCGGTCAACTGGACGCTCGGCATCCTCAGTTGCTTCCTGTTCCTGTGGTTCGGGGCGTCCGGGACGCAGGTCGCCGCGTCGATCTGGCTGATGCTCTACAGCGACGCCGCGGCCCTGCAGGTGGGGCTCTACCTGTGGAACCGGCGGCACAACGTCTCCCCGCACGAACCGGAAGGCTCCGGGGGGCTCGCCGGGATGGCGATGTCCGCGCTCTCCGCGCCGATCTACGCCAAGTCGCTGGGGGCGGCGGTGCTGCGGCGGCCCTGCCGGTTCGTGGTCACGCCCAAGGGGGACGACGCCAGCCCCGACCGGCTGCTGACGTTCCGCGTCCACCTGTCGTGGGCGGCGCTGCTGGCGGTGTCGCTCGCCGCGTCGTTCGTGCTCGGGCACCATCATGCGGCGATGTGGACCTGGGCGGTCCTGGGCCTGGTGATCTCGCTCGCGCCCGCGACGATCTGGGCCTTCGGCGAGTTCCGTTCGCGGCGTGGGGCGGCCGAGCTCGAACCGGTCCTGCTCCCGACGACGCCGGTGCAGGCGCCGTCGACCACGACCCCGACCACTCAGGCGGCGCCCAGTGCGGCGCCTACGGCTACTACTCGGGTGTCCAGTACGCCCAGCGGGGGCAGCTGAGCCCTTTCCGAACCCGGGGGTTGCCCCCCCCGAACCCCTTCGGCGGCTGCAGCCCCCGCCCCCTGCCGGGGCTGCCGCCCCCGCCTCTCGGTCCGGGGCTGCCGCCCCCGCCCCGCGTCTCGGTCCGGGGCTGGCATCCCGGTCCCTCTCCCCGGGGCTGCCGCCCCTGGATCCCGGTGTCGGGGCTGCGCCCCGGATCCGCCTCGGGCGGCTGCCGCCCCCCGCCCCTCTGCCCGGGGCTGTCGCCCCTGCGCCCCGGTCCCCGGCTGTTGTTTGGCTGCCGGTTCGTCGTGGCTGGTCGCGCAGTTCCCCGCGCCCCTGTCGGGGCCCTGTCGCGGCCGCGGTCCTGCCTGGGGCTGCTGACCTTGGACCCCGCTTTCGGTGGCGCAGCCCCCGGCCCCTGTTAGGCGCTGCTGACCTTGGGGCCCGGTGTCGGGGCTGCGCCCCGGACTCCGGCTGTTGTTTGGCTGCCGGTTCGTCGTGGCTGGTCGCGCAGTTCCCCGCGCCCCTGTCGGGGCGCCGTCGCAGCCCCAGATCGGAAAGTTCAGCCCTGCCCTCAGCTTGCGAGAATCTCCAGCCCCCGCATCTGAGGGGCGGGGTAATTCGCCCCCCCCGCATCTGAAGGGAGCCGGGGGCATTCAGCTCACGGCCTCGGGGGGAAAAATCCAGCCCCTCCGGTGTTTGAGATGGGGGTCCCCCTGCTCGAGCGAAGCCGAGAGCTTGGGGGAGGGGGCCGTGGGCTGGCCCCCGGGATGGGGTCCGGGGCGGAGCCCCGTGGTGGGGGTTCGGGGCGGCAGCCCCGAAGCAGGGGTCAGGGGCGGCAGCCCCGGGGTGCGGGGGTCGGGGGCGGAGCCCCCGGAGCTGTCTGCTGAGGACTTTCGGGAAGGGGCGGGGTGGGGAGAAGGAAGAGAGGGCTAGCCCGAGTTGCGGGAGAGGTTCAGGGCGTATTCCGGCCACCATTTGCCCGCCGGGGGGCCACCCCTGCACTCGCCGTCCGACTCACCGGGGCGCTTGATCCACAGGAACGCGTCCACGACCGGGTCGCCGGTCTTCGTGCTGGGGCGGTTGCCGAGCGCCCGGCCCGGCGGGTTGCACCAGGCCTCGTCGCCGCCGGGCAACGGCCCCTTGCCGTTGCGGCCGGTGTCCATCACGAAGTGCTTGCCGTTCAGGAGCTTCGAGAGGTCCTTGCCGTACGTCTTGGTCGCCGCGTCCGTCTGGAAGTTGGAGACGTTCAGGGCGAAGCCGTCGGCGCGGTCGATGCCCGCCTTCCACAGTGCCTGGGTGAGCCGGCCGCGGTCCTGGATCCAGGCGGAGTGGCCGGCGTCGACGTACACCTTGACGTTGGGCTGCTTCTTGAGGCGGTCGATCGCCTCGGACATCAGCTGGTAGCGCTCCTCCTGGTACTCGGCCGGGGTGCAGCCGTCCACGAGGTGCGGGATGGCGTCCGGCTCCAGGATCACCAGGGCCTTGCTGTCCTCGATGTTGTCGGCGAACGCGCCGATCCACTGCCGGTAGGCGTCCGCGCTCGCCGCGCCGCCCCGCGAGTGCTGCCCGCAGTCGCGGTGCGGGATGTTGTACGCGACGAGGACCGCGGTCCGGTTCGCCTTCTCGGCGCCGCGCGTGGCCGCCTTGATCGTCGGACCCGGGTCGTCGCCCGCGGGCCATACGGCCATCGGCTGGTCGGCGATGCGGCGGATCATGTCGGCGTCGGAGTCACGGCCCTTCGCCCGCCACTGCGCGACCTGCCGGGCGGCCGGGCTGTTCGGGTCCACCCAGAACTCGGACTGCGAGCCCGACGGCTTGGACGGCCCGCGTACGAGCGCCGCGTCCTTGGTCTGCGGGTCGTCCGACTCGGGGCTGCAGCCGAGGACGAGCCCGAGCGCGGCGAGCGCGGCCCCGCCGCGCGCGAGCCGGCGACGGCGCACAAGGCGCACGCGGCGGCCGAGGCGGCTGCGGTGGTGGTCGGTGCGGGTGTGGGCGGGCATCCTGCCCCCTTGGCTACGGCGCACGAAAGGACCGGGCAATCGTGGCATAACGGGCGCGCCGTCATCGCGGTGTGACACCGTGTCGGACCAGGTCAGTGGGGTGACGGTGGCTGACGGTGGACCAGGAGGCGGCTCGCCGGTCGGCCGTACGGGTCAGGGGCGCGGCCCCTCCGAACCCGCCAGCGCGATCCCCAGCGGCGTGCGCTCGTAAAGCACCTGCCGGCCCTGGCGGCGGGAGGTCAGCAGGCCCGCTCCGCGCAGCGCCGAGAGGTGTGCCGAGACCGAGGACGGGGCCAGCGCGAGCCGCTCCGCCAGCGTCGTCGTCGCGGCGGGTTCGGTGAGGGCGCACAGGATGTCCGCCCGCCCCCGCCCGAGCAGCCGGGCGAGCGCCTTCGGCGTACGGGCCGAGGGCTCCGTCCAGAGGCCGCCGATGCCGCGCACCGGGTAGATCACCGCGGCCGGCCAGGGCTCGTCGATGCCGCCCACCGTCTCCGGCCAGGTGAAGACCGACGGCATCAGGACCAGACCGCTGCCATCCAGGACGCGGGAGTGCTCGCCCTTCGTCTGCGTGATCGTCAGCGTGGAGTCCGCCCACTGCAGCCGCGGGCTCAACTCGCCGAGGAGGCACCCGAATCCGACCTCCGCGAGCCGACGCGAGTGGTACGCCACGTCCGCCTCCAGAAGCGCCCGGAACCGCGGCCAGTCCGGCTCGATCAGCGCCTCCCAGGCCCATTCGAGGAGGTCGGCCAGGTCCCGCACGGCCCGCTCCGGGTCCGCCAGCATCGCCCGGCCGCGCGCGGAGGTGAGGCCGCCGGGCTGGTCGGCGAGCGACTTGGCGATGTCGACCCGGGCGGTCTCCGGGTCGGTGGCCCGCACCCGCGCGATCTCCTCCGCGAACGAGGCCGTGGGGCCGAGCGGCGGCGGCGAGAGCAGGTCGGCGCCGTGCCCGCGCTGCGGCATGAGCAGCCACAGCGGGGCCAGGTCGAGGCCGGCCGCGGCCGCGCGCGTGCGGCGTATCCAGGGCAGGTGGTAGCCGTGGTGCTCGGGGCGGGCGAGGGTGCGCACCGCCTGCTGCGTCTCCCACAGCGGGGACAGCGCGAAGCGGCAGCGCAACAGATCGCTCTCCCCGAGTACAAGGCGTAACGCCATCGCCCCTCGCCCCTTTCCCGGTACGCACACAACTCCCTTGTCTCCAGGACATGTTGCCCGGAACCGGGGCCGGGAATGCGCCCGGATTCGGTACGGGGCGAATATCTGGAGGCGGGGTCGGGGCGGCGGCAGGCTGCTTCGCATGTCCACCTCACCCGTCGCCGGGCCCGGCAGCCCCGGCCGTACGCGCTATGCCGCCCTGTTCGCCGTGACCGAGTTCCGGGCGGTGTTCGCGGCGCATCTGCTCTCGCTGCTCGGCGTCGTCGTCAGCGAGCTCGCGCTGACCGTGCTCGTCTACGACCTGACCCGGTCCCCGCTGCTCAGCGCCCTCACCTTCGCGCTCGGCTTCCTGCCGTACCTGCTCGGCGGCACGCTCTTCGCCTCCGTCGCCGACCGGCACCCCGCGCGGCGCGTGCTCGTCGTCTGCGATCTGCTCTGCGCCGGCTGCGTCGCCGTGATGCTGCTTCCCGGCACGCCCGTCGGCGGGCTGCTCGCGCTGCGCTGCGCCGTCGCCGCGATCGCGCCGGTCTTCACCGGGACGCGGATGGCCGCGCTCACCGACATCCTCGGCGACGGCGAGCTGTTCGTGCTCGGCCGCTCGCTGCTGCGGATCGTCTCGCAGAGCGCCGTGCTCGCCGGGTTCGGCGCGGGCGGACTGCTGCTCGCCGCGGTGTCGCCGCGCGGCGCCATCGCCGTCACCCTCGGCACGTTCCTCTGCTCCGCCGCGCTCCTCCGCTTCGGCACCAGGTCCCGCCCCGCGCGGGCCGCGAGCGGCGGGGCCCTGCTCAAGGACTCGCTCACCGCCGCCCGCCGGGTCTTCGGCGACCGTCGCCTGCGCGCCCTGATGCTGCTCTTCTGGGTGCCGACCGGCTTCGTCGTCGCCCCGGAGGCCCTGGCCGCGCCGTACGCGGAACGCATCGGAGCGGGCCCGGCCGCGCTCGGCCTGCTGATGTGCGCGATGCCGGTCGGCCATATCGCCGCCGAGCTGTACGTCGGCGCCCGCCTCGATGCGAGCGCCCGCTCCAAGCTGGTCCTGCCGCTCGGCGCCCTCGGCCTGCTGCCGCTGCTCGGGTACGCGGTCACGCCGGGGATCGCGGCCAGCGCCGTACTGCTGCTGCTCGCCGGGGTGGCGGGCGCCTATGTCGTCGGGCTCGACCAGTGGTTCGTCGCGGCCGTGCCCGAGGACCTGAAGGGCAGTGCCATGACGCTGATGACGGCCGGGCTCATGACCGTCCAGGGCGTCGGGATGGCGCTCGCCGGGCTCGCCGCCGAGTTCTTCCCGGTGGCGCATGTGGTCGCGGGGGCGGGCGTGCTCGGCACGGTCTGCTCGGTCGCGCTCGCCGTGGAGGTGCGCCGGGCGCGCGGGGCGTCGACCGTACTCCGAGACGGGGCTGACCACGATGTGACCGCCCGGTAAGGTGCAGGCGTGCCGAAGCCGCTCAGTCTGTCGTTCGACCCCATCGCGCGAGCCGATGAACTCTGGAAGCAGCGTTGGGGTTCCGTGCCGTCCATGGCCGCGATCACCTCGATCATGCGCGCCCACCAGATCCTGCTCGCCGAGGTCGACGCGGTGGTCAAGCCGTACGGACTGACCTTCGCGCGGTACGAGGCGCTGGTGCTCCTCACCTTCTCCAAGGCCGGCGAGCTGCCGATGTCGAAGATCGGGGAGCGCCTGATGGTGCACCCCACCTCGGTCACCAACACCGTGGACCGCCTGGTGAAGTCGGGCCTCGTCGACAAGCGGCCCAACCCCAACGACGGCCGCGGCACCCTCGCCTCCATCACCGACAAGGGCCGCGAGACGGTCGACGCGGCCACCCGCGACCTGATGGCGATGGACTTCGGCCTGGGCGCGTACGACGCCGAGGAGTGCGCGGAGATCTTCGCGATGCTGCGGCCGCTGCGGGTGGCGGCGCAGGACTTCGAGGAGAGCTGAGCCGCCGTGTCCCGGATGCGCGGGGTCGCCTGAAGATCGCGCAAAACGGGCGGTTACGCTCGTACGCATGAAGCGATCCGTGCTGACCCGCTACCGCGCCCTGGCCTACATCACCGGTGTCCTCCTGGTCCTGCTGTGCCTGGGCATGATCGGCAAGTACGCCCTGAGTATGGACGGCGCCGCGGACTTCACGAAGGTCGTCAGCATCGCGCACGGCTGGCTGTACGTGGTCTACCTGGTCTTCGCCTTCGACCTCGGCTCCAAGGCGAAGTGGCCGGTCGGCAAGCAGCTGTGGGTGCTGCTCGCGGGCACGATCCCGACGGCCGCGTTCTTCGTCGAGCGCAAGATCTCCGCCGAGCTCGCCGACAAGGTGACCGACGCGGCGCCCGGAGCCGTCAAGGCCTAGGGCCTGTCGTTTGGATCAGGCCGGATCTGGTCGGCGGTGCGGGGCGGTCGAGTTGAGCGGGGTCTGGTGCGTGCAGCTGCAAGGCGGAGGAGGGCGTCAACGCGGAGCGTTGGCAACCGACGACAACGCCGCAGATGTGCGTGCCAGGGCCCGCGACTCCGGCAAGATCCAAACGACAGGCCCTAGCGCCCGCCCCGAAACTTGAGACGCGCACGTCCGCATCGCGGACCTGCGCGTCTTCTGCTTCGACACCGCGAACCCGAGGAGTACGACGCATGGCCGGCGCCCACCTGAACCACCCCCTGGTCGAAGCCGCCCGGCGGCTCGCCACCGACGTCCTCGGGCCCGCCGCCGAGCGGCACGACCGCGAGGGCGTCACCGTCGGGGCGATCGACGCGGTCAAGGCCTCGGGGGTGCTCGGCGTCAACGCGCCGGTGGAGTACGGGGGTTCGGGCGCGCCCGCAGCCGTCGGGCGGGAGGTCGCGGAGCTGCTCGCGGGAGCCTGCTGCGCCACGTTCTTCGTCCAGGCCCAGCACCACACCCCCGTACGCACCCTCATGGCGGGCGCGGAGGCGGCCAGGGAGCAGTGGCTGCGGCCGCTGTCCGAGGGTGCGGCGCTCGCCGGGATCGCCTTCTCGCACCTGCGCGCCTTCCCGAAGCTCCCGGTCCGCGCCACCGAACTGCCCGACGGCTCCTGGCGCTTCGACGGGCGGGTGCCCTGGTACACCGGCTGGGGCCTGAACGACGTGTTCCTGCTCGGCGCCGCCACCGAGGGCGGCGAGGTCGTCTTCGTCCTCGCCGAACCCCGCGAGCAGCCGGGCCTGAAGCCGACGGCGCCGCTGCAGCTGGCCGCGCTCACCGGCGCCCGCACCGTCGGCCTGGTCCTGGACGGTCTGACGGTGCCGCCCGAGGCCCTCGTGACCCGGCAGCCGTACGAGGAGTGGGCCGCCGTCGACCGCCCGAAGAACACCAACACCAACCCGGCCGTCTTCGGCGTCGCCCGCGCCGCCCTCGACCTGCTCGACGCCGCGGGCGACGCGGGCGACGGGGAGGCGAAGGACACGGCGGGCGTCCTGCGCGAGCGCCTCGACGCCGCGCGCAGGGACGCGTACGCCCTGGTCGACGAGGTGCCGGCGGACCAGGACCTGGAGGCGCGGCTCGCGGTCAAGACGCGGGCGTACGACCTGATGCGGGCGGCGACCACGGCGGCGATCGTGGTCGGTGGCGGCCGGGCCTTCGGCCTCTCCGCCCCGGCGCAGCGGCTCGCCCGCGAGGGGCTCTTCCTGGTGGTGCAGGGGCAGACGGCGGAGGTGCGCCACGCGCATCTGGCGGCGCTGCGGGCCTGATCGCAAAGATCGGACGAATGGCCTTCTCGCTGGTCGGAGAGGGTGCGGTGGGGTGTCGGGAGGGACTCGCGGTCGACTGCCATCGACATTTACTAGGACGTCCAAGTAAATTGGCAGCATGGACGCTGACGCCATCGAGGACGGCCGCCGCCGCTGGCAGGCCCGCTATGACGCCGCACGCAAGCGTGACGCCGACTTCAGCACGCTCTCCGGTGACCCGGTCGAGCCGGTCTACGGACCGCGGCCCGGGGATGTGTACGAGGGGTTCGAGCGGATCGGCTGGCCCGGCGAGTACCCGTACACCCGAGGGCTGCACGCCACCGGGTACCGGGGCAGGACGTGGACGATCCGGCAGTTCGCCGGGTTCGGCAACGCCGAGCAGACCAACGAGCGGTACAAGATGATCCTCGCCAACGGAGGCGGGGGACTGAGTGTCGCCTTCGACATGCCGACGCTGATGGGCCGCGACTCCGACGACCCGCGCTCGCTCGGCGAGGTCGGCCACTGCGGCGTCGCCATCGACTCCGCCGCCGACATGGAGGTCCTGTTCAAGGACATCCCGCTCGGCGACGTGACGACCTCGATGACGATCTCCGGGCCCGCCGTGCCGGTCTTCTGCATGTACCTCGTCGCCGCCGAGCGCCAGGGCGTCGACCCGGCCGCGCTCAACGGCACGCTGCAGACCGACATCTTCAAGGAGTACATCGCGCAGAAGGAGTGGCTCTTCGAGCCCGAGCCCCATCTCCGCCTCATCGGCGACCTGATGGAGCACTGCGCCCGCGAGATCCCCGCGTACAAGCCGCTCTCCGTCTCCGGCTACCACATCCGCGAGGCCGGGGCGACGGCCGCGCAGGAGCTGGCCTACACGCTCGCGGACGGCTTCGGTTACGTGGAGCTCGGCCTCTCCCGCGGCCTGGACGTGGACGTCTTCGCGCCCGGCCTCTCCTTCTTCTTCGACGCGCACGTCGATTTCTTCGAGGAGATCGCCAAGTTCCGTGCGGCCAGGCGCATTTGGGCCCGCTGGATGAAGGAGGTCTACGGCGCGCAGACCGACAAGGCGCAGTGGCTCCGCTTCCACACCCAGACCGCGGGCGTCTCGCTGACCGCGCAGCAGCCGTACAACAACGTCGTACGCACCGCCGTCGAGGCCCTCTCCGCCGTGCTCGGGGGCACCAACTCGCTGCACACCAACGCCCTCGACGAGACCCTCGCGCTGCCGAGCGAGCAGGCCGCCGAGATCGCGCTGCGCACGCAGCAGGTCCTGATGGAGGAGACCGGCGTCGCCAACGTCGCGGACCCGCTCGGCGGTTCGTGGTACGTGGAGCAGCTCACCGACCGCATCGAGGCCGATGCCGAGAAGATCTTCGACCAGATCAAGGAGCGGGGACTTCGGGCGCACCCGGACGGGCAGCACCCGATCGGGCCGATCACCTCCGGCATCCTGCGCGGCATCGAGGACGGCTGGTTCACCGGCGAGATCGCCGAGTCCGCCTTCCAGTACCAACAGGCCCTGGAGAAGGGCGAGAAGCGGGTCGTCGGCGTCAACGTCCACACCCCGTCCGTCACCGGCGACCTGGAGATCCTGCGGGTCAGCCACGAGGTGGAGCGTGAGCAGGTGCGCGCCCTCGGCGGCCGCAAGGCCGGCCGGGACGACGCGGCGGTGCGGGCCTCGCTCGACGCGATGCTCGCGGCGGCCCGCGACGGCGGCAACATGATCGGCCCGATGCTGGACGCGGTCCGCGCGGAGGCCACCCTCGGCGAGATCTGCGACGCGCTGCGGGACGAGTGGGGCGTGTACACGGAACCCGCGGGGTTCTAGGGCCCGGGACTTCGGGGTTCAAGGGCCCGAATCCGCGGGGTTCTGAAGGCAGGGTTCCGGATCGTTCGACGGGGTAGGTGCGTTCGCGGCACACGCACCTTCCCCGGAGGACACCTTGAGCGCACCCCGCCGCAACACGCACTTCGCCGCCACCGCACTCGGCGCCTCGGCCCTGGCCGTGGTCGGCGCGCTCCTCGTCGGCGGCTCGGGACCCGTCGTCGCCGACGCGCCCCGACTGCCCGAGGTGCAGGACGAGTTCGACTCGCTCGGCCCCGACGTGCACGCGGCGAAGCTGCCCTCCGGGCGGACCGCGCACTACACCGACGCGGGCCCGCGCGACGGCCGCCCGGTCCTCTTCATCGGCGGTACGGGCACCTCCGCCCGCGCCCAGCACATGACCGACTTCTTCGCCTCCACCCGGGACTCGATGGGCCTGCGCCTGATATCCGTCGAGCGCAACGGCTTCGGCGACACCGAGTTCGACCCGGCGCTCGGCAAGGCCGACTTCGTCTCCGACGCACTCGCCGTGCTCGACCGGCTCGACGTCGAGAAGGTCTCCGTCATCGCCATCTCCGGCGGCGGCCCCTACGCGGCCGAGCTCGCCGCCCGCGCCCCCGAACGCGTCCGCGCGCTCCACCTGGCCGCCGCGCTGCCCCCGTACGGCGCGAAGCCCGAATACTGCGCCCTGTCCGACGAGGCGCTCGCCGACGCGCTCGGGCCTGTCGTCAAGGACCCGCGCAAGTGGTGGGCGATGCCCGACGACAGCCCCGCCAAGTCCATCCCCGGCTTCGCCGACACCGCGTACGAGGAGGGGGCGCGGACCTTCAACCAGCGCGGGCAGCAAGGGGATGTGGCTCCGCAGGTGCACGAGCAGCGGCTCTACTGCGACCGCCCCGGTCCCGACCTGTCCGGGCTCAAGGCCCCGGCGTTCCTCTACGCGGGGGAGAAGGACACGACGGTGCCGCCGTCGACGCTCGACGCGTGGCGGGCGGCGCTGCCCGGCGAGGAGGTCGTACGGCGCTATGCGGACACCGGGCACGACGTCCAGTACCGGCACTGGGACCAGATCCTCGCGGATCTTGCGGGGCACGGGGATCGGACGGTGGTGTGTCGTGAGTCGGACAGTGAGCTGTTGCCTGCGCGGGAGGCGGACCGGCTGGTCGAGGAGGGCGAGGCCACGCTGGGCAGCTGCGCCTGGCAGTAACGCGGGGGGTTTTCCCCTCCCCGCCCCTTCCCGAAGTCCTCAGCGGACGGCTCCCGGGGGCTGCGCCCCCGCCCCCGGCTGTCGTTCGACTGCTGCGCCGTCGCGGCTGGTCGCGCAGTTCCCCGCGCCCCTGAAAGAACCGGGGCTTCGCCCCGAACCCGGTCGTTCTTCGTCTGCGCCGCCGTCGTGGCTGGTCGCGCAGTTCCCCGCGCCCCTATCGGGGCACTCGTCGCAGCCCCAGCCCGCAAAATTCAGCCCCTCCGGCGTTTGAGATGGGGGAGGGGGTCTGGGGGCTGGCCCCCAGTGGCTGACGGCAGCCACGCGGCGGCAGCCGCATATCGGGCACAGCCGGGAAGGGGCGGGGAGGGGGCCAAACCGGCGGTCAGCCGGGCGACGGTGCGGTCAGCCCCCCGAGCAGCAAGCCTGTGAACGCGCGCGCCCACTCCCCGTCCACCGGCTCCGCGCTGACCAGGGAGCGGTGGACGACCGCGCCCGCGACCACGTCGAAGATCAGGTCCGCCGTGCGCGAGGCCGCGGACTCGTCGGCCTCGTAAGGGAGTTCACCGCGCTCCTGGGCCCGGCGCCGGCCCTCCAGGACCAGCCGCTTCTGGCGGTCCACTATCGCGTGCCGGATCCGCGCGCGCAGCGCCTCGTCGCGGGTGGACTCCGCGACCACCGCCATCAACGCCGTACGCGCCTCCGGCCGTTCGAGCAGCGCCGCGAACTGCAGGACCACGCCCCGCACATCCGCCGCGAGGCTGCCGAGGTCGGGCAGCTCCAGCTCGTCGAAGAGCACCGCCACCGCGTCCACGACCAGCTCGCTCTTGCCCGCCCAACGCCGGTACAGGGTCGTCTTGGCGACCCCCGCACGCGCCGCCACGTCGCCCATCGTCAGCTTCGACCAGCCCAGGTCCACCAGGGCCTCCCGGGTCGCCGACAGGATCGCGGCGTCGGCCTCAAGGCTGCGGGGGCGTCCCTTGCGCCCGGCGGGTGGGGGTGTGCGGCACATGCGGCCGACGATACCCGTCGGTAAGTCCGGTGGGGCCCACACGGATTCCGTGAGGCAGATCACCGACGACGGCTGGGCGCGGGGACTGGCTGAGATATACGCTACGAGTCGTAGCGAAAGCTCGTGGGACTTCGACGGGGAGCCCCTCGGGCGGCAACCACAGGTGTGGGGTGGGGACCCCGCGCCGCTGCAGTACCGGTCCTCCTCGGGACCCGGACCGTGACCTGTCCGTACGCCTCGCAATCCGGCGGGGGGCCTGCGGGCGGGCCGCGGTCCACGAGGTCGCTGTCTCGCGGATTCTGCCGGACTTCCACGCGATTCGGCAGGGCTTTGCACAGCGCTTTTCACAGCCGCGCGCGGAAGGGGGAGGATGTACTCATGCAGCCACGGAACATGTCCATGAGCGGAGTCGTCGACCTCGCCGCGGTGAAGGCGGCCCAGGAGGCCAAGGCGAAGGCGGAGCAGACCCGCGCGGAGAACGCGCGGCAGGGCGGCGGCGGCGCCGTCTCGCCCGCGAGCCTGGTGATCGACGTCGACGAGGCCGGCTTCGAGAACGACGTCCTGCAGCGCTCCGCCGAGGTCCCGGTCGTCCTCGACTTCTGGGCCGAGTGGTGCGAGCCGTGCAAGCAGCTCGGCCCGCTGCTCGAACGCCTCGCCGCCGAGTACAACGGCCGTTTCCTCCTCGCCAAGATCGACGTCGACGCCAACCAGATGCTGATGCAGCAGTTCGGGATCCAGGGCATCCCGGCTGTCTTCGCCGTCGTCGCAGGCCAGGCCCTGCCCCTCTTCCAGGGCGCGGCCCCCGAGTCCCAGATCCGCCAGACCATCGACCAGCTCGTCCAGGTCGCCGAGGAGCGGTTCGGCATCACCGGCATCGCCGTCGACCCGAACGCCACCGAGGACGCGGCCCCCGCCGAGGAGCAGGCCGGCCCGTACGACGCCCTGCTCGAAGCGGCCGTACAGGCCCTGGACGCGGGCGACTTGGGCGGCGCGGTGCAGGCGTACAAGAACGTGCTGGCCGACGACCCGGGCAACACCGAGGCCGAGCTCGGCCTCGCCCAGGCCGAACTGCTGCAGCGCGTCCAGGGCCTGGACCCGCAGCAGGTGCGCAAGGACGCCGCCGAGAAGCCCGCCGACGTGGCGGCGCAGATCGCGGCGGCCGACCTGGACCTGGTCGGCGGTCATGTCGAGGACGCCTTCGGGCGGTTGGTCGACACGGTCAAGCGCACCTTCGGCGACGACCGCAACGCCGCGCGCGTACGACTGCTCGAACTCTTCGAGGTCGTCGGAGCGGAGGACCCGCGGGTGGCCTCGGCGCGCTCGGCGCTCGCCCGCGCGCTGTTCTGACGGAACCGTCCCGGGCGTCGTCCCGGGTGCTGCTTCACGCTTCCTGTGCCGCGCTTCACCGGTCACGCCCGCCTTCGCCCGAGGGCCAGTTGGTGACCTGGCGCTAAACGAGCGGGCGCGCAGCGGACTTGTGAAAATTTGGCGACAGAGCGATTCGGCGGCCGCGTTTTACCAAAACTTGGTAATCGCGGCCGCTGTTACTTGGAGTAAATCGACCGGCCCGTTCTGTCCGATTCCGTTCGCCAATTTCCGGATCTGTTCCCGGGGTTGGCTGCACCGAGTGTGGCCGGGTGATGCCACCCCGTCGCGGCCTGGTTATCCAGCCGTTACCAGCGGGTAACGAACCCCCTTGTGCAGGCGCTCCGAATGCACCACGATCGGCCACGCTCGGTCCATGCCCGCCTCCCCGACGACCAGTTCGGGGCATCGGGCCCCTGGGTCCCCACCGAGTGGCCGGAGGCGCCGCCGACGGTCGAGGACAGGGGGGTCTCTGCCGAACGGCAGGGCCTGTCCGAGAGGTTGCGTGCAGGCGCGACCAGTGGTTGTCGCTCGGGGGTGATCGCCGGTGCTTCGGGCGCAGTCGCGCCTGTGACGCGGGCGCTCCTTCCCGAGGACGTAGCACTTCTCCCATCCCTGCCCGCCTGTGCCGTGAGGTGCAGTCAGGGCCGGAGATGTACGTCCGAGAAGGAGGAAAGTCATGGAATCCGTGGCTCGTGGCGGAACCAGGTGGAAGCGGTTCGCCGTGGTCATGGTGCCGAGCGTCGCGGCGACTGCCGCGATAGGCGTCGCCCTCGGTCAGGGCGCGCTCGCGGCATCGTTCAGTGTGTCGGGTCAGTCGTTCAAGGTGTCGGCCGACCAGCTCGACGGCAAGGGCCTGGTCCAGTACGGCGGCGTCGACGTCGGCGTGGACATGGAGGGCAAGAAGGCTCTCCACCCCGTCTCGGTCTCGGCGTTCAAGAACGCCACGATCACCAACATGTGCCAGTCCGTGGTGTCGCACGTGCCGGTCCTCGGCGACGTCACGCTCCAGCTGAAGGCGGGCGGCGAAGGCAGCAAGCCCGTCGAGGCCGAGAACCTCTACATCGACGTCGCTCAGCTCGACGCCGACGCGGAGTTCCGCGGCCTCAACATCGGTGTCGCCGCCGGGCAGTCCACCAAGGGCCCCGGCATGAAGGGCGGCAAGGAGCAGGCGAACCCGAACGGCTTCGCGCAGGAGGCCGACCGCGCCATCCTCAGCAACATCGAGCAGACGGCCTGGGCGACCAGCGCCGGCACCTTCAAGCTGAGCGGTCTTCACATGAAGCTGCACAAGGGCAAGAAGGAGTGCTTCTAAGCACTCGCCCCTGGTTGGCTCGGCGGGCGCGGAGCGCATGTCTCCCCGCCCGCCACCGCAGATCCGCACTGAATTTCACGTACCGCCGGTTCCAAGGAGCTGTTGTCCCATGAGCGCCGTGACAGAGGGGCCGAACGACCACTTCCTCAAGATCCACCGGAGGAAGTTCCGGGCCTGGCGCGGTGGCCGGCCCTTCTGGGCGGGCCTCCTCACGATCCTCGGCGGCCTGCCGATCGCCTATCTGCCGTACGGCAACATCAAGCTCGGCAACCTGACGCTCGCCATGGCCACCACCGCCGGGGCGGGTTCGTTGATCATCGGCGTCCTGCTGATCGTGCTCGGCCTCACCATGTGGTATCAGTCGCACTCCCGCGTCTTCGCGGGCGTCGCCGCGATCCTGCTGGCGCTGGTCTCCCTGGTGGTGTCCAACATCGGCGGATTCCTCGTCGGGTTCCTGCTCGCGCTCATCGGCGGCGCGCTCGGCGTCTCCTGGGCTCCGGCCGGGGACGCGGGCGCCCGGGGCGCACACCGGGACCGCAAGTCCGAAGGGACCGCCACGGACGACGACCGGGCGGAGCCTGCCGTGAACGGTGCGCTTGACGACCTGACAGGAACGGGCTCGATGAACCAGACGAACGGGAGGCACCGTGCCGGGTGACGAGGTGCAGTACGAGGGCACCGAGGCCGGTTCCCGTAACCGAACCGGGCCGCGGCACGCCGCCCCGAAGAAGCCGCTGATCACGCGGCTGAACATGCCCGCCGGCAAGGCGATCGCCATCGCCGCCATGCCCACCAGCATCCTCATGGGCATGGGTCTCACCCCGACCCTCGCGCACGCCAAGCCCATCCCTGACAACCCGTTCCGGGACGGCCCCTGCGTCACCGCCCCGGACAAGGAAGCGGAAGAGGCGGAGAAGGAGAAGGCGGAGAAGGAGAAGGCGGAGCAGGAGGCGAAGGAGGCCGCCGAGAAGGCGACTTCGACGCCGTCCGCGGGCGAGCAGGACCAGGGCGACGAGCCCGAGCCCTCCCCCTCCTCCGGCGACTCCGCGGGCTCCGGCGACCAGGCCGACGAGCCCGCGCCCGAGCCGTCCGAGTCCGAGAGCACCAACCCGCTCGACCCGCTGGGCGTCGGCGACGCGATCAAGGACGTGTTCACCCCGGACGAGAAGGAGTCCGAGGAGCCCGCCCCGGAGCCGTCCGCGTCCGAGGACGAGCAGAGCGACGTCACCGACCCGGTGAAGGACACCGTCGACGGTGTGAAGGACACGACCGACAAGGTCACGGACGGGGCGAAGGACGCCGCCGACAAGGCGAAGGAAGCAGCCGACAAGCTGAAGCCCTCGCCGGAGGCGACCGACCCGCTGGCCCCGGACGCGGACGGCAAGAAGCCGTTCCCGTGCGTCGTGGAGAAGAAGGTCGACGGCGACGACGAGACGACGCCGGCCCCGATCCCCGACGACCCGTGGAACCTGGAGGCCAGCTCGCTACTGCTGAAGGGCGCCGACTACAAGGGCATCGTCAATGTGACGACGGCCGGCGGCAAGACCAAGCAGGTCATGAAGTACGTGATCAGCAAGGGCACGGACATCGGCGACCTGCACCAGACGGTCGAGGGTCCGGGCGGTCAGACGTACCACATCCAGTCCGCGAAGGGCGCCACGTCCACGATCCGCGACGGCGAGACGATCATGTACACCGAGCGTCTCTCGGGCCACCTCTTCGGTCTGATCCCGGTCACCTTCGACCCGGAGCACCCGCCGCCGCTGAACATCCCCACGATCTACCTGACGAACGTCAAGGTGGTGCAGGCGGCCCAGTTCGGTGGCACGCTCACCGTTCCGGGGTTCCACCAGGAGATCACCGAGTGAGCTGAGGCTCGCTTCGCTCAACCAGGCACGGCCGCGCACACGAGGGCGCCCCCTCCCAGGACTTCTGGGGAGAGGGCGCCCTCGTCGTGTGCGTGGGTGCCTGGGGTCAGGCGCTCTCGCCGCCCAGGTGGTGGACCCGGACCATGTTGGTGGTGCCGGGGACGCCGGGGGGCGAGCCGGCCGTGATGATCATGGTGTCGCCGGCGTTGAAGCGCTTCAGCTTGAGCAGCTCGGCGTCGACCAGGTCGACCATCGCGTCGGTGTTGTCGACGTGCGGCACCAGGCGGGACTCCACGCCCCAGCTCAGCGAGAGCTGGTTGCAGGTCTCCTGCTCGGAGGTGAAGGCGAGGATCGGCTGCGCGGCGCGGTAACGGGACAGGCGGCGCGCGGTGTCGCCGGACTTGGTGAAGGCGACGAGCGACTTGGCGTCCAGGAAGTCCGCGATCTCGCAGGCGGCACGGGCCACCGAACCACCCTGCGTACGCGGCTTCTTGCCCTGCACGAGCGGCTGCAGGCCCTTGGAGAGCAGCTCCTCCTCGGCCGCGGCGACGATCTTCGACATCGTCTTGACGGTCTCGATCGGGTACGCGCCCACGGAGGACTCGGCGGACAGCATCACCGCGTCCGCGCCGTCCAGGATCGCGTTGGCCACGTCGGAGGCCTCGGCGCGCGTGGGGCGGGAGTTGGTGATCATCGACTCCATCATCTGGGTCGCGACGATCACCGGCTTGGCGTTGCGGCGGCACATCTCCACGAGCCGCTTCTGCACCATCGGGACCTTCTCGAGCGGGTACTCGACGGCCAGGTCGCCGCGGGCCACCATGACCGCGTCGAAGGCGGCGACGACGTCCGCCATGTTGGCGACCGCCTGCGGCTTCTCCACCTTGGCGATGACGGGGACCCGGCGGCCCTCCTCGTCCATCACCTTGTGGACGTCCTTGACGTCGTTCGCGTCGCGCACGAAGGACAGCGCGACCATGTCGCAGCCCATCCGCAGCGCGAAGCGCAGGTCCTCGACGTCCTTCTCGGACAGGGCGGGGACGTTCACGGCCGCGCCGGGCAGGTTGATGCCCTTGTGGTCGGAGATGACACCGCCCTCGATGACGATCGTCCGGACCCGGGGGCCGTCGACGTCGGTCACCTTGAGCTCGACGTTGCCGTCGTTGATCAGGACCTGGTCACCCTTGGCGACATCGCCGGGCAGGCCCTTGTAGGTCGTACCGCAGATGGACTTGTCGCCCGGGACGTCCTCGGTGGTGATGGTGAACTCGTCACCGCGCACCAGCTCGACCGGGCCCTCGGCGAAGGTCTCCAGGCGGATCTTCGGACCCTGGAGGTCGGCGAGGACGCCGACGGCCCGGCCCATGTCCTTGGCGGCCTCACGCACCCGGTCGTAACGCTCCTGGTGCTCCGCGTGGGATCCGTGGCTGAAGTTG
The DNA here is from genome assembly GCF_029968035.1 of Streptomyces cavernicola. Lineage (GTDB taxonomy): Bacteria > Actinomycetota > Actinomycetes > Streptomycetales > Streptomycetaceae > Streptomyces > Streptomyces cavernicola. Next base: position 59,397 of record NZ_JASCIQ010000010.1, on the reverse strand, counting down.
AATCGGGCCACGTTCATCCCGGCCTCGATGAGAGCTTTCAGCTGCTCGTACGAGTCGACGGCGGGGCCCAGCGTGCAGACGATTTTGGAACGGCGCATGAGACGGATCCTATCGGTTTGTTTCGCTAAGGAATATTCCATCTGGCGGAATCTACAAATGGGCGGACCTGCGCTCAGTCGTTGCGTTCTCCCACTCGGTTTGCCACGAGTGCGTAGGTCTGTCGGGCGATCTCCAACTCCTCGTCGGTGGGCACCACGGCGACGGCGACCCTGGCGTACTCGGGTGAGATGACCCGGGGCTCGTCCGAGCGCACCGCGTTCAGCTCTCCGTCGACCGCGAGGCCCAGCTCCTCCAGGCCCGCGACGGCAGCTTCGCGCACCGGCGCCGCGTTCTCGCCGACCCCGGCCGTGAACGCGATCGCGTCCACCCGGCCGAGCACCGCGTAGTAGGAGCCGATGTACTTCTTCAGGCGGTGGATGTAGATGTCGAAGGCGAGCCGCGCCGCCTCGTCGCCCTCGTCGATACGGCGCCGGATCTCCCGCATGTCGTTGTCGCCGCAGAGGCCGACCAGACCCGACTTCTTGTTCAGGAGTACGTCGATGTCGTCCGCCGACATGTTGGCGACCCGCATCAGATGGAAGATGACGGCCGGGTCGACGTCCCCTGAACGCGTCCCCATCACCAGGCCCTCAAGCGGCGTCAGCCCCATCGAGGTGTCCACGCACACCCCGCCCCGCACCGCCGAGGCCGAGGCCCCGTTGCCCAGGTGGAGCACGATGACGTTGACGTCCTGAGGCCGCTTGCCGAGCAGTTCGGCGGTCTTGCGCGAGACGTACGCGTGCGACGTGCCGTGGAAGCCGTAGCGGCGGATGCGGTGCGCGTCGGCGGTCTCCACGTCGATCGCGTAGCGCGCCGCCGACTCCGGCATCGTCGTGTGGAACGCCGTGTCGAAGACCGCCACCTGCGGCAGGTCCGGGCGCAGCGCCATGGCCGTACGGATGCCCGTCAGGTTGGCCGGGTTGTGCAGCGGCGCCACCGGGATGAGCCGCTCGACCTCCTTCAGGACCGCGTCGTCGATCACCGTCGGCTCGGTGAACTGCTTGCCGCCGTGCACCACCCGGTGCCCGATCGCGGCCAACTCCGGGGAGTCCAGGCCGAGTCCGTCGCGCGACAGCTCCTCGGCGACCGCCTTGAGCGCCTCGTCGTGGTCGGCGATCGGCCGGTTCTGCTCGCGGCTCTCCCCGCCGCTCTCGCCGCCGCCGGTGAGCGGGGTGTGCTTGAGCCGGGAGGTCTCCTCGCCGATGCGCTCCACCAGGCCCACGGCCAGGCGGGTGTCGTCGCGCATGTCGAGGAGCTGGTACTTCACCGACGAGGAGCCGGAGTTGAGGACGAGGATGCGGGTGGCAGTCACAACTGTTGCTTTCGGGTGCGGGGTCAGGTGGCGGGCGTCTGGGCCTGGATCGCCGTGATGGCGACGGTGTTCACGATGTCCCCGACGAGGGCGCCGCGGGACAGGTCGTTGACCGGCTTGCGCAGGCCCTGCAGGACCGGGCCGACGGCGATCGCGCCGGCCGAACGCTGCACGGCCTTGTACGTGTTGTTGCCGGTGTTGAGGTCCGGGAAGATCAACACCGTGGCCTGCCCGGCGACTTCGGACCCGGGCAGCTTGGTGCGGGCCACGGAGGGCTCCACGGCGGCGTCGTACTGGATCGGGCCCTCGATCTTCAGGTCCGGCTGCTGCCCGCGGACCAGCTCGGTGGCCTCGCGGACCTTGTCGACGTCGGCGCCGGAGCCGGACGTGCCCGTCGAGTACGAGAGCATCGCGACCTTCGGGTCCACGTCGAACTGCCGGGCGGTGGTGGCCGACTGGACGGCGATGTCGGCGAGCTGCTCGGCGTTCGGGTCCGGGTTGACCGCGCAGTCGCCGTACACGAGGACCTCGTCGGCGAGGCACATGAAGAAGACCGAGGAGACGATCTTCGCGTCCGGCTTGGTCTTGATGATCTCGAAGGCGGGGCGGATCGTGGCCGCCGTCGAGTGCACCGAGCCGGAGACCATGCCGTCGGCGAGGCCGTCCTGGACCATCAGCGTGCCGAAGTAGTTCACGTCCGCGACCACGTCGTGCGCCAGCTCCACGGTGACGCCCCGGTGGGCGCGCAGCGCCGCGTACTGCTCGGCGAACTTCTCCCGCAGCTCCGAGGTCTGCGGGTCGATGAGCTGCGAGTCGGCCAGGTCGATGCCCAGGTCGGCGGCCTTCTTGCGGATCACCTCGACGTCGCCGAGGAGCGTCAGGTCGCACACCCCGCGGCGGAGCAGCACGTCGGCGGCGCGCAGCACGCGCTCCTCGGCGCCCTCGGGGAGGACCACGCGGCGGCGGTCGGAGCGGGCCTGCTCGATCAGCTTGTGCTCGAACATCATCGGCGTGACCCGGCCGCTGCGGGACACCTCGAGGCGGCTCAGCAGCTCGGAGGTGTCGACGTACCGCTCGAACAGGCCGAGCGCGGTCTCCGCTTTACGGGGCGTCGCGGCGTTCAACTTGCCTTCCAGGGCGAAGAGTTCGGCCGCCGTCGGGAAGGAGGTACCGGCCACCGAGATCACCGGCGTGCCCGGCGCGAGCCGCGAGGCGAGGCGCAGGATCTCCTCGCTGGGCCGCTCGTTCAGGGTGAGCAGCACGCCCGCGATGGGCGGCGTCCCGGCGCTGTGCGCGGCAAGGGCGCCCACCACCAGGTCGGCCCGGTCCCCGGGCGTCACGACCAGGCAGCCGGGCGTGAGCGCGCCCAGGAAGTTCGGCAGCATCGCGCCGCCGAAGACGAAGTCGAGCGCGTCCCGGGCGAGCCCCGAGTCGTCGCCGAGCAGGACCGTGCCGCCGAGGGCGTGGGTGATCTGCGCGACGGTCGGCGCGGCGAGGGCGGGCGCGTCCGGCATGACGTAGCAGGGCACCGGCAGCTGGGCCGTCAGCTGCTCGGCTATGACGTCCCGGTCGTCCGGCGCGACCCGGTTGACCGCCATCGCGAGGACCTCGCAGCCCAACACCTCGTAGGCGCGGTAGGCGTTGCGGGCCTCGGCGGTCACGGACTCCGCGGTCTGCTTCCGGCCGCCCACCACGGGCAGCACCCAGGCGCCGAACTCGTTGGCGAGGCGGGCGTTCAGGGACAGCTCGTCGGGCAGCTGGGTGTCGGCGAAGTCGGTGCCGAGGACCAGCACCACCTCGTACTCCCGGGCCACCGCGTGGAAGCGGTCGACCAGCTCGGAGACCAGCTCGTCGGTGCCGCGCTCGGCCTGCAGCGCGGACGCCTCGTGGTAGTCCATGCCGTACACCGTGGCCGGGTCCTGGCTCAGCCGGTAGCGGGCCCGAAGCAGCTCGAAGAGGCGGTCGGGACCGTCGTGCACCAGCGGACGGAACACCCCCACCCGGTCGACCTGACGGGTCAGGAGCTCCATGACTCCCAGCTCCACTACCTGGCGGCCGTCGCCGCGGTCGATCCCGGTCACGTACACGCTGCGCGTCACGCGTGCTCTCCGTTTCGTCGCTCGCTGCTTCGTGGGCCCGCTGTCTCGCGAGCCCGGCGCCTCGTGAGCCCGCTGTCCGGCCGCTCGCTCAAGGCTCTACAAAAATACTCGATAGGGCGGGAATGCCCTCTTGACAATACCCTTGCGGGTGGATAAAGCGCCCGCCGCAAGCGTGCCCCAGAAGCGCGTGGAACAATCGAAAATCGGCTCAGGCGTACGACTACGGAGCAGGAGACACAGCACGATGCGCATCGGAGTTCTCACCGCAGGCGGAGACTGCCCCGGCCTGAACGCAGTGATCCGGTCGGTCGTGCACCGCGCCGTCACGAACTACGGCGACGAGGTCATCGGCTTCGAGGACGGGTACGCGGGCCTGCTCGACGGCCGCTACCGGGCCCTCGACCTGAACGCGGTCAGCGGCATCCTGGCCCGCGGCGGCACCATCCTCGGCTCGTCCCGCCTGGAGCGGGCCCGCTTCCGCGCGGCTTGCGACAACGCCAAGGAGCTCATCGAGAAGAGCGGCTTCGACGCGCTCATCCCGATCGGCGGCGAGGGCACGCTGACCGCCGCCCGGATGCTGTCGGACGCCGGTGTGCCCGTGGTCGGCGTACCGAAGACCATCGACAACGACATCTCCTCCACCGACCGCACCTTCGGCTTCGACACGGCCGTCGGCGTCGCCACCGAGGCCATGGACCGGCTCAAGACCACCGCCGAGTCGCACCAGCGCGTGATGGTCGTCGAGGTCATGGGACGGCACGCCGGCTGGATCGCCCTGGAGTCCGGCATGGCCGCGGGCGCCCACGGCATCTGCCTGCCCGAGCGGCCCTTCGACCCCGCCGACCTGGTGAAGATGGTCGAGGAGCGCTTCGACCGCGGCAAGAAGTTCGCCGTCGTCTGCGTCGCCGAGGGCGCCCACCCCGCCGAGGGCACCATGGACTACGGGCACGGCGCCATCGACCAGTTCGGCCACGAGCGCTTCCAGGGCATCGGCACCGCCCTCGCGCACGAGCTGGAGCGCCGCCTCGGCAAGGAGGCCAAGCCGGTCATCCTCGGCCACGTCCAGCGCGGCGGCACCCCCACCGCGTACGACCGGGTCCTCGCCACGCGCTTCGGCTGGCATGCCGTCGAGGCCGCGCACCGCGGGGAGTTCGGGCACATGACGGCGCTGCGCGGCACTTCGGTGGATATGGTGCCGCTTGCCGAGGCCGTCACCGAGCTGAAGACGGTGCCGACGGCTCGCATGGACGAGGCGGAGTCGGTGTTCTGACGGCGCCTGCCGGGCTGGGGCGGCCTTGGCCTTTCCCCTACCCGCCCCTTCCCGGCTGTGTCGATTTGCGGCTGCCGCCGCGTGGCTGCGGCGCTGTCGTTCGGCTTTCCCGCCGTCGTGGCTGGGCGCGCAGTTCCCCGCGCCCCTAAGAACTACGCGCGGCGATCGCCGTCCAGAACTCCTCGACGATCCGCTCCAGGAACTCCCGACCCGAGTCGTCGTCCCCGGCCTCCATTCCGCCCCAGCTGAGCGTGGCCACCATCCGTGCGTGGTACTCGCCGTGCAGCTCGTCGAGGACCGCCTCCACCGTGGCCCGGGGGAGCGGGACCAGCTTGGCGACCGGCCGGACGTACCCCTCCCAGCGGGCCGTGGCCGCGCTGCGCAGCAGGTCGGCGAGGTGCTCCTCGCGGCCCGTGACCGTGATGAAGTCCCGCATCCCGAGCCCGAGCACCTCGGCGAGCGCCGCCGACTGCCGCTCGTTGCCCCGCCACTTCCCGCTCTCCTCCATGCGGAGATACGCCTCGTGCTCGACGCCCACCGCCATCGCGACGTCCTGCGAGGCGAGCCCGCGGGTGATCCGGTGCTCCCGCAGCGTCGTCGCCGCACCCAGGAGTTCGCCCGGCGCGCACCACAACGCCCCGGCGAGCGCGGTCAGTTCGGCCGAGGTGGGCGCGACCCGGCCGCGCTCCCACGCGGCCACGGTGTCCGGCGTGACGTACGACATGCCGTAACTGGCCCGCAGGCTGTACGCGACGTGTCCGTGCGCCATCCCGAGCGCTTCACGCAGCCGCCGGGCAGCGAGGTTGTTGAAGGGCGGCGTGGCGCCTGCGGCCTGGCTCTGATGCACGCGGTCACGCTAGAGCGCTACTCAAGAGTCGCCTACGGTGCGTTCGCCCAGGATCACGGGGCGTACTGCCCGTAGGAACGTCCAAGGACGGGCCCCTGCCCCGCGGGTTCACCCCTTCACGGCGCCGCCGAGTGCGAATCCCGCGCCCAGGCGGCGGGCGATCAGGAGGTAGAGGAGCAGCACGGGCGTGGAGTAGATGACCGAGAACGCGGCGAGCTGGCCGTAGACCACCGTGCCGCGGTTGCCGAAGAAGTCCTGGATGCTGACCGAGGCCGGCATCTGCTCGGGGGTGAGCAGCAGCATGAAGGGGACGAAGAAGTTGCCCCACATCATCACGAACGAGTACACCGTCACGACCGCGACGCCGGGACCCATCAGCGGCAGCACGACCCGCAGCAGGGACTGGAACGGAGACGCGCCGTCCGTCCAGGCGGCCTCCTCCAGCTCCTTCGGGACGCCGTCCATGAAGTTCTTCATCAGCCATACCGCGAACGGCAGTTGGGACGCCGCGAAGAACAGGATCGTGCCGTGCATCGTGTCGATCAGCTCGACCTGCACGAACAGCGCGTACACCGGGACCATGATCGCCGTGATCGGCAGGCACGTCGTGAACAGGACCGTCGCCAGGAACGCGCGGCCCGTCCGGGAGCGGTAGCGGGACAGCGGGTACGCCGCGAGAGCCGCGCACACGACCGTGAGGAGCGTGGCGCAGCCGCACAGGATCAGGCTGTTGAGCAGCGGCGTGAACGTGACCTCGGGGACGAGCACCGCGTCGAAGTTGGCGAAGGTGAACTCCTCGGGGGCCTTCACCCTGAGGTCCGCGTCGGCGTCCACGGCGGAGAGCAGCACCCAGGCGAGCGGCAGCACGAACGCGGCGGCCACGACGAGGAGCGCCGCGTCGGCGGCGAGGCGGCGGGTCGTACGACGGGCGGACATCGTGACCTTGGCGTCGGACACTCAGGCCTCCATCCGCAGCAGGCGCATGTAGACGAGCGAGAACAGTGAGCCGACCACGAGCAGCAGCAGCGCCACCGCCGTCGCGTAGCCGATCATGTGGTTCTGGAAGGCCTGCTCGTACATGTAGAGCGGCAGGGTCTGGCTGCGGCCGCCGGGACCGCCGCGGGTCATCACCCAGATCAGGCCGAACACCGAGAGCGTCTGCAGGGTGTTCAGCATCAGGTTGGTGCCGATGGAGCGGCGGATCATCGGCAGCGTGATGTGCCACATCCGACGCCAGCCGCCCGCCCCGTCGACCTCCGCGGCTTCCGTGACCTCCTGCGGGATCTCGTTCAGGGCCGCCGAGTACACCAGCATCGAGAACGCCGTGCCGCGCCACACGTTCGCGAACGACACCGCGAGGATCGGCAGCGTGAACAGCCAGTTCTGGACCGGGAGTTGGAGCCAGTCGAGGACCGCGTTCAGGGTGCCCTCGCGGCGGAAGAACGCGTAGAGCAGAAACCCCGCGACGACCTCCGGCAGCACCCACGCCACCACCACGATCCCGCCGGTCAGGGTGCGCACCGGCCTGGACGCGCGCCGCATCAGGGACGCGAGGGTCAGGCCCAGCGTGTTCTGCCCGAGCAGGGACGACACCACCGTGAACACCAGCGTCAGCCACACCGCGTTGAGGAAGTCCTCGTCGCCGAAGGCCTCTCTGAAGTTCGCGAGGCCCACGAACGACGACTCGGCCTGACCCGTCAACTGCAGGTCCGTGAAGGCGAGATAGACGCAGTAGCCGATCGGGCCCGCCAGGAACAGCACGAGCAGGACCACGCCGGGCGCGGCGGGGAGGGCCCGCGCCAGGCTGCGGCGCGGGCCGGCGGGGGCGGAGCTCACCTCTCGACCACTTCGCCGTCCGTCACGGAGTCCAGCTCCTCGTCGTACCGCCGCGCGGCCTCGGCCACCGTCGCGTCCCCGGTCGTCACGCTCTCCATCGCCTCCTGGACCGCCGTCGACACCTTCGGGTACGCGGGATACGCCGGGCGGTAGTGCGTGAACTCCACCAGGTCCGTGAAGAACTCGATGCCGGGCTGCGCCTTCGCGTACGCCGGGTCGGCGGCCACGTCCTCGCGGACCGCGATGCCGGAGTTGGCGACGTACCACTTCTGCGCGTTCGCCTTGGTCTGCATCGTCTCGATGAACTCGAAGGCCAGGTCCGGGTTGGCGGCCTTCGAGGGGATCGCCCACGTCCAGCCGCCCGACATGCTGACCTTCCCGGGCGCCTGGCCGTGTTGCGTCGGCATGTGCGCGAGGCCCAGCTCCTTCGACCACTCGGGCCATTCGTGCCCCGAGCCGGGCAGCCAGTCCTGCGGCAGCCACGAGCCGTCCAGGTTGATCGCCAGCTTGCCCTCGGGCATCAGCTCGCCGCGGGTGCGGGTGCCGATGTTCGGGTCGAGCGCGTCCGAGACCTCGGGGCCGAGCTTCTCCTTGTAGACGGTCTCCACGAACTTCAGGGAGTCCTTGAAACCCTTGCCGCCCGCGACCCACTTCTTGCTCGCCGGGTCGTACATCGGGTCCTCGCCCGTGCCGTAGAGCAGCATCTCGAAGCCCTGCATCGTGGCCATCTCGCCGGCCGGCTTGCCGGTGTAGACGTTCAGCGGGATGACGCCCGGGACCTTCTTCTTGACCGTGCGGGCGGCGTCCAGGATCTCCGCCCAGTTCTTCGGCTGCCAGTCCTCGGGGAGCCCGGCCTTCCTGAAGATGTCCTTGCTGAACCAGAGGCCCCGCGTGTCCGTCCCGTCCGGCACGCCGTACGTCTTCCCGTCCGCGCCCTTCGCCGCCGCCTGCGCGGTGTCGACGAACTGGCCCCAGTCCTTCCACTTCTTCAGATACGGGTCCAGGGGCTTCAAATAGCCGCTCGTGATGTCCGAGTTGATGAGGAACGTGTCCTCGTAGACGAGATCCGGCGCGGTCTTCGGGGAGCGCAGCATCTGCTGCAGCTTCGTGTAGTACTCCGAGTCCGGCGCCTTGATCGGGACCAGCTTCACCTTCTTGCCCGGATGCGCCTTCTCGAACTGCTTCTTCATCTCGCCCAGGTACTTGTCCATCACCCGGATCTGGTTGTCCGTGGACTGCTTGTACGAGACCTTCACGACGTCCGGATCACTCTCCGCGCCCGAACCGCAGGCGGTGAGCGAGGCGGCGGCGAGCACGGCGGCCGCGGTCAGGAGCAGGGGAGTGCGCAGGGCGGTTCCGGGGCGGGGCACGCGAACTCTGGGCACGGCATGACCTCCTACGAGCCAGACGTAAGCCATACGTACAGGATCTCGTTGCCCGGTGAACGTAAGGCGGTGGTCAGAGGCGGGTCAATGCCCGTGCGCGGGACGGGAGTTCGGGCCTGGGCGGTCCTGGGCGGGCCGGTGTGTCAGCCGCTCAGCCAGCGGTAGTGCAGCTCCGGGCGGCCGACCTGCCCGTACTGCGGGCTGCGCGCCGCCCGGCCCGTCGCCACCAGATGCTCCAGATAGCGGCGGGCTGTGATCCGGGACAGGCCCGCCGTCGCCGCGGCCGCCGTCGCCGTCAGACCCTCGGGCGTGGCCGCCCGCAACGTCTGCGTCACCCGCTCCAGGGTCGGCGCACTCAGCCCCTTCGGCAGCGCGGCCGGGCCCGGCGAGCGCAGCGTCGCGAGCGCCCGGTCCACCTCGTCCTGGCTGCCCGCCTCCCCGGCCGCGCCCCGGAACTCCGCGTACCGCACCAGCCGGTCCCGCAGCGTGGCGAACGTGAACGGCTTCAGGACGTACTGCACGACCCCCAGCGAGACGCCCTCGCGCACCACCGTCAGATCGCGCGCCGACGTCACCGCGATCACGTCCGCCTGATGCCCCGCCGCCCGCAGCGAACGCGCCAGCTGCAGGCCGTGCCCGTCCGGCAGATACAGGTCGAGGAGCAGCAGGTCCACCTCGGTCCGGTCGAGCACCCGGCGGGCCTCCGCGCCCGAGTGGGCCTTCCCCACCGTCCGGAACCCGGGCACCCGGTCCACGTAGTGGACGTGCGCGTCCGCCGCGACCGGGTCGTCCTCCACCACCAGGACCCGGATCTCGGCTCCGGAACCCTCTGCTCCCGTCATGCGGTCACCTCTCGTTCCGTGCGCCCCGGCGCAGCTCGCAGCGGCAGCCGCACGGTGAACTCCGCGCCGCCCTCCGGGGACGCGGCCACCTCGACCGAGCCGCCGTGCCGGTGCACCGCCTGCCGGACCAGCGCGAGCCCGATGCCGCGCCCCGGACCCTTGCCGGACCAGCCGCGCCGGAACACGTCCGCGTCCTCGGGGATGCCGGGGCCGTTGTCGCCGACCCGCAGCAGCAGCTCCGCGTCGGCGGCGCGCGCGGTCACCGTAACCCGGCCGCCCGGCGTGCCCGTCGCCGCGTCCACCGCGTTGTCGATCAGATTGCCCAGCACCGTGACCAGGTCGCGGGCCGGCAGCGAGGCCGGAAGCAGACCGTCGTCGATCCGGCTGTCCTCGGACACCACCAGCTCCACGCCGTGCTCGTTGGCCTGCGCCGCCTTGCCGAGCAGCAGCGCCGCGAGCACCGGCTCGCCCACCGACGTCACCACCTGGTCGGTCAGCGCCTGCGCCAGCTCCAGCTCCGCCGTCGCGAACTCCACCGCCTCGTCCGCCCGGCCCAGCTCGATCAGCGACACCACCGTGTGCAGCCGGTTCGCCGCCTCGTGCGCCTGCGAGCGCAGCGCCTGCGTGAAGCCCCGCTCGTGGTCCAACTCCCCGGTCAGCGCCTGCAGTTCGGTGTGATCGCGGAGCGTGACGACGGTGCCGCGCCGCTCGCCCCCGGACACCGGCGAGGTGTTCAGCACGACCACCCGGTCACCGGTCAGATGTACCTCGTCGACCCGCGGCTCCGCAGCGAGCAGCGCACCCCTCAACGGCGCGGGCAGGCCGAGCTCCGCGATGCCCCGGCCGACCGCGTCCTCGCCGAGGCCGAGCAGCTCCCGCGCCCCGTCGTTGATCAGCGCGATCCGCCGCTGCCCGTCCAGCATCAACAGCCCCTCGCGCACCGCGTGCAGCGCCGCCTGGTGGTAGACGTGCATCTGCGACAGCTCGGCCGCGTTCATGCCGTGCGTGTGCCGGCGGAGCCGGGCGTTCACCACGTACGTGCCGAGCCCGCCCAGCGCGAGCGCCGCCGCCGCGACGCCGACGAGCGCGGCCACCTGGTCCCGTACCTGCTCGCTGATCTCCTCGATCGTGATCCCCGCGCTGACCAGGCCGACGATCCGCCCCCGGTCCTCGATCGGCGTCACCGCCCGCACGGACGGGCCGAGCGTCCCCGTGTACGTCTCGTGGAACGTGCGGCCCTCCAGCGCGGGCCCGATGTGCCCGAGGAACTTCGCGCCGATGTTCTGCGGCGTCGGATGCGTCCAGCGGATCCCCCGCGTGTTCATGATCGTCACGAAGTCCACGCCGGTGGACCGCCGCACCTTCTCCGCGTACGGCTGCAGCGTCCTGCTCGGATCCGGCCCCCGCACCGCCTCGCGCACCGACGGCGACTCGGCCACGGCCCGCGCGGTCGCCGTCGCCTGCCGCTCCGCCGCACCCTCGGCCAGCCGATGCGCCGTGACGTACGCGAACACGGCACACCCGGCGACGACGAGCGCCACGAGCACGACCTGCATCGCGAACAGCTGACCGGCCAGGCTGCGCGGGCGGGGGACGTGGGGCACGTGGGGGACGCGGGGCATATGGCCATGGTGCCTGGTCGCGGGGTGTTCGTATAAACGCGAACTAAATGAACGCAAGGGTGACCCCGGTCACCGCGTGGTGGATATTCTCCGGGACCGCTGCCTGGACGTGAGCCGCGTTTTCCGGAGGTGGGCGGAAGCCCCGCCGGCGTCGGCGGGGTCGTTGACACAGAGCCGTAAGTGCGAGGAGGCACCGTGGCCGCAAAGCGGGACAGAACCCACTTTCTCTATATCGCCGTCATCGGCGCGGTGCTGCTCGGCATTGCCGTCGGCTTCGCCGCCCCCGGTCTGGCGGTGGAGCTGAAGCCGCTCGGCACCGGCTTCGTGAACCTGATCAAGATGATGATCTCGCCGATCATCTTCTGCACCATCGTCCTCGGCGTGGGCTCCGTACGGAAGGCCGCCAAGGTCGGCGCCGTCGGCGGGCTCGCCCTCGGCTACTTCATGCTGATGTCGACCGTCGCCCTCGCCATCGGCCTGGTCGTCGGCAACATCCTGGAGCCCGGCCACGGCCTGCAGCTCACCGAGGCCGTGCGCGGCGCGGGCGAGGCGCAGGCCGAGGGCGCGTCGGAGTCCACCGCGGACTTCCTGCTCGGCATCATCCCGACCACGATCGTCTCCGCGTTCACCGGCGGCGAGGTCCTGCAGACCCTGCTCGTCGCCCTGCTCTGCGGCTTCGCCCTGCAGGCCATGGGCTCCGCCGGCGAGCCGGTCCTGCGCGGCATCGGGCACATCCAGCGTCTGGTCTTCCGCGTCCTCGCCATGATCATGTGGGCCGCCCCGGTGGGCGCGTTCGGCGCGATCGCCGCCGTCGTCGGCGAGACCGGCGTGGACGCCCTGAAGTCCCTCGCGGTCATCATGATCGGCTTCTACATCACCTGCGCCCTGTTCGTCTTCGTCGTCCTCGGCACGATCCTGAAGATCTTCACGGGCATCAACATCTTCTCGCTCCTGAAGTACCTGGGCCGCGAGTTCCTGCTGATCGTCTCCACCTCGTCCTCGGAGTCGGCGCTGCCGCGGCTGATCGCCAAGATGGAGCACCTCGGCGTGAGCAAGCCGGTCACCGGCATCACCGTGCCGACCGGCTACTCCTTCAACCTCGACGGCACCGCGATCTACCTGACGATGGCCTCGCTGTTCGTCGCCGAGGCGATGGGCGACCCGCTGTCGATCGGCGAGCAGATCTCGCTCCTGGTCTTCATGATCATCGCGTCGAAGGGCGCCGCGGGCGTCACCGGCGCGGGTCTGGCCACGCTCGCGGGCGGCCTGCAGTCGCACCGGCCCGAGCTCGTGGACGGCGTCGGCCTGATCGTCGGCATCGACCGCTTCATGAGCGAGGCCCGCGCCCTCACCAACTTCGCGGGCAACGCCGTCGCCACGGTCCTCGTCGGCACCTGGACCAAGGAGATCGACAAGGAGCGCGCCGCGCAGGTCCTGGCCGGCCAGATCCCGTTCGACGAGCGCACCCTGGTCGACGACCACGCGCCGTCCTCGGAGACCTCCGAGGCTTCGGACGCGGCGGTGCCGGAGCAGTCGGAGCCCACGGAGAAGTCGCTCAAGGTCTGACCCCGGCTCCGGACTCCCGGCTCCGGACTTCAGGCTTCGGACTTCCGGCCACTGACGCGCGGCGGGCCGCACCCCCACACGGGGTGCGGCCCGCCGCGCGTTCGTGCCTGCGCCGTCGCCCTGTCCGCGTATCCGCTTAGCCGCTCATCCGTGCTGCACCAGGGTGTTCTGGCCGACGTGCAGCAGCCACGTACCGTCGTCCTCCCTGCTCATCATGTAGAGCGGCGCGCCCTCGGTGTCATCGGCCGGGTCGCCGTCGGGCACGTGGTAGGCCTGCCGCACCTTGACCGCCGCCACGTCCGGGCGCAGGAACGTGACGTGGACGACGTCGTACGCGACGTCCCCGTCCCACTCGGCCTGCGGCAGTACGGCCCGGGTGAACTCGGCGATCGCGTCGAACCCGATGAGGACCTTGCCGTGGGCGGTGGTCCACAGGGCCTCGGGGTGGAACAGCTTGAGGAACCCCTCGGCGTCCTTGGCCCGCTGGGTCCGCTGGACGGTGGCGACGACCTGGTGGATGGCGGCGAGGTCGGCTGCCTGCGTGGTCTGTTCTTCTGTGTTCATACGGGGAGCTTGATCCCTCAAGTGGGCTTGAGGTCAAGGGGGTTGGGGGGGAGGCAGGGGAGGCCCCTCTGCTCACCCGCCGGTCGCCTCCGGGAACAGGGACGTGAACGGTTCGGTCAGGCCTGCCGCGTCCCGCGCCGCCGGGTCGTCGAACTGCCAGACCAGGAACAGCAGGAAGGCGATCAGGGCCGTGAAGAGCCCGGCGAGGACGAGTTCGCGGGGGGAGCGCCGCAGCTGCAGGGCGAAGAGCATGCCGACACTGACGAGTCCGCCCACGATGAGCCCGAACCACACCGTCCCGCCGAGCGTCGAACCGGAGTCCAGGGCCCGGGTGTTGCGAGCCTCCACGGCCGCGGTGATCTGGTCGGCGAGGGCGTAGGAGGCGCGGCTCTCGGTGTCGGTGCGGGGCTTGTGGTCGAGTACGGCTCGGCGTACGTCGGTCAGGAGCTGGTCGCCGCGGTCGGTGAGCTCGCCGGAGTCGGCGAAGGCGGGCCACTCCTTCTTGAGGGAGTGCTCGATGTAGGCGTCGATGCCCGAGCGGATGCGTTCGGCGGTCGCGTCCGGGTAGTCGGTGGCGCGCTCGCGGATCTCGTGCAGCGCGAACGCCTCGGCGCGCGCGGTGTCCTCGGCGGCGGCCTTCCCCTCCCAGACGCCGGCGATGGCCAGGCCGAGGACGATCGCGTAGACCACGCCGATCATCATCGTCATGTACTCGATGACGTCCGGGGTGTCGTCCGGGTCCTCGTCCTCGGAGACACGGCGGTCGCGCAGGAACGCGGTGAAGACGACGGCGGCGCAGGCGGCCGCCATGGCTAGGGCGAGCGCGAGCCAGTTGCTCAACTTGGGTCCCTTCGGGGCGTGTTGGCGTTTCTGAGCAGGGGGCAGGGGCGGGTCCGTCAGCAGGGTCCGGTCGGGGGGGGCCGGTCGTCAGGGGGAGCGGCTTCAGCAGGACCGGCTTCAGCAGGACCGGCTTCAGGAGGACCGGCTTCAGGAGGACCGGCTTCAGGAAGAGCGGCCGCCGCCTGCTCGGCCTGTGGCGCCGCCGCCCGAGTTGGCCGCCCCGAAGGCCGCGGCGATCACCGCGGGGGCGACGAGCAGCAGGGTCCGGGTCACCGGCGAACTGCCCGCTTCCTCGGCCCGCTGAGGCGCGGCGTGCGGCGGGGGCGGGAAGAAGAAGGGCGAGGCGGAGGGCTTCGGCTTCGGTTTGGGCTTGGGCTTCGGCGCGGGCGGCTCGGGCGGTGGCGGCGCCGGGGTGGCGGTCCTCGCCGGGGGCGGACTCGGCGGCGGGGGAGGCGGTGGTTCGGGGGTCGCGGTGGTGGGCGGAGGCGGAGGCGGAGGCGGCGGGGGCGGCGGTTTCGGGGCCGGTGGTGGCGGCGTACGCCGACAGGCCCTGCGTACGGCCTCGCCGACACCCTCCTCCCGCGCGACCTTCCCCCATTCCTCAAGCGGGAGATCGACACCGACGTAGGCACAACTGTCCACGCGGGGCCGCCCGTTGGGGCCGAGGGAAAGGGAGACGGAGGCAGACACAGACGCGGACGCGGACAAGGAGACGGGTAAGTGCCCGGGTGTCCTGGTCGTGCTCGTGCCGGTGGTCGTGCTCGTGGTCGTCGTGGCAGGGGTGGCGGTCGTGGCAGCCGTGGCCGTGTTCGTGGCTGCGGGGGCGGCAAGGAGCAGGCCGACGAAGGGAGTTATGAGGAGGGCGCGACGCAGCGCCGGGGAGGCCGCGCGCCGCACGGTCATGACAGTCACACGAGCACACTGTGCAGCGGACGCCCCCGTCATGTACGTACGGAGATCATTTAGCTCATAGGGGGGACGGGGCGGGGCGCGGGGTGGACGAATGTGCGAGCTGTGGGGTAGGGGGGGCTCAATGAGCATGGGGCGTAGGGGAGTTGGTGGTGAAACGGACGAGGTTCCGGGAGGGTCTCAACTCACGATCACGGTGAGCTTCTTCACCACGGAGAACTTCTTGCTCTCGGCGGTGGTGGGCTTGTCGTCGTACCCGCAGCGATAGCAGCCGAAGAGCCTCACCTTGGCGATGCCCTTGTCGTAGGCGTTGAACTCGTACCAGTCCTGGCGTGCGGCGGCCGCGTCGCCGACCGCCGGAGGCTCGGAGAGGCCCTCGCGCAACACCGGGCCTTCGGGCTCGGTCACGAACTGCCAGGTGTAGCCGGGCTGGTTGGCATAGCGGTTGGCGATACGGAAGGTCTCGCCGGCGCGCACGGTGACGGTGCTGTCGAAGTCCGCGTCCAGGACACGGATGTCGTCCGGTTCGTAGCCGTCGGCCGGGGTGGCGCTGCTGCCGGCGGGAAGGATCCCGTCGGGATCGTGTTCGACCCCGCTGACCTGCTCCCCCTCCCTCGCCGTCACCAGGTACGTCATGGTGCGCTCGCCGTCGATCTCCTTCAGGACGATGCGGGCGGTGCCGGTCTTCAGGGCGCGGAACCGAAAGTAGTGGGTGCCCTTGACGGTCTTCTCGCCCTTGGCACGTACGACCCCGCCCGACTCCCCGGACTCGGCGAGCCGCCAGTCGTCGGCGTCGCCGCCCGGCCGTACGTGGAGGGAGAAGTCGTGGTCGACGAGCACCTCGGGCTCCGTGGACTGCGAGGCGATGTCGATCTCCCCGTCGGGCCCGCGCGGCACGTTGTGGAGGGGCGGGGGGACGGCGCAGCAGACGGTCCGGTCGTCGATGAACTCCTCGTGGACGACGAATCCGCCGCTGCCCAACACCGCCAGCGCGGCCCCGGCGGCCAGCAGGCGGGCCCGCTTCGACAGCCGTCTCAGCGACATCGCTCTCATCAACGCACCACCACGGTCAGGGTTTTGGTCACGGAGAACTTCTTGCTTTCGGGGGTGGTGGGCTTGTCGGAGCCGTCGCAGCGGTAGCAGCCGAAGAGCTTCACCTTCGCTGTGCCCTTCTCGTAGCCGAAGAGCGAGTACCAGTCCCGCCGTACGCCCGCCGGGTCGCCGGTCGTGTGCTCGGGCTCCGTGGGGACGGACAGGCCGTCGTGGTACTGCTCGATGAGGGTCCAGGTGTAGCCCGGCTGGTTGCCGTACCGGTTGGAGACGAGGTAGTGCTCGCCTCTCTTCAGGGTGACGGTGCCCTCGAAGTCGCCGAGGTCTTCCGTGCCTTCCCGGTCGAGGGGGAACTCGTTCGTCACTTCCGGGTCTTGTGGTCCGTATCCGGCGTCGTTACTCCGGGCGTGGATCAGATACGTCATGGTGCGGTCGCCGTCGACTTCCTTGAGGACGACGCGGGACTCTCCGGGTTTGAGGGCCCGGAACTTGAAGTACCGGGTGCCTTTGACGGTCTTCACGCCCTTGGCGCGCAGCGCCTTCGGGTCCCCGGCGTCGGCGACCTCCCAGTCGTCGGCGTCCCCGCCGGGTCGTACGTGCAGGGAGAAGTCGTGGCCGACGGGCACGCTGGGTTCCAAGGCCTGGGACGCGATGTCGATCTCCCCGTCGGGGCCTTTGGGGAGGTCGTCGACGGTCGGCTCCACACAGCACATTCCGGTGTCGATGAACTCCTCGTAGACCACGTATCCACCGAACACCAGCAGGGCCACCGCCCCTGCGAGGCCGCCGAGGACCCTCTTACGCAGTTTCCGCATCAGCGCCTCACCTGGGGAGGTGGACGTTGGTGACCTCGGGGAAGCGCCCCTGGGTCGGCGTGCCCATGGTGCCGTTGACGAACTCCGACTCCTTGACCCAGCTCGTCTGCCCCCACGGGTTGTGGACCTGCAACATGTCCCCTTCGTGTCCGATGATCACGAGAGCGTGGCCGCCGTCCGGCCCCTCCGTCTTGATGGGCACCGGTCGGCCCTCGGCGACGGACCGCTCGATCTCCGGCAGTGCGCCCCGCCGGTCGTCCGCGCTGTTCAGATCCTGACGCTCGTAGTCCGCGCCCGTGGGCGAGTTGAGCTCGTTGTCGGCCACTTCCGACCAGCCCTCGTCGCCCATGGACTCGGGCGGGCCCTGCCCGAACAGGCCCTCGTTCGCCCCGTCTCCGTCCTCGTGGACGCGGCGCTGTTCGTCCACGAGCCGTTCCCGAAACGCGTCGCCCGAGTTCTCGTCGCCATCGGGGCCGCCGGTCAACTGCAGGGCGTAGACGGGGTCGACCATGGCGCGGGCATGGACGGTGGACGAGGCGACACAGCTGCCGTCCTGGCCGTAACCGCCCTGGGCCCACTCCTGGCGCTGGAACGTGTTCGGCACCCGGCCCTTGTCCCAGTCACCGTTCACATCGACTTCGGTGCGCACCGGCTGCAGGTGCTCCCGCAGCCAGTCCTCGTTCCTGCCGGCGATATTCCGGTCGAAGTCCTTCAGCTCGGCCATGCCGTGGCCGGCGGCGAGCGCCTTCATCAGGTATGCCTGGTGTTCCGGTGACCCGGCCCCGTCCAGCATCCGCTGGAACTCGGCGCGGTCCGCGGGGCTCATGGCGTTCAGTCGGGCGCTGGAACGCTCCAGGTCGTTGGCGGTGAGGATCTCGTTCTGGTCGCGGCCCAGGCTTTCCTCGTCCACCGACGACGTGTCGGCCAGCATCATCTTGTCCACGGGACTGAGGCTGTTGCCGGTCACCTTGCCCGAACGGGCCTCAGCCGCCAGCTTGTTGAGGTCTCTGGCGGCGGCACGCGCGGCGTCGTCCACCACGACTGCGGCCTCGTGCCTGTCCTTGGCACCGGTCCTGGCGATCTCCCGCGCCCGCTCCTTCTCCGCCTCCTCGGCGTCCTTCTCCACCAGGTCGTCGAAGAAGCCGTCCTCGCCACCGAGCACGGAGCGTGCGCTCTGCAGCGTCTCGCAGGCGGGCCGGTCCTGGGACTGGGCCTGGCGGACCCCGTCCGCGAGGCGTTGGAGGGCCCGCATGCCGCCCTTGAGCGCCTGGGTGATCTGGCCCGAGGTCCGCGCGGCAGCCGCGACGATCTGTTCGGCCTTGCCGCTGGCCGTGCCTTCCCAGGCGCCGGGGATCGTCTTGCTCGACACCTGCTCGACCGTCGCCTGGACCTCGTGCGCACAGTGATCCGCGGCCTTCCCATACGCCCGCGCCGCCGACTCGATCGTCGCCGGGTCTCCCATCGGGGCTGCTACCCGAAGGGCCCTGTCGATCGCTGTGATGAGGTCGTTCTTCGAGTCCGCGGCCTCGATGTCGTGCCGCGCGGCGGCGAGTTCGGCGCGTCGGGTCGTCGTGTCCTCGCCGGTCATCGGCCCTGCCCCTCGTTCGGAGCGGTCACCATGTCGCGTACCGCCATGATCTCCGCCACCGCCGACAGCCAGCGGGCCAGTGACTCGTCGTCCTCGACCGTGCGGGCCACGCTCGCCCCGGCCTCCAGCCAGGAGCGGACCGCGTCGGCGGCCTCCCGGCCGGGGACGGGCTCAGGGAGCCCGGCTGCGTACGCCGCGCCCCCGCTGCGTACGACCTCCGCGAGGAAGGACACGGCCCGCGGGTACACGCCCGCCCGTCCGAGGGTCACGGCCGCGCTCACGGCCCCGTCGCCGAAGAGCGCCGTGCGCATCCGGCTGCCCTCGCCGAGCCCGAACCGCAGCAGCGTCGAGACGTCGAGCCCTGCCAGATCGTCGTCCGTGCGCACGGTGTTCCTGGCTGCCGTCATTTCTTGCTCCCCCGAGTTGTTGAGTCTGCAAAAGCCTGGTGTGTGATGTCAGTTGAAGTCCGACAAGCCCGTCTGCGCGGGCGCCGCGCGGTGCAGCCGGGCCTCGGCGCCCTGCTCCGCGGCCGTGTAGTTGTTCGTGGTGGTGTTCAACTTGCGGGAGATCTCGCGCAGGGCGTCCCGCAGCACGCTCGCCTCGCGCTGCCAGGCTCCGGCGAACTCGTCGAAAGCCGGCGCCGCCTCCTCGCCGCCCATCACGTCCGGGGCGCTGCACTGGTGGTCGAGAGGAATGATCGACTTGACCGTGTCCAGTTCGTCGGCCGCCAAGCTCAACTTGCCTGCCGCAGAAGCGACTTCTCCGGCGCGTATGCCGTACCCCGTACCCTCGCCCACCGCACGCCCCCTCCGTCGTACGCGGCTCCGCTGTCGGTTGCGGTGGCCGCTCCCAGGCGTTGACGTGGGGAAACGTCGGTGTGGTTCCGGGGAGGCGGGATCTGGTCGGAAGGTCATGGTTCGGGTGGCGCGGCCGGTGGGGCGGTGCGGAGGGTGCGCCATGATGGGGGGATGGGGGCGATGAGCAGGCCGGACGGGGGCGGGGGCGGGCAGGGGAACGGTGGGGGTGTGGCCTGGGAGACGGCCGGCACTCCCCGCGCCCTGGCCCGCGGCTTCGCCTGGCAGCTCGCCAAGTTCCTCGGGTGGGTGGCGCTCTGGTGGGGCGCGTTGTTCGTGACCGTTCTGCTGCCTGTCGGCGCGGTGGTCCCCATGGTCGTCGTGCTGTGCGTGGTCGCGTTCAACATCCTGCAGTCCGGGGGCAGGCTGTTCCTGTTCCGGCGGATGCGGCGCATCCTGCGGGTCTATCCCTGGCACCGTCGGGCCGAGGCGGTGCGGTACGACGCGCGGGGCCGGAAGGCCTCCTTCGTGCTGCCCGACCCGGACCAGCCGGGGAAGACGGCCTCGCCGAAGGCGTCCGGTCTGGTGTTCCGGCCCTGGGACCGCATCGCGCGCAGGGGCTTCACCGGTGAGCTCTGGTACGCGGGTGACCCCCGCTTCGCCTGCGTCATCGCCGAACCCGGTCTGAAGTCGCCGACTTACGTGGCCCAGCCCACCGCGTACGACCGGCGTACCTCCCCGCGCCGCAAAGGCCTCAGCCCCGAGGCGCGGCGTCGGGCGCGGGCTATCGGGGCGCGGGTCGCCGACTAGGCCCGCCATGCCCGCCATGCCCTGCCAGGCCTTGCACGCCAGCCAGGCCTGCCATGCAAGCCACGCCCGCCACGGTTCGCCCGCCCCTCGCCCCGGCGTAACGCCCCCCCGGCGTAACGCCCCCCCCGTGTAACGCCCCCCGGCGTAACACCCCCGCGCGCCGCTCAACTCCCAGCCAGCTTCAGGAAGTTGACGCCCCCGCCCCATTGACGCCCCACCCCCCTCCAACTACAAAACTCTGAGAGCGCTCTCAAGCGAAGGGCGCCGCTCGACACCCTCTTCCCCCACGGAGGTGTTCCATGAGCAAACGTTCCGCACTCGCCGCCGGTCTCGGGGCCGTGGCCGTGCTCGCCGCGCTGCTGGCCCCGACCGCTGCCGCGGACGTCCCACCGCCGCCGGACGGCTGGACCGTCCAGTGGGCCGACGACTTCGACGGGGCCGCAGGGACGCTGCCCTCCGCCGAGAACTGGCAGGTGGACCTCGGCCACAACTACCCCGGCGGCCCCGCGAATTGGGGCACCGGCGAGATCCAGAGCTACACCGACTCGCCCGACAACCTCAGCCTCGACGGCGCGGGCAACCTGCGCATCACCCCGCTGCGCGACGGCTCAGGCAACTGGACCTCGGCCCGTATCGAGACCAGGCGCGGCGACTTCAAGGCGCCCGAGGGCGGGGTGCTTGCCATCGAGGGGCGTATCCAGATGCCGAACGTGACCGGCGAGGCGGCCCTCGGGTACTGGCCGGCGTTCTGGGCGCTCGGCTCGCCGTACCGCGGGAACTACCAGAACTGGCCGGCGATCGGCGAGTTCGACGTCATGGAGAACGTCAACGGGGAGGACCGGGTCCACGGCGTGCTGCACTGCGGCGTGAACCCCGGCGGGGACTGCAACGAGACGCAGGGCCTCGGCGGCAGCCGCGCCTGTCCGGGCTCGACGTGCCAGTCCGGCTTCCACACGTACCGCTTCGAGTGGGACCGCTCGGTCGCGCCGAACGAACTGCGGTGGTCCGTCGACGGGGAGCGGTTCCACAGCCTGTCCCAGGACCGTTTCTCCGCCGGGACCTGGGCGGACATGACAGAGCACACCGGGTACTTCCTGCTTCTGAACGTCGCGATGGGCGGCGCGTTCCCGGACGGGGCCGCCGGGCGGGCGACGCCGGTCGCGGGCACGGAGCCGGGCAGGCCGATGGTGGTGGACTACGTGTCCGTCTCGACGAAGCCGTAGCGGCGTCGCCCGTACGCACAGAGGGCGGGCGCACAGAGGGCTGGCCTTGACGTCAGGGTCAAGGGCTAGCGTCGTACGCATGCGCATCGGGGAACTTGCGGAGCGGGCCGGCACGAGTACGCGGACGCTCAGGTACTACGAGTCGCGCGGGCTGCTGCCCGCGCGGCGGGACGGCAACGGGCACCGGACGTACGACGAGGCGGATCTGCGGCTGCTGCGGCAGATCCGGACCTTGCAGGACTTCGGGTTCGGCCTGGAGGAGACCAGGCCGTTCGTGGAGTGCCTGCGGGCCGGGCATCCGCAGGGCGACTCGTGTCCGGACTCGCTCGCCGTGTACCGCCGCAAGCTCACCGAACTCGACGCGCTCATCGGGGAGTTGACCTCGGTACGGGCGCAGGTCGGGGAGCAGTTGGCGCGGGCCGAGCGGGCCCGCGACGCGCTGGTGGCGGAGGCGGAGACCCCTGGTGGGCCGCCGCCCCGCTGCGCGCTGACGATGACCACGGAGGGGACAGGGCGATGACGGTGACGGCTGCAGTGGCGGAAGTGACGGATGAGGACTTCGCGGCGGAGGTGCTGGGCGTCGCGGACCGTGCGGTGCTGGTGCAGTTCACGGCGGAGTGGTGCGGCCCGTGCCGGCAACTCGCGCCGGTGCTCGCCGAGTTGGCCCGTGAGGAGGCGGAGCGGTTGAAGGTCGTACAGCTGGACGTGGACCGCAATCCGCGGACGACGCTCGCGTACGCGGTGATGGCGACGCCGACGCTGTTGGTGTTCCGGGGCGGGGAGCCGGTGCGGTCGATGGTGGGGGCGCGGGCGAAGCGGAAGCTGGTGCAGGAGCTGGAGGGGGTGCTGGAGGCGTAGCCCGCGTCGCCGCCGGCGGTGCCTGCGTCGCCGCCGGGGTGGGCGGAATTCCCCGTCCGTTTGACGCCCGGTCCATTTCTGTGGCTATATTGGGTGTTTCTGTGTACGCACAGAAAAGGCCACCGATTCGAAGGGAATTTCCCCTTGAAGGTGGCCAACTAGAGACACCGTAGCCCATGAGGAGTGGAATTGTCAACCGGGGATTCCGTTGAATTGCAGCACGAACTGCGGCGCGAGCTGCAGCGTGAACAGCAATTCGTCGACCGCCTCTACGCCCGTCTCGACGGACTCCGGGCCGAGCGGGAGGAGACCGCCCGCCGCGCGTTGGCGCAGCTGGGGAACGGCAGGCAGGCCAAGCTGGAGCGGGACATCACCGCCGACGAGCAGGCCCGCAGCGCCGCCGAACTCGCCGGTGTCGAATCCGGACTCTGCTTCGGGCGAATTGATCACGCCGTCGGGAATAACGGCACGGGCGGCGGTGGTCACCATCACATCGGACGCATCGGAATCCGCGCCGACGACGCCGCGCGCACTCCGCTCCTGATCGACTGGCGCGCGCCCGTCGCCCGCCCCTTTTATCTCGCCACCGGTCACACTCCGATGGGAATCCGGCGCCGCCGCCATCTCACCACCGAGGGCCGTACGGTCACGGAACTCCACGACGAGATCCTCGACCTCGACGACCCGACCCGTACGGGCTTCGAGGACCACAACGCGGACGCGGTGCTGCTCGCCGCCCTGAACGCGGCCCGCACCGGCCGCATGGGCGACATCGTGCAGACCATCCAGGCCGAGCAGGACCGCATCATCCGCGCCCCGCACCGCGGCGTCATGGTCGTCGAGGGCGGTCCGGGCACCGGCAAGACCGCCGTCGCGCTGCACCGGGCCGCGTATCTCCTGTACGCGGAGCGGGAGTTGTTCGCCAAGCGGGCCGTCCTGATCGTCGGCCCGAACCCGGCGTTCCTCGGCTACATCGGCGAGGTGCTGCCCTCGCTCGGCGAGACCGGCGTACTCCTCGCGACGGTCGGCGAGCTCTACCCCGGCGTGCACGCCACCGGCACGGACACCCCGGCGGCCGCCGCCGTGAAGGGGCGCGCGGACATGGCGGAGGCGCTCGCGCAGGCCGTGCGCGACCGGCAGTCCGTGCCCGACCCGGTCCTGGAGATCGACCACGACGACTACGGCACGCTGTACCTGGAGCGCGGCATGGCCGAGGACGCCCGCGCCCGTGCCCGCACGACGCAGCTGCCGCACAACCTGGCCCGGCCGTACTTCGTGTTCGCCCTGATCGACGCCCTGACCGCGCAGCTCGTGGAGCGGCTCGGCGCGGACCCGTTCGGCGGGCCCAACCTGCTCGGGCCCGACGACATCGCGCAGATCGGCAAGGAGATCGCCACCAGCACCGAGGTGCACGCCGCGATCGACTCGCTGTGGCCGCCGCTCTCCCCGCAGGGCCTGCTCGCCGAGTTCCTCGAAGACCCGCGCGGGTACGTCCCGGACGCCGACGCGGAGGCCATCAGGCGCGCGCCGGGCGCGCCGTGGACCGAGGCGGACGTGCCGCTCCTGGACGAGGCGGCGGAGCTGCTAGGCGTGGACGACTCCGCGGAGCGGGCGGCGAAGGAGGCCGAACGGCAGCAGCAGATCGAGTACGCGCAGGGCGTCCTGGACATGTCGTACGCCTCCCGGACCTACGAGTTCGAGGACAAGGAGGAGTCGGACGAGGACGCCGCCGAGGTGCTCTCGGCGCACGACATCATCGACGCCG
Source organism: Streptomyces cavernicola (assembly GCF_029968035.1). GTDB lineage: Bacteria > Actinomycetota > Actinomycetes > Streptomycetales > Streptomycetaceae > Streptomyces > Streptomyces cavernicola. Next base: position 35,303 of record NZ_JASCIQ010000010.1, on the reverse strand, counting down.
AGCGGATGGCGGAGCGCCAGGAGGAGGCCGACCACCGCACGGCCGCCGAGCGCGCCGCAGCCGACCGGACCTGGGCGTTCGGCCACATCATCGTGGACGAGGCACAGGAGCTGTCGCCGATGGCGTGGCGGCTGCTCATGCGGCGCATCCCGACCCGCTCCATGACCCTCGTCGGCGACCCGGCGCAGACCGGCTCGGAGGCCGGCGTCGGCAAGTGGGCGGACATCCTCGGCCCGTACGTCGAGGACCGCTGGGAGATGGTGCGGCTCGGCGTCAACTACCGCACGCCCGCCGAGATCATGGACGTCGCGGCGGACGTGCTGCGCGCCGAGTCGCCCGAGTTCGAGCCGCCGCGTTCGGTGCGGTCGACGGGCGTACGGCCGTGGGTGCGGCGCACGGACGACCTGGCGGGGGCCGTCGCCGAGGCGGTCGCGCGCGAACTGCCCGAGGAGGGACGGCTCGCGGTGATCGCGCCGCGCTCCCTGCACGCGGAGCTCGCGGAGGTGCTCGACGGGGTCACGGCGGGCGCGGGCCCCGACCTCACGCACCAGCTGGTGCTCCTCGACGCCCGGCAGTCCAAGGGCCTGGAGTTCGACAAGGTCGTGGTGGTCGAGCCGGCGGAGTTCCGCACGAGCGACCTGTACGTGGCGCTCACCCGGGCCACGCAGGGCCTGGGCGTCGTGCACAGCCGTGAACTGCCGTTCCCCGAGGGCGGATTGTCAGTGGCGGGTGACAGCATGGCGGCATGAGTGAACAGATGGACGAAGCCGGGCCGGGGCTCGATCTCGACGGCGTGCTCGCGGACCCCGCGCGGCTGCTCGACGCGGACCGCGCGGAGCTGCGGGCGCGCCTGGCCGGGGCCTCCGCGGGGGCCTCGGCGGGGGTCGGGCGCGAGGTGTTCCTGCAGGCGGAGGCGATGTTCGGGGTCGCGGACGTGTCGCGTGCCGAGTTCGCCTCCTGGCTGCATTTCGCTGCGCTGGCGACAGGGGAGCCGTCGTACGCGGAGCGGGTGGCGGCCGCCGAGCCGGGCATGCCGTGGCGCACGGTGTGGGCGTGGTGGCGGCCGGTCAACTGGTTTGTGGCGCAGCCGAGTTTGAACGGGGACTACTACTGGGTGGAGTGCTTCGACGGGGACGGTGCCGAGCTCGTCCGGGTCCGCGACCACCGGGGGGAGGTCTGGCTGGACCGGGGGACGGGGCAGCGCGTGCCGGCGCCGACCGGGGAGGTCGCCAAGGCGTGCTGGGGGTCGGTCGACGGCGCGCCGAACCTGTGGGACAGAGGGGAGTTGAGCGCCCCGGAGAGCTGGGCAGAGGCGGAGCCCTTCGCCTCGGCGGGCGGTAGGACGCGTTACGTGTGGGAGAGCAGCCACGGCCTGGCCGTCTTCGAGACCGACGACGAGGTGCTCCGGGACTGGCCCGCCGGGGACGTGGACACCGAGTCGTCCCAGGAGCCGCCGCCCGGTCCGGGCCCGTCCGTGCGGCGGGCGGAGGGGCCGCTCACGGCCGAGCGAATGGACGATGCCTTCGGGGCAGGGCATGTACTGCGCATCGCCGACGACGCACTGCCGGATGCGCTCGAACACCCGGTCAGCAGACGGCACTTGCGGGATGTCGGAGTGCCCAGGTGGTGGAACAGCCACGCCGCCGAGTACGACGGGTACGGGCCGGAGGCCATGGTGCCGCCCACCGCGGACGAGCTGTCCGGCGCCGATCTGCTCACGCTGGGCAGCTCGACCTATGGCGAGGTGTACCTGCACCGGCGCGAGGGGTCGGTGCATGTCCGGGGCAACTCCGAAGGCCCGAGCGACCGGACCCTCGTCACCCTCGCGCCCGACCTGGACGTCTTCACCCGCACCTTGGAGGCCGTCCACCGCTACAGCAACGCCTGCTGGCACCCGTATCCGGCGGAGGGTGACCAGGACGACGTGGCCCTGCTGCTCCTGGACGAGCTGAACGACCTCGCCCCCGGCCTCTTCGACAAGGGCACGCCCAGCGGCGAGCTGTGGTCGTGGATATACGCCAACATCACAGAGATCGGCGTCGACGGGTACTGACGGGTACTGGGGGAGCCCCCTAGCGAGGCGCCGCCAACCGCCGTATCGCCGACATCGGCACCGGCAGCCAGTCCGGGCGGTGGCGGGCCTCGTACAGGACCTCGTACACCGCCTTGTCCGTCTCGTACGCCCGCAGCAGCACCCGTTCCGCGCGCGGGTCGTGGCCCGCGGCCTCGGCATAGCCGTCGCAGTACGCGTCCCGGCAGGCCGCCGCCCAGGCGGGGGCGCGGTGGGTGCAGGCGGCGTATTCGAAGGAGCGGAGCATGCCCGCGACGTCGCGGACGGTCGGGTGCGGGCGGCGGCGCTCGGCGAGGGGGCGGGCCGGCTCGCCCTCGAAGTCGATGACGTGCCAGGCGCCGTCGGCCCCGCACAGGCACTGCCCCAAGTGCAGGTCCCCGTGGACCCGTTGGACGATGCGGCGGGTGTCGTCGAGCGCGCCGAGCGCGGTGTACGCGGCGGCCAGGGCGGGGGCGTAAGGGCGCAGGGCGGGCACGGCGCGGGCGGTGGAGTGGAGGCGTTCCGTCATCGCCGCGGCGAGGGCCTCCGTCCGGGTCCGGGAGAGCGTGGCCGTCGGCAGGGCGCGGGCCAGGGCCTGGTGGACCTCGGCGGTGGCCCGGCCGAGCGCCGCCGCCTCGCGGGTGAACGCCGCACCTTCGGAGAGGGCGCGCAGGGCGAGCGCCCAGCCGTCGGCGGCGCCCGCGACGAAGGGCTGAAGGAGGCCGAGGACGTACGGTTCGGCGGCGCCGTCCGGCCGGGCCCCCGCCCACGCCACCGGGGTCGGCACGCGCGGGCAGTCCGCGCGGGCCAGGGCGCGGGACAGCTCCAGCTCGGGATGGGTGCCGGGGGCGACGCGGCGGAACAGCTTGAAGATGTACGCGTCGCCGTACACGAGAGAGGAGTTGCTCTGCTCCACGTCGAGGACGCGGGGCGCGAGGGAGCCGGGGACGGCCGGACCGCGGGGGCGCTCGAAGTGCAGCGGGCCCAGGTCGCCGGGGGTGCGCAGCAGGTCGAGCAGCACGTCGGCGAGCAGCGGGTCGTGCAGCGCCTCGTACACGGTGAGCCCGGCGAGGGGGCCGCCGCGGGGGCGGCCGACGAGCGCGCCGGAGAGCGGGGCGGGGAGCGTTCGCCGCACGCCGAGCAGGAGTTGGTAGCAGTCCGTGTCCCGGCCGGGCTGCCGGGCGTCGACGAGGAGGTGGAGGAGGCCCGGCTCCGCCGAGGACGGCCGCAGTTCCGTCGCCGCGACCGGGGCGAAACCGGTGACGGGCCGGCCCTTGCCCGCGAACCACCGTTGCCGTGGCAGCCAGTCCCGCAGCAGCGGGGCGAGCGAGTCGAGCAGCCGCCGCGGTGCGGCGCCGGCGGACGGCCGGGCCGGTGCGGTCCCGGAGCGGGGCACGGTCTCCGACATGCGTAGCGGTCCCCTTCCCGCCGGGGGAATCCGCCTCGCGGCCCAGGGCCTGGGGGAGGCGCCCGTATGCGTGGGGTTCAGGTGCCCGGTGCCGCGCCGCGAGAAACGGGCCGCGAGGAACGGGCCGCGAGGAACGGGCCGCGAGGAACGGGCCGCGAGAAACGGGCCGCGCCCACCCGGGCCCGGCGGCCGACGCGGACGGGCGGTACCGGACCAGGTCCGGTACCGCCCGCCGTTCACGTCAACTGCAGCTCATCCGCCCGCAGTTCAGCGCTGCTTGCCGCCCTTGGCGGCCTTGACGTTGACGCCCGCCCAGGCCGCGTCGACGGCCTTCTGCTCGGCGGAGTCCGCGCCGTAGAGGTCCTTGGCGGCGTCGAGGGTCGCCGTACGCGCGGCGGCGTAGTCGGTCCTCGACGTCATGTACGTGGTCAGGGCCTTGAACCAGATCTTCTCGGCCTTGTCCCGCCCGATGCCGGTGACGGGCTGGCCGTCGGCGGTCGGGGAGTCGTACTTCACGCCGTTGATCTCCTTCGCGCCGCTGCCCTCGGACAGCAGGTAGAAGAAGTGGTTGGCGACGCCCGACGAGTAGTGGACGTCGATGCCGCCGATGCCCTGGTACCAGTCGTCCTTGGACTTGCCGTCCTTGCTCGGCTTGTCCATGTAGCGCAGCGGGGTGCCGTCGCCGCGGATGTCGATCTTCTCGCCGATGAGGTAGTCGCCGACGTCCTCGGAGTTGTTCGCGGAGAACTCCACGCTGGAGCCGAAGATGTCGGAGGTGGCCTCGTTGAGGCCGCCGGACTCGCCGCTGTAGATCAGGCCCGCGGTGTTGGAGGTGACGCCGTGGGTCATCTCGTGCGCGGCCACGTCGATCGACGTGAGCGGCTTGGCGTTGCCCTCGCCGTCGCCGTACGTCATGCAGAAGCAGCTGTCGTCCCAGAAGGCGTTGACGTAGCTGTCGCCGTAGTGGACCCGGGAGTACGCGCCGACGCCGTCGCCCTTGATGCCGTCGCGGCCGTGCACGTTCTTGTAGTAGTCCCAGGTGAGCGCGGCGCCGAAGTGCGCGTCGGCGGCGGCGGTCTCCTTGTTGGCGGCGGTGCCGTCGCCCCACTCGTCGTCCGCGCCGGCCACCAGCTTGCCCTGGCCCGAGGTGCCGTTGGCCAGGTCGTACGTCTTGTGGTCGCCGCGGGTGCTGTCGGTGAGGGAGAAGCCGCTCGACTCCTGCTTGCTGCCGAGCTCCACGTCACCGCTGTACTGCGTGTGGCCGGTCCCCGTGTGGATGGTGTCCCACTGGAAGATCTTCTTGCCGGTGCGGGCGTCCGTGACGATGTGCAGCTTGCTCGGAGTGCCGTCCTTCTTGGTGCCCTTGACGACCTTCTCGTACGCGAGGCGCGGGGTGCCGCTCGCCGCCCAGACGACGGCGCGGGAGCCCTCCGGGGCGGCCTTGGCGCGGGCGGTGTCGACCTTCAGCTCGCCGGAGCGGGCCTTCGTGACGCCTTCCGTCTTACGGGACTTGGTCTCGTGCACGACCAGGTCGCCGCCGAGGACGGGCAGTCCGTCGTAGGTGCGCTCGTAGCGGGTGTGGATGCTGCCGTCGCGGTCCTTGACGACGTCGCGGACGACGAGCTTCTCGGCGCCGGAGAGGCCCAACTCCTTGGCCGTACGGGCCTTTTCGGCGTCGGCGTCGCGCAGCAGCTCGGCGCGCTGCGAGGCGGAGAGCTTGGCGGGCGATGCGGCGGGCGCCTTCTCGGCGGTGGGCGCCGCGTTGGCGGTGCTCAGGCCGGTGCCGATGAGGGCGGCGGCGACGATCGCTGTGCCGACGGCGGTGGTGGCTCGTCTGGCGGAAACGTGACGCGATATGTGGGGCGACACTCTTACTCCCTGGATGTGGGGGTGTCCGGACGGCGTGGGGGACCACCCGGACGGGGAAGTACTAGGTGCTGATGCCGTGTTGCGGCTGTGCCGTGCGGGGAGAGAGTGTCATTGGCGGCGCGTACATGTCATCGGGGTGTCGCCAGGTTGACCGAATCTTGACCAATAACCGTGGTGTGGCATCCGGTATGCGAACTGGGCGACGCCGGGGGCAAGTTGCCCCGACGCCGCCCAGTCGTCCCAGTCGTCCCGTTTGTCGCCACAGGGGCTACGGGACAGGGCCTACGGGAAGGTCAGCTTCCAGCTGTTGATGTAGCCGGTGTCCTGCGACGCCTGGTCCTGCACCCGCAACTTCCAGGTGCCCGCGGCGAGTTCGGCGGACGCGTCGACGGTGTACGTGGTCCGCACGTCGTCGGCCGAGTCGGACGAGCTGAACGGCTTCAGGTTGTAGACCGAGCCGTCCGGAGCGACCAGGTCCACCACGAGGTCGCCGCGCCAGGTGTGTTCGATGTCCACGCCCACCTGCAGGCCGGACGGCGCGTTGCCGGTCCGGTCGGCGACGGAGATGGACGAGGTGACGGCCGCCCCGTTGTCCGGAATGGCCACGTCGGCGGTGTTCTCGTACACGGTGCCGCCGGGGGTGCCGCCGCCCGGCCGGGCGCCGACGTTGACGCCGGCCCATGCGTCCTGCACGGCCTTGTACTCGGCGCTCGACGTGCCGTACAGCTCGGCGGCCACCGCTTCGGTCCCGGTGCGCGCCCCCGCGTAGTCCGTACGGGAGTTGAACTTGGTGGTCAGCGCCTTGAACCAGATCAGCGCGGCCTTCTCGCGGCCGATGCCGGTCACCGGGAGCCCGTCGGAGGTCGGCGAGTCGTACGAGACGCCGTTGACGGTCTTCTGCCCGCTGCCCTCGGAGAGCAGGTAGAACCAGTGGTTGGCGGGGCCGGAGGAGTAGTGGACGTCGACGTTGCCGATGCCCGAGTACCAGTAGTCCTTGGAGTTGCCGTCGCGGCTCGGCTTGTCCATGTAGCGCAGCGGGGTGCCGTCGCCGCGGATGTCGATCTTCTCGCCGACGAGGTAGTCGCCCACGTCCTGGGCGTTGTTCGCGTGGAACTCCACGGCGGCGGCGAAGATGTCGCTGGTGGCCTCGTTGAGGCCGCCGGACTCGCCGCTGTAGACGAGGCCCGCGGTGTTGGAGGTGACGCCGTGGGTCATCTCGTGCGCGGCCACGTCGATCGAGGTCAGCGGCTTGGCATTGCCGGAGCCGTCGCCGTACGTCATGCAGAAGCAGGTGTCCTGCCAGAAGGCGTTGACGTAGTTGCTGCCGTAGTGGACCCGGGAGTACGCGCCCACGCCGTCCCCGCGGATGCCGCTGCGGCCGTGCACGTTCTTGTAGTAGTCCCAGGTCAGCGCGGCCCCGTAGTGCGCGTCGGCGCCCGCGGTCTCCAGGTTCGACGGGGAGCCGTCGCCCCACACGTCGTCGGCCCCGCTGAACAGGGTGCCCTGCCCGGAGGTGGAGCGGTTCAGGTTGTACGTGCGGTGGTTGCCGCGGCCGGTGTCGCTGAGGGTGTAGCCGCTGCCCGACTGGGCGGTGCCGAGGGTGACTTGGCCGCTGTACTGGGTGTTGCCGGTGCCGGTGTGCACGGCCTGGCGCTCGAAGAGCTTCTCGCCGGTGCGGGCGTCGGTGACGACGTGCAGCTCGTTGGGCGTGCCGTCCTTCTGCAGCCCGCCGACGACGGTCTCGTACGCGAGGACCGGCTTGCCGCCGTCGCCCATCCAGACGACCTTGCGCGGCGCGCGCTCGGCCTCGGCCTCGGTGGTGCCGTCGGCCTTCGCGATCCCGAGCGCCTGGCGTTCGGCGGACTTCGCGGCGACCTCGGCGCGGGTGTCGACCCCGCTCAGCTTGGCCTTGGCGGCCTTGGTGACGCCCTCGGTGCGGCCGGCCTCGCTGGTCCTGACGATCAGGTCGCCGCCGAGTACGGGCATTCCGTCGTAGGTGCGCTCGTAGCGGGTGTGGGTGGTGCCGTCGCGGTCCTGGACCACGTCCCGGACGACGAGCCGTTCCTTCGAGCCGAGGCCCAACTCCTTGGCCGTACGCGCCTTTTCGGCGTCGGCTTCGCGCAGCAGCTCGGCGCGCTCGGACGGGGAGAGCTTCGCGGGCAGCGCGCCCGGGTCGGCCTTGCCCGCGGCCGCGGCGGGCCCGGACTGCAGGCCCACGGAGAGCAGGGCGGCGGTGGCGAGCAGCGCGCCGACGGCGCCGGTGCGTCTGCGCCGGGAGAGCGGGGAGGTGCGGGGGGAGGTGCGTGTCACGACTGGCTCCTTCTGCGGGCCGCGGATCGCGCGGCCGACGGGACCGGACGGTGGGTGGCCGTCCGGGCAGAACAGGGGCAGAGCACGGTGCAGGTGGGGGGTGTGCGACGAGCGGGCCGACGGTGAAGAGGTGGGGTGCCGGCGCGTTCGACGCAGGGGAAGAGTGGCAGCAGTGACCAGTCCTGTCATGACCGCGCCATGAGGTTGGCCGAAACTGTTCGCTGGCCGGTGGAGGGTGTTCGCTATGCGGAGCGGGGCGGGACGGTCGGCGGGGGCCGGATCTGTTCCCCTCCCCGCCCCTTCCCGGCTGTGCCCGATATGCGGCTGCCGCCGCGTGGCTGCGGCGCCGTCGTCCGGCTTTCCCGCCGTCGTGGTTGCTCGCGCCCCGCGGCGGAGCCGCTGATGTCACAGCCCCGCGCCCCTGTCGGGGCGCTACAGCGCCTCGACCGCCCCCACCACCAGCAGTGGCGCAAGGGCCAGGGCGATCGCCGCTGCCCCAAGTCCCGCACGGATGTCCCGCTTCGCCACGTGGCCCAGCACCGCCGCCACCGGGGGCAGAGCGATCAGCGCGAGAAAACTCCAGCGCCAGCCCTCCTCGCTCACCAGGAAGCCCAGAAACGCCAGATACGCCGGGACCGCGAGCGCCGGGAAGATCCGGGCGCGGGAGAGGAAGAGCTCCAGGGTGTCGTTCGAGAAGTGGGTGGACATGGTGGCGGGATCAGGCCTCTCGGGTCTCGTAGGGGTGCGGCGCTCAGCCGAGAATGCCCCGGTCGTACGCCGTGGCCACCGCCGCTGCCCGGTCCTTGACGCCCAACTTGCCGTAGATGTGCGTCAGATGGGTCTTCACCGTCGCCTCGCTGATGAACAGCTCCGCGGCGATCTCGCGGTTGGGGGTGCCCTTCGCGACCAGGGTGAGTACCTCGCGCTCGCGGGTCGAGAGGGGCTCGCTGCCGGGGGCTCGTACGCGGGACACCAGGCGCGACGCGACCGCGGGAGAGAGGACCGTACGGCCATCGGCGGCGGCGCGGACCGCGGTGAACAGCTCGTCGCGCGGGGCGTCCTTGAGGAGGTAGCCCGTCGCGCCCGCCTCGATCGCGGGCAGCGTGTCCGAGTCGGTGTCGTACGTGGTGAGGACCAGGACCTTGGCGCGCGCCCCGGTGCGGGTCAGCTCCGCGATGGCGGCGACCCCGCCGCCGCCCGGCATCCGCAGGTCCATCAGGACGACGTCCGGGTCGAGCTCGGCCACGAGCCGGACCGCCTCGACCCCGTCGGAGGCCTCGCCGAGCACGTCGAAGCCGCGTTCTGCGGAGCCCGGCCCGTCGAAGCCCGGCGCCGTCGCGAACATGCCGCGCAGGCCGTCCCGTACGACGGGATGGTCGTCGACGATCAGGAGGGTGATGGGGTCACTGGTCATGGCGCAGCAACGGTACGCGAGCGGAGACCGCCGTGCCCTGCCCCCGCTCGGACTCGACCGTCACGGCCCCCGCGACCCGCTCCGCCCGCGCCCGCATCCCGTCGAGCCCGAAGCCGCCCGAGCCGTGGCGCGGCGGTACGGAGCGCGGGTCGAAGCCCCGGCCGTCGTCCCGTACGTCGAGTGCGACCTCGCCGGCCATGTACGACAGGGTGACGCCCACCCGGCCCGCGCGCGCGTGCCGGTCCGCGTTGGACAGCGCCTCCTGGGCGATCCGCAGGAGCGTCGCCTCGATCTCGTCGTGCAGCGGCTCGGCCGCGCCCGTGACCGTGAACTGGGCCCGCACGCCGGTGCGTTCGGCCCACTCGGTCACCGTCTGCCGCAGCGCCTCGGGCAGCGCGTGGTGCTCCAGGGCGGCCGGGCCGAGGTTCTGCACCGAGCGGCGGGCCTCGCCCAGGCTGTGCCGGGCCAGGGCGGAGGCGCGGCTCAGGTGCTGCTCGGCGAGGGCCGGGTCGGCGGCGTTCGAGACGACCTGCAGCTGGGCGATGATCCCGGTCAGGCCCTGCGCGATCGTGTCGTGGATCTCCGCGGCGAGCCGCCGCCGCTCGTCGGCGACGCCCGCCTCCCGCGCCTGGACGAGGAGTTGGGCGTGCAGGGCGGCGTTCTCGTCGAGCGCCTGCTGCAGCCGGGCGTTGGTCTCCTCCAGCTCGGCGATGGCCGCCATGTGCACGGTGGCCCGCTTCTCCTCGTGCAGGGCGAGCTGCCCGAACACGTAGATCAGCGCGATGTGCACGGCGAGGACCGCGGCGAACAGGCCGAGCTGGCCCAGGTCCTTCGGCGGGAACCCGCCCGACTGCGTACCGGCCATCGTCACCGCGCTGGCGAAGAGCCCCAGCGGCACGAGTCGGCGCGGCAGCAGCCGCTCCGCGCCGAAGTAGCCGAGCACCGCGTAGAACGCCGCGAACGGGTCGAGCCAGGACAGCGTGAAGCCGATGGCCCAGCGAGCCCAGTAGTAGACCGAGCCCGCCGGGCTCGGGCAGCCGGCCCCGCGGCCCGCCGCGCTCCACCACACCTGCAGCGCGAACCCGGCCGCGACCAGCCCGGCGGCCGCCCACCGCTCGGCGGTCGACTCCAGGAGCATCCCGGCGGTCGCGACCATGAGGACGGCGGTGAAACCGAGCAGGACGTACGGGCCCCAGCGCAGGAAGACGTCCCAGCGGTGCTGGACCTGGGCGTGCACGGCGGCCGCGTCGAGCCTCTCCGGCGCAGCAGCCGTCCGCGTACCGCCCTGCCTGATCCCCATGGCCACAGTCTGGTGCACCACCGGCTCACTCCCAGCGGAACCAGCGGGCCGACGCGCCCGTGAGCACCACCGCCCACAGCGCGAGGACGCCCAGGTGCGCGAGGCCCGGCCAGTCGCCCGCCGCGGCCTGGCCCAGGGCGCGTGCGGCGGCGCCGAACGGCAGGAACTCCATGATTCGGGCGAGGAGTTCGGGCATCGCCTGCACCGGCAGCCACAGCCCCGCGCTGAACATCATCGGCAGGGACACGGCCGCGCCCATCGCCGTGGCCGCCTTCGTCGTACGGGACACCGCCGAGATCGCCGCGCCCAGGGCGAGGGCCGTGACGACGGAGAGGGCGAGCGCGAGCGCGTACCCGAAGAGCTGGCGCGGCAGCGCCACGTCGAACACGAGCCGGCCCACCGAGAGCGAGAGCACCGCCGACAGCAGGGCGGCTCCGCCGTGCAGCGCCATCTGGCTCGCGAGCACCGCGGTGGGCCGGACCGGAGTCGTCGACATGCGGCGCAGGACGCCGCGCTCCCGGTAGTTGGTGATCACCGGCGGCATGGCCTGCATGCCCGCCATCACCATCGAGGTCAGCACCACCACCGGCACGTACACCTCGACCATGCGCAGGCCGTGCTCCGGGTCGGGTGTGCGGAAGGCGGGGATCGAGCCGAGGACCGACAGGAGCGCCGTCGGGAAGACCATGATCCAGAAGAGCGAGCCCGGTTCGCGGCGGAAGAGCGTCAGCTCCGCCCTGAGGACGGCCCCGGCGGCCCGGGACGGGGTGGCGGCGGTGAGGGCGCTCATGACGTGGCTCCCGTCAGGTCGAGGAACGCGTCGTCCAACGTGGCGTCCACGACGCGGAGTTGATGGGCGGTGACGTGGTGCCGGGCGAGCAGCGAAAGGACCGCGTTCACGGTGTCGTCGGTGCCGTGGACGGTGATCCGGCCGTCCCGCTCGCCGGTCGTGGCGGACGTCGTCACGGACGTCGCCGCGGGCAGCTCGGCGAGCTCGCGCGGATCGAGCGGCCGGGACGGTGTGAAGGAGATGACGGTCGAGCCCGCGGAGCGCCCGATCAGGCCGGACGGGGTGTCGAGCGCCGCGATCCTGCCCCGGTCGATCACCGCGATCCGGTCACAGAGGCGCTGCGCCTCCTCCATGAAGTGGGTGACGAGCAGTACGGTCACGCCGCTCGCCCGCACCTCTTCGATCAGCTGCCAGGTGTCCCGGCGGGCGCGCGGGTCGAGCCCCGTCGTCAGCTCGTCGAGCACCACCACGCGGGGGCCGCCGACCAGGGCGAGCGCGATGAAGAGGCGCTGCTTCTGGCCGCCGCTCAGCTTCCCGAACCTGGCCCCCAGCTTCTCGCCGAGCCCGAGGCGCTCGGCCAGCGGCCGCCAGTCGACCGGCTGCTCGTAGCACGCGCTGTACAGCTCCAGGGCCTCCCGCACGGTGAGCTTCGCCTGCAGCTCGCTCTCCTGCAGCTGGGCGCCGAGCAGCTGCGTCACCCGGCGGTGGTCCGCGACCGGGTCCATCCCGGCGACCCGTACGGAACCGGAGTCGGGGACGCGCAGCCCCTCGACGCACTCGACGGTGGTGGTCTTGCCCGCGCCGTTCGGGCCGAGCACACCGAAGATCTCCCCCTCCTCGACGGCGAACGAGACGCCGTCCACGGCGGGCCGGCCCCCGTAGACCTTGCGCAGGTCCCTTACCTCGATGATTGCCATGCCTTCGAGCCTCCCGGCCGGGGCCGCGCACGGGCATCGCCCATCGCGCTCGAAGCGGCATCAGCCGATCGGTTGATGGGGCGGTACGACCTGCCCGGTGCGGCGGCACGGCGCCCTGCGCGGACTGGCTGGTTCCGGTTGGCGGCGCCAACTCACCGCGTGCCAAAACCCGTTGGGACTGTCAGTGGTGAACCATAAGCTCGCTCCTGATGGCCACAGACCAGGCGCCGACCACGCCCACCGCCCCTGCCACGGACCGAGGCACCCCCTCCGCCTCCGCCGTCCGCACGCTGCTGCGCCTGTGGCCGTACGTGCGCCCGGTGCGGGCCCGGCTCGGCACGGCGGCCGTGGTCGCGATCGTCGCGTCCTGCGTGGGCCTGGTCATCCCGCTCGTCCTCAAGTGGCTGGTGGACGGCCCCGTGGCCGACCGCGACCCGGGCGGCGTCTGGCTCGGCGCGCTGTTCGTCCTGCTGCTCGGCATCGGGGAGGCCCTGCTTTTCGGGTTCCGGCGCTGGCTCGTCGCCAGACCCCTCGCCGGGGTCGAGGCCGCGATGCGCGCCGACCTCTACCACCGCCTGCAGCGCGTGCCCGTCGCCTTCCACGACCGCTGGGCCTCGGGCCAGCTCCTCTCGCGCGCCACCGGCGACCTCACGATGCTGCGCCTCTTCCTCGCCTTCCCGTTGACGTTCCTGCTGGTCAACGGCGTGACGATCCTGGTGGGCGTGGTCGTCCTGCTGGTCCAGGAGTGGACCCTCGGCCTGGTCCTGCTCGCCCCGGTCGTCCCCCTCGTCGTGGTCTGCTGGCTCTTCGAGGGGCGGTACTCGGCCATCGCCCGCCGCGCCCAGGACCAGGTGGGGGACCTCACGACGGTGGTCGAGGAGGGCGTGCTCGGCATCCGCGTCATCAAGGGCTTCGGCCGCCACCGCGCCCAGGCCCGCGCCTTCCGCGCACTCTCCGGCACCCTGCGCGGCACGGAGCTGCGCAAGGCCGGGCTGCTCGCCACGATCTGGGCGGTCATCGTCGTCCTGCCCGAACTGGCCATCGGCGCGGCGCTCGTCCTCGGCGTACTGCAGGTCGCCGCCGGTGCCCTCTCGGCCGGCACCCTCGTCGCGTTCCTGTCGACGGCACTCGCCCTGCGCTGGCCGGTGGAGTCCATCGGCTTCCTGCTCGCCATGAGCCAGGAGGCGGCCACGGCCACCCGCCGCTACTTCGAAGTCCTGGACGTGGCCCCGGAGGCGGAAGCGGGGCCGGAGCCGGCGCCGGAGGCGGCACCCGCGTACCGCCCGTCCGCGGAGGACGAAACCACCGACGGTCTGCGCTTCGACGGCGTCACCTTTCGGTTTCCCGATGCCGTGCCCGACGCCCCGCCCGTCCTCGGCGGAGTCGATCTGCACATCAGGTCCGGGGAGACCCTCGCCCTCGTCGGGGCGACCGGGAGCGGGAAGACCACGCTCACCGCGCTCGTGCCGCGGCTGCACGAGGTCACGGCGGGGCGGATCACGCTCGACGGCGTCGACATCGCCGAGCTGCCCCGCGAGGAGCTGCGCACCCTCGTCTCCGTTGCCTTCGAGGAGCCCACGCTGTTCTCCGCGAGCGTCGGCGAGAACGTCCTCATGGGCGCCGAACAGGGCGCGGGCGAGCGGGAGTTGGCCCGCGCGCTCGACATCGCCCAGGCGGACTTCGTGCACCGGCTGCCGCACGGCGCCGACACCCAGGTGGGCGAGCAGGGCCTCAGCCTCTCCGGCGGCCAGCGCCAGCGGCTCGCCCTCGCGCGGGCGGTCGTCGGCAGACCCCGCTTCCTCGTCCTCGACGACCCGCTGTCGGCGCTCGACGTGCACACCGAGGCGCTCGTGGAGGCCGCCCTCCGCCGGGTCCTCGCCGACACCACCGCGCTCGTCGTCGCCCACCGCCCGTCCACGGTGCTGCTCGCGGACCGGGTGGCGCTGCTCTCCGGCGGCCGCATCGCCGCCGTCGGCACGCACCACCGGCTGCTGCGGGAGAACGCCGAGTACGCCTGGCTGATGTCCGGCGAGGCCGGAGCCGCGCAACCCGCGAGCGACGCACCCGAGCACACCGAGGGGGACCGGTGACCACGACCGTCGACAGCAAACCCGAGGCCGCGCCCGAACCTCCGCCCCGCGACGACCCGTTCACCCAGGACGCCCTCCCCGCCCCGGACGGCGCGACCGGCGCGCTGCTCCGCTCGCTGCTCGCTCCGCTCAAAGCGCGCGTCGCCCTCGCCGCGCTGCTGCTTCTGCTCCAGACGTCGGCCGTGCAGGCGGGCCCGCTGCTCGTCGCGTACGCCATCGACCGCGGCGTGCCCGCGGTGCGCGCCCACGACCACGGCCCGCTCCTCGCCGTCGCCGTCGGGTACGCGCTGTGCGCGGCCGCGGCCGCCGCGCTGCAGTACGCGTACATCCGCGCGGCGGCCCGAGTGAACCAGGACGTGCTGCTCGACCTGCGCGGCCGGATCTTCCGCCACGCGCAGGCGCTCTCCCTCGACTTCCACGAGCGGTACACCTCGGGGCGGCTGATCTCCCGCTCCACCACCGACGTCGAGTCGCTGCGCGAACTCCTCAACGAGGGGCTGCAGGAACTCCTCAACGTCATCCTGTCCTTCGCGTACATCTCCGCGCTGCTGCTCTGGCTCGACCTGGGGCTCGGCGCGGTCGCGGTGGCGTCGTTCGGGCCGCTGTACCTGATGGTGCGGCGCTACCGCAGACGCGCGGGGCGGATCTTCCGGCTCCGCTCCACCGCGATCGCCGCGGTCATCGTGAAGTTCGCCGAGACGGTCAACGGCATCCGCCCGGTGCGCGCGTTCCGCCGCGAGCGGGCCAACGACGCCGAGTTCGCCGAGCTCAACGGCCGCCACGAACGCGTCAACGGCGCGGCGTTCCTGGAGATGGCGCAGTACGTGGTGGGCTCCCGCCTGATCGCCAACACGGCCGTCGCCGGAATCGTCCTGTGGGGCGCGTACCGGGTCGCGGACGGCACCCTCGCCCTCGGCGTGCTCGCCGCGTCGGTGCTCTACCTGCGGCGGCTCTACGACCCGATCGACCGGCTCGGCATGTTCCTCAACTCGTACCAGTCGGCGGCCGCGTCCCTGGAGAAGATCGCCGGGCTGCTCGCCCAGGTCCCGTCGGTGCCCGAGCCGGCCGAGCCGAAGCCGCTGCCCGAGCGCGACGGCGAACACCCCGGCCGTACGGTCGAGTTCGAGTCGGTGAGCTTCGCGTACCGCACCGGCGGCGAGGTCCTGCCGCGCTTCGACCTGACGATTCCCGCCGGGCAGACCGTGGCCGTGGTCGGCTCCACCGGCGCCGGCAAGTCCACCCTCGCCAAACTCCTGGCCCGCTTCTACGACCCGACGGCGGGCCGGGTCCTGCTCGACGGCACGGACCTGCACGACCTCGCCCTGCCCGAGCTGCGGCGCGGCGTGGTGATGGTGACGCAGGAGGCGTTCCTGTTCTCCGGGACGGTCGCCGAGAACATCGCGATCGGCCGCCCGGACGCGTCCCGCGCCGAGATCGAGTCGGCGGCGCGGGCCATCGGCGCCCACGAGTTCATCGCCGCCCTGCCCGACGGGTACGACACGGACGTCCGCAAGCGCGGCGGCCGCATCTCGGCGGGCCAGCGCCAACTCGTCGCGTTCGCCCGCGCCCTGCTCGCCGACCCGGCGGTCCTCATCCTCGACGAGGCGACCAGCTCCCTGGACATCCCCGGCGAGCGTGCCGTCCAGCACGCCATGCACACGGTCCTGCACGGCCGCACGGCCGTGGTCATCGCCCACCGCCTCTCCACGGTGGAGATCGCGGACCGCGTCCTGGTGATGGCCGACGGCCGGGTGGTGGAGGACGGCCCGCCCGCCGAACTGACCGGAGGCACGGGCGAGTTCGCGTCCCTGCACAGAGCCTGGCGGGACAGCGTGAAGGGTTGAGCCCGCGCGGGCCGAGCCCCGTCCACCGCACAGTCACGTTTCCCTCGGCCGACCCCCGTCGTTGTCACGGACGTGAACCCCCAAGCGACAAGCGCCCAGCGCGCACCGGCCGGTAAGGCCGCCGTACTGACATGGGCCTGCCTCGCCGCCCTCCTGGCCGTCCTCACCGGCTGCTCCGGCACCGGGATCGGCGCCGTGGACGCGGTCTTCGGCAAGGGCACGGCCGAGGACGCGATCCGGATCACCCCCGGCCACGGCGAGCGCAGCGTCCGTGCCGACCAGGAGCTGGAGGTCGAGGTGCCCGCCGGACGCCTGGAGTCCGTGAAGGTGGTCAAGTTCCAGGACGCGCAGGACACCGCCGTCGAGGGCCGGATCTCCGACGACGGCCTGCGCTGGGAGCCGAAGGACCCGCGCCTCGCCCTCGCCGCCAAGTACACGGTCGACGCGGTCGCGTTGGACGGCCACGGCCGCCGGCACGCCCGCCACACCACGTTCACCACGTACGTCCCGGACGAGCGCTTCGTCGCGTACGTGAAGCCGGAGAACCGCTCCACCGTCGGCACCGGAATGATCGTGTCCCTGGAGTTCAACCGGGAGATCGAGAACCGCAAGGCCGTCGAGCGCGCCGTGCGGGTCCGGTCGAACCCGCCCGTGGAGATCGCCGGGCACTGGTTCGGCAAGACCCGCCTGGACTTCCGCCCCAAGGACTACTGGCGGCCGGGCACCCAGGTCACCGTCGACCTCGCCCTGCGCGACGTGCAGGGCGCGCCCCAGGTGTTCGGCCTGCAGCAGAAGCAGTTCGGCTTCACCGTCGGCCGCAGCCAGGTCTCCCGCGTCGACGCCGCCGAGCACACCATGGAGGTACGCAAGGACGGCGAGCTCGTCTCGACCTTGCCGATCACCGCGGGCAGCGGCAAGAACACCACGTACAACGGGAAGATGGTGATCTCCGAGATGCTCGACGTGACACGGATGAACGGCGCGACGGTCGGCTTCACGGACGGCGACGGTAAGGGCGAGTACGACATCCCGGACGTGCCGCACGCCATCCGCCTCACCACCTCGGGCACCTTCCTGCACGGCAACTACTGGGCCCCCTCCGACACGTTCGGCAACCTCAACGTCAGCCACGGCTGCGTGGGCCTGCGGGACGTCAAGGGCGGCAGCGCGGACACGCCCGCGGGCTGGTTCTTCGACCGCAGCCTCGTCGGCGACGTGGTGGAGGTCGTCAACTCCAAGGACAAGAAGGTCGATCCGGACAACGGCCTCAGCGGCTGGAACATGGACTGGCGCAAGTGGAAGGCGGGCTCCGCACTGCGCCGCTGAGCCGGGCGCCGAAACCCCGGAGCGCCGCGCCCACTTGGGGCTGAACTTCGGTCCACCTGGGGCTGAACGTCGGCCCCACTTGGGACTGAACGGTGACATTCCGTGGGAGTCGTCCTCGCAGGCAGCCCCGGTAATCTTGCGGTGTGCGCGAGATGCGCCGGGGTGGCGGGCCTGATCAGGCCTGGCGAGGGGAGACACATCGTGAACGGGCGACCGATATCGGGGGCATCGGTTGGCGCGCGGGGGCGCCGCGGCAGCGGGCGGGCGCGGGCCGGCCTGACCGTCGTACTGACCACGGCACTGTTCGCCGTGACCGCCTGCGGGGGTTCCGGCGGTGAAGAGGGCAAGGGCGGCAGCGGCTCGGACCGGGCGAAGGCCAACGAGCCCTCGCGGGCCGTGGTGACGATAGCGCCCAAGAACGGCGCGGAGTCCGTGGCCACCAACGGCGCCCTGAAGATCACCGCGGAGGAGGGCAAGCTGACCGAGGTCGAGGTCGCGGACAGCAAGGGCAACGAGATACCGGGGGAGATAACCTCCGACGGCTCGGCCTGGAAGCCCGACCACCACCTCGCCGCGTCGACGAAGTACAAGGTCCACGCCACGGCGAAGGACTCCGCGGGCCGCGAGTCCGCCAAGGACACCACGTTCACGACGCTCACCCCGCAGAACACGTTCATCGGGCACTTCACGCCCGAGGACGGTTCCGAGGTCGGTGTGGGCATGCCGTTCTCGGTCAACTTCACCCGCGGTATCACGAGCCCGGAGGCCGTCGAGAAGGCCATCGAGGTCAAGGCCGAGCCGAAGGTCGAGATCCGCCACAAGTGGTACGGCAACGACCGGCTCGACTTCCGCCCGGAGAAGTACTGGAAGCCGGGCACCAAGGTCACCGTGAAGCTCAACCTCGACGGCGTCGAGGGCCGCCCGGACGTCTACGGCGAGCAGGCCAAGACCGTCTCGTTCACCGTCGGCCGCAGCCAGGTCTCCACCGTGGACGCCAAGTCGAAGAAGATGACGATCGAGCGCGACGGCAAGCGCATCAAGACCATCCCGATCACCTCGGGCGCCCCGGCCACCACCACGTACAACGGCCAGATGGTCATCACCGAGAAGCACAAGGTGACCCGCATGAACGGCGACACGGTCGGCTTCGGCGGCGAGTACGACATCAAGGACGTGCCGCACGCCATGCGCCTGTCCACCTCGGGCACGTTCATCCACGGCAACTACTGGGCGGCGCCCTCCACGTTCGGCAGCACCAACGTCAGCCACGGCTGCGTCGGCCTGCGCGACCAGCGTGGCGGCGGCGACAGCAAAACCCCGGCGGCCTGGTTCTTCGACCAGTCGATGATCGGCGACGTGGTCATCGTGAAGAACTCCAAGGACAAGCAGATCCAGTGGTGGAACGGCCTCAACGCCTGGAACCTGGACTGGGACGAGTGGGAGAAGTAGTTCTTTTTCTCTGGGGGGCTGACGCCCCCCAGACCCCCCACGGGTGAACGCCCGTTAGCCTGCCGCCTATGACCGTGAATCTCGAAGTCTCCGCAGGCGTCGGCACGATCCGCCTGGACCGCCCGCCGATGAACGCCCTCGACATCGCCACGCAGGACCGGATCAAGGAGCTCGCCGAGGAGGCCACGCGGCGCGACGACGTACGCGCCGTGATCGTCTACGGCGGCGAGAAGGTGTTCGCGGCCGGCGCGGACATCAAGGAGATGCAGAACATGGACCACGCGGCCATGGTCCTGCGCTCCCGCGCCCTGCAGGACTCCTTCACCGCCGTCGCCCGTATCCCGAAGCCCGTCGTCGCCGCCGTCACCGGCTACGCGCTCGGCGGCGGCTGCGAGTTGGCGCTCTGCGCCGACTACCGGATCGCCGCCGACAACGCCAAGCTCGGCCAGCCGGAGATCCTGCTCGGACTGATCCCGGGCGCGGGCGGCACCCAGCGCCTGTCCCGCCTCGTCGGCCCGTCCAAGGCCAAGGACCTGATCTTCACCGGCCGCATGGTGAAGGCCGAAGAGGCCCTCGCCATCGGCCTGGTGGACCGCGTCGTGCCCGCCGCCGAGGTGTACGAGCAGGCGCACGCCTGGGCCGCGAAGCTCGCCCAGGGCCCGGCGCTCGCGCTGCGCGCCGCGAAGGAGTCGGTGGACGCCGGCCTGGAGACGGACATCGACACCGGCCTCGCGATCGAACGCACCTGGTTCGCCGGTCTGTTCGCCACCGAGGACCGCGAGCGGGGCATGCGCAGCTTCGTCGAGGAGGGTCCGGGCAAGGCCAAGTTCGTCTGAGCCGCACCCCACTTCGGCTGAGCCGCACCCCACACCCCGCCCACACCCCCGGTCCGTCCGCATCAACTGGCATACGCGTCAAGCGAGTTGATGCGCACGGGGGAGTGGAATCCGCGGAGTCCGGGCTTATCTGTTCCTTAAGCCGACCTTAAGCCCGGAGCGCCCTCCGGCGGCCTCCCAAGGCCGTCAACCTCGGGTCAATGCAGGTCAGATGGGTCGCACCGGCATCATGCGTGCCTTAGGCATATGCCGGTGCGTACCCCCGGAATTGATGGTTCCGGGGGGCGTATTCCGCAGGAACGGCCCCGGAAGGCGCTCTGGCCCGCCATGATGGGTGCATGGCGGGGCTTGAGGGCAGTGAACGACCGCGGCGGCACGGCGCAGCGACCGCTGTGCGGTGGACACCGGCCGTCGAGGACGAACAGGCCCTGAAAGCCCTGGAGTTGTTCGGCAACCCCACCGACGCCGAGGTGCCGCTCCCGTCCCGCCCCGAGTCCGCGGGCTCCGCGCGCCGTCTCGCCCAGGTCGTCGTACTCCGCAAATGGGGGCTCACCCCGCAGGTCGCCGAAGTCGTCGTGCTGCTCGTCTCGGAGCTCGTGGGCAACGCCGTACGGCACACCGGCGCCCGCGTCTTCGGTCTGAAGATGGGGCGCAGGCCCGGCTGGATCCGCGTAGAGGTCCGCGACCCCTCGCGCGGCCTGCCCTGTCTGATGCCGGTGCAGGAGATGGACACGAGCGGCCGCGGCCTGTTCCTGGTCGACAAACTCTCCGACCGCTGGGGCGTGGACCTGCTCCCGCGCGGCAAGACCACCTGGTTCGAGATGCGCATCGCCGAACGCTGAACTCCCGTACCGGCAGCGCTCGCTGTCCCGTACGCACAGAAGCCCCCTCGTACGCACAGAAGCCCCCTCGCGCCGTGTTGCGGCGCCGCGGGGGCTTCTGTGTGGTGCGCCGCGGATCTTCGGGGGGTGTGATCCACGGCCGCTACGACGACCTGGCCCGGGTCAATGGGGGTCGTTGCATTCAACTATGGCAGATCGGGTGCGACCGGCCAAATGAATCCATGGTGACATGTGGCACCTACCTTGTAAACGGTGGTTAAGTGCTCCCTGTGCGCCAGGTAGCCCGGACGTCGACCCATAAACGTCCTAATTCGGGTGAATCATCACCAATGCGGCTACTCCGTCCTTAAATGGCGGGGTGACTTCAACGGATCGCCGCGGCGCCCTGCGCACCGGAGCCCTGTTCACCCTGGCGGGCGCGCTCACCGCCGCCTGCGGAACGGACGACACCGCCCGGAGCACACCCCCCGCGAAGAAGGCCCCACCCTCGGCCGCGCCCCCGGCCGCAGGCCCCCGCCGCTTCCCCGGACTGCCCGGCCAGATCGAGCACGGCCCCCGCGACCGCCCACGCGTCGCCCTCACCTTCCACGGCCAGGGCGACCCGAAGACCGCCAAGGCCCTGCTCGCCGAGGCCGAACGCGCCGAGGCCCGCGTCACCGTCCTCGCCGTCGGCCGCTGGCTCGACGAACACCCGACGATGGCCCACCGGATCCTCGACGGCGGCCACGAGATCGGCAACCACACCCTGCGCCACATCGACATCAACTCCCTGCCGGAGGACGAGGCGTACGCCGAGATCACCGGCTGCGCCGACCGCCTCCGCCACCTCACCGGCTCCATCGGCACCTGGTTCCGCCCCTCCCGCGCCCAGTACGCCAGCCCCCTCGTGCAGAAGCTCGCCCAGCGCGCCGGCTACCCGCACGTCCTGTCGTACGACACCGACTCCCTGGACTTCACCTCGCCGGGCGCGCCGACCGTCGTGCGCCGCGTCACCGGCCGGATCAGGAAGGGATCGGTGGTGAGCCTGCACTTCGGGTACGCGGACACGGTCGCCGCGCTGCCCGCCGTCCTGGAAGAGATCGACCGCCGCCGCCTGAGCGCGGTGACCACCACGGAGCTGCTGACCACTTGACGTCCTCCCCCTCCTGGGGGAGGGGGATTCCTGGCTCAGGCCGCCTCCGGGAGCGGCGCTCCCGGAGGTCTTCCGCCCTCGACACCAGCCGGGTTGAGACCAGCCCGGACGAGCATCACACGCGCGGAGTTCTTGTCCCGTGGCCGGGACATTCCGCACGCGGTGCACGTATTCGTTCGTTCCGAGAGAGGCAGCGCGTGCTTGGTTCTCGCTCCGCAGTCCGCGCAATCCATCGTGGTGTGCGCCGGGTGCACCAGGTGCACGTCCGGGCCGTGCTTGCGGCCCATCTCGACCAGAGCCGCCTTGGTGGCACCGATCGCCGCGTCCGCGGCCTTGCGGGCTATCGTGGTCTTGGCCAGGAACTTCGGCCGGAAGTCCTCGACCGCGATCGCGTCATGGTCACGGACCGCTCGCTTGGCCCTTCCCCAAGCTCTCCGACAAGCTCCGAGCAGGGGAGACCCCATTCGGGCCGTGTCCTGTCGCTGCCGGGTCACCTTCTTCTGCAGCTTCGCCGCCTGCGCCTGTGCCTTCCGGTAGCCCTTCGACTGGGCCTTCCCCTTCGGCCGGCGACGCCGTGCCATCCGGCGCTGGTAGCGGGCGAGACGCTGCGCGGCCTGCTTGCCGTGCTCGGCATGAGGCAGATCGTGCGCGTCCGAGGTGGTGGTCGCGGTCTCCTCGACACCCCAGTCGACACCGAGGACGCGGCCTGTCGCAGGCAGCCGCTCGGCCTGGGCCGGGACCACGAACGAGCAGTACCCCGGCGATGCTGCGGCAGCCCGGCCTTGATGTCCTTGAGCGCCTTCGCCCGGGACTTCGCGAAATCCCGAATGGTCTGCTGCTGCGGCACCGACGCACCCTCACGCAGCCACGGCGTACGGCGGCGTGCCTCGGTCAGCATGCCGCTGAGCCGCACCGGACCGCACTCCTCGCCGTCCGCGTACGCCTTCTTCGACCGAGCCACGCACTCGTTCCACACCCACCTGCACCGTGCCCACTCCGTGTCCAAAGCGGTGCGGGCGGTGGACGACAGACGCAGCCGGAACGTGTACCGGGCATGCCCGGCTGTCTCCGCCTGCGTCGTCTTCGCCATGAACGTCAACCTACTTGGGAGGACTGACAGTTGACGTCCCGACCCGATCTGCAGATGTCGTATCGCCCCGGCGGCGACACGACCAGTCCTGTCCTGCCCCCCCAGGGGTCCGATTCCTCCCCGGCCTGAGGGCCAGGGTCTCCTCGGAGGTCACCGATGAACCCCCACCACAAGCCGCGCCTGTTCC
Source organism: Streptomyces cavernicola (assembly GCF_029968035.1). Classification (GTDB taxonomy): domain Bacteria; phylum Actinomycetota; class Actinomycetes; order Streptomycetales; family Streptomycetaceae; genus Streptomyces; species Streptomyces cavernicola. The sequence continues at coordinate 12,449 of NZ_JASCIQ010000010.1, read as the reverse complement.
TCACCCGGCGCACCCGTGTCGCCGTGTGCGCCGCCCTGTTCGCCGCGAGCGGGCTGCTCGCCGCCTGCGGCACCCCCGCCGACGACACCTCGCGGGCCGACCTCGCCGTGAAGAAGCCCGCGAAGCCCAAGGAGGACGACGGCCTGCCCGGCATGCCGCCCGTCCTCGACCCCAAGGACGTCTACGCCGCCGACCGGCCGAACAAGCTCTCCCCGGTCGTCAAGGACTTCCCGTCCCGGGTGTACGTCCCCAACACCAACTCCAACACCGTCTCGGTGATCGACCCGAAGAAGTTCGAGGTCATCGACACCATCAAGGTCGGCACCCAGCCCCAGCACGTCGTGCCCTCCTGGGACCTCAAGACGCTCTGGGTCAACAACAACCGCGGCCACACGCTCACCCCCATCGACCCGAAGACCGCCAAGCGCCGCGGGCCCGACGTCGAGGTGCACGACCCGTACAACCTCTACTTCACACCCAACGGCAAGCACGCCGTCGTCATGGCCTCGCTCGACCGCGAGCTGGTCTTCCGCGACCCGCAGACCATGCAGCGCAAGCACACCGAACCCGTCAGCTGCTACGGCGTGAACCACGCCGACTTCTCCGCCGACGGCCGCTACTTCATCGTGTCCTGCGAGTTCTCCGCCGAGCTCCTCAAGGTCGACACCGAGAAGATGAAGGTCGTCGGCCAGCAGAAGCTGCCCTTCGAGGGCGCCATGCCGCAGGACGTCAAGATCTCCCCGGACGGCAAGACCTTCTACATCGCCGACATGATGGCGCACGGCGTCTGGGTCCTGGACGGCGAGAAGTTCACCACCCCGAAGCTGATGCCCACCGGCAAGGGCGCCCACGGCCTGTACGTCAGCCGCGACTCCAAGGAGATGTACATCCCCAACCGCGGCGAGGGCACCATCTCCGTCTTCGACTTCACCAAGAACAAGCTCACCAAGAAGTGGCGGCTCCCCGACGGCGGCAGCCCCGACATGGGCGGCGTCTCCGCCGACGGCAAGGTCCTCTGGCTCTCCGGGCGGTACGACTCCGAGGTGTACGCCATCGACACCCGCACCGGCGTCCAGCTCGCCAAGATCCCCGTCGGCGGCGGCCCGCACGGCCTCGCCGTCTACCCGCAGCCCGGCCGCTACTCCCTCGGCCACACCGGCGTCTTCCGCTGAACCGGCCCCGATTAATCTGACCTCCGTCAGAAAAGCACCAAGAAGGGGTGGACCCAGTGGCCGACATCGAGCAGGCACGCGCGCAGTTCGACCGGATCGACACGGACGGTGACGGCTTCATCACCGCCGCCGAGTTCAAGAAGGCGCTCGCGCAGGGCGGCGACTGGAACGTGACCGACTCCGTCGCGGAGGCCGTCATCGGCGCGCAGGACGCCAACAAGGACAAGGTCCTCTCCTTCGACGAGTTCTGGGCCCACCTCAGCAAGGCCTGAGCCGGCCCCCACTCGTCGCCCCGTGGGCCCGCACCACAGTGGTGCGGGCCCACTGCGCGTCTCACCCCGCGAGCGCCCCCGCCCGCCGCCGCGCCCGTACGTGCCAACGGCCCTCCGTGCGCGTGAGCACCATCGGCAGGCCGAAGCACGCGCTGACCCCGTCACCGGTGAGCACCTCGTCCACCGGGCCCCGCGCAAGCGTCCGCCCGCCCCGCAGCAGCAGCGCGTGCGACGTGCCCTCCGGCAGCTCCTCCAGGTGATGCGTCACCAGGACCGTCGCGAGCCCAGGATCCGCCGACCGCAGCGCGTCGAGCCCTTCGAGCAGCCGCTCCCGGCCCGGCACGTCCAGACCCGTCGCCGGCTCGTCGAGCAGCAGCAGTCGAGGCCGCGGCAGCAGCGCCCGCGCGATAAGCACCCGGCCCCGCTCGCCCTGTGACAGCTGCGGCCACCGCGCATCGGCGCGGTCCGCCACCCCGAGCAACTCCAACAGCCCGTCCGCGTACGCGAGTTGCTCCGCCGACACCGAACGGCGCGGCACCGGCTCCACGCTGCCCGTGAGCCCGGTCAGTACGACCTCCCGCACCCGCAGCGGCGAACGCAGCGGATGCCGCGGATCCACATGCCCCACCAGGGCGCGCAACTCCCGCAGGTCCACCCGCCCGATCCGGTGCCCGAGCAGCTCCACCGCACCCCGCGTCGGATGCGCGAGCGCCCCGAGCAGGCGCAGCAGCGTCGTCTTGCCCGCGCCGTTCGCCCCGAGCAGCGCCCAGTGCTCCCCGGCCCGCACCGTCAACGACACCCCGTCGAGCAGCGCCCGCCCGTCCCGTACGACCGAGACGTCCGTGGCCCGCAGCAGCACGTCCGGGTCGGCCTGCATCAACTCGCCCATCACAGCGCCCTGTTCACCGCGGAGAGGACCGCCGACACCGCGGCCGTCACCGTCGCCGGCGCGATCCCGACACCCCAGGCGACCCGCTCGCCCACCCGGCACTTCACATACGCCGCCGCCCGCGCCTCCGCGCCCGGCTCCGTGGCGTGCTCCGTGAAGTCCAGGACCGCCACGTCCACCCCGGCCGCCGCGAGGGCCCGCGTGAACGCCGACACCGGGCCCGGACCCGAGCCCTCGTAGTCACCCGTCCGCTCGTGCACGCTCAGCGCGCCCACGAACCGGTACTCGCCCGACGCCTCCCGGTCCACCCGCCACGACGCGAGCCGCACCAGCTCACCCGCCGTGCCCGGCGTCACGTACGCCGCCTCGAACAGCTCCCACAGCGACTCCGCGTCCGCCTCGCGCCCGCTGTCGTCCGTCGCCGCCTGCACCGCCCGCGCGAACTCCGTACGCAGCTCACGCGGCAGGTCCACCCCGCGGTGCGCCCGCAGCAGATGCGCCACACCGCCCTTGCCGGACTGACTGTTCACCCGGATCACCGCCTCGTACGACCGCCCCAGATCCGCCGGGTCGACCGGCAGATACGGCACGTCCCACGGCGCATCCGCCTCCGTTGCCCCCAACTCCCTGGCCCGACGGGCGTGTTCGGCGAAGCCCTTGCTGATCGCGTCCTGATGCGTCCCCGAGAACGCCGTGTGCACCAGGTCGCCGCCGTACGGATGCCGGGGGTGCACCGGGAGGCGGTTGCAGTGCTCCACCGTGCGCCGCACCGCGTCGATGTCGGAGAAGTCCACCATCGGGTCCACGCCCTGCGTGTACAGGTTCAGCGCGAGCGTCACCAGGTCCACGTTCCCCGTCCGCTCCCCGTTGCCGAACAGGCACCCCTCGACGCGCTGCGCCCCCGCGAGCACCGCCAGCTCCGCGCAGGCCACCCCCGTACCACGGTCGTTGTGCGGATGCACCGACAGGATCACCGACTCGCGCCGGTCCAGATTCCGGTGCATGTACTCGATCTGGTCCGCGTACACGTTCGGCGTCGCGACCTCCACCGTCGCCGGCAGGTTGAGCGTCACCGGGCGCTCCGGGCACGCGTCCCACAGCTCCGTCACCGCCCCGCACAGCTCCAGGACGAAGTCCGGCTCCGTCAGGTTGAACACCTCCGGCGAGAACTGGAACCGCAGCCCCGGACGGTCCCCGCCCAGCTTCGCCATCAGCCGCGCCGCGTCCTCGACCATCGCCCGCACCTCGGCCCGGCCCTTGCCGAGGACCACGTCACGCCAGACCGGCGCGGTCGCCGCGTACAGGTGCACCACCACCCGCGGCAGCCCCTCGATCGCCGCGAACGTGCGCTCGATCAGATCGCGGCGGGCCGGAGTGAACACCACCACCGTCACGTCGTCCGGCACCTCGCCGCGCGCGACGGCCCCCGCCAGATGCCGTACGAACTCGAAGTCCGTCCGGCTCGCCGACGGGTACGCGACCTCGATCTCCTTGAATCCCAGGGCCACTTGGAGGTCGAAGAGCCGCCGCTTGCGCTCCGTCCTCATCGGCTCGGCCAGCGCCTGGTTGCCGTCCCGCAGATCCACCGGCACCCACAGCGGCGCCCGCTCGATCCGCGCGGAGGGCCAGTCGCGGGCGACCGGCTCGGGCGGCGGGACCCGCTCGTGCGCGGGCCGGTAGCGGTGGAACGGCATGCCGCTCGGCGCCTGCGGATTCCAGTCGCGTTCGTACGTGTGCGTGGTCGGGTGCACGGTATTGATTCCCTCGGTCGTCCCTCGCGGTCGGTGACCGGCAGCACGGAACCCCGCGGCGGGGTGCCGGCCGTGTCAGACCCCGCCGCGGCAGCCGAGAAGAAGAACGCCGCAGAAGAACATGCTCGCTACACTAGGCACACCTCAGCTCCTCAGACAAGTTGTTTCCCGACCCCTCGGTCGGCGTGCGGCCGGACCCCGACTCCCCATCACCCGACGTCACTTGGAAGGTCACCCCATGCCCACGCCGCCCCTCGGACCCCTCCGCCCCAGCCCCCTGGTCGAGCAGGCCACCGAACGCCTGCGCACCCGGATCACCGCCGGGGACTGGCCCGTCGGCACCCGCCTCCCCGGCGAGACCACCCTCGCCAAGGAACTCGGCATCGGCCGCTCCACCGTCCGCGAAGCCCTCCGCGCCCTCGCCGGCGCCGGACTCGTCCAACCCCGCCAGGGCGCAGGCGTGTTCGTCACCGCCCTCCACCCCACCGAGGACTGGCCCACCCGACTGCGCCGCGCCGCCGTCGTCGACGTGTACGAGGTCCGCATGCTCGTCGAGGTCGAAGCCGCCCGCCTCGCCGCGGACCGCCGCACCCCCGCCGACGTCGAGGCCCTGCACGCCGCGCTCGCCGCCCGCCGCGAGGCCGCCGGGGCGGACGACGCGAGCTTCGTCGACGCCGACATCGCCCTGCACGCGGCCGTGGTCGACGCCGCCCACAACCCCGTACTCACCGACCTCTTCGCCGAGTTCGCCCCCGCCCTCCGCCAGGCCCTCATCGACCTCCTGACCCTCCTCACCCTCCGCACCCCCGAGCCCAACCCCGGCGACGACAGCCACGCCGCCCTCGTCCACGCGGTCGAACGGGGCGACGCGGAGGGGGCGGCGGGGGCGCTGCGGGGGGAGCTGGGGGAGACGCTCGCGCGGTTGCGGGGGTAACGGGTCCGGCCCGTGCCGCGCCCGTACTGCAAGCCCTGCGACGCTGCACGTGTCCGCCTGAGTCACTACGAAGTGACGAAGGAATTCGTCGATCATCACCTCAAGACCTTCGAGGTGATGAACTCCTATCTGGCCGACCCGCCGGCGACCCGACTGAGGCGAAAGCTCAGTCGATAGTCGCCCAGTCCTTCATCGCCGCTCGGCTGGAAAAGTCAGCCACATTCTTGTCGAGCGGCGTCGAAGTGTACTGGTGGATACGCCACTTGGCCTGGATGCGGGGCTTTCCTGCGGTGACGTAATCGGCTATCCAGAGAGCATCACCCGCATAAGAGGTTCGGTCAACGTTCAACCAAAAATCCCGATTGCAATAGAGGATGGACCTGTTGGAAGGTCGAAGCCTTTTCACTTCCTTGATGAACTCGTCCTTCTGCGCGTTACTCGCATAAGTCCCCTCCCCCGTACGCTCCCAGTCGCACGCGAGAATGTCGCCGCCTCTCTCCGCCGCCTTGGAGACGAAATACTCCGCCTGGGCCTTGATGTTGCCCGGCCACAGAAAGTGGTAGAAGCCCACCACGCAACCCGCGTCGCGGGCCTTCTTCGCCTGGGCGCTCATGCGGGGGTTGACGTACGAGCGGCCTTCCGTCGCCTTGATGATGACGAAGTCGACGCCTTCGGTGCTGAAGTCGGACTGGTACGAGCTGACGTCTATCCCGCGGATCATGAGAGCTGCCTTCCGGTGGTCGGGCCGGGCGGTGTGGATCTGAGAAAATGCCCGGCCGCCGAGGGCCCGAAACCCGTATGCGCGGCAGCGCCGGAAAGGGTGGAAGGCTCGCCCAGTTCGTCCACGAGCCGGGCACAACGGGAGCCCGCCGCAAGGGAGTTGATCCGCGGCCCGAACACGAGCCCAGCACGGCGCGAACCCGCAGGCCAGGAGGGGTGGAGCAGTGTGGTCGAGGTCACCACGGGAGGCCCGCGGGGTGTGAGATTCTGGAGGCAGAGCCCGACCGGCTCCCGGACGAGGTGCGCCGTACCCGGCATGTGACGACGGCGCCGAAGGGAGCCGTTCCGTCATGGCTTGGATCGTTCTTGTCGTCTCCGGCGTTCTCGAGGCCGTGTGGGCGACCGCACTCGGCAAGTCCGAGGGCTTCAGTCGTCTCTGGCCCACCGTCGTCTTCGGTCTGGGCCTCACCCTGAGCATGGCCGGCCTGGCCTTCGCCCTGCGCACGCTGCCGGTGGGCACCGGCTACGCAGTGTGGGTGGGCATCGGCGCCGTGCTCACCGTGGTGTACGGAATGGTGTTCGGCGGCGAGCCGGTGTCCCTGCTGAAGCTGGCACTGCTCGCGGGCATCGTCGGCTGCGTGATCGGCCTCAAGGCGCTGCACTGAGCGGGTAGCTGTGTTGGTCGGCCATGGCATGGCCGACGACCACGCGGGCGACGCGCTTGTGGTTCACCCACCGCCCCAGACGCCGTACGGCGTGGACGCGCGGAACACCGCAGGTCTTCCGGGCGGCGAGGTGCAGCACGGTGATCTCGTGGCGAGCTCGTCGGCCGCCGGTCGGGCGCGGCGGCCGGCCTCGCCCTCACACCAGGCGGTTCTCCTCGCGTAGCCGCTTGCGCTCCACGCGCTCAGCGCCGGTCGACTCGCCGCCCTGGCCCTTGCCACGGTCCGCCTTCGCCGTGCGCATTTGCGTGACCGTCCACGCGGATCAACATCTCGGTGCAGGACTGCAGTTGGGTGACGCTACGAAGGGCTCCGTACCGATTACGGCGATCCCTCGGATGCCGCACTTGGCGTAACCCGCCCGTGGCGTCGCCCGTTTTCACGGAAGTACGTCCTCATCGACCCCTGGATGCGCCATGCCTCGGATCAGAGTCAACGTCCCCGTGCGTGGGTTACAGGCATACCCGAATGGTTACCTGCGGTCGATCTCGGCTCGGCACCTCAATGACGGTGACCTGACTGTGGGCAACCACATCGGCGTGCACCTGAACCTCCTGGACGCTGAGGACTCACTCACCCCGGGGGGCGTGCAGTTCGCGTGCGAGCGCCTCACGGACCCAGGGGAGTCGATCGCGGTGCTCGACCCCGCTCGTGTTCCCAGGTGTGAGCGTCGGACTGCCCTCGGCCGTACCGCTCGACGGACGCATCCGGTGCCGCTCCCGGCGCCGTCTCCCGTCAGGAGCAGTTCGGGCCGTCGTGCTGCCCGCCGACCGCTCGGTCACCCGCCGTTGAGCCTCGCTCGACTCCGCCCACCTGCCCCCGGAAGAGGAACGCCCCGCACATGCCCCGCTTCAGCGTCATCGTCCCCGTCTACAAGGTCCAGGGGTACCTCCGAGAGTGCCTCGACTCCGTACTGACGCAGTCCTTCACCGATTTCGAGGTCATTGCGGTGGACGACTGCTCGCCCGACCACTGCGGCGAGATCCTGGAGGAATACGCGGCGCGGGACGAACGGGTCGGAGTCGTTCACTTGGCGGAGAACGGCGGCCTGGGCCATGCGCGAAACACCGGCGTGGCCCAGGCGTCCGGCGACTATCTGCTCTTCCTCGACAGCGATGACACCTACGCCCCCGGCGCGCTGCGGGCCATCGCCGAGCGGCTCGGGGTGACCGGTGACCCGGATGTGCTGGTCTTCGACCACGCACGGACGTCCTGGTGGGGCCGCGGCGGGCGGAGCGCGACACGGGACCTGCTTGAGTCCGCCGGGACCGATACCTTCAACGTCTTCGAACGCCCGGAGTTTCTGCACCTGTTCTTGATCGCCTGCAACAAGGCCTTCCGCCGCGAGTTCTTCCTCCGGCACGCGTTCGCTTTCTCCCCCGGCCTCTACGAGGACGCCCCCGTCACCTATCAGGTCATGGTCCGTGCCGAGCGCATCGCCTGCCTGCCCCGGGTGTGCTTCGAGTACCGCAGCCGCGCGGGTGCCATCACTCACACCCCCGGGCGCGAGCACTTCGACATCTTCGACCAGTACGGCAGGCTGTTCGACGTCCTCGACCGGTCTCCGGAGCTCGAACCCATGCGCCCCGCGCTGTTCGAGCGGACGATCAACCACTTCCTGGTGACGCTTCCGGTCTGCGGTCGGGTGCGAGCCGAGGATCGGCCCGACTTCTACCGGCGCATCGCCGACTTCTACCGGAGCCAGGTGCCGGCCGACTTCACCCCGCCGAACGACCCCCTCCGTACCCAGTTCCGGCTGCTCGCCGCCGGTAGCCCTTACCCGGTCTTCCGCAGCGTCGTACAGCTGAGGGCCCGTGCGGCCACGGTTAAGCGCCGGGCCCGAGCCGCGTCGACCCGCAACGCACGCCGTGTGTCCTCGCGGATCGCTCACGCGCGCCCACTGGACCCGCATCTCGCCGTGTACGGTGCCTTCGACCTCGGCGGGGCCCTCGGCGATCCGGCAGCGCTGCACGCCAAGGCCGGCGAACTCGCCCCGCACATCCGCGGTGTGTGGGCCGTACGGCCCGATGCCGTGGAGCAGCTGCCGGCAGGGGCAGACCATGTCGTGCTTGGCTCCCCGGAGTACGCCAGGGTGATGGCCAGGGCGACGTACTTCTTCAACAACGTCAACTGGCCCTACAACCTGGTGAAACGGCCGGGTGCGGTCCGGGTGCAGACCCATCAGGGCACGCCGCTCAAGCACATGGGCACCGACCTGCTCGACCGGCCCCTGGTCATGAGCGACAACCGCATCCGATCGATGCTGCGGCAGTGTGACCACTGGGACTACAGCCTCGTCGCCGGTGGGTACGCGCAGCAGATCTGGGACCGGGCCTACCCGTGTCACTTCACCTCGCTGCCCAGCGGCAGTCCCCGCAACGACGCCCTGGTGCGCCCCGACCCGCTGCGTGCGGAGCAGGTTCGCGGGCGGCTCGGCATTCCCGCAGGGAACTCCGTCGTCCTGTACGCGCCCACGCCCCGGGACTACCACCGGCGCTATACGGCTCGGGTGGACCTCGAAAACCTGGCCCGCGCGCTCGACCCCGGCACGACGTTGCTTGTTCGCCTGCACCACCGTTACCGGCGCGATCAGTTCCATGACCGGGAATTGCTCGACCTCCAGGAGCGCGGTCTGCTGCTCGACGTGAGCCACGGACGTGTGCCCGCGGACGCCGGCAGGCCGGCGCCCACGATCGAGGACCTGATGCTCGCCTCCGACGTCCTGGTGACGGACTACTCGTCGCTGCTTTTCGACTACGTCCATCTGGACCGCCCGATCGTCGTGCACGCCGACGACCGGGAGACGTACCAGGTTGTCCGCGGCTCGTACTTCGACATCCGAGCGCAAGCCCCCGGCCAGGTGACCACCTCCTCCGCGGAGCTGACCGCTCTTCTCGCGTCCGAAGCCTGGCGAGGCGATGCGGACTCCGGCCGGCGTGCCGCGTTCCGTGATCGCTTCTGCGAATACGACGACGGGCAGGCCGCCGAACGCGTCGTGCGCCGCATCCTGCTCGGCGAGGACTTGCTGCCGCGCGCCGAGCCCTCGCTCCTCGTGCCGGGCCAGGCCGACTCCAGTCACATGGCGGCGCGTTGAGCGCCGGACGAGGCGGCCAGGCGCACCTCTCCGCCCCCTTTGCCCCCGCGTGCCTCTTCCGGCGCGACCGGCCCGTCACGGGGCTGCAGCCCCGCAGCGCGGCGGGTGTGGCCCACCTGCGGAGCCGCATCTGCCTGCCTGCCGCTGTGCATGTGATCAACCACTGAGAGAGGCTGACGTGCCACGCTTCACCATCATTGTTCCGGCTCATGGAGTGCAGGGTCGGCTGCCCGACTGCCTTGACTCGGTGCTCGACCAGACGTACGGCGACTTCGAACTGGCAGTGGTCGGAGCCCCGGGAAGCCTGCCCGTATCGATTGCCGACACATACGCGGCCCGTGACTCACGTGTGAGGGTTGTGCACTCCGGTGCTCAGGCCGGGCTCGCAGCGGCACGCAATGCCGGGCTCACCGCCGCCACCGGGCAGTTCGTGCTCTTCCTCGAGGGGGATGACACGCTCGTGCCGGGCGCGCTGGGCGCCGTGGACGCACGGCTGGCCGCGTTGGGTGACCCCGATCTGCTGGTCTTCGACCACGAGCGTGTGCACTGGTTCGACGGCACGCAGGGCGCAGGCCTCGCCCGGCTCTGGGCCGGCGCCCCCCAGGGGGCCTTCCGACTTGAGGACCACCCGCTGTTGGCCGACCCGCTGGTCCCCGCCTGGAGCGCGGCCTATCGGCGGGGAATGCTGACCAGGCATCAACTCCTGTTCTCCCAGGGGACGTACACGGACTGGGCATGGAGTGTCCTCGCTGCGCTGCACGCGGACCGGATCGGTTTGCTGGAGCAGATCTGCGTGAGGCACCTGCTGCGCCGCCAGGATGAACGGCTCCATCGGCCCGGCTCTCACCACATGGAACAGCTCGACCAGTTCAACGCGGTGATGACAAGGGCCGCCGAACTCGAGCCGGCGCCCGCGGTGCTCGGCGCGCTGTTCCACCGGTGCGTGCACGGGATCCTGAAGGCGGCAACCTCGCCGTGGCGGGGCGTGCCTCTGTCTCTGCACCGCCGCTTCTTCCGCCGTGCCACCCGGCTCTACCGGCAGCACCGTCCGGCGGGTTACCTGACACCCGGTGGTTCTGTGGGCGTGCAGCACCGGCTTCTCGCGGCTGGTGCGTACTCGGTCTTCCGTGCGCTGAGCACCGTGCGACGGCTGCGACGCAACAAGCGCCGGCCGGTCCGGCGCATGTTCGTCGCACTGCGGTGGGCACGGCGGAAGCTGAGCCCCGGCACCCGGTGGTACCGCTCGTGCCTGAAGCAGCCGGTCGATGAGAACCTCGCTGTCTTCGCGTCGTACTGGGGGCGTGGCTACGCGTGCAATCCTGCGGCCATCCACGCCGCGGCCACCCGCCTCGCCCCCAGCCTGCGGTCGGTCTTCCTGGTCACCGAAGAGAACGTCTCCCAGATGCCCGATGGTGTGGAGTGCGTGGTGATCGGCACCCCTGAGTACTGGGAGGTGATGGCCCGCGCCAAGTACACCTTCAACAACGTCAACTTCGAGCAGACCGTGCGCAAGCGGCCCGGCACCGTGCACGTACAGACCCAGCACGGCACCCCGCTCAAGCGGATGGGCCTGGACACGTCCCAGTACCCGGCCGCCACGTCCACGGTCGGCAACTTCCAGCACCTGCTGCAGCGGGTGTCGCGCTGGGACTTCAGCCTTTCGTCCAACCGGCACTCCACCGAGATCTGGGAGCGGGTCTACCCGGGCGGCTACGAGAACATCGAGTACGGCTATCCGCGCAACGACGCCTTCTACACGGCGACCGCCGAGGACGTACGCGCGGTACGGCGCCGATTGGGAGTGCCCGAGGACCGCATCGCGCTCCTGTACGCACCCACCTTTCGCGACTACCGCAGCACCTTCGACGCGCAGCTTGAACTCGCCTCCTTCTGCGAGGCGCTGGGCGACGAGTTCGTGGTCCTGCTGCGCGCCCACCACTCCTATGAGGGGTCGGCCGGACAACAGGAGGCCGTCCGCTCCGGCAGGCTGATCGACCTGACCGAGCACCGTTCGCCCGAGGAGGTCTGCCTCGCCTCGGACGCCATGATCACCGATTACTCGTCGATCATGTTCGACTACGCGAACCTGGACCGCCCGCTGGTGATCTTCGCCCCGGACTGGGACGTGTACAGCGACACCCGCGGCGTCTACTTCGACCTGCGCGCGGCCCCGCCGGGTCCGGTCGCTGCGGACCAGGGCCGGCTCACCGAGGTCTTCCGCAGCGGCGAGTGGGCGGGCGCCGAGTCCCGCAGGCTCCGGGCCGCTTTCCGCGAGCGGTTCTGCGAGTTCGACGACGGCCGCGCCGCTGAGCGCGTGGTGCGCCGGGTCATCCTCGGCGAACCCTCCGAAGCCCTGCCCCCCGTCGTGCCGCTCCAGCAGCGGGTGCCCGCCCCGTCCGTGGGCCCGAAGCGCATTCCCTCCGCCGGAGGGAACCGCCGCGAAGCAGGCTACGGACTCAGCACTCGATGATGTTCACGGCGAGTCCGCCGCGGGCGGTTTCCTTGTACTTGACGCTCATGTCGGCGCCGGTGTCCTTCATGGTCTTGATGACCTTGTCGAGGGAGACCTTGTGGGAGCCGTCGCCGCGCATGGCCATTCTGGCGGCGGTGACGGCCTTGACGGCGGCCATGCCGTTGCGTTCGATGCAGGGGATCTGGACGAGGCCGCCGACGGGGTCGCAGGTGAGGCCGAGGTTGTGTTCCATGCCGATCTCGGCGGCGTTCTCGACCTGTTCGGGGGAGCCGCCGAGGACTTCGGCGAGGGCGCCTGCGGCCATCGAGCAGGCGGAGCCGACTTCGCCCTGGCAGCCGACTTCGGCGCCGGAGATGGAGGCGTTCTCCTTGAAGAGCATGCCGATGGCGCCTGCGGCGAGGAGGAAGCGGACGATGCCTTCT
>NZ_JASCIQ010000001.1 GCF_029968035.1 Streptomyces cavernicola | reverse complement strand
CTAAGGCGGGACTTACGGGGGGTACGTGGCTCGTGATTGGGCCCGCCGGGTGCTCAGGGCGCCTCCGGGGCAGGTCATTTCCCTTCTGCGGTACGGGTGTTGGCGCGGCGCCGGGTCGTCGTCAGGGCGAGTATGGCCCCGGTCGCGAAGGCCGTCGCGGCGAGGCCGGCCGACAGCCGCAGGCCTGCGGTGAAGTCCGACGCCGAGGCGGCGAAGGTGCCGAACAGGGCCACGCCGACGGCACTGCCCACCTGCCGGGAGACATTGAAGACGGCGGAGGCGATGCCCGTGCCCGCCGCGGGTGCGGCGTCGATGATCGCGGCGGTGGCGGCGAGGGCCGTCAGCGTCTGGCCGAGACCGGTGGCCGTCAAGGCGAACAGCAGCACGGGATACGGAGTTTGGGGCCCGGTCGGAAGCCAGCCGAGGAAGCCGACGGCGCTCAGGGCGAGGCCCGCCGCCATGGGTGGATGCGGGCCCGTGCGCGCGGTGATCCTGCTGAACAGCGGGGCGGCGACCAGGCCCATGCACACCGAAGGCAGCAGGGCGAGCCCCGTCGTCAACGCGCTGAAGCCGCGCTCCTGCTGGAAGTACAGGGTGGTCAGGAACAGCATCCCGTAGTAGCCGAGGCTGATGAGCAGGCCGATGATCGCCGTCGGGGTGAAGGAGGGGGCGCGGAACAGGGACGGCGGGAGCAGCGGTGCGCGCCGGCCGCCGGTGCGGCTGCGTGCTTCGGGGGTGCGTGCTTCGGGGGTGCGTGCTTCGAGGGTGCGCTGCACGGCGGCGAAGGCGACCAGGGCTGCGACGCCGAGGCCGAGCGCGGAGAGCACCAGGGGTGAGGTCCAGCCGCGTGCACCCGCCTCGTTGAGTCCGCCGGCCAGCGCGATCAGGCCGACGACGCCGAGGAGTTGGCCGAGCGGGTCCGCCTTCCGCGCCGTGTGCCGAGGCCCGGCGGCAGGCGGGAGGTGGCGCAGCGTCAGGGCGACCGCGAGGGCGGCGACGGGAAGGTTCAGCCAGAACACCGCGCGCCAGCCACCGCCCGAGACCAGCAGCCCGCCGACCACCGGCCCGGCGCCGAAGGCCACCGAGGCGACCGCGCCCCAGACTGCGACGGCGCGGGCCCGCACCCCACGGTCGGGGTGGACGGCCTGGAGCAGGCCGAGGGACGCGGGCACCAGCAGCGCCGCACCCGCGCCCTGCCCGAGCCGGCCGACGATCAGGACTGCCGACGATCCGGCGACGGCGCAGGCCAGTGAGGCGACGGCGAAGAGGCCGAGCCCGGCCAGGAAGGTCCGGCGATGGCCCCAGCGGTCGGCGAGCGTGCCGCCGAACAGCAGGAGACCGGCGAAGAGAGTGCTGTAGCCGTCGACGATCCACTGCAGGGCGGCGGCGCCGGTGCCGAGGGAGCCGCGGATGTCGGGGAGGGCCACATTGACGACGGTGACGTCGAGCATGACGAGGAAGTAGCCGAGGCTGAGCGCGATCAACGGGGCCATGGCGAGAGCGGGTTGACGGGTTTCGGCGGCGACGCGCTCGGCTGCCGGCCCTGTGGGCTCCGTGGTCGGCCCTGTGGCGGGCTCCGTGGTCGGCCCGCTGCGGGCGGCGAGGTGCGTTGCTCTCATGGAGAGATGATCGAAGCCAGACACTTCGTCGTACGTCAAAGTGTCGACGTCGTACGCTGCGACCATGAGGGACGAGCCGCTCAAGCAGCAGACCGACATCGCCCGCGCCGCGGCGCTGATCGCCGACCCGTCGCGGGCCCGGATGCTCAAGTGCCTGGCCGACGGCCGCTCCCTGCCCGCGAGCGCGCTCGCCGGTGAGGCCGGCGTCAGCGCCGCCACCGCGAGCGTGCACCTGGCCAAGCTGGTCGAGGGCGAGCTCGTCACCGTGAGCAGGCAGGGGCGGCACCGCTACTACCGCCTGGCCGGTGCGGACGTCTCCGCCGCCCTGGAGGCCCTCGCGCTGATCGCGCCGCCGCTGTCCGTCACCTCGCTGAAGCAGAGCAACCGCGCGGGCGCCCTGCACCGCGCCCGCAGCTGCTACGACCACCTGGCCGGACAGCTCGGCGCGGGCCTGATGGGCGCGCTGCTCGACCACGGAGCGCTGACCGGTCACGACGGCGTCCACCGTCCCGACGAGGCCGTACGCGACCGCCCCGCCTCCTACGGACGCGACATCCGCTACGAACTCACCGACAGCGGCCGGGAGCAGCTGCGTCAACTCGGCGTCGACACCGACCGGTTGCCGCCGCGCCGTCCCGCCGTGGGCTACTGCGTCGACTGGAGCGAGCACCGCCACCACCTGGCCGGCGGCCTCGGCGCGGCACTGGCGGCCCGGCTCTTCGAGCTGGAGTGGGTGCGCTGGGGTGCGGCGCCGCGCGTGGTCCTCGTGACCGACGCGGGGGCGGCGGGCCTGCGGCGTTCGCTCGGCCTGACCCTCGCGCGGTAGCGGGGCGACCGGAGGGGTGCGGGACGGCCGGAGGGTGGGGGCGGTCGTGGCGTCATGGATGCTTGGTACTTGGTACTTGGTACTTGGCTTGGTGCTTGGTTGCGGTGGGGGCGCAAACTCCCCGGAAACTCCCTGATGGCTACGCTGGGCTTGGAATGGCAGAAAAGATGCAGGTCACGGTAGGGGCGGAGCAGATCTCATGCGGTTGACGATCTTCTGGCAGCGGATGGAGGAGCAGTTCGGAGCCTCGTACGCCGACTCGTTCGCGCGTGATCACGTGATGTCCGAGCTCGGCGGGCGGACGGTGCACCAGGCCCTGGACGCGGGCTGGGAGACGAAGGACGTCTGGCGCGCGGTGTGCAGTGCCATGGGTGTCCCGGCCGACAAGCGTGGCACGCTCCCCGACGACAAGCGCTGACGCGGACGGCCGAGGTTCCGGGAACGGCCGACAGGTTCCGGACATGACCTCGGCCGGACAGGACATGACCTCGGCCGGATGAGGTGCGTCACGTCCGGACGGCTGCGGGATTGTCAGTCGCGTACGCGAGACTGGTCGACGTGGCAGCCAGCGAAGCAACCAGTGAGACCGCCGCCCAGGACAGCGGCCCGCCCTCGACGACGCCTCCCGACGGGCCCGCCGCGGCGTGGTCCGGACAGCGCATGCCGCGGTGGCTTCCGCGCGCCATGGTGCTCGCGCTCGCCCTGTTCGCCTGCTTCCAGCTCGGCAGCTGGGCCTTCCACCAGCTGACCGGCCTGTTGATCAACATCCTGATCGCGTTCTTCCTGGCGCTCGCGGTGGAGCCCGCGGTGAGCAGGATGGCGCAGCACGGCATGCGCCGCGGCCTCGCGACGGCGCTGGTCTTCCTCGGCGTGATCATCGCCGGGGCGGGCTTCGTCGCCATGCTGGGGTCGATGCTCGCCGGCCAGATCGTCGACATGGTCGCGGACTTCCCGGAGTACCTCGACTCGTTGATCAACTGGATCAACGCCACGTTCCACACGGAGCTGTCCAGATTCGAGCTGCAGGACAGCCTGGTGCACTCGGACTGGCTGCAGAAGTACGTCCAGAACAGCGCGACGGGCGTCCTCGACGTGTCGGCGCAGGTCCTGGGCGGGCTCTTCCAGCTCCTCACGATCCTGCTCTTCTCGTTCTACTTCGCCGCGGACGGCCCGCGCCTGCGCCGCGCGCTCTGCTCCGTGCTTCCGCCCGCCAAGCAGGCCGAGGTGCTGCGCGCCTGGGAGATCGCCGTCGACAAGACCGGCGGCTATCTGTACTCCCGAGGCCTGATGGCCCTGATCTCCGGCATCGCGCACTACATCCTGCTGGCCGCGCTCGGCGTCTCGTACGCGCCCGCGCTCGCGGTGTGGGTCGGCCTGGTCTCGCAGTTCCTGCCCACGATCGGCACCTATCTCGCGGGCGCCCTGCCGATGCTGATCGCGTTCACGGTCGACCCCTGGTACGCGCTGTGGGTGCTGGTCTTCGTGGTGGTCTACCAGCAGTTCGAGAACTACATGCTGCAGCCCAAGCTGACCGCCAAGACCGTCGACATCCACCCGGCGGTGGCGTTCGGCTCGGTCATCGTCGGCACGGCGCTCCTCGGCGCGGTCGGCGCCCTGATCGCGATCCCCGCGGTGGCCACGCTGCAGGCATTCCTGGGCGCCTATGTGCGGCGGTACGACGTGACGGACGACCCGCGCGTGCACGGCCACCGCAAGCGCGGCTCAGGCCCGCCCCTCGTCCGGCTCCGACAGGCCCTGAGCACACGCAGCGACGCACCCCCACCGCCGCAGCAGCGCACCGGCGAGCCGCCGGAGTGAGGTGACGGGAGGGCTGCGAAGGGCGTCGAACCCTCCGGTCGACCAGGGCTTCAGATGTACGAGGGGCCGGTCACCCGGTGCCGGAACGTGCGCCACATCCACGCCTGCACGGCAAGCAGCAGCGGCGTCACGCCCAACAGCGCGGGCACGAGGAAGGCCAGCGTGGCACCGTCCGCCGCCGACTCCCCGAGCGGCAGCGCGACGCCCGCCGACAGCGGCAGCGCGGCCATCAGGACACCGGTCAGGGCGAACGTCTGCCAGGGCCGCGCGCCGCGCCCCACCAGCACGTGCGCGCGTGCGTACGGATCTCCGGTCAGGCGCATCGCGGCGAAGCCGAGACCGTGCGCGGCGAACAGGGCGGCGACGGCGAGCGCGGTGAGCACCGCCACCGGACCGGTCGCCGCGGCCCCCGCGGAGCCCGTGAACAGCCCGGCGAGCAGCCAGCCCCAGGCCAGCGCGACGGCCCAACTCCCGCACACCACCGCGCCGTCGCACCCGGCACGCCACCGGGAGCCGCCCGTACGGCCGCGCAGCCACAGCCCCGCGTCGCGCACCGCCCAGCCCGCGAGCAGCGGCACCACGACGGCGAACTGGCCGCTCAGCAGCTCGCCCTCCAGCGCTGGGAAGCAGCCGATGAGCAGCCCCGCAGCGGCGACCAGCCACACCTCGTTGCCGAGGAAGAACGGGGCGAACGACGTGAGCACCAGGCGCCGTTCGGCATCGCCGCGCCCCAGGTAGGGAGTGAGCATGCCGGTGCCGATGTCGGCGCCGCCGAGCACGAAGTACCCGGCCGCGAAGAACGCGAGCAGGCCGACAGCGAGGGTTTCGAGGGTCGAGGTGTCCATGGCGCTCCTCAGTAGCTCGCGGCGGCGAGGGAGTCGGCGGGGTCGCGCTCGGCGGCCCGCTCGTTGTGGCCGAGCCCGCGCTCGACGGGCCCCACGCGCGCGTGCCGCACGAGCAGCCACACATTGAGGGCGGCAAGCAACGCGAACAGCGTGGTGAAGACGATCAGCGAGGTGCGCATCGCGCCGGGCGACACCGAGGAGACGGCGTCCTCGGTCTTCAACAGGCCGTACACGACCCAGGGTTGACGCCCCGCCTCCCGGAACACCCAGCCGCTGATCATCGCCAGATACGGCAGCGGAACCGCCGCCATGAGCACCACGTGCCAGAACCGGAAACGGAAAACTGCCCTCTTGAAGAAGGCCAGTACGAAACCGCCGATGCACAGGTACATCATCAGCGCGAAGGCGAGCAGCATCAGAGTCCCGGCACCGCGCGTCCAGGCCTCCGAAGGGACGTAGTCACCGGGGCCGAAACGGTCCGCCATGTCGGCCTGGAGACGGGCCACTTCAGCGGTCTTATCACTGAAAACCGCCTCCTTCATGGGCTGCATCACAGCGAACTGCACCCCGCCGAAGGCCGCCGTCACGAACAGCGCGGGCAGCGAGACGAACACCCCGATGCGCAGACTGCGCCCGAAGAACTCCCACTCGGGGGAGCGCTTGAACAGGTGGTACGCGCTCACCCCCGCCATGAAGAACCCCGCCGTGAGCAGCGCGCCCGCCACGATGTGCCCGAACGCGAGCAGCGCGCTCGGGTTGGCGAACACCGCCGCCGCGTCCCCGATGACGAGCCTGCCGCCCGAATCCCGGTGCCCCACAGGGTTGTTGAGGAAGCCGTTCGCGACGAGGATCCAGTAGGCGGAGGCGTACGCGGTGAGCGTGACCACCCAGATAAGCGCCAGATGGACCCAGCGGTTGAACCGGTGCCAGCCGAAGATCCACAGGCCGAGGAAAGTCGACTCCACAAAGAAGGCGACGACTGTCTCAAGCGCCATGGAGGCGCCGAAGACGTCCCCCGCATAGTGCGTGAGCCCGCTCCAGCTCAGCCCGAACTGGAACTCCATGACGATGCCGGTGACGATCCCGACCGCATAGTTGATGACGTACAACTGCCCCCAGAACCGCACCATGCGCGCGTGCAGCGCGCTGCCGCTCAGCGTCGCCCGGGTCTGCAGACAGGCCACGAACGTCGCGAGGCCCAGGGTGAGGGCGACGAACAGGAAGTGGCCGCCCGCGGTGAGGGCGAACTGCAGCCGGGCCAGGTCGAGGGTCTCAGCGGCCGGCTGAGCGCCCGCGAGGGTCAGGGGTGGATCCAGGGATGGGTACACCCCGTCAGCGTCGGCGTACGGCTCCGGTGGGGGCGTCGGCCGCCGGTGGACAGTCGGCGTACCCCCTCGGTTGCGGGTGGCCTCCTGGACGTACCCCAGAAGTTGCGCACGCGCGGTGCGGGTTCAGGTCAGCCCGTTCAGGTCAGCCAGCCCGGGGTGATCATCCCCGACTCGTAGGCGAGGATGACCAGTTGGGCCCGGTCGCGGACGTCGAGCTTGGTCATGATCCGGCTCACATGCGTCTTGGCCGTGGCGGGCGACAGGACGAGGCGCTGGGCGATCTCGTCGTTGGAGAGCCCGGCGCCGACCAGGCCCATCACCTCCCGCTCGCGCTCCGTCAGCGCGTTGAGGCGTGGGCTCGGGTCGGGCTGCCTGCTGCGGCCCGCGAACTCGGCGATGAGCCGACGGGTCACAGCGGGCGCGATCAGCGCGTCCCCGCGCGCCACGACGCGCACGCCGTGCAGCAGCTCCATCGGCTCGGTGTCCTTGACCAGGAACCCGGAGGCACCGGCGCGCAGCGCCCCGTACACGTAGTCGTCCACGTCGAAGGTCGTGAGGATGACGACGCGCACGCCCTCCAGGGACGCGTCCGCGGTGATGCGGCGGGTGGCTTCGAGGCCGTCGACGCCCGGCATGCGGATGTCCATCAGGACCACGTCGGGGAGCAGCCGGCGGGCGAGCGTGAGCGCCTGCTCGCCGTCCGCGGCCTCACCGACCACTTCGATGTCGGCCTCGTCCTCCAGGATGGAACGAAAACCGGCTCTCACAAGTGTCTGGTCGTCGGCGAGGACGACACGGACCGCCGGTCTCCCCTCCGGCCCCGCGCCCGGTTCCGTCGGCCCCTGTGTGGCTGTCACAACTCCCCCTCGGACGGCGGCCGCAGCGGCAGCCGGGCACTCACCCGGAAGCCGTCCGCCGTGTTGCGTGCGGTCAGTTCGCCGCCGAACGCCTTGGCGCGCTCGGCCATGCCGCGGATCCCGCTGCCGTGCGCGAGCTCGTCGGTCGAGCCCTGCCCGTCGTCGTCGATCCGCACCTGAAGGTCCTCGTCGGCGTACGTGAGCGTGACCGTCGCGCGGCACGCGCGCGCGTGCCGGGTCACGTTGGTGAGCGACTCCTGCACGATCCGGTACGCGGCCAGGTCGAGCGGCGGTGGCAGCGGCCGCGGCGTGCCGACCGTCTCCGCGCGCACGTCGAGCCCCGCGCTGCGCGCCCCCGCCAGGAGCTCGGGGAGCCGTTCGAGCCCGGCTGTGGGCGCCGTGGGCGCGCTCTCGTCGGCCTGGCGGAGCATGCCGAGGGTGGAGCGCAGCTCGCCCAGCGCATCCCGGCTCGTGGACTTGACCGCTTCGAGCGCCTCCTCGGCCGTGGCGAGGTCCCCGCTGACGGCGGAGTCGTCGGCAGGGCGCGGACGGCGCTTGGAGAGGCGGTGCAGGGCCGCACTGGACTGCACGTTGATCAGCGAAATGCTGTGCCCCAGTACGTCGTGGAGTTCGCGGGCGATCCGCAGCCGCTCCTCGGACGCGCTCTGCTGGGCGCGGGCCTCCTGCTCCCGCTCTGCGGCCAGCGCGCGCCCGCGCACCTCCTCCAAATAGGCGGCACGCGTGCGTTGTGCACGAGCGAGGATGAGAAGGCTGAGCAGCCAGCCCGCCATCATCATGATCGACATGTCGTCGACCCTGCGCCGGCCCGGCTCCTGCAGCACCTCCCCGTACACGACGAGGAGCATCGCCACGACGCCCAGCGCGGCGGCCGCGGCGAAGCGGCCGTCCACGGCGGCGGTGTAGAGCGCGATGACGAACGCGAGCATCACGGGGCCGTCGTTCCCGCTGACCGGGTAGTACACGGCGCAGGCGAGCAGTGTGACGACGGCGACACTGATGGGGCGGCGACGCCTGAAGTGCAGCGCGCCGCAGGCGACCCCGAGCATCGTCCAGCCGGTCACGGCCTGCCAGAACGTCTCGGACGTGTCCCGCATCCCCCAGAGGGCCCCGCCCACGGCGACAGCGGTGACGGCCAGTGTCACCGCGAGATCCTTGGCACGCGCGGAGAGTCGCTTTCCGGGCAGGCCGGTCGGGGGGAGTGCCATGTCCGGAAGGATATTGCGCGCGGCGCGGCCCGGACCCGTACGGAAACGGCACCCCTTAGGGGGCGGTTTCGGCGGCAGATGGAGTGCCTGACTCAGCCCCCCCCGGCACCGAGCAGGCCCGCCGGCATCCGGCGCACCGCGCGCTGGGGGGCGCCTCCGGGACGTCCGCCAGCTCCACATCGGGCTGTTCGCCCAGCGCGGCAGCGAGCTGCGGACGGTCTCCACGCGCTGCAGCACCGGACAGGTGGATGGCCTGGCAGCGCGGCGGTCGGCGTTGCGCGGTCGGCGCTGCTCGTGCCACCCGCCGCGTCTGTCGCGCCGCCTGCGGCGGGTGCTGGGGCGGATCTGCTCGTACGGCCTGAAGCTCGGCCCGTACGAGCTGGGTGGCGAGGGCGCTCGGCAGGCCGACGATCTCCAGCTCGGCCCGGCCGGGCGGGGGCACGGGAGCCATCCATCAGGTCGAGCAGGTCGTCGCGGCCGGTGATGTAGCGGTAGAGGGAGGCCTGGCCGGGGCCGAGGGCCTTGGCGACCTGGCGCACGGACACCGCGTCCAGGCCGCGCCGGTCCACCAACTCGACGGCGGCCGCCGCCAGTTCGTCGCGGCTATGGCTGGCGGAGGGGCTCCGGGCGGCCCGCTCCGGCCGCGCCCAGACCGTACCCGGCTCGGGGGCCTGGCCTTCCGGGAACTCCTGCCTTTCCTGGGTCTCCTGGCTGCCGTGGGTCCCTGGCTGCCGTGGGGGCCCTGGGTTTTCTGGCTCGACACTCGTCCTGCTGCCCGTCTCGCGCTCGGCTGTCTCAGGGGTATTTCGGGGGTGCCTCAGGGATAACTCAGGGGCGGGACGGCCTGATTCGTACCGTCCGGCGATCCGGCCGCTGGTCACGGGGCTCGGCGTCAACCGCCGGTGAGTGCCGGGCGCGGCTGAACGTCATCACGCGGCAGCCCGCGGGCAGTTATCAGGTCGGCCGGGCCAGGTGCTCCATGGTGGACTCCAGTGTCCTCGTCGGTGCTCGCCGGCACCCGTACGACGGCGGAAGACCGCGCCTTGTGGCAGCTCCTGGCGTGACGTGGGACATGCCTCTCAGGGCGCGGCGAGAAACGTACGGGCACCGCGCAGCGTGGTGCGCAGCCCGCGCCGGGTCGTACGGCAGTCGAGACGCACATCGAGCGCGCCCGGCAGCGGGGAATCGGCGCGCAGGCCCGCGACCAGGCGGGAGGAGTCGAGCCCGTCGCGGCGGGCGACGAGGAGGCCGAGCTCGTAACGGCTCACAGCGTCCGCGCCCGCGAGGTGGTGCACGCCCCGCGCGTCGGAGTGCGCGAGCTCAAGGAGGGCGGCGGCCAGATCGGACACGTGCACCGGGCAGCGGACGTCGTCGGTGAACAGAACGCCGTCCCGCACTCCGGTCGCGAGGTCGTGCACCACACGTACGTGAGGGGAGGAGCTGGGGCGAGCCGAAGGGCGGCTGGAACCGTCGACGATCAGGGAGGTGCGGGCGACCACCGACTTCGGGGACAGGAGACGCACGCCCGTCTCGGCCGCAGCCTTGGCCGCGCCATAAGGGGTGACCGGATCGGGGAGGCAGGTCTCGTCGTAATGCACGCGGGCACCGGAGAAGACCGCGTCGCTCGACACATGCACCAGGCGACAGCCGTGCCGTGCCGCAGCCACCGCCAGACGGACCGGACCATCGGCCGTGACCGCCCAATCGGCCTTGCCACTCGTCGCGTTGACGATCACACGCGGCCTCGCCTCGGCGACGACCGCGTCGATCTGCTCGGCGACCCGCAGGTCGAGCGCGTACCACCTGAGGTCCGTCCGGTCGGCTGGGGCCGGCCCGGACATGAACGTCGCTGCGGTCGGGCGTCCGGCCGCAGTGGCCTGGCGGACCAGCTCGGCGCCGAGGAGCCCACTGCCGCCGACGATCAGGAGCGTCATACGCCGCCGCCTTGCCTTCGGGGGAAAAACGTTCAGGGCTGGGAGGTCGCGACCTTGACTCCGAAACCGATCAGGACGACACCCGTGACGCGGTCCATGGCGCGGCGCACGGCGGGCCTCTCGAAGAAGGCGCGCGCCTTGGCCAGTACGAGGACGTAGCCGCCGAGCCAGACCAGGGTGAGGGCCGCGTGGACGAGTACCAGGAGGGTCATCCCGAAGTGCGGCGCCAAGCCCGTCGGCGCGAGCGTGGGCAGCAGGCCGGTGTAGAAGACCGCGATCTTCGGGTTGAAAACGTTGCTGACCAGTCCCGTACGCCACGGGTTGCCGGCCGGGGCGCTCGCCTCCGAAGGCGTCGAACGGCTGCGCCGCGCCTGCAGCAGCGCCTGGACGCCCAGGAAACCGAGGTAGACGGCGCCGACGAGCTTGACGACCGTGTAGGCCGTGGTGGACGCCGCCAGGACGGCGGCCAGGCCGACCACGGTCAGCGCGCCCCAGACGAGCAGCCCGGCCGCGATGCCCCCGACCGTGCGCAGACCGTCCCGCCAGCCGGACGCGAGGGCCCGCTTCGTCACGACCGCCATGTCGGGTCCGGGAACCATGGTCAGGACGGCGAGCACACCCGTGGCCGCGAGGAGCTGGACAAACATGCGCTCAGTGTCCCAGCAGGGTCCAAGTCGTCGTATTCGGGGGCAGTCGCCGCCCGGGACCGGCGCGCTCGCGAGGGGCTCGAGTGCCGCGTGGTGCGCTTGACACGTAAATCGAACATCCATTCTTATGGAATCTCCGGCAACGCTCCAGCCCCGGAATTCCGGGGGTTCCGGGGAGTTATCCACAGGCCGGAGCCGACGTCGAGGCGCATTGTCAGTGGCAGGGGATAGCGTCTTGGACGTGAAGCGATCGACTCAAGCAAATCGGGTGGAACCCATGGCAGGCACTGACCGCGAGAAGGCGCTCGACGCCGCGCTCGCACAGATTGAACGGCAATTCGGCAAGGGCGCCGTGATGCGCATGGGCGAGCGGCCGAACGAACCCATCGAGGTCATCCCCACCGGATCGACCGCCCTCGACGTGGCCCTCGGCGTCGGCGGACTCCCGCGCGGCCGTGTGGTGGAGGTGTACGGACCGGAGTCCTCCGGTAAGACGACGCTGACGCTGCACGCCGTGGCCAACGCGCAGAAGGCCGGCGGCCAGGTGGCGTTCGTGGACGCCGAGCACGCCCTCGACCCCGAGTACGCGAAGAAGCTCGGCGTCGACATCGACAACCTCATCCTGTCCCAGCCGGACAACGGTGAGCAGGCCCTCGAGATCACGGACATGCTGGTCCGCTCGGGCGCGCTCGACCTGATCGTCATCGACTCCGTGGCGGCCCTGGTCCCGCGCGCGGAGATCGAGGGCGAGATGGGCGACTCGCACGTGGGTCTGCAGGCTCGCCTGATGAGCCAGGCGCTGCGGAAGATCACCAGCGCCCTGAACCAGTCCAAGACCACCGCGATCTTCATCAACCAGCTCCGCGAGAAGATCGGCGTGATGTTCGGCTCGCCGGAGACCACGACGGGTGGCCGCGCCCTCAAGTTCTACGCCTCGGTGCGTATCGACATCCGCCGCATCGAGACCCTCAAGGACGGCACGGACGCGGTCGGCAACCGCACCCGCTGCAAGGTCGTGAAGAACAAGGTGGCGCCGCCC
The DNA here is from genome assembly GCF_029968035.1 of Streptomyces cavernicola. GTDB lineage: Bacteria > Actinomycetota > Actinomycetes > Streptomycetales > Streptomycetaceae > Streptomyces > Streptomyces cavernicola. The sequence goes on along the minus strand of NZ_JASCIQ010000001.1, from coordinate 400,119 downwards.
TTCAAGCAGGCCGAGTTCGACATCCTCTACGGCCAGGGCATCAGCCGCGAAGGCGGCCTGATCGACATGGGCGTGGAGCACGGCTTCGTCCGCAAGGCCGGCGCCTGGTACACGTACGAGGGCGACCAGCTCGGCCAGGGCAAAGAGAACGCCCGTAACTTCCTGAAGGACAACCCCGACCTCGCCAACGAGATCGAGAAGAAGATCAAGGAGAAGCTGGGCGTCGGCGTGAAGCCGACGGACGGCGAGTCCGGCGCGGACGCGGCGACCGTGGATGCGGCGGCCAAGGACGCCAAGGACCCGAAGGACGCGGCCAAGTCGGTGCCCGCACCGGCTGCCAAGGCCAAGTCGACCAAGGCCGCCACGGCCAAGAGCTAACCCGTGGTACGGCGAACGGACTGGCCGGAGGAAGCCTTCGACGGTCAGGGCGCGGGCGGGCAGCCCTTCGAGGGGAACGCCTTCGGCGACGGTGGTGACGGCGAACTCTTCGGCGGCGACGAGCAGTTGGGTCGCTCCGAGGAGTTCGGCACCGGCGAGGAATCCGGCCGCCCCGGCGGCCGCGCGGGCCGAGGCGGCCTGAGCGGCGGGGGAGGCCGGGGTAGCCGCGGAGGTCGTTCCGGCACCCGTGGCCGGCGTGCGGGCAGGGGCCGTGAAGGCGACGAAGGTGGCGGCAGAGCATTCGGCGAGGGGCGCGGCGGTGGCTTCGGCGACCGCACGCCCCGAGGCGGCAGCCACGTCGAGGAACAGGACGGCGATTCCCCCGACCCGTCGAGGGCCGGGAAGGGGGAATCGCGTAAGCGAGAGCGGGACCTGCCACCGGAGGAGCGGGCGCGGAACATCTGCCTGCGCCTGCTCACCGGAACCCCGCGCACGCGCAAGCAGCTCGCCGACGCACTGAGCAAACGCGAGATCCCCGAAGAGGTGGCGGAGGAAGTCCTCTCCCGGTTCGAGGAAGTCGGTCTCATCGACGACTCGGCCTTCGCCGGAGCCTGGGTGGAGTCCCGGCACCACAGCCGAGGCCTCGCCCGCCGCGCACTCGCCCGGGAGCTGCGCACCAAGGGAGTCGACTCCACGGCGATCGACGAGGCCATGGAGCAGCTCGACTCCGAGCAGGAGGAAGCCACAGCGCGCGAACTGGTCGCCCGCAAACTGCGCTCGACCAGAGGACTCGACCGGGACAAGCGCCTGCGCCGCCTCGCGGGCATGCTCGCCCGTAAGGGTTACCCGGAGGGCATGGCCCTGAGGGTCGTGCGCCAGGCACTGGAACAAGAGGGGGAAGAGACGGACGACTTGGAGTACGGGGGGTTCTGAGCCGGACCCGATGGGGGTGACCGGACCGGACGCGTGCCGAACGAGCTTGCCGGGGCGCCGAGTTGACGGCAACGGGGACGTGGGGGAAGTAGGGGAGGAAAGCGGGCCGGGGGTCAGGTCGGCTCGGCGGGCGGGGCGGTGACCGGCAGACCTGCCGCGCGCCAGGCCTGGAAGCCTCCGGTCAGGTCCGTGGCGCGGTACAGCCCCAACTGCTGGAGTGAGGCCGCGCCGAGGCTGGACGCGTAGCCCTCGTTGCAGACCACCACGACGTGCACATCGTGGCCGGTCGCTTCCGGTAGGCGGTGGCTGCCCTGCGGGTCGAGACGCCACTCCAGCTCGTTGCGTTCCACGACCAGAGCGCCCGGGATCAGGCCGTCGCGCTCGCGGAGCTCGGCGTACCGGATGTCCACGAGCAGGGCCTCGCCGGCCTCGGCGGCGGCGTGCGCCTCATGCGGTCCGATGCGGTCGAGGCCCTCGCGGACATGCTCCAAGTGGGCGTCGATGGACAGGGGTTGGGGTCGGCTCGGCTCATAGGGCAGGGCGGAAACGGAGTGGGTCACTGCCAGTCCTCCGGCTGTTCGACCTGCTCCAGCCTGAGCACGGCACCGGTGCGGCTGAAGCGACGGATCAAGGGGAGAGGGGGGTAGTAGGCGTGTACGGAGACGGCGTGCTCGGTGGTCGACTCGTTGAGGACCTCGTGCACATGGTGGGTGCCGAAGGCACGGCCGCGGCCGGCGGGCAGGGCGCGGTGGCGGTCGACGCCGGCGGCGAGTTCGAGGGTCTTCCAACCCTCGCTGGGGAGCCGGACGGCGAGCGAGTTCTCCGTCAACTCGCCCTGGGCCGTGGTGAACGCGCCGACCGAATCGGCGTGGTCGTGCCAGCCGGTGCCGGTGCCGGGCGGCCAGCCGATCAGCCAGGCCTCACTGCCACCCGGGCCTTCGAGCCGTACCCAGGTGCGGCCCTCGGGGGCGAGGGGAAGCGAGGCGACCAACTCGGCGTCGGCTGCGGTGCGGCGCACGAAGTCCAGGAGCTGGGCGTGTGTGGGGGCGGTCGCGGATGTGGGGGCCTCGTCGGCGGGTGCGGGGTGCGCGCCGGGTTTCGTCGCCGGGGCAGGAGTGGTCGTCGAAGACACGTATGCCGTCCTGAGGAGTCGCGGGGAGCGCGCGGGTGCGCCGCTGGTCCGCGGGGCTGGGCGCGCGTGGAGGAAGGGCGAGGTCAGGAGGCGTGACAGACGCAGCCCACGTAGCGGACGAGGTCCATGTGGACCCTCCGCCAAAGGCGTCGGCTGGTGTCGGTCATAAGGCGGAGTACAGCACGGGGGACGGTCCGGGTCAATCGGCGTCCGCTGAGTGAAAGGGGGGGGCTAAGAGGTCCTAACGGAAGTCGTCGCCAGGGTTCAGCGGATTTCCCAGCACAGCTGGTCGTGCTGAGTGGCGCGATCGGTTCGGGCCGTTCCTGGAGGCGCCGGAAGCGCTGGATTCGTACCTCTCGATGGCTTTTCGGGGGCGGACTGTTCCCGACGAGTATGCAGGCAGGTTGACGCTCAACTACGGCTGTCGATCCGATAACTCGGAGAAGTGACACGTCGGCGGTGGTGGTGCGTGCGCTGCTCGACGTTCGCAGAGACGGTGGAAGGGGGCGGCTGCAGGCGGTCCGAGTTGGTGAGCGAGGGACTGTGGACGTTACCGATGTGCGAGCGATTGTCTACGCTCCCTCCTCGGAGGGGGAAGCGGAGGCGATTGAGCTCAGAGTGGGGGAGCGGGATTCCGTCGTCATCACCTGCGGGACGGACTGGACTCTCAGGGTTGAGTCGGGAGTATGGGGTGTTCTCCCTGGTTGGTGCCACCCTCCTGAAAGCTGGCGCCGGGAAGACATTCCCGAATTGGGCGGAGCCGGGGAACTCGGCCCCATCCTGGAGGAGGAAATCCGCAGGGATCCGGCTGGTGAAGCAGTCGGGGTTCGACTGGGGTTCAGGTCCTACGAGTTCACCATCATGTGCGGGGATCCGTTTACGTTTGAGATCCACCGGAAGGCGCGTTAAGTCGGACGGGTTTGGATTCTCGGTCGCCGGTGGGAGCTTTCACAGGCGAGCCGGTCGTGGAGCGGGTCGGAGGCGGGAGTGTCATCATCTCGATGAATTGGTCGGCCAAGAGGCTATTCCTCGGGAAACTCAGGGAGAGCGGCCGTGAATTCTTCGAGCAGATGAAGTGTCTCTCCCCCCCGCGACGCTGACGCCTACGACGATGCCCTGGCGCGACTGAAGGTTCGGCATGAGTAACGGAAAGGGTGGAGTTCTTCCTCTTTGAGAAGTGTCGCGCGAGCCGTGCCGAAAAAGGAAGGGAACTGGCGGCGTGCAGTACGAATCCCCCGGGGTGGTCACGCCCTCTGCGGCGGAGAATGTTTTCCGGTATGGGCGACCAGAGGAAGTGAGTAGGGCGCTCATTGCTTCATCCCTTAGCGGTGAGAACCGGCAGTGGACGGAGCAGTGGATCATCCAACTGTCCTGGCATGACGATCCTGGCGTGCGATGCTCGTCCGCAGTCAGCCTCGGGCATCTTGCGCGCCTCCACGGAGAGGTGTCCCAAGAGGCCGTGGAGGCCGTTGCTGAGCTCCGCGGTGAGGGCGCTACGGCCGGCGCGGTGGAGAACGCGCTGGAGGACATCGAAATCTTCTGCAGGAACTGAATTCAAGTGCCGGAATTGCCTGGCTCTGCGGCGTTCCTCACTTGAAGTCCGCCCGGCCCGGGACCGCGTGACGCGGCTGAGGTGGTGTGCACGACGGCATGCCGACAGCCATGCCGCCCGCCCTCGACAACGCCCTGGAGGGCGACGCGAAGGGCGGCTCCGGCGTCGGCGCAGCGGCGGGTGAAGTACGGGTCCTCACGGAGCGGTGCGCGACCTGCAGCTTCAGGCCCGGGAACCCCGGCTTCATTGACGCCGTCAAGTCACGAGCTCTCGGAGCAGGACAAAAATGGATCAAACGGGCCTACTGGTTGTGGGGCCCGACCGGCAAAGCCGGACTGACAAGAAGCTGCACAGATCAGACCTGCAAGCGCCGCACTCGCAGGAGAACAGGAGAAGCCGTGAACGTGACTCCCACGAACAGCACCCGCAACGACTCCCGCCGCAAGCGCCGGCCCGGCCTGGCCACGGCGGTGGCGTCTGCCGTGGCCATCACCGGAGGCGTCATCCTCCCGGCCACCACCGCCACAGCGACCCCCATGCCCTCCACGTCGGACATGACCCTGTCGGCAGGTATGAGTGCCACAGCGGCGTCTGCCGCGCCGACGCAGGTCCGGACAGGGGATGCCGGAGAGGCCGAGCCGACACCGCCCACGCCTCCGGGGGACGGGGACCCGGTGGATCCCCCTCCGCCCCAGGAGGGTGAGCCGACGTCGCCCCAGGAGGGGGAGGTGACCTCGCCCCAGGAGGGGGAGGTGACCCCGCCGAAGGAAGGGGAGGTGACGCCGCCCGAGGAAGGTGGGCAGACCCCGCCGCAGGACGGTGAGCGAACACCGCCCCAGGAAGGTGAGCAGGGTACTGGTGAGGACACCGGCGTGCAGGGAGTGCTGCCCGGCGAGGGCGAGGACGTCCCTCCGGTGCAGGTGGAGGAATTCCAGAATCTGACTCCGGAAGAGATCAAGAAGCAGGTGGACATCCGGATCGCGGAATCCGATCTCTCCGCCGAGGAGAAGGCGAAGCTCCAGAAGGCGCTGGACGAGCTGGTCAAGCTCGCCGCCGAGGGGGATACGCAGCAGGAGAAGGACCTCGCCGCAAGCCTCGCGCAGGGACTGGGTGAGGCCCTGCGGCTCAGCCAGGACGACACCTTGTCGCAGGAGGACCGGGACAGGTTCAACCAGATCGCGCGCGGCATCAGTGAGGCGTTTGGAAAGGTGTTCGACACGGAGCTGTCCGACGAGGAGCGGCTCGTCTACGCCGCGGTCCTCGAAGACCTGAACGACGTCATCGCGGGCCTCACGGACCCGAATCTCGACGCGGCCGTCAAGGCGTTCTACTCCAAGTTTGCCGATGTGCTCCTCGGCGGCGTACTGGCCGTCGAGAAGCCGGGCACCGCACCGACGAAGCCTGAGGACAAGAAGAAGGTCCAGGAGACGCTGCAGAAGAACGCCGCAGCGCTGAAGGTCTACCAGAGCGCGGACTCCTCCGAGTCGGAGCGGGCCGAGGCCAAAGAGACGCTCGACGAGCAGACCGGGGCGGTGACCGACGCCAAGTACCTGGAGCTCGTGGAGGAACTCAAGCGCCTGAAGGCACCGCAGGCCTGCCTCGACGTCGTACAGGCCCGGACACAGCAGGCCGGCTGGCCGGACGGCTCCCTCTGGGGCCTGACCGACAAGTCCTGCGAGGACACCGTGCAGGCGGGTGCCGCGGACACCAGCAGCGACTGGGCCGGGCTCTTCGACTGCATCGTGAACGAGCCGTTCAGCACCTGCCCGGCCCGTATCCCCGACTAGGCCGTCTCCTTCGGATCTTGCCGGGGGCGCGGGGTGTGGCACGCACTCCCCCAAGCTCTCGGCTCCGCTCGAGCAGGGGGGACCCCCACGGCGTTGTCGCTGCACGCACCAGACCCCGCTCGACTCGACCGAACGGCACCGCCGACCGGATCCGGCCTGATCCGAAGGAAACGACCTAGGCCATCTCCTCCGGTTCATCTGATCGTTGGTCGATGGGTGCCAGCTCGCGCAACTCCAAGGCCAGTACGACGCCCTCGCCTCGGACTCGCCACATGCCTCATCACCCACCGACACGTCCAACGCCTTTGTCAGGACCTCTAAAGGTTCGCGCTGTCGCTGTCGCTGTCGCTGTCGCTGGAGGCGTCAGAGGTGGAGGTGGAGGCTGCAGCGTCGGAGGCGGTGCTGGGGTCGGCGTCCGTGGCGGGCTCGGCGTCGGTCGGAGGCGCGGCGTCGGACGCGGGCTGCTGGGGGCCGGCCGCGAGGTCGGTGCCCTCGTCGACCAGCACCTCGGCAGACACCCGCTCGGCAGACACCCGCTCGGAGGGCGCCCCCTCGGAGGAGGAAGGCTCGGGGGAGGAAGGCTCGGCAGGGGGCCCGCCCCGTGCCGTGTCCGCTGCTGCGTACAGCTCGGCGGGGCGGACGCCGTTGAGGGCCGTGACGAGGTGGCCGTCGGGGCGGATGAGGAGGACGGTGTGGGCGCCGGCGCCGGGGTAGCGCTCGGCGACGAGGAGTTCGCCGGGTACCGGCAGGGCGGTCACCGCGGCGGCGAGGCGGGGCATGACCCCGGCGGTCATCCAGTGCCGTCGTTCCCAGACGCCGGTGCCCGGGGCGATCAGGAGGACGAGGAAGCGGCCGCGGCCGAGCCGGTCGCGCAGCCGGGAGGTGGTCCCGTCGGGAACCGTGACCGGCACGTCGGCCACCGGGGAGCCCTGTGGGGTGACGGTCGTGACCGCGGAGGGGGTCGAAGTGTCGGGCGACAGAAGGGAGTTGGCGTAGGAGGGGCCGGATCCGAGAGGGCCGCGGCCGACGTGGCCGTCGGTGAGGAGGGCGTCGTGGCCGCGGGCGGTGCCCGGTACGTAGGCGCGCAGGCCGCCGCCTCCGCGCAGTATCGGCAGGGCCTGGTCGGCGGCGCGCAGGCGGGCGGCGACGGAGCTGCGGCGCTCGGCCTGGTAGCTGTCGAGGAGCGCGTCGGACTCGCCCTGGTGCCAGCACTGGGCGAGCTTCCAGGAGAGGTTGTCGGCGTCGCGCAGGCCCTCGTCGACGCCCTGGGTGGCGAGGGCGCCGAGCAGATGGGCGGCGTCCCCGGCGAGGAAGCAGCGCCGGGAGCGCCAGCTGCGGGCGAGACGGTGGTGCACGGTGTGGACGCCGGTGTCGAGGAGGTCGTACGGCGGGGTGCTGCCGCCGCACCAGCCGGCGAGAGTGTCACGGATCTTTGACAACAGAACATCGGGAGTGATGAGTTCGCTGCGGGCGGGGAGCAGCCAGTCGAGGCGCCAGGCGCCCTCGGGCAGCGGGCGTGCGGTGATCTCCGCGGCGGCGCCCGGCCACGGGGGAAGCCGGTGCAGCACGGCCTCGCCGGGCCAGGGCAGCTCGGCGCGCAGGGCGGCGACCGCGTGCCGTTCGACGGCGGTGCGGCCGGGGAAGCGGATGTCGAGGAGCTTGCGCACGGTGGAGCGCGGGCCGTCGCAGCCGACCAGGTAACTCCCGCGCCACCAGGCGCTCTTGGGGCTGCGGGTGTGGGCGGAGACGCCGTGGGCGTCCTGCTCGACGGCGTCGACGCGGCTGTCCGGCGCGAGCTTGACGAGAGGCTCGTCGGCGACGGCCTCGCGCAGCGCGGAGGTGAGGGTGTGCTGGACGAGGTGGACGGGGGCGGGGCTCACCTCGTCGACGGTGAAGGCGTGCCGGCGCATCTCCTGCTTGCGGCGGTAGGAGCGCCAGCCGGCCCAGCGGGCTTCGGAGAAGTCGCGTCCCGTGAGCCGCGCGACCAGGTCGGCAGTGTCCTCGCGGAGTACGGCGGTGCGCGCCGGGCGCTGTTCTTCCTTGCCGGGGCCCTCGTCCAGGACGACCGACGGGACTCCGGCGTGGGCGAGTGCGAGGGAGAGGGTGAGCCCGACGGGTCCCGCTCCGACGACGATCACCGGGTCCACGGCGCCGCGCCTCCTGCCAGGGAGAGGGCCTCGGGGAGGGCCCTGAAGGGCGTGCTGTTTCTGGCAGTTGGGGCAGGGTGCGCGATCACAGAACGTATGCAACCTATTGCCGGTGCTTGCGTCAAGTGACGGAGGCAGCGACGTGACGTCGCTGCCTCCGGGTTGTTCAGTTTTTCGACGGTACGGTCCGACGGTCCGTCAGTTGTCCTTGCCCGGCGCCTTGTCGGTGACGATGGTCTCGCCCCGGGGGTCGGCGGCGGAGACGACGGGGGCTCCCGGCGCCGGGGCCACGTCCGAGGCGGCCGGCTCCTCGGCGTGGGCCACCTTGATCCCCGTCTTCGCCTTCCGCCCCCGCTTCTCGATCCAGGTGGCGAGCCACGACAGGACCAGGCAGAGGCCGATGTAGATGGCGCCGAAGACGGCGACCGTCTGGACGAACGGGTAAACGCCGTTGACGGGCGTGTTGTTGGCGATCAGGCGGGCCGAGTGCAGCAGCTCCGGGTAGAGGATCATGAAGCCGAGCGAGGTGTCCTTGAGGGTCACCACGAGCTGGCTGATGATCGTCGGCAGCATCGAGCGGATCGCCTGCGGGAACAGCACCAGGGTCAGGACCTGGGACTTGCGCAGGCCGATCGCGTACGCCGCTTCCTTCTGGCCCTTCGGGACGGCGTTGACGCCGGCGCGCAGCACCTCGGCCTGGACGCAGCCGTTGTAGATCGTCAGGCCGACGACGAGCGCCCAGAACGGCGACATCGTGCCGAGGATGCCGACCCACAGGGCGAAGATCGTGATCAGCAGCGGGATCGAGCGGAACAGGTCGATGAAGACGACCGCGAACCAGCGCACCGGGCGGTGGTCGGAGAGCCGCGCCACGCACAGGACGACCGCGAAGACCAGCGAGAAGACACCGGCGAGCGCGAACACCTTGAGGGTGGCGAGCAGCGCTTCGAGGATGTTCTGGCGGATGCCCGCGTAGTTGAAGATGTCCCACAGGGCGGGGTCGAACTCGCCCTTCTCGTTGAGGCGCAGGATCACCCAGGCGATGCCGCCGAGCAGGGCGGCGGAGCCGACGACGGTGTAGATGATGTTGCGGACCCGGGCCTTGGGGCCGGGGGCGTCGAAGAGAACGCTCGCGCTCATCGGGCGACCTCCAGGCGGTGCTCCAACAGCCGGAAGAGACCGTTGATGGCGTACGTGACGATCAGATACGCGAGGGTGATCCAGATGAAGATCACCGCGATGTCGTAGCCGTCGTTGCTCAGCGTCTTGGAGACGTTGAACAGGTCGACGTTGTTGAAGGCGCCGGCGATCGCGGTGTTCTTCGTGAGCGCGATGAAGATGCTGGAGAGCGGCGGCACCACGGTGCGGGTGGCCTGCGGGAGCACGATCAGGCGCATGGTCTGCGTGAACGTCATGCCGATCGAGCGGGCGGCCTCGGCCTGGCCGAGCGGCACCGTGTTGATGCCGGAGCGCACCGCTTCCGCGACGAACGCGGAGGTGTAGAAACCGCAGGCGGCGACGGCCAGCAGGAAGGAGTCGAGGTCCGGGAAGAGGACCTTCGGCACCACGAAGAACGCCACGAGGAACAGCAGCGTCAGCGGGGTGTTGCGGAGCAGGGTGACCCAGAGGGTCCCGAATATCCGCAGCGGCGGGACGGGCGAGACCCGGAACCCGGCGATGATCACGCCGAGCACCATCGCCACCAGGGCGCTGGCCCCGGTCAACTCCAGGGTCCCGATGAACCCCTCGCGAAACAGCGACAGGTTGTCGAGCAGTACGTTCATGAATTCTCCGCGAGGGGTTCGCGACGGTCGCAGGTCTTCGCGACGGGGCCCTGGCCTAGAGGGAAGGGTCTAGAGAAGAGGGTCCGGCAGCGAGGCGCACATGGATCGCCCCGCCCCGCCGCGCCCGAAGGTGCGTACGGAGCGGGGCGGACAGCATTACTTCGGGTCGGTGAAGGCCGGCGGGTCCTTGTACTCGGAGCCGGACTTGCCGAGGGTGGCGTCGAAGGCCTTCTTGTAGTCGCCGTTGTCCGTGTGCGCCGTGATGGCGTCCGCGACGGCCTTCTGCAGGGCCTTGTCGCCCTTCTTCAGGCCGACGCCGTACGGCTCGTCCGAGAACGGCTTGCCGACGACCTTGAGCTTGCCCTCGTTCTGCGCGGCGTAGCCCATCAGGATCGCGTCGTCGGTGGTGACGGCGTCGATCTGGTTGTTGAGCAGCTGGGCCACGCACTCCGAGTACTTGGACAGCTCGGTGACCTTGGCGCCGTACTTCGGCTTCTTGATGTTCTGCAGCGGCGTGGAGCCGACGATCGAGCAGACCTTCTTGCCGCGCACGGTCTCGGGGCCCTTGATGTCCTTCTCGTCCTTGCGGACCAGGAGGGAGGCGCCGGCGTGGAAGTACGGGCCGACGAAGTCGACCTGCTTCTTGCGCTCGTCGTTGATCGTGTACGTGCCGATCATCAGGTCGACGTCGCCCTTGGAGACGGCGGTCTCGCGGGCGCCGGAGTCGACCGTCTTCCACTCGATCTGCTTCGGGGAGAAGCCGAGGTCCGCCGCGATCATCTTGGCGATCTCGATGTCGAAGCCGGAGCGCTCCTTGGTCGACTGGTCCTCGAAGCCCAGGTACGGCTGGTCGGCCTTGGCGCCGATGATCAGCTTGCCGCGCTTCTTGGCCGCCTCGAAGACCGGGGAGTCGACCTTGGCGTCCTTCTTCACCTCGTACTTGAGGGCCTTGGTGCCCGAGGTGTCGGGGCCCTTGCCGCCGTCGCCTGCGGCGCCCTGCTTGCCGCCGCACGCGGTGGCGGTCAGGGCGAGGGCGGCCACGACGGCCGCGGTGGCTGCGGACTTACGGAGCTTCATGGTGCACATCCTTCGTGTCGTCAGGTGCTGAGGAGACGTGTGCGGGCGGGAGCCTTCAAAGCGGACCTTTCAGCAAGGCGGAGCTTTCGAGGCGGGTCCGGCGCAGGGACGTCTGCGGGCGGCCGGGTCCTGGAAACCTGGGCGCCGCGGGGTCCGTCAGTGGTGCAGGATCTTCGACAGGAAGTCCTTGGCCCGGTCGCTGCGCGGGTTGCTGAAGAACTCGTCGGGCGTGGCCTGTTCGACGATCCGGCCGTCGGCCATGAAGACCACGCGGTTCGCGGCGGAGCGGGCGAAGCCCATCTCGTGCGTGACCACGACCATCGTCATGCCGTCCCGGGCGAGCTGCTGCATGACCTCGAGGACCTCGTTGATCATCTCGGGGTCGAGCGCGGAGGTCGGCTCGTCGAAGAGCATGACCTTCGGGTCCATCGCCAGGGCACGGGCGATGGCCACGCGCTGCTGCTGGCCGCCGGACAGCTGCGCCGGGTACTTGTCGGCCTGGGTGCCGACGCCGACACGGTCGAGCAGCTCACGCGCCTTCTTCTCGGCCGCGGCCTTCTCCGCCTTGCGGACCTTGACCTGGCCCAGCATCACGTTCTCGAGCACCGTCTTGTGCGCGAAGAGGTTGAAGGACTGGAAGACCATCCCGACGTCGGCGCGCAGCCTGGCCAGCTCCTTGCCCTCCTGGGGCAGCGGCTTGCCGTCGATGGTGATCGTTCCGGACTCGACGGTCTCCAGGCGGTTGATCGCGCGGCACAGCGTGGACTTGCCGGAGCCGGACGGCCCGATCACGACGACGACCTCGCCACGGGCGATGGTCAGGTCGATGTCCTGGAGCACGTGCAGCGCGCCGAAGTGCTTGTTGACGTTCTTCAGCGCGACCAGCTCGTCCGCCGCGGGTGCGGCGTCCTTGGTCACTGATACTTCGGCCATGGGGGTTCTTGCTCCATCCTCCTCGGTTGGGAGGACAGTAGTAATCCCGTACGACCAGCGTCATTACATCTGAGGGGAAATTGAGCATAACGATCCGGCTGCAACCGGACACTCCGTGTGAACGGGACGCCCGAGCTCCGTACCGGCTGCATAACGGAACCCGGCCGTGACCCGAACGGCCTTGACGGGGTGCTCGTTCATCGGCGTGACTGCCTTGGTGCGTCCGCGCGTGCGCGCGCAGGGAACCGCACGATCCACGAATCAGTCGTACGAACCGTGAACTGAAGGGAGCCGGAATGAGGCTGTTGCTCGTCGAGGACGACGATCATGTGGCCGCCGCGCTCTCGGCGGTGCTCGCCCGGCACGGCTTCGAGGTCGTGCACGCGCGCAGCGGCGAGGAGGCGCTGCGGGCGCTGCTCCCGCCGGACTCCGACGATCCCGACAAGGCCGCCAAGTCCGGCTTCGGCGTGGTGCTTTTGGACCTGGGCCTGCCCGACCAGGACGGCTACGAGGTCTGCGGCAAGATCCGCAAGCGCACCGCAACGCCCGTGATCATGGTGACCGCCCGCGCCGACGTCCGCAGCCGCATACACGGCCTCAACCTCGGTGCCGACGACTACGTGGTCAAGCCGTACGACGCCGGCGAGTTGCTGGCCCGGATCCACGCCGTCAGCCGGCGCACCGTGCCCGAGGAGGCCGCCGGGCCCGGCGACGACTCGCTGCACCTCGGTCCCGTACGCATCGAACTGCCCACCCGGCAGGTGAGCGTGGCCGGGCAGAGCGTGCAGCTGACCCGCAAGGAGTTCGACCTGCTCGCGCTGCTCGCGCAGCGGCCCGGTGTGGTGTTCCGCCGGGAGCAGATCATCAGCGAGGTGTGGCGCACGAGTTGGGAGGGCACGGGCCGGACCCTTGAGGTCCATGTCGCCTCGCTCCGCTCCAAGTTGCGCAGCCCGGCGCTGATCGAGACGGTGCGCGGAGTCGGCTACCGCCTCGTCGCCCCCGCCCAGGCCTAGGCCGCCCGGTGCGGACCCGTCTCCTCCCGCTGCTCATCGTCCTCATGGCGGGTGTGCTGCTCGCGCTCGGCTTCCCGCTCGCGGTCAGCATCGCCGCGGCGCAGCAGCAGAAGGTCGTCATCGACCGCATCGACGACACCGCCCGCTTCGCCGGACTCGCGCAGTACGTCACCCAACGCCCTTCCGGATCACGGCAGGTGCGCAAGGACGAGCGGCGCGCCACCCTGGAGAAGCAGCTGGTCCGCTACCACGAGGTGTACGGCATCAAGGCCGGCGTCTTCTACCGCGACGGCGCCGTCATGGCCAGCGCGGGCAACTTCCAGGTGCCGGAGGACGGCGAGGGCGAGGAGGCGTTCCGCGAGGCGCTCGCCGGGCGCGGCAGCCACGACCCCAAGCAGGTCTGGCCGTGGCAGGAGCGCCGGCTGTACGTGGCGTCCTCCGTGATCCGGGACGGGGACGTCGTCGCCGTCGTCGTCACCGACTCGCCCACGGACAAGATGCGGTCCGAGACGCAGCACGGCTGGTGGCTCGTCGGGGCGGGCGAGTTCGCGGCGATGCTGCTCGCGATCGGGGCGGCGCTGCGGCTCACCGGGTGGGTCCTGAAGCCGGTGGGCGTGCTCGACGCGACCACGCACGACATCGCGACGGGGCGGCTCAAGTCCCGGGTCGCGGCCGCGGGCGGACCGCCCGAACTGCGGCGGCTCGCACGGTCGTTCAACGAGATGGCCGACCATGTGGAGGACGTCCTCGAACAGCAGCGGGCGTTCGTCGCGGACGCCTCGCACCAGTTGCGCAACCCGCTGGCCGCGCTGCTCCTCCGGATCGAGCTGCTCGCGCTCGAACTCCCCGAGGACAACGAGGAGATCGCGTCCGTACGCACCGAGGGCAAGCGGCTCGCGCAGGTCCTGGACGACCTGCTCGACCTGGCCCTCGCCGAGCACGCGCCCGCGGATCTGCAGCTCACGGACATCGGGGAGCTGGCCGTGGAACGCGTCGACGCGTGGCGGCCGTTGGCCGAGGACCGCGGGGTGGAGCTGCGCTGCGAGGGGCTCGCGGCGGCGACCGCGTGGGCCGATCCGGTGGCGCTGTCCAGTGCGCTCGACGCGGTGGTGGACAACGCGTTGAAGTTCACGCCGTCGGGGGAGGCGGTGACGGTGACCGTCGCGTCCAACGGCTCTTCCGCGACGATCGTCGTCGCCGACGGGGGGCCGGGGCTCGCGGAGGACGAGCTGGAGCGGATCGGCGATCGCTTCTGGCGCAGCGGGCGGCATCAGAATGTGAAGGGGTCGGGGCTCGGGTTGTCCATCACGCGGGCGTTGCTCGCGGCGGGTGGGGGGTCCATCGCGTACGGCCCGAACGCGCCGCGGGGGTTGCGGGTCACGGTGACGTTGCCGCGCACGGCGGGTTGACCCAACGGGACTCCGCCCCGCACCCCGATTCGGATCCCCTCCCCGCCCCTTCCCGAAAGACTGCCGTCGGCTGCGGGGGCTCCGCCCCCGGACCCCCGCTCCTCAAACGCCGGAGGGGCTGAATTTGGGCGGCGCCCTACAGGGGCGCGGGGAACTGCGCGATCAGCCACGACGGCGGAGCAGTCGAACGACAGCCGACGGCAGCCACGCGGCGGCAGCCGCAGATCGGGCACAGCCGGGAAGGGGCGGGGCGGGGAGGAATCAGCGGGTGAAGCGGAGTGTCAGGAGCTCGAACGGCCGCAAGGAAACCCCCACTTCACCGTCCCGGACCTCGTACGCCGGCGCCCCGGACAGGGGTCGTTCCAAGAGGTCCGTCGCCGTGGCCGACGTCGCCGGGAAGCCGAGGCGCAAGCGGGTCCGGGCGCGGCCGCCCGCAGCCTCGTAGCAACGGACGACCACATCCCCCGACCCGTCGTCCGCCAGTTTCACCGCGCTGAGGACGACCGAGTCGAGGTCGGCCGAGGCCAGCGGCGCGACCGGTGCGGAGCCGAGGACGCGGCGTTCCGGGACGTTGATCGCGTACCCCTCGCGCACCGCGTCCGTGATCGTCGCGCCCGGGGCGAGCGCGTAGCCGAAGCGGTGGACGCCCTGGTCGGTGTGCGGGTCGGGGAAGCGCGGGGCGCGGAGGAGGGAGATACGGACCGTGGTCGTCGTGCCCGCAGCGGACGCGCCGGAGGTACCAGCCGCACCGGACGCAACGCTCGCCGCCGGGCGGACCTCGCGGGTCACGTCGTGGCCGTATGTCGAGTCGGTGACGACGGCCACGCCCCAGCCGGGCTCCTCCAGGTGCACGAAGCGGTGGTTGCACGCCTCGAACTTGGCGGCCTCCCAACTGGTGTTGGTGTGCGTGGGCCGGTAGAGGTGCCCGAACTGCGTCTCCGCCGCGTACCGCTCCGCATGCACGTCGAGCGGGAAGGCGGCCTTGAGGAACTTCTCCGTCTCGTGCCAGTCGACCTCGGTCGCGATGTCGAGCCGCTTCGCGCCGGGGGCCAGGCTCAGGGTCTGGCGTACGCGGCTGTCGCCGAAGGACCGCGTCACCGTGACCGAACTGCCGTCCGCCGTGAGGGAGTCGACCTGGGTCAGGTCCGTGACGACGTTCCGGTAGAACTCGTCGACGTCCCATGCGTCCCACATGTTCGGGAAGTCGGGGTGGATCTGCAGCAGGTTGGCCGCCTCGCCCGGGGCGACCGTCTCGCGGTCAGCGTCGATGTCGTAGGCGGACACCACCAGGCCGCGCCCGTCGACCTCCACCCGCAGCAGCCCGTTGTTCAGGACGTGGCCGCCGCCCTCGCGGGCTGTGACCGTGACCGCGCCGGTCGACGCCGAGACGCCCGCGGCCCCCGCCTCGACCCCGCCCCGTGCGTGCGCCGCCGCGTTGAAGACCAGCTCGGCCTCCCCGTCCCCGGCGAGCGCCTGCTGGGCCGCGGAGATGATTCCCGTCAGCTCCTCGGCGACCGCCGCGTACGTCTTCTCCGCCTCGCGGTGCACCCAGGCGATGGACGAGCCGGGCAGGATGTCGTGGAACTGGTGGAGGAGGACCGTCTTCCAGATGCGGTCCAACTCCTCGTAGGGATAGGCGAATTCGGTGCGGACTGCCGCCGTCGCCGCCCACAGTTCGGCCTCGCGCAGCAGGTGCTCGCTGCGGCGGTTGCCCTGCTTGGTCCTGGCCTGGCTGGTGAGCGTGGCGCGGTGCAGCTCCAGGTAGAGCTCGCCGACCCAGACCGGCGGCTCCGGGTGCTCGGCCTCCGCCTTGGCGAAGAAGTCCGCGGGCTTCTCCCACGTGACCGTCGCCGAGCCCTCAAGGGACCGCATGCGGCGGGACTTGGCGATCATCTCGCGGGTCGTGCCGCCGCCGCCGTCGCCCCAGCCGGTCGGTGCGAGCGAGTGCTTGGCGACGCCCTTGTCCTTGAAGTTCCGTGCCGCGTGGGCAATCTCGCGGCCCAGCATGGAGCAGTTGTACGTGTCGACGGGCGGGAAGTGCGTGAAGATCCGGGTGCCGTCGATGCCTTCCCAGCGGAAGGTGTGGTGCGGGAACTTGTTGATCTGCGACCAGGAGATCTTCTGGGTGAGCAGCCACTTGGACCCGGCGGCCTTGATGATCTGCGGCAGGCCCGCGGCGAAGCCGAAGGTGTCGGGGAGCCAGGCCTCGTCGTTCTCGACGCCGAACTCCTCGATGAAGAAGCGCTTGCCGTGCACGAACTGCCGCGCCATCGCCTCCGAGCCCGGCATGTTGGTGTCCGACTCCACCCACATGCCGCCGGCCGGCACGAAGCGGCCCTCGGCGACGGCCTTCTTGACCTTCGCGTAGACCTCCGGGCGGTGCTCCTTGATCCAGGCGAACTGCTGGGCCTGGGACATGGCGAAGACGAACTCGTCCTCGGTCTCCAGGAGGTTCGTCATGTTGGACGTCGTCCGCGCCACCTTGCGGACCGTCTCGCGCAGCGGCCACAGCCACGCCGAGTCGATGTGCGCGTGCCCGACCGCGCTGATGCGGTGCGCGGAGGCGTCGGCCGGGGCGGCGAGGACGTCGGCCAGGTGCGAACGGGCCGCTGCCGCCGTGCCGTTGACGTCCTGCAGGTCGACCGCGTCCAGGCAGCGGCTGACCGCGCGGAGCAGCTCCCAGCGCCGGCCGCCCTCGACGGGCAGCTCGTGCATCAGCTCGCCGACGACCTCCAGGTCCTGAACGAGCTCCCACACGTGCGCGTCGAACACGGCGAGGTCCATCCGGGTCAGGACGTACTGCGGTTCGTCGCCCGCGGTCTCCTTGTCGCCGAGGTCGGTCGGCCGGAACGGCTCGTCGCCGAGCAGCACCGGGTTGGACGCCGCCTCCAACCGCCACTCGACGCGCTCGCCGCCCGCGACCGGGTCGCCCACGCGCACCCACTGGTTGCGGGGGTTGACCGCCTTGATCGGCTCGCCGTCCGGGGTGTAGACGAGCGCCTCGCACTGGAAGCCGGGCATCCGCTCGTCGAAGCCCAGGTCGAGCACGGCCTCCACGGTCTTCCCGGCCCACGCGGCGGGCACCTCGCCGGTCACCTTGAACCAGGTCGTCGCCCACGGAGCCCCCCACCGCGTGCCGACCTCGATCGGCTCGTGCGCGGCGGCCAGGCCCTCGGCCACCGGCACCGGCTCGCCGGGGGCGACCCAGGCCTCGACCGCGAGGGGCGCCGACTCGGGGTACACGGCGGGGCGGATGCGCTCGTCGAGCACCCGCTTCAGGCGGGCCTCGACCAGGGCGCGGTCGTCATGCATGGGGGGCTCCGTAACTGTTCATCGGTGGCTGTGCGGTGTCAGGGGGAGGGTTACCAGGGGTGGGTCGCGGCAATCGGCTCGGAGGACGTGAACAGCTCGCCCACCGCGCGCAGTTCGAAGGTCGCGGCCTTCTCGCCCTGCTCGGCCGTGAGGCCTTTCACGTACGCGGCCTGCGCGCAGGTGCCGGTGAGGAAGCGGCGGGAGCCGTCGGCGAGGACGCGGTACAGCTCGTAGTGGCGTACGTCGCCGGGCGCGGGCTTCCAGGAGAGGCGGAACTGGCCGTCGCCGGAGGCCCGGTCGACCCGGAGGTACGAGACCGCCGCGACCTGCTCGTCCGCGTCGCGCACCGCGAGCGCGCCGAGCCGCCACCGTACGGGCCCCGAGGCGGTGAGGCGCACGGCGAGCCCGTGCACGGTGCCGTTGCCGCCGAGCGAGCCGAGCCGCACCTCGGCCTCGGACCAGCCGCCGGGGGCGATCTTCCCGGCGGGCAGGAACGTGTACGTCAGCGGGTCGCCGGGCCGCTCGGGCTCGCGCAGGGCCACGCCGACCTCGACGGTCACCGGGCCGTCGCCGGACACGGCGCGCTGGGCGAGCCGTACGACCGTCGAGGAGCTCAACGGGAGCCGTGCGGTGTGCAGTTCGAGTGTGGTGGGCGCGTCCAGAGTGCCGTCGACGAGCAGGCTGGAGCCGCCGCGCCAGGCGTCCGCGAAGTCCAGCGTGACCTTCGGGCGTGCGCCCTCGGTGCGGACCACCCAGCGGCGTCCGGGGAGCCGGTCCTGCAGGGCGAGCTGGTTCCAGGGCGCGTCCGAGCGGACCTTGCCGTCCTCGTACCAGCCAAGGCCGTGGCCGGTGTTGAACGAGCAGGCGAACGGCAGGGACGACACCGTCGAGCGGTCCGCGACGGCCGAGGCCGGGGCGCGCCAACTGCCGCCCGGCCGGGCCGGGTCGAGGGACTCACCGGTCCAGAAGCGGTCGTCGGCGGCGTGGAACTGCTCCGGCGTGCGGTCCTCGGGCAGGTGGTTGCGGGTCCACTCCGGCCGGTAGAAGCCGTACGACACGACCGGGTCGGCGCCTTCCGGCTTCGACGGCAGGACCGCGTCCCAGTCCACGGAGGTGTTCCAGCCGTTCGACTCGACGTCGACGCCCGCCCACAGCTCGTAGCGGCTGCGGTCCAGGTCCTGGGCGAGCTTCGCGGAGGCGGCGAGCTTCTCGGCGTTCCAGTTGAAGTTGACGAACATGGTGTCCGAGGCGAGGAAGAAGTCCTGGTTGGCGGCGTTCAGCTCGTCCTGCCAGTCGACGGAGCCGTTCTTCGTCATCGCGTCGTACCAGGTGATCCGCAGCCCGTGCGGCTCGCCCAGATGCTTCAACTCCCTTAGGAAAGCCAGCATTTGAGCGCCGAGCTCGGCGTCGCCGCCGCCCGTCTCGGCGTTCACGAACCAGCCGTCGAAGCCGTACGCGGCGGCGACCTGCACCATCTTCTCGGCGACCGGGAACCGCCCCTGCGCGTCCCGCTGCACCAGGTCGCGCGTCCACTGCAGCTGACCGCCGTACGCGGCCGGGGGCAGGAAGACGTTGCCGAGCACGGGCACGCCGTTGCGGTGGGCGGCGTCCACAACCGGGGCGTTCGGGGCGAGCACGATGCCCTCGGCGGACGAGCCGCCCCAGAACACCAGCTCGTCGATGTACGCCCAGTGGGTCAGGGCGTAGTGGTCGGCGGTCGCGGCGCCCTGCGCGGGGTTGCCCGCCGTCGGGTGGAACGACACGAGCGAGGAGATCCGGGCCCGGTCGGCCCGCGCGGAAGTGTTCACCGGCACCGGGGTGAAGCGCTCCGCGAGCGGCACCGTGGAGCGGTTGAACGCCAGGTCGGCGTCGCCCTCCGGGGTCCACTCCAGGAGGGAGCGCCAGACGATGCCCTCGCCCGGGGTGCCCGACGGCAGCGAGTCGGGGAACCAGTAGGACGCGTACGGCTGCAGGTCCTCGGCGGCCTTTCCGCGCCGCCCGGCCGCAGCGCGCGCCGCGGCCGCGGGGGTGAGCAGCGCGGCGGCAGCGGCGGCCGAGGAGAGGACGACGGTACGACGGGTGGGGTGCGTCGGCGGCATGGCGGGTGAGCTCCTTCGAGGGGGTGGTTCGAGCGGGAGTCAACGACAGGGTGCGGTAAGGGAGTTCAGGAGACCTCGGCGGGCGTGAGCGTCGTGGTGATGCCGCGCGCCTCCAGATGGGCCCGGTCCTGCGCGTGCTCGGCGAGGACCACGGCGGGGCGTGCGCCCTGCGCGGTGAGGGCGGCCCAGGCCTCGAAGAACGCCCCGCCGGGCGCGCACACCGAGCGGTCGGGCGCGGTCACCGGGTCGGTGTCCAGGACCAGCGCGGTCGTACGGGCAGCGGGCCGGTGCTCGCGGCCGCGCCACTCCTCGACGATGCCGGCGATGGCCTTGCCCGCGGGCTTCACGGCACGGTCGTTCGTCAACAGGCCGAGCGAGTACTCCAGTTCAGGGAAGTCGGCCAGGTCGCGGGAGACGTCGTGCGAGCACCACCAGGTCACGCCCCACACGTGCTCACAGTCCAGGGCGTTCGCCACGGTCGCCTCGGTGAAGTGCGCGGCGTGCCCGGCCGGGATGTGCGGGGCGGGCGCGCCGACCTCCTGCAGCCACACCGGCCGCAGCGGGTCGGTGTGCCAGGCCCTGGCCAGCTCGATCAGGTACGCGGCATGGTGCTCGGTCGCCGTACCGGTGCGGCCGTGCCGTTGCGCGGTGCCGTTGAACACCCAGGAGTGCACGGCCGTGGCGCCGCCGAGCCGGGCTGCCTGCGCGGGCGTGAAGGGGTGCCCGTCCTGGTACCAGGCGGCGTCGTACTCGGCGTGCAGATGGAACCTTCCGGGCGCGCCCGCCTCGCACACCGCCAGCATCCGCTCCAGCCAACTCGCCGCCTGCTCATGGGAGATGCGGTCCGGGTCGGGGTGCGGGTCGTGCGAGAACTGGTTGATCTCGTTGCCGACGGTCATGCCGAGGAAGTTCGGGCGGTCGGCGAGCGCGGCGGCCAAGGTGCGCAGGTACTCCTCCTGCCCCGATACCACGTCCGGGTCGGTGAACAGGTTCCGCCGATGCCAGGTCTGGGTCCACGCGGGCAGGAAGTCGAAGCTGGACAGATGGCCCTGGAGCCCGTCGACGTTCACGTCGAGCCCGCGCTCGCCGGCCGCGTCGGCCAGGGCGACCAGCTGCTCGACGGCGCGCGGGCGGATCAGGGTGCGGTTCGGCTGGAACAGCGGCCACAGCGGGAAGACCCGCACATGGTCGAGGCCGAGCTGTGCGATCGAGTCGAGGTCGGCCCGTACGGCATCGAGATCGAAGTCGAGCCAGTGGTGGAACCACCCTTGAGTGGGCGTGTAGTTGACGCCGAAGCGAAGCTTGCGGGGGGTGGCGGGGTGCGGCATGGAAGTCTCAGGATCCTGTCAGCAGGGGACTTTCGGTCCGGCGGTGAAATCTCAGCCCGTCCGGCGTTTGAGGACGAGCCCGAAGGGCGATCGAGGGCGCGGTGGACGACGTCAAGGGGAAGGAAGGGGGCGCCCTACCCCTTGACGGCCCCCTCACCTACCCCCCGGAAAAAGAACCTCTGCAAGCAGGCGAACATCACGATCAACGGCAACACGGCGATGATCGTGCCCGCGGCGACGAGCCGCTGGTTGTCCGCGAACTGCCCGTGCAGATAGTTCAGTCCGACGGTGAGGGTGAAGTTGGACTGGTCGCTCAGCACGATCAGCGGCCACAGGAAGTCGTCCCACGCGCCCATGAACGCGAAGATCGCGACGACCGCGAGGGTGCCCTTCACCGAGGGCAGCGCGATCCGGTAGAACCGCTGCCAGGCGTTGGCCCCGTCCACGTACGCGGCCTCCTCGACCTCGTACGGCAGGTTGGCGAAGGCGTTCCGCATGAGCAGGACGTTCATCGCGCCGATGCAGGCGGGGAGCAGCACGCCGACGAGGGTGTTGTTGAGCTGCAGCTCCCGCATCGTCAGGAACTGGGCGATGATGATCGACTCGACGGGCACCAGCATCGCCATCACGAACACGACGAGGGCTGCCTTGCGGCCCCGGAAGCGCATCCTGGCCAGGGCGTATCCGGCGAGCGCCGCACCCACGCAGTTGGTGAGGACGTTGGCGGCGGCCACCTTCAGGGAGTTCAGGGCGAAGTCCCAGACGGGGATCAGCTCGGCGACCTTGCCGTAGTTGTCGAACGTCGGGTCCTCGGGCAGCAGCTTCGGCGGGTAGCTGTAGATGTCCTCGGTCGGGCCCTTCAGGGAGGTCGACAGCTGCCACAGGAACGGGCCGACGGTCAGGGCGAGCACCGCGAGGAGCAGCGCGTACCGCAGCACCCACTGCCACACGGGCATCCGGCGCCCGCTCTGCTGCTTCTCGGCTAGCCGCTCGCGGCGCCGTTCCTCGCGGCGGCTCGGCCCGCCGGAACCGCCGGACCGGCCGGGACGGCTCGGGCCGCGCCGCGAAGCCGTGAGCGTACTCATCGGTCCTCCTTACGGTTGGCGCGCAGCACCAGGAGCATCAGGCCGAGCGTGACCACGAAGACCACCACGGAGATCGCCGAGGCGTAGCCGACCCGGCCGCTGAGACCGGTGCCGACCTGCCGCACCAGCATCACGAGCGTGGTGTCCGCGCCGCCGGGCCCGCCGCCGTCGCCGGCCATCAGATAGACCTCGGAGAAGACCTTGAAGGCCGCGACCGAGGAGAGCGCGCCCACCAGGACCATCGTGGAACGCACGGCCGGGACGGTGACGGTGAAGAACCGGCGCACGGCGCCCGCGCCGTCCACCGCACAGGCCTCGTGCAGCTCGCGGGGCACGTTGGTGAGCGCCGCCAAGTAAATGATCATGTAGTAGCCGAGGCCCTTCCAGACCGTGACCAGCATGGCGCTGAGCAGCAGCAGCCACTGGTCGCTGAGGAAGGGCACCGTGCCCACGCCGATCGCGCCGAGCACGGAGTTGACCAGGCCGCGGTCGTCGAGCAGCCACACCCAGATGAGGCCGACGACGACCACGGAGGCGACGACGGGCGTGTAGAACGCCGAGCGGAAGAACGTGATGCCCGGCAGATGCCGCTGCACCAGCATCGCCAGGAGCAGTGGCAGGACCACCAGGAGCGGCACGACGCCCAGGACGTACAGCGCACTATTGCGCAGCCCGATCCAGAACATCTCGTCGTGGATCAGCTCCTGGTAGTTGGCGCCGCCCACCCACTGGCCGTCGACCAGGGTCCGCGCGTCGGTGAACGAGTTGAGCACCGTCGAAACGAACGGGTAGAGGCTGAAGCCGCCGACGATCAGCAGCCCGGGGGCGAGGAACAGCCAGGGGCTGGACGGCAGATGGGTGCGGATCCGGCCGGGCCGCCTCGACTCGGGAGCTTCGGCGGCCGCCGGGGGAGCGGCGGCCGGACCGGCCTGCACGGCCTGCCCGTTGCCGCTCCCCGTGGTCATCGCAGTCATGTTCGGTACGTCCTGCCGTCTCAGCCCGCGGCCTTCAGGAGGCGGTCGCACTCGGCGACCGCGTCGTCGAGGGCCTGCTTCGGGGACTTCTTGCCCTGCATGGCCTTGGCGACCTCGTTGCGCAGGACCGTCTTCATCTGGTCGTTCAGCATCACCGGGGTGTAATTCACCGCGGTCTTCAGGGACTTGGCGGCGGCGACCCGGACGCGCGTCTCGTCCGTGCCGTCCTCCTTCGTGAAGAACGGGTCGTCGAGGCTGCCCTTCGTGGACGGGAAGATCGTGACCTCGTGCGCGAAGTCCATCTGGTTCTCGGCGTTGGTCACGAAGTGCGCGAAGGCGACCGCGGCCGGCTTGACCTTGCTCTGCGAGTTCACCATCACGCCCTGGACGTACATGTTGTCCTTGCCGGTGTTGGTCACCGCCGGCGTGATCCCGATGTTCTTGTAGAGGCTCGGCGCCTCCTTCTTGAACTTGTGCAGGTCGAGGGCGCTGCCCGGGTTCATCGCGATGGACTGCTGCTTGAACTTGCGGCCCGTCGCCTCGGCCTCGTTGGTCAGGGCCTGCGAGTCGAGCGCCCCCGCGTCGTACAACTCCTTGTAGTTCTTGAGGAGTTCGACGCCCTTCGGGTCGTTGAACGTGAACTTGGTGCCCTTGTCGTCCATGAGCGGGACGCCGTAGCGGCCGAAGTCCTCGATCGCGGGCGCGTTGCCGAGCGTCGCGATCTTCCCGTCGCTCTTCTCCGCGATCTCCTTGGCGGCGTCGAAGAGCTCGTCATACGTCTTCGGCGGCTTCTCGGTGTCGAGGCCCGCCTCCTTGAAGAGCCGCTTGTTGTAGAACATCGGGCCGGTGTTCAGGTACCAGGGGAAGGCGTACGTGCCCTCCATGCCCGGGATCTGGTGGCTCTTCCAGGCGCCGTCCAGGTATTCGCCCTTGTACTTCGCCGCCGCCTGGTCCAGGTCGAGGGCCAGGCCGGCCTTGGCGAGCGGGACGGCGAGGTCGGGGGAGACGTTCACGACGTCGGGCAGGGTGCCCGCGGCCGCGTCGGCGCTGATCTTGTCGGCGTAGTTCTCGGCGGGCTGGTCGATCCACTCGACCTTGGTGCCCGGGTACTTCTTCTCGAAGTCGTCGATGAGGCCCTCGAAGTACTTCTTGAAGTTGGTCTTGAGGTTCCAGGTCTGGAACTTGACCGTGCCCTCGACCTTGCCGGAGGCACTGTCCGAGCCGCCGGATCCGCCCGACGACCCGCAGGCCGTCAGGACGAGTGCCGAGGCCGCGGCCATCGCGGTCGCGGTGGCTGCTCGACGGGCTGCTCGACGGGATATGCGCATGACTGGCGGCTCCTCTGCTCGGACCAGAAACATCTCGGCTGCGCGCATCGAAAGTTGTACTAATGCGGTTTAGCGGTGTCAATAGTTCGCACCGAAAGAGGCCCTGGACCTGCGAAAGTCGGGGCTTGAGCGGCCCTCGGCACCGTGATAATGCTTGAGGAGCTAATGCGGTTTAGCTTAAATGGCTCACACGCTTGCTCATACGCTTGCGCACGCGCTATTTCCGGCACCACGCAAACGGAAGCGGACAAAATGGACAACGGCGTCTGCGTCACCGAAGTCACGAGCCCGGCGCTGTTCACCGGACCCGAGACCGACCCCCTGCAGGTCGTCCGCGTCCGGGTCCGCCGCACCCGCCCCGTCGGCCCGCTCGCGGTCACCGTCGACGGCCCCGGCGTGCACACCCCGCGCCCGCGCCTGCTGCGCGCCGACTCCGTCGAGGCGTACGCGGGCGTGGATGCCGCCGCCGAACTCTCCCCCGGCGCCGGGGCGCGGGTCCCGGAGGATGTGGTCGAGGTCTCTGTGGCCGTCGCCGGAAGCCCGGGTGCGCGACTCCCCGTCACGGCCCGCGTCGCCACCCCGGACGGCCGTGAACTCTGCGCGTACGAGGGTGAGTTGACGGTCGCCGAGCCCGGCTGGACCGTGCGCCTCGTGCCGCACTTCCACTACGACCCGATGTGGTGGAACACCCAGGCCGCGTACACCTCCCAGTGGGACGCCCCGCTGCGGCCCGGCGAGGCCGAGCGCGGCTGGGAGTACACCGGCGTGCCCGCCTTCACCCTGGTCCCGCTCCACCTGCAGCAGGCCCACGACGACCCCGATTACCGCTTCGTGCTCTCCGAGATCGACTACCTGAAGCCGTTCTGGGACACGCACCCCGAACGCCGAGACGAGATACGGCAGTTGATCGCCGAGGGCCGTATCGAGATCGTCGGCGGCACGTACAACGAGCCGTCCACCAACCTCACCTCCGCCGAGACGACCGTCCGCAGCGCCGTGCACGGCCTCGGCTTCCACCGCGGCGTCGTCGGGGGCGATCCGCGCACCGCCTGGCAGCTCGACGTGTTCGGCCACGACCCGGCCTTCCCCGCCCTGATGGCCGACGCCGGGCTCGACTCCGCCGTCCTCGCCCGCGGCCCGCACCACCAGTGGGGCCCGATGATGGACACCTGGGGCGAGGCCCTGCGGCCCCCGACAGCGATGCAACTGCCCGCCGAGTACGACTGGTTGGGGCCCGACGGGCGCGGACTGCTCCTGCACTATCTGCCCGCGCACTACTCCGCCGGCTGGTTCTCCCACAAGGCGCCCGACGCCGAGGCCGCCGCGGAACAGCTCCTCACCCTGTACGAACTCCTCCGCCAGGGCGCCGCCACCCGCAACGTCCTCATCCCGATGGGCACCGACTTCTCCTGGCCGCACCCCTGGGGCCTGGACGTCCAGCACGCCTGGAACCGCCGCTACACCTGGCCCCGCCTCGAACACGCGGGCCCGCGCGCGCACTTCGCCGCCGTGCGCGCCGAACTGGCCCAGCGCGGCGAGCGCCCGCTGCCCGTCACCCGCGAGATGGGCCCCGTCTACACCGGCAAGGACGTCACGTACGCCGATGTGAAGCAGGCCCACCGGGCCGCCGAGAACCTGCTGCAGCAGGCCGAGACGTACGCGGCCCTCGCGCACGGCCTCGGCCTCCTGGAGTACCCGCAGGACGCCCTCGACAAGGCCTGGCGGCACCTGCTGCACGCCGCCCACCACGACGCCGTCACCGGCACCTTCTCCGACCAGGTGTACCTGGACCTGCTGCCGACCTGGCGCGAGTCCCACGAACTCGCCGAGGACGTACGGGAGTCGGCGCTCGCCGCTCTGACGGCTGAGGCGGACACGCGGGGGCCGGGCTCCGTCGGTGAGGCGGGTTCCTCGGGCGAGGTGGGTTCCCTCGGCGATGCGGGTTCTTTGGCCGTCACCGTGTTCAACCCGCTGTCGTGGGCGCGTACGGACGTGGTGCGGGCGAGCGTCGACCTCGGCGCGCTGCGG
The DNA here is from genome assembly GCF_029968035.1 of Streptomyces cavernicola. GTDB lineage: Bacteria > Actinomycetota > Actinomycetes > Streptomycetales > Streptomycetaceae > Streptomyces > Streptomyces cavernicola. Next base: position 373,820 of record NZ_JASCIQ010000001.1, on the reverse strand, counting down.
GTGGCCGATCCGGCGCTGCTCGTGGTGCGGGACGCGGACGGCCGTACGGAACCGGTCCTGGTGGAGGCCGTGTCCGGCGATGTCGGGGAGCACGCGCGCGTAGAGGTGGTTTTCCTCGCCCGCGAGGTGCCGCCGCTCGGCCACCGCACCTGGTGGCTGACCGCCGACACCGCACCCCGGTCCGGCGGTTGGACGCCCGTGGCCGACACGTACACCGTCTCGAACGAGACCTTCCGCATCGTGGCGGACCCCGCGCGCGGCGGCGGCCTCAGCAGCGTCACCGACCTGCGTAGCGGCCGCGAACTCCTCACCGAAGGCGAGGTCGAAGAGCTGGTCGTGCAGGACGAGTACGCCGCCCACCCCTTCTTCGAGGAGGGCCCCTGGCACCTGCTGCCCAAGGGCCCCGGCGCAGGATCGTCCGCCGCGCCCGCCGACAGCTGCACGGTCGAGCGCAGCCCGCTCGGCTCCCGCATCATCGCCACGGGACGCACCGGACCCGTCCGCTGGACCCGCACCGCGACCCTGTGGAACGGCCTCGACCGGGTCGAACTCACCACCAAGGTCGATGAGTTCACCGGCAGCGACCAGCTCCTACGGCTCCGCGTGCCCGCCGACGTGCCGGGCGCCCTGCCCGTCGCCGAGACCGCCGCGGCCGCCGTGGGGCGCGGCTTCGCCTTCACCGACACGGACACCGGCGCGGACCACACCCACGCCCCGTGGACCCTCGACACCCCCTGCCTCAACTGGTTCGCCCTCTCCAGCGCGCTCACCGTCGCCCTCACCGGAACCGACGGCACGCGCGCGGGGGTACGGGCGCTCGGCGCGGGCGAGATCGTCCTGCCGGACGCGGGGCTCCCGGGGTACGGGCGACCGGCCGCCGGGCCGGTCGAGGGCGCCGGCCGGAACGGAGGGCCGGCCGGCGCTCCGGGCGAACGTCCTGCCTCGGCCTTGAGGGCCGATTCGGGTGCGGCGGGCGACGATCCGCTGCGGCACCTCGTCACGGCGCTGGTCCGGCGCGGTGTCACCAGCACCCCGACCCGCCCGGAAGGGCCGCGCTGGGGCGACCTGGCGGTCGACAGCAGCCTCCCGGACTTCCGGATCGCGGTGGGCGGCCCGGAGGCCAACTCCTTCACGGCAGCGGTCCTTGAGGCCGCCGGACCGTCGTACGCGCAGGCCGTACGGGAAGGCGCAGGACCCGTCGTCTGGGTGCCCGCCGAGCGGTCGCTGCGCGCGGCCTGGCAGCCCGGCTGCGACCTGACCGGGGTGCGCGACCTGCCCGTCGCCGTGCTCGTGGGGGCGGACGACGAGAGCCTGGCGGCGGGGCTCGCGGAGCTCGCTGGGGCGGTGGCGCGGGACGGGCGGATCGAAGCGGCCGTACCCGGCTGCGCAGCGCCCGAGGAGGCCGCGGCGGGCGAGGATGCCGCGGCGCCCGAGGCGGCCTTCGAGGACCGCACCGTGGCCCTCCTCGTCCGCGGCACCCCCGGCTTCGCCGTCGACACCCGCGGGCGGCTGCACAGCAACCTCATGCGGTCCTGCACCGGGCGGCCCAGCGGCGAGTGGATGGACCCGCCCAGGCGCACCGCGCCCGACGGCAGCTCCTTCCAGCTCCAGCACTGGACGCATGTCTTCGAGCACGCCCTGGTGGCCGACGAGGGCGACTGGCGAAGCGCTCAACTGGCCGCCAAGGGACGGGAGTTCAACCAGCCGTTGACCGCCGTCACGGCCGCCCCCGCACCCGGACCGGCCCCCGCCACGCGCGCGTTGCTCACCGTCGAGCCCGCCGGACAGGTGCACGTCGAGACCGTGAAGCGGGCCGGCCCCCACGCGCTCGCCGTACGCCTGCGCGAGACCGAGGGCCGTACCGCCGAGGTCACCTGGCACACCGCCCTGCCCACGACCGGCGAGGCGCAGGCGGCCGACCTCCTCGACGCCCCCACCGGCCCCTTCACCGGCCGCCTCGACGGCAACACGTACAGCACGCTCCGCCTCGGCGTTGGCGTGCTGCCCGCCGTGGAGCCCCGGCACGAGGCGGTCGCCCCGCAGTTCAGCCGCTACTGGCTGCACAACACCGGCACTGCCCCGCTGGGCGACGCCCCCTGCTCGATCACGGTCAGCCCCGGCGCAGTGGCAGCGGGCACCGGTCCGGGGGACGTCACGGTGACGGTCACCTCCAACACGCCCTCGGGCACGGCCCGTTCGGTGACCGTCGAGGTCGTCGCACCGCCCGTCCTGCGCCCCTCCTGGACCCGGCACAAGGCCGAGCTGCCGGCGGGCGGGCACGTCGCCGTGCCGCTGACGGTGGACGTGCCGGACGGTGACGGCGACGGCGACGGGGGCGGCGAGGGCGCGGCTCCGGGGGACCACCTGGTGCGCGTCATCGCCACCTTCGGCGACGGGACCTCCGTGGAGGACTGCCTCACCGTCACCGTGCCGGGCCGCACCGGGCCGCCACCCGGAATCGAGCTGCACGCGCGCGTAGAGGCGGTTTCCGTCACAGCGGGGGAGCGCGCCACGCTGCACGCGCGCGTGCGCAACACTTTGCTGAGCCCGGTGCACGGCGAGGTACTCGCCGTGTCCCCGTACCGCAGTTGGCGCACGGTCACCCCGCGCGCCGCCGCCGTCACCGTGCCCGCGGAGGGCGAGACCGAGACCGTCTTCCAGCTGCACCCGCCCGCCGGCACCCCGGCCGGGGTGTACTGGGTGCTCCTGAAGGCCGTCTGCCAGGGCCGGATCGCCTACGGACCCGCCGTCGCCGTACACGTCCGCGACCGCACCCCGAGCGGATGACCCGCACGAACCGCCCGCACCACCACAGGAACCGCACGGCCCGTACGAGCCGGACCCGCACCGGGACGGCCCCCCCCCCCCGCACCGACCGATCGCACGAGGAGTCCACGACATGACGCCGCCGCCCGGTGAGACCGCGAGGTCTGCGAAGACCACTCCCGCGCGCCGCCCCACCATCAAGGACATCGCGCGCCGGGCCGGAGTCTCGGAGAGCGCCGTCTCCTTCGCCCTGAACGGCAGGCCGGGTGTCTCCCAGGGCACCAGGGACCGCATCCACCGCGTCGCCGAAGAGCTCGGCTGGCAGCCCAACAGCGCCGCCCGCGCCCTGTCCGGCGAGCGTGCGGGCTGCGTCGGCCTGGTCCTCGCACGGCCCGCGCACACCCTCGGCGTGGAGTCGTTCTTCCTCCAACTGGTCTCCGGCGTACAGGAAGTGCTCGCCTCCCGGAAGGTGGCGCTCCTCTTCCAGGTGGTCGAGGACATCGACGCCGAGTGCGAGCTGCACCGCCGCTGGTGGGCCGAGAAGCGCGTCGACGGCGTCCTCGTCGTCGACCCGCGCGCGCACGACCCGCGGCCCGCGCTGCTCGCCTCGCTCGGCCTGCCGGCCGTCGTGATCGGCGCGCCCGCCTCCGGCGAGGAGGCCGCCGCCCTGTCCACGGTCTGGGCCGACGACTCGGCCGCCATGGCCTCCGTCCTCGCGCATCTGCACGGGCTCGGCCACCGCCGCGTCGTGCACGTCGCCGGGCTGCCCGGCCTTGCCCACACCGAGCGCCGGATCAGCTCCCTGCGCACGGAGGCCGCGCACCTGGGCCTGGCCGACATCCGCTCGGTGACCACCGACTACTCCGACGCGGAGGGTGCCGAGGCGACCCGGCGCATCCTGGACGAGCCGGGGCCGCCGACCGCGATCATCTACGACAACGACGTGATGGCCGTCGCGGGCGCCTCCGTCGCCGCCGAGCGCGGCATCGCCGTACCGGCCGAACTCTCCATCGTGGCCTGGGACGACTCGGCCCTCTGCCGGGTCACACACCCGCGCCTGACGGCGCTCGTCCGCGACACCTCGGGCTTCGGCAGGCTCGCCGCGCAGGAGCTGCTCGACCGGCTCGACGGCGGCCCCGTCCGCAGCATCCAGGCCGAACTCCCGCACCTGGAGCCCCGCGAGAGCACCGCACCGCCTCCCGGCACCGGAACGGCCACCGCCACGGCTGCGCCCACGCCCAGGTCTACGGCTTGACCGAGCGGTAGTAGCGTCTCGCCCCGTCGTGCAGGTTCAAGGGGTCGGTGTAGATGGCCGTCCGCAGGTCCACCAGCTGGGCGGCGTGCACCTTCGAGCCGATGTGGTCGCGGCTGTCGATCACCGTGCGGGTGAGGCGTTCCGTGAGGGCCTCGTCCGCACGGTCGGTGGTGACGAGCAGGTTGGCCACCGCGATCGTCGGCACCGCGGCGCTCTCCCCCATGCCCGGGTACGCGTCGGCCGGCATCACCGCGGCCCGGTAGTAGCTCGAGGCGCCGCCCCGCAAGTGCAGCTCCTGCACGAGGTCGTCGAGCCGCACGAGGCGGATGTCGGCGCGCTCGGACAGCTCGCGCACGATGGTCGTGGGCAGCCCGCCGGACCAGAAGAACGCGTCGATCTCGCCGTTCTCCAGCTGCTGCGGCGCCTTGTTTATGCCGCTGGGCTCGGCCTCGACGTCCTTCTCCGGGTCGAGACCCGCCGCTCTGAGCACCCGCTCCGCGATCAGGCGTACGCCGGAGCCCTCCTGGCCGATGGCGATCCGCTTGCCGCGCAGATCGGCGGCCCGCTGCACGGGGGAGTCCCGCTCCACGACCAGCTGGACGTAGTCGTCGTACAGCCGCGCGCAGCCGCGCAGGCGCTCCCAGCCGGGGCGCCTCTCCAGGCGGTACTTCTCCACCGCGTCGGCGGCCGCGATCGTGTAGTCGGCCTCGCCGGTGGCCACCCGTGCGACGTTGGTCTGCGAGCCCTCGCTCTGCTTCAGCTCGATGTCCAGATCGGGCAGATCGTCGGCGGCCGCGGTCTGCAGCAGCTGTCCGTACCGCTGGTAGACACCCGACTGCAGGCCCGTGCTGAACACCACCCTTCCGCCGGGGGAGGTCTCGCCGAGCGGCAGCAGCCACCACAGGAGCAGCCCGAAGACCACGAGGGCGGCCGCGGAGCCCTGAAGGGCGCGGCGCCTGCTGATCCGGGGGAGTGCCTGTGACATGGCCGCGATCCTGCCAGCTCACCCCCACCCCCGACCAGAGCCCTCTGCTGACAGCAGATCCGGCCCGAGCGGAGCAGGGGCTCAGGCGGTCATCTCGTCCTCGTCGAACCCGAGCTCGTCCTCGATCTGCAGCTCGACGGCGGCCTCCCACCTCAGCTGGTCCGGGTAGTCCCCGGTCGCCACCTCGCGCAGGAACCCGGACGCACCGCCGTCCCCCTCGGCCCCGTACACGAAATGCACCGTGCCGAGCGCGTCGACGCACGTCTTGCACAGCCAGTACGCGGGGGCGTCGTCCACCAGCTCCTCCTCGAAGACCCGGATCAGCGTCGGCACGGCGGCCACGCTCTCGATCTCGCCGAGGATCTCGGCCAGGTCCTCCTTGTTCGCGCCCCACGGCCGCAGCTCAAGCACCGGAATGAGCTGATCCGCCAGCGGACCGGCCGGGGCGACCCAGCGCCCGAGGTTCGCGAGCCTCGTGAACTCGAACCACTCCTCGGCCTCCGCCGCGGCCGCGAGCAGCCCCACGATGCGCTCGGACACGTCCGGCAGCGCCCGCTGCACACCGGCCGCGTTCTCCTCCCCGATGTACCCGGGCTCCAGTGCCTCCTTGACACGACGGACGTACGCGGCCTCCTCGGCCCCCATGGCCCGCATGAACGCAACCCCCTCCGGTCGACTCCCGGCCCGGCCGCTCGCGGTCCCGGACGCCCGAGCGCACCCCTTACCCTGGTCGGGTGAGCGGTAACGAGGCAGCAGGTGGAGCAGTGGGCGATCTGAAGACGTACGAAGTGCGAACCTACGGGTGCCAGATGAACGTCCACGACTCGGAGCGGCTCTCCGGCCTCCTGGAGGGCGCCGGCTACGTGCGCGCGCCCGAGGGCGCGGACGGTGACGCGGACGTCGTCGTCTTCAACACCTGCGCGGTCCGCGAGAACGCCGACAACCGGCTGTACGGCAACCTCGGCCGGCTTGCCCCGATGAAGACCAAGCGGCCCGGCATGCAGATCGCCGTCGGCGGCTGCCTCGCGCAGAAGGACCGCGACACGATCGTCAAGAAGGCCCCCTGGGTCGACGTCGTCTTCGGCACGCACAACATCGGCAAGCTCCCCGTCCTCCTGGAGCGCGCCCGCGTCCAGGAAGAGGCGCAGGTCGAGATCGCCGAGTCCCTGGAAGCCTTCCCGTCCACGCTGCCCACCCGCCGCGAGAGCGCGTACGCCGCGTGGGTGTCGATCTCCGTGGGCTGCAACAACACCTGCACCTTCTGCATCGTGCCCGCGCTGCGCGGCAAGGAGAAGGACCGCAGGACCGGCGACATCCTCGCCGAGATCGAGGCCCTGGTCGCCGAGGGCGTCTCGGAGATCACCCTGCTCGGCCAGAACGTCAACGCGTACGGATCGGACATCGGCGACCGCGAGGCCTTCAGCAAGCTGCTCCGCGCGTGCGGCCAGATCGACGGCCTGGAGCGGGTCCGCTTCACCTCGCCGCACCCGCGCGACTTCACCGACGACGTGATCGCCGCGATGGCCGAGACGCCGAACGTGATGCCGCAGCTGCACATGCCGCTGCAGTCGGGCTCCGACCCGGTCCTCAAGGCGATGCGCCGCTCGTACCGCCAGGAGCGCTTCCTCGGCATCATCGAGAAGGTCCGCGCCGCCATGCCGGACGCCGCGATCTCCACCGACATCATCGTGGGCTTCCCCGGCGAGACCGAGGAGGACTTCGAACAGACGATGCACGTCGTCCGCGAGGCCCGCTTCGCCAACGCCTTCACGTTCCAGTACTCGAAGCGCCCCGGCACGCCCGCCGCCGAGATGGACGACCAGATCCCCAAGGAGGTCGTGCAGAAGCGGTACGAGCGGCTCGTCGCCCTCCAGGAGGAGATCTCCTGGGAGGAGAACAAGAAGCAGGTCGGCCGCACTCTTGAACTGATGGTCGCCGAGGGCGAGGGCCGCAAGGACGGCTCCACGCACCGCCTCTCCGGCCGCGCCCCCGACAACCGGCTGGTGCACTTCACCAAGCCGGACGCCGAGGTCCGCCCCGGCGACGTCGTCACGGTCGAGATCACCTACGCCGCCCCGCACCACCTGCTCGCCGAAGGCGCCGTCCTCGATGTGCGCCGCACCCGCGCGGGCGACGCCTGGGAGAAGCGCAACGCCGCCGAGGCCGCGAAGCCCGCCGGCGTCATGCTGGGCATCCCGACCATCGGCGCCCCTGCCCCGCAGGCGAGCCCGGCGCCGTCCGGCTGCGGCTGCGACTGACCCTCAGAGTCCCGTCCGACCCCCAGAGTCCCGTCGGGGAGCTGCCGTACGGGACGGCTGCGGCGGGCGGTGCCCGGCACGGGCGGCGGCGAACCGCGCCCGCTACGCTGCCGATCATGCTCGTAGCCGCAGCCGTCTGCCCCTGTCCACCGCTCCTCGTGCCGGAGGTCGCCGCGGGCGCCGCCGGTGAACTGGCCGAGGCCCGCACGGCCTGCGCCGACGCCGTCGCCGTGCTCGCCGCCGCCCGCCCGGACCGCCTGATCGTCGTCGGCCCGGCCGAGCAGAGCCGCCGCGGCACGCACCCGCAAGGCGCCCGCGGCAGCTTCCGCGGCTTCGGCGTCGACCTCGACGTGCACCTCGGCCCGGCCGCCGCGGCCGCCCCCGCGGACCGGGAGCTTCCGGCCTCCCTCGCCGTCGCGGCCTGGCTCCTGGAGCGCGCCGCCTGGTCGTCCGCGCCCGTCACCGGACTCGGCGTCGGCGAACCGCTGTCGACCAAGCGGTGCCTGGAGACGGGACGCGAACTCGCCGCGCAGAGCGAGCGCGTGGCCCTCCTCGCGATGGGCGACGGCAGCGCCTGCCGCACCCTCAAGGCCCCCGGCTACCTCGACGAGCGCGCCGCCGCCTTCGACGCCGAGGCCGCCCGCGCGCTCGGCGCCGCGGACCTCGCCGCGCTCACGTCCCTCGACTCGGAGCTCGCGTACGAGCTGAAGGTCGCCGGCCGCGCCCCCTGGCAGATCCTCGCGGGCGCAGCCGAGGGCGCGAACCTCTCCGGAGCGCTGCTCTACGACGAAGCGCCTTACGGGGTGGGGTACTTGGTGGCCGCCTGGTCCTGAACGCGGCGACGCCGGAGGCGCTGACGCATCAGCCCCTCCGGCGTCGGTGACCTGCGGCTAACCCGCCGGAGGCCCGCCCGCGCCCGGTGCCGGAGGCGTGCCGGTGTCGTCCGTCCCCTGCGTCCCGCCCGTCCCGTCGTCCTTGCCGGCGAACTTGTGCAGGCCCTCCTTGGCCCGGCCCGTGCCGGACTGGATCTTCTCGCTGTACTTGCCCTTGGTCTTCTGGTCGACCGTCCGCGCGACCTTGTCCAGGCCGTGGTCGATCTTCTCCTCGTGCTCCTTGGCGAGGCCCACGGCCTTGTCCTTGGCCGGGCCGAGCTTGGCTTTCATCTTGTCCAGGAGGCCCATGTCCCACCTCTTCGTCACGGCCGTGAACGGCCTTGCCATATCCACTCCAAACGTACTCGTACGGGCGAAAACGTGCGTGGGTCGGAGCGGCAGGTTGCGCCGCTCGTGGGGTCCGCTCTCGGCGGCGGTACCGATGCGCCCGTATCGCGTTCGTGGGCGGGGGTCCGGGTTTGGGAGACTGGGGCGGTGAGCAGCGCAGCAACCACCCCCCGGGTCATCGCCGTCGTCGGCCCCACCGCGGCCGGCAAGTCCGATCTCGGCGTCTTCCTCGCCCAACGGCTCGGCGGCGAGGTCGTCAACGCCGACTCGATGCAGCTGTATCGGGGGATGGACATCGGCACCGCGAAGCTGACCCCCGAGGAGCGCGCCGGAGTCCCGCACCACCTCCTCGACATCTGGGACGTGACGGTCGCGGCCAGCGTCGCCGAGTACCAGAAGCTCGCCCGCGCGGAGATCGACCGGCTGCTCGCCGCGGGCCGCTGGCCGATCCTCGTAGGCGGCTCGGGGCTCTACGTCCGGGGCGCGGTCGACCAATTGGAGTTCCCCGGCACCGACCCCGAGGTCCGCGCCGCCCTGGAGGAGGAGCTGACCCTGCGCGGCCCCGGCGACCTGCACGCGCGGCTCGCCGTCGCCGACCCGGAGGCCGCCAAGGCGATCCTGCCCAGCAACGGCCGCCGTATCGTGCGCGCTCTTGAGGTCATCGAGATCACCGGCCGCCCCTTCACGGCGAACCTCCCCGGGCACGACTCCGTCTACGACACCGTGCAGATCGGCGTCGACGTGGCGCGGCCCGAGCTCGACGAGCGGATCGCCGCCCGCGTCGACCGGATGTGGGCCGACGGCCTCGTCGACGAGGTGCGCACGCTGGAGGCCCAGGGCCTGCGCGAAGGCCGCACCGCCTCCCGCGCGCTCGGTTACCAGCAGGTCCTCGCGGCGCTCGCCGGAGAGTGCACCGAGGACGAGGCGCGCGCCGAGACGGTCCGCGCCACCAAGCGCTTCGCGCGCCGCCAGGACTCCTGGTTCCGGCGGGATCCGCGCGTGCACTGGCTCAGCGGCGCGGCAGCCGACCGCGGGGAACTCCCGGAGCACGCCCTGGCGTTGGTCGAACGAGCGGTTACAGCCTGATCACGTGATGGCATCGGGACGCTCCGGCGGTCATCCAGGCTCCTGGGGGCGTGCCATCATCAAGCTTCGATCGAGCCAGTGGAGCCGAGTTGGGAGGGCGCGTGGCGATGGAGGCCGGCCCTCGCGACACCGCACACGAGGAACCGGGACCGCTCAGTCCCGACGCTCCTGACCGTCCGCGCACGCCTGCCGACGGCCCCCTGCCCACTGCCGACGACGGGCCCCGTACGACCCCCGACGGCGTCGTCGCGGACGGCCCCGACGAGCTCGGTGACCTGGGCGAGTCCGGTCCCGACGGCGTCACGGGATCCGAGGTCGAGGTCGAGCTGCGGCCGCGCCGTCGGCTGCGGATCTGGCAGCTCGCCCCCATCGTGATCCTCGCCGCGACCGGCTCGCTGATGTTCGCCTTCCCGCTCGCCTTCGAGTTCGGCGAGGGCGGCCCGGTCGTCGCGATGCTCGGACTGCTGCTGTGCTGCTGCGCCGCGGGCTGGGGCATGATGGCCGCCCGCCGCGTCGGCCACACCTGGCCCGGCCTGCCGGGGCGAGGCTCCGGCCGCCGCCCCGACTGGCGCGTGATCGCCCTCTACGCCGTGGTCGTCGCCGCCCTCGCGGTCCTCGCCGTGTGGCGCGTGGCCCGACTGCGCTGAGCCGGCCGCCCACCTCCGTCGCGAAGGGCCTGAAACCGGCATTTTCCGTACGTTCCGTGCATCCCGGATGCCGTGCCGTAAGCGGAATCACTGCTATCCACAGGCCGGGCGAGGGCTTTCCGCGGCAGGCCGTAACATCGAGGAATGAGCACGCGGATCGCCTTCCTCAAGGGCCACGGCACCGAGAACGACTTCGTGATCGTGCCCGACCCGGACAACGCCATCGACCTGCCCGCCACGGCGGTCGCCGCGCTGTGCGACCGGCGCGCGGGCATCGGCGGAGACGGCCTGCTGCACGTCGTGCGCTCCGCCGCCCACCCCGAGGCCCGGCACCTGGCGGACGAGGCCGAGTGGTTCATGGACTACCGCAACGCCGACGGCTCCATCGCCGAGATGTGCGGCAACGGCGTCCGCGTCTTCGCCCGCTACCTCCAGCGCGCCGGCCACGTCGAGGCCGGTGACCTCGCCGTCGCCACCCGAGGCGGCGTGAAGCGGGTGCACATCGCCAAGGCCGACGCGCATGGCGAGGGCGCCGTCACCGTCTCCATGGGCCGCGCCGAGCTCCCCGCCGAGCAGGCCGCCGTCACCGTCGGCGAGCGCAGCTGGCCCGCCCTGAACGTGAACATGGGCAACCCGCACGCCGTCGCCTTCGTGGACGACCTGGCGCACGCCGGGAACCTCTTCGCCGCACCGGACACGACCCCGGCCACGGTCTACCCGGACGGGGTGAACGTGGAGTTCGTGGTCGACAGGGGCCCCCGCCACGTCGCCATGCGCGTGCACGAGCGCGGTTCCGGCGAGACCCGCTCCTGCGGCACCGGCGCCTGCGCGGTCGCCGTGGCCGCCGCCCGCCGGGACGGCCTGAACCCGTCCGCGACCGGCGAGCCCGCGACGTACACGGTGGATCTGCCCGGAGGCACGCTGGTGATCACCGAGCGGACCGACGGAGGGATCGAGATGACAGGACCAGCGGTGATCGTCGCCGAGGGCGAGATCACCCCCGAGTGGATCGAAACCCGAATTGCGTGAACGTTCGCTCGAATGGGTGATCCGCTTCACGCTGAGCGAGAGCGGGTGAGCGGCGCGTGATGGGCTCGATAGCATCAAGCACCGGCAACGGGGGGACCCGCCGCCCCGCCCCCGACCGCCGGTCCAGCTGCCGGAGGTTGCCATGAGTGCGGACGGATCGAGCACTGCGGCGCGCCCCGCCCCGAACAGCGCCGATGCCGTGGACGGGCAGGCCGCCCCCGCGGCCGCCACGCCCGCCGCGAGCCCCCGCAGGCGCGGGCGCCCCCGCATCGATCTGCGCCGCCTCGGCCTGGCCGCACTCCTCGGCTCGACCTCCCGCGGCCGCCTCCCGGACGCGATCGGCCATGTGGCCGATGCCCACCGCGCCCACCACCCCGAGGCCGACCTGGAGCCGCTGCGCCGCGCCTATCTCCTCGCCGAGTCCTCGCACCGCGGCCAGATGCGCAAGAGCGGCGAGCCCTACATCACGCACCCCCTCGCCGTGACGCTGATCCTCGCCGAACTCGGCGCGGAGACAACGACGTTGACCGCCTCGCTGCTCCACGACACCGTCGAGGACACCGAGGTGACGCTCGATCAGGTACGCGAGGAGTTCGGCGCCGAGGTCTGCTTCATCGTCGACGGCGTCACCAAACTGGAGAAGGTCGACTACGGCGCGGCGGCCGAGCCCGAGACCTTCCGCAAGATGCTCGTCGCCACCGGCAACGACGTCCGCGTGATGTCCATCAAGCTCGCCGACCGCCTGCACAACATGCGCACTCTGGGCGTGATGCGCCCCGAGAAACAGGCCCGCATCGCCAAGGTCACCCGCGACGTCCTCATCCCGCTCGCCGAACGCCTCGGCGTCCAGGCCCTGAAGTCCGAGCTGGAGGACCTGGTCTTCGCGATCCTCCACCCCGAGGAGTACGCGCGGACCCGTACCCTCATCGCCGAGAACGCCGCGGCCGGAGACCCCCTCGGAGAGTTCGCCGAGGAGTTCCGCACCGTCCTGCGCGAAGCCGACATCGCCGCCGAAGTCCACATCAGGCCACGGCACTTCGTGTCCGTGCACCGCTCCCGGATCAAACGCGGCGAGCTCCGCGGCGCCGACTTCGGCCGCCTCCTCGTCCTCGTCAACGAGGACGCGGACTGCTACGGAGTCCTCGGCGAGCTGCACACCTGCTTCACCCCGGTGATCTCCGAGTTCAAGGACTTCATCGCCACCCCCAAGTTCAACCTCTACCAATCGCTGCACACCGCGGTCACCCGCAGGGACGGCGAGGTCGCCGAAGTCCTCATCCGCACGCACCAGATGCACAAGGTCGCCGAAGCCGGAGTGGTGGCCCTCGGCAATCCCTACGACGCGGGCTCGGACGAGGACGGCGCCGACGGCGAGCGCGTCGACCCCACCCGCCCCGGCTGGCTCTCCCGCCTCCTCGACTGGCAGCGCTCCGCCCCCGACGCGGACACCTTCTGGAGCTCGCTGCGCGAAGAACTCGCCCAGGACCGCGAGATCACCGTCTACCGCACCGACGGCGGCACGCTCAGCCTCCCCGCCGGCGCCAGCTGCGTCGACGCCGCCTATGCGCAGTACGGCGAGGAGGCCCACGCCTGCATCGGCGCCCGGGTCAACGGCCGCCTGGTGACACTGAGTACGGTCCTGCGGGACGGCGACACCGTGCATGTGCTGCTCGCTCCGCCGGAGACCGGATCCGGGCCGGACGCGGAGTGGCTGGACCACGCGCGTACGCCCGCGGCGCGCATCGCCATCGGGCGCTGGCTCAGCTCGCACCCGGAGGGCCCGGTCGTCGCGGCCGCCGCGCCCCGGCCGCAGCTGACCGTCGAGTCGATGCGCCCCGCCGCGGCCAACGCCGTCGTCGACGAGCACCCGAACGCCCCCGTCCGCATGGCCGGTTGCTGCACCCCGGTCCCGCCCGACGCCGTCACCGGCTTCACCGTGCGCGGCGGCGCCGTCACCGTGCACCGCGTGGAGTGTCCGGCGGTCGCGCGGATGTCGGCCGCGGGGCGCGCGCCCGTCGCGGTGCACTGGACGCAGCTCGACGACGGCGCCGAGTACCGCGTCACCCTGATCGCCGAGTCCTTCGGCCGACCGCACCTCCTCGCCGACCTCACCGAGGCCATCTCCCTGGAGGGCGCGGCGATCATCTCGGCCACCGTCGAGCCCCCCGTCGAGGGCCGAGTCCGGCACTCGTACACGCTCCAACTCCCCGACGCCGCCCTGCTCCCCGCCCTGATGCGCGCCATGCGCAAGGTGCCCGGGGTGTACGACGTGGGGCGCGGCAAGGAATCCGCAGCGGCCGCGCAGTGACAGCGGCGCGGCGAAGGCCGCAAGGCGGCGACCGCGCCGGGAAGTAGCGGAACACCTCGTTCGGGTGGGCCGGTCGCGCGTCGGCACGGCAACCAAGGCCCGTGCTGATAGCGGTGGTTCATGTTGCTCTCGCGCCGCATCAGGGCCGCACTCCTCGCCACCGCCACCTCAGCCGTGTCCGTCTCGCTGCTCGCAGCGAGCGCGCCCTCGCCGGTCGCCCCGCGCGGCATCGGCGACCACCTCTTCCCGCACCTCGGCAACCCGGGGTACGACGTCACCGCGTACGACATCTCGCTCGCCTACGGGGGCGACAACAGCAAGCCGTTGGACGCCGTCACCGTCGTGCAGGCGCGGGCCACGGACCACCTGGAGCGGATCAACCTCGACTTCACCAAGGGCAAGGTCGACTCCGTCGAGGTCAACGGGGTCCGCGCGGAGTTCGCGAGCTCCGGCGAGGACCTCGTGGTCACGCCCGTGCGGCCGATCGTGCGGGGCGGCGCGCTGCGCATCACCGTGCGCCACACCAGCGACCCGGCGGGCAAGTCCGACGGCGGCTGGGTGCGCACCAGCGACGGCCTCGCCATGGCCAACCAGGCCGACGCCGCCCACCGGGTGTTCCCCTCCAACGACCACCCGTCCGACAAGGCCTTCTTCACCTTCCGGATCACCGCGCCCAAGGAACTGACGGCGGTCGCCAACGGGTTGCCCGCCGGGCGCCGCGCGGGCGCGCAGGACACCACGTGGACGTACCGCACCCAGCACCCCATGGCCACCGAGCTCGCGCAGGTCAGCATCGGCCGCTCGGCGGTCCTGCGGCGCGAGGGGCCGCACGGGCTGCCCGTACGGGACGTGGTGCAGAGCAAGGACCGCGAGAAGCTCGAACCGTGGCTGAAGAAGACGCCGGACCAGATCTCCTGGATGGAGGAGAAGGTCGGCCGCTACCCCTTCGAGACGTACGGCGTGCTGATCGCGGACGCCACCACCGGCTTCGAGCTGGAGACCCAGACCCTGTCGCTGTTCGAGCGCCGGCTCTTCACCGAGTCCGGGTATCCGGACTGGTACGTCGAAGCGATCATGGTCCACGAGCTGGCCCACCAGTGGTTCGGCAACAGCGTCAGCCCCCGTACCTGGTCCGACCTGTGGCTCAACGAGGGGCACGCGACCTGGTACGAGGCGCTCTACGCCGAGGAGCACGCCGAGCAGCCGATGCAGAAGCGGATGAAGGAGGCCCACCGCCTCTCCGACCGCTGGCGCGCCGAGGGCGGCCCGCCCGCCGCGCCGAAGGCCCCCGAACCCGGCAAGAAGATCAGCCTGTTCCGCCCGGTCGTCTACGACGGCAGCGCCCTCGTCCTGTACGCGCTGCGCCAGGAGATCGGCCACGCCGCCTTCGAGCGCCTGGAGCGCGCCTGGGTCGAGCGGCACGAGGACTCCACCGCGACCACCGAGGACTTCACCCGCCTCGCCTCGTCCGTCTCCGGCCGCGACCTGAGCGCCTTCTTCGAGGCCTGGCTGTACGGCAAGAAGACGCCGCCCATGCCCGGCCACCCCGACTGGAAGCCCCTCGCCCCGACCGCCAAGGGCAAGCCCGCCGCACGCGCGGCCGCACCCGCGCACTCCCACGGCGAGACCGGATGAGCCGGGCGGCTCCACAGACCGAACCGGACCCTTCGTACGCACCGGAAAAGCCGGATGCCGAGACGGGGCGTGCCGTGAGACCATCTTCGGGTCGGCGGCGCGGTCGGCCGGGAATCTCCCGGGCCAGGTGCACGTTGACCCCTACGAGGACCGCCCGCGTCGGGCAGTCCCCCCTTCCCAACGACGTAAGGATCCAATGACCTCCTCTTCTTCCCCTTCCCAGGACGCGCAGGACCGCCAGAGCACCGCGCAGAACCTCCCCGAAGGACTTCGGGCCGATGCCCTGATGGAAGAGGACGTCGCCTGGAGCCACGAGATCGACGGAGCGCGGGACGGCGAGCAGCTGGACCGCTCCGAGCGTGCGGCTCTGCGTCGTGTGGCGGGCCTCTCCACCGAGCTCGAAGACGTCACCGAGGTCGAGTACCGCCAGCTCCGCCTGGAGCGGGTCGTGCTCGTCGGGGTGTGGACCACCGGCACGCTGCAGGACGCGGAGAACTCCCTCGCGGAGCTCGCCGCCCTCGCGGAGACGGCGGGCGCCCTCGTGCTCGACGGCGTCTTCCAGCGCCGCGACAAGCCGGACCCCGCGACGTACATCGGCTCGGGCAAGGCCATGGAGCTGCGGGACATCGTCCTGGAGACCGGAGCCGACACCGTCGTCTGCGACGGTGAGCTCAGCCCCGGCCAGCTCATCCACCTCGAGGACGTCGTCAAGGTCAAGGTCGTGGACCGCACGGCGCTGATCCTCGACATCTTCGCCCAGCACGCCAAGTCCCGAGAGGGCAAGGCGCAGGTCGCTCTGGCACAGATGCAGTACATGCTGCCGAGGCTCCGCGGCTGGGGTCAGTCGCTGTCCCGGCAGATGGGTGGCGGCGGCGGTGGCGGCATGGCCACGCGTGGTCCCGGTGAGACCAAGATCGAGACCGACCGGCGTCGGATCCGCGAGAAGATGGCGAAGATGCGCCGGGAGATCGCGGCGATGAAGACCGGCCGCGACGTCAAGCGCCAGGAGCGCCGGCGTAACAAGATCCCCTCGGTCGCCATCGCGGGCTACACCAACGCCGGCAAGTCCTCGCTGCTCAACCGCCTGACGGGCGCGGGCGTCCTGGTGGAGAACGCGCTGTTCGCCACCCTCGACCCCACCGTCCGCCGCGCGGAGACCCCGAGCGGGCGGCTCTACACCCTGGCCGACACGGTCGGGTTCGTCCGCCACCTGCCGCACCACCTGGTCGAGGCGTTCCGCTCCACGATGGAGGAGGTCGGCGACTCCGACCTGATCCTGCACGTGGTCGACGGCTCGCACCCCGTGCCGGAGGAGCAGCTGGCCGCCGTGCGCGAGGTGATCAGGGACGTCGGTGCGACGGACGTCCCCGAGATCGTCGTGGTCAACAAGGCGGACGCGGCCGACCCGTTGGTGCTGCAGCGCCTCCTGCGCGCCGAGCGGCACGCGATCGTGGTCTCGGCCCGCACGGGCGACGGCATCGACGAGCTCCTCGGGCTCATCGACGCCGAACTGCCGCGCCCGGAGATCGAGATCGAGGCGCTGCTCCCGTACACGCAGGGCGGCCTCGTCGCCCGTGCGCACGCCGAGGGCGAGGTGATCTCCGAGGAGCACCTCCCGGAGGGCACGCTGCTCAAGGCGCGGGTGCATGAGGAACTGGCCGCGGAGCTGGCCCGGTTCGTCCCCGCGGAGCACTGACGGCCGTCGCGACCGTCAGCAGTACGAAGGCCCGCCCCCTCGGCTTCGAGGGGGCGGGCCTTCGTCGTGCGTGCGCGGCAGTCGGTTACTTGCTGCCGTATTTCTCGCTCATCGTGTCGAAGACGCGCTTCGCGCCGTCGCCCAGCTGCGGGCCCGCGAGCCAGCCGTTCGAACCGGCCGGGCCGATCGAGGTGTTGGAGACCAGGGCGAGCTTGCCGCCGCCGGTCGAGCGGAACCAGCCGCCGCCGGAGGAGCCGGCGGTCATGGTGCAGCCGATGCGGTACATCGTCGGCGAGGACGGGGTCAGCGAGAGCCGGCCGGGCCGGTCGACGCACTTGTGCATCAGCGCACCGTCGTACGGCGGGGCCTGCGGGTAGCCCCAAGCGCCCATCGCGTCCACGGACTTGGGCGACGGCGAGGAGAAGTCCACGGGCAGCGCCGTGCCGATGGTCTCCTCCAGGGACTTGTTGCCGCGCTCCGGCTTCACGTGCAGCACCGCGTAGTCGTACTCGTACGAGCCGGCGTCGGGGCTCGCGGCGGTGGTGCCGTCGATCCACTCGTTGGACGTGGAGATCCAGTCGGCCCAGAACTCGCCGTACGGGGCCTTGTCCTGCGGGCCGGCGCTCTCAAGGGCGCGCGCCGAGAGGCCCTTGTGGTTGTAGGCCGGGGTGAAGACGATGTTCCGGTACCAGCCGCCCTTCTGGCCGGCGTGCACGCAGTGACCCGCGGTCCACACGAGGTTGGACTTGCCGGGGTTGCGCGGGTCCTTCACGACGGTGCCGGAGCAGACGGCGGTGCCCTCGGGGGTGTCGAAGAAGATCTTGCCGACCGGGGCCGCGTACTTCCAGTACGGCTTGCGCTCCTGCTCGGCGCGGACCGGGCGCGGCTCGGGGTCGGTGACGCCCTCGTTGCCTGCGGCGGCCTTGCTGGAGATGGTCTGCTGCGGGTCCTTCGCGGACTTCTTCCGCTCCTCGCTCCACAGGCCCTTGATGACCGGGTTGGCGAAGTCCTTCGCCTCACGCAGCCACTTGTCCTTGTCCCAGTTCTTCCACTCGCCGTTCTTCCACTTGTCGACGTCGATGCCGTGCTCCTTGAGCCGGTCGGCGATGCCGTCGAGGTCGTCGGGGAGCTGCGCCTCGTCCGCGCCCGAGTCGCCGCCCTTCGAGGCGGAGGCGGTGGGCTTGGCGTCGGCCTTGGGGTCGCCCGCCGACTGGCAGGCGGTGGCGGTCAGCGCCAGGGCCACGGCGAGCGAGGCCGCGGCGAGGGCCGGACGTATGGATCGCATGGTTCGGAAAACCCCCGTTGGGTGTGGAAGCGGTGGTGATGGGGATGGGGAGGTGCCGGGCGCGGGTGCGCCCGCACGGAGCCGCTCCCGGGGAGTGCCCCGGGAGCGGCGTGCCGTCTGCGGATGCCGTCGAGCGGACGCGGGCCGTCGAGCGGCTGCGGACGCCGTCAAGTGGCGTCCGTGGCAGGTCAGTTGGCGAACTTCTCGCTGACCTGGGTGTAGATGGCCTCGGCCTCCTTGCCGAGGCGCGGGCCCGCGAGCCAGCCCGCGGTGACCGGGCCGATCGAGGTGTTGGAGACCAGGGCCAGCTTGCCGTCCTGGCCCTTGGCGACCCAGCCGCCGCCGGAGGAACCGCCGGTCATGCTGCAGCCGATGCGGTACATCGTGGGCTGGGTGGCCTTGAGCGAGAGCCGGCCCGGCTTGTCGGTGCAGGAGAACTGACGCTGGCCGTCGTACGGGGGAGCCGCCGGGTAGCCGGTCGCCTTGATCGCGTCGATCTTCGGCACGGCCGGGGCGTTGAACTCGACCGGAAGCGCGGCGCCCACGGTCTCCTCGAGGGACTTGCCGCCGCCGTTCTCGGGCACCATGCTCATCACGGCGAAGTCGTACGGGGCGCCGGCGCCGCCGGTGTTCGCGCCCGTCGCGATCCACTGGTCGGACGTCTTGGCGCCCCGGCTCCACCAGACGCCGTACGGCGCGAGCTCTTCACGCGTCGGCTTCTCGGCCTCAAGCTGCGCGGCCGACTTGCCCTCGTTGTTGTACGACGGCACGAAGGCGATGTTGCGGTACCAGCCGCCCGACTTGCCCGCGTGCACGCAGTGGCCAGCCGTCCACACCATGTTGGACTTGCCGGGGTTCGCCGGGTCCTCGACCACGGTGGCGGAGCACTGCGCGGAGCCCTCGGGCGTCTCGAAAAGCAGCTTGCCGGTGGCGGGCGACTTGTCGTCGTACGGCTTCGGGAGCTCCGCGGCCTCGACCGGGGCCGGGGTCGGGTCCGTCTTGCCCTGGTCACCCGAGATGTCGTTGTCGACCGGCTTGTCGGGGCGCTTGTCGGCGTCCCGCATCCGGTCCGGGTTCCAGAAGTCCTCGATGATCGGGTTGACGAAGTCCTCAGCCTCGCGCAGCCACTTGTCCTTGTCCCAGTTCTTCCACTCGCCGTTCTTCCACTTGTCGACGTCGAAGCCGTGCTCCTTGAGCCGGTCCTTGATGTCGTCGGGAATCTCCAGCTTGTCCCCGCCGCCGCTGCCGCCGGCGTTCCCGCCGTCGGCCGTCGCGGAGGCGGTGGGCTTGGCGTCGGCCTGGTCGTCGCCGGGGCCGCAGGCGGTGGCCGTCAGCGCGAGCGCGGCCGAGACCGCGAGCACGGAGGAGGTGGTGCGGCGTGCACTCCTCCCTCGGCGAGCAGCAAGGAGTGGACGTATGGGTCGCATTGCGAGAATCTCCCCCTATTTGGATTTCTGTCGGACTTGGCGAACTCGCGAACTTCGCCGGAATCCAGACGACTTGTATGGAGACATACAGAGACGTACGAAGACGTCCGGACGCGTGCCCGAAGGCGAAGCCAACGGGCCCTCGTGGACCGGAAGTTGCAGTTCACATGTGCAGTTGTGGCGTCGCTGCGGAGCGGCCGCGCGACGATCGAGCACCCCACACTATGCCGGTGCGGTCGGCGACGACCGACGGGGCCGCAACGGTTCTGTCACGGCCCGGCTCCCGCACGGCGATCTGCGCGCCAGGTCACGGGGAGGTTGTCGGGGAACTTCCGGGTTGGCGGTGTTTGCGTGCGCGCGCATCGGTGCCCCCGCGGGCGCGCGCGGCCGCCATGCGCGCCCACGGCCGCGCGAAGGTTTTCGTTTGGCAAGGTCTCCCGCCCCGCCGTGATCCCCCGCGCCCCGCGTCGTTGGTACGTACGGGGGAGACTTGACCTGCGTCCGCCCCCGCCCAGGGCGGACCGCCGCCCGCCCACCGACGCACAGCGGGAGGACACACAGCCGTGGCCGTCACCGAGCCTGCGCCGCCGCAACCGGCGCCGCCCGCCGCCGCCCCGCCCGCAGCCGGGGGAACCGCCGGGCCCGAGGTCGTCCTGCGGCGCCCGCTGCGCGAGCCGGTGGCGCGGACCTACGCCAGTTCGCTCCCGGTCGTGCCGGTCCGCGCCCGCGGCCTGACCATCGAAGGGGCCGACGGGCGGCGGTACTTGGACTGCCTCTCCGGCGGCGGCTCACTCGCCCTCGGCCACAACCACCCGGTCGTCCTGGAGGCGATCGGGAAGGTCCTGGACTCGGGCGCCCCGCTGCACGTCATGGACCTCGCCACCCCGGTCGAGGACGCCTTCGTCGCCGAGCTCTTCGCGACGCTGCCGCCGGCCTTCGCCGCCCGCGCCCGCGTCCGGTTCTGCGGTCCGACCGGCGCGGACGCCGTCGCGGCCGCCCAGAAGCTGGTGCGCAGGGCGACGGGGCGCAGCGGACTGCTCACGTTCACGGGCGCGGACCACGGCGCGCCCGAGGGCGCACGCGCCGCCTCGGGCGCGGGGGACGCGCGCGCGACCCGGCTGCCCTACCCGCAGGACTACCGCTGCCCCTTCGGCGTCGGCGGGCCCGAGGGCGCCGAACTCGCCGCCCGCTGGACCGAGTCGGTGCTCGACGACGCCGGGCCCGGGGCGCTCCCGGCCGGCCTCGTCGTCGAGCCGGTCCAGGGGGAGGGCGGCGTGATCCCCGCCCCGGACGCATGGCTGCGCCGGCTGCGGGAGATCACCGAGGCCCGCGCGATCCCGCTGATCGCCGACGAGGTGCAGACCGGAGTCGGCCGCACCGGCGCGTTCTGGGCCGTCGAGCACAGTGGGGTCGTGCCCGATGTGATGGTTCTGTCGAAGGCCGTCGGCGGCAGCCTCCCGCTCGCCGTCGTGGTCCACCGCGAGGACCTCGGCACCGGGGAGCCCGGCGCGCGCGCCGGCGCGTTCCGCGGCAACCAGCTCGCGATGGCCGCGGGCGCCGCGACCCTCGCCCACGTCCGCCGCCACCGGCTCGCCGAGCGCGCCGCCGCACTCGGCACGCGCATGCTCGCCCGCCTCCGCGCCCTCGCCGCGGACCAGCCGCAGATCGGCGAGGTACGGGGGAGGGGACTGATGATCGGCGTCGAGCTGGTCGACCCGGACGGCGCGGGCGCCGCCGCGAGCGCCGGGCCGCCGCCGCCCGCGCCCCGGCTCGCGGCCGCCGTGCAGCGCGCCTGCCTGGACCGCGGCCTCATCGTCGACCTCGGCGGCCGCCGCTCCGGCGTCGTACGCCTGCTGCCGCCGCTGACGCTCACCGACGACCAGGCCGACGCCGTCCTCGACCGGCTCTCGGAGGCGCTGACCTGCGTACTGGCGTCCCAACGGCCGGAACTCGCCCGGCAGTAGAGAACCCGTGCGGCCCGCCGTCCGGCCTGCATACGCTCAACTCCCGTCCCTCCTCAGGAACATGAGCCACATAGCCCGTACCCGTACGCCGTCTCGACGTGGGAGAGTCACCGTGCCGAACGCCCCGCTCGCCGCCGCAGCCGTACCACCCGAGCTCAACCCGCAGAGCTGGGCGCGCGCCGCCCGACGGCTGCTCGCCAAGATGCTCGGCGAGTTCGCCTACGAGGAGATCCTCACCCCGGAGCCGGAGGGCGGCGAGGCGTACGCCGTCACGCTCGACGACGGCGCCCGCCTCCGCTTCCGCGCCCGCCGTGCGGCGTACGGGAGTTGGCGGGTCGAGCCGGACTCGCCGAGTCTGCGCGAGGCGGACGGGACGGAGCGGCCGTTCGGCGACCCGTTCGCCTTCCTCGCCAGGGCGCGGAGACTGCTCGGCCTCGACGGGGACACACTCGGCCATGTCGTACGCGAGCTGAACAGCACCCTCGCCGCCGACGCCCGCCTCGACCACACGGCCCTGTCCACCGCCGAACTCGCCGACCTCCCGTATGCGGAGCTGGAAGGCCACCAGACTGGGCACCCCTGGCTCGTCCTCAACAAGGGGCGGCTCGGCCTCTCCGCCGCCGACACCGCCCGCTGGGCGCCGGAAGCGCGTGTTCCGGTGCGGTTGCCGTGGCTCGCGGTGAGCGACGAGCTGGCCGCGTACCGGGGCGTCGAGCAACTCGCCGACCCCGAGCGGCTCTACACGCACGAGCTGGACGCCACCACCCTCGACGCCTTCGCGGACGCACTCCGCGCGCGTGGCCTCGATCCGCGCCGCTACCTCTACCTGCCCGTGCACCCCTGGCAGTGGGACGAGATCGTGCTCCCGCTGTTCGCCCCGTCCGTCGCCGCCGGCCACATCGTGCCGCTCCCCGAGGACCCGGACGCGCGCCTGCCGCAGCAGTCCGTCCGCACGTTCCTGAACACCTCACGGCCCGAGCGGCACACCGTCAAGCTGCCGCTCTCCATCCTCAACACCCTTGTCTGGCGCGGCCTTCCGACCGAACGCACCCTCGCCGCACCGGCCGTCACCGCCTGGGTGCACGCGCTGCGCGACGCCGACCCGTTCCTGCGCGACGAGTGCCGCGTGATCCTCCTCGGCGAGGTCGCCTCGGTCACCGTGCGCCACCCGGTCTACGACGAGCTGCCGGACGTCCCGTACCAGTACAAGGAACTCCTCGGCGCGATCTGGCGCGAACCCCTGGAACGCAGCCTCGACCCCGGCGAACGCGCCCGAACGCTCGCCTCCCTGCTGCACACCGACGCCGACGGGCGGGCCTTCGCCGCCGAACTCGTCGAGCGCTCCGGA
Organism: Streptomyces cavernicola; assembly: GCF_029968035.1. Classification (GTDB taxonomy): domain Bacteria; phylum Actinomycetota; class Actinomycetes; order Streptomycetales; family Streptomycetaceae; genus Streptomyces; species Streptomyces cavernicola. Next base: position 350,911 of record NZ_JASCIQ010000001.1, on the reverse strand, counting down.
CTCGCTCCCGAGGTCTGGCTGCGCCGCCTCTTCGCCGCCCTGCTGCCCCCGCTCCTGCACTTCCTCTACCGCTACGGCACGGTCTTCTCGCCGCACGGGGAGAACGCGATCGTGGTCTTCGACGAGTCGGACGTCCCGGTCAGGCTCGCCGTCAAGGACTTCGTCGACGACGTGAACGTCAGCGCACAGCCCGTGCCCGAGCACGCCTCGATGCCCGACGACGTGCGCGAGGTCCTGCTCACCGAGGAGCCCGGCTTCCTCACCCAGTTCATCCACTCCGGCCTGTTCGTGGGCGTCTTCCGCTACCTCGCCCCGCTCTACGAAGATCAACTCGGCGTGCCCGAGGGCGAGTTCTGGACGCTCCTGCGCGAGGAGATCGACCGCCACCAGGCCCGCTTCCCCGAGCTGAAGGACCGCTTCGAGCTCTTCGACCTGCTCACGCCCCGGATCGAGCGCCTCTGCCTGAACCGGAACCGGCTCCACCTCGACGGCTACCGGGACCGGCCCGAGCGCCCGCACGCCGCCGTCCACGGGACCGTGCCGAACCCGCTGCACCCGGGGTCGCGGCCGCTGGGGCCGCAGGCGTGAGGACGGGTTTGTCAGTGGGGCGTCGTAGGCTGGTCGGCCTATGACGAAGCCCTCCCTCCCCGATCTCCTGCACGCCGCCGTCGAAGCCGTCGGCGGCACGGAGCGCCCCGGCCAGGTGACCATGGCCGAGTCCGTCGCCGAGGCCATCGACGGCGGCTCCCACCTGCTCGTCCAGGCCGGCACGGGCACCGGAAAGTCCCTCGGCTATCTGGTGCCCGCGCTCGCCCACGGGGAGCGCGTCGTGGTCGCCACGGCCACGCTCGCCCTGCAGCGCCAGCTGGTGGAGCGCGACCTTCCGCGCACGGTGGACGCACTGCATCCGCTGCTCCGCCGCCGCCCCCAGTTCGCCATGCTCAAGGGCCGCTCGAACTACCTGTGCCTGCACCGGCTGCACGAGGGCGTGCCGCAGGACGAGGAGGAGGGCCTCTTCGACCAGTTCGAGGCGGCCGCGCCCACCAGCAAGCTCGGCCAGGACCTGCTCCGCCTGCGGGACTGGGCGGACGAGACGGAGACCGGCGACCGGGACGACCTGACGCCGGGCGTCTCCGACCGCGCCTGGTCGCAGGCGTCGGTCTCGTCCCGCGAGTGCCTGGGCGCCTCGAAGTGCGCGTACGGCGCGGAGTGCTTCGCCGAGTCGGCCCGTGAGCGCGCGAAGCTCGCCGAGGTGATCGTCACCAACCACGCGCTGCTCGCCATCGACGCCATCGAGGGTGCGCCGGTCCTCCCGCAGCACGAGGTCCTGATCGTGGACGAGGCGCACGAACTGGTCTCCCGCGTCACCGGCGTGGCCACGGGCGAGCTCACCCCGGGCCAGGTGAACCGCGCGGTCCGCCGCTCCGCGAAGCTGGTCAACGAGAAGATCGCCGACCAGCTGCAGACCGCCGCCGAGGGCTTCGAGCGGATCATGGAGCTGGCCCTGCCCGGCCGCCTGGAGGAGATCCCCGAGGACCTCGGTTACGCGCTGCTCGCGCTGCGCGACGCCGCCCGGAACACGATCTCCGCGATCGGCGCCACCCGCGACAAGTCCGTCCAGGACGAGGACGCCGTCCGCAAGCAGGCCCTGGCCTCGGTGGAGAACGTCCACGATGTCGCGGAGCGCGTCACCAACGGCTCGGAGTGGGACGTCGTCTGGTACGAGCGGCACGACCGCTTCGGAGCTTCCTTGCGCGTAGCCCCCATGTCGGTCTCCGGCCTGCTCCGCGAGAAGCTCTTCACGGACCGCTCCGTCGTCCTCGCCTCGGCCACGCTGAAGCTGGGCGGCGACTTCAACGGCGTCGGAGCCTCCCTAGGCCTCGCCCCGGAGGGCCTCGCCGGCACGGAGGGCGAGTCGGAGGACCTGCCCGTCTGGAAGGGCATCGACGTCGGCTCTCCCTTCGACTACGGCAAGCAGGGCATCCTCTACGTCGCGAAGCATCTGGCCCGCCCGTCCCGTGACGGCACGCGCGGCGACATGCTGGACGAGCTGACGGAGCTGATCCAGGCGAGCGGCGGGCGCACGCTCGGCCTGTTCTCCTCGATGCGGGCCGCGCAGTCCGCCGCCGAGGAACTGCGGTCCCGTATCCCGGAGTTCCCGATCCTGCTGCAGGGCGAGGAGACCCTCGGCGAGCTGATCAAGAACTTCGCGGCGGACCCGAAGACCTGCCTGTTCGGCACGCTCTCGCTGTGGCAGGGCGTGGACGTGCCGGGCGCCAGCTGCCAGCTCGTGGTGATGGACAAGATCCCGTTCCCACGCCCGGACGACCCGCTGATGAGCGCCCGCCAGAAGGCCGTAGAGGACAACGGCGGCAACGGCTTCATGGCCGTGGCGGCGACGCACGCGGCGCTGCTGATGGCGCAGGGAGCGGGCCGTCTGGTCCGCGCCTCGGGCGACCGCGGCGTGGTCGCGGTCCTGGACCCCCGCCTGGCCACGGCCCGCTACGGCAGCTATCTGAAGGCCTCACTGCCCGAGTTCTGGTACACCACGGACCGCAACCAGGTCCGCCGCTCCCTGGCAGCGATCGACGCGGCAGCGAAGCAGACGGAGGACGCTTCGTAAGGGCTCGGGCGTGGGCGCCCCGAAAGGGGCGCGGGGAACTGCGCGCTCAGCCACGACAAAGCGGGCAGCCGCCGAAAAGAGAGCAGCCCAGCGGCGCACACACGCAAACACAGGACCCCGGAACCGGCGCAGTAGGTTCCGGGGCCCGGACTAGGGGGCTCGGGGGCTGTGCCCCCGACTTCACACCCGCCGCAGCACCGCCACGACCTTGCCGAGGATCGTCGCCTCGTCACCCGGGATCGGCTGGTACGCGGAGTTGTGCGGCAGCAGCCACACATGCCCGTCCTCGCGCTTGAACCGCTTCACCGTGGCCTCGCCGTCGAGCATGGCCGCCACGATGTCGCCGTTCTCCGCGACGGGCTGGCGGCGGACGGTGACCCAGTCCCCGTCGCAGATCGCCGCCTCGATCATGGAGTCGCCGACGACCTTGAGGACGAACAGCTCACCGTCACCGACCAGCTGGCGCGGGAGCGGGAAGACGTCCTCCACCGACTCCTCGGCGAGGATCGGGCCACCGGCGGCGATCCGGCCGACCAGCGGGACGTACGACGCGGCCGGCTTGCCGGTGGTGTCCGTCGGCTGGCTGCTGGGCTGGTCGGAACCACGCACCTCGTACGCACGCGGCCGGTGCGGGTCCCGGCGCAGGAAGCCCTTGCGCTCCAGGGCCATCAGCTGGTGCGCCACGGAGGACGTGCTGGAGAGGCCCACCGCCTGGCCGATCTCCCGCATGGACGGCGGGTATCCACGCCGCTGCACGGAGTCCCTGATGACCTCGATCACGCGGCGCTGGCGGTCTGTGAGCCCGGTGCTGTCCGCCCTGATGCCTGGAGGTCGCCCGGGAAGCGAGCGTGTGGGCTTGGCCCCCTCCGGGTTCGTGGCTCCGTCATTCATGGCATGCACCGGCTCGAGTCGGCCCTGGGCGCGGTCCTGGGCGGTGATGGTGGCGCTGTCTGCGGTGGTGGTCACGGCGGCCCCTCTCGAGATGTTCTCCCTAGCTGGACAACGGTAGTAGCTTTCGAAAGGTTGCGCCAAACACACGTTCGAGTGAAAAATCGCGTACCGCCTGACGTGATCATGAGCTCAGGTGTATGGCTGACGCTCGATCCGAAAGGCAATTCGGTTCATTACGGTACGCTTCACCGCTGGTGTCGAGCGCCCCGCAGTGGTGTCTCCCAGTGTGCCATCCGAGCCCTCCCCGATCGGGCCTCGCCCCCCTTCGCGTACTCTCGTCGACGGCCCCTGCTTGGCGTCGGATCCGCGACACGCGATGACGCCGTTTGTGAAGCCAAACCCAAGATCTAGTGGTTGGATTGGCTGCGCCGCCCAGAAGTTGTGGTCCCTGGTCCTTCAGGGCCTCGGCCATCGCCTATGCTTGGGGCTGCTTCGAGGGGCTGCAAGGCCCTCTTCGAGGCCATTCAGTCGTGCTGTGAAGGAGGGTTGGGAGTTATGCACTGCCCCTTCTGCAGGCACCCCGACAGCCGCGTCGTCGACAGCCGCACCACGGACGACGGCACGTCGATCCGCAGGCGCCGTCAGTGCCCGGACTGCTCCCGTCGTTTCACGACCGTGGAGACCTGCTCGCTGATGGTGATCAAGCGCAGCGGGGTGACCGAACCTTTCAGCCGTACCAAGGTCATCAATGGCGTCCGCAAGGCATGCCAGGGGCGACCGGTGACCGAGGACGCTCTCGCCCAGCTCGGCCAGCGGGTCGAGGAAGCGGTGCGTGCCACCGGCAGCGCCGAGCTGACCACCCACGATGTGGGCCTGGCCATACTCGGACCGCTGCGCGAGCTCGACCTCGTCGCCTACCTGCGATTCGCGTCCGTGTACCGGGCGTTCGACTCGCTCGAGGACTTCGAGAGCGCCATCGCGGAACTCAGGGAGCAGCGTGGCTCCGCGAGAGGCGAGGACGACGGCCGGCAGGCCGATAGCGGGCCCGGAGGGACTGTCGAAGTCCCCGTGCCCGCCACCGCCGCCGACTGACGGCGGGCCGGAGCGGACCCAGCAGGAACGGTCCGGCCGATCAGCGGCGATCCAGACCCGTCATGGGTGCCCTCGGGGTGCCCGCGACACCAGACACACACCGTGCCACGGGGAAGAACGAGGCACTTTAGGGCGTTTTAGCCCGATAAAGGGAGGCGGCATGACAGAGACGGCGAGCGGCCCGGCACGAGGTTCCCGTTCCAAGGGTTCCAAGAGCAAGGGTCTGCGCATCGAGCGCATCCACACCACCCCCGGCGTGCATCCGTACGACGAGGTGGAGTGGGAGCGCCGTGACGTCGTCATGACCAACTGGCGCGACGGCTCGGTCAACTTCGAGCAGCGTGGCGTCGAGTTCCCCGACTTCTGGTCGGTGAACGCGGTCAACATCGTCACCAGCAAGTACTTCCGCGGGGCCGTCGGCACCCCGCAGCGCGAGACCGGTCTGAAGCAGCTGATCGACCGGATCGTGAAGACGTACCGCAAGGCCGGCGAGGAGAACAGCTACTTCGCCTCGCCCGCAGACGCCGAGATCTTCGAGCACGAGCTGGCCTACGCCCTCCTGCACCAGATCTTCAGCTTCAACTCCCCGGTGTGGTTCAACGTCGGCACGCCGCAGCCGCAGCAGGTCTCCGCCTGCTTCATCCTCTCCGTCGACGACTCCATGGAGTCGATCCTGGAGTGGTACAAGGAAGAGGGAATGATCTTCAAGGGCGGCTCCGGCGCCGGCCTGAACCTCTCCCGCATCCGCTCCTCCAAGGAGCTGCTCTCCTCCGGCGGCAACGCCTCCGGTCCCGTCTCCTTCATGCGCGGCGCCGACGCCTCCGCCGGAACCATCAAGTCCGGTGGCGCCACCCGCCGTGCGGCCAAGATGGTCATCCTCGACGTCGACCACCCCGACATCGAGTCCTTCATCGAGACCAAGGTGAAGGAGGAGGAGAAGATCCGCGCCCTGCGCGACGCGGGCTTCGACATGGACCTGGGCGGCGACGACATCACGTCCGTCCAGTACCAGAACGCCAACAACTCGGTCCGCGTGAACGACGAGTTCATGAAGGCCGTGGAGTCCGGCGGCAACTTCGGCCTTCGCTCCCGGATGAGCGGCGACGTCATCGAAGAGGTCGAGGCCAAGTCCCTCTTCCGCAAGATGGCCGAGGCCGCCTGGGCCTGCGCCGACCCCGGCATCCAGTACGACGACACCATCAACGCGTGGCACACCTGCCCGGAGTCCGGCCGCATCAACGGCTCGAACCCGTGCTCCGAGTACATGCACCTGGACAACACCTCGTGCAACCTCGCCTCGCTGAACCTCATGAAGTTCCTCAAGGACGACGGCGAGGGCAACCAGTCCTTCGAGCCCGAGCGCTTCGCGAAGGTCGTCGAGCTGGTCATCACCGCGATGGACATCTCCATCTGCTTCGCGGACTTCCCGACGCAGAAGATCGGTGAGAACACCCGCGCCTTCCGCCAGCTCGGCATCGGCTACGCCAACCTCGGCGCCCTCCTGATGGCGACCGGCCACGCCTACGACTCCGACGGCGGCCGTGCGCTCGCCGGCGCCATCACCTCCCTGATGACGGGCACGTCGTACAAGCGCTCCGCCGAACTCGCCGCCGTGGTCGGCCCGTACGACGGCTACGCGAAGAACGCGACGCCGCACAAGCGCGTCATGAAGCAGCACGCCGACGCCAACGCCAAGGCCGTCCGCATGGACGACCTGGACACCCCGGTCTGGGCCGCCGCCACGGAGGCCTGGCAGGACGTCGTCCGCCTCGGCGAGAAGAACGGCTTCCGCAACTCGCAGGCCTCGGTCATCGCCCCGACCGGCACCATCGGTCTCGCGATGTCCTGCGACACCACCGGTCTCGAGCCCGACCTCGCCCTGGTCAAGTTCAAGAAGCTGGTCGGCGGCGGTTCGATGCAGATCGTCAACGGCACCGTGCCGCAGGCGCTGCGCCGCCTCGGCTACCAGCCGGAGCAGGTCGAGGCGATCGTCGCCCACATCGCCGAGCACGGCAACGTGATCGACGCCCCGGGCCTGAAGACCGAGCACTACGAGGTCTTCGACTGCGCCATGGGCGAGCGCTCCATCTCGGCGATGGGCCACGTCCGCATGATGGCCGCGATCCAGCCGTGGATCTCCGGCGCCCTCTCCAAGACGGTCAACCTCCCGGAGACCGCCACCGTCGAGGACGTCGAAGAGGTCTACTTCGAGGCGTGGAAGATGGGCGTCAAGGCGCTCGCCATCTACCGCGACAACTGCAAGGTCGGCCAGCCTCTCTCCGCCAAGAAGAAGGAGGAGGAGAAGGCCGAGGTCACCGCGAAGACCGAGGAGACCATCCGCGAGGCGGTCGAGAAGGTCGTCGAGTACCGTCCGGTCCGCAAGCGCCTCCCGAAGGGCCGTCCCGGCATCACCACCTCCTTCACCGTCGGCGGCGCCGAGGGTTACATGACCGCCAACTCCTACCCGGACGACGGTCTCGGCGAGGTCTTCCTGAAGATGTCCAAGCAGGGCTCCACCCTCGCGGGCATGATGGACGCCTTCTCCATCGCGGTCTCCGTGGGTCTGCAGTACGGCGTTCCGCTGGAGACGTACGTCTCGAAGTTCACCAACATGCGCTTCGAGCCGGCCGGTATGACGGACGACCCGGACGTGCGGATGGCGCAGTCGATCGTCGACTACATCTTCCGCCGCCTGGCGCTCGACTTCCTGCCCTTCGAGACGCGCTCCGCGCTCGGCATCCACTCCGCCGAGGAGCGCCAGCGCCACCTGGAGACGGGTTCGTACGAGCAGCCCATCGACGACGACGAGGTCGACGTCGAGTCCCTGGCCCAGTCCGCCCCGCGGGCCCAGGAGCTGCTGAAGTCGGTGTCCGCGCCGCAGGCCGAGACCGCGGCCCCGAAGGAGGCGCACACCTCCGCGGAGCTCGTCGAGATGCAGCTGGGCATCCAGGCCGACGCCCCGCTCTGCTTCTCCTGCGGTACGAAGATGCAGCGGGCAGGCTCCTGCTACATCTGCGAGGGCTGCGGTTCGACCAGCGGCTGCAGCTGAATCCAGGCGCTCACGCGCTGAACGGCAGCTCGGCTGCTGAGAGTTGAGGAAGGGCGTCGGCCTTGTGGCCGGCGCCCTTCGCCGTCCCTGCGGGCGTTTGTCAGGAGGGCGGTGTGCCGGGGCGGATGGTGGTCACGCTGAGCACCGGATCAAGAGGCTCCACGAGTTCCTCGGCCGCCACGTCCACGAGCCGCCCCGGCGGATCCCCCTCCAGCAACCCCTTCACGTACGCGAGTGCCTCCGGCGGCGACAGCACCGGCAGCCGTCGGCGCAGTTCCCGGACGGCGTGCAACCGGCCGCGCCCGGCGGCGACTTCGCGTACCGAATCGTGCAGATCGTCCACCGCCGTGCGCACCGGGAGGCCGCGGATCCGGGCGCGGTAGTCGTCCGCCCACGCCCCGCCCAGGGCCGAGACGACGCCGATCTGATGCAGCCCGCCGTCGACGCGGTCCACGAGGTACGGGCCGTTGCCGGCCACCATGAACTCGGGGTCACGCCTGCGCACGTACGGCTCGGACTGCCAGTGGACGATCCAGACCAGTTCGTGCCGCTCGACCTCGAGTACGGCCATGCGCATCGTGTCCGGATGCGTGGCGCGCCACCGCTCGTGGTCGCGCTCCAGCTGTTCCTCGACAGCACGGATCGCGGCCCGGCGCTCGATCACGAGCCCGGTGCCCGAGTGCGTTCGGGGCTCAACTCAGCGCGCCCAGCTGGGCCGCGAAGGACGTGGGGTCGGCGTCGAAGCCGCGGATCGTGCTGCGGAACTCCCACGTGCCGGTCTCCGGGTCCCGGGTGAACTCGGCGATCGTCGCCGCCGTGCCGCCCGCGGCCTCGGCGAGGTCGCTCGTCGCCAACTCCGTGTAGCCCTCGGCGATGCGCACGCCGGTATTCTCGATGTCGGCGAAGGTCTTCCGGTCCTCGTTCTGCTGTATCACCACACCGACCACGACCCGCGTGTACGACTCCGCGAGGCGGTCGAACTCCAGCGTCATGACCTCGTCGTAGCCGAAGCCCTGGCCCGTACGGCTGTCGCGGTTGAGGTTGATCGTGCCGTCCGGGGAACGGCTGTCGAAATGCACCACGTACTCCGGCTCGGCGTACCCCGCGCCCTCCGTGTACGCCGCCGCGACGAGGTCCAAGTCGTGCTCCGGCGCACCCATCGGGCTCGGGTCCCACCTCAGAGCCACCTCGACCTTGCCGAGGCCCTTCTTGACGCTGCTCACTGGACTCCCCCTCCTGGACGGCGAGTTGATGTTCCCTCACATGGTCACGTCCGATGAGACACGTTACGGCCTGCCACTGACAACCGGCACCCGGGAGCGCACCCGTTGTCCACAGGCTGTTTCTCAACAGGCACCGTTTCTCAACAGGTCGTCGTCCACAGGCAGTTGTCCACAGGGAGTGACCGCCGGCGTGCTCAGCGGCATAGGATGGCGCGGTGCTGGTCAAGTGGATTCGCTGCACCGTGATGGACCGCCGGGGGTTCGAGCGGGGGCAGCGAAAGTGGGCGGGGCTTCTGGGGGAGCCGGGGTTTCGAGGACAGGGCGGTGGGTGGAGCCGTCGGCGGCCGGACACGGTGCACGTCATATCGTTCTGGGAGAGCCGCGCGTTCTACGACTCCTTCATGGCCCGCTCGCACGACCGGCTGCATGCCGCCCAGGCCGGTACGTACAAGGACCTGCAGGTCAAGCTCTTCGACCACCGCTTCGACGTGAAGACCGGCTTCGAACCGCACTTCGCCGACGCGGACGTGGTGCGGCTCGCGCACTGCAAGGTGCGCGAGGACCGCGTCGAACACTTCGCGCTCGTACAGGAAAAGATCTGGAACCCGGCGATGGCCGGCTCTCCCGGCATGGTGCGCGGCCTCTTCGGGGAGGCGCCGGAGCACGAGTTCCTGGTGCTCTCCATGTGGCAGTCGACCGCCGAGTACGGGAAGTACCAGGTCGAGCGCGTGGAGCGGCTCACCCTGCGAGCGCAGACCGAGGCCGATGTGGCGGCCCTCGACGGGGACGTCGTGCAACTCGAACCCTCGTGGACGGTCTGACACACCCGCCGGATCCGGAAGGTTCTAGGGTTTCCGCATGGCACGTCCTCGGCGCATCGTCCTCGTCCGGCACGGAGAGTCGGAAGGCAATGCCGACGACACCGTCTACGAGCGGGAGCCCGACCACGCGCTGCGCCTCACCGACATCGGCCGCCGCCAGGCCGAGGCGACCGGCGAGCACCTGCGGGAACTCTTCGGTCAGGAGCGCGTCAGCGTGTACGTCTCGCCGTACCGGCGCACGCTCGAGACGCTGCGCGCCTTCGACCTCGACCCCGCCCTGATCCGCGTGCGCGAGGAGCCGCGGCTGCGCGAGCAGGACTGGGGCAACTGGCAGGACCGCGACGACGTACGGCTGCAGAAGGCCTATCGCGATGCCTACGGGCACTTCTTCTACCGCTTCGCGCAGGGCGAGTCCGGGGCGGATGTGTACGACCGGGTCGGCGCGTTCCTGGAGAGCCTGTACCGCAGCTTCGAGGCGCCGGACCATCCGCCGAACGTCCTGCTCGTCACCCACGGTCTGACCATGCGGCTGTTCTGCATGCGCTGGTTCCACTGGTCGGTCGCCGAGTTCGAGGCGCTGTCCAACCCGGGCAACGCGGAGGTGCGGTCGCTGATCCTCGGCGCGGACGGACGCTACTCCCTGGACCGGCCGTTCGTACGGTGGCGCGAGCCGGAGACGTACGACCAGATGCGGTAGCCGATTTCTGCGCGCGGGGTGTCACAGCTTTCGGCCAGGCGGTGTCTTGAGGTCGAACCCCCCTGGAGCGGAGGAAAGACCATGGCTGACAACACCGGCACGGCGGCGCCGACGACCGAGGTGCTCGTGATCGGCGGCGGGTACGCGGGCGTGATGGCCGCCAACCGCCTGACGCAGCGCGATGACGTGTCCGTGACGCTGATCAACACGCGCCCGGACTTCGTCGACCGCATCCGCCTGCACCAGCTGGTCGGCGGGTCCCACGACGCGGTCGTCGACTACGGCAGGATGCTCGCCGCGCGGGTGCGGCTCGTCGTCGACACGGTGACGCGCATCGACGCCCCCGTGCGCAGCCTGACCCTGGCGAGCGGCTCCACGCTCGGCTACGACCACCTGATCTACGCGGTGGGCAGCGGCAGCGCCCTGCCGGACGTGCCGGGCGCAGCCGACTTCGCGTACCCGATCGCCACCCTCGAGGAGGCGGAGCGGCTGCGTCCGGTCGTGGCCGCGGCACCCGCGTCGGCGCCGGTGACGGTGGTCGGCGCGGGTCCGACCGGCATCGAGACCGCCGCCGAACTCGCCGAGGAGGGCCGGGCGGTGACCCTGGTCTGCGGCGGGGAACTCGGGCCGTATCTGCACCCTCGGGGCCGCCGCTCGGTCGCCGACCGGCTGGCCTCGCTCGGCGTGACGGTGCTCGACGGGCCCGGGACGCACGTGACGGCGGTGACCGCCGATTCCGTACGCCTCGCCGACGGCCGCGAGGTGCCGAGCCGAGTGACGATCTGGAGCGCCGGATTCGGCGTGCCCGACCTGGCCCGCCGCAGCGGACTGAGCACCGACGAGCTGGGCCGCCTCCGCACCGACGAGACCCTGACCAGCGTGGACGACGTACGTATCGTCGCCACCGGGGACGCGGCGGCGCCCTCGGACCTGCCGTACCGGATGAGCTGCCAGGCCGCCGTCCAACTCGGCCCGCAGGCCGCCGAGACGGTGCTCCGCCGGATCGCGGGGGAGCAGCCGCGGGCGGCCGAGGTCGCCTTCGTCAGCCAGTGCATCAGCCTCGGCCGGCGTGCGGGGATCTTCCAGACCGCGTCGAAGGACGACATCGCGCGGCCGTACTACTTCGCGGGCCGACCGGGCGCGAAGATCAAGGAGTTCATCTGCCGGGGCATCGTCTGGCAACTGCGGTTCGAGGCACGCCGCCCCGGCGCCGTCGCCTGGTGGATGAAGGACGGCAAGCGCGCGGCGGCGGTGCGGGCGGCGGCGCAGCCTCCGGTGGCGGAGGCCGAGTCGCAGGGGAATCGGTCGGCGGCCGTGCGGTGAGGCGCGGTATGAGTGAGGACCGCTTGCCGTGGGAGATGGGCGAACGAGGATGGGCATGGGGACGGGGATGGGCGTGAGTGCTGGGAGTGACATGGGCGAGGACCAGGCCGCGGAGGGGCCCGCTTTCGACGAGGCCACCGAGACCTTCGTGGCACACCGCAACCTGCTTTTCACCGTCGCGTACGAGATGCTCGGCTCGGCCGCCGACGCCGAGGACGTGCTCCAGGAGACCTGGCTGCGCTGGGTCACCGTGGACCTGCGGCAGGTGCGCGACCAGCGCGCCTACCTGGTGCGCACGACGACCCGGCAGGCCCTCAACCGACTGCGCACGCTCAAGCGCCGCAAGGAGTCGTACGTCGGACCCTGGCTGCCCGAACCGATGCTCACCGCGCCGGACGTGGCCGAGGACGCACTGCTCGCGGAGAGCGTCTCCATGGCCCTGATGCTCGTCCTCGAAACGCTCTCGCCGACCGAACGCGCCGTCTTCGTACTGCGTGAGGCCTTCGACCTCGGATACGACGAGATCGCGGACGCCGTCGGCAAGAGCCCGGCCGCCGTACGGCAGATCGCGCACCGGGCCCGTAAGCACGTCGACGCGCGCCGCCCGCGGCAGACGGTGTCGCCCGACGAGACGCGGGCGGCGCTGCACTCCTTCCGACGCGTCCTCGAGACCGGTGACCTGCAGGGGCTCATGGACGTGCTCGCGCCGGAGGTCGTCCTCGTCAGCGACGGCGGCGGCATCAAGCAGGCGGCGCCGCGACCGATCAACGGCGCCGAAAAGGTGGCCCGCTTCATGCTCGGCGGACTCGGCAAGAACCAGCTCCCGATCACCCTGGCCCCGACCGTGGTCAACGGGAACCCCGCCCTCGTCGTGCACCTGGACGGCGAGCTGGACGGGGTCATGGCGGTGGCCGTCGACGGCGGGCGCATCAGCGGTCTGTACTACGTCCGCAATCCGGAGAAACTGTCCCGCGTGGAATCTGAGACTCCGCTGAGCAGGCAGTGACTGATGCTCTGAGCAGGCAGTGACTGATTCTCTGCGGCGGGAGTCGCGGGGGAGGGAGCTAGGGGGCGCTAGGGGGGGCTAAGGGGCCGGATAGCGTCGGCGTGGTGCTGGACCGGGGGCCGACGAATTAGAGTGGCAGAGCCATGATCGCTGACTCCTCTTCCCAGCAGCGCCTGGAGCGCGCACTCGCCGCCCTTCGCGGTCTCGCGGTGGGGGACGCCCTCGGGTCCCAGTTCTTCGTCCCCGCGAACTATCCGCTCCTCAAGCGCCGTGAAGTGCCGCAAGGAACCTGGCAGTGGACCGACGACACCGAGATGGCCTGCTCCGTGCTCGCCGTCCTGGCGGCGCACGGGCGTATCGATCAGGACGCGCTCGCCCAGTCCTTCGCCGAGCACCACGACTTCGACCGCGGCTACGGGCCCGCCGTGAACCGACTCCTGCGCCTCGTCCGCGAGGGCGGCGACTGGCGCGAGCTCTCCTCGGCCCTGTTCAAGGGGCAGGGGTCGTGGGGCAACGGCGCGGCCATGCGGATCGCCCCACTCGGCGCCTGGTACGCCGACGACCCCGAACAAGCCACCCACCAGGCGGAGATCTCCGCCTACCCGACGCATCAGCACCGTGAGGCCGTCGTCGGCGCGATGGCCGTCGCGGCGGCCGCGGCACTCGCCGCCGACCCGGCAGGGCCACCCACCCCCGCGGCTCTGCTAGACGGCGTCGTCGCGCTCGTGCCGCGCAGCGCGGTGGGCGCGGGCCTGCGGCGGGCCCGGGACATGCTCGACTACAGCGACTCCACCACCGTCGCCGCCGTCCTCGGCTGCGGCCGTCGCACCACCGCCCACGACACCGTGCCCTTCGCCCTCTGGTCCGCGGCGCGCTCCCTCGGCGACTTCGAGCGGGCCTTCTGGACGACGGCGCAGGTCGGCGGCGACATGGACACGACCTGCGCGATCGTCGGCGGAGTCGTGTCCTCCGGCGGCAAGACCACCCCTCCCGAGTCTTGGCTGCAGCAAACTGAACCGCTTCCCGCTTGGGCGCCCACCTCCGGCTGAGGCTGCTCTTTCGGGGGCGGGAGTGGGGGCCTGGGTCTCGCGTCGGTGCGTGACTGGGCGGCGAAATTCCTTTCTGGCTGGTGGTTATGTGGTTGTGTGCCCTGTTGGTGAGGGGTGAGGATGCGTCGCTGGCGGTGAGTGCTGACGGTGGGCTTCGGCCCCTCTGTGAGCCCTGTAGGGGTCTCGCTTTCTTCGATTGCTAGTGCAATGCTCGTAGCGAGATCGAGTTCTTGAATCCGCCGCTTCGGACCGTTGGACCCCCGGCCGAAGGAAATCGATCTCCCCGTTCCGGGAACCGGGGTGTCGCAGCGCCCACCGGGCGGCGTAACCTGTCTGCGCCATGCCGTACGAAGCACCCACCCACACCGTCGAGCGTTCCCTTCGGGCAACCACCGGAGCGAAGCTCGTCGCCGGGGTCGACGAGGTGGGACGGGGCGCCTGGGCCGGGCCCGTCACCGTCTGCGCGGCGGTCACCGGACTGAGGCGGCCGCCCGCCGGACTCACCGACTCCAAGCTCCTCACCGTCAAACGACGCGACGAGCTTGCGGAGGTGCTGAGGGACTGGGTCACCGCCTACGCGCTCGGTCACTCCTCTCCGGAAGAGATCGACGAGCTCGGCATGACCGCAGCGCTCCGCCTCGCCGCGGTGCGCGCACTCGAAGGTCTGCCGGTCCGCCCGGACGCGGTGATCCTCGACGGCAAGCACGATTATCTCGGCGCCCCCTGGAAGGTCCGTACGGTCATCAAGGGGGACCAGTCCTGCGTCGCCGTCGCTGCGGCCTCGGTCATCGCCAAGGTCAGCCGCGACGCCATGATGGCCGAACTGGACGCCGAACACGCAGACTTCGCCTTCGGCGCCAACGCGGGTTACCCCTCGCCGGTGCACAAGGCGGCGCTTGAGGAGCGGGGTCCGACCCCGTACCACCGGCTGTCGTGGTCCTATCTCGACGCGCTGCCCCAGTGGCGGCATCTCAAGAAGAACCGCGTACCGGTGCTCAGCGGCGGCACCCCGGAAATCGAGGGGCAACTCGGCTTCGATTTCTGACACCATTGCCGGTCGCACTCATGTGCCACCCGCCGGTGCCGTGCGCACCGGCGTTTGATAGACAACCACTCATGCCTCTCATTCCCGAGGAGCCTCAGATTCACGAGAGCGCCCAGGGTCCCCGCGCAACTCCGGCCAACGGCCGCACCGCGCCGACCCCCCGTCCCGTACCCGGCCCCCGCCCCGCGGCACCGCCGCGACCGGGACGCCCGGGTCCCCCGAGGCCTACGCCTCCCGCGCAGCGCACCCCGGCCAAGCCGGGCCCGGCTGCCCCCACTGCCACTCCCGCCGCCAAGCCGGCCCCCGCTGCGCCCGCCACCGTGCCGGCCCAGGGGTCCGCGCGTGCCGCCGCGAGCGAGTCGGCCGGTACTCCGCAGATCCAGCTGATCCCGGCCTCCGCCGACGGTGCGCTGGACGCCGCGGAGGAAGCGGTCGACCTGCTGCTCGACAGCGGTCGCCAGCCCGGCGAGATCCTGGTGATCACCACCGGCGACCCGCACCCCTGGGCAGCTCACGAGCTGTCCTTCGGCGCGGACGCCTACTGGGCCCAGCACGATGCCCGCGACGACGTGTTCTACGCCGCCGCAGCGGACATCGCCCGAGCGGGCAGCCGCTCCGTGGTCGTCGTCGCCGTCAACGGCGATTCCGACAACGAAGCGGTCACCGCTCTGCCGCTCGCGCTCAGCCGTGCCGGAGCCCTGCTGATCGTCTGCGGCGACCCGCAGCGCATCAACTCGGCTCTGGGTGCCGGGGTCTGACACCTCGACACCTGGGTCCGGCATCCCGACACCCGGGTCGCCGATCGGCGCCACTCGTGGGGGCGGCGTCTCTGCACGCCCTCCGGAGCGTCGACGGCACCCGGTCCGTGCCGGGTGAGTGCGGCCGTACTGTCAGGCCGAGCTTGCCGGGCAGCCGGGTGGTTCTGGGGTGCCTGAG
The DNA here is from genome assembly GCF_029968035.1 of Streptomyces cavernicola. Taxonomy (GTDB): domain Bacteria; phylum Actinomycetota; class Actinomycetes; order Streptomycetales; family Streptomycetaceae; genus Streptomyces; species Streptomyces cavernicola. Next base: position 335,156 of record NZ_JASCIQ010000001.1, on the reverse strand, counting down.
TGCTTCCGGAGCGCCTGAGCACTTCCGGGGCACGTGAGTGCTTCCGGGGCGCCTTGGTCTTCGGGGGTGCCTGAGCACTTCCAGGGCACCTTGGTTCTTCGGGGTACCTGTGTGCTTCCGGGGTGCGCCACTCCAAGTGCCGGGATCCTTCCGGGATCCTTTCCAGGCGCCTGGCTCCTTGCCCGGCCGTGTGAACGCCTGCCTGAAGGTCCGTGCCCACCGCGCGGCCTCAGGTCCGTTCACCACCCTGCAGGTCCGTTCACCACCTGCTCGCAACCCCGCTCACCACTCCGGGCGGCTCACCACTCCGCGCGGCTCAGCGAGCCGCGCCTCGCCGCAGCCTCTGCGCCGCTCCACCTCCGGAGCTGCCCCTTGTCTGTGCCGGCGGCTGCGGTAGTGGCTGTACCGCCGCGCCGTTGGCCCGCAGCCTCTGCTCCACCGACGGAGGACGCTCCTGCCGCCGTCGTATCTGCTCCTGCTCCTTCCTTGCGGCGTCCGCTCCCGCGCCAGCCCTCTCATCCGGCTCCTCCAGGTGCCAGCCGCCCTCGACCTGCCCCGGCAGCGAGCCGATGTGCGGCCTTCTCCCGCCGCGCCCTTCGCCGAGCACCTGCCAGCCGCCGTGCGTCAGCGTGATGTACGCACCGCACCTCAAGCCGTGCAACGTGCAGGCGTCCCGCAGCCCCCACATCCACGCCCCGTCCTCCTGAGTCCACTGCGCGTCCCCCTCGCGGCAGTACAGCAACACCGCTGTCCGGACCGGTGTACGGCGCCGCAGATCGTGCGGGATGACTCGACGCAGCTGCGCCAGCAGGGCGTTGCGGTTCACCCAGCCGTCCGCTCCCGTCGCGCGCCTGGAGAACGAGGCGCTCGCCCGAAGCCGCTCCTCCTGGTCGAGCACCGCAACCACCGCGGTCTCAGGCGTGGGCAGATGCCGTAGGTGCAGGCCGCTGACGACCTCACGCGGATCGCGCAGCAGCGGGATCCCCGCCGCTGCCCATTCGGCGGGTTCCAGTACACGGGCCAGTTCATTGCTGGTGGAGTCGGACATCTCAGCGGGCTGCGATGCCCCCGGCTTCGATGCCGCTGCGGACGGAGCGAATCCGAAGGTCACGGTCCTCCCTTCGGCTACACGCCCACACCTGCGGGCGGGGTCGGACGGTCGGGAGCGCACCGCGGCACAGCACTGCCGGACCACGGGCGAGCCGTGCAGGGAGCGAGCCCCAATTCTCGCCCGCCCAGCGGCACCAGGCAACGAGCAGTCGACGCCGTTGCCCGTAATCAGCGGGAGCGCCGCCTATATCCCTTCCCCCACAGCACCGTTCGACGCGTGACTCACGCCTGAATGGCCAGTACCAGCGGCAACACCCCCTCCGCAGCGGCCCGTCGGAGCAGCCGGGCGGCCATCGCGAGCGTCCAGCCGGTCTCGGTGAAGTCGTCAACGAGGAGCACCGGCCCGCCTCCCGTCTGCCGCAGCTGTACGGCCAACTCCTCCGGAACCGTCAACGTGCCGTCCAGGGCGCGCAGTCGCTGTGCACTGTTGCTGCGCGGCGGGCTCGACTGGTCCGCCCCCGGCACGTAGGCGAGCGAGCCGAGCAGCGGCATGCGGCCGACCGTGGCGATGTGACCCGCCAGGGACTGGATCAGCTGCGGCCGGGTCCGGGACGGCATGGCCACGACGCCGACCGGTCTGCGCAGGGCGCCGGGCTCGCCCGAGGCCCAACCGCCCGGCCCCTTCGCCCAGTCGGCCAGGACATCGACCACCGCACGCGCCGCATCGTCCGGAATCGGGCCGTCCGGGGCTTGCGGGCTGAGCATGGGGCGCAGCCGGTTGCCCCAGCCGATGTCGGAGAGCCGCCCCAAGGCCCGCCCGGTGCTGGCGAGTTGGTCGGCGGGGATCCGTCCCTTGAGGTCCATTCCCACGGCCGTGAGCCCGGTCGGCCACATCTTGCGCGGTTCCACCTCGACTCCGGCTCGGCCGAGTTCGCCCTTGGCCGCGTCGAGTGCGGCGGCGGACACCTTTGTCTCGAAGCGGGGCCCCGCGCAGTTGTCGCAGCGCCCGCACGGCACCGCCTCCTCATCGTCCAACTGGCGCCGCAGGAACTCCATACGGCACCCCGACGTCGTCGCGTAGTCCCGCATCGCCTGCTGCTCGGCCTCGCGTTGGCGGGCGACCCAGGCGTACCGCTCCGCGTCGTACGCCCAGGGTTGGCCGGTGGAGATCCAGCCGCCCTTGACCCGGCGGACCGCGCCGTCCACGTCCAGGACCTTGAGCATCGTCTCGAGCCGGGTCCTGCGCAGTTCGACGAGGGGCTCGAGGGCGGGCAGGGAGAGGGGGCGGCCCGCATGTGCCAACGTGTCCAGGGTCAGGCGCACTTGGGACTCGGGCGGAAACGCCACCGAGGCGAAGTACCGCCAGATCGCCTCGTCCTCCTTGCCCGGCAGCAGGAGCACCTCCGCATGCTCGACTCCGCGGCCGGCGCGGCCCACTTGCTGGTAGTAGGCGATGGGGGAGGAGGGGGAGCCGAGGTGGACCACGAATCCCAGGTCGGGCTTGTCGAATCCCATGCCGAGCGCCGATGTGGCGACCAGGGCCTTCACACGGTTGGCGAGCAGATCCTCCTCGGCCTGCTGGCGGTCCGCGTTCTCGGTCTTGCCCGTGTACGAGGACACGGTGTGCCCGCACTGCCGTAGGAACGCGGTGACCTCCACGGCTGCCGCGACCGTCAGTGTGTAGATGATTCCCGAGCCCGGCAGTTCGCTGAGGTGCTCGCCCAGCCAGGCCAACCTGCTCGCCGCATCAGGAAGTTCGAGCACCCCGAGGCTCAGGCTCTCCCGGTCCAGCGGGCCGCGAAGCACCAGGGCGTCCGAGCCCGCTCCTCCGCCCGTGCCCAACTGTTCGGCGACGTCCGCGGTGACGCGTGCGTTCGCCGTCGCCGTGGTGGCGAGGACCGGCACGCCGGACGGAAGGTCGGCCAGCATGGTGCGGAGCCGGCGGTAGTCGGGCCGGAAGTCGTGGCCCCAGTCGGAGATGCAGTGGGCCTCGTCGACGACGAGCAGGCCGGTGGCCGCGGCGAGGCGGGGGAGCACCTCGTCACGGAAATCGGGGTTGTTGAGGCGCTCCGGGCTCACAAGGAGCACGTCAACCTGGCCGTCCGCCACCTCGGCCTGGATCGTCTCCCACTCCTCGGTGTTGGACGAGTTGATCGTGCGCGCGTGGATGCCTGCACGCGCGGCTGCCTCCACCTGGTTCCGCATGAGCGCGAGCAGCGGCGAGACGATGACGGTGGGGCCGCCGCCCTGGGCGCGCAGCAATGCGGTCGCGACGAAGTACACCGCGGACTTTCCCCACCCCGTGCGCTGCACGACGAGGGCCCGCCGCTTGTCCGCGACGAGCGCCTCGATCGCCCGCCACTGGTCCTCGCGCAGCCGGGCGCGGCCGGTCTGGTCGCCGACGAGACGGGCGAGTACGGCGTCGGCCTCCGTGCGGAGTTCTTCGTTGCTCATGCGTCCATGCAACCCGATGGCTCTGACATTCGGCGAATGGGCCCGTCGACCTGTGGATAACTTATGACGTGTGCACGGTCAGGGTTATCCACAGCAAAACCGGAGCCCGGGAATCCGCGACAGAGTCCTGGCATGACGAATCACTTCGAAGCCCCAGACGGCTCTGCCAACCCGATGCCGACCAGGCCCGGACCGGCCGAACTCGCGGACGCTCTCCCCTACTTGATGGGCTTCCATCCCGACGACAGCGTGGTCCTCGCGGCCAGGCACCGCAGCGGGCTCGGCTTCGGCGGCCGCGTCCGGCTGGGCATTCCGGACGAGACGGAGGACTGGCCGGGGATCGCGGAGCAGCTGGTCGCCTGCCTCGTGGCCTGCAGCGAGAGTCACGTCGGACGGCCGGCCGGCATCGTCGTCTATCTCTGTCAGGACCCCCGCGAGAACGAGACCCCACAACAGACCATGGAGAGGCTACGGCCGCTCGCCGCGGCACTCCTGGCAACTTGCGGCAGCCACGGGATCAAGGTCGAGGAGGCCCTCTGCCTCTCCGCAGGCCGCTACTGGTCGTACGTCTGCCCAGACGCCCGCTGCTGTCCGCCCACGGGAACCCCGATGGCCCTGCCGGGCACGTCCGTCACCGCGGCGGCCGCGACGTACGCGGGACTTCCCATGCCCGGCAGCCTGCATCAGATGCAGGACCGGTTCGCACCCCCGCGCGGGGCGGCCGCGGAGAGTCGGAAGAGCGCACTCGACGCGGCCGCATCGGCGCTGGTCCCTCGCATGATCATGGACGATGACGGCGATCGCGTCGCCGAGGAGACCTTGGAGTCTGCGGCACGCATCATGGAGAGGCTCCGAAAGGCGCCTCCTTCGGGCGGGACGCTGGAGTCCGACCGCCGGGACGACCAGCTGATCGGGGACAGGGAAGGCGCCGATCTGCTCCTCGGTCTGCAGGTGCGTGAGACTCGGGACAGGGCGGCCGAGTGGATGGAGGGCGAAGAGGCCGCCCTCGCACTGCGTCTCTGGCGAGCACTCGCGCGCCGCTGCGTCGCGCCGTACATGGAATTCGCCGCGGCGCCGCTGTCGCTTGCGGGCTGGGTGGCTTGGTCGCTCGACGACGAACCCGAGGCTCGGGTCGCGCTGGGCCTCGCCCTTGATCTCGACCCTCGCTACACATTTGCTCAACTCCTGCATCACGCCTGCAATCAGGGGCTGGACGTGGAGGAGGTCCGTCGCTGTTTGCGTGCCGAACTGCGGGGTGCTCAATCCGCTTCCGCGCACAAGGCTCGCTCGAAGAGCGCGGCGCGGGAGCGTGCGCATGGCCGGGGTGCTCAACTCACCCTGCCGTACGAGCAGTCGGTGCCGGATCAGAAGAAGAAGCGCTGCACACACCGGCGCTCGACAACGGAATCCCCGAGTGCTGCCGCCGGCCCCACCGACCTGGCCGGTTCACCCGCGGAACCGGCAGCGCCCGGTCAGCCGCGGACCTCGCCGGCTGAGCCGGAGTCGTCCAAGGAGGGCGGTGCCGAGGCCGCTGCGCGTCCAGCGCATCACCTGCCGCGTGCAGCGGGGTCCAAGTCGAGGCGTCCCGCCTCCGCCGGATCAAGGGCTCGGCGCAGGGCTCGGCCGCGCCCCGGCGGGCGGAGTGGCGTACCGCTGCCCCGACGGCTTCGCCGAAACCTGATCATGCCGCCGGCGGCCAAGTCGACGAAGTGGGCCGACGCCCCGGCTGTCGGTTACCGGCCGGACGACCGAAGCTCCCAGAGCGACCCGGCGCGTGGATCCGGCGGCTCCCGATCCTCGAAGGGAGGTGAGAAGGGAGGTGATCAGAAGCGTGGGCGTCAGTGACCGGTGAGGCGGACAGTAACGACTGGTGAGACGCGCTCGGGTGGTTCGGACCTAAGGGCGGCAGTGAGAGGGAAAGGAGCGGCGGCAAGGGGGCGGGAATCGGCCACCATGCGTCGGCGCTCGGTCGGATGATCACTGACGAAGTAGCGAAGGGAGTGTTTATCGTCAGGCAGACGACTATGATCACGGCATGTCGCCCTACGACCCGTCGGCCTTCCCGCCCTTTGCTGTCACCGTCGACCTGGTGGTGCTGACTGTGCGTCGGCATTCCCTCTGCGCGTTGGCGGTCCGGCGGGGTGAGGCGCCCTTTCAGGGGCGCTGGGCGCTCCCCGGTGGATTCGTGCGGGCTGACGAGGACCTGGCGATGGCCGCCGCCCGGGAGCTGGAGGAGGAGACCGGTCTGTCTGCGCACGACCCGGGAACGCCTGCCCCGGATCCGGGCAACGGAGCACACCTCGAGCAGCTCGCCACGTACGGCGATCCGAAGCGGGACCCTCGTATGCGGGTCGTGAGCGTCGCGCATCTCGCGCTGGCGCCGGACCTGCCCGCTCCCAAGGCGGGCGGGGACGCGCACAGCGCGCGGTGGGCGCCGGTCGAGACGTTCCTCGAGCCGGAGGACGAGGAGACGGGAGCGCTCGCCTTCGACCACGCGCAGATCCTCGCGGACGGCGTGGAGCGGGCTCGGTCGAAGATCGAGTACTCGTCGCTTGCCACAGCGTTCTGCCCGCCCGAGTTCACGGTGGGTGAGCTGCGCAGGGTGTACGAGGCCGTGTGGGGTGTCGCGCTCGACCCGCGGAACTTCCACCGCAAGGTGACCGGCACGCCGGGGTTCCTGGTGCCCACGGGCGGAACCACCACACGCCAGGGCGGCCGCCCCGCCCAGCTGTTCAGGGCCGGCGGAGCCACACTGCTCAACCCGCCGATGCTGCGCCCCGAGGTCTGACCCCCTGACCGAGGTCTGGTCGCCACGAGCCTCCATCGTTCGGTGAACTGCCATGTCAGGGCACCGCAATGCGTCGCCTTCACCAACTGCCGAGCCTGCCTGCCCTCAAACGGCACCAACCTTTCGCTCAACTCCGTAAAGGCCAGGCGAGGCTGAACCCAGCGCTATGTCTTGGCTGGGGTGCCCTCACGCCCTCACGCCCTCATGTCGTCACGCCTTCTTGTCGTCACGCTCTCGCGTGGCTGGGCTCGTAGCTCTCGCCTCCTTCTCTGTGGCGTCGTACGGCGGTGGGCAGCCTGCCGTCACGCCTCGCGCATCACGGCCCGTGCGGTGTGCGAATTGCGCCGTACACATGGGCGAACTCCTGGGCGTACAGGACCAGCTGAGGGTGGGTGATGGGCACACCCGGGACGCCGAATTTGACCGAAAAGCCGGAAATGGAGGGTTATCTTGCTGAAGTACTCACGGGGTCTGTCCGTCCCCGATCAGGCGGACTGCCCACCGGCCGCCGAGCGGTCGCCACTTTCCGCGAGAGAAGCGATGATCCAGGCAACCGGATTGACCAGCAATCCCCGTCGGGACCTGCCGCCCGCTGTCGACGACGTGTCTTTCGACGCGAGGTCCGGCCAGGTCACGGCCCTGCTCGGCGGCGCCGACGCCGGCACGAGCGTGGTCCTGCGACTGATGCTCGAACTGCAACCCGGCCGTGGCGTCACGTACTTCAGGGGGCGACCGCTGCACCGCATCGCGCATCCCGCACGTGAAGTAGGTGTGCTTCTCGGCGAGGTGCCGGGGCACCCGGGACGCACCGCGCGAGGTCAACTGCGCATGCTGTGCGCGGCCGCAGGCGTTCCCGTGTCCAGGGCGGACGAGGTGCTCGAAGTCGTCGGCCTCGTCAGCCTCCGCGATGAGCGCCTCGGCAACCTGTCGCGCGGAATGGACCGCAGGCTCGGCCTGGCGTGCGCACTGCTGGCCGACCCGCACACCCTTGTGCTCGACTCGCCCGCCGACGGCCTCTCCGCCCGTGAAGGCAGCTGGATGCACACCATGCTCCGGGCCCACGCGGAGCAGGGCGGCACCGTGTTGTTCACGACGAGCGATGCCAAGGAGGCGGCGGAGGTCGCCGACCGCGTCGTCACGATCGAACAGGGCAAGCTGGTGGCGGACCAGGAGGTCGAGGACTTCTCGCGTACCCGGCTACGGCCTCGCGTCGCCGTCCGTTCCCCGCATGCCGCACGGCTCAGTGTGCTGCTCACCAAGGAGGCGCGCGCGGGCAGGCGTTCGCTGGAAGTGGTCCGTGAGGACGGCAACAGGCTTTCGGTGTACGGAAGTAACTGCGCCGAAGTGGGGGAGACGGCCTTCAAGCACGGGGTGCTCATTCACCAACTCGCCGATGAGATCGGAGACTCGGGCCCGGCCCGATCCTCCCTCGCGACGGAGCCGAGGGCGTCGACGGAGCAGTCAAGGTCGAAGGGGGCGAAGGGGGCAGCAGTGCCCTCCGGCCCGATCGGCTCTGCCGGGGCACCGACACCGACCGGCCACGCACAGGCTGATCAGGACGCGCACAACACAGCCCCCGCCACCCCGACATCCGTTCTCGACAAGTTCAGAAAACTCACGGCAGGGGCAACTCAAGGCCGAGGAGCGGAACTCCCGCTCCTCCCGCCACCCATCACGGCCCGCCCTGCCCGCAGCCCGCTGCGTCCCCTGCGCTATGAGGTGCGGCGGGCCGCCGGTATCAGTACCGGCTATGTGACGGCGCTCCTGGTCGTCGCAGTCTCCGCGGTCATGGCGATCTTCCTGGCCAGAACCGGTCACACCCCGCTGCCCCGGACGCTTGCGGCCTGGCCGTACGAACTCCCGCTCGCCCCGGCCGCGATGGGGGCGGGGCTCCTCGGTGCGCTGTCGTTCGGGGACGAGTTCCGGCACCCCGCCCTCGCCGCCGATCGCGGCTCCGTACCGCGAAGACTCGGCCTGCTCGTCGCCAAGCTCATGGTCTGCGCGGTCGTTGCGGTGCTGCTCGCCGTGATCACCATCCTGGGTGACGGGCTGGTGCTGCACGTCGTGTATGGCGAGGAAGTGACGCGGCTCCCGGTCGACTGGCCTGCTATGGCGGCGAGTTGGCTCACGCTCAGCGTCGCCTGCTCCTGGGCGGGGCTCCTCGCGGCAGGCGTCTTCCGGTCCACCACAGCGGGCTTGGCGGCGCTCCTCGCTGTACCCATCGTGCTCGTGCCCGTGGTGGAGAGGTTGCTGACCGAGCCGGCGGCGCGGTCCGCGGCGGGCCTGCCGGAAAGGCTGCGTGAGGTGACGATCGTCCAATGGCCCGCCAAGGGAGACCGGTTCGTCGCGGAGCTGGTGCACATGATCGCTCAACCCGTAGGCAGCGCACTGCTGTTGAGTCTGGCCGCACTGCTGTGCGCGTACCTCCTGACGGGGCTGCGAAGCAGAGCGCGATAGTGCCGTGCCGCGCTTTCCCTTGCAGCGCTTGTGCACAACTGCCCGCAGGATTACGGGAGGAGAGTCGTTTCTGTCGGATAAGGCGTCAATTGCGGCGAGGTAGGCGATCACCCTTTCGTGTGCTTTTCACCAAAGACCTCAAGGGGGTTGAGCGCTGAGCCGACAAAAGATCCGTGAGTACCCTTGCGCACACCATGATGACCGCCGCCCGCTCCGCCGACACCGGCCTCGCAGGACCGGGCGAACTCGACCGCTACCCCTACGCGGAGGCCCACGCCACCGGCCGCGTCGGCGTTCCCTCCTGGGAGAGTTCGGATCCCGATCTGAACCGCGCCGGCCGGCGCGCTGCGGGCAGCCGCGGCCGCGGACTGCACGGCCAACTCGTCCAGCAACTCGGCCAGATGATCGTTTCCGGCGACCTGGGGGCGGACCGCCCGCTGGTACCCGAGGAGATCGGACAGCGTTTCGAGGTGTCCCGCACCGTCGTCCGCGAATCGCTCCGCGTCCTCGAGGCCAAGGGGCTGGTGAGCGCCCGCCCCAACGTCGGCACGCGCGTGCGACCGGTCAGCGACTGGAACCTGCTCGACCCGGACATCATCGAATGGCGCGCCTTCGGCCCGCAGCGGGACGACCAGCGCCGAGAACTGAGCGAGCTGCGCTGGACGATCGAGCCGTTGGCCGCCCGCCTCGCAGCCGGGCACGGCCGTGAGGACGTACAGCAGCGCCTGGTCGACATGGTCGAGATCATGGGGCACGCCCTCGGGCAGGGTGACTCCGTCACGTTCGCCCGCGCGGACGCCGAGTTCCACTCGCTGCTCATCCAGGTCGCGGGCAACCGCATGCTGGAGCACCTCTCCGGGATCGTCTCGGCCGCGCTGCAGGTGTCCGGAGGTCCGGTGACCGGCTGCGACCGGCCCACCGAGTCGGCCGTCGCGCACCACGCGCGCATCGTCGAGGCCCTCGGCGCCGCGGACGGCGTCGGCGCCGAGACCGCGATGCGTCAATTGCTCACCGTCCACCCGGACGTGGAGCGTGTGGTCCCGGCCCCCCGCGAGCACTGAACTGCCCGCGCGACGCGTGCGCCAGGTGCGTACGGCGGACACGAAGGCGACCGCGTATCCCTTCCGCGCTCACGTTCCGTGCGGCATCGTGCACGCCAGGTCGCACGGACGGGCCGAGCTCTCGTGCCGAACGACAGGAAGCCGTGGGTCGGCAGTGCGCTCCCGCTGCGCGTCCCGGCCGCGTGGCTCTGCCGTCGGCCCGTACCCAGGGCGGAGCCGTACGGGTGAGGGAACTGGTGTCGGCGGCGGTCGGGCCGGCGGAGTCGTTCAGGGGAGCGGGTCGCAGTGGCGGAGCCGTCGGGGCCCGGGTCGGGTCCGGCGGCCCGCAAGCGTGAAGCCCCGTCCCGCCCGGACTCGGGGCGAAACAGGAGTGCGGCGCTCGGCTTTGGGCACCCGTATCTGAGGGCGTATGTCTCATAGCTGTTGTTATCGATGGTTACGGGATGTGACTCGGGCCACGCAGATTGGGCGTAACGCTCCTCGGGGTAGCGCGATGACCTAAGAGGTGACAGCCGAGGAGGGAATACAGCCGCCGCTCGCGGCGCTGTAGCAGCTCTGACGCCCCCGCCCGTGCCGTCGGCCAATTCCCAGCCGTCGGTAGTCGGCTCCGGTCCACAGTGGACGGGGCCGGAAGCCGTTTCCATCGTTCCGAGAGGTTGTTCGTGTCGGCCAGCACATCCCGTACGCTCCCGCCGGAGATCGCCGAGTCCCAGTCTGTGATGGCGCTCATCGAGCGGGGAAAGGCTGAGGGGCAGATCGCCGGCGATGACGTGCGTCGGGCCTTCGAAGCTGACCAGATTCCGGCCACTCAGTGGAAGAACGTTCTGCGCAGCCTCAACCAGATCCTCGAGGAAGAGGGTGTGACGCTGATGGTCAGTGCCGCGGAGTCGCCGAAGCGCCCCCGCAAGAGCGTCGCAGCGAAGAGTCCGGCCAAGCGCACCGCCACCAAGACCGTGGCGGCCAAGACGGCGACCGCGAAGAAGGCCACGGCGACCACCGCCGCGTCCGTCTCCGCAGCCGCAGAGACGACGGCCGAAGAGGCCGCCCCCGCGAAGAAGGCCGCCGCCAAGAAGACGACGGCCAAGAAGACGACGGCGAAGAAGACCGCCGCGAAGAAGACGGCGGCGAAGAAGACCGCCAAGAAGGACGACGACCTGCTCGTCGCCGACGAGCCGATCGAGGAGACCCCGGCCCCGGGCAAGCCCGGCGAGGAAGAGGAGGGAACCGGCGGCGAGGCCAAGGGTTTCGTCCTCTCCGACGACGACGAGGACGACGCGCCTGCGCAGCAGGTCGCCGTCGCCGGCGCCACCGCCGACCCGGTCAAGGACTACCTCAAGCAGATCGGCAAGGTTCCGCTGCTCAACGCCGAGCAGGAGGTGGAGCTCGCCAAGCGCATCGAGGCCGGACTGTTCGCCGAGGACAAGCTGGCCAACGCCGACAAGCTCGCCCCCAAGCTCAAGCGTGAGCTGGAGATCATCGCCGAGGACGGCCGCCGCGCCAAGAACCACCTCCTGGAGGCCAACCTCCGTCTGGTGGTCTCCCTGGCCAAGCGCTACACCGGCCGCGGCATGCTCTTCCTGGACCTGATCCAGGAGGGCAACCTCGGTCTGATCCGCGCCGTCGAGAAGTTCGACTACACCAAGGGCTACAAGTTCTCCACGTACGCGACGTGGTGGATCCGTCAGGCCATCACCCGCGCCATGGCCGACCAGGCCCGCACCATCCGTATCCCGGTGCACATGGTCGAGGTCATCAACAAGCTCGCGCGCGTGCAGCGTCAGATGCTCCAGGACCTGGGCCGCGAGCCCACCCCGGAGGAGCTGGCCAAGGAACTCGACATGACCCCCGAAAAGGTCATCGAGGTCCAGAAGTACGGCCGCGAGCCCATCTCCCTGCACACCCCGCTGGGCGAGGACGGCGACAGCGAGTTCGGTGACCTCATCGAGGACTCCGAGGCCGTCGTCCCGGCCGACGCGGTCAGCTTCACGCTCCTCCAGGAGCAGCTGCACTCCGTGCTCGACACCCTGTCCGAGCGCGAAGCGGGCGTCGTCTCCATGCGGTTCGGTCTCACCGACGGTCAGCCGAAGACCCTCGACGAGATCGGCAAGGTGTACGGCGTGACGCGTGAGCGCATCCGTCAGATCGAGTCCAAGACCATGTCGAAGCTCCGTCACCCGTCGCGCTCCCAGGTGCTGCGCGACTACCTCGACTAGGTCAACCCCTACAAGACGCCCCTGGCCTGCGGATTCGTGGGTCAGGGGCGTTTTTTCTAGCAGCACAGCGCTTCTACTCCAGATATCACGGGCGTAGGCTGAGGCCATGGATAGTTCGGACATTTCAGATTTTCTGGACTCGTGGACGCTGCACCTGGCCGCCGAGCGTAAGTCGGCCCAGACGATTAAGACCTACGGAGACGGCGTCCGCGCCTTCCTCCGATGGGCAGTGCGGGTTGGCGCTGAGCCCCGGCTCGACAGGCCTACCGTCAACGCATTCATAGCGGGGCTGATCGCAGACGGGGCTGAGGCGGCTACCGCCCGCAGTCGTCAGCTTGCACTGCGGCGCTTCTCTGCCTGGCTGGCCGACGAGGGCGAAATCAGGGCGGATCAGCTCGTGACCCTGAAGCCACCCAAACTCGACGACAAGGTCGTCCCTGCACTCAACGATGAGCAGTTGAGGGCCTTGACCAAGGCTTGTGCGGGCAGGGATCTGCGTGACCGTCGGGATGAGGCCATCGTGAGGTTCATGGTCGAGACGGGTGCGAGGGCAGGGGAGGTCATCGACATGACCATGGGCGACCTTGACCTGAAGCAGGGCACGGCCGTCGTCCGGCGCGGCAAGGGCGGCAAGGGCCGGGTGGTGCCCTTCGGCGATCAGACCGCTCGGGCGTTGGACCGGTACCTACGCATCCGCCGGACCCATCGGCTCGCCCAGACGCCAGTGGTGTGGCTCGGGGACCGGGGGAAGGGTTTCACCTATGACGGGCTGTACGAGGCGCTCAAGCGCCGGGCAGCGGTAGCTGGCATCGAGGGCTTTCACCCTCACGTGCTCCGCCACACGACAGCCGGACGGTGGTTGGCGGCAGGGGGGTCTGAGGGCGGGCTGATGGCCATGGCCGGATGGTCCCGCCGCGACATGATCGACCGCTATACCCGCGCCACCTCCGAGCGCCGGGCAGCTGAAGAGGCGCGGCGGTTGAACCTGGGGGACTTCTAGGCGCGACACAAATGCGCAAAAGGAAGATCTTGCAGGAATCGCTTGGGGGTGCTGTGCGCTGTGCTTCTCTTGAAGTAACCCCCGGCACAGCGCCGGGGGTCCGGTACCTCCAGGCCGGGGCCGCTTTAGTGACGGCGAGGCCGAACTGGAGGCCGTCCAGTCCGCCACGGAAGAGCGGTAACCCCGGAGCTACGACGGGGGACGGGTCTCTGGCGCACGATCGCAGCCCGCGCGAGGGCCGGTGCGGGGCATAGTGCCACTGCCGCCGCAGGAACACTTCACGCCTGGAGTAGTCCTGCGATGACGCCCGAGCAGCACCGTATGCGTGCACAAATCGCCGCCCACACCCTGTGGGCCAATTGCAATGATCCTTCCGCCCACACCGAGCCCGCCCGCCGGGCCTTCCTCGAACGATTCGAGCGCGAGGTCGACCCCGATGGCGTTCTCACAGCGGATGAGCGCCTGCGCCGCGCCGAACACGCGCGTAAAGCGCACTTCAAGCGGCTAGCCCTGGCCAGCTCCAAAGCTCGTGCTGCCAGGGCCGCTGCCCGCCGGGGTGGTGAAGCGGCGTGAGCATGGAAGAGGGGCCTGGCGAAAGGCCCCGGATCATCCCGCGCTGTACTGGGCCGTCCAGGTGCTGCGGGACGAAGGGCTGAGCCGGGCAGGAGGCGGGGGATGCGGTCTGGCCTGTCGTGTCGTCGTGGCCGTGCTCGAAAGGGCCGTGGACCGTGGCCAACGCCGGGGCAACCCCTTCCAGCCCGAGAGGCTGCACCCCGAGGGAGTCGTCGCAGCCGCGCGATGGGGATGATCGATCTGGTTGAACCCGCCCCTTGTGAACCGCCTGTTCAACCTCAACATTGGCGAGGTCCAGGACTTCCTGGACCTTGCCCACACCCCAAGGGTCTGATCATCTGCACTGGCAAGCATTTCCACGGGCAGACCCGCTGACCAGGGCGTTCTTTAGGTCGGTCAATCTCTTCAAGCACGACACCGACTTCCACGAACTTCACGCACAGCCCGGCTGACCAGGGCGTTTAGTCCGCAGGCGACCCACGTGATCTACCTGAACGCCCCCAGAGCGGGCTGTCTTGTCGCGGCCCTATGTCTTCCTTGTCCCTAGAGATCCGGAAGGTACCGGACAGGATAGGAAGACCCTTCCGATGGAAAAGATGATCACGGTTCAGGAGCTGGCAGACGCGCTGAACGTCTCCGTCAAGACGATCTACGAGTGGAACTCGCTGGGCACCGGCCCGGCCTACGTGAAGGCAGGCGGCGGAGTCCGCTTCCGTCCGTCAGAAGTCGAACGGTGGCTCAACTCGCGCCCCATAGCGCCGCGTTCCCGAGCACACCATGACCGGCGGTGAAGCGCCGAACCCCCTCGCAGAAGCCATAGGCGACCTCTCAGACGCCCAACTCCGCCGCCTGGCAGCACTGCTGCGGCTCGGCAGGGAAAGGCCCGCAGACGGCGACGAGGACGGGTGACCCCATCCCCTGAGACCCGCAGGAAGTGACCGATGGACTGATGCAAGACACAAAGAAAGACGCCCCGGCGGACCAGACCGAGGCGTCCCGTAATGACCACAACAACGCCAATGTACCGCAGCCCTTCCCTGCCGAGCTGGCAGAGCTTGCCTGGGATTACGACCAGTCCCTTCAGGCACTGCCGGACTCCGACGAGGAATGGAACCGTGAGTACGCCAGGAATCGCGCCAGGTGGGCGAACCGGGTGCCCCGGCAATGGTGTTCTCTCTGTGTTCTCTACAAGGAAGCGCTAGCCCCGCCCGTCGCTGACCTGGCCTGGCATCCGGTCGAGTCCTTCTGGGTCTGCGCGGCCTGTAGGGACGAACTGTTCCCCAACCCGGCCGACATGGACAGCTTCCTGGATTCCCAGGACCCCGAGTACGACTGGCTCGTGCCGGGGCTGTTGGAGCGTGGAGACCGGCTCATGCTCACCGGCCCCGAGGGCAAGGGAAAGTCAACGCTGCTCCGTCAGATAGGAGTACGGATCGCATGCGGCATGCATCCCTTCGCAGGCGACCAAGTTTCCCCGGTGAAGGTGCTGTTCTACGACTTGGAGAACAGCGAGTCACATTTCCGAAGGGAGATGCGGAAGTTGAGGCTGGCAGCCGGCGAGCGGTGGATCGGACCCAACATGAAGCGAGTGAACCGGCCGCAAGGACTCGACTTCAACAGCGACGGCGGCGACATCCTCAATGATGAAGTGGCCAAGCACAAACCGGATGTGCTCATCGTGGGGCCCCTGTACAAGATGATTGCCGGAGACCCGAACAGCGAAGAGCAAGCCCGGCCGGTAGCACTGAAACTCGACAGTATCCGCACCGAACACGGATGCGCCGTGCTACTCGAAGCACACTCACCGCACGCATCCAACGGCGGCAAACGCCCAATACGGCCAGCAGGATGGTCGGGGTGGATGCGATGGCCCGAGTTCGGTATCCACATCGATGAACACGGCGTCGTCAGCCACTGGCGAGGCATGCGCGACCAGCGCGACTTTCCGAGCATGCTCAACAGGGGCGGGAAGTGGCCGTGGTCAATCGGCTCAGGTCCACGCGATGAACTGTGGGCGCGCATCGCGAAGGAGTGCGACGGGAAGCTCTCGCGCCCATCAGAGCGGGATCTTGAGAAAGCCATCGGAGCACCCAAAACGCGCATCCACAGGGCCATCGAAGAACACCGCACCGAATGGGACAAGTTCCCCCACTCTGGGTGACAAAAGCCCAGGTCAGGGACGTGGACCACCTCAACTGCCCTTTGTTTCAAGGGTAGTTACTAGCCGACCAAGGGGTGGTCCACCTGGTCCAAGAGGTGGTCCACCACAGAAAACCGCAGGTCAGATGCCTGTTGATCTTAAAGTGGACCACTTTTCTGGTCCACTTTCGACAAAACCGCAGGTCAGACGGGGTGGCCCACCTGGTCCCCCTACGGGGTGGGCCCTACGCGGACCGCGCCCACCCGTGGGGGCTATCGGAGCCCGCACACGAGGGTGGATGGATCGAAAGGAAGACTCATGAGCGAGGAGATAGATCTCGCCGAGCTGGTCGCCCAACTGGACGCCGACCCGCCCAGTGCTGCCGCCGCTCTGCCGGACTTCGAGGACCCGGCGACAGCCAGGCCCGAGGAGTGCAACTGGTGCCACGAGTACGAACTCGTCGGCTCCCACGCTCCGGCCTGCCCGAACCGCCGCCGAGGGTGAGGTCGCCCCAATGCGTACTGAGCGATTCCGCGAAAACCCCTCTCCACGGCCCTGTGCGCCCGTCTGCGGGGTGAATGGGGGTGGCCGAGGGTAATGGGGCCGGGGTTGGGCTTCAGGGCTCCCTGAAGCCCGCCTGGCATCCGCCGCGTGGTCGCTGTTGGCGCTCGCCCGAGGCAAAGATCTCCCCTGGCAGTTAAACCGACCTGGCAGACAGACCTGCGATAGCAGGGCTGGACGCCGTTGTTCCAACTGCCAACGTTCCAAGACCACCCCTCTGGGTGCCCTCAAGCTGGACGCCCCAACCCGAAAGGAACCGCCATGACCACGATCCCCGACTTTCCTCCTGCACCCGCCCCCGGTGAACTCGTCCTCGCGGCCTTCAAGCGGTACCAGCTCACACAAGACGACTGGGCGCGTTTCACGCGAGGCGTGGATGCGTACGTCAAGAATTGGCGACAGGTCTTGAAAGCCCGCAAGGAGGCTGGCAGTGACGTCTACATCTCTCCGGCGTGGGAGAAGCCCCTGTCAGAGCAATTCACGCACGAATCCCGAAGGCTCAAAGGAATAGGGCAGCCTGAATGGAGGCTCTGGGACACCTATGCCCGCGAATTCGCCCTCGCTGGAATGTGACCCGCCCTATTCCGTTCTCTCGCTCTAATCGGTATTATCAAATTCGAGCGCTGGGAACGCTTCATGGTGAGGCTGGGGGCCGTCGCGACCACGACGGCCCCCAGCCTGCCCCGGCTGGACGGCCAAGGGCCCACGAGACCCCCACACCCTCAACCCCCGGTAGCTGGGCGGCTATCGCCGCAGCCGATGACTGGGCGGTCCTCGGAATGCGAACCAACACACGCACTCCAGAAAAGGACAACGGTCATGGATTTCCCCGCACTGCGAGCCGTTCAGGAAGAACTCGCGGCCCTGCTCGATGAGGCCCGCACCGAGGACGGCGGCCACGATGTCGCCAAGATCCGGAGCATCACCGGCACCAACGCCGAGAAGCTCGCGAAGATCAAGCAGCTCAACGCCCGATTCGTCGAACTCAAGGCCGTAGGCCAGGCCGCTGAGAACACCGGCGGCCACATGTCGTCCGGCGACGGCGCACGGTCCTACGAGAGGGAGAGCTTCCATCTGGGCGGCATCAAGGGATCGGCCCCCAGCATCGGCCAGGGAGCCCGCCAGTGGGCGCAGGAGGCCGCCCAGACGCTCACCAAGGCCGCCGAGCAGCACGGCGTCAAGGCACTTACCTCCGGGGCCGTGGACGCCCCCACGATGGTCCGCACGGGCCTGTTCGCCATGCCGACCAACCCGGCCCGGCTGCTCGACCTCATCGTTGACCGGCAGCAGATCCCCGGCAACGAATTCGAGTTCCTGCGCCAGACCGTCCGCACGGACAACGCCGTCGCCGTAGCGGACAGCGCAACCAAGCCCACGTCGATCTACACCGTGACCTCGGTACAGGACCGGGTGAGGGTGTATGCGCACCTGTCCGAGCCGACCCCGCTCCGACTCTTCGCGGACCACAAGGACCTTTCCGGGTTCCTGGAGTCGGAGATGTCGCGGGGCGTCCTCGACAAGCTGGAAGCCGACATCGTCAGCGGCGCCGTGGCGTCTGAGAACGTCGTCGGCATCCTCAACACTGCGGGGGTCGGGACGACCGCGTTCCTCACCTCCGTGCCGATCACACTCCGGAAGGCCCGCACGGCGATGGAGAGCGCCCACGAGGCCCCCACGGCATGGGTGCTCAACCCGGCCGACGCCGAGGGGCTCGATCTCCTCACCACGGCCGACGGCGAATACCTGGTGGACTCGACGGCGTACGCGAACATCTTCGGGAACATCCCCAAGGTCGTCTCGACAAGTGTCCCCGCCGGTACGGCACTTCTGGCCGACTGGTCCCAGTGCCGGCTCGTGGTACGCCAGGACACGACGATCGACGCCGACGGCTCCGGGGCCCTGTTCGAGACCAATCAAATCAAACTCAGGGCAGAGGGAAGGTTCGGCTTCGCTGTACAGCGTCCGGCCGCGTTCCGGATCGTCGACCTGGCGCCGTAATTGGGTAACGCCCCGCACAGCCGGGGGCTCCCTTCAAAGGGCCCCCGGCTTCCGTATGACCCACAGATTGTCGAACCGCCATGGAAACTGTGGCGTTACTCAAGCGGAACTGAAACTGGGCTACGCGTGCATGGACCGCGACCATTTCGCGGCCCTGTATCCGGGCTCAACCAAACACCACACACAGGCAGCTCGAAGCCGAAGTGACGCTGTGACGACAGCGGTTGCCTGGCCGAGCTGGACGCCTGCCGACGTGCGGCAGCCTGAGCCACCCCACCACCCGTACCCGCCAGGGCGGTGGGCCCCCGGTGCCCCGGTGTGTGCCGTGTCCCCCCGCTGCCTGTGCCCCTCGCTCCCACACCTGACCTTGTGTGAGACAGCAACCACAAAGAAGTTCGAAACCTCAGCCAGCGAATAGCTCGAAGGTAAGCAGGAGACCAAAGGGAAATGGCAAGGTGTCGCGGAAACGGCGAGACTTGCGGAAAAGGAGCATTTCACAAGAGATGTAATCGCCAATTGCTCTGAATTCCCGAGTCACCCCGAAGTCCCATTGCGCTTG
This sequence comes from Streptomyces cavernicola, assembly GCF_029968035.1. Lineage (GTDB taxonomy): Bacteria > Actinomycetota > Actinomycetes > Streptomycetales > Streptomycetaceae > Streptomyces > Streptomyces cavernicola. The sequence continues at coordinate 316,302 of NZ_JASCIQ010000001.1, read as the reverse complement.
CGCCAGGACCGGTGTCCCATGCGCAGCCAAGGAATCCCTTTTCGGTGTCGCAGGTGTTGCCGAATTTCGAAAGCTAAGGTGCCGGTACCGGAAGAACTGCAACAAGGTGAAATCGGTGCCCCCTGCAATCCAGTCTCGCGCGGGAAAAGTATCCGCACCCCAGGCCTGCATAAACAGTGCATGGATATGCAGGGTCTAGGGGGGTGGGTGTGCGGCCATTATGCGTAGCCTGGTTGACCCCGCCCCTGTGAATCGCTTCTCTCCCTATATTCGCCCATGGAGCAAAATCCCAGGTCAAGTGCACCGTATATTCATGCGAATATCGCACATTGGCTAGATGCGGAGGGTGTCATGATGCAATGCGCCGAGTGTCGAAAGTCTTTCGATGGGCGGAAGGGGCAGAAATACTGCCGGGAGCTTGAATGTGTGCGGGCCCGGCGTGCCAGGATCTACCGCGACTGGTACGCCAATGCTCGCGCCAACGGTATGCCTCCTCGGGAAACCGGCGTCGTTCCTTGCGCGGGATGCGGGAGGCCTTGCCTGGGTGGAAAGGGGAGTCTTCCGGAAGGATTTCGCCGTTGCCGGGAATGCAGGCGGGCGCTCAAGTGAATGTCGAGGACGGGATTCCCATCGCCTTGACGAATTTCCTGGATGCTCAAATCAAGCTCGCTGAGAATGTAGAGTGCCCATTCTCGATGTTCGTTCCTCAATGTCCTTTCCTCTGTCCATCCCTTCTCTTTGTTTGCGATGTATTCGGACAGCGGGCGCTCGTTGACGCTTTCGAGGATTCGGCACAGCTCACTGCCGGTCGGTTCTCGGTCATGGGGCCACGATGTGCCCTCAATGCCCTGCCCGGCACGTCGAGTTCCGCCTCGCAGGGCCCGCCAGCGGAGGACGGCTGGCTGGAGGTCTTCACCGACGCTGTAGCTCAGGGCGTGCCGAGTTTCTGGCGCGCCTCGTGGATGACCTGTTGGGCGTCTGTGCCGTACACGGCCGAGCGGCTGAAGGTCTCCCAGACGCGCTGGTACAGCGCGATGGTGTCCGCGTCGTCCAGCCACAGTTCGGCGTGCCAGTCCTCGGCGATGACCAGCCGGTCATCGAAGATCCAGAAGGGATTTCCGGGTGGGAGTTGTAGGGAGCCGGTCTGCGGGACGATCCCGAGGTGGACGGTGTCCATGCCGATGACGCCCAGGAGTCGGTCCAACTGGGCTGCCATGACGGGGCGTGGGCAGACCTGGGCCCGCAGCGCGCCCTCCCACATCAGCAGGTTCAGCCGCTTGCCCCGCTGGTATAGCCATTCCTGCCGCATGATGCGGGCCCGGACAGCGTCGTCCGCGTCCCGTGGCGAGTTCTGGAGTGACGCGTATCCCTCGAAGACGTGCCGGGCGTACTCGGCGGTTTGGAGCAGGCCGTTGACCGCGTTGTTCTCCCACACGGTCAGGGTGTTGGAGCCGTCGACCAGCGCGTTCCAGGTCTCCTGCACGGGTCGATGTCCGCCTGCGAGTTGCCGCCGCCATGAGCGGATGTGGCTTTCGAAGCCCTTCAACCGGCCGTGCAGTTCCTGGAATACATCGGGCTGCCCGGTGGCGTCCGCCCAGGCGCGGATGTCGTCGGCCGTCGGGGTCTGCTTGCCGTTCTCCAGCTTGCTGATCTTCGACTGTGGCCAGCCCAACTGCGCGGCCAGCCGGGTACCAGTGAGCCGTCCGTGAGGGCTCTCCTCGCGCAGCTCGCGGAGCCTGCGCCCCAGCTCTGCGCGTGCCTTCTGATAGTCCGTGCTCACCGGTACCCGATCTGCCTGCCTACTCGCCCAGCCCTGCCGCGAACTCCCGGTAGGGGACGGCGTGATGCCATGCCGTGTCGCGGGTCACGTTGCAGCGGACCACCTCAGCCGGCTCGGTGATCAGCTCCACGTCCACGAGCTGGTCGTCGTCATCGAACCGCAGGGCGGCCACGACCCGGCTGTCGAACAGCCACCAGTCGCGATGGCCGTTGGAGATCAGGCGTCGGTCGGCTTCCGCGCGCGTGAGGATGCGGATGTCCTCCCCGAGCGAGGCGTTCCGCTCGGCGTTGTTGAGCAGGTAGAGCTGACCGGTGGTCGGCGGGCTGTCGACGATCCGTACCCGTTCCACCCGCTTGCCCTGGGCGATCTGAGAACGGATCAGTTCGCAGTACGGATCATTCGGGTCCCAGTCGACAGTGCCGGCCGCGGTGAACTGCCGGTAGGTGTCCGTCTGTTCGTCGCTGGCATAGCGACGGCGTGTCTCCAGTCGCCACGCGGTGTGCTGGAAGACCCGGAACAGCTCCTCGAACTGGTCCAGGCTGATGATCTTCGCCTTGCGGGTCTTGTCCTTGGGCGTCCAGTCGGCCAGCACCTCGCGCGGTACGACGACGGCCGTCTCGCCCTCCGACAGGTGTTGGAGCTGGGCGATGTCCTCGGGGTCGGTGAGCGGCGGACCGTGGACGATCACCTCTCCGCTGTCGATGTCCTCATGGACGGACGGGCACCCCGTACCCCCGCTGCCCGTCCCGTTGAAACGCAGCCTGCGTGCCATGCAGTCACCCCTCGTGCCGCTTGTGGAAGCCCTGGCCAGACAAGGGTGTCCGTGATCGCAGGCGAATGTCGAGGCATCCCGGGGCACGGCGGGAGAATATTCGAGAATACTTCCCGCCATCCCCAACTCCCGCTTTCTACGGTCGCGTTCACAGGCCCGCAGAGAGCTGGGAGACCCCGATGGCTACCACGAAGCACAAGACCACCCCCGAGCCCGTCATCGAGCTTCCGATCGGGTTCGAGGCCTGGCTGCTCGATTGCGTCCCAGTGCCTCTCTGCGGGGTGTGCGCGGCCAACCACAACCAGATGACCGAAGCGAGGGAGAAGGGCGACATCAGGATCGCGGCACGGCACGCCTCGGAGATCCGCTCCCATGCCAGTGGCGCGCACGACAGGGCGTGACCACGCACGACAGAGCCCCGGAGTCGTCCGCCGATGCGACTCCGGGGCTCTCAAGATCACTGGCTGGTGAGCGGCGTGAGCCAGTTCGGGTGGTCGAGCGCGGAGACCGCCGCCGCCCAGCGCCGCTCACCCTCGTCGGCCGCTTCCAGGAGCCGCTCGGCGAGCTTCCGGGCTTCCTCCGGAGAGTACGAATCGACTGACCCCCCGGCCTCCCTTGCTACCAGGATCTCCGGTGCTTCCATGAGGACCCAGCCCGACGAGTCGGAGCGCTCGTCGTTGCGATCCTGACACTCCCACTGTGCGTCGACCACGAAACGGTCGGCGTCGTCGGAGGCAACCCAGGTGCCCGGATCTTCGAGATGTCCCATGGAGATCACCACTCATCTCAAGCCAAGATATTTCGTGGCCTGCGCTTCCTGCCGACCTGCATTGATGCCGATCGAGCACAGCGCTCACACGTCCATACTGCGCGACTACCTCGACTAGGTCGCAGACAGTCCGTACGAGGCAAGGGCCCGGATTCCGTGAGGAGTCCGGGCCCTTCTTCGCGCGCGCACGCCCTCTCCGTGCACCGATGCGCGGGTGCGGAGCGCGCGTCAGTGGTCGACGCTGAGCGAGTCAATGCAACTCAGCGTCAGGAGAACGCATGCGTCGTGGTCCCTTCGTCAGAGCGCTGTCGGGCTTACTCGTCCCGCTGGCGGCGGCAGTTGTGCTGCCCCTGACCGCGCCTGCTCCGGCGGTTGCCGACGGAGTGGTGGTCGGAGGCCGGCCGGTCCAGGTCGCCGAGCATCCGTGGGTGGTGGCCGTCGCGAGCCGTGACCGGTTCGGAGGTACGCGGTCGGGGCAGTTCTGCGGCGGCGCTGTGGTGGGCCCGAGCACCGTGCTCACGGCCGCGCACTGCATGAGCGAGGACGTGCTCGGGGTCCCGCCCAGCCGCGTGCCCGACCTGAAGGTCGTCGCGGGGCGCGGCGATCTGCGGACCGACACCGGAAGCGAAGTCACCGTGAGTCGAGTGCGGGTGAACGAGGAGTACGACAACCTCACCAACGCCGGAGACGTCGCGGTCCTCACCCTCGCCAAGCCCCTGCCCGAGGCGTCCGTGGTCTCCATGGCGGACGCGGGCGACGCCGCATACCAACCCGGAACGGAGGCCTCGGTGTACGGCTGGGGCGACACGACCGGCGACGGTGACTACGCGCGTACGCTGCGTGCCGCGCGCGTAAAGGTGTTGGCCGACAGCGTCTGCGAGCAGGCCTACCCCGGCAGCGCCGACGGAAAGTACATGGCCGACTCCATGCTGTGCGCGGGGGAGCCGGCCGGCGGTCGGGACGCCTGTCAGGGCGACAGCGGCGGGCCGTTGGTGGCGCGTGGGCGGCTGATCGGCCTGGTGTCGTGGGGGAGCGGCTGCGGTCAGGCGGGCAACCCCGGTGTCTACACGCGGATCTCCGATGTGCTGCCGCTGGCGTCGCAGGCGCAGACGACGGAGGAGCCTCCGGTGGCGCCGGAGCAGCCCTCGGTGGCGGAGCAGCACCCCGCGACGGAGCAGCTTCCGGCGGAGACGCCCATCGCGCCCCAGCCGAACTAGCCGCCCAGCAGCCAGGGTTGCAGCGCTCCGCACGGTAGTCGGGACGCTGCGCTGGGTAGTTGGGGGCGGTGTTGCGGGATGTACGAGAGCGGGCGGTCACCCCCGTCGGGGTGGCCGCCCGCAGTGCCGGCCCTGGGCCGGTGCTGGCTCGTCGTGATGCGAAGTGTCAGCGTTCCTCGTCGTTGGCGCTTGCCGGGGCGGCCGTCAGCCGCTCCGTCTCGTCCTGTATCTCAGCGGCGATCTTCTTGAGTTCCGGCTCGAACTTGCGACCGTGGTGGGCGCAGAAGAGCAGTTCACCGCCGCTCAACAGGACGACGCGCAGGTATGCCTGGGCGCCGCAGCGGTCGCAGCGATCAGCGGCCGTCAGGGGGCTCGCGGGGGTCAGAACAGTAGTCACGTCGCCTCTTCTCTAGCTCGACGAGCTGTCGTACCAGGGTCAACATCCAACCAGGCCGAAAACGTTCCCGCTCACGGCTTTTCCTCGAAATTTTCTTCCGAGGCGGCTGACTGCTGCCGGTTGGCGGCGAATGTGCCGTATTACGTCTTCTACGGTTTTCGCGTGGGTTTGCAGAGTCTTGCTTGCCGTCTTCAGTTGTGGTCCAGCTCTGTCCTCCCCGACCCAAGGTGCGGCCGGTTGTTCATGAGGACGTGCCCGGAGCCTAAATGGTTCATGCCTGCTTGGGAACGTGATGTGAGCATCACCCCATCGAGGGATCGAACATCCTTACGACCCTGGACTAGGGTTGGTTCCAGTCGAGGGTGGCGTTACATCGGCTCTACCAGGCCTCGGTACCCTCTGAGCGGCGACCGATGCCGACCCTCTCTCCAGGGGGTCCCAACAGAAATTCAGCGAGGAGCGAAACGCGTGACCGCCGAGACGTCCGTGTCGTCCACAGAGCTGCTTTCCGGGGCAGACCGGGACGGTTCCAACTACACCGCGCGGCACCTGCTCGTCCTCGAGGGGCTCGAAGCGGTACGCAAGCGTCCGGGCATGTACATCGGATCGACCGACAGCCGCGGTCTGATGCACTGCCTCTGGGAGATCATCGACAACTCCGTGGACGAGGCCCTGGGCGGGCACTGCGACCACATCGAGGTGATCCTCCACGAGGACGGTTCGGTGGAGGTGCAGGACAACGGCCGCGGCATCCCCGTGGACGTCGAGCCCAAGACCGGCCTCTCCGGTGTCGAGGTCGTCATGACCAAGCTGCACGCCGGCGGCAAGTTCGGCGGCGGCTCGTACGCGGCCTCCGGCGGTCTGCATGGCGTGGGCGCCTCGGTGGTGAACGCGCTCTCGGCCCGGCTCGACGTCGAGGTCGACCGCAGCACCGTGCATTCGATCAGCTTCCGCCGTGGCGTCCCCGGCAAGTTCACCGGCGAGGGCCCGGAGGCAGACTTCGAGGCGGGCCGCGGCCTGACCAAGGGCAAGCGCGTCCCCAAGGGGCGTACGGGCACGCGTGTGCGCTACTGGGCGGACCGTCAGATCTTTCTGAAGGACGCCAAGCTCTCTCTGGAGAACCTGCACCAGCGCGCCCGCCAGACCGCGTTCCTGGTGCCGGGCCTGACCATCGTGGTGCGCGACGAGCGTGACCTCGACGGGATCGGCAAGAGCGAGGAGACCTTCCGTTTCGACGGCGGCATCAGCGAGTTCTGCGAGTTCCTCGCCACGGACAAGCCGATCTGCGACGTGGTGCGTCTGTCCGGCGAGGGCACGTTCAAGGAGACCGTGCCGGTTCTCGACGACCGCGGGCACATGACGCCCACCGAGGTCACCCGCGAGCTCGGCGTGGACATCGCGCTGCGCTGGGGCACGGGCTACGACGCGACGATCAAGTCGTTCGTGAACATCATCGCGACGCCCAAGGGCGGCACCCACGTCACCGGCTTCGAACGCTCCGTGACGAAGACGGTCAACGAAGTCCTGCGCACACAGAAGCTGCTGCGCGTCGCCGAGGACGACATCGTCAAGGACGACGCCCTCGAAGGCCTCACCGCGGTCGTCACCGTGCGGCTCGCCGAGCCGCAGTTCGAGGGCCAGACCAAGGAGGTCCTCGGCACCTCGGCGGCCAACCGGATCGTGGCCAACGTCGTCGCCAAGGAGCTCAAGACCTTCCTGACGTCCACCAAGCGGGACGCCAAGGCGCAGGCGCGGGCCGTCCTGGAGAAGGCCGTCGCCGCCGCGCGTACGCGTATCGCCGCCCGTCAGCACAAGGAGGCGCAGCGCCGGAAGACCGCCCTGGAGTCCTCCTCGCTGCCCGCGAAGCTCGCCGACTGCCGCAGCGACGACGTGGACCGCAGCGAACTGTTCATCGTCGAGGGCGACTCGGCGCTCGGCACGGCCAAGCTGGCGCGCAACTCCGAGTTCCAGGCGCTCCTTCCGATCCGCGGCAAGATCCTCAACGTTCAGAAGGCGTCCGTCTCGGACATGCTGAAGAACGCCGAGTGCGGCGCGATCATCCAGGTCATAGGAGCCGGGTCCGGGCGGACCTTCGACATCGACGCCGCGCGCTACGGCAAGATCATCCTGCTCGTCGACGCCGATGTGGACGGCGCGCACATCCGCATCCTGCTGCTCACGCTCTTCCAGCGGTACATGCGGCCGATGGTGGAGGCCGGCCGGGTCTTCGCCGCCGTGCCGCCGCTGCACCGGATCGAGCTGGTCCAGCCGAAGAAGGGCCAGGACAAGTACGTCTACACGTACTCGGACAACGAACTGCGGGCCACGCTCCTCGAGTTCGAGCGCAAGGGCGTGCGCTACAAGGACTCGATCCAGCGCTACAAGGGCCTCGGTGAGATGGACGCGGACCAGCTCGCGGAGACCACCATGGACCCGCGGTACCGCACGCTGCGCCGGATCAACATCAGCGATCTGGAGTCCTCCGAGAAGGTCTTCGACCTGCTGATGGGCAACGAGGTGGCGCCCCGCAAGGAGTTCATCACCAGCTCCGCCGCCACACTCGACCGCTCGCGCATCGACGCCTGAGCGCGCCCGTACCGAGCGCCCGCCCCACGGGCCCGCCTCCGCCCATGGGCAGGAGGCGGGCCCGAGGCTTTCCGTGGGGTGCTCGCGGCCTGCCCGCCAAGCCTCCGGTCACCTGATGGGGTGAAGCGGGGGGATTGAAGTGTCGGGATCTTCACGTTCTGCCCATCCTTGGGCACGCGGCCGAAGTGCGCCGCGGACGAGGAGAGTTCGGTGGACAAGCACGAAGATCGCGATGCCGGGAGGGTCCGGCTCAGCGATCCCGGTGAGCTCGACGACCCCTGGCAGGACGCGCTCGCCTCGGGGTGGGACGAGTCGGAGGACACCGGGGCGCCCGCGTCCTCCGTACCGCATGCGCGTGGGGCGGGGCAGGACGGACCGGGCGGGCCCGCCGTGAGTGCGGCCGACATCTACCTCGAAGTGCAGCGGAGCCCCGCGTTCCAGGAAGTGCGGCGCAGGTACCGGAGGTTCGTGGTGACGGCGTGCATCGCGTTCTTCTCCTGGTACGTGGCCTATGTGGTGGCGGCGACCACCGCGCCCGAGCTGATGGCGCGGCCGGTGGCCGGCTCGGTGAACGTGGCGATGGTGGCGGGGCTCGGCCAGTTTCTCTCCACGTTCCTGCTGACCTGGGCGTACGTCAGGCACGCGCGCCTGCGCCGGGACCGGGCGGCGCTCGAACTGCGCTGGGACACCCAGGAGTTGACCAGGGGGGTCGGGCGGTGAGCGGAGACCACCAGACCCTGGCGCTCGTGCTGTTCAGCGTGTTCGTCGCCGTGACGCTGGCGATCACGACCTGGGCGAGCCGCAAACGGCACGGCACGGCCGAGGAGTTCTATGCGGGCGGGCGGCTCTTCACGCCGATGGAGAACGGTTTCGCCATCGCCGGCGACTACATGTCGGCGGCCTCCTTCCTCGGTATCGCAGGACTGATCGCGCTCTACGGCTACGACGGACTGCTGTACTCCGTCGGCTTCCTCGTCGCCTGGCTCGTTGTGCTGTTCCTGGTGGCCGAACTCGTGCGCAACTGCGGGCGGTTCACGCTCGCCGACGTCGTGGCCTCGCGGATGAACGAACGTCCCGTACGCATCGCGGCGGGAACTTCTTCCGTGACCGTGTCCGTTCTCTATCTGGTGGCGCAGATGGTGGGGGCGGGCAGCCTGGTCGCGTTGCTGCTCGGCGGGACGAGCGGTGCGGCACAGAGCTGGACGGTCGTCGGTGTCGGCGCGCTCATGGTCGTCTATGTGTCGTTGGGAGGGATGCGGGCCACCACCTGGATCCAGATCGTCAAGGCAGTGCTCCTGATGGGCGGGGCGATCGCGCTCACCGTGCTCGTCCTGGTGCGCTTCCACGGCGACTTCGACGCGCTGCTCAGCACGGCGGCGGAGCGCAGCGGGCACGGGGAGCGGTTCCTCGGTCCCGGCCTCAAGTACGGGGGGAGTTGGACGGCCAGGCTCGACTTCATCAGCCTCGGGCTCGCGCTCGTGCTCGGCACGGCCGGTCTGCCGCACATCCTGTCGCGGTTCTACACCGTGCCCACAGCACGTGCCGCGCGGCGCTCGGTCGTCTGGTCGATCGGGCTGATCGGCGGCTTCTACCTGATGACGGTGGTGCTCGGCTTCGGTGCCGCGGCGATCGTCGGCTCGGACGAGGTGCGGCGCTCCAACCCGGCCGGAAACACGGCGGTTTCGCTGCTCTCGCTCGACCTGGGCGGAGGCGCGGACTCCACCGGGGGCACGATCCTGTTTGCGATCGTCGCCGCCGTCGCGTTCGCCACGATCCTGGCGGTCGTCGCGGGCATCACGCTGGCCTCGTCGGCGTCCGTCGCGCACGACCTGTACGCGTCACTGAGGAGCCGGAGCCGGAGGAAGACTCGGGAAGCGCCGGCGAAGCCGCGCAGCGAGGTAGCCGTGGCGCGGGTCGCGGCGGTGGGCATCGGGGCGGTCGCCATCGGGCTCGGCCTGCTCGCCCGCGACCTGAACGTGGCGTTCCTCGTCGGCCTCGCCTTCGCCGTGGCGGCCTCCGCGAACCTGCCGGTGCTGCTGTACTCGCTGTTCTGGCGCGGTTTCACCACGCGGGGCGCGGTCTGGTCGGTGTACGGCGGTCTGGTGCCCGCGCTCGTCCTGGTCGTGCTGTCGCCGGTGGTCTCCGGCAGCCCTGAATCGATCTTCCCCGGCGTCGACTTCCAGGTCTTCCCGCTGCAGAACCCGGGTCTGGTCTCCATCCCGCTGGGCTTCCTCGCGGGTTGGATCGGCACGGTGACGTCCGAGGAGTCGCCGGACGAGGCCAAGCACGCGGAGACCGAAGTGCGGTCCCTCACGGGGGCGGGGGCGGTCTGAGGCCTTCGGGCGGGGTTTGGGCAGGCACTGGTTCGGCTGTCGAAGGAGTCCGGGCGGTGTCTCAATCCGCTGCGGGGCCGCCCGACTTGGCCCAGGCGTAGCGGTGCTCCGGCCGCCCCGTGTCCCCGTACTTGAGGGAGAGGCGGACGCGGCCGGAGCGTTCCAGGAGCTTCAGGTAGCGCTGGGCGGTCTGGCGGCTGAGGCCGGTGCGGTCCGCGAGTTCCTGGGCGGAGAGCGGGCCGTCGGCGGCCATCATCGCGCGGCGGACCAGCTCCGCGGTGCTCGGTGAGTGGCCCTTGGGGAGCGCGGGCTCGGGTGTGGCCGAGAGGGCGCCGAAGATCCGGTCCACCTCGGCCTGTTCGGCCTCACCGCCGCTGTCCAGGGTGCGCCGCAGACCCGCGTACGCCTCCAGCTTCGCGCGCAGGCCGGCGAACGTGAACGGCTTGACCAGGTACTGCAGTGCACCGTGCCGCATCGCCGCCTGGACGGTGGCCACGTCGCGCGCCGCGGTCACCATGATCACGTCGGTCTGGTGGCCGCGCTCGCGGAGCAGGCGTACGACATCGAGGCCGGTGCGGTCCGGCAGGTAGTGGTCGAGCAGCACCAGGTCGACGGCCGTGCCGCCGGAGGCCGACTCCTCGACGAGGCGCAGTGCCTCGGACCCGGTGTGCGCCTGGCCCGCGACCTGGAAGCCGGGGACCTTCGCGACGTAGGCGGCGTTCACCCCGGCCACGCGTACGTCGTCGTCGACGACCAGCACGTTGATCGCGCCGCCGGCGCGGCTGGGGGCGTTGCTGCCGCTCATGGTCGTTCCTCCGCGTGCGCGAGGTCGGGTTCGGTGAGGGCCTCGGGCAGTACGACGGTGAACTCCGCGCCGCCGCCCGGCGCTTCGCCCACGTGGGCGCTGCCGCCCTGGCGTTCGGCGAGCCTGCGCACCAGGACGAGGCCGATGCCGCGCTTGCCGTGGGCGGGCGGCTCCTTGGTCGACCAGCCCTCGGTGAAGATCAACTCCCGCTGTTCCGGGACGACTCCGGGGCCCGAGTCCCGTACCCGAAGCTCCACCGCGCGCCCCTCGCCGTGCAGGGCGACCTCGACGCGCGGGTCCTGGCTGCCGACCGCCGCGTCCAGGGCGTTGTCGACGAGGTTGCCCGCGATCGTCACCAGGCCCTGCGGGTCGATCAGCCGGTCCGGAAGGCGTGTGTCGTCCGAGAGGCGGAGCGAGACCCCGCGCTCGGCGGCGACCGCGACCTTGCCGACCAGGAGCGCGGCGAGCAGCGGATCGTGCAGCTTCTCCGTGACCTGCTCGGCGGTGGCCCGGTGGGCGCCGACGGTCTCGCCGACGAAGTCCACGGCGTCGTCGTACATCTCCAGTTCGAGCAGGCCCAGCAGCGTGTGCAGATGGTTCGCGTGCTCATGATCTTTTGCCCTCAGGGCGTCGATCAGGCCGCGCGTGGAGTCGAGTTCGCGGCCGAGGCGCTCCAGCTCCGTACGGTCGCGGAGGGTGGCCACGGCGCCGCCGTCGTCGGTCGGCATGCGGTTGGCGACCAGGACGCGCTGGCCGCGTACGGTCAACAGGTCGGTGCCGGTGACCCGTCCCGCGAGCACATCGGTGGTGCGGCCCTCGCCGAGCGCCTCGTCCAGGGGCTTGCCGATGGCCTCGGGCCCGAGCGTGAGGAGCCGCTGCGCCTCGTCGTTGAGTAGCCGGACGCGGCCGTTCCGGTCGAGCGCAAGTACGCCTTCGCGGATGCCGTGCAGCATCGCCTCACGCTCCGCGAGCAGCGCGGAGATATCGGAGAAGGCCAGGTCACGGGTCTGCTTCTGGACCCGCCTGGAGATCAGATACGCGGCGAGCGCGCCGACGGCCAGGGCGCCGCCCGCGTACGCGAAGAGGCCGGGGATCGAGGAGATGAGCCGGTCGCGGACGCTGTCGTACGCGATGCCGACCGAGACCGCCCCGACGATGTCGCCGTCCGAGCCGCGCAGCGGGACCTTGCCGCGGGCCGAGCGGCCGAGGGTGCCCTCGTCGATCTCCATGACCTCCCGGCCGGCCAGCGCTTGGCTGGGATCCGTGGAGACGACCTTGCCGATCTCGGCGGGGTTGGCGTGCGACCAGCGAACGCCCCGCTCGTCCATGATCACGATGTACTCGGCGCCGGTGGCCTTGCGGATCCGCTCCGCCTCGGCCTGCACCGGGCCGCCGGGGCTCGGCCGCGTCGCGGTCAGGTCCTCGACGACCTGCGGCTGCGCGGCGGTGGTCTGCGCGATGGCGAGGGCGCGGCGCATCGCCTGGTCGTCGAGCTGATCGCTCAGCGGCGCCAGGAAGAGGCCGGTGGCGAGCACGGCGACCCCCGCGGCGATCGCCAGCTGCATCACCAGGACCTGCGCGAAGACCCGTCGGGGCAGGCCGATGCGCATCCTGCGCCCACCGCTCACGGCGACGGCGCCTTCCGGCCGGGGCCCGGGGGGAGTGCTGCGTTCATGCAGAAACGGTACGGCTTGTGGCGGGTCGGGGGTCAAAGCCGGTCCATGTCGCGGACGGGGGCTGCGGGGTCGTACCGCGTTGCGCCGGTCGCCTCCGCCTTCCCGTCAGCCTTCCCGGCCGGGGCGGATGCCGCTGAGGCGAGGGCTCCTGGGGCCTGGGGGAGCGGGGCCTCGGGCCGTACCGCGAGCACGTCCATCCGGCCGGGCGTGGCCAAGGCGGCGCCGCAGCTCTCGGGGCGCGGCGGCAGCGAGGCGCCCTGCGCAACGGTGACCCGCCAGCACCGCCCGTCGACGTGCGCCACGATCACGTCCCAGCGGGGGCCGGCGGCCTCGGGCCCACGGGAGTCGTCGGTAGGGGCGTCCTCGGTAGGGGCGGCGTCTTCGGTACGGGGCTCGTCGGTAGAGGAGTCTTCGGTGCGGGAGTGGCCGGTTCGGGTGGACTCGGTGCGGGCCGGCTCGGTTCGGAGCACCGACAGCACCCCCGCCCGGTCCTCGCCGCTGAACCTGCGTACCGCCAGCTCAGCGGCCTGTCCGGGCCGTTCCCAGGCGGAGCTGCCCCGGCAGCCGTCGACGACGACGCGGCCCTCGCCCGCCGCCGCGAGCACCCCGCGCACCTCTTCGGCGCCGACCCGCCCGTACGCGTATCCGTACGGCAGGACGAGGAGCGTGGGCGAGAAGCGGTGGCCGCCGAGGTGTGTGACCTCCCAGGCACCAGGCTCGCCGGCGGCCGTCAGCTCGGCGGCGAGCGGGCGGCCGAGCAGCGCGCAGCAGCGGTCCCGCTTGCCGTTGGTGCAGACGAGGGCGAGGGGCGCGCCGGTGTGCGGTGCGGCGTCCAGGGCGTGGTCGAAGGTGTGGTGGTCGCCCTTGCCGAGGGCGGCGAAGTCCAGCTGGAGCAGTCGCGCGGGGTCGTCGATGACCGCGCTGTGGAGCCAGGTGGTGGGGGAGGCGGGGTCGACGTGTGCCGCGAACACATGGCGGCGGGCCGCGTCGTGGCAGTCGGCGTGCCGGCCGGGGCGGCGGATCAGGGCGACGCGGACGCCGGTGCCCTCGGCGGCGGCTTCCAGGGCTCGGCCGAGCTCCGGGTCGAGATGGCTGGAGGTCAGCGCCTTGGCGCCCCACGGCCCGGACTGTTCGAGGAGCAACCAGGTCCTCGCGGTGGCGGCGGTGCCGGCGACAGGTTCGTCCAGGTCCCGCGAGGCGGTGGCGCACGTACTCACATAGGTGAGCCTAGCCTGATGTGGCGGGGGAGGGGCTGGTGAGGGGCTGCCGCGGGGGCGGGCGGCGAGGTGCGCGCGGCTTCCGCGCCGGTCTGTTGTCGAGCGGCCGACGCGGAAGGCGAGACGGGGAGTGCGCGCGTCAGGCGTCCGGGATGTCGGCCTTCGCGCGGATGAGCGTCTCCCGGCTGATCACCACGATGCGTTCGTAGTCCGCCCTGGCTGCGTCGGGCGGGAGCTGGTGGTGGAGGGCGTCCGTGGCCTCCGTGCCCATGACGGCGAAGTTGCCGTCGCTCAGCTCGAAGAGGTCAGGGCAGGTCTGGCCCGTTACGCTGCCGCGTTCGTGGGGGGCTGTGCCGATGCGGCGCACGATCTTCAAGTGGGATCCCGGTCCTTGAGGGGAGTTGCGGCGATAAGGGCAGGCTGGGGTCGCCGGTCTGCGAAGGGGGCGCACCCTGATGTGGGGCGGGGAGGCGCGCGCCCGGCCGACAGCTTGGTGGGCTGTGCCCAGTCGCACGCGCGGCACACGCTAGCGCCAGGAACCGCTCCATATGCTCAAGAAGCGGCCCAATGTCCCCCGACTGGACCAACTGCCCCTATATCACCGGCAGTTCGCCGACAACCCACCACTCCTCGGTCTCCGCGTCGTCGAGTTCGCGAATGAGTTCGTCGACCATGCGGCCGCTCTGCGCCTCCTGCGACACGTCCGGGAGGCTGGCCCGGTGCGGCCTGGTGGCTTCCCAGTAGCCGCGGAAGAACTTGTTCTGGCACATGACTCTCAGGTGCCCGTGAAGTTCCACCAGGCTGATGTAGCCGACTCGATGGGAGTGCAGGGCGTTGATGTAGAGCGCGTTCGCGAACAGGTACTGGCGCCGCAGTTCCGGTCCCAGTTCCTCCTCGTAGGTGTCCAGGACGGCGGCGAGTGCGGGATCGTCCATGGCCTTGTAGAGCAGGTCGAGGTGAAGCCGGTGCTGACGGTCCAGTGCTCCCTGTCGTTGTGCTCGCTCGATCAGAGAGGTGCACGCGCGTAGTTGTGCGCTGAGGGACTCGCACTTGCGCTGTTGCGCGGCGAACAGCAGAACGGCCCCGGCGGCGGCGAGAGAAGCCGTGGCGGAACCGAACCTGTGCTTGCAGACTTTTCGTGTGGCCATGTCAACCCCCGAGTCGGGCGACCGTTCGCCGGCCGTCGGGGTGCGGGTCGACGGGGGAGTGTGGGACCGGCGAGCGGTGGGCGGGCGCGCTTGCCGCCTTCCGGTGGCCGAGCGGCGCTGATCGGCTGGAGGCGGAGCAGAGTGGCGGCGCCTGGATGCATGCGAATGTCCTGACAACCGGTGCCGTTCCCCATGTGTGCCCCGCGTACGGCGCTAACAATCGTTCACATGGTTTCCGAGGGCCTCGGGCCGTGGCTTCTGTGCCTCTGAGGAGCGCGTTGAGGGGCGTACTCGGGGGCGCATTTATCCTGGCCGGTACTCCTGGCCGGTACTCCCGGTCGGGACCCGTGCCGGGACCGGCGCGTCCGGGTGCAGTTCCGTACGAGAGGTTCAGTGTGAGCAAGCGGCAGATCCCCGTCGTCGTACTCGCGGGGTTTCTGGGGTCGGGCAAGACGACGCTCCTCAACCAGCTCCTGAGGCACAGCGGCGGCAACCGCATCGGCGTCGTCGTCAACGACTTCGGGACCATCGAGATCGACGCCATGTCCGTGGCAGGGCAGGTGGGTTCGACCGTCTCGCTCGGCAACGGCTGCCTGTGCTGCGCCGTCGACGGCAGTGAACTCGACGCGTACCTGGAGAAGTTGACCCGCCCCTCCGTCGGCCTCGACGTGATCGTCATCGAGGCGAGCGGCCCCGCCGAGCCGCAGGAACTCGTCCGGATGCTGCTCGCGAGCGACAACCCGAACATCGTGTACGGCGGGCTCGTGGAGGTCGTCGACGCCGCCGAGTTCGACGCCACCCGCGCGAAGCACCCCGAGATCGAACGGCATCTCGCCCTCGCCGACCTCGTCGTCCTCAACAAGACCGACCGGGTCGAGGCGCAAGACCTTCCTGGGGTGCGCGCGAGCGTGGACCGGCTCGCGGACGGGGCGGCGGTCGTCGAGTCGACGTACGGACGGATCGACCCGGAGCTGCTCTTCGACGGCAAGCCCAAGGGCGAGCGCTTCGGGCAGCTGTCCTTCGACGACCTTCATGAGGACGACACCGACGAGGACGGCTCCCATGGGGAGGGTCCCCACGGGGAGCACCTTCACCGCACTCACCTGCACGCCGCCTACGACAGCGTCTCCTTCGCCACCGACGGCGCCCTGCACCCCCGCCGGCTCCTCGACTTCCTCGACGAGCGGCCCGAAGGGCTCTACCGCATCAAGGGATTCGTCGACTTCGGCGCGCACGACCCGGGCAACCGCTACGCCCTGCACGCCGTCGGCCGCTTCCTGCGGTTCTACCCGGAGCCGTGGCCCCGCGAGGCCGAGCGCGGCACGCAGCTCGTCCTCATCGGATCCGGCGTCGACGGCGCCGCCCTGCACACCGCCCTGGAGCGCTGCCGGGACGACGAACCGCAGGACGCCGGCCTCGAAGAGGTCATGTGGGGCGTCCTGCGATACGTGGACGAACGCGAACCCGAGCCCGAGCCCGAGGCGCACCTTGTGGCTGACCCCGAACCCGAGCTCGCGGAGTAGCCCTACACCGGGCCCGCCACCGCCGCGACCGGCTTGGCGAGCGAGACGCCCGAGCCGTCACGGCGCGGGTCGACCTCCGGCAGCTCCGCCGGTGAGCCGTTGCGCTGCGCCGCAAGTGCCGGCACCGCACCCGCCCACGCGAACGACAGGCAGTCCTCGCCCTTCAGGAACCGCTGGCACCGCACACCGCCGGTGGCCCGGCCCTTGCGCGGGTACTGGTCGAACGGCGTGATCTTCGCCGTGGTCTGCACCGAGTCGTCGAGCGTGCCGCGCGAGCCCGCCACCGTGAACACCATCGCGTCCGCCGCCGGGTCCACCGCGGTGAACGAGATCACCTTCGCGCCCTGCGTCAGCTTGATGCCCGCCATGCCGCCCGCCGGCCGGCCCTGCGGACGGACCTGTGAGGCCTGGTAGCGCAGGAGTTGGGCGTCGTCCGTCACGAAGACCAGGTCCTCCTCGCCCGTGCGCAGCTCGACCGCGCCGACGATGCGGTCGCCGTCCTTGAGGGTGATGACCTCCAACTCGTCCTTGTTGGACGGGTAGTCGGGCACGACTCTCTTCACCACGCCCTGCGCCGTACCGAGCGCGAGGCCCGGCGAGGACTCGTCGAGCGTCATCAGGCAGACCAGCTCCTCACCCGCCTCCAGGGTCAGGAACTCCGCGACCGGCGCCCCGCCGGCGAGGTTGGGTGCGGCCGCCGTCTCCGGGAGCTGCGGCAGGTCGATGACGTTCAGGCGGAGCAGCCGGCCCGAGGAGAGCACCGCGCCGACCTCGCCGCGCTGCGTCGCGGGGACGGCCGAGACGATCACGTCGTGCTTGACGCGCTTGGCCTCGGTGTCGAACGAGACCTCGCCCGTGGCCGTACGCGCGAGGAGGCCCGTCGACGACAGGAGCACCCGGCACGGGTCGTCCGCGACCTCGAGCGGCACCGATGCGGCCGGGGCGCCGGAGGACTCGAGCAGGACCGTGCGCCGGTCGGTGCCGAACTTCTTGGCCACCGCGGCGAGTTCGGAGGAGACCAGCTTCCGCAGCTCCGCGTCCGACTCCAGGATGCGGGTCAGCTGCTCGATCTCGGCCTTCAGCTTGTCCCGCTCCGCCTCCAGCTCGATGCGGTCGAACTTGGTGAGGCGGCGCAGCGGGGTGTCCAGGATGTACTGCGTCTGGATGTCGCTCAGCGAGAAGCGCTCCATCAGGCGCTCCTTGGCCTGCGCGGAGTTCTCGCTGGAGCGGATGAGGCGGATCACCTCGTCGATGTCGAGCAGCGCGACGAGCAGGCCCTCCACCAGGTGCAGGCGGTCGCGCTTCTTGCCGCGGCGGAACTCGCTGCGGCGGCGCACCACGTTGAACCGGTGGTCGAGGTAGACCTCCAGGAGCTCCTTCAGGCCGAGCGTGAGCGGCTGGCCGTCCACCAGGGCCACGTTGTTGATACCGAAGGACTCCTCCATCGGCGTCAACTTGTAGAGCTGCTCGAGGACGGCCTCAGGGATGAAACCGTTCTTGATCTCGATGACGAGGCGCAGGCCGTGGTTGCGGTCGGTCAGGTCCTTGACGTCGGCGATGCCCTGCAGCTTCTTGTTGCCGACCAGGTCCTTGATCTTCGAGATGACCTTCTCGGGGCCGACGGTGAAGGGGAGTTCGGTGACGACCAGGCCCTTGCGGCGCGCCGTCACGTTCTCCACCGCGACCGTCGCGCGGATCTTGAACGTGCCTCGGCCCGACTCGTACGCGTCCCGGATGCCGGAGAGGCCGACGATCCGGCCGCCCGTGGGCAGGTCCGGGCCCGGGACGAACTTCATCAGCGTCTCCAGGTCGGCGCCCGGGTGCTTGATGAGGTGGCGGGCGGCCGCGACGACCTCGCCCAGGTTGTGCGGCGGCATGTTCGTGGCCATGCCGACGGCGATTCCCGACGAGCCGTTGACCAGCAGGTTCGGGTACGCGGCGGGGAGCGCGACCGGCTCCTGCTCCTGGCCGTCGTAGTTCGGCGAGAAGTCGACCGTGTCCTCGTCGATCGACTCCGTCATCAGCGAGGTGGCCGTGGCCATCCGCGCCTCGGTGTACCGCATCGCGGCGGGCGGGTCGTCGTTGCCGAGCGAGCCGAAGTTGCCGTGGCCGTCGACCAGCGGGACGCGCATGGAGAAGGGCTGGGCCATGCGGACCATCGCGTCGTAGATCGACGCGTCGCCGTGGGGGTGCAACTTACCCATGACCTCGCCGACGACGCGGGCGCACTTCACGAAGCCGCGGTCGGGGCGCAGGCCCATCTCGTTCATCTGGTAGACGATGCGGCGTTGCACCGGCTTCAGGCCGTCCCGGGCGTCCGGCAGGGCCCGGGAGTAGATGACCGAATACGCGTACTCGAGGAAGGAGCCCTGCATCTCGTCGACGACGTCGATGTCGAGGATCTTCTCCTCGTACGCGTCGTCGGGCGGCGGGGTCTTCGTGCTGCGGCGGGCCATCGCTGCTGCGGCTCCTTCACGTTCCTGTGCGGGGCAATCTCCAGTTCTGACGCCGACCATTGTGGACCGCGCCACTGACAACGCGGACCGCGACCCGTCCAATCCCCGTTCCCGGCACGTTCATCGGACTGCCCGAAGACCGCCGATGACCGTACGAGGGTGACCGTACGAGACCGTCGAAACGCGATCGGAGATCGCTGAGAGCAGAGCCGGGACGGGAACTTCGCCAGATGTCCGCACGCTTGCATACAGTGACAGCACTTGCTCCGGCGACCGCGTGGACGACCGCCATCAGGCCCGCCACCGCCCGCCGCCGACAGGTCAGTCAAGGACGACATCTCGCGATCGAAGGGATCTACATGCCCATGGGTCACACGGCCACGGCCGAGGCCGGCTCCGGCGGCCTGACAGCGACCGAGCACCGCCTCGCCAACGGCCTGCGCGTGGTGCTCTCCGAGGACCACCTGACCCCGGTCGCGGCGGTCTGCCTCTGGTACGACGTCGGCTCCCGCCACGAGGTCGAGGGGCGTACGGGCCTGGCGCACCTCTTCGAGCACCTGATGTTCCAGGGCTCCAAGCAGGTCAAGGACAACGGCCACTTCGAGCTGGTGCAGGGCGCCGGCGGCTCGCTCAACGGCACCACCAGCTTCGAGCGGACCAACTACTTCGAGACGATGCCCGCCCACCAGCTGGAGCTCGCCCTCTGGCTGGAGGCCGACCGCATGGGCTCGCTGCTCACGGTCCTCGACGACGAGTCGATGGAAAACCAGCGCAGTGTGGTGAAGAACGAGCGCCGCCAGCGGTACGACAACGTCCCCTACGGCACCGCGTTCGAGAAGCTCTTCGCGCTCGCGTACCCGGAGGGCCACCCGTACCACCACACGCCGATCGGCTCCATGGCGGACCTCGACGCGGCCACGCTCGAGGACGCCCGCGAGTTCTTCCGGACGTACTACGCGCCGAACAACGCGGTGCTCTCGGTCGTCGGCGACATCGACCCGGAGCAGACCCTCGCCTGGATCGAGAAGTACTTCGGCACGATCCCGGCGCACGACGGAAAGCGCCCCCCGCGCGACGGCACGCTGCCCGACGTCATCGGCGAGGAGAAGCGCCAGCTCGTCGAGGCCGAGGTGCCCTCCCGCGCGCTGATGGCCGCGTACCGCCTGCCGCACGACGGCACGCGCGCGTGCGACGCGGCCGACGTCGCCCTGACCATCCTCGGCGGCGGCGAGTCCTCGCGGCTCTACAACCGCCTGGTCCGCCGGGACCGTACGGCGGTGACGGCCGGCTTCGGCATGCTGCGCCTGTCCGGCGCCCCGTCGGTCGGCTGGCTGGACGTGAAGACCTCGCACGAGGCGGAGGTGCCCGACATCGAGGCCGCCGTCGACGAGGAGCTCGCCCGGTTCGCCGCGGAGGGCCCCACGGACGAGGAAATGGAGCGCGCCCAGGCCCAGTTGGAGCGCGAGTGGCTGGACCGCCTCGGCACGGTCGCGGGCCGCGCGGACGAACTCTGTAAGTACGCAGTGCTGTTCGGCGACCCGCAGCTCGCGCTGACCGCGGTCGGCCGGGTCCTGTCCGTCACCGCGGACGAGGTCAAGGAGGTCGCCCAGGCGCGGCTCCGCCCCGACAACCGCGCGGTGTTGGTCTACGAGCCGATCGCCCCGGAGCAGGCCCCCGACGCCCCGGACACCGATGTGAACGAGGCCGCCGAGATCGAGGTTCAGGACGAGGAGGCGGCGAAGTGACCGAGCAGCTCGCCACCATGGAGTTCCACCCGCAGCCGCAGCCGGGCACCGCCAAGCCCTGGGCCTTCCCCGCCCCGGAGCGCGGCACGCTGCCCAACGGCCTCACCGTGCTGCGCTGCCACCGCCCCGGCCAGCAGGTCGTCGCTGTGGACGTCGTGCTCGACGCCCCGCTCGACACCGAGCCCGAGGGCCTGGACGGCGTCTCCACGATCATGGCCAGGGCCTTCACCGAGGGCACCGACAAGCACTCCGCCGAGGAGTTCGCGGCAGAGCTGGAGCGCTGCGGCGCCACGCTCGACGCGCACGCGGACCACCCCGGTCTGCGGATCTCCCTCGAAGTGCCGGTCTCCCGGCTCCCGAAGGGCCTCGCGCTGCTCGCCGACGCCCTGCGTGCCCCCGCCTTCGAGGACAGCGAGATCAAGCGCCTCGTACGCAACCGCCTCGACGAGATTCCGCACGAGACGGCCAACCCGGCGCGGCGCGCGGCCAAGGAGCTCTACAAGCAGCTGTTCCCGGCCGAGGCGCGGATGTCCCGGCCGCGGCAGGGCACCGAGGAGACCGTCGAGCGCATCGACTCGGCGGCGGTGCGGGCGTTCTACGACGCGCACATCCGCCCCGTCACCGCGACCGCGGTGGTCGTCGGTGACCTGGAGGGCGTCGACCTGGACGCGATGCTCGGCGAGACCCTGGGGGAGTGGACCGGGAACACCGCCGAGCCGCGCTCCGCGGCGCCGATCACCGCCGACGACACCGGCCGGGTCTTCATCGTCGACCGTCCAGGGGCGGTGCAGACGCAGCTGCTCATCGGCCGTATCGGCGGGGACCGGCACGACCAGGTGTGGCCGGCGCAGGTGCTCGGCACGTACTGCCTGGGCGGCACTCTGACGTCCCGTCTGGACCGGGTGCTGCGCGAGGAGAAGGGCTACACCTACGGTGTGCGGGCCTTCGGCCAGGTGCTGCGCTCGGCCGCGGACGGCAGCGGTGCGGCGATGCTCGCGATCAGCGGCTCGGTGGACACCCCCAACACCGGCCCGGCACTTGACGACCTGTGGAAGGTGCTGCGGACCCTCGCCGCTGAGGGCCTCGACGACGCCGAGCGGGACGTCGCCGTGCAGAACCTCGTAGGCGTCGCTCCGCTGCGGTACGAGACGGCGGCGGCCGTCGCGGGCACCCTCGCCGACCAGGTCGAGCAGCAGCTGCCGGACGACTTCCAGGCGCAGCTGTACCGCCGTCTGGCCGAGACGGGCACGGTGGAGGCCACCGCGGCCGTCGTGAACGCCTTCCCCGAGAACCGCCTCGTCACGGTCCTGGTGGGCGACGCCGCGCAGATCGAGGAGCCCGTGAAGGCGCTCGGCATTGGCGAAGTCACCGTCGTCACCGGTTAGTTCAGCGGGACACAGAGGCCCCGGCGGTGCGCACACGCACCGCCGGGGCCTCGTCGTTCGCCCACCCTCATCACCTAATGCCCGATTAGTTCGTAAATTTCAGGCTCGTTGGGGTCTGCCCTGTGGCGTGCACTACAAAAGCCTAGATCCGTTTGTTGATTGAAAGATGTCCCGTTTAGCGTCGGTCCGGCTGTTCGCCAGCTATGCGCCGCGCCCGCGGCACCGGACAGTCATCGCCGAGTCCCCGTACGGCGCGAGCCAGGGGAGCCGGGGACCCACACGCAGTCCCTGGGGTGAATCGGACGCCCTCCGCGCGGAGGGAGCCCGTAGGAGACCTTCCTGCTCCGAACCCGTCAGCTAACCCGGTAGGCGAGAAGGAAGGAAAGGACACCGCCACTCCATGGCCTTCGCCCGTGCCACCGGGAAGCACCGCCGCCCCAGCCGTCTGACGCGCAAGGGCGCCACCATCGCGGGCGTCGCCGCCCTCACCACCTCGGGCGTCGTCGGCGGCCTCGCCGCCCCCGCGATGGCCGCCGAGAGCTCCCTGGCCCTCGACGACACCGGCATCAACCAGGCCATGTCCGTGGGCGATTCGCTCGCCGACCGAATAGACGCCCAGGCCGCCGCCCAGCAGGAGGCCGCCGAGCAGGCCGCCGCCAAGGAGAAGGCCGAGAAGCGCGCCGAGGCTGCCCGCAAGGCCGAGGCCAAGCGCAAGGCTGCGGAGAAGGCCAAAAAGGAGCGCGAGGCCAAGGAGCGCGCCGCGCGTGCGGCCGAGCGCAAGCGCCTCAACAGCTACACCGCCCCGGTCGAGAACTCCTACGTCTCCACCGGCTACCAGACCGGCGGCGCCCTCTGGTCCTCCGGCAGCCACAGCGGCGTCGACTTCCACGCCGCCTCCGGCACCTCCGTGCGCGCGGTCGGCTCCGGCACCGTCGTCGAGGCCGGCTGGGGCGGCGCGTACGGCAACAACGTCGTGATCAAGATGAACGACGGCACGTACACCCAGTACGGCCACCTCTCGTCCATCGGCGTCACCGTCGGCCAGGCCGTCACCCCGGGCCAGCAGATCGGCCTCTCCGGCTCGACCGGCAACTCCACCGGCCCGCACCTCCACTTCGAGGCCCGTACGTCCCCCGACTACGGCTCGGACATCGACCCCGTCGCGTACCTGCGCTCGCACGGTGTGAACGTCTGATACGTCCCACGCGACCGCTCGCGCGCGCACCGCTTCCCGAAGGCCCCGGCACCCGCCGGGGCCTTCGGCGTTTACCGGGCCGCATCGGATTCGTCCGGTTCCGGTCGGACGCAGGCCAAAATACGTCCATGAATTCCGGTGACCCGTCGGAAATTCGGCCGTGCTGGAATAGAGTCGCGGCAGCGCGAATTCCACAGGTGGAGGTCCGGTCATGCGCATTCCGGCGCACTCGGTATGCACGGCGATCCGCGACGACATCGTCGCGGGAGTCTTCGAACGCGGCAGCCGGCTCACCGAAGAGGTCCTCGCCCGGCGGTACGGCGTCTCCCGCGTCCCTGTCCGCGAGGCGCTGCGCACCTTGGAGGCGGAGGGGTTCGTCAGCACCCGCAGGCACGCGGGCGCGTGCGTCGCCGAGCCCACCGCGCAGGAGGCCGCCGACCTGCTCGAAGTCAGACAGCTGCTCGAACCCCTCGGCGCGGCCCGCGCGGCCCAGCGCCGCACCGAGGCCCACCTGAAGGTGCTGCGCGGCCTCGTGCGGCTCGGCCAGGAACGCGCCCGCGCGGGCCGCGGCGACGACCTGCGCTCCCTCGACGGCTGGTTCCACGAGACGCTCGCCCAGGCCTCCGGCAGCGCGGGCCTGACCGCCCTGCTCACCCAGCTCCGACAGAAGATCGCCTGGATGTACGCGGTCGAGCCGGCCGCCGAGCCGGTCGCGTCCTGGGCGGAGCACGGGGCGATCGTCGACGCCGTGGCCCGCGGCGACGCCGACCGCGCCCGCGCGCTCACCGCCCAGCACGTCGAGCGCTCCACGCCCGCGCACCGGCTGCGCTTTCCCGGGGGTGGCGGGCGGGAAGGGCGGGGCGGTCGCGGCGACCGGGCCGGCCGGGTCACGGTGAGGAGTTCGCAACATTCCGTAAACATGGCGAGCGGCCGGAATTAACGGAAGCCGTATACGAATAAGGTGCGCGGGCTATGCTGTGTGGGCCGTTTATTGCCCGCCCTTATTCAGGCTGCTCTTTTCCTGGACGCTGCCGATTTTCCGAGGCTGCCCATTTCCAGGGCGGCCTGTTTCGCGTGCCTTCATTCGCCGTGCAAAGCGCGTGAGCCCCGCAGGTCCCATCGGACCTGCGGGGCTCACGCGGCAGTGGTGAGGCTCAGACGGTCTCGGGGAGCTCCTCGAGACCCTCCGAGACCAGCTTCGCCAGACGGTCCAGGGCGACGTCCGCACCCTCGGCGTCGGACGCGAGCACGATCTCCTCGCCGCCCTGCGCGCCCAGGCCCAGCACCGCGAGCATCGAGGCCGCGTTGACCGGGTTGCCGTCGGCCTTGGCGATCGTCACGGGGACGCCTGCGGCCGTGGCCGCGCGGACGAAGATGGAGGCGGGACGGGCGTGGAGGCCCTCGGCCCAGCCGACGTTGACGCGGCGCTCAGCCATGTGTGCAGCCCTTCAGGTTTCGCTCAAGCCTTGTCTAGACCACTGTCTCATACCGCGGCGGGTGCTCCGGAGGGTCGTTCGTCCCGAGCCCGACCGCCGCACAGCCCTCCTACCTTGCATCGCGAGGGGCGGCACCGCGACCGGTACTCGGTGGGTGAGACGGCCCAGGAAAGGGGCCGTCGGAGGTTGTCCACAGGCCCGCCCGCCACCGTCAACTCGGGTTATCCACAGGCCCTGACCGAACGGCCGCTTCCCCGTACTCTGGGCCGCATGCAGACACCTGCGGAATCCACGGAGGACGCCGCCTACCCCGCCCACTGGGAGGCGGACGTGGTGCTGCGCGACGGCGGCACGGCCCGGATCAGGCCCATCACCACCGAGGACGCCGACCGCCTGGTCAGCTTCTACGAACAGGTCTCCGACGAGTCGAAGTACTACCGCTTCTTCGCCCCGTACCCACGCCTGTCCGACAAGGACGTGCACCGCTTCACCCACCACGACTACGTGGACCGGGTCGGCCTCGCGGTCACCGTGGGCGGCGAGTTCATCGCGACCGTGCGGTACGACCGGATCGACGAACAGGGCCGCCCCGCCTCCGCCCCGGCGGACGACGCCGAGGTCGCCTTCCTGGTGCAGGACGCCCACCAGGGCCGCGGCGTCGCCTCCACGCTGCTCGAACACGTCGCGGCGGTCGCCCGCGAGCGCGGCATCCGCCGCTTCGCCGCCGAGGTGCTGCCCGCCAACACCAAGATGATCAAAGTCTTCCGCGACGCGGGGTACGAACAGAAGCGCAGCTTCGAAGACGGCGTCGTCCGCCTCGAGTTCGACCTCGAACCCACCGCGGCCTCGCTCGCCGTGCAGCGCGCCCGCGAGCAGCGCGCCGAGGCCCGCTCCGTGCAGCGCCTGCTCACCCCCGGCTCCGTCGCCGTCATCGGCGCCGGCCGCCGCCCCGGCGGCATCGGCCGCACCGTCCTGCACAGCCTCGTCCACTCCGGCTACACGGGCCGGGCGTACGCGGTGAACAGCGCCTTCGGCCCCGACGAGACCGAGGTCGACGGCGTCCCCGCGCACCGCTCGGTGCGGGACATCGGAGAGCCGGTCGACCTCGCCGTCGTCGCCGTCCCCGCCGAGCGCGTCCCGGAGGTCGTCGCCGAATGCGGCGAGCGCGGCGTGCAGGGCCTGGTCGTGCTCTCCGCGGGATACGCCGAGTCGGGTCCCGAAGGGCTCGCCCGGCAGCGGGAGTTGGTCCGCCAGGCCCGGTCGTACGGGATGCGGATCATCGGGCCCAACGCCTTCGGCGTCATCAACACCGCCCCGCAGATCCGGCTCAACGCCTCGCTCGCGCCGACGCTGCCCGCCGCCGGACGCGTCGGCCTGTTCACCCAGTCCGGCGCCATCGGCATCGCCCTGCTCGCCGGCCTCCACCGCAGGGGCACGGGCCTGTCCACCTTCGTCAGCGCGGGCAACAGGGCGGACGTCTCGGGCAACGACGTCCTGCAGTTCTGGTACGACGACCCGGACACCGACGTCGCGCTCATGTACCTCGAATCCATCGGCAACCCAAGGAAGTTCACCCGCCTCGCCCGCCGCACCGCCGCCGTCAAACCCGTCGTCGTGGTCAAGGGCGCCCGGCACACCGGCGCCCCCATCGGCCACGCGGTGCCCGCCACCCGCATCCCGCACGAGACGGTGTCCGCGCTCCTCCGCCAGGCCGGTGTGATCCGGGTGGACACGGTCACCGAACTGGTCGACGCCGGCCTGCTCCTCGCCGGACAACCCCTGCCGGCCGGGCCGCGCGTCGCGATCCTCGGCAACTCCGAGTCGGTGGGAGTCCTCACGTACGACGCATGCCTCGCGGAGGGGCTCAGGCCGCAGCGCCCGCTCGACCTCACCACCCAGGCCACCCCCGCCGACTTCCGGGCAGCGCTCGACGCGGCCCTCGCCGACGACAGTTGCGACGCCGTCGTCGTCACCGCCATCCCCTGGGTCGGCGACTCCGCGCCCCAGTCCACGTCCGCCCTTGCGGCCACGCTGCGCGAAGCGGTCGCGGCGGGGCCCGCCAAGCCGGTCGTCGTGGTCGTGGTCGAACTCGGCCAGCTCGCCGAGGCCCTTTCCGCCGCCTCCCGCACGGCACCGCCGGCCGAGGGCGCCCAACGCCCCCAGCAGCCCGCCGCCCAGGCCCGCCCGTCCGCGGGCCCGAACCCCGCGCCCGCCACCGGGCCGAACCCCGCGCCCGCCACCGGGCCGAACCCCGCGCCCGCCACCGGGCCCAACCCCGCGCCCGCCACCGGGCCGAACCCCGCGCCCGCCACCGGGCCGAACCCCGCGCCCGCCACCGGGCCGAACCCCGCGCCCGCCACCGGCCCGACGGCCACTCCCGCCACTCGCCCGGAGGCGGAGCCCTCCACCCGAGCCGAGCTGACGCCCGCCGAACCGAGAGAGCCCACCCCCGCCGACCCCGGCCAAGGCCAAGCCCCGGGTCAGGTCCAAGACCGGGGCCGAGACCGGGGCCGAGGCAGCAGCATCCCCGCCTATCCGGCCGCCGAACGCGCCGCCCGCGCCCTCGGCGAAGCCGTCAAGTACGCCCAGTGGCGGCGCGAGAACGCCGACCACCCGGGCCGCGTCCCGCAGTACGACGACATCGACGAGCGCGGTGCCGCCGAGCGGATCGACGCCCTGCTCGAAGCCGCCGACACCGACCGCGGCTTCGACCTCGCCCCCGAGGACGCCCACGACCTGCTGCGCCGGTACGGCATCCGCGTCCACCGCACCCTGCCCGCACCCGACGCGGACGCCGCCGCGCACGCCGCCCGCGTGCTCGGCTACCCGGTCGCGCTGAAGACCACCGCACCCCACCTGCGCCACCGCGCCGACCTCGGCGGAGTCCGCCTGGACCTTGCCGGGGAGGACCAACTCCGCGCCGCGTACGCCGAGTTGACCGAGGCCCTCGGCAAGCCGGAGGAGCTGCGGCCGGTCGTGCAGGCGATGGTCCCGCGCGGCGTCGACACCGTCGTACGGGCCACGATCGACCCGGCCGCCGGAGCGGTGCTCTCCTTCGGCCTCGCCGGGGCGCCGTCCGAACTGCTCGGCGACACCGCGCACCGGCTGGTCCCGGTCACCGACCGGGACGCCGCCGGACTCATCAGATCCATCAGAACCGCCCCGCTTCTCTTCGGCTGGCGCGGTTCCTCCCCGGTGGACACCCCGGCTCTCGAAGACGTGCTGCTCCGTGTCTCCCGCCTCGTCGACGACCACCCCGAGATCGTCTCCGTCACACTCGAACCCGTGGTCGTCGGACAGCACGGCGCCGCCGTCCTCAACTCCACGGTCCGCCTCGCCCCACCCCCGGCCCGCGACGACCTGGGCCCGCGCACCCTGCCCGCCTACTGAGCCCGCCCGCCCCCGCACGCCCGGCGCACCGTTCACACCCACCCCTCCGTGCCCGCCCGGTCACGCCCGTCCCACCCCGGCCCCGGGGGCGGGCAGTGGGGTGCCACGGCGGTCCCCGGGCCCCCGTAGGATGGGGCGTATGGCGAAGACCGGTACGACGACCCAGGGGCTGCGCGCCGCGATCGAGCGCAGCGGCTACTACCCGGCTCTCGTGGCCGAGGCGGTGGAAGCCGCCGTCGGCGGCGAGCCGATCGCGTCGTACCTGGTGCACCAGGAGACCACCTTCGACGCCAACGAGGTCCGTCGGCATGTGACGGTCCTCGTCCTCACCGGCACCCGCTTCATCGTCAGCCACACCGACGAGCAGGCCGCCGACTCCACCTCGCCGACGCCGTACGCGACCACCTCCACCGAGTCCGTGAAGCTCGGCCGGATCTCCTCGGTCGTGGTCAGCCGGGTCGTCGCGAACCCGGAGAAGTACCAGCCCGGCAGCCTGCCCCGCGAGGTCCTGCTCACCATCGGCTGGGGCGCCGTGTCCCGTATCGACCTGGAGCCCGCCGCCTGCGGCGACCCCAACTGCGAGGCCGACCACGGGTACACGGGCAACACCACGGCCGACGACCTGAGCCTGCGCGTCAGCGAGGCCGGCGACGGCCCGGACACCGTGCGCCAGACCCTGGCCTTCGCGCAGGCCCTCTCCGAGGCCACCGCGGCCACCGCCCGCTGATGGCCGAGCCCTACTGGCCGGAGGAGACCGCGGAGTTCCTCACCGTCGACTCCGCCCCCGTACCCGCGTACGGCACGGGATCGCTCGCCGACCTGCTGCCCACCCTGGCGACCGGCATGGGCGTGCAGGTGCCCGGCTCGCACGCGCAGATCCCGGAGCTCGCGGCCGCCGACCGCAACTGCGTGTTCCTGATCGACGGCCTGGGCTGGGAGCAGCTGCTCGCCCATCCCGACGAGGCCCCGTTCCTGACCTCCCTGATCGGCAGCTCCCGCGGCGGCACCGGGCGCCCCATCACCGTGGGCTTCCCCGCCACCACCGCGACCTCGCTCGCCTCGGTCGGCACCGGACTGCCGCCCGCCGCGCACGGACTGCCCGGCTACACGGTGCGCAACCCGGACACCGACGCGCTGATGAACCAGCTGCGCTGGAACCCCTGGACCCCGCCGCACATCTGGCAGCCGTATCCGACGGTCTTCCAGGTCGCCGACGAGGCCGGCGTGCACACCGCCCAGGTGTCGTCCCCGGCCTTCGCGCAGACCCCGCTCACGAAGATCGCCCTCAGCGGCGGCACCTTCCACGGCAGGCTCTCCGGCGAGGAGCGCATGGACGTCGCGGCCGAGCAACTCGCTGCGGGCGACCGCTCGTTGGTCTACACGTACTACTCCGAGGTGGACGGCAAGGGCCACCGCTTCGGCGTCGACTCCGACGCTTGGCGCGGCCAGCTGATGTACGTCGACCGTCTGGTGCAGCGCCTCGCCGAGCAGCTCCCGCCCCGCTCCACGCTGTACGTCACCGCCGACCACGGCATGATCGACATCCCCTTCGACGAGCAGCACCGCATCGACTTCGACGAGGACTGGGAGCTGCGCGCGGGCGTCGCCCTGCTCGGCGGCGAGGGCCGTGCCCGGCACGTCTACGCGGTTCCCGGTGCGGAGAACGATGTGCTGACCTGCTGGCGCGAGGTGCTCGGCGAGCAGTTCTGGGTGGCGAGCCGCGAAGAGGCCATTGCCGCGGGCTGGTTCGGCCCGCCCGGCGCCTGCGACGAGCGGGTGTACGGCAGGCTCGGCGACGTGATCGCGGCCGCCCGCGACGACGTCCTGATCATCGCCTCGGAGCGGGAGCCCAACGAGTCCGCGATGGTCGGCAACCACGGCTCCATGACGGCCGTCGAGCAGCTCGTCCCGCTGCTCGAAGTCCGCACCTGAGCACGGCCCTCGCGCGCCCGAGCCCCCTCACGTACGTACCGAAAGGCCCTCAACTCCCCATGTCCGAGCTGGTGTTCTTCTCCGGAACCATGGACTGCGGCAAGAGCACCCTCGCCCTCCAGATCGGTCACAACCGGTCGGCGCGGGGACTGCAGGGCATCATCTTCACCCGCGACGACCGCGCCGGCGAGGGCAAGCTCTCCTCCCGGCTCGGCCTGGTCACGGACGCCGTGGAGGCGGCGCCGGGCCTCGACCTGTACGGGTATCTGGTGGAGCGGATGTCGCAGGGCGAGCGCGTGGACTACGTGATCGTGGACGAGGCGCAGTTCCTCGCGCCCGAGCAGATCGACCAGCTGGCGCGGGTCGTGGACGACCTGGACATGGACGTCTTCGCGTTCGGCATCACCACCGACTTCCGCACCAAGCTCTTCCCCGGCTCGCAGCGCCTCATCGAACTCGCCGACCGCATAGAGACGTTGCAGGTCGAGGCGATGTGCTGGTGCGGCGCCCGCGCCACCCACAACGCCCGTACGGTCGGCGGGGCGATGGTCGTCGAGGGCGAGCAGGTCGTCGTCGGCGATGTGGACCGACCGACCGAGGAGGTCGGCTACGAGGTCCTGTGCCGCCGCCACCACCGCCGCCGCATGACGAGCGCCTCGTCCCGGGCGGCGGCCCTGTCGCCGGACGTGCTGCCGGCGGGCAACGCCTGACGCCCCTCCGCGGCAGAGGCCCGAAAGCTCCCGCTCAGCCCGCCGAGTGCACGATGCTGAACACCGCGCCCTCCGGGTCCGCGACCGTCGCGAGGCGACCGTGGGCGCTGTCGAGCGGGGCGCGCAGCACCTGCCCGCCGAGCTCGACGACCCTGGTCGCCGCCGCGTCCACGTCTGCGACCTCGAAGTACGTCATCCAGTGCGGCCCGCGCTCGCGCGGCAGTACGTCCCCGATGCCGTGGATGCCGACCACCGCGCGGCCCTCCAGCCGGAGGGTCAGGTAGTCGGAGCCGGAGCCGGAGCCGGAGCCGGAGCCGGATCGGGGGTCGGCGTCGAGCGGCTCCTCGCGGTACTCGAAGAGGTGCGAGTAGAACGTGCCGACCGCGGCTGTCTCGTGGGTGATCAGCTCGTTCCAGACCGGGGTGCCCGGCCTGCCGGCGCCCGAGGTGCCGCGATGGTCGGCGGCCTGCCAGACGCCGAAGACGGCGCCCACGGAGTCGGACGCGATGGCGAGCCGCCCCGCGTCACCGGCGTCGAGCGGCCCGACGCCGACGGTGCCGCCGCAGTGCCGGACGGTCTCCGCGGTGGCGTCCGCGTCGTCCGTCGCCAGGTAGGGCGTCCAGGCGACGGGCAGTTGCCGGTCGTCCGGCAGCTCGCCGATTCCGGCCACCTCGTGACCGTCGAGCAACGCCCGCACGTACGGTCCCAACTGCTCGGGCCCCGGCCGGAATTCCCAGCCGAACAGCGCGCCGTAGAACTCCTGGGTCGCGGCCATGCCGTGCACCATCAGGCTCACCCAGCAAGGTGTGCCGGGCGTGTGCCGAGCTGTGGACTCGGTCATCGTGCCTCGTCTCCTCGGACCGTCAGGGTGATCCACCGGGGGCCGTGTCCGGGGATCCCAGGAAGGATGCCCGGATCATCACCGCTCATCCGCTTCCGCGCTGTTTCCGCCGAATACGGGTCGAATACGGATCGAATACGAACCGGATGCGGATCGGCTGCGGATGGAATGTCGATCGAATGTCGATCTACGGAACAGCCGGCGGTGCAGGGTAGTCGTTCCTGGACGGGGCGACCAGACTTTGCGCGAGGATGGGCCCCATGACAGCCATCATCTCTGGATCCGAACTCGCGAGCGACCTGGCGGGGCAGACTCCGCCGGTGCTCCTCGACGTCCGCTGGCAGCTGAGCGCGGCGAAGGCGGCGGGCGAGCCCGCCTTCGACGGCCGTGCCGAGTACGCGGCCGGGCATCTGCCGGGGGCCGTCTTCGTCGACCTGGACGCCGAGCTCGCCGGGCCGCCCGGCGCCGACGGCCGCCATCCGCTGCCCGACCTGGACGTCTTCGGTGAGGCCATGCGCGCGGCCGGGGTGTCCGCGGACCGTGACGTGGTCGTGTACGACGGCGGCCAGGGCTGGGCGGCGGCCCGCGCCTGGTGGCTGCTGCGCTGGACGGGCCACCCCTCGGTGCGTGTCCTCGACGGCGGCCTCGCGGCATGGTCGGGCGAGCTGTCCACGTGTACGCCCGCACCCGAGCCGGGAGACTTCGTGCCGAAGCCGGGTGCGACGGGGGAGACCGGTTCGGTGGACGCGGACGGCGCGGCCGCCCTGGCCCGCTCCGGACTGCTCCTGGACGCCCGCGCCGCGGAGCGCTACCGCGGTGACGTCGAGCCCATCGACCGGGTCGGCGGCCACATCCCGGGCGCGGTCTCGGCGCCGACGACGGAGAACGTGGGCCCGGACGGCCGTTTCCTGCCGCGCGAGCAACTGGCCGAGCGTTTCAGGTCACTTGGGGCCGTCGAGGGCACGGAGGTCGGCGTCTACTGCGGTTCGGGCGTCTCCGGCGCCCACGAAATCCTCGCCCTGGCGGTCGCGGGCATCCCCGCGGTCCTCTACCCGGGCTCGTGGTCGCAGTGGTCCGCGGACGAGTCCCGCCCGGTGGCCACGGGCCCGGACCCGCAGTGAGGGGGCGTGACTGGCGTGCGTAGCGCGCGTACGTGAGGAGGGGCCCGAGCCGGAATCACGGCTCGGGCCCCTCCTCTTGCGGCGTCGCTACGTACGCCTCAGTCCTGCTTCTTGCGGCGCGTGCCGAAGACGATCTCGTCCCAACTGGGCACCGCGGCGCGGCGGCCCGGTCGGACGCCGTCCGCCTCGGCCTGCCGGTCGGTGGTGCCGACCAGGCGGTCGCGGTGTCCGGCGACGGCGCGCGGCATCAGCACGTCCGCGTACGCCGATCCGGCGGAGGCAGCGGGGGCCGGGGGCTCCTCGACCTCGGGCTCCTGCTCGGGCTCCTCGACGGAGGGTCGCTCCGTGGTGGAGGTGGAGTTGGCGCTCGCCGCGGGGGCGGCGGACGGTCCGGTGGCGGGCGCGGGCGGCGCGGGCCGCTCGGGCACGACCAGGTCGCCGCGGAAGCTCGGCACCGCTTCCAGGAGGCTGGTCAGGGAGTCCCGCTCGTCCTCGCTCTCCTCGACCGGCTCGGGGGTGGGCGAGGGGATGCTCGGACGCTCCAACTGCCGGTCCAGGGCGCGGTCGAGCGGCCGGTCCCGGGGCAGCCGTGCGATCCGCGGCACGAACGGGAAGCTCGGCTCGGGCGGCGCGATGTCGTCGGCCTCGCCGATCAGCGAGCGCGCCTCGTCGTCGACGGCCTGGACGAGCCGCCGGGGCGGGTCGTACGTCCAGCTCGCGGTGTGCGGCTCGCCGGCGACGCTGTAGGCGAGCAGCACTTCCCAGGTGCCGTCGTCCCGGCGCCAGGAGTCCCACTGGACGGAGTCCTTGTCGGCGCCGCGGATCAACAGCCGTTCCTGGACGGCTTCGCCGAGCTGGGGGCCGGTGTTCTCGCCGGGGCGACGCACGGGCGTCTTGCGGGCCCGCTCGGCCATGAACGCGCGCTCGGCGAGGACGGGGCCCTCGAAGCGGCGGACGCGGTCGACGGGGATGCCGGCGAGTTGGGCGACCTCCTCGGCGGAGGCGCCGGCCCGTATACGGGCCTGGATGTCGCGGGGGCGGAGATGGCTCTCCACCTCGATCTCGATCTGGCCGAGGCGTGGGCGATCGCCGCGCACTGCTGCGCGCAGCCGTTCATCGATCGGAAGCGTGTACTCCGTCGAGTCCGCAGCCTTCAGCACCAGCCGTGTGCCGTCGTTGCTGACAGCCACGACACGCAGTTCGGGCATGGGGACCTCCCGGGTGGTGCCTGCCGACGTCACGTGCGTAACGCTGCTTCCGCTAGTCGAGTGTGGCCTGCCCGGGTGCAGCCTGCCACAACCTTGCCGAGTTGCCCGGCGTGTCGGGCATGGGCCCTGGATCGCCGTTATGGCACGGTTACCTATTCGCAACGCTAAGTGACTGATCGTCACTCTGTGCAGCGAGCCCCCTCCCGGAGATGCTGAAACCGCTCCCGGGCACCCAGGTTGGAGACCGGACCCAGGGCTCGCAACAGTACTCCATTCGGGCCACTCGGGTGGACCGCCGCGCCGCCGAACTTCTCACAGGGCAAGGCAGTTGGGCGGCGTGGATCACATCCCCGGTGCCCGCAGGGGTGTCTTGCTTCACAGAATCTCCAGAACCGGAACTATCCGTGTCGCTCAAATGTCACTTGAGAGTGCAGTCAGGAGCGAGCGGCAATCAAGGGACGGGGATGGAAAAGAAGGCCGAAACCGGGAAGTCCGGGGCGAAGGAGTCCGGGTCGAAGGAGTCCGGGGCGAAGGAGGGGGAGCGGAAGCGCAAGAAGATCGACCTGAACGTGCCTCAGGTCGCGGGCAGCGCCGTGGCCGCGGTCGTGGCGGCCAAACTCGCCTCCAGCTTCGGCGTCTACGGCACGATCCTCGGCGCCGGCCTGGTCAGCGTGATCGCGACCTGCGGCGGCTCCGTCTTCCAGCACTTCTTCTCGCGTACGGGCGAGCAGGTGCGCGAGGCAGCCGAGAAGGCCAAGCCGCGCGTGCGGCAGGTGCCGCTCACCGCGGACGGCCGCCCGGTGCCTGCCACCTTCCGCGCCTCGTCGGAGCCGTCGGCCCCGTCAGCCCCGTCGGTGGCGTCGGCCCGCGCGGCGAACCCCAGCACCGGCCCGGTCACGACGAGTTGGCGCCCCGGCGTCGTCACGGCCGAGGGCGACGCGACGACGGCGCTGCCTGCCACGGGCGCCGCTGATGCGACGACGGCGCTGCCTGTCGCGGGCGCCGCCGACGCGACCACCGTGCTGCCCACCGCGGGCCGGGCCGAAGCGGACCGTACGCAGCTCCTCGCCCCTGTCGGCGTCGCGGACGGCGACCGTACGCAGCTCCTCACCAAGGTCGACGCCGAGCGCACCCGACTCCTCACGCCCGTGCGCCGGCCCGAGCCCGAGCCCGAGGATGACGCGACCACCGTGCTGGCGCGGGCCGACGCGACGATGCTGCTGCGCGCGAACAGCGGCGGTCCGGGCGGGAGTTCCGACGACGAGACCCGCTTCCTCGGCATCGTGACGCCGGAGGCTCCCGTCGACGTCCCCGTCCAGGGCAAGCGCATCAAGAGCTGGAAGCGGCCGCTGCTCGGTGCCGCGCTGATCTTCGGCGTGACCATGGCGGGCATCTCGACGTACGAACTGGTCTCGGGGAACAGCTTCAGCGGCAACGACTCGCAGGTGCTGCGGCCCAGTTCGTGGGGCGGCGCCTCGGCCGACGAGCGGCGGGGCGACACCCCGGACGACCGCCCTTCGCCGTCGACGCCGACCGATGAGGGCGGCGCGGACAGCGGCGAGCGGAACCCGGCCGCCGAGCCGACGGTCACGCCGGACCGAGGCTCGGACGGTACCGAGCCGCAGCCCCGGCCCAGCGCCTCGCAGTCCTCGGACGGCACGGAGCCGACGGCGGAGCCGAGCCCGACGGAGTCCGAGGCCGACCCGAGCGCCGAGCCGTCGAGCCCGGAGCCGACCGAGAGCGCGACCGACGCCGACCCGGAGCCGACCGGCAGGCCCGT
Organism: Streptomyces cavernicola; assembly: GCF_029968035.1. GTDB lineage: Bacteria > Actinomycetota > Actinomycetes > Streptomycetales > Streptomycetaceae > Streptomyces > Streptomyces cavernicola. Next base: position 280,880 of record NZ_JASCIQ010000001.1, on the reverse strand, counting down.
CGAGTGAAGCGCGTCAGTCGCCGAGGACCCGGCGCAGGTAGTCGTTGCCGAAGAGGCGGTCCGGGTCCAGGCGGTCGCGCAGCGCGGTGAACTCGCCGAAGCGCGGATAGACGGAGGAGAGGTACTCCGCGTCGCGCGTGTGGATCTTGCCCCAGTGCGGGCGGCCCGCGTGCTCGGTGAGGATCTTCTCGGCGGCGGTGAAGTACGCCTGGTGCGGCGTGCCCTTGTACATGTGGACCGCGATGTACGCGCTGTCGCGGTCCGAGGCCGTCGACAGGGCGATGTCGTCCGCGGGCGCCGTACGGACCTCGACCGGGAAGCTGATCCGCAGCGGCGAGCGCTCGACCATGGCCTTCAGCTCGCGCAGTGCGGGAACGAGGGCCTCGCGCGGCACCGCGTACTCCATCTCCAGGAAGCGGACCCGGCGCGGTGATGTGAAGACCTTGTAGGGGATGTCCGTGTAGGTGCGGGCGGAGAGCGCCCTGCTGGAGATCTTGGCGACCGAGGGGATCGTCGCCGGGAAGGCGCGGCCGAGCGAATTGACCGCCTGGAAGAGGCCGTTGGAGAGGAACTCGTCCTCGAACCAGCCGCTCAGGGCGCTCACCGGGTTCTCGGGTCCTGAGCTGCGGTTGTTGCGCTTGGTGCTGCAGTTGCCGGTGTGCGGGAACCAGTAGAACTCGAAGTGCTCGTTCTCCGCGAAGAGTTGGTCGAACTCGGCGGTGACCTTGTCGAAGCTCATCGGCTCCTCGCGGGCCGTGAGCAGGAACACCGGCTCCACGGCGAAGGTGATCGCCGTGACCACGCCGAGCGCGCCGATGCCGATCCGGGCGGCCGCGAACACCTCGGGATTCTCGTCGGCCGAGCAGGTCAGGACCGTGCCGTCGGCCGTGACCAGCTCAAGTGCCGTGATCTGGGCGGATATCGAGCCCGACTCGCGGCCGGTGCCGTGCGTGCCGGTGCTGGTGGCGCCCGCGACGGTCTGCTCCATGATGTCGCCCATGTTCGTGAGCGACAGGCCCTCGCGGGCCAGGGCCACGTTCAGGCGCTTGAGCGGAGTACCCGCCTCCACGGTGACGGTGCCGGCCTCCCGGTCGAGCTTCCTGATGCCGGTGAGCAGGTTCGGGCGGATCAGGACGCCGTCCGTCGCGGCGGCCGCGGTGAAGGAGTGGCCGGTGCCGACCGGCTTCACGCGCTCGCCGCGCTCCGCGGCCGTACGCAGGGCCTCGGCCAGCTCGTCCACGGAGGCGGGGGTCACCTCCCGCGTCGGGCGCGAGACGACGTTGCCCGCCCAGTTACGCCACGGCGTCGGGCGCTGCGTCCGCGATCCGTTCCGGCCGTTCGCCTGTGCCGTGTGCTGCGTGTTCATGGGCCCCTCCCCGCTGCGGCACCGGCCTCTTCAGCCGGCGATACCCCAGGAACGCGACCGCGACCGCGGCGATGCCGGCGACTCCCGGCACCGAGTACCCCGCGTCCGCCCCGGCCGCGTCGATCACCCAGCCTGAGGCCGACGAGCCGAGCGCGATGCCGACCGCGAGCCCGGTGGACGTCCAGGTCATGCCCTCGGTCAGTTTCGCGCGTGGTACGTGCTGCTCGACCAGGGCCATGGTGGTCACCATCGTCGGCGCGATGGAGAGGCCCGCGACAAACAGCGCCACGGCCAGAAACGGAAGGTTCCCGACCAGTTGAAGCGGGATCATACTCACGGCCATCGCACAGACGCCCAGCAGCCACCGCCGGGCGGCCGGGCCCTTCAGGTGCAGCAGCCCGAAGACCACGCCGGCCAGGCAGGAGCCGAGCGCGTACACCGCGAGCACCAGGCTGGCCGCCGACTTGTGCCCCTCGGCCTCGGCGAAGGCCACCGTCACCACGTCGACCGCGCCGAAGATCGTGCCGGTGGCCACGAACGTGAGGACCAGGACCTGCAGTCCCGGCGACTTCAGGGCCGAGCCCTTGGCGTGGTGCTCGCGCGGATGCGGCACGGGCTCGGTGGCGCGCTGCCCGGTCAGCCAGAACGTGCCGACGGCCAGGAACAGCGCGGCGAGCAGCGGCCCGGCCTCCGGGAACCAGGCGGTGGAGAGCCCGATGGAGACGATCGGCCCGAAGATGAAGCAGGCCTCGTCCACCACGGACTCGAAGGAGTACGCGGTGTGCAGCTTGCGCGGATCCGTCTGGTACACCCACACCCAGCGCGAGCGGATCATCGAGCCGAGGCTCGGTACGCAGCCGACCCCGGCCGCGAAGACGAACAGCGTCCAGTCGGCCAGCTCCAGCTTCGCCGCGACGAGCAGCCCGGTCACCGCGAACAGTGCGACCAGGGTCGCCGGGCGCAGCACCTTGCGCTGGCCGTGCCGGTCGACGAGCCGGGAGATCTGCGGACCGATCACCGCGGCCGACAGCGCGACGGTGGCCGAGAGCGCGCCCGCGAGCCCGTACCGCCCGGTGAGCTGGGAGATCATCGTGACGATGCCGATGCCCATCATGGCGAGCGGCAGGCGGCCGATGAAGCCGGCGGCGGAGAACGCCCGAGTGCCGGGGGCGTCGAAGATGGCGCGGTAGGGGCTGGGCAAGGAGGGCTCCGCTTGCGGCGTTCGGTGAGGGGTCCGGCGAGGGGTGCCGGTAAGGCGTGTAGATGGTCCATACAGCTTACGGCCGGGGAAACCCGGGACGCACCGCGTTTTCCGGCGCTCAGCGGGGGTGGCAGGATCGGAGCCATGCCAGAAGCGCTTGACTCCACCCCTTATGACGCCCTGCTGCTGCTCTCCTTCGGCGGCCCCGAGGGCCCCGACGACGTGGTGCCGTTCCTGGAGAACGTGACGAAGGGCCGCGGCATCCCGAAGGAGCGGCTCAAGGAGGTGGGGCAGCACTACTTCCTGTTCGGCGGGGTCAGCCCGATCAACGACCAGAACCGCGCGCTGCTCGACGCCCTGCGCAAGGACTTCGCCGACCACGGCCTGGACCTGCCGGTGTACTGGGGCAACCGCAACTGGGCCCCGTACCTCACGGACACCCTGCGCGAGCTGGTCCGCGACGGCCACCGCCGCATCCTGACCCTGGCCACCAGCGCCTACGCCTCGTACTCCGGCTGCCGGCAGTACCGCGAGAACCTCGCGGACTCCCTCGCCGCCCTGGAGGCGGAGGGCCTGGAGCTGCCGCGGATCGACAAGCTCCGGCACTACTTCAACCACCCCGGCTTCGTCCGCCCCATGATCGACGGCGTGCTGCAGTCCCTCGCCCAACTCCCGGAGGACGTACGGGAGTCCGCGCAGCTCGCCTTCACCACGCACTCCATCCCGACCGCCGCCGCCGACACCTCGGGCACGGTCGAGGAGCACGGCGAGGGCGGGGCGTACGTCGCGCAGCACCTGGACGTGGCCCGGCTGATCGCGGACGCGGTGGCCGAGGAGACCGGCGTAGCGGACCGCCCCTGGCAGCTCGTCTACCAGTCCCGCTCCGGCGCCCCGCACATCCCGTGGCTGGAGCCGGACATCTGCGACCACCTGGAGGAGCGGCACGAGGCCGGGGCCGCCGCGGTCGTCATGGTCCCCATCGGCTTCGTCTCCGACCACATGGAGGTCCTCTACGACCTCGACACCGAGGCCACCGCCAAGGCCGCCGAGCTCGGCCTGCCCGTGGCCCGCTCCGCGACCGTCGGCGCCGACCCGCGCTTCGCCGCCGCGATCCGCGACCTCGTCCAGGAGCGCGCCCGCGCCGAACGCGGCGAGGACGTCAGCCCCTGCTTCCTCGGCGCGCTCGGCCCGAGCCACGACCTGTGCCCCGTCGGCTGCTGCCCGGCCCGGACGCCGAAGCCCGCCGCGGCCGGCGTCGACAGCCCCTACGCGTAAGGAACTCCCCACCGTGACCCAGCAGTTGCATGCCGAACTCCTCGACCTGGCGGTCGAGGCCGCCGAGCGCGCGGGCGCTTTCCTGCGCGACGGCCGCCCCGCCGACCTGGGCGTGGCCGCCACCAAGACCAGCGCCGTCGACGTCGTCACCGAGATGGACATCGCCTCCGAGAAGCTGATCACCGGCTTTCTCGGCGAGCGCAGGCCCGACGACGGCTTCCTCGGCGAGGAGGGCGCGAGCGTCGAGGGCAGCAGCGGCGTCCAGTGGGTCATCGACCCCATCGACGGCACCGTCAACTACCTGTACGGACGCCCCGCCTGGTGCGTCTCCATCGCCGCCCGCAAGGACGGCGAGACCCTCGTCGGCGTCGTGCACGTGCCGATGCAGGGCGAGACCTTCCGGGCCTCCCTCGGCGAGGGCGCGTACGTCGGCGAGCGGCAGCTGAAGGTCGGGACCGCGCCCGAGTTCGGCCTGGCGCTGCTCGGCACCGGCTTCGGCTACCGCGAGGAGCGCCGGATCCGCCAGGCCGAGGTGGTCCGGCAGTTGATCCCGCAGGTCCGCGACATCCGCCGCGGCGGCTCCGCGGCCATCGACCTGTGCGACGTCGCCTGCGGCCGCCTCGACGCGTACTACGAGCGGGGCCTCAACCCCTGGGACTACGCGGCCGGCGAGCTGATCGCGCGGGAGGCGGGCGCCCTCGTCGGCGGCCGGCCCGGCGAGGAACTCTCGACCGAGCTGACCGTGGCCGCGCCGCCCGGACTCTTCGAAACCCTGCAGGCCAAGCTGGAGGACCTCGGCGCCTGGCACGACTGAGCACCCCGCACATACGAGAGCCCCGGCACCTGGAAAGTGCCGGGGCTCTTCGCGTACGGAACGGGTGGAACGGTCTGCGGAACGGCTCAGGCGACCTGCACGCCGTGCTCGGCGGCGAGTCGACGCAGGTCGTCGAGCTCGGCCTCTTCGACCTCCACGAGGAAGTCGTCGCCGTCCGCGCGAGCCTGCGAAAGGTCGGACTCGGTGGTCTTTATGCGGTGCAGGAGCCCTGCGGTGAATGCGTCCATGGTTGCGCCCCCTCGTCGTGGGTCGTGGTCGGTGGCACGGAGTGTGCCCTCGGGAAGGGGCGATCACGTCTGTCGCAGCCTGGGAGCGCTGCGCCGTGGCGTGCCACATGCAAAGAGTGATCGCGGGTGTGGAGTCGTCCTCCCCAGGCTCGGATCCACGGAAACCTCAACTCGCCCCCGAATCCCGGAATTCATCTTCCGGAGATCGCCTTACAGCCGGTTTATGGCCGAAAGAGGCAGGATGGAGTGACTCACCACTCGTGATCAGGCCTGCCCTGCAAGGGCGCCAAGCGGAAGGACAGAAGACGTGCGCGTACTCGTCGTCGAGGACGAGCAGCTGCTCGCCGATGCGGTGGCCACCGGACTGCGCCGGGAGGCCATGGCGGTCGACGTCGTGTACGACGGCGCGGCCGCCCTCGAACGCATCGGCGTGAACGACTACGACGTCGTGGTGCTCGACCGCGACCTCCCCCTCGTCCACGGGGACGACGTCTGCCGCAAGATCGTCGAGCTGGGCATGCCCACCCGCGTCCTGATGCTCACCGCCTCCGGCGACGTCAGCGACCGCGTGGAGGGCCTGGAGCTGGGCGCGGACGACTACCTGCCCAAGCCCTTCGCGTTCACCGAGCTCACCGCGCGCGTGCGCGCCCTCGGGCGGCGTACGACGGTGGCGCTCCCGCCCGTCCTCGAGCGCTCCGGCATCAAGCTGGACCCCAACCGCCGCGAGGTCTTCCGCGACGGCAAGGAGATCCAGCTCGCGCCGAAGGAGTTCGCCGTCCTGGAGGTGCTCATGCGCAGCGAGGGAGCCGTCGTCTCGGCCGAGCAGCTCCTGGAGAAGGCCTGGGACGAGAACACCGACCCGTTCACCAACGTCGTGCGCGTGACCGTGATGACGCTCCGCCGCAAGCTCGGCGAGCCCGCCGTCATCGTCACCGTGCCCGGCTCCGGATACCGGATCTGATCCACCCATGGCCGCGACCCCGGCGCCGCCGACGGCGCCTCCGAAACCGACGTATGCCCCGGACCGTCCGGAGCCTCCGTTCCCCTGGCTGCGTCCCACGATCCGGATAAGGCTCACGCTGCTCTACGGCGGCATGTTCCTGATCGCCGGCATCCTGCTGCTCTCGATCATCTACCTGCTCGCGGCCCAGGCCGTGCACGTGGGCAACGAGCTGCCGTTCAAGATCATGGAAGGCAGCGAGGTCAAGGTCTACAGCGAGGCGTGCCCCAACCTGCCGGCCGCCGCCGGCAGCCAGGACCAGTTCAACGCCGCCCTGAACGCCTGCCTGAACCACCAGCGCCAGAAGGCCCTCGACGACCTCCTCAGCCGCTCGCTGCTCGCCCTCCTCGGCCTCAGCGTCATCGCCTTCGCCTTCGGGTACGCGATGGCCGGCCGGGTGCTCTCGCCGCTCGGCCGGATCACCCGCACCGCCCTCCGCGTGGCCGGCTCCGACCTGTCCCGGCGGATCGAACTCGACGGCCCCGACGACGAGTTGAAGGAGCTCGCGGACACCTTCGACGAGATGCTGGACCGCCTGGAGCGCGCCTTCACGGCCCAGCAGAGGTTCGTCGCCAACGCCTCGCACGAGCTCCGTACGCCCCTGGCGATCAACCGCACGCTCCTGGAGGTGCACCTGTCCGACCCGGGTGCGCCCCAGGAGCTGCAGCAGCTCGGCAGGACGCTGCTCTCCACCAACGAGCGCAGCGAGCAGCTGGTCGAGGGGCTGCTGCTGCTCGCCCGCAGCGACAACCAGATCGTCGAGCGCAAGCCCGTCGACATCGCCGAGGTCGCCTCGCGCGCCATCGACCAGGTGCGGGCGGAGGCCGAGGAGAAGGGCGTGGAGATCCGCGGCGAGCGCGGCCTCGCGGTCGTGCAGGGCAACGGCGTCCTGCTGGAGCGGATCGCCCTGAACCTGGTGCAGAACGCCGTGCGGTACAACGTCGCCGAAGGGGGCTGGGTAGAGGTGCGGACGGAGATCAAGGACGGCCAGGCGGTCCTGGTCGTCTCGAACACCGGCCCCGTCGTCCCGGCGTACGAGATCGACAACCTCTTCGAGCCGTTCCGGCGGCTGCGCACGGAGCGGACCGGGAGCGACAAGGGAGTGGGCCTCGGTCTGTCCATCGCCCGGTCGGTGGCCCGTGCACACGGAGGCCGTATCATCGCGGAGCCGCGCGAGGGGGGTGGTCTCGTGATGCGAGTCACGCTGCCTGTCTGAGACGCTGCTGAGGATTCGTCGACGTTCGCTTTTAGCGGAATTTTCGGGACCTGGACCCCCGAGATCCGTGTGGAATCGATCACAGAGGCGAATCCTCGGCCCTCTACTCTCCGTGATCGCTCTGACCACCGGAAAGCCTGGAAAATCCGGGTTTTCAGGGGTACGGATCACGGGAAGTACACGGGGTGGCGCCCGTGTAGTGCGACAAACGGACCGTGTACGGTCCCGATCGCCATCCAAGCCGGTCGCCCCTTCAGGGGTGCGGTTGGGTGTCGATTGAGTAACAGACCTTGATGTGAGGCAAAATCTCCGCCTCGGGTCGGGCACAAGTCCGGCCTCTCACGCGTTACGTGCGCTGGAGACACCGCAGACACCCAGAGGGGGAGAGCGACATGGCAACGGATTACGACACTCCACGCAAGACCGACGACGACGTCGACTCGGACAGCCTTGAAGAACTGAAGGCTCGCCGGAACGACAAGTCGACCTCGGCCGTCGACGTAGACGAGTTCGAGGCCGCGGAGGGCATGGAACTGCCCGGCGCGGACCTCTCCAACGAGGAGCTGGCCGTTCGCGTCCTGCCCAAGCAGCAGGACGAGTTCACCTGCATGAGCTGCTTCCTCGTACACCACCGCAGCCAGCTGGCCCGCGAGAAGAACGGCCAGCCGATCTGCCGCGACTGCGACTGAGGCGGGGGTCGGCCGTGACAGGCTCGACCCCGCCCCGGAAGCGGATCTTCCGGAAGCGGACGGCAACCGGTGGCCCGGCCACCGGCGGCAGCCCGCTCGACGGCGTACGTGACGACGAGCGAGGCCCCCAGGCCTCGCTCGAAGCAGCGGACGCCCACGGACCGAGCGCAAGGCGCGACGGCGACGGCACGGCCGTCGAAAGAGCGCCCCGCCAGGACGTGTCCCCGGCGAACGCCGGACGCTTCGCCGCCGTCAGAGACGGCGTGCGCCGAGGCGGCCAGAGTGCCAAGGCAGGCGTGCTCAAGGGCGGCCAGAGCGCCAAGGCCGGCATCGCCTACCTCGCCGACCGGATCATCGAGAACGCCCCGCGCGTCCCGGTCCGGGATCTGGCGACCCTGCGCAAGCAGTTCCCGGGCCTCGGGCCCGAGCAGATCGCCGACAAGCTGGTGGCGGGCGCGCGCAACGCCACCTCGACCGTCGGCGCGGGTGTGGGCGCCGCAGCGATGCTGCCCGTACCGCCCGCCATGCCCGCCGAGCTGGCCGCCGAGATCACCGGTGTCGCCGCGATCGAGCTGAAGCTCGTCGCCGAGCTGCACGAGGTCTACGGCCAACGCCCGCCCGGCGGCCTCAAGGAGCGCACCACCGCCTATCTGCACTCCTGGTCGGACGAGCGCGGAATCGACGTGGCCAAGCCGATGTCGATCAACGCGGCCCTCGGCGGCCAGCTGAAGCGCGAACTGCGCCAGCAGATCACGAAGCGGATGGTCAAGAACCTTCCGAACCTGATGCCGTTCATGGTCGGCGCCGCCGTCGGCGCGGTCATGAACCGCCGCGAGACCGGCAAGCTCGCCGACAAGATCCGCAAGGACCTCCGCAAGCAGCAGGTCCCCTGGGATGCGCTGGAGGAACTCCCGCGGCTGGCGCTGCCGAAGCCGGGGGAGCAGCCGGAGGAACTCGGCCTCTGACCGGGGCGCAGCCCCCGGACCTCGATCGCCCGAAGGCCCGGCCTCAGTCGCCGGACGGGCTCCCCTGCAGCGCAGCCGCCAGCGCCTCAGGGTTTCGGGTCGACAGGTACAGGTACGGCGTCGGGTCCTGGTCGTCCGTGATCGGGACGCGTACCGCTGTCGGGACGTAGCTGCGCAGCAGCATGAAGGCGCGGGGGTCGGCCTTGTGGGAGCGCCAGGCTCGGGCCTCTTCCTGGTCCAGGATCTCCGGGGCGCCGAGGGCGGACAGCGGGAGCTTGGCGTCGCCCGCGACGAGCGAGTCCGCGACCACGCGGATGCGCGCCGAGCCGTACGAGGAGACGCCCACCGCTGCGAGCGCGGCCGCGCCGATCAGGCCGCCGAGCATCGGCAGCGGGCCGAGGGGCAGCAGGATCAGGCCGCCCGCGATCCCGACCAGTGCGGTGATGACCCACCAGGAGCGGGGTGCGGTGAGGCGTTCGTCGTAGGTTTCGGCGGTGAGCTGCATACCGCAAGCTTGGCACGGTGCCCGCGTTCCCAGGCTGCGCGGGTAAGGTCTGCGCCTGTGAGTGGACGTACACCTTCGTTGACGCCTCCGGACGACGCGGCCCGGCCGGTGCGGCACCCCGAGGCCCCGGCGCCCGGCGAGCTGCTCGGCGCGCACTACGAGCACTGCTTCGGCTGCGGGCACGGGCAGCCGCACGGCCTGCACCTGGAGGCGCGGGCCGGCGACGATCCGGACGCCGTGGCGATCACCGCGGAGTTCACGGTCAAGCCCGAGCACCAGGGCGCACCCGGGCTCGCGCACGGCGGGGTCCTCGCCACCGCCCTCGACGAGACCCTCGGCTCCCTGAACTGGCTGCTGCGGGTGATCGCGGTGACCGGCCGGCTTGAGACCGACTTCGTACGGCCGGTGCCGGTCGGCACGGTGCTGCATCTCGACGCCGAGGTGACCGCGGTCGCCGGGCGGAAGATCTACTCGACGGCCACCGGCCGGATCGGCGGACCGGACGGGCCGGTCGCGGTCCGCGCCGACGCCCTGTTCATCGAGGTGAAGGTCGACCACTTCATCGAGAACGGCAGGCCCGAGGAGATCAAGGCCGCCATGGACGACCCGGACCAGGTCAGGCGCGCCCGCGCCTTCGAGGTGAACCCGTGAGCCGCACCCCCCTCGACGTACGACTCAAGCGCCTGGACCCGGACGTACCGCTTCCGAGCTATGCGCAGCCCGGGGACGCCGGGGCCGATCTGTGCACCACCCAGGCGGTCGAACTCGCCCCGGGGGAGCGGGCGGTGCTGCCCACCGGGGTGGCCGTGGCGCTGCCCGAGGGGTACGCGGCCTTCGTGCACCCCCGATCGGGGCTCGCCGCCCGCTGCGGTGTCGCTCTGGTGAATGCCCCGGGGACGGTTGATGCCGGGTACCGTGGGGAGATCAAGGTGATCGTCGTGAACCTCGATCCGCGCGAGCCCGTGCGGTTCGAGCGCTTCGACCGGATTGCTCAACTCGTCGTCCAGCAGGTCGAGAAGGTCCGCTTCCACGAGGTCGCGGAGCTTCCCGGTTCGGTGCGCGCCGAGGGGGGCTTCGGGTCCACCGGGGGGCACGCCGCAGTGGACGGCAACACGGGTGGGCAACAGGGCGGGAATCGATACGCTTCGGTCGTATCCGACCGGGAAGGACAGTGACGTGTTCGGACGTCGCAAGAAGAGTGACGCCGCCGACGGCGCGGCCGGCGAGGCCGAGCAGGTCGCCGAGGGCGTGGTCGCCGGGGACGGGACAGCACAGCACGAGACGGCGCAGGACGAGCCGCGGCGCACGAATCTGCCGCCCGCCCCGCGTCCCGACGGCCCCTGGGACGTCTCCGAGGTGCGCGAGCCCGGCGAGGGCCGGGTCGACCTGGGCGGCATCTTCGTGCCCGGCGTCGAGGGCATGGAGCTCCGCGTGGAGGTCGCGGGCGACGCGATCGTCGCGGCCACCGTGGTGCTGCGCGACAGCGCCGTACAGCTGCAGGCCTTCGCCGCCCCCAAGCGCGAGGGCATCTGGGGCGAGGTCCGGGAGGAGATCGCCTCCGGCATCACCCAGCAGGGCGGAGTGATCGACGAGGTCGAGGGTCCCCTCGGCTGGGAGCTGCGCGCCCAGGTTCCGGTGCAGCTGCCGGACGGCACGGGCGGCGTGCAGGTCGTCCGGTTCGTGGGTGTCGACGGGCCGCGCTGGTTCCTGCGCGGCGTGATCTCCGGCCAGGGCGCGGTGCAGCCCGAGGCCGCGGGGCTGCTCGAGCAGATCGTCCGGGACACCGTCGTCGTGCGCGGCGACGGCCCGATGGCGCCCCGCGACCCGATCGTCCTGAAGCTTCCCGACGACGCGCAGATGGTGGCCGAGGGCGGCGTGAAGGAGGAGAACCAGGAGGAGTCCCGGTTCTCCGGCGGGATGGGCCAGCTGGCCCGTGGCCCGGAGATCACCGAGGTTCGCTAGGGGTTCCTTGATTTGCTTGCCTTGGGCCGCATCCCCGCAGCGGGGATGCGGCCCTTCGCCATGTGCCCGCCGCGTCAGAATCGCGTCAAATGAGGGGCGTGCGACCACCTCGGGGGCCGATGTCCGGAAATCCTGGCCGTAAGGTCTACGCGGCGTGGGCAGCGGATTTCGGAAGACAATGAGGCCATGGGACGCGGCAAGCTACGGATATACCTCGGTGCGGCACCGGGCGTGGGCAAGACCTACGCCATGCTGTCCGAGGCCCACCGTCGCGTGGAGCGCGGCACGGACTGCGTGGTCGCCCACGTCGAGCACCACGACCGGCCGCGCACCGAGGCCCTCCTCGACGGCCTGGAGCAGGTGGCGGGCCGCCCCCTCGAACCTGGCGCCACCGAGATGGACGTCGACGCGGTCCTGGAGCGCCGCCCCGCCGTCGCCCTCGTCGACGAGCTGGCGCACGCCAACGCACCCGGCTCCCGCAACGCCAAACGCTGGCAGGACGTCGAAGAGCTGCTCGCCGCCGGCATCGACGTGGTGTCCACCGTCAACATCAAGGACCTGGAGTCACTCGGCGACGTCGTCGAGTCGATAACGGGCGTACGACAGCACGAGACGCTGCCCGACGAAGTGGTGCGCAGGGCCGACCAGATCGAGCTCGTCGACATGTCGCCCGAGGCGCTGCGGCGGCGCATGGCGCACGGCAACATCTACCGTCCCGAGAAGATCGACGCCTCCCTCGCCAACTACTTCCGGCCCGGAAACCTCACCGCCCTGCGGGAGTTGGCGCTGCTCTGGACCGCCGACCGGGTCGACGAGTACCTCCAGCAGTACCGCGGCGAGCACAACATCCGCTCCACCTGGCAGGCCCGCGAGCGCATCGTCGTCGGCCTCACCGGCGGGCCCGAGGGGCGCACCCTGATCCGGCGCGCCGCCCGCATGGCCGCCAAGGGCTCGGGCAGCGAGATCCTCGCCGTCTACATCGCCCGCAGCGACGGCCTGACCTCCGCGTCCCCGAAGGAACTCGCCGTACAGCGCACCCTCGTCGAGGATCTCGGCGGCTCCTTCCACCACGTCATCGGCGACGACGTGCCCGCCTCGCTCCTGGAGTTCGCGCGCGGCGTCAACGCCAGCCAGATCGTGCTCGGCTCCAGCCGCCGCAAGACCTGGCAGTACGTGTTCGGGCCCGGCGTCGGCGCGACCGTCGCCCGGGACTCGGGGCCCGACCTGGACGTGCACATCGTCACGCACGACGAGGTCGCCAAGGGCCGCGGCCTGCCGGTGGCCAGGGGCGCGCGGCTCGGCCGGGCCCGGTTGCTCTCCGGCTGGCTGGTCGGCGTGGTCGGGCCGGTCCTGATGACGCTGCTGCTCGGCAACATCGACGCGGACCTCGGCCTCGCCAACAACATGCTGCTGTTCCTGTCCCTCACGGTGGCCGCCGCGCTGCTCGGGGGACTGCTGCCCGCGCTGGCCTCGGCGGCGTTCGGCTCGCTGCTCCTGAACTACTACTTCACGCCGCCGCTGCACCTGTGGACGGTCTCCGACAACCGCAACATCGTGGCCATCGTGGTGTTCGTGGGCGTCGCTGTGGCCGTCGCGTCGGTGGTCGACCTCGCGGCCCGGCGCACCCACCAGGCGGCCCGGCTGCGCGCCGAGTCGGAGATCCTGTCGTTCCTCGCGGGCAGCGTGCTGCGCGGCGAGACCACCCTGGACGCCCTCCTGGAACGCGTACGGGAGACGTTCGCCATGGACTCCGTGGCGCTCCTGGAACGGGCGGGCGACCGCGACCCCTGGACCTGCGCCGGCAGCGTCGGGCCCACCGAGCTCGACCGGCCCGAGGACGCCGACGTGGACATGCCCGTCGGCGACCACATGGCGCTCGCCCTGTCCGGCCGGGTGCTGCCCGCCGAGGACCGCCGCGTCCTCGCCGCCTTCGCCGCCCAGGCCGCCGTCGTACTCGACCGGCAGCGCCTGCAGCACGAGGCGGACCGGGCCCGCGCGCTCGCCGAGGGCAACCGCATCCGCACCGCCCTGCTCGCCGCCGTCAGCCACGATCTCCGTACGCCCCTCGCGGGCATCAAGGCGTCGGTGACCTCGCTGCGCTCCGACGACGTGGAGTGGTCGCCGGAGGACCAGGCCGAACTCCTCGAAGGGATCGAGGACGGGGCCGACCGGCTCGACCACCTCGTCGGCAACCTGCTCGACATGTCCCGGCTGCAGACCGGCACCGTGATGCCGCTGATCCGCGCCGTCGACCTGGACGAGGTCGTGCCGATGGCGCTCGGCGGCGTCCCCGAGGGCAGCGTCGACCTGGACATCCCTGAGACTCTGCCGATGGTCGAGGTCGACAAGGGCCTCCTGGAGCGGGCCGTCGCCAACATCGTCGAGAACGCCGTCAAGTACAGCCCCGGCGGCCGCCCCGTCACCGTCTCCGGCAGCGCGCTCGGCGACCGGGTCGAGGTGCGCGTCGTGGACCGCGGGCCCGGCGTCCCCGACGACGCCAAGGACCGCATCTTCGAGCCGTTCCAGCGGCACGGGGACGCTCCGCGCGGGGCCGGCGTGGGCCTCGGCCTGGCGGTCGCCCGCGGCTTCGTCGAGGCGATGGGCGGCACCCTCAACGCGGAGGACACCCCGGGCGGCGGCCTCAGCATGGTGCTCACCCTGCGCGCCGCCCCCGCCCACGAAGGAGCCGAGCCCGGCCTCACCGCGCAGGTCAGCACATGACCGCGCGCCCCGACCTCCGCGGCCAGCGCCGCGCCACCGCAGAAAGGCAGGACCAGATGACCCGGGTGCTCGTGGTCGACGACGAGCCGCAGATCGTACGCGCCCTCGTGATCAACCTGAAGGCGCGCAAGTACGAGGTCGACTCGGCCGCCGACGGCGCCACCGCCCTCCAGCTCGCCGCCGACCGCCACCCCGACGTGGTCGTCCTCGACCTCGGCCTGCCCGACCTGGACGGCGTCGACGTGATCAAGGGGCTGCGCGGCTGGACGAGGGTGCCGATCCTGGTGCTCTCCGCCCGGCACAGCTCCGACGAGAAGGTCCAGGCCCTCGACGCGGGCGCCGACGACTACGTCACCAAGCCCTTCGGCATGGACGAACTGCTCGCCCGGCTGCGGGCCGCCGTGCGCCGGGCCGAACCCGCGGCCGACGGCGCGGGCGAGGACGCGGCCGTCGTGGACGTCGGCGACTTCACCGTGGACCTGGCGGCGAAGAAGGTCCACCGCGGTGACCGCGACGTACGCCTCACCCCCACCGAGTGGCACCTCCTGGAAGTGCTCGTGCACAACACCGGCCGCCTGGTCAGCCAGAAGCAGCTGCTGCAGGAGGTCTGGGGCCCGTCCTACGGCACCGAGACCAACTATCTGCGGGTCTACATGGCCCAGCTGCGCCGGAAACTGGAGGTCGACCCCTCGCACCCCAAGCACTTCATCACCGAGCCCGGAATGGGATATCGGTTCGAACGGTGACACGGCGGGCGGGTCTCGATCACCGCCCGCCACCGGCCTTGAACCGTTGTCGGCGCACCCCGGTACGCTTCCTGTATGAGTGCTGTTCCTCGTTCAGAAAAGCCGGCAGGCCGGTTCCGCCGGATGCTGGACCGGCTGTCCTCGTCCCAGGAGGAGCTGGATTCGGAGGAGCTCCGCGAGGACACGGAGACGACCGGCTGCACCCGCATCGGTGACTGCCACGACCGCGAGATAGTCACGGTTACTGGTACGTTGCGCACGGTCACGCTGCGCCCCCGGGCCGGAGTGCCCGCCCTGGAGGCCGAGCTGTTCGACGGCTCCGCCGCCCTCGACGTGGTGTGGCTCGGCCGACGCTCCATCGTGGGCATCGAGCCGGGACGCAGACTCATCGCATCAGGGCGGGTCTCGATGAGCCGGGGCCGCCGGGTGCTGTTCAACCCGAAGTACGAACTCAGACCGCTCGGACGGGAGTAGCCGGTGACGTCTGTCGACAAGCCGACCGACCACACCACCGCGGGTCAGGCCGACCCCGACAGCAACGCGAAGGCTGTGACCGAGGCCGCCCTCTTCGAGGCCTTCGGCGGTCTGCGCGGCATGATCGAGACGGTCCTGCCCGGCCTGCTCTTCGTGACCATCTACACGGTCGACAAAGACCTCAAGATGTCGGCGATCGCCGCGCTCGGGGTCTCCCTGCTGCTCGTCGTGGTCCGCCTCGCCATGCGGGACACCGTCAAGCACGCCTTCAGCGGCGTCTTCGGCGTGGGCTTCGGCGTGGTCTTCGCGATGATGACCGGCAACGCCAAGGACTTCTACCTGCCGGGCATGCTCTACACCCTCGGCCTGGCCCTCGCGTACATCGTGACGACGCTCGCCGGGGTGCCGCTGATCGGACTGATCCTCGGTCCGGTGTTCAAGGAGAACCTCTCCTGGCGTACTCGCAACCCCGGCCGCAAGAAGGCCTACGGGAAGGCGAGTTACGCCTGGGGCTTCATCCTGCTCGCCAAGTGCGCGATCCTCTTCCCGCTGTACTGGTGGGCGGACACCACTCAGCTCGGCTGGGTCCTGGTCGCCCTCAAGATCCCGCCGTTCCTGCTCGCCGTCTGGCTGACCTGGGTCTTCCTGGCGAAGGCGCCGGCCCCGATCGACGTGTTCGCGGAGATGGAAGCGGAGGAGAAGGCCGAGGAGGAGCGGAAGAAGGCGGAGGAGGAGCGCCGCCGCACCGACTCGCAGTTCGCGCAGCAGATGGGCCCGGCCGTCGAGGAGACGCTGCAGCGCCTGGTCGACGAGACCCCGGCCAAGCCGCGCCACCGCAAGCCGTGAGGCCGTGACCTCAAGAGCCGGAAAGGGCCCGGAACCTGCGGAGGTTCCGGGCCCTTCCTCGTACGCGTACGAGTGTCAGCTCTCCTTGCGGACCGAGAGCAGGTCCTCCAGCTGTTCCTCGCGAGCCTGGGCTGCGACGAACAGGAGCTCGTCGCCCGCCTCCAGGGAGTCCTCGGGGGTCGGGGCCAGGACGCGCGCGCCGCGGATGATCGTCACCAGGGACGTGTCCTGCGGCCACTCGATGTCGCCGATCGTCGTGCCCGCGAGCGCGGACTCCGGCGGCAGGGTCAGCTCGACCAGGTTGGCGTCGCCGTGGCTGAAGCGCAGCAGCCGCACCAGGTCGCCGACGCTGACGGCCTCCTCGACCAGAGCCGACATCAGGCGCGGCGTGGACACCGCGACGTCGACGCCCCAGGACTCGTTGAACAGCCACTCGTTCTTCGGGTTGTTCACCCGGGCGACGACGCGCGGCACGCCGTACTCGGTCTTCGCGAGCAGGGAGACGACCAGGTTGACCTTGTCGTCGCCGGTCGCGGCGATCACCACGTTGCAGCGCTGCAGGGCCGCCTCGTCCAGGGACGTGATCTCGCAGGCGTCCGCGAGCAGCCACTCGGCCTGCGGCACCCGCTCCACCGAGATGGCGGTGGGGGCCTTGTCGATGAGGAGAACCTCGTGCCCGTTCTCCAGGAGCTCGCCGGCGATGGAACGACCCACCGCGCCTGCTCCGGCAATGGCGACGCGCATCAGTGACCGCCCTCCTCAGGGCCCTCGGCGAACGCCGCTTCGATCTTCGCGACCTCGTCGGTGCGCATCATCACGTGCACCAGGTCGCCCTCCTGCAGGACCGTCTGCGAGGTCGGCAGAATCGCCTCGCCCAGGCGGGTGAGGAACGCGACCCGGACGCCGGTCTCCTCCTGCAGCTTGCTGATCTTGTGCCCGACCCAGGAGCTGGACGTGTGCACCTCGGCGAGCTGGACGCCGCCTGTGGGGTCACGCCACAGCGGCTCCGCGCCGGACGGAAGGAGCCGCCGCAGCATCTGGTCGGCGGTCCAGCGCACCGTCGCGACGGTGGGGATGCCTAGGCGCTGGTAGACCTCGGCGCGGCGCGGGTCGTAGATACGGGCCGCGACGTTCTCGATGCCGAACATCTCGCGGGCCACCCGGGCCGCGATGATGTTGGAGTTGTCGCCGCTGCTCACGGCGGCGAAGGCGCCCGCGTCCTCGATGCCCGCCTCACGCAGGGTGTCCTGGTCGAAGCCGACGCCCGTGACGCGGCGCCCGCCGAAGCCGGAGCCCAGCCGACGGAACGCTGTGGGGTCCTGGTCGACCACCGCGACCGTATGCCCCTGCTGCTCCAGGGTCTGCGCGAGTGCGGCGCCCACTCGTCCGCAGCCCATGATGACGATGTGCACGACCGTCCTTCCGGCTGGCGTTGTCCTGGATCAGGAACGCGTGTGTGTGGAACGCGTATGTCCTGCATCAGGAATGCGTTAGTAATGCGTTAGCAACTCGTCGGCTGCCATGTCCCGCTGAGGCCCCGATAGGTCCCAAGCTCAGGATTAACAGGGTCTCAGACAGACGCACAAGCTACACAGCCGCCGAGAGGCGGGTGGGCGGCCCCCCTTTCGAACGCTTACGATCCTCAGCGTGTCCAAACTGACCGACGTGCCCAAACGGATTCTCATCGGGCGCGCACTGCGCAGCGACCGGCTGGGAGAAACGCTCCTCCCCAAGCGCATCGCACTCCCCGTCTTCGCCTCCGACCCGCTGTCGTCGGTGGCGTACGCGCCGGGCGAAGTGCTCCTTGTGCTCTCCATCGCGGGGCTCTCGGCGTACCACTTCAGTCCGTGGATCGCCGTCGCCGTCGTGGTGCTGATGTTCACTGTCGTGGCGTCGTACCGGCAGAACGTGCACGCGTATCCGAGCGGTGGCGGTGACTACGAGGTCGCCAACACCAACCTCGGCCCCAAGGCCGGACTGACCGTCGCGAGCGCGCTGCTCGTCGACTACGTCCTGACCGTCGCCGTGTCCATCTCCTCCGGCATCGAGAACCTGGGCTCCGCGATCCCGTTCGTCGTCGAGCACAAGGTGCTCTGCGCGGTCGCCGTGATCGTGCTGCTCACGCTGATGAACCTGCGCGGCGTGAAGGAGTCCGGGAAGCTCTTCGCGATCCCCACGTACGTCTTCGTGACCGGCGTCTTCCTGATGATCGTGTGGGGTGCGTTCCGCGGGCTCGTCCTCGGCGACGACATGAAGGCGCCGACCGCCGACCTGGTCATCAAGCCCGAGCACCAGGGGCTCGCGGGCTTCGCCCTCGTCTTCCTGCTGCTGCGCGCCTTCTCCTCCGGCTGTGCGGCGCTCACCGGAGTCGAGGCGATCAGCAACGGTGTGCCCGCCTTCCGCAAGCCCAAGTCGAAGAACGCCGGCACCACGCTCGCCATGATGGGCGCCCTGGCCGTCACCATGTTCTGCGGCATCATCGGGCTCGCCATGGTCACCGACGTCCGGATGGCCGAGAACCCCGCGCACGACCTGTTCCGCGACGGGCAGCCCGTCGGCGGGGACTACGTCCAGAACCCGGTGATCTCGCAGGTCGCCGAGGCCGTCTTCGGCGACGGTTCGTTCCTGTTCATCGTGCTCGCCGCGGCCACCGCGCTCGTGCTGTTCCTCGCGGCCAACACCGCGTACAACGGCTTCCCGCTGCTCGGCTCGATCCTCGCGCAGGACCGCTACCTGCCGCGCCAGCTGCACACCCGCGGCGACCGGCTCGCGTTCTCCAACGGCATCGTGCTGCTCGCCGGCGCGGCCGCGCTCCTCGTCGTCATCTACGGGGCCGACTCGACCCGCCTGATCCAGCTCTACATCGTCGGCGTCTTCGTGTCGTTCACGCTCAGCCAGATCGGCATGGTCCGGCACTGGAACCGGCACCTGCGGGGCGAGAAGGACCAGGCCAAGCGGCGCCGCATGATCCGCTCCCGGGCCATCAACACCTTCGGCGCGTTCTTCACCGGGCTCGTCCTGGTCGTCGTCCTCGTCACCAAGTTCACGCACGGCGCCTGGGTCGCCCTGCTCGGCATGGTGATCTTCTACGCGACGATGACCGCGATCCGCCGCCACTACGACCGGGTCGCCGAGGAGATCGCCGCCCCCGAGGGCCCCTCCGACGACAGTGTGCGGCCCTCGCGCGTGCACTCCATCGTCCTGGTGTCCAAGGTCCACCGGCCCACCCTGCGCGCGGTGGCGTACGCGAAGCTGATGCGGTCCGACACCCTTGAGGCCGTCAGCATCAACGTCGACCCCGAGGAGACCAAGGCCCTCAAGGACGAGTGGGAGCGGCGCGGCATCTCCGTACCGCTGAAGATCCTCGACTCCCCGTACCGGGAGATCACCCGCCCGATCATCGAGTACGTGAAGAGCCTGCGCCGCGAGTCGCCGCGGGACGCGGTCAGCGTGATCATTCCCGAGTACGTGGTGGGCCACTGGTACGAGCATCTGCTGCACAACCAGAGCGCGCTGCGGCTCAAGGGCCGGCTGCTTTTCACGCCCGGCGTGATGGTCACCTCCGTGCCGTACCAGCTGGAGTCCTCCGAGGCCGCCAAGCTGCGGGCCCGCAGGCGCCAGGAGTGGAACGCTCCGGGCGCGGTGCGGCGCGGCCCCGTCGAGCAGCGCAAGCCGAAGGCGGCGAACGGCGCCGGCACGTCCGGCAAGGACTCCGCCAAGGACTCCGTCAAGGGCGACTCCGCGAAGGGCAAGACCGACAAGTAGCCGGCAGCGGTAGCCGGTACGCAGGTGTGGTGAGCGGCCGGGCAACGTCCACGTAGACTGGTGGGCTGTTGTCCGGCCGTCCCCTTTCTCGCACCTGGAGCCACCCCGCCATGCAGGCAGAACCGAAGAACTCGCTGGTGGGGGAGGAGTACGAGGTCGAGGTCGGCCCCGTCGCCCACGGCGGCCACTGCATCGCCCGTACGTCCGAGGGCCGCGTGCTCTTCGTCCGGCACACGCTGCCCGGCGAGCGGGTCGTGGCCCGCGTCACGGAGGGCGAGGAGGACTCCCGGTTCCTGCGCGCCGACGCGGTGGAGATCCTCGAACCGTCCAAGGACCGCATCGAGGCGCCGTGCCCGTACGCCGGGCCCGGTCGTTGCGGCGGTTGCGACTGGCAGCACGCGAAGCCGGGTGCGCAGCGCCGCCTCAAGGGCGAGGTCCTCGCCGAGCAGCTGCAGCGGCTCGCCGGCCTGACCCCGGAAGAGGCCGGCTGGGACGGCACGGTCATGCCCGCCGAGGGCGACAAGCTGCCCGCCGGCGAGGTGCCGCAGTGGCGCACGCGCGTGCAGTACGCGGTCGACGCCGAGACCGGCAAGGCCGGCCTGCGCCGCCACCGCTCGCACGAGGTCGAGCCGATCGAGCACTGCATGATCGCCGCCGAGGGCGTCTCGGAGCTGGGCATCGAACAGCGCGACTGGTCGGGCATGGCGTCGATCGACGCGATCGCCGCGACCGGCTCCCAGGACCGCCAGGTGATCCTCACCCCGCGCCCCGGCATGCGGCTCCCGATCGTCGAACTCGACCGTCCCGTCTCGGTGATGCGGGTCGGCGAGAAGGACAAGGGCGTGCACCGGGTGCACGGGCGCCCCTTCGTCCGCGAGCGCGCCGACGGCCGTACGTACCGCGTCGGCAACGGCGGCTTCTGGCAGGTCCACCCGAAGGCCGCCGACACCCTCGTCCTCGCCGTCATGCAGGGCCTGCTGCCGCGCAAGGGCGACACGGCCCTCGACCTGTACTGCGGCGTCGGCCTCTTCGCCGGCGCGATCGCCGACCGGGTGGGCGAGCAGGGCGCGGTCCTCGGCATCGAGTCCAACAAGCGGGCGGTCGAGGACGCGCGGCACAACCTGGAGTCCTTCGACCGGGTCCGCATCGAGCAGGGCAAGGTCGAGTCGGTGCTGCCGCGCACGGGCATCACGGACGTCGACCTCATCGTCCTCGACCCGCCCCGCGCGGGCGCCGGCAAGCAGACGGTCCGCCACCTCGCCGGCCTGGGCGCCCGCCGCATCGCCTACGTGGCCTGCGATCCCGCCGCGCTGGCCCGCGACCTCGGGTACTTCGGGGAGGCGGGGTATCGGGTGCGGACGCTTCGGGCGTTCGATCTTTTTCCGCAGACTCATCATCTGGAGTGCGTGGCGATTCTGGAGCCCAGCGCCAAGGGACTCTGAACTGCTCCTCCTCGCTAGAAGGTCGTCTGCATCCGCTACCGCGTGGCGCGCCGGCCGATGCACCCGTCACGCCATCGCCACCCGGATCAGGCTGAGCACAGCGAGAAGGCCCGGTAGCGCGTACCACCACGGTCGTAGCCATTGGGCCTTCACGAATACCCAGGTCAGGCCCGTGACGGGGATGCAGCCGAGGAGTACGCCGAGCGCCAGGTCGTGGTAAACGGCGAGCGCTTCGGCGTCCTCGGCCGGCATCCACGGGCCGACGGCGAGAGTGACGAAGGCCAGTACGGCGTTCAGGACCGTAAGCAGAGCCCCACACACTGCTGCCCCCACGCGCGCCCGCGCCTGCGGGCTCATCGGCCGAGCGCCCTTTTCGCCTCTTCGCGGTGGCTGTCGAAGTCTCGGCCGTAGTTCTGCGCCTGCTCGTTCTCGTAGTAGGGGCCGCCGTTGTAGCGCGCGGCGAGCTCCTGCATCTGTTCCGGGGTCATCTGCTCCGGCGGTACGTTCGCGAACTCGCTCTCCGCCTTCAGCTGGGCCAGGTACTCCGAGGCGATGTAGATGTTCTTCGCCGGGTCCTTGACCGCGTCCACGACCTGTTCGCGTTGCAGGTCGGTGAGGTTCTGCGGGTCGTAGCCGAGGACTTCGGCGGCCCTGCGCACCTGTACGGACATCGGTCCCATCGACGTCAGGTCCGGGTCCGTGGTGCCGGGTACGACGTCCCGGATGACGGGCAGGACCTCGTCCGTCCAGCTGGGCTGGCCCTCGACTTCCTTCCAGGCGATGCCGGCCACCATCTCGGGGGGCAGGCCGGAGTCGGCTGCGGCCGCGGTGAGGAGCTCCTTGTTCTTGGAGATGTACTCGCGCCGGTCGTCGTCGTCATTGCTGTAGACCCAGATGTAGTTGCCCTCCGCGTCCTTGCCCGCGGTCTTCTCGTTGATCCGCATCAGCGCCGGCGAGACGACGACGTCGGGGCCGACCTTGGGGATCGTGTCGACCTTGGCGCCGGTGCCGCGCAGCTGTGCGTACGGGTCGTCCGCCGCGTCCCGGGTCTCGCGGCGCAGCGCGTCCACGCCGCCCAGGAGTTGGGTGGCGTCGGCGAAGCCGCCGCCACGGAAGTCGGGCAGCGAGCGGTACGCGGCCCGGACTTCGTGCAGGCACTCCTCGCGGGCCTCGGCCTCCACGCGCTTCGCGTCGCCGAAGTGCCCCTTGGTGGCGTTGTAGTAGTGCTCGGCCTCCTCGCGGATCGCGTCCACGTCGACGCCGATCTCCGCCACCCAGTCGAAGAACCCGGTGGTGCCGCGTACGTCCTCCCACTGCCGCAGTGGCTCGGCGGCCTTCGCGGTCTGCGTGACGGCCTCCGCCTCACGGGAGATGACCTCGCTGAGCCGGGACTCGGTCGTCTGCCCGCTCTCGTAGTGCCCGCGGGCCGTCTCAACCGCCTTGCCGTACGCGTCCAGAGCGTCGCCGACCCGCTTGAACGCCGCCGACAGATGCTCGGCGAGGTCGGTGGCCTCGCGCAGCCGCTTCGTGTACCGCTCGCGGTGCTCGCTCTCCCACTCGACCCTTCCGGCCTTGCGGAAGTCCTCGTCGCAGGAGGACATGAGCCTGCGGAGCCGCTGGTACTCGTTCGCGGTCTGCTCGATCAGCGGTGGGCTGGACAGTTCGAGGAACTCGACCTCTTCGCGATACGCCATGATCCGTGACCTCCTCTCGACTCAGCGGTTCTCGGGGGCGACGTAGCGCCCGTCGGCGAGCATCGCGTCCAGCGCGCGCTGCGCTCCGGCGTCGGCCTGCACATAGGCGTTTCCGGTGGACTGCAGCTTGGTCGACAGGGCGGTGAGGAGCGTCACCATGTTGTCGTACTGGTCCTGTGTGAACCGTGCGAAGTCCTCGACTGCACTGGCCACTTCGGCGTGCGACCTCGGCTTGCGGCACGCCGTCGCGTTCTCCCCGTCCATCCGGCCGGCGTGCAGCAGCCCCGCCAGTTCGCTGAGAAGGTGCGAACTCCCGTCGATGGACTCGGCTCGTGCCGAGAATCCTCCGGAACCCTGGCCCATGTTTCCCCCGATGGTTCGCTGATCTCTGTGCGTCGAACCGCACATCCAGATCTTGATCTTCGGTTGCGAGCATGCCAGGGACCGAGGCGGGCTGTCATGTCCGTGCGCCCGTCGTCGAGTTCTGTGACAGAGCTGCCAACCAGCCGTGAAACAGGGGCTGTTCCGGGCTCACGCACAGCGGTACGGCGCACGCCGGGTGGGTGTGGAGGGGCGGACCGGCGCGTGGTTGCGTGAACTGTTTGTTCCGGAGCGGCAGTTGGGCAGGCTTGACGTTGGCGGTACGACCACACATCCCGAAACGGCGAGGTGGCACTGATGCCCGACACGAGTCCGGAACCGATCGCGACCTTCTGCGGCAAATGCGACTGCGGCTGCCCGCAGCTGTTCGTCGACGTCGACGCGCCCGCGGACAAGCGCGTGCGTATCACCGACGACTTCGGTCAGCAGGTGCAGATGAGCGAGGAGCAGTTCGCCGACCTGGTCGCCCAGGCCAAGGGCGGCGAGCTCGACCGCCTGGTCGCGGCCTCCGCCTGACGCCCTCAGGGCCGCCGACGGCCTGCCTCCGTACCAGAAGGCAGGCCGTCGGCGGCCGGCCGCGAAAGGCCGGGGGTTCAGCCGCGCGCCAGTACGTCCCGTACCGCCCGGCAGGCCGCCGGGATCGGGCCGATCACCGGGACCGGGAAGCGGTCGCGGAGCGACTCGGCCGCCTCGCCCAAGGGGCCGCCGCCGATGATCACCGCTTCGGCGCCGTCCTTCGTGATGCAGGTCTCGACCGCCTCGGCCAGCGCCTCCCTCATCTCCTCGGGGGAAGCGGCCAGTTGGACCGGGTCGCCCGGGGTGAGCCGGATGCCCGTGTACTGCCCGGACCAGCCGAGGTGGGCGACGCGCGCCGAGATCGCATCGGCGAGCCCCGGGGTCGTCGTGGCGATGCCGAAGCGCCGGCCCGAGGCCGCGGCCTCCGCCATGGCCGCCTCCGCGATGCCCACCACGGGAACGTCGGTGCGGGCCCGCAGCTCCTCCACGCCCGGATCGCCGAACGCGCTCACCACGAACGCCCCGATGCGCGCGCCGTCCGGCCCGGCGAGGGCCAGCTCCGCGGCTCGTACGACCTGAGGGGCCGCCGCGCGCAGCACCTCCTCGTCCACCAGCATCGCGGGGCCCTCGGCGACGGTGCGGCCGTGCACCTCGTAGCCGTCCTCGGACCGCAGGGTGCGGCGGGCGATCGCGGCCATCATGTCGGTGGTGGCCTGCGAGGTGTTGGGGTTGATGACGGTGACGACGGTCTTGGCTGTCTCGGTCACTTGCTGCTCTCCGTGTCCGTCGGGGTCTCGGCGTCCGCCGGGGTCTCCCACGCCTTTTCCCCGGGCTCTTCCCCGGACTCTTCCATGGACTTGCCGAAGGTCTCCGGCGGGAACTGCACCGACACCGCGAGACCCACGAACAGTACGCCGAGCAGCGTGAACATCCCCGCGATGCCGTACGCGTCGAACGCCGCACCGGCGAAGATCGGCGTCAGGCCGCCGGCGAGCGAGCCGAGGGCCAGGATGATCGACGTGCCGAACGCCCTTACGCGGGTGGGGAACTGCTCGGGCGCGAAGATCCAGATCGTGGTGTTGAGCGTGATGATGCAGCAGTTGACCAGCGCGCCCAGGATCAGGATCAGGGCGACGTTCGTGGCCAGGAAGCCGAAGGCGAACGCGGCCGCACAGGCCAGGCCCGCGGTGATCGTGAGGACGAGCTTGCGCGGTACGTAGCGGGCCGCCGTGGACGCGATCAGCGCGCCGAGCAGCGAACCGGACTGCATGACCAGGGTGAAGACGAGGGACTTGGTGATGCTGTGCCCCTGCGCGACCAGGATCGTCGGCATCAGCGACAGGATCGAGATCTGCGCGCCGTACGACATGCAGACGGCGACGCCGAGCGAGAGGGTGCGGCGGCGCAGCGCACCGGCGAACACGTCCCGCAGCCGGTTGCGTTCGGGCATGACCTGCTCGCCACTCTCGACCGCGTCGATGTACTGCTCGGGCTTGTCCAGGCGGCCGCGGAGCCTGCCGGAGGCGAGCCGGTTGAGGACCTGGTTGGCTTCGCCGACCTTGCCGCGGGAGAGCAGATAGCGCGGGGTCTCGGGGACGTACCGGCGGTAGAAGAGCACCAGGAGCGCGGGCACGGCGAGCAGGCCGAACAGCCAGCGCCAGCGGTCGGGCCCGGAGACGAAGGTGAACACCAGGACGCCGAAGCCGGGCGCCAGCATGTTGCCGAGGCCGCCGGCCGTGACGTTGATGATGCCGACGGCGGTGCCGCGGTGCCGGGCCGCGAAGAACTCGGACATCATCGTGACCGCGATGGCGATCTCACCGCCGAGGCCGAAGCCGACGATGAACCGACCGAGCGCCACCACCGCGTAGTTGGGCGCGAACGCGCAGATCAGCGCGCCGAGCGAGAACAGCAGCAGGTTGACGGTGAGCATCGCCCGGCGGCCCGTCTTGTCGCCGATGATGCCGGTGGTGAGCCGGCCGAGCGCGGCCGCCGTGAAGGTGATCGTGTTCAGGAAGCCGAGTTCGGCGGCCGTGGTGCCCCACGACTCCTGCAGGACCGGGCCCACCAACCCGACCGCGTTCTGTTCCAGCGCGTCGAAGAACACGCCGAGCAGCACCATGGCGCCGATCTGCTTGTGCGCACCGGTGACGCCGATCCGGTCGAGCGTGTCCTCCAGTTGGCGATGCCGGGGACTTGCGTCCTGGGCGCGATTCACCGGGGGAGCTTCCATGAGGTTCCTTCCGAGCAGGAGCGGAAGCCAAAAATGGAATACCATTTTCGGCAAGCGGAAGCTTCATGTGGAGTTGGGGGTGGCGTCAAGAGGCTTGGGGATACGGGATTTGGGCACGCCTGGTAGTGCCAGAAATGGGATCCCGATTGGGGGATGCGGCCGCCTCAAGTCTTGTGGTACGAGGCAACCGGGGCGCTGAACAGCGGAGTTGAGGCGGGGAGAGAGCCCGGGGGGTCGGGGGCCGAGGGTCGAGGGGGTCGAGGTCGAGGTGGCCGGGGGGTGAGGGTGTCGGGGGCTCAGCCGCGGAGTGACGATCCCCGTTGCGGCCGGTGACCGCAGCGCGGGCTCGGCGCGGGCTGCGTCAGAAGGCGGCGGACCTGTTCGCCGGCCGCCACCGCGTCGGTGGCCGTCGTCGGGAAGAGCAGGCGCAGGTCGCAGTGGCCCTCGCGGTACTCGCAGCGCAGCGTGATGCCGTGCCGGTCGACGGCGAGCGGGAGGGTGCGCTGCACGCCGTGCGGGAGGCGGGAGCCGCTGCGCAGCAGGAGGTCGACGACCATGTCGCCGTGCGCGTCGGCGAGATGGGTCAGCATCGCCGCCTCCTCGACGGCGAGCGGGTCGGCCTCGGCGAGGGCGTACTCGTCCAGGCCGACCTCATGGCTGCCGGTCGCCGTGCGCAGGGTGACGCGGGCGAGGTCGAGCCGGAGCGTGCCGTCCTCCGCCGCGGCGAGCCAGCCGGACAGGGTGACCCGGGCCCGCACGCGGTCGCGGAGCGCCGTAGGTGCGATGTCGGTGAACTCCAGGAGCGCGGCGAGGCTGCCGCGCGGCGCTCCGGCGATCTGGGCGGCGAGCGGGGTGTCGCCCTGCGGGTGCAGGGTGATCCGGCCCTTGGCGTCGACGGAGTGCATGCCGATGAGGTCGTACTCCTGCCCGTCCGTGGTGAGCGACAGGGAGACGGCCTGAGCGAGGAGGGAGCGCACGCGCTCCGCGGCGCTCTGTTCGGGCAGTTCGGGCAGGTCGTGGGGGCTGTGGGGGCTGCGGGGGTCGTGGGGGTTCTGGGAGTTGCGGAGGTCGGCCGGGTCGTGGTCTGCGGAGGGGCTCATGGTGAACTCCTTGCGGGGCGGGGCAGGTTGGGGTACCCGAAACGCGGTGGGCAACGCCCGCCGATCGAGTCAGGTAAGGCTAACCTAACTTCCCTCTTGGGGTGCGTCCAGATTGAGCGGGGTGGCGCCGGCGGGGCGCGGCACCGCGTCGACTCGCTCGCTGCCGCACCCCGTGGAACCTTGCGCTCATCACGCCCGATGCCCGCGGATCTTCTGTCCTGACTCGGTGGCCGGGTAGAGGATCGCGTCGGCAACGCGCCCGCCGGAGTCCTTCACGCCGCCGCTGAAGTTGAGGCGGCCGGTGGTGCCGGTCTTGGCGGCGATGCCGTCCCAGTAGGAGGCCTCCCGTTCCCAGCGAATGTCGGCGAGGAGTGCGCGCAGGTCGTCTGCGTGCAGGCCGTTCAACGAGTCGGCCCAGGGTGTCGTCTGGTGCACGGCCACGCCGAGGCCCGCGATCACCGCAGGCGCAGTGATGGCGCTGCGGGATGTGAAGCACTCGAGGTGCTCGGTGATCAGTCCGGCGAGGAGCGGGACGATCGTGCGCTCCACGACTTCACTGCCGGTGCCCGCCGGCAGGTCTTCCTCGTGGATGGTCGCAGAGGACAGGTTCAGTCCGGAGCGGCCGTACACCGAGGCGACGACCAGGGCGCGCAGCGCGGAGAGCGTGACGACCTCGGGGTCCGTCTTTCCGACCTGTCGCTTGCTCGCGTTGACCAGCTTGCTGAACGGGATGAGCTTGCCGTCGACCTCCACCTTCACGGCCTCGGCGACGCGGTGGGCGAGTCGGGTGGCCAGGTCGCGCTGGTCCATGGACATGGAGAGGTTCTTGGAGACGTCGACGCCGAGCACGTTGCGGTCGTGGAAGACCTGGCGGGCGTCTGCCGAGGAGAGGCCCACGTACATCTCGAACGGGATGCGCACGGCAGCGAGCTGCTCATATCCGAGACCGAACTTCTCGGGGTCGTCGAAGAGGTCGTGCCAGGCGGTGAGCTGGGTTTCGCCGTCCACGGCTACGACGGTGGCGCCGGGGGCGATCGTGATGTTCCGCAGCCCGGTGCCGGGGACGAGCTCGTCGCTGACCGCGGCGACGTCGTCGGCGTGCCAGAACGTGATGGGCGGAAGCGACCAGGCGTCGCCGAACTCGCCGTTGATGCCTCCGGCGATGTATTCGGCGTACGACGTGGCGTTCTTGCCCTTGCCTGTGGACTTCAGGGTGCGCTGTACCTGCGCGCGGATCTCCGCGTGCTGGCGGACGTGCCCCGATGCGGCCTTGAGGCTCTTCTGGTCCTCCTCCCGGCGGGGTGACGGCACGAGCTGGAGCAGGGCGGGGAGCGAGACCGTTCCGAGCACCGCGTTGTCGCGGAACGGCATGACGGTGATCCGGGTTCCTTCGATGACCGTGGTCGGCATGGTGAGGCGCATGAGGGCTCCTGTGTGCAAGTCGGGTGTGGCAGCGCTCGCTCAGTGCAAGCAGTAACGAGTAAACAGGTGCGTGAAAGCACTGTCAAACGTCTTGACGTGTTTGACGGTGAGGGTAAGGTGTGAGCAGTTCATCCTCGATGCGTTAGGACTTCACGCCATGCCCAAGCAGCAGACCGCACATGGCGCTTCGCCAGGGGCGTCGGCGCAGGTCACGGCTGCCGAGATCTCCCGCATCGCGGGGGTCACGCGTGCCACGGTCAGTAACTGGCGGCGCCGCCACGCCGACTTCCCCGAGCCCGACGGGGGCACTGAAAGCAGTCCGCTGTACGACCTTCAGGCCGTCCAGGAGTGGCTGCGCAAGCGCGGGCAGAGCTCGGCAGGGGCGCCTGCCGAGGAATTGCGCACGGCTCTGCGGCTGCGTCCGGCGGGGATGGCGTCGCGACTCTTCCCGCTGGTGGCCGCTCTGGCGCTCGACGGTGAACGCGGGGAGCCGGAGCTCGACTCGTTGTCGGACACGGAGGTGCTTGTGGCGGCCCGCGAGGCTGTCGACCGCCTCCCTGCCGCTGTCGCGAACCTCGAATCCATCGGCTCGTACGAGACGGCGGACGCCGCTGCCGTACGCGCGCTGGCCCGCTGTGTCCGTGAGGTGGGGGCCCAGGCCGCCCTCGATGTCCTGGCGGAGCGAGAGTTGGAGGAAAGCGCGGCGACCGGCACGTACCGGACGCCGGATGAGCTGGCCTCGCTGATGGCCCGCCTGCTTCCGGCCGGCGCGCACTCTGCACTCGACCCGGCCTGCGGTGGCGGCGGCCTCCTCGTGGCCGCCGCACAAGAGGGGGTGCGCACGCTCTACGGGCAGGACGTACTGCCTGTTCAGGCGCAGCGGGCCGCGGTGCGGCTGCTGCTTCCTGCGGGCGATGCCCGATCCGGAGCCGCGCGCCGAGGGAAAGCGGCGAAGGATCCGGCACTGGCGGAGTCGGTGCGGATCGAAGCGGGCGACAGCCTGAGGGCGGACGCGTTCCCCGGCCTGTTGGTGGACGCGGTCCTGTGCAATCCGCCGTTCGGTGACCGTGACTGGGGTCAGGAAGAGCTGGCGTACGACCCTCGATGGGCGTATGGCGTCCCACCCCGGTCGGAGTCCGAACTGGCTTGGGTGCAGCATGCGTTGGCGCATGTCGAACCGGGCGGTTATGCGGTGCTGCTGCTGCCGCCTGCGCTCGCCTTCCGCTCTTCGGGCCGTCGGATCCGCACCGAGCTCGCGCGCAGCGGAGCTCTGCGCGCCGTGGTCTCACTTCCTGCGCGTGCCGCCCAGCCCTTCCACGTCGGGCTGAACATCTGGGTGCTGCAGCGGCCTGAGCCTGGTGGGCCGGAGCGTACGTCGGTTCTCTTCGTCAGCGGAGAGGTCGAGGCACAGGGGGAAGGGAGCGGGCCTGGTTCTCGGGGCGCACGCAGCCGTGGCGGTTCCGCCCAACCTTCCGTTGAATGGCTGGACTTGACGAAGCGGGTCCTCGCCTCGTGGACGTCCTTCGTGGCAGATCCGGACGCGTTCACCGATGAGCCGGGTGTGGCGCGTGCGGTGCCGGTCGTCGACCTTCTCGGTGACGTCGTCGACTTCAGCCCGGCACGACACGTCCGGGCGACGGCCGCCGATGTCTCGCCTCGGGCGTTGAAGCGTCGTGTCACGGAGTTGCGCGGGAAGCTGGCCGAGCAGGTGGGCGCGCTGAGCGCAGCCTCCGAATCCGAGGCGGGCGAGTGGGAGCCGGCCGACGCGGTGGACGGGGCGGCGCGGGAGGGCTGGCGTACAGCCACCGTCTCCGACCTGGCGCGCGGCGGAGCGCTCACCTTGCTGAGGGGGGCGATGCCGGCGTCCCGTGACACGGGGAGTGGCTCAACGGCCGGGCAGGACAAGGGAAGTGGGGCTGGTGCGGGGACGGGAGCCGATGCCCGAGTGCTGACCGTCGGCGACCTGACTGCCGGAACGTCCCCCTCGGGCACGCCCGACCGTATTCGTACGGACACCGCGCACCGGGTCGCCGCAGGTGACGTGGTCCTGCGCGGTGCGGCACCTCAGGGCACGCGGGGCGTGATGGCCAGAGTCGTGGGCGACGAGGACGCCGGGGCCTGGCTCGGCCCGCACCTGCACATCCTGCGTCCCGACCCGGCGCGGCTCGACGCCTGGTTCCTCGCGGGCTTCGTGGGGGCGGACGACAACATCGCCGTCGCGTCCACGGGCACCGCCGGACTGACTCAGATCAACCCGGGACGCCTGCGGATTCCGCTGCTGCCCCTCGCCCAACAGCAGCGCTACGGGGAGGCCTTCCGCCGGGTCGACGAGCTGCGCGCCGCGGCGCGCGCGACAGCGGTGACCGGCGAGGAGATGGCCACGGCAATGGTCCTCGGCCTCACGTCCGGAGGACTCGTACCGCCTGAAGGCCCCTGACCGCACTGCGACCGGTGACCGCATTGCGGCCGGAACTGAAGATCCGCGCCTTCGGCGCACCCACATCGACCACACTGACTCCATCCGCCCGAAATGGGCGGGAAGCCCTTGGAAGGAAACCGGGGAAGTCCTTTGAACAGCAACAAGCACACGGAGCTGGCGAACCACGCCTGGTCCGTCGCCGACCTCTTGCGCGGTGACTACAAGCAGTCCGACTACGGCAAGGTGATCCTGCCGTTCACGGTCCTGCGCCGCTTGGAATGCGTCCTGGAGCCGACGCGGGACAAGGTCACCGAGGTCGCGGAGAAGTACAAGGACGAGGAGGACTTCAACCCGGACGCCTTCCTGCGCCGCGCCTCAGGCCACTCCTTCTACAACCGTTCCGGCCTCACCCTGAAGAAGATCGCCGGCGACCCGAAGAACGCGGCCAAGAACCTGCAGGTATACGTGGGTGCCTTCTCGGAGAACGCCCGCGAGGTCCTGGAGAAGTACGAGTTCGCGCAGCAGATCAAGCGGCTCGACAGCTCGGACCTGCTGTACAAGGTCATCGGCAAGTTCACGGACCTGGACCTGCACCCGGACAACGTGCCCAACCACAACATGGGCTACATCTTCGAGGAGCTGATCCGCCGCTTCGCCGAGCAGTCCAACGAGACGGCCGGTGAGCACTTCACGCCGCGCGAGGTCATCAAGCTCATGGTGAACCTCCTCATCGCCCCGGACGGCGACGCGCTCACCCTCCCCGGCACGGTCCGCACAGTCATGGACCCGGCCTGCGGCACCGGCGGCATGTTGTCGGCGGCGGAGGAGCACATCCGCGAGCTGAACCCGGACGCCGAAGTCGAGGTGTACGGGCAGGAGTTGAACCCAGAGTCGTGGGCGATCTGCCGGTCCGACCTGATGATCAAGGAGCAGGACCCGGACCACATCGCATTCGGCAACTCCTTCTCCGACCCGGCATTCACGCGCAAGAACTTCGACTACCTCCTGGCCAACCCGCCGTTCGGCGTGGAGTGGAAGAAGGTCAAGGAGGACGTCGAGTACGAGCACAAGAACCTCGGCGACGCGGGTCGCTTCGCCGCGGGCCTGCCGCGCATCAACGACGGTTCGCTGCTCTTCCTGCAGCACATGATCTCGATGATGAAGCCGGTCGACGCGAACGGTAAGGGCGGTTCGCGTATTGCCATCGTCTTCAACGGCTCCCCGCTGTTCACGGGCGCGGCCGGCTCGGGCGAGTCGGAGATCCGCCGCTGGATCCTGGAGAACGACTGGCTGGAGGCGATCGTCGCGCTCCCCGACCAGCTCTTCTACAACACCGGCATCTCCACGTACTTCTGGATCCTCACGAACCGCAAGTCCCCGGATCACAAGGGCAAGGTCGTCCTGCTCGACGCGCGTGACCAGTGGGTCAAGATGCGGAAGTCGCTCGGCGACAAGCGGAAGCGGCTGGGTGACGGTACGGGCGGTTCGCCGAACCACATCGGCGAGGTGACGCGGCTGTACGGGGAGGCGCTGGACGCGGCGGTCGATGAAGGCCACCCCCTCCACGCGAAGGTCAAGGTCTTCGACAACGAGGCGTTCGGCTACCAACGCATCACCGTGGAACGGCCGTTGAAACTCCGCTTCGAGGTGACGGAGGAGACGCTGGCGGCGCTGGGCGCGGCGAAGCCGGTGCAGAAGCTGGAGCGGGCGGAGGAGTTCGTGGCCGCGGTGCGGTCGCTGCTCGGGTCGTCGTGGGAGACGAAGTCCGAGGCGTTCGTGGCGCTCAAGGACGCGGCGGTGGGCGCCGGCCTGATGTGGCCCTCGGGTGCGCCGTTCGCGAAGGCCTTGCGGGAGGCGGTCGGGGTACGGGATCCGGAGGGCGAGGTGCAGTTGGTCAAGGGCGCGCCTGAGCCGGACTCGGAGCTGCGGGACTACGAGAACGTCCCGTTGGGGGAGGACGTCGAGGAGTACCTGAAGCGGGAGGTCCACCCGCATGTGCCGGATGCGTGGATCGACCACAGCAAGACGAAGGTCGGGTACGAGATTCCGTTCACGCGGCACTTCTATGTGTACGAGCCGCCGCGGCCGCTGGCGGAAATCGACGCGGAGCTTAAGGCTCTGGAGGCGGAGATTCAGGGGCTGTTGGGGGAGGTTACGGAATGACTTGGGTAGATACTCGCCTGAAGTATCTATGTGTCGACTCGGGCCAATACGGCCTGAACGTGGCTGCTGACAGCTACACGGCGTCCGGGACGCGGCTGATCAGGACGTCGGACATTGCTGCCGATGGATCGCTCAGAGATGCCGAGTTCGGAATTTTTGTGGAAGAGGCTGTTGGTCCTCGTCATGAGCTGCAGAGCGGAGACATTCTTTTGTCTCGCAGCGGGACGTTGGGGCGCTCCTTTCTAGTTCCGGAGGAGGCGAACGGGCATACGTATGCCGGTTTCCTAATTAGATTCAGGCCAAGGAAGAGTGTAGAGCCCCGCTTCTTGAGCTATGTGACTCAGTCAGTGAAGTTTCAGGAAGCGGTTCATTCGCAAGCGGTTGCTTCGACGATTCAGAATTTCAATGCGGATCGATACGCGAACATTCCGATGTGTGCTCCCGCCTTGGAGGAGCAGTGCCGCATCGCTGACTTCCTTGATGCTGAGACGGCTCGAATCGGGCTAATGGTGCGCTTGCGAGATCGGCAGATCCGACTTACGGAGGAGCGTGCTAGCTCCGCTCTCGAAGATGCTTTTAATCGGGCTTCGCATAAGCTTACGCGGCTTAAGTATTTGTTGGCGGTCAAGCCGCGATATGGCGTACTTGTTCCTCAGTTCGCCGACGCCGGAGTTCGTTTTATTCGCGTCAATGATCTTCTCGACTTGCCGGGGCGCGCGGAATCCCTCGCGAAGATCCCGGACAGTCTTTCCGCGCAGTACGCGCGCACTGTGGCACGGCCTGGTGACGTCCTGCTCAGCGTTGTTGGGACCATGGGGCGGTCAGCAGTCGTTCCGCCAGAGCTCGCAGGAGCGAACGTTGCGCGTGCCGTGGCATCCCTTCGTCCCCAGACCGGAGTGTCGCCGCAACTGATGTCAACTTGGTTGACGACACCTTCGTTCCTTCGGCAAGCCGTTGATGTGACCAGTTCGGACACGGCACAACCAACGTTGGGTATGGAAGACCTTGGCAATTTCAATCTCTCCTGGCCGGTTGCTGCGGAATCTCAGGAGGATCTGCTACGGGCCACAGGAGCGATCCGAGAGCGCCGTGACAACCTAGTTCAGTTGTTGCGGGGGCAGCTGCAACTCCTCGCCGAACGCCGCCAAGCCCTAATCACAGCCGCAGTAACCGGCCAATTCGACGTCTCAACCGCCAGCGGTCGCAACGTAACGGACGGAGTCACCGCCTCATGAGCCCCGTGCACGACGAGAACGCCTTCGGTTCCGCCATAGTCGCTGCGCTCACCGAACGCGGATGGCGCGAGGCCAACTCCGAGGATTACCGCCCCGACATCGGGCTCGACACCCACGAACTCTTCACCTTCATCGAGCGCACCCAGGCCGAAGAGTGGTACGAGCTCGCCGGTATCTACGGAACCCAAGAAGACGCCCAGCGCGGTTTCGCTCAGCGGCTCGACAAAGCCATCGCCGATGACGGCCTGCTCAACGTCCTCCGTAACGGCGTCAAGGACCGAGGCGTCCGCATCCGCGTCGCCTACTTCAAGCCCAACCTCGTCCCCGACGACTCCGTCCTCGACAATTACCGTGCCAACCGCCTCACCGTCGTACGTGAACTCCCCTACGCCACCAAGCAGTTGGACTGGGGTCACCGACTCGACCTGACCCTGTTCCTCAACGGCATCCCCGTAGCGACCGCCGAGTTGAAGAACGCGCACACGCATCAGACGGTCGAGCACGCCAAGGAGCAGTACCGCTCCGACCGTGACCCCACCGAGCTGATCTTCACGAAGCGCGTCATCGCGAACTTCGCCGTCGACCAGGACCTGGTCTTCGTCGCGACGCAGCTCCGTGGCAAGAACACCCGGTTCCTGCCCTTCAACACCGGATCCAACGGCCCCGGTCAGCCCGGTGGTGCCGGAAACCCCGAGCCCACCACCTTCGGCACGTATGCGACCAGCTACCTCTGGGAGCAGGTCTGGGAGCGGGAGAACTGGCTGGACCTGCTGCAGCGCTTCGCGCATCAGCAGAAGCACAAGACGCCCGGCGGCGGCACCACCAAGTCCACGATCTTCCCCCGCTACCACCAGTGGGACGTCGTCAAGAAGCTCACCGCCCACGCCGCCACCCACGGCTCGGGCGAGAACTACCTCGTCATGGCCTCCGCCGGGTCAGGCAAGTCGAACACCATCGGCTGGCTCGCCCACCGGCTGTCCGACCTGCACGCCGACACCGACCCGCGCAAGCTCGACCAGGACGCCCTGACCGCCGGCCGGATCGTCCCCGGTGAGCCGGTCTTCGACAAGACCATCGTCATCACCGACCGCCGCAACCTGGACGCCCAACTCCGGGAAACCGTCGGCAGTTTCTCGCAGACCGACGGCCTCGTCGTGAAGATCGACGAGAAGCACGGCGCCAAGAGCGAACAGCTCGCCCGCGCCCTCTCCCGCGACACCGGCAAGATCGTCACGGTCACCCTGCACTCGTTCCCGGCGCTGCTCGATTACCTCAAGCGGAACCCGACCGAACTCAAGGGCAGCCGCTTCGCGATCATCATCGACGAGGCGCACTCCTCCCAGTCCGGCGACGCCGCCACCGATGTCAGGGCGGCACTCCGAGACCTCGGCCTCGACTCCGACTCGGACGACGCGGGCGCGACCACCACTCCGGTCGAGAAGAAGCTGAAGCGGAAGGCCCTGGAGCGCTCCCGCGCCACCAACCTTTCCTACTTCGCCTTCACCGCCACCCCGAAGTCCAAGACCCTCGAACTCTTCGGCGTCGAGGGCAAGGAGAACGGAGAAGCGGTCTACAAGCCCTTCCACACGTACTCCATGCGCCAGGCCATCGACGAAGGCTTCATCCTCGACCCGCTGCGCAACTACGTCACGTACAACACGTACTGGAAGCTGGTGAACCAGAACCCCGACGAGCTGGAGGTCGACCCCTCCAAGGCCAACAGCCTGCTCGCCCGGTTCGCGCTCACCCACGAGCACACGGTCTCCCAGCACGCCCAGGTGATCGTCGAGCACTTCCTCGCGCACACCCGCGGTCGGCTCGGCGGGCGCGCCAAGTCCATGGTCGTGACCGCGTCCCGGCAGTCCGCCGCGCAGATGGCACGCGCCATCAAGAGCTACATCAAGGACCGGGACTACGACACCAAGTACCCGGACCTGGGTGTCCTCGTCGCCTTCTCGGGGTCCCTCACCATCGACGACGAGGAGACCACCGAGTCGAAGGAGAACGGCGGCCTCGCGGAGAGTGCCCTGCCGAAGGCGTTCGCGTACGTCCGTGCCGACGACAAGGCCGTGAAGGCCGGCGGCAAGGGGCAGCCCGAGTACAAGATCCTCGTCGTGGCGGAGAAGTACCAGACCGGCTTCGACCAGCCGCTCCTCACCACGATGTACGTGAACAAGGTGCTGACCGGCATCTCCGCGGTGCAGACCCTGTCCCGGCTCAACCGCACCGCCGAGCGCAAGTCCCAGGCCGACCTCGCCGTCCTGGACTTCGTCAACGAGGCCGAGGACATCCAGGACGCCTTCCGCCCGTACTTCGAAGAGGCGCACACTCTGCCCTCGGACCCCAACCTCCTCTACACGGCCCAGAGTCGGGTCATGTCGGCCCCGGTCATCTCGGAATCGGAGATGGACGAGTTCGTCGCGGCCTGCTTCGAGGCCAAGGAGAAGGCGGCCGGCTCGCAGGCCAAGTGGGAGAAGCTGCACGCTGAGCTGTACCGGCTGCTGTCGCCCGCGGTCACGCGCTTCGCCGAGCTCCTTGAGGACGAGGACGACGAGGAACGGATCGAGACCGCCGAGGACTTCCGCGCGGATCTTCACGACTACGTCCGCAAGTACGGGTTCCTCGCGCAGATCGTGCCGTACCAGGACCCGGAGTTGGAGCGGTTGCACCTGTACGGGCGGTACTTGCTGAACCGCCTGCCGCGCCGTGCCGACGGTGGCGTCGACATAGGCGAAGTCGACCTGAGCCACCTGCGCGTGGAGAAGACCGGCGAGTACGACGTGTCCCTCAACCCCGAGGGCGCGGCCGAGCTCAAGGGCTTCGGTGACGGGTCGGGCGGCGCCAAGGAGGCCGAGAAGTCGCTCCTGTCCGAACTCATCGACAAGTTCAACGCGAAGTTCGGCACCGAGTTCACGGAGGAGGATGTCCTCCCCGCCTTCAACGCCGCCAAGAACGACCCGAAGGTCCGTGCCGCGGCCGTCGTCAACGACGAGGAGAATTTCGGCGTCGTCTTCGACAAGGCGTTCAACGGCTACATGATGGATCACGTCTCCACCGTCGACGCCCTCGGCAAGCGCTACTTCGGTGCTGACCAGAGCTTCAAGTCCAACCTCGACCGCAGCGCGCGCCGTGCGGCCTGGCGCATGATCCGGCGCGAGACGGGGCTGGACGAGTAGGAGTGGGATGCAGGCGGGCCCGCGTACACCGGGGTGGTGTACGCGGGCCCGCGGTGCGTTCGCCTTACGCCGGCGACTCGGCGGCCAGGTCGAGGAATCCGGCCCATGCTTCGCGTCCAACGGCCAGGGTTGGGCTGGTAAGTGGCCTCTTGGAGTCCCGGATGTGCACGGCATCGGCGGTGGCGGCCACCTCGACGCACTGGCCGCCTTCGGCGCCGCTGTAGCTGCTCTTGAACCAAGCGAGCTCCGGCCGAGCAGGCGTGGTTTCTCCGGTGTTCATAGCTCTCCCAGCAACTTCTCGACCAACGTCAGTGACTCTCGTGGAGTGAGGGCCTGGCTCCGGATGATCCCATAGCGTGCGGCAGCCAGTCGGGTCTCCTCCCGATCCGACAACAGGCGGCTGCGACCCTGTACTTCGGTGTACAGGAGCTGCTCACCGCCCTTGCGTGCGATCACGGTGAACGGGCCGTCGACCCCGGCGTTGTCCTCCCGGTCGAGTGGCATCACCTGAAGTTCCACGCTCCGCTTCTGCCCGATCAGGAGCAGTTGCTCCAGCTGCCCCCGCTGGACTGCCCTGCCGCCGAGCGGCTTACGGAGAACAGACTCCTCCAGCACGAAGCTCAGCAACGGGGCCGGCCACCGGTTGAAGATGTCGTGCCGCGCGAGGCGGGCCGCCACCCTGGATTCGATGGTTTCCTCATCCAGCAAGGGGCGTCGCATCCTGAGGAGCGCACGCGTGTAGTCCTCGGTCTGCAACAGGCCGTTGATCACATGCGTGTCGTAGACGCACAACTCCACCGCCTCTGCTTCCAGGCGGGCCATGTCCCGGAAGAACGCCGGATACTGAGCCCGCCCCACCTCCTCCTTCATGGCGGTCAACACCCCCCGCGCATCCAGGACTTCATCCGCCCGCTCGATGAACCGCGGCGGCGGAATCCGGCGCCCCTGCTCGAACGACGCCACGGACTGGGCCGCGTACCCCACGAGCCTCCCGAACTCCGCACGGTCGAGGCCCGCCCGCAACCGCAACGCCTTCAACTGCCGCCCGAACGCCACCACTACGCCCGAGCCGGGGTCGTCCTCAGGGCGCTCGCCCAGCTCCCCGTCGTGTTCCTCGCGCTCCATCGCGCCCGCCCTTCCCGCCGCGTACAACGCGCACAGCCCCCGCGTACAGAGCCGTCGTGACAGCGCGCCACCCATGGTCACGCTACGCCACCGGACCGCACCGTGGAGCCATGACGAACAACCCCACAACGGAAGACCGACCCACCCAACTCGGCGACAAGGAAGTGCAGTTCGAGATGCGGTTCACCTCCACCCCGCGCGGTGCCCGCCTGGCCCGACGCCTCTGTGGAGAGCGACTGAATACCTGGGGCATTCCCTACGGCTCCGACGAGCACGACGCCCTCACACTGCTCGTGGCCGAGCTTGCCGCGAACGCCGTACGCCATGGCCGCGTTCCTGGCCGGGACTTCCGCCTCCGGCTCGCCGCCCACACCAACGCCGTACGGACCGAAGTCACCGACACCCGCGGCGACCAAGAGCCGGAACCCGCAAGCGTTGGCACCAACCTGCTCGGAACCGGCGGACGGGGTCTCCTCCTTGTCGCCTGCCTCGCCACCCGCTGGGGCTGGCACCCGCGCACCTGCGGCGGTCCGGGCAAGACCGTCTGGGCAGAGTACGACCGGCCGCGATCCGTAACCGTCGACGCTGCTTTTCAGCCGTAAGGCCCGCGCCCCCGCTCGCCCTCCTGGACGGAAGATCGCCCCAGAGGTGAGACTTGCTCCGACCAGGTCGAGTCGGCCGCCACCGCCACCGGGCAAGCGAGCCGAAGCGCAAGCAGTACGCCACGGGGGCAGGCAAGGTGTCACAGCAGAGGATCGGCGACCGGTACGAGCTCGTGGAGGAGCTCAGCCACGGCGGCATGGGGGACGTGTGGCGTGGATACGACGCCGTGCTCGACCGGCCCGTCGCCGTGAAGCTGGTCCGCCGGCAGTCCGTCACCTCGCCGGAACTCGCCGAGGAGTTCGCGAAACGGTTCCGGCGCGAGGCGCGCATCACCGCCCGCATTCAGCATCCCGGTGTGCCGCAGGTGTACGACGCGGTGCTCGACGACTCCCTGGAGCGGCTGTTTCTCGTCATGGAGCTGGTCGACGGCGTACCGCTGTCCGCCTACCTCCGGGACGGCCGGCCGCTGCCCGTGGAGTGGGCGGTGGCCGTCGCCGCGCAGGTGGCGACGGTGCTGTCGCACGCTCATGACGTGCCGGCCATCCACCGCGACCTGAAGCCGGGCAACATCCTCGTGGCGCGGGACGGAACCGTGAAGGTCCTCGACTTCGGGATCGCCGCGATCCTCCGCACGGACGTCACGAAACTGACCGCCACCGGGACACCCATCGGTACCTACCAGTACATGGCCCCCGAGCAGGTCCGCGGCGGCCGGATCACCCCGCAGACCGACCTGTACGCCCTCGGGTGCGTGCTGCACGAACTCCTCGGCGGGCAGCTCCTGTTCACCGCGGACAGTGAATACGCGCTCATGTTCCAGCACGTGAACGCCGCGCCCCAGCCGTTGTGCGAGCTGCGGGCGGACGTGCCGTCCCCGCTGGAGGAGCTCGTCCTGCACCTGCTGCGCAAGGCCCCCGAGGCACGGCCTGCCGACGTTCAGGAGGTGTACGAGCGGCTGCGGCCGTACCTGCCTCCGCCGGGATCGGAGCCCGCACGGAACGAAGCCGGGCCGACCGGAGTGCCCGACCCGACGGGGCTGTTCCGCAACCCGTACGCGCCCCGCGCCCGCGCGCGGGCGCAGCAGCAGCCTCCGGCCGAGGGAGGGCAACCGGCCGCGCAGCCCGGACCCGCCCCGGTCCCCGGCGTGCTTCGCGAGGAGATCAAGGACGCCTACGCGCACGCGAACGACCTCCTCGACGAGGAGCGGTTCGCGCAGGCCGCCGAGGTGCTCGGCGAGATCGTCGAGCGAGCGGCGCACGCCCTCGGCTCCGAGAGCCGACAGGTCCTGGAACTGCGTACCCATCGAGCCGCCATCCAGCTGCTCGGCGGGGACTACCGGTCGGCGCTGCCCGAGTTCGACTCTCTGGCGGACGCCTACGGCCGCACCTCCGGCCCCGGCAGCGAGCAGGCCCGCGCCTGCCGAGCCCAGGCCGCGCGCTGCCGTGCGGAGCTGGGCCAGGTCACCGAGGCGCTCGCCGCCCTCGAAGACCTCCTGGCCCTGGTCCGGTCCGTGGACGGCGACGTCAGCGAGGAAGCCGTCGAACTCCGGCGAGACATCGGGATGTTGCTGCTCGCGCAGGGTCGGACGACCGAGTCCCGGCACATCCTGGAACCGCTGTACGAAGACCTGTGCGTCGTCTACGGCCCGGACCACGAACTGACCGAGGAGATCGCAGAAGCACTCGCCCTGATCCGCCTCGACCTCGACGGGCCGTCGACGCAGGACCCGTAGGAAACGGCTGGCCCGAGAAGCAAGTCACCCCTTCCGCCCCACCGCCACATACCCCGCGCTCACGATGTCCTCCTGGCCGGGGACCGGGTCGCCGAGTTCCGGGTGCCAGGACTCGGCGGCGACGATGCCGGGTTCGGCGAGGTCGAGGCCCTGGAAGAAGCGCGCGAACTGCTCGCGGTCGCGCGGCGCGAGGGTGAGGCCCTTGGCCTTGTACAGGGCGTCGACCTGCCGCGCCTCCTCCGGGTGGAAGTCGGCCGTGAGGTGCGAGATCACCAGGTGGCTGCCCGGCGCGAGTACGTCCATGAGTCGCGCCACCAGCTCGTACGCGCCGTCCTCCTCGGTCACGAAGTGCAGCAGCGAGATCAGCGAAAGCGCCACCGGACGCTCGAAGTCCAGGGTTCTGCCCGCCTGTTCGAGAATCTCGTCCACATCGCGCGCGTCGGCCTGTACGTAGTCGATCGCGCCCTACGGGGGTGCCGCTGAGCAGGGCCTCCGCGTGGGCGAGGACGATCGGGTCGTTGTCGCAGTACACGACGCGCGTCGTGGGCGCGGACCGCTGCGCGACCTGGTGGAGGTTGGGCTCGGTGGGGATGCCGGTGCCGATGTCCAGGAACTGCCGGACGCCGTGCCGGGTCAGCCAGCGCGTGGCGCGGTGCATGAACGCGCGGTTCACCTTCGCCATCACCGGGATGCTCGGCTCCACCGCCAGCATCTGACGGCCCATCGCCTCGTCCACCTCGTAGTGGTCCTTGCCGCCGAGGAACCAGTCGTACATCCGCGCGGGATGCGGCCGGCTGGTGTCGATGCGCAGGGCGGCGGGGGTGTTCTCCGGGACGGGCATGGCGGGCTCCAGGGGGTGGCTGGTCAACTGGCCGTCAGCATAGGGAAGTTGATGTGCCATCGGGTGCCCGCAGGGTTACGTTCCGACCGGGCCGCCGCCGCATCCGCCCGGAGCGGTGCTCACGGCTCGGTCGTCCGCTTCGCGCTGTCATCGGCTCCGGCGGAACTCCCCGAGCCAGCGGGGTCCCGCGGCGACCGCCGAGGACCGGCCGGGGCCGGCGGTGGGCTGGTCGGCCGGGGTGATCGCGACGGCCTCGACGCCGTCGGCGGCGAACGCGTCCAGATCGGCCCGGGTGAGCGGATAGGGCGGCCCGGAATCGGCGGGCCCGGAATCGGCGGGCCCGGAACCGGCGGGCCCGGAACCGGCGGGCCCGGAACCCGCGGGCCCGGAACCCGCGGGCCCTGCCCCGGTCGGTCCTGCCCCGGTCGGGCCTGTCCCCGCCGGTTCCGCCCGCTCCTGCCGAAGTGCCACGACGAGGAGTGTGCCGCCGGGGGCGAGCAGGCTGCGGACGCCGGCCGTGGCGGGTGTGCGGAGCGCCGGGGGCAGGGCCTGGACGGTGATCACCTCGACCACCAGGTCGAAGGCGCCGCGCCACTCGGCGGGCAGGTCGAGCAGGTCCGCCGTCCGGTAGTCGACGGTCGTGCCGGGCCAGCGCTCCCGGCACAGCCTGATCGCGGTCTCGCTGAGGTCGAACGCGCTGGTCTCGAAGCCGAGCCCGGAGACGAACTCGGCGTCCGCGCCCAGCCCGCAGCCCACCACGACCGCCCGCCCGGGTCCCGAGACGCCGCGGTCCCGCGCCCAGTCGGCCAACAGCGGGTTGGGCACCGTACGAGCCCACGGCAGCTCGGTCTCGCCGGCGGCCCCGGCGGCGTAGAGCTGCTCGAACCAGCCGGTCGGGTCCGCGGCCGCGCCCCGCACGATCAGCTTCTCCTCGGCCTCCGGCCCGGCCGAGGTGTGCCGCAGGAGCGCCGGGATCACGGTGTCCCAGGAGGCGGGCGGCGGGGGTTCGTGGCCGGCCCCGTCCAGTACGAGGAGCTCCGC
Organism: Streptomyces cavernicola; assembly: GCF_029968035.1. Taxonomy (GTDB): domain Bacteria; phylum Actinomycetota; class Actinomycetes; order Streptomycetales; family Streptomycetaceae; genus Streptomyces; species Streptomyces cavernicola. The sequence goes on along the minus strand of NZ_JASCIQ010000001.1, from coordinate 237,964 downwards.
GCCCGGGATCGCGTCGGCCAGGGCCCGGCCGTGCGCGAGCGGGAAGAGCGGGTCGGCGCTGCCGTGCAGGACGAGGGTCGGCGCGGTGATGTCCGCCAAGGCGGCGGAGGGTTCCGGTCCCGGTTCGAGGAGTTCGTGGTTGCCCATCGCGGCCGGGTCGGTGGAGCGGTCCACCGCCTGCTCGGCGAGGGCGCGGATCCGGTGCTCCTCGAACCCGGCGCGCATCAGGGCCCGTTGGTCCTCGACGAGCCTCGCCGCGAGGGCGTCCCGGTCTGCCCCGTCCGGTGCGGGGAGCTGCCCGGCCGACTCGAAGTAGGCCGTCAACTCCGGTTCGGGGACGGGCAGTTCGTCGGGTACGCCGGGGAGGGTCGCGGTGGTCGCGACCAGGGTCAGGGTGCGGACAAGGTCCGGCCGGTTCACGGCGAGGCACTGCGCGATCGCGCCGCCCATCGAGATCCCCACGACGTGGGCGGCGGGCACGTCCAGGGCTTCGATAAGACCGGCCGCGTCCTCGACGAGATCGGCGAAGGTGTAGTCGGGCCGCCCGGCCGGCGCGGTGCGGGAACGCCCGGTGTCCCGCAGGTCGTACCGCACCACCCGCCGCCGCACCGCGAGCCGCTCACAGAACCCGCGCTCCCACCAGTCCATCGAACTGCCCCGGCCCCCGATGAGCAGCACGACCGGCGCACGCGGGTCTCCGAATGCCTCCACACACAACTCGACGCCGTTGACGGGGAGCAGTTGGTCAGTCATGGGGTGAGGGTAGGGGTGCGGTCAGCCGGAGGGGAGCGGCTTTGTCGAGCCTGTCGATGAGCTCGACTCGTACGACGGACTCCGAGCCCTCCACGCGGAGGGTGAACCACGGGTCGTCGGCGATGAGTTGGGCCAGGCTTTCCCGGGCGGCGGTGTCGTCGAGCCGGGGTGAGGCATCCCACGCGGTGCCGTCGCCAACGGCCGTCACCGTGACCGGAATTCGCACCAGGCAGGTGGACGGGTTAGCCCACCACTCCAGCTGCGCTGTCTGCTCGTCTCCGTCCACGCCCTGAGCGTAGGGCGGGCGAGGTCCAGCACGCGGCCGCAGCCGCAGATCGGCGCAGCTGGGAAGGGGCGGGGGAGGCAGAAGCGAAGCCCCGTACAACCGTCCCGCCCCCACCCCGTGTCGCAGTTGGGCCGAACGGGTGAGTTGGCGTAAGAATTGGCCGGTACAGACAACGATCGCGAGCCCGGACGGGGTGGGGCAGTGAACAGCTACGGCCACGACGCCACTGACGAACAGTGGGAGGGGCTCGCCCAGGTCGTGCCGCTGCGCAGCAGCAACGAGTGGCCCTCCTGGCCGGGCCACCGGGCCATGCCCGGCGTCGAGCACGACAGCCGCCGCCAGTTCGTCGTGCACCGCGTCAACGTCTTCTCCGACGCCCGCGAGGTCGCCGAGACCCTGATGTCCGAGATCCCGGTGCTGCTCGACCTGTCCGGCGCGGAGAGCGAAGTCGCCAAGCGCGTACTGGACTTCAGCAGCGGCGTCGTCATGGGCCTCGGCAGCGGTATGCACCGGGTCGACCGGAACGTCTTCCTCCTCACCCCGCCCGGCACCGAGGTGCAGGGCTTCGTGGAGGACGCGGAGACCGCCCCGCGCGGCTGAGCGGCCCCAGCCGTCGAGCGGTCTGCCGTACGCCTACGGGGGGCGTACGCCTACGGCTGTGCCCCCAGGCTACCGACCCCCAGAGCCCTAACCCTTTCGCGCGAACCGCCCTCAGGAGGAACGGTTCGCCGTACCGCCCGCTCCGTAGCGTCGCGAGCATGACCGTGCGCGAAGAGGGCAACCCGCAAGCAGTGGACGGCAGTTGCCCCGCGATCACCGAACTGCGCCTCTCCGCCTACAAGTCGCACCGCGGCACCACCCTCCCGCTCGCCCCGGTCACCCTCCTCGACGGCCCCAGCGGCAGCGGCAAGTCCAGTGCCCTGCAGGCGTACGAGGCACTCGCCCGCCTCGGTCACGGGCGCAGCGTCTACGAGGCGTTCCCCGACGCCGTCGACTGCGTACCGGACCAGGCCCGCCCCGACCGGCAGCGGCGGCGCGGATTTCGCATCGGCTGTACGGCCGAGGGCCCCGCGGGACCCGTACGCCTCGACGTCGCCGTGCAGGCCGAGCCCGACCTGCGGATCGTCGGCGAGCGGCTGAGCGCGGGCGGGGGCGCGGGCAGGGGCGCGGGCAGAGGCGGGGGCGTGCTCTTCGAGACCGCGCTGCGCGACCCCTCCACCCATGTCGTGCAGGCCGCCTGGCACACGGCCGGCACCAGCGCCGTGACCCGCGCCCCGCTCCCCGACGACCGCCTCGGCACGGCCATGGTCCCGCTGCGCGTCGCGGGCAGTACGGACGCGCAGCGCCGGGTCCTGCAGGCCGCCGAACAGGTCGTCGTCGCCCTGCGCTCGGCCTTTCCCTGCGACCCGCTGCCCGAGCGGATGCGGGCGACGGTGCGCGTCGGCGAGGGGCTGCTGCGGCCCGGCTGCGACAACCTCGCCGAGGTCCTTCGGCGTACCCGGGCCCAGTGCGAGGACCGGCACGCGGCGCTCGTGGGCGTGGCGAGGGCCGGGTGCGCGGGGCCGGTCGTCGACGTGACGCCCCAGGTGCTCGACGACGGCACCGTGCGGGGCGTCCTGGAGCGCGGCCCCGACCGGGTCGCGACGCCGCTCGGACGGCTCGGGGACGGCGAGTTGAGGTTTCTGGCGCTCGCCCTGGTCCTGCTCACCGGGCCCGGCGTGCGCGCCGCGGACCCGGCGGGCGCGGCCGGCCCCGCAGGGACGGCGACCGCCTCCGGGGCCCTCACGGTGCTCGCCGACGGGTTCGCGCGCGGCCTCGACGAGGTGCAGGCGCGCCGGCTCGTGGAGCTGGCGGTGCGCTGCGCGGGGAGCGGCGGGGTACGGCTGGTGGCCGCGGTGAGCGGAGCGTCCTGGGCGTGCGGGGTGGCCGGAGCGGAGGTGGTAGACCTGAGGGGTGACTGACCTGGACGTGAAGCAACTGCAGCGCCGGCTCGCGGAGTTCGCCGCGGCGCGCGACTGGCAGCAGTACCACACCCCGAAGAACCTGGCCTCCGCGCTGAGCGTGGAGGCGGCCGAACTGGTCGAGATCTTCCAGTGGTTGACGCCCGAGCAGTCGGCCGCGGTGATGGACGACCCGGAGTCCGCGCACCGCGTGACCGACGAGGTGGCCGACGTACTCGCGTATCTTCTGCAGCTCTGCGAGGTGCTCGGGATCGACGCGCCGGCCGCCCTTGCTGCGAAGATCGAGCGCAACGAGCAGCGTTTTCCGGTGGGTTCGGCCGAACCGAAGATCCCTCGCCGTCACTCTGCGGAGTGATCGAAAGAGCCCGATTCGAGATTCTGTCCAGAGATTTCCGTATTCCCCTGGTCTTTTGGTCTGATTACCTTCACTCTGGGTAGTGGACTGGAAGAGTGTGACTGGGGCTGACCGACCGCAGCGCCCGATCCGGTCGAACGGACCTGCAGGGAGCGGCAGTTCGGGAAGACGGGCGATGGGCGCGCGGCCGGTCGCGCCATGGCGACGAACGGGGACGGCAGATGGACGCGGTGCAACTCATCAGGGCGAGCAGAGGCGCGCTCGCGCGCGGACACGACGCGGCGTCCGTGATGACGGAGGCCTGGCAGGCCGAGGCGCTCGCCCAGGCGATAGGCAGCCGCCTCGCGGTGGGCGGCCCGCCCCAACTGCGCGGCGAGGCCCTCGCCCTGAGCGAGGTGAGCGGCCGCGGCTGCGGCGCCCTCGCCGCCGCCCACCCCGGCACGGCGGCGATACGCGCGGCCGACCTCACCGAGATCCGCGACCCGAGAGCCGCGCTCGTCAGCCTCGGCGGACTCCTCGGCGAGGTGGGCATGGCGCTGGTCGGCGTCTCCTGCTCGGCCGAGGGCGAAGTCCACTACTGGAGCTGCGTGGAGGCCATCGACGCCGCGGACGAGTCCCGCGACCGCGTCCTGGAGATGCTCCGCAGACTCGCCCTCAGCGACGAACGCGGCGAGGGCCGCACCCAGGACCTCCCCGCCCCGGACTCCCGGACGGGGCCTCCCTGAGGAGCCCCGCCCGCGAAGCCGTGCCTACTGCGCCTCCGCCTCCACCGGCTTGGGGATCAGGAAGGACGTCAGGAAGGCCGCCGCGAGGAGTGCGACGCCGGCGATCATGCCGGCCGTGTAGCCCGCGGTCGACGCCGGGTCGTCCGGCTTCGTCGCCGTCTGCACCGCGTACAGGACGGCGAAGCTGAGGCCCGCGCCCAGGTTGAACGCGCCCGCGTTCAGACCCGGCAGGAAGCCGGGGTTCTCGCGCGGGGAGAGCACGATGCCGAGGCCGTTGAGGACGATGTTGCCGATCCCCGCGTATGTGACGCCGATGAGGATCGAGGACGCGAGGAGCAGCGCCTTCGAGTCGCCCTGCAGCGTGACGATCATCAGGCCCACCATCGCCGCCGCGCCGATCAGGCCGATGCGCAGGATCCGCCCGTAGCCGAAGGTCGCGGCGAGGCGGCCGGCGAGCGGACCCATGGCGAGGCCCGCGAGGGCGTACGGGGTGAGGGTCCACCAGGCCGAGGCCTCGGCGGTCATGCCGAAGCCGGCGTCGGCGTCCTGCGCGAAGGCCGGGATCAGACCGTTCATCACGGCGAACACACCGGTCATCGTCAGGACCGTCGTCAGGAGCAGCGCCCAGGTGGAACGGCGGCGCAGATGGCGGGTGGCGACGAGCGGGTGCGGGCTGCGGTTCTCCGTACGCCAGAACAGGGCGAAGGCGAGCGCCGAGAGTACGAACAGGGCGGCGACGAGCGTCCAGTTCGCGGCCGCCAGCTTGCCCGCCTCGTTGAGGGCGATCAGGGCCGCACCGACCGACACGACGAGCAGGGCCACGCCCGGCCAGTCCATCCGCGGCACGTCGACGTCGGCGCGCGAGGCCACCGACTCCGGGGTGAGCGTGGCGACCAGGAGCGCGGCGAGACCGGCGACGACGGCCATCACCCAGAACACCGACTGGAAGCCGAAGTGGTCGGCGAGCCAGCCGCCCGCGATCGAGTCGACGCCCGCGATACCGCCGTTGACGGCCGTGATGACGCCGAGCAGCAGCCCGTACCGCTTGGGGTCGTGGACCTCGTTCCGCAGCATGATCAGGCAGAGCGGCACGGTCGGCCCGGACACGCCCTGGACGACGCGGCCGGCGAACAGCAGCGGCACGTTCGTCGCGAGCGCGGCGAGCACACAGCCGACGACCATCAGGGCCATCATCCCGGTGAGCACCTTGCGGCGGCCGACGAGGTCGCCGAGGCGCGGCAGGAACAGGGAGAACAGCGCGGCCGAGGTGAAGAACGCGGTCTGCGTCAGGCCGACCTCGGCGGAGGTCGCGCCGAGCGAATCCTCCACGTTCTTCAGGGCCGGGCTGAGCATGCTCGCGTTCAGCTGGAACGCGAAGCACGCGGTGAGCAGCGCGGCGACCAGGACGGTGATACGGCGGCCGCTGGGCGCACCCCGCCCGGTCGCCGTCCCTGAACTCGCCGCGGTGGAAGCGGAGTTCGGGCGGTCGTGGCTCATACGGTCACCTCGCCGATGCGCTCGAGGGCGTCCACGACGAGGTCCCAGAACCGGCGGTGGTCGAGGTCCACGGCGACCTGCGTGTGACAGTCGGCGGGCGCGGGGGCGCGGAAGTCCGTCACGGTCATGCCGAGCGTCAGCGAACCCGTCAGCTCGATGTCGACGGGCGCCTTGCGGACCGTCATCACGTCCGGGTCGATGACGTACGCGACCGCGCACGGGTCGTGCACCGGCGGGGAGGTGAAGCCCTGCGCCTCCAGGTACATCGCGCCGAAGAAGTCCAGGAGTTCGGTCACGAACGTGGCGGGCTTCGTGCCGACCTTCGCGATCCGCTCCACCACCTCGGGGGTGGCCAGGGCCTGGTGGGTGAGGTCGAGGCCGACCATGGTGACGGGCCAGCGCTCGTTGAAGACGATGTGCGCCGCCTCCGGGTCGATCTTGATGTTGAACTCGGCGACCGGGCTCCAGTTGCCCTGGTGGAAGCCGCCGCCCATCAGGACGACCTCGCGGACCCGCTCGGCGATGCGCGGCTCCTTGCGCACGGCGAGGGCGATGTTGGTGAGGCCGGCCGTCGGGACGAGGGTGATCTCGCCGGGCTCGTGGCTCATCACCGTGTCGATGATGAGGTCGACGGCGTGCCGCTCGTCGAGCTCCAGGGTCGGCTCCGGCATCACGGGGCCGTCGATGCCGGACTCGCCGTGGATGTCGGGGGCCGTCTCGACCTCGCGTACGAGCGGACGGGGGCAGCCGGCGGCGAACGGGACGCCGGTGATGTTCGCGATGCGGGCCACCGAGAGGGCGTTGCGGGTGACCTTCTCCAAGGTCTGGTTGCCGACGACGGTGGTGACGGCGACGAGCTCGACGTCCGGGTTGCCGTGCGCGAGAAGCATGGCGATGGCGTCGTCGTGTCCGGGGTCGCAGTCGAGAATGATCTTTCGGGGCATCGCGGAACCTCTTTGTCCAGGTTGTTCAGCCGAACTGCCGCTGCGGTGCGGAGTTGGGAAAACGTTATCCAGAGAGGATGAGCAGGCGTCCGAATTATGTCAATGCCGGTCAGGGGTGGCCCGTCGAGCCCGTTCGCGAAAACCCATGTAATGGGAAGTTGATCGACAGTGGCTACTGCGGGCGGGGGCTGATAACGTTTTCCGAAACTCTGGCCGTAGGTACGGTCAAAGGGGGTCGAATATGGACGGACGGGAGCCGGGCGTGACCGAGGCGACGCTGCGCGACGTGGCCCGCGCCTCGGGCTGCTCCGTCGCCACGGTCTCCCGCGTCCTGGCCGGCACGCGCCCCGTCGGCGCCGAGACCGCCGAGCGCGTCCGCGCCGCCGCGGCCCAGCTGGGCTACCGCCCCAACCAGGCCGCCCGCGCGCTCCGCAGCCGCGCCACCGGCACCGTCGGCCTGGTCCTGCCGCAGATCACGAACCCCTTCTACCCCGCCCTCGTACGCGAGTTGACGCACGCCCTGCACGCCGACGGCCGCGCCGTGCTCCTCGCCGACTGCGACGACGACCCGGGGGCGGAGGCCGAGCACATCGCCGACCTGCTCGCCCGCCGCGTCGACGCTCTCCTCGTCATCCCGGCCCACGAGCGGCGCAGCCGCAAGGCCGTGGCCGCCGCCGCCGAACGCGTCCCGCTCGTCCTGATGGATCGCGGCTGCGGCGCCGGCCTCGCCGACTCGGTGGCCGTCGACAACACCGCCGGCATGGCCCTCGTCCTCGACCACCTCGCCGCGACCGGCCGCCGCCGCGTCTGCTTCGTCGGCGCCGCCGGCACGGCCTCCGCGGCCGCCGAGCGACGGATCGCGTACGAGTCGGGGGCGGGGACGCTCGACCCGGACGCGCCGGGGCGGGTGTTCCTCGGCGACTTCTCCGTGGAGTGGGGCCGGGCCGCCGTCGACGAGGTGTGGGAGCAGCGCCCGGACGCGCTGGTGTGCGCCAACGACCTGATCGCCGTCGGTGCTCTGCAGCGCCTGCAGCAGCTCGGCGTGGACGTGCCGGGGCGGATCGCCGTCACCGGCTTCGACGACATCCCGATGGCGGCGCTCGCCGCGCCCGGCATCACCACGGTCCGCCAGCCGGTCGCCGAACTCGCCGCGGAGGCGGCCCGGTTGCTCCGCCGCCCCCCGGAGGGCGGCGGCCCCCGCCCGCACCGCACGATACGGCTCGCACCCGAGCTCGTCGTACGGGAATCCAGCGCGCCGCCGCAGGGCGGGCGTCGCCCGCAGGGCACACCGGACAACAACAGGACCGCCAAGCTGGAGGAAGCGCAGTGATCGCCGTCGTCGGAAGTCTCAATCTGGACCTCGTCGCCCCGGTGCCGCACCACCCCGTCCCCGGGGAGACCGTCCTCGGCGGGGACATCGTGCAGCACCCCGGCGGCAAGGGCGCCAACCAGGCCGTGGCCGCGGCCCGGCTCGGCGGCGAGGTCGCCTTCGTGGGGCGGGTGGGCGACGACGCCGCCGCCGACGTCCTGGTGGACGCGGCCCGCGCGCAGGGCGTGGACACCACCCACATCCGGCGCACCGAGAGCGTGCCCACCGGCCGCGCCCTGATCGCCGTGAACCCGCACGGCGAGAACTCCATCATCGTCAGCCCCGGCGCCAACTCCCGTCTGACGGCGGCCGACTGCGAGGCCGCCTGGAGTCCGCTCGGCGCCGCCAAGGTCACCGTCCTGCAGCAGGAGGTGCCGGACTCGGCCAACCACGCCGCGGCGCGCCTCGCGGGCGGCCTGGTCCTCTACAACCCGGCCCCGGCGGTCGACGGCGCGGTGCCGCCCGTGAGCGTGGACCTGCTCGTGCCGAACCGCACCGAGCTGGCCGCGCTCACCGGCACCCCGGAGGCCGGTACGGTCGAGGAGATCGTCGCCGCCGCACGGAAGTTGAGCGGTGCGGGCGCGGTCGTCGTGACCCTCGGCGGGGACGGTGTGCTGCTCCTCGAAGGCAGGTCGAGCCTGCACATCCCCGCGTTCGCCGTGACCCCGACCGACACGACCGGAGCGGGCGACTCCTTCTGCGGCGCCCTGGCCGTGGCGCTCGCCGAGGACCGGACGTTGGAGCAGGCGGCGCGCTGGGCGTGCGCGGCGGCGGCGATCAGCACGACGCGCACGGGCGCGCAGCCGTCCTCGCCCACGCGCGACGAGGTGGAGGAGTTCCTGGCGGCCCGCGGCTGAGACGACCCGGGACCGAGGAGGGCCGGCCGGAGCTGAGGCGAACCGGGGCCGAGGAGCACCGCCCTGGGCCGAGGCGGGGCGGCGGGGCAGGATGCAGGATGGACCCATGGATCTTCGCATCTTCACCGAGCCCCAGCAGGGCGCTTCCTACGACACTCTGCTCACCGTCGCCAAGGCCACCGAGGACCTCGGCTTCGACGCGTTCTTCCGGTCCGACCACTACTTGCGGATGGGTTCGAGCGACGGTCTGCCCGGCCCGACCGACGCCTGGATCACCCTCGCCGGGCTCGCCCGTGAGACCCGGCGGATCAGGCTCGGCACGCTGATGACGGCCGGTACGTTCCGACTGCCCGGCGTGCTCGCCATCCAGGTCGCGCAGGTCGACCAGATGTCCGGCGGCCGCGTCGAACTGGGCCTGGGCGCGGGCTGGTTCGAGGAGGAGCACTCCGCGTACGGCATTCCGTTCCCGAAGGAGAAGTTCGGCCGCCTGGAGGAGCAGCTGGCCATCGTCACCGGCCTGTGGGGCACGAAGGTCGGCGAGACCTTCGACTTCGACGGCAAGCACTACCAGCTCGCCGGCTCGCCCGCGCTGCCCAAGCCCGCGCAGGAGAAGATCCCGGTGCTGATCGGCGGTCACGGCGCGACCCGCACGCCGCGCCTCGCCGCCCGGTACGCGGACGAGTTCAACATCCCGTTCGCCTCGATCGAGGACAGCGAGCGCCAGTTCGGCCGGGTCCGGGCCGCCGCCGAGGAGATCGGCCGGAAGCCCGACGAGCTCGTCTACTCCAATGCCCTGGTCGTCTGCGTCGGCAAGGACGAGGCCGCGGTGGCCCGGCGGGCCGAGGCCATCGGCCGGGACGCGGCCGAGCTGCGCGCCAACGGCCTGGCCGGCTCGCCCGCCGAGGTCGTCGACAAGCTCGGCCGGTACGCGGAGATCGGTTCGAGCCGCGCCTATCTGCAGGTCCTCGACCTGGACGATCTGGACCACCTGGAGCTGATCTCCTCGCAGGTGCAGTCGCAGCTGTCCTGAGGCTGGGTGTCCGGGTATCCGGGTTGCCGCGTCGGCCGAGCGCGAGCGCCGCGTTTCCGGGGTCCTTAGGATTCGGGTGTGGCTGAGATCTCCGATGAACTGATCAGGCTGGAACGCCTCGCGGAGGAAGAGCGGGCGAAGCTCGCGGGCCTTTCCGGCGGGGCGTACGAGGCACAGCGCGAGCGATGGCGCAGCGCCTCGGAGAACGTGCAGTCCGCGATCGCCCGGCACGCGGAGGCGACGGGCCGCAGTCGGGAGTCCGTGGAGGAGGCGGTCCTGAAGGCGGCCCGCCGGGCGCACGAGGATCCGGCGGAGTAGCCCCCGACCGTTCGCAGGTCGGGGGCCTCAGGCCTGGTCCGTACGCACGGGAAGCAGGAGCGGGCGCTTCGCCGTGTGGCCGTCGCCGGAGGACCGGCCGGTGAGGCGGCGGCGCAGCCACGGGCCGAGGAACGTGGCGGCCCAGCGCAGTTCGGCGCCGACGGCCCGGCCGCGACCTGCGGATCCGGCCGGTTCGGCGGCCGGCAGGGGATGCGTCCAGGAGTCGTCGCTGCCGGGCAGGTCGAGGGCGTGCGCGAAGGCCGCCGCGATGCGCTGGTGGCCGATCGGGGCGGCGTGCAGCCGGTCGGGGCTCCACAGGCGCGGGTCGGAGACCACCGGATGGCGGTCGGCCTCGGCGACGGCGACCCCGTGCCGCAGCGCCGCCCGCCGGACCCGGTCGTTGAGCGCGGCGACCCGAGGACTCAGCGGGCGCGCGAGCGGGGTGAGCCGCGCCGGGTCGGGGAACGTCACGGTGGCGACGCGTGCGCCCTGCGCGGTGAGCGCGGCGAACATCGCCTCCAGGTGACCGGCCACCTCGTCGACGTCGAACTTCGGCCGCAGCACGTCGTTCACCCCGGCCATCACCGTGGCCAGATCGGGCCGCAGGGCGAGCGCGGGGCCGAGCTGCTCGGCCCGCACCTGCCCCGCGAGGCGACCGCGCACGGCCAGGTTCGCGTACGTCAACTCCGGGCTGTGGGCGGCCAGTTGCTCGGCGAAGCGGTCGGCCCAGCCGCGCAGCCCGACCGTGTCGTCGCCGTCGCCGAGGCCTTCGGTCTGGCTGTCGCCCAGGGCCACGTAGCGCTCGTACGGGCGGTGTGGGGTGCTCGGGTCGGCGGTCGTCACCGGTCGTCCCCTTCCGCGTCCCGCGTCTTCGGCCGGTCCTGTCGGGCCCGCAGGACGGCGATCGCGCGCTCGCCCCAGTCGAGGTTGCCGCGCTCGAAGGCGAGGCCGCGCAGGCAGGTCAGATACGGGCCGATCGGCCGGCCGTGCAGCAGGAAGTCCTCCTCGGAGCGGTCGCCGCGCATGGTCCGCAGCAGGTGCTCGAAGAGCTCGGCCTTGGTCCGGGCGAAGCCGATGCGCTCGGTGAGCCGCGCGATCAGGTGGTCCGTGTCGACGCTGTCGGCGGCCTGGACCTTGACCATCAGGTCGTCGCGGAGCACGGACGGCTTGGCGGCGGCGGCCGTGAACTCCTCCAGCTCGGCGAGCCCGGTGTCGGTGACCGTGAACAGGCGTTTGTTGGGGCGGCCCGCCTGGACCACCTCGCGGCCCGAGACCAGCCCGCCCTGTTCCAGGCGGGTCAGCTCGGCGTAGAGCTGCTGCGGTTTCGCGTACCAGAAGTTGGCCACGCCCATGTCGAAGGCCTTGGCCAGCTGGTACCCGCTCCGCTCCTCGTCGAGCAGGGCCGCGAGGACGGCGTGGCGCAGCGTCATCGGGTCGACTCCTTCGCCGGTCTGGTTCTGCTGGCGGTCTGGTCAGTCGTGCGTACGCCATGATACTCAAGAAAGTGAGTAGTCATATTCATGACTATGACGCTTTCGGAGGAGGAGCAGGAGCCATGTCAGAAACGGCAGGCGCGGAGGTCACGGTGTACGACCGGACCACGGACCGCTTCAAGGCGGCGGTCGAAGCGCGCGAACTGGGCGTCCTGGACGAGCTGTTCACCGACGACGTCCGCTTCTACAGCCCGGTCAAGTTCACGCCCTTCGAGGGCAAGCCGATGATCGAAGGGCTCTTCGGGGTCCTGCTGCGCACCTTCGAGGACTTCCGGTACGTCGGGCGGTACGCCGGCGTGGCCGAGACCAGCGCGGACGGCGAGGAGTGCCCGTCGACGGTCCTGCTGTTCCGGGCGGTGGCGAACGGGCGGGAGATCCACGGCATCGACCTGCTGCACTTCGACGCCGCGGGCCGGATCAAGGAGTTCACGGTGATGGTGCGGCCGCAGTCCGCCGTACAGGCCCTGGGCGAGGCGGTGTTGGCGGGTCTGGTCGCGGACGGGCTCGTCCCTGATCCGGCGGCCGCCGGGCGGTGAGCCGGCGCCGACGGCGCTGACGGGCGTGCGGTCCTGAGTGGCGGGCGGCTCGGCCCCGGCGAACACTGGAGGGGCTGGACCGGGGCGGCCCGTACGGCCGTTCCGGCCCTGTCCGCGCGGCCCGGTGAAGGGCCGCGGTACGCCGCGCCGTCTGCGTAAGGAACACGACATGGGCTGCCTCAACCGCAAGGACCTCGGACTGCTGGCGATCCGGCTCGGCACGGGCGGTGTGCTCGCCGCACATGGCGCACAGAAGCTCTTCGGCTGGTTCGGCGGCGGCGGGATCGACGGTACGGCGCAGGCGATGGAGGCCATGGGGTTCAGCCCCGGCAGGCAGAGCGCGGTCGCGGCGGGCCTGGGCGAGGCGGGCGGCGGAGCGCTGCTCGCGCTCGGCGCGGCCACGCCCGCGGCGGGCGCGGCGGCGGCAGGCGCCATGGCGGGCGCGGTCGCCGTCCACCGGCCCGCCGGGTTCTTCGCCATGCAGGGCGGCTACGAGTACCCGGCCTACCTGGGCTTCGTCGCCGCGGGCCTGGGCCTGGCGGGGCCCGGCCGCTACTCCCTCGACCACCTCACCCGGCACCGCCTCGACAGCCCCGTCACGCTGGTCCTCGCCTTCGCGGCGAGCGCGGTCGCGACGGGCGTGGTGGTGAGCCGCAGGGAGCGAGCGGTCGCGGAGTCGGCGGCGGCGTCGGAGGAGGCGTCCGAGGCGGAGCCCGAGACGGCGTCCGAGGAGTAGGCCGGTCAGGACGCTCGCGTGGATGTGGGCGTGGATGTGGGTGTGGATGTGGGTGTGGCCGTGGGGGTGGGCGTCGTGGGTGTGGGCGACGGCCCCGTCTTCGACCTGGAGACGTCACAGATCAACGTCACGTGGAAGGACCCCGGCCGGACACCCGCGCGTACGAGCCGGAGGTCGGTCGAGGCCGTCCAGTTGCCCTTGCGGATGGTGAGCGTCGAGTCGGTCAGAGGGCGGGCCCGACGCCAGCCGTCGTCGGAACGGGCGTGCGCGAACGCGGACTTCAGGGCGGACGCGGCGGTCGCCGGGTCGGCCTGGCCGGACAGACGCTCGACGCCGGTGGCCGGGAGCTCGTCCTGAGGCAGCCGTCGTACGGCGATGCCCTCCGCGGCCAGGGCGGACGTCAGGTCGGCGACGACGCGGTCCGCCGAGGGCGTGGGAACCGTCGGCCGAGACGGCAGCGGGCCGAGATCCCGCAGCAGGTAGCCGCAGGCCGACAGGGTCAGGCTTGCGACCACCGCCAGAACGGCGCCCCGCGACACCCGTGTCCCTCGTGACCCCATGACGACTTCCCCCGAATTCCCCAGGCTTCCCCCGACGCGTGCGCTCCGCAGACCTTCCGGTACGGCTGCTGCGGCGGCGGCCCAGTCTCGCATCCCCTTGCAGGTCGGGGGAGTTGAGGGAGGTGGTACGGGCTGCGGCCGTGGTGGGGTGGTGTGTGGGGGCCGCAACTCGGATGCCGGGCGGCGCTCGGTCTGCGAGCATCCGCCTGTGGACATGCGTGAACTGGTATTGCGGCGAGCGGCGGACGCCGATGCGGGAGCGGTGGCCGAGGTGTGGCTGCGCTCGTTCGCCGCGGCGCTTCCCGGCGTACGGCGGGCGCACTCCGACGACGAAGTCCGGTCCTGGTTCCGGGACTTCGTCGTACCGGAGCAGGAGACGTGGGTGGCGCTCGCCGCGGACACGGTCGTCGGGCTCCTCGTGCTGGGCGACGAGGGCGGTGCGGGGGGTGAGGGCGGTGAGTTGGAGCAGCTGTACCTCGACCCGGACCGCCGTGGCCGGGGCATCGGCGACCGCCTCGTCGACCTGGCCAAGTGCCGCCGGCCGAGCGGGCTCGCCCTGTGGACGTTCCAGGTCAACGCCCCGGCCCGGCGCTTCTACGAACGGCACGGCTTCGTCGCCGTCGCGCACACCGACGGGCGGCACAACGAGGAGCGGGAGCCGGACGTGCGGTACGTGTGGGACCCGCGGCGGTGACCCTGGTGACGTCAAGTGTCAGTGGCGGCACGTAGGTTTGGGACCAGGTCGACGGCCACGGACCGGGCGGTCGACAGGGTTGCGTGAACGGGGGCGTGCACACGATGGCGAAAACGGTGCGGGCGGCGCTGAACGACGTTTGGTTCACCTGCCGGGTCTGCGAGGGGGACCTGTTCCGGCGGCGCGAGGTGCTGCTGAACAGCAGCGGCATGGAGTTCATGAAGCTGGCCTGGGCGAACGAGAGCGCCACGGGCCTGATCTGCCTGAGCTGTGGGTACGTGCACCTGTTCACCGGCGGCGGCATAAAGATCCACGCGGCATGAAGATCCACGCGGCGGACCGGTGACCCGGCCGAGACGGCAAGGAGAGGGTGGGCGTGCAGCTGGACAGCAGCGGGACGTGGGCCTTGCTGCGGGAACTGGACGATCCGGATCACATGGAGTTCCCGCGCGGCCATGACCACCGGGCGGTCCGGTCCCGGTTCGAGCAGCTCGCGGCGGGGCTCGACCGGCGGTTCGGGTGCGCCTGCGAGGTGGACCGGGGGGTCCAGGACGCCAGTCACCACGGGCGGATCGACGTCCCGGAGGCCGCCACGCGCAGCGGGCACTGCATCGCCGTGATCGTCAGCAACTTCGGCGGCCTCGTCACGGTGACGTTGGCGCCTCCCGGAAGCCTCGACGAGGACGAGGAGCGCGCGCTCTTCCACGACGACGACCGCCACCGCATCCAGGACGAGCTCGACGCGCTCGGCTACATCTCCGTCTCGCCGCACCTGCTGGAGACGAGATACGACGGAGTGAGCGACCTCGCCGCGTACCGGCCCGGCGAGGTGTCGACCTGGTGGATGCGCTTCTTCGACTACCTGTGACCGGACTGCTTGCGACTGGACTGCTTGTGAGAGGAGACGGACGGACAGTGGCGGGGGAACGGGTCGGCCTGGCCTGGATCGCGGAGTGGCACGAGGTGCACTGTCTGACGCTCGTCGAAGGGCTGTCCGCGCGGGAGTTGCTGCGGCACCTGGGCTGCGCGGACGACGCGGTCCTGACGGTCGCCGACGAGGAAGAGGTCGACGAGCTCGACTGGGGCACCGAGCACTACTGGGACTGGGGGCTCGGGCACGCCGGTGTGGCCGGGGACTGGGCCTTCGTTCTGGAGACGTCGAGTTTCTGGGGCTCCATCGCCGAACGGATCGGTGCGGCCTCCGCGGGGACACGGGCGGTGTGCTGCTACAGCGTGGACCTGCGGACACGCTTCGCGTACTGGGAGGACGGCGAGCTGATCGCCGACGTCCAGATCGTCTCGCCGCACGGCCCCCAGCAGCTGGACGACGAGCGCGGTCTCGATCCGGCCCGGCTGCGGGAACCCCTGCGGAGGGTGGGGGAACGCGAAACCGAAGCGCCCGGCGTCGAAGCCCTCGGCCTCGCCCTGCTCCAGGAGATGACCGGCGTCGAGATCGGTCCGGGGCAGATACCGACCGGCCTCGTGGGCAAGGTCCCCGCCATCGACCTGGGCCCCGAGGGAGACACGGAGGACGCTGACGACCGAGACGGCGACCGAGACGCCGACGGCGACGGCAACCACGGCGACGGTGGCGAGGAGACCGCAGAGGAACCGGGACCGCCCGGCACCTGGGGGCTCGCCCTCCCCGCCGGAGCCCCGCCCGGTGAGCGGACATGGGGGACGGGCGTGCGCAGCGGCGGAGGCTGGGGAGGCATGTAGCCCGAGCCCCGGTTCCGTTACGAGTGAGCCCGGCAGAAGGCCCGTACGGCCCGGTTGAACTCCGCCGGCCGTTCGAGGTTGCTGACGTGCCCCGCTTCCGGGATCACGACCAGCTCGGCATCCGGCAACGCCTCCTGGAACTGCCGGGCCACGCTCAGCGGCGAGCGGGCGTCCTGCTCGCCCCAGAGCAGCAGCGTCGGCACCGACACCGTGGGCAGGACGTCCCGCAGGTCCGTCTCGGCCATGAGGGCCAGCTGCGTCCGCATGCTCTCCGGGCGTACGACGGCGGCCATCGCGTCGAGCAGCGGCGCGTACAGGGCGGGCGGCTCGCCGGCGAACAGCCCCGGCAGGGTGGGGTCGAACTCACCGGGCAGGGCGGCCAGCATCCGGCGCGCGCCCGCCACCCGGGCCCGCACCTCCTCCGGAGGCAGGGAGCCCTTCCAGCCCGCGTAGGTGTCGACGAGGAGCAGTGTCCGTACGAGGTCCGGGCGCCGGCGGTAGAACTCCAGGGCGAGCGTGCCGCCCCAGGAGAGCCCGGCGATGTGCGCGGGGCCGAGCCGCAGCGACTCCACGACCGCCGCAAGACAGTGCGCGTAGTCCGCGAGAGCGAAGGGCTCGGCCGAGTCGGACGGCGCCGGAAGGTCGGAGGAGCGCCCGGCACCCGGCTCGTCCCAGGCCACGACCGTGAACTCGTCCGCGAGCGCGTCGAGCTGCGGCCGCCACGTACGGCCGTCCTCCCCGGCACCGTGCAGGAACACCAGGGGCGGCCCGTCGCCCACCCGGTCGTAGGCGACCTTCAACCCGCTGACCTGCACCGTCACCATGAATTCAGCGTAGGCCTAGGCCTTGGCTCCCGCCTCGTAGCAGCTGCGCGACGCATAGTCGGCCGGAGCGTGGTTGGGCCCCCATCGTGGGTTCCCGCCCCCGAGCCGCTCAGCCGCGGTGTACGACCCTGCCGCCCGTCATCGTCAACGCGGCCGGGGCCTCGGCCAGTTCGTCGGCGGGCGCGTCCACCGGGTCGACGGTGAAGGCCGTGAGGTCGGCCCGGAACCCTGGTGCGATCCGGCCCACGACGTCCTGCTCGCCGGCCGCGCGCGCGGCGTGCGATGTGTACCCCTCCAGGGCCATCAGGCCTGTGAGTGCCTGCTCGGCGGTGACCGGGGCCACCTCAGGGCGGCCGGGGAGCCGGCGGAGCCGGGCGGTGGCGAGGACCTCGCGCGGGTCGTAGTGCGCGATCGGCCAGTCCGAGCCGAGGACCAGGGTCGCCCCGGCGTCCCGCAGGTCGCGGCAGCGCCAGGCCCGCCCGGCGCGCTCCTCGCCGACCCGCTTCGACCACTCGTCGGTGTGGTCGGCGCGGGTGTACGCGGTGTGCGTGGGCTGCATCGACGCGGCCACGCCGAGCTGCGCGAACCGCTCCAACTGGCCGGTGGGCACGGTCTCGATGTGCTCGATCCGGTGCAGCGACCGTGCCTGAGGGTCCGTCAACTGCTCGACGGTGTCCAGGACATGGCGTACGGCCGCGTCCCCGATGGCGTGCGTCGCGGTGCGCACCCCGGCCTTCGCGAGGCGGTGCACGGCGGCCGTGTACGCGGCCGGGTCGGGCCAGAATGCCTCCGTGCCCTGGCCGTGGCAGTCGGCGTGCTCCAGCCAGGCCGTGCCGCCCTCGACGGTGCCGTCCATGAAGAACTTCACGCCGCCGACCCGCCAGTGCAGGCCCCGCTCGCGCTGCAGTGCGACCAGGTGGTCGAGGCCCGCCGTGTCCGTGCCCGGCATGCACCACGGGGCGATCCGCAGCCGCACCGGCAGCGGGCCCGCCTCCTCCTCGCAGCCCGCGAGCAGGTCGAGCACGCCGACGCCCTGCAGGTCCATGACGTGCGCGCCGGTCAGGCCGGTCGACGCCATGTCCTGCAGCAGCTTCAGGAGCCGGGCCCGGCGCACGGAGGCGTCCTCGGCCGGCAGGACCGGCTGCATCAGGTCCATCGCGGCGGGCTCGACCAGATGCCCGGTGGGCCGCCGCTCCGCGTCGCACACCACCTGCGCCCGCTGGGCGAACTCCCGCGGCCCGTCGATCCCGGCGGCCGCGAGGGCGGGCCCGCTGGCGAGCGCCGAGTGCCCGTCGTAGAGCCGCAGGAAGGCCGGTACGCCGCCGAGTGCCGGGTCGATCAGGGTGTGGTGGACGGGGCGGCCGCCGAAGGTGTTGTGGTCCAGGCCGTAGCCGATGACCCACTCGCCGGGCGCGGCCGCGCGGGCGGCGTCGGCGAGGGCGGCGCGCAGTGCGTCCAGGTCGCGGCAGCCGGACAGGTCGAGGCCCGTGGCCATCTCCAGGCCGAGGACGGGGTGGCTGTGCCCGTCGACGAGTCCGGGGGTGAGCGTGGCGCCGCCCAGGTCGACGACCTCGGTGTGCGCGCCGCGCCAGTCCCGTACGTCCGCGTCGCTCCCGACGGCGGCGATCCGGCCGTCCTTGACCGCGACGGCGGTGGCGTGCGGCCGCGCGGGGTCGAGGGTGCGGACGCGGGCGCCGGTCAGGACGGTGTCGGCGGCGGGAAGCGGGCGGGCGGTCGACTGGGACACGGAGAGGGTTCCTTGCGTCGGGGGGGTGCGGTGCTACGAGAGGCGCGAGTCAGCTGGTGGGGACGGGTGCGCGGGTCGGCTCGTCGGGCTGCTCCGGCTCCTTCGGCTCCGCCGCGAAGCCCGCGTACACCTCCGGTCGCGTACGGCGGATACGGAAGGCGGCGACGACGCCCAGGGCGAAGGCGGCCGGGGCGGTGAGGACGAGCAGGGTGTTGGTGGTGAACCCGGCCGCCGTCATCAGGTCGATCTTGGCGATGACCAGCCACAGCGCCCCGGCCATCAGGACGGTCGCGGCGATCGGGACGACCGCGGTGCGCCAGCGGCCCTCGTCGTGCGGGATGCGGCGGAAGAAGCAGAAGACGGCGACGGCGGTGATCGCCTGCAGCGCCAACAGGCCGATCATTCCCGGGGTGTTCATCCACAGCAGCAGCTGCTGGTACGGGTCGGCGTCGGCGGCGACGAAGCCCGCGACGATCACCAGGGCGAGGACGCTCTGCGCGATCCCGGCGACGTGCGGCGAGCGGTGCTTGGGGTGGACCCGGCCGAGCGCGGGCGGAAGCACGCCCTCCTGCGCGAGGGAGAGCGCGTACCGGTTGATCGCGTTGTGGAAGGCGAGTTGCGAGGCGATGATGCTGGTCACGATGAAGAGGTGCATGAGCGCGGCCGCCCAGTCGCCGACGTAGTGCGAGGTGGCGGTGAAGAACAGGCCGAGCGGATCGTCGGCGACCGCCCGCAGGACGCGGGAGCTGCCGAAGGCCTGGATGACGATCCACACGGTGAACGCGTAGAACAGGCCCAGGAAGGCGACGGCGATATAGGTGGCGCGGGGGATCGTCCGGCCGGGGTCGCGGGCCTCGCGCCGGTAGATCGCCGTCGACTCGAAGCCGGTGAACGCGGCGAAGGCGAAGGCGAGCACGGCCCCGGTGCCGGGCACGAGCACGTTGGACGGCGCGAACGAGTCCAGGGCCAGGCCCTCCGCGCCGCCGTCGAGCAGCACCCCGCCCGCGAGCAGGACGAGGATGCCGGTCTCCGCGAGCAGCAGCACGCCGAGGACCTTCGCGCCGAACTCGATGCTGCGGTAGCCGAGGAACCAGATCACGCCCACGCCCGCGAACGCGATCACCGGCCACGGCACGTCCACGCCCCACAGCGCCTTCAGGGCGTCCTGCGTGCCGGTGGCGAGCAGCCCGTACACGCCGATCTGCATGCCGTTGTACGCGAGCAGCGCGAGCGTGGCCGCGCCGAAGCCGGCCGGGCGGCCGAGGCCGCGGCTGATGAACGCGTAGAAGCCGCCGCCGTGCCGCACGTGCCGGGTCATCGTGGTGAAGCCGACCGCGAAGAGCGCGAGTGTCGCGCCGGCCAGGAGGTAGCCGACGGGCGCACCGAGCCCGCCGACGCCGATGGCGAGCGGGGCGACCCCGGCCATCACGGTCAGCGGCGCGGCGGCCGAGACGACGAAGAACGCGATGTCGGCGACGCCGAGGCGGGCCCGGCGCAGGCCGGGGGAGGCGTCCTGTCGAGCGGGTCGGGGTGCGGTTGCGGCGGCGTGCTGCGGCACGACGCCCGCTGGCGCCCCCTTGCGGGGTGCGGACTCTACGTCCATGACGCGCGGCCCTTCGTCGGGAGAGCGGGAGCTCAGGTTCGGGAGAGCGGGATGCGGGGAGCGGGCGGCGGGCCGTGAGCGTGTGCAGGGGTGGGACGCCGGGCGGAACCGCCGAAACCTAAACCGTTTCGGTTTAGGCAATGTAGAGGGCGGCCGTACGATTCGGGAAGACCTCGCGACGGGAGAAAACACATGGGGCGGCCGCGGAAGGCCCTGCTCGACCGGGCGCGCATCGGTGCGACGGCCCTCCAACTCATCGACGAGAAGGGCGACTTCACCGTCCCGGAGGTGGCCCGCAGGCTCGGTGTGCAGACGGCGTCGGTGTATCACCACGTGGACGGCCGGGCCGGGGTCGTCGAGCTGGTCCGCGAGCGGGTGGTCGACAAGCTCGACCCCGCCACCCTCGACCTGCGCCCCTGGGACACCGCCCTGGAGGCCTGGGCTCGCGCATACCGGGCGGCCTTCGCCGCCCACCCGCGGGCCATCTCCATCCTGATGACGTCGCCGGTGCGCGCGCCGCGCGTGATCGGGCAGTACGAGCAGGTCGCCGGGCTCCTCGTGGACGCGGGCTTCGCCGAGGACGACGTCATGCCGATCATCACCGGGCTCGACAACCTCGTCCTCGGCTCGGCCCTGGACATGTCGGCGCCCGAGGTGATGTGGGTCGTCGAGGACGAGTCGGCCGCCCCGCGCCTGGCCTCCGCCCAGAAGGCCACGGGCCCGGCCCGCGCCGACCGCGCCTTCGACCTGACGCTCGCGGGGTTCCTCGCGCACTGCCGGGGGCTCGCGCCTTAGCGGTCATGTCTCAGCGGTCATGTCTCAGCGGTCATGTCTCAGGGGGGGGCATGCCTCAGGGTTCGAGGGGGAGGCGGAGGGGCCCGAAAACCCCTGCCTCCTCGGTTGATCTTCCGGGTACCTTGAGGGCGTTCGCAGCTGTGTTCGCACCCGCGTGCGCAGCTCAGACCGTGTTTCGAGGCCCACCGTGTTCCTGACGATCACCACCACCGGCACCCCCGACCGCCCCGCCACCGACCTCGGGTTCCTGCTCCACAAGCATCCGGAGAAGGCGCAGGCGTTCTCCACCTCGCACGGGCGGGCGCACGTCTTCTACCCGGAGGCGAGCGCGGAGCGCTGCACGGCGGCGCTGCTCCTGGAGGTGGACCCCGTGGCGCTGGTGCGGCGCGGCAAGGGCAAGGGGCGCGGCGGCGCGCCGGACGCGGCACTCGCGCAGTACGTCAACGACCGGCCGTACGCCGCCTCCTCGCTGCTCGCCGTCGCCCTGAGCGCCGTGTTCAAGAGCGCCCTCAACCGGTCCTGCGCGGCCCGGCCCGAGCTCGTCGACCGGTCGCTGCCGCTGCGCGTCGAGGTGCCGGTGCTGCCCGCGCGCGGCGGCGCCGCACTCGTGCAGAAGCTGTTCGGCCCGCTCGGCTGGACGGTCACCGCCGAACCGGTCGCCCTCGACGAGCAGTTCCCGGAGTGGGGCGACTCGCGGTACGTACGGCTCGTACTCGAAGGGGAGGCCCAACTCGCCGAGGCGCTGCGGCAGTTGTACGTGCTGCTGCCCGTGCTCGACGACACCAAGCACTACTGGGTCGCGCCCGACGAGGTCGACAAGCTCCTTCGCGTCGGCGAGGGCTGGCTCGCCGACCACCCCGAGCAGCGGCTCATCGTCGACCGCTACCTCGCGGGCCGCCGCTCCCTGGCCCGGGAGGCGAACGAGCGGCTCGAACTGGCCCGGCTCGCCGACGCCGACGACGTGGCCGTCGAGGAGCTCGACAACGCCGTCGACGAGGACGCCGACACCGAGGAGAAGCCCGTGCCGCTCGCCGTGCAGCGGCGCGACGCGATCCTCGCCGCGCTGCACGCCTCCGGGGCGCACCGCGTGCTCGACCTCGGCTGCGGCCAGGGCCAGTTGGTGCAGGCGCTCCTCAAGGACGTGACGTTCACCGAGGTCGTCGGCGTCGACGTGTCGATGCGGGCCCTGACCGTCGCCTCCCGTCGGCTCGGCCTGGAGCGCATGGGCGAGCGGCAGGCCGCGCGCGTCACGCTCCTGCAGGGCTCGCTCGCGTACACCGACAAGCGGCTCAAGGGGTACGACGCGGCCGTGCTCAGCGAGGTCATCGAGCACGTCGACCTGGAGCGGCTGCCCGCGGTCGAGTACGCCGTGTTCGGCTCGGCGCGGCCCGGCGCCGTCCTCGTGACCACGCCGAACGTCGAGTACAACGTCCGCTGGGAGACCCTGCCTGCCGGGCACACCCGGCACGGCGACCACCGCTTCGAGTGGAACCGCGAGGAGTTCCGCGCCTGGGCGCACGCCGTCGCCGAACGGCACGGCTACGACGTGGAGTTCACGCCCGTCGGCCCCGACGACCCGGAGGTCGGGCCGCCCACGCAGATGGCCGTCTTCACCCTCCGTACGAGCAACGAGAACAGCAACGAGAGCGGCAACGAGAACAGCACCGCCAACAGCACCGCGAACCCGAAGGGAGCGAAGGCCGCATGAGCACTGTGTCCGACTCCGCCGCCGCGGCCGCCGCCGCGTCCCGTGAACTGGCCGTCACCGACCTGTCCCTGGTCGTCCTCGTGGGCGCGTCCGGCTCCGGCAAGTCCTCCTTCGCGCGCCGGCACTTCAAGCCCACCGAGGTCATCTCCAGCGACTTCTGCCGCGGCCTCGTCTCCGACGACGAGAACGACCAGGGCGCCAGCCGGGACGCCTTCGACGTCCTGCACTACATCGCGGGCAAGCGGCTCGCCGCCGGCCGGCTCACCGTCGTGGACGCCACCAACGTGCAGCAGGAGAGCCGTAAGCAGCTCGTCCAGCTGGCTCGGCAGCACGACGTCCTGCCCATCGCGATCGTCCTCGACGTGCCCGAGGAGGTCTGCGCGCAGCGCAACGCCGCGCGCGCCGACCGGGCCGACATGCCGCGCCGCGTGGTGCAGCGCCACACCCGTGAACTCCGGCGCTCGCTCAAGCACTTGGAGCGCGAGGGCTTCCGCAAGGTGCACGTGCTGCGCGGTGTCGACGAGGTCGAGAACGCCGTGATCCGCCTGGAAAAGCGGTACAACGACCTCAGCCACCTCACCGGCCCCTTCGACATCATCGGCGACATCCACGGCTGCCGCTCCGAGCTCGACACCCTGCTCGGCAAGCTCGGCTATGTGGACGGCGCGCACCCCGAGGGCCGTACGGCCGTGTTCGTCGGCGACCTCGTGGACCGCGGGCCGGACAGTCCGGGCGTCCTGCGCCGCGTCATGTCGATGGTGAAGTCCGGCAACGCGCTGTGCGTGCCCGGCAACCACGAGAACAAGTTCGGCCGCCATCTGAAGGGCCGCAACGTCCAGCACACCCACGGCCTCGCCGAGACGATCGCGCAGATGGACGCCGAGAGCGAGGAATTCCGCGCGGAGGTGCGGGAGTTCATCGACGGCCTGGTCAGCCACTACGTCCTCGACGAGGGCAAGCTCGTCGTCTGCCACGCCGGCCTGCCCGAGAAGTACCACGGCCGCACTTCGGGCCGCGTCCGCTCGCACGCCCTGTACGGCGACACCACCGGCGAGACCGACGAGTTCGGCCTGCCCGTGCGCTACCCGTGGGCCGAGGAGTACCGGGGCCGCGCGGCTGTGGTGTACGGCCACACCCCGGTGCCCAACGCCACCTGGCTGAACAACACCATCTGCCTCGACACCGGTGTGGTGTTCGGCGGCAAGATGACCGCGCTGCGCTGGCCGGAGCGCGAACTCGTCGACGTACCGGCCGAGCAGGTCTGGTACGAACCGGCCAAGCCGCTCGCGACGGAAGCGCCCGGCGGGCACGAGGGGCGCCCCCTCGACCTGGCCGATGTGTACGGCCGCCGCAGCGTGGAGACCAGGACGGTCGGCCGGGTCACGGTGCGCGAGGAGAACGCGGCCGCGGCCCTGGAGGTCATGAGCCGCTTCGCGGTCGACCCGCGGCTGCTTCCGTACCTGCCGCCGACCATGGCGCCGACGGCCACCTCGCGGGTGGACGGCTACCTGGAGCACCCGGCGGAGGCGTTCGCGCAGTACGCGGCGGACGGCGTGGAGCGGGTCGTGTGCGAGGAGAAGCACATGGGCTCGCGGGCCGTCGCCCTGGTGTGCCGGGACGAGGAGGCCGCGCGGGAGCGCTTCGGCGTCGAGGGCGTCACCGGCTCCCTCTGCACCCGCACCGGCCGGCCGTTCTTCGACGACCACGCGGTCACCGAGGAGGTCCTGCGCCGGGTCCGCGCGGCCGTGTCGGAGGCGGGCCTCTGGGCCGAACTCGACACCAACTGGCTCCTGTTGGACGCCGAGCTGCTGCCCTGGTCGCTCAAGGCCGGCGGCCTGCTGCGCAGCCAGTACGCGGCGGTGGGCGCGGCCGCCGGGGCGGTGTTCCCGGGCGCGCTCGCCGCGCTCGAAGCGGCCTCGGCGCGCGGCGTCGACACCGGCGACCTGCTGGAACGGCAGCGCGAGCGGGCCGCCGACGCGGAGGCGTTCACGCAGGCCTACCGCCGCTACTGCTGGAGCACCGAGGGCCTGGACGGCGTGCGGCTCGCCCCGTTCCAGATCCTCGCCGTGCAGGGCCGCAGCCTGGCGGGCCTCGGCCACGACGAGCAACTCGCCTACCTGGACCGCATGGTGGAGCACGACACCGCCGGCCTGCTGCAGACCACCCGACGCCTCTACGTGGACACCGGCGACCCGGCGTCCGTGCAGGCGGGCGTCGACTGGTGGCTGGAGATGACCGGGCGCGGCGGCGAGGGCATGGTCGTCAAGCCGGCCCGCGCCCTCGCCCGCGACGGCAAGGGCCGCCTCGTCCAGCCCGGGATCAAGTGCCGCGGCCGCGAGTACCTGCGGATCATCTACGGCCCCGAGTACACCCGCCCGGACAACCTGGAGCGCCTGCGCAGCCGCTCCCTCGGCCACAAGCGGTCCCTGGCGATCCGCGAGTACGGGCTCGGCCTGGAGGCCCTGGACCGGCTCGCGGACGGCGAGCCGCTGTGGCGCGTGCACGAGGCGGTCTTCGCGGTCCTCGCACTCGAATCGGAGCCGGTGGACCCGCGGTTGTAGCGGGTGCCCGAGGCTGTGGCGGATGCCCTGGCGGGGGCCGTGGCGGGGGCTTCGTTCACTCGTTCGTGTGGGTCCGGGGGCGGCGGGAACGCCTCCGGGCCCGGCCGCGTTGTGAGGGGAGATCGACGGGACCCGGGAGGGGGAGGGCAGACGTGCGTGACCAGTACGTGCGGGTGACGGCGCAGCGCCGTCCCCTCACCACCGCCCTCTCCGCCCTCCTCGCGGCCGTCGCGTTCCTGCTGCTGCCCACGTCCAGCGTGGCGGCCGAGGTCCAGTCGCATCGCGCGGGCGGCGCGACCCAGTTCACGCACGGCTCGGCCGGGGTGCAGTTCGGCCACGGCGGCAAGAGCGGCGCGCACGCGTCGTACGGACAGATCGGCTCGCACCCGGAGACCACACCCCCGCCCCCGTTCTTCTCGGCAGGCGCCGGTGAGGCGGCGGGGCGCAGGGCGCACGGCGGGCCGCGGGCGCGCACCGGCGGGGACGGCCCGCCGAACGGCCGGGACCTCGCCGTGCCGCAGCCGCGCGGGCCGCCGAGCGGTCGGGAGAGACCTCAACTGCCGGTCGCCGCCTGACCGTTGCCGCCGAGGCGGTGCGGGTCAGGGCGCCGGTTCCGGCTGTCCGTGCCCGCTCATCGAGCACCCCTCCTCGGGAGAACCATGTCTCGCGCGCCCCTGTGGCGGGCGGTCGTCGCGCTCTGCGTGATCGCCGCCTCGCTCTTCTTCGCCCTCACCCAGTCCGCCCGCCTAGGCCTCGACCTGCGCGGCGGCACCCAGATCGTCCTCCAGACCGAGGACTCGCCCACGACCCGCGCCGACGCCGAGTCGACGCAGCGCGCCCTCGAAGTGCTGCGGCAGCGCGTCGACGCCCTGGGCGTGGCCGAGCCGAGCCTGACCCGCTCCGGCGACGACCGCATCATCGTCGAACTGCCCGGCGTCCAGGACCCGCGCGAGGCCGCCGAGGTCATCGGCCGCACCGCGCAGCTCACCGTGCACCCGGTGAGCGGAACCACCGGCACGAAGCCGAAGCCGCAGCCGGACGGCGCGGAGCAGCCCGCGGGCGAGCCCCGCACCCTTCCCGACCCCGATCAGAAGGGCGCGTATCTGCAGCTCGGCAAGGCCGCGCTGACCGGTGACGGTGTGCGGGACGCGGAGGCGGTCCTCGATCAGCAGAACATGGCCGGCTGGGTGGTGAACCTCAAGTTCCGCAAGGCGGCGGGCGAGGACTGGGCCCGCGTCACCGGGCAGGCGGCCTGCGCGCCGCAGGGCGATCCGCAGCGCCGCGTCGCCATCGTGCTCGACGGCCGGGTCATCTCGGCGCCCAGCGTCAACCCGGACGTGGCCTGCCGCGTCGGCATCACCGGCGGCAGCACCCAGATCACCGGCAGCTTCCAGCAGGCCGAGGCCGAAGAGCTCGCCGCGCTCGTCAAGGGCGGCGCCCTGCCGGTTCCCGTCGAGGTCGTCGAGCAGCGCACCGTCGGCCCGACGCTCGGCGCCGACGCCATCGCCGCGAGCGCCCAGGCCGCCCTCATCGGCCTCGCCCTCACCGGCCTGTTCATCGTCGTGGTCTACCGCCTGCTCGGCTTCCTCGCCACCCTCGCCCTCGCCCTCTACGGACTCATCTCGTACGCGGCGCTCGTCGCCCTCGGCGCGACGCTGACGCTGCCCGGACTCGCCGGGTTCGTGCTGGCCGTCGGCATGGCGGTGGACGCCAACGTCCTGGTGTTCGAGCGGGCCCGCGAGGAGTATCTGGGGGCTCGCGCGAAGAGTTCCGTCGGCCGTCTCGACAAGCCGCTGACCACCGGGTTCGCGAAGGCGTGGAGCGCGGTCGTCGACTCCAACGTGACGACGCTGCTCGCCGCGGGGCTGCTGTTCTTCTTCGCCGTCGGCCCGGTCAAGGGCTTCGGCGTGACGCTCTCCATCGGTGTGCTCGCCTCCATGGTCTCGGCTCTCGTCATCACGCGCGTCCTGGCCGACTTCGCGGTCTCCCGCGGCTTCGTCCGCAAACGGCCCGCGCTCACCGGGATCACGTCCACGGGCCGGGTGCGGGCCTGGCTCGCCAAACGGGACCCGCGCCTGGTGCACCACCGGCGGCGCTGGCTCGGCGCCAGTGCCCTGCTCGTCACCGTCGCGATCGCGGGCATCGCGCTGCGCGGCCTCGACTTCGGCGTGGAGTTCACCGGGGGCCGCCTCGTCGAGTACAGCACCAGCAAGCCCGTGCCGGTGGACACCGCGCGTGAGGCCGTCGCGGACGCCGGGTTCCCGCGCGCCGTCGTCCAGGAGTCGGGCGACGGCGACATCTCGGTGCGCACGGAACGCCTCAGCAACGACCAGCAGCACACCATCAAGGAGGCCCTGGAGCGTCCCGGCGGCGAAGTGACCGTGGAGCGGGACGAGTTGATCGGCCCGAGCCTCGGCGACGAGCTGCGGCAGAAGGCCCTGATCGCGCTCGGCGTGGCCGTCGCGGCCCAACTCCTGTACCTCAGCGTGCGGTTCCGCTGGACCTTCGCGGCGGCCGCGGTCGCGGCGATGGTGCACGACGTGCTGCTCGTGGTGGGCCTGTTCGCGTGGCTGGGCAAGCCGGTGGACAGCGTGTTCCTCGCGGCCCTGCTCACGGTGATCGGCTACTCCGTCAACGACACCGTGGTGGTCTTCGACCGGGTGCGCGAGGGGCGCCGCCGAGATCCGCGCACGACCCTGGTCGACACCGCCAACACGGCCGTGGTGCAGACTCTGCCGCGCACCGTGAACACCGGCATGGGCGCGCTGTTCGTCCTCGCCGCGCTCGCGGTCCTCGGCGGCGACTCGCTCGCGGACTTCTCCGTCGCCCTGATCGCGGGCGTCCTCGTCGGCATGGCCTCGACGGTCGGTACGGCGGTGCCGCTCGCGGTGAGCCTGGAACAGCGGTGGCCCGCCGAGCCGAAGCGCCCCGCGCGCCCCGGCAAGGACCGGCGACGGGCGGGCGGCCCGCTGGAGGCCCGCAGAAAGAACTCGGGCGCGGTGGTCTGAGCCGGCCCGCCCGCCCACCGAGCCGGCCCGGCACCGGCCCGCCCGCTGTTTCGGGGAGCACCGAAAGAGCTGGGCGGGCCCGCGGGCCGGCGGCCATCGTCCGTACAGCGGTCAGCGACGAGAAGGCCGAGAAGGGGGAACGCATGAGGCACGCAGTGGCACGCGCGGCAGCGGTCGCACTCCTGGTGACGGGAGGCATCGGCTCGGTCGCCGCCCCGCAGTACGACTCCGACGGTGATGGCGACCGCCTCACGGCCGGGGGCGAGCACGAACGGGGCGTAGTCCCGGCCGGGGACAGCAGCGGCGCACCCACCGCCGGGCTCGCCCCTCTGGGCGGGAACGCCGACGGGGACGGCGAGTTGGACACGGCGGTGCTCGATGCGTCGGTGCTCGATGCGGCGGTGCTCGACACGGACGAGGACGGGACGATCGACGCCCGCACGCGCGAGGCGGCTGAAGACGGCGACGGTTACATGGACGAGTAACCCCAGAGCTCGGCCACCGCCCACCGCCACCGCGCACCCGCCCCTACGCCGCAGTCGCCGACGAACAGGTCGGGCAGGCCAGGCCCTTGAACCACAAGGGCCTGGCAGGCACCCGGCAACGGCCGGTTTCGGCGGGTGAAGCGGGCGGCGGCGGGCCAGGATAGGCGCATGGGATTCCATGTCGATTCCGAGACCGGGCGGCTGCGCCGCGTCATCCTGCACCGGCCCGATCTGGAGCTGAAGCGCCTCACGCCGAGCAACAAGGACGCCCTGCTCTTCGACGACGTGCTGTGGGTGCGGCGCGCCCGCCAGGAGCACGACGGCTTCGCGGACGTGCTGCGCGAACGCGGCGTCGAGGTGCACCTCTTCGGCGATCTGCTGCGCGAGACCCTGGAGGTGCCGGCCGCCAAGTCCCTCGTACTGGACCGGGTCTTCGAGGAGAAGGAGTACGGGCCGCTGGCCACCGACCCGCTGCGGGAGGCCTTCGAGGCGATGCCGCTCGGCGACCTGGAGGAGGCGCTGATCGGTGGGATGACGAAGCGGGAGTTCCTGGAGCGGAACCCGGAGCCGACGTCGGTGCGGTTCCACGCCATGGACCTCGACGACTTCCTCCTGAAGCCGCTGCCCAACCACCTGTTCACCCGGGACACCTCCGCATGGATCTACGACGGGGTGTCGATCAACGCGATGCGCTGGCCGGCGCGGCAGCGCGAGACCGTGCACTTCGAGGCGATCTACCGGCACCACCCGCTGTTCACGAGCCCCGAGGCCGGGGCGTTCCACCACTGGTCGGAGGGGCAGAGCGACTACCCGTCGACGATCGAGGGCGGGGACGTCCTGGTCATCGGGCGGGGCGCGGTGCTGATCGGGATGAGCGAGCGGACCACGCCGCAGGCCGTCGAGATGCTCGCGCACAAGCTGTTCGCGGCGGGCAGCGCCACCACGATCGTGGCCCTGGACATGCCGAAGCGGCGGGCGTTCATGCACCTGGACACGGTGATGACGATGGTCGACGGGGACACGTTCACGCAGTACGCCGGGCTCGGCATGCTCCGCTCGTACACCATCGAAGCGGGCCACGGGGAACGGGAGTTGAAGGTCACCGACCATCCGCCGGAGCACATGCACCACGCCATCGCGGCGGCCCTCGGCCTCGACGGCATCCGGGTCCTCACCGCCGTGCAGGACGTGCACGCGGCCGAGCGGGAGCAGTGGGACGACGGCTGCAACGTGCTCGCGGTCGAGCCGGGCGTGGTCGTGGCGTACGAGCGGAACGCGACCACCAACACGCATCTGCGCAAGGAGGGCATCGAGGTCATCGAGATCCGCGGCAGTGAACTGGGCCGGGGGCGGGGCGGTCCGCGCTGCATGAGCTGCCCGGTGGAGCGGGACGCGGTGTAGAGGGACGCATCAGCAGGGCTTACGCATAAGCAAGGGTGGGGCTGAATAATAATTCTGAGCATCGTATAGACTTCCAGAAATTGATCAGTCGTACTCCGCCCTCGACCCGTCAGGAGCGCCCATGGCCCCCGTACTCACCGGCCGCCCCTTCCTCAAGGAGCTGGACTTCACCGCCGAGGAGTTCCGCGGCCTGATCGAGCTCGCGGCGGAGCTGAAGGCGGCCAAGAAGGCCGGGACCGAGGAGCAGCGGCTCAAGGGCAGGAACATCGCCCTGATCTTCGAGAAGACCTCGACCCGTACGCGCTGCGCGTTCGAGGTCGCCGCCGCCGACCAGGGCGCGTCCACGACGTACCTCGACCCCTCCGGCTCGCAGATCGGGCACAAGGAGTCGGTCCGGGACACCGCGCGCGTCCTGGGCCGGATGTTCGACGGCATCGAGTACCGCGGCGACGCCCAGTCCTCCGTCGAGGAGCTCGCCGAGTTCTCCGGCGTGCCGGTGTGGAACGGCCTCACCGACGAGTGGCACCCCACGCAGATGCTCGCCGACGTCCTCACGATGACCGAGCACAGCAGCAAGCCGGTCGACGGCCTGACCTTCGCCTACCTCGGCGACGCCCGCTTCAACATGGGCAACTCGTACCTGGTCACCGGCGCCCTGCTCGGCATGGACGTACGGATCGTCGCGCCCGAGGCGTACTGGCCGTCCGCCGAGATCGTCGAGCAGGCCAAGCGCCTCGCCGAGCAGAGCGGCGCGAAGATCACGCTCACCGAGGACGTCGCGGAGGGCGTGCGCGGGGCCGACTTCGTCGCCACCGACGTCTGGGTCTCCATGGGCGAGCCCAAGAGCGTCTGGGACGAGCGGATCAAGGCCCTCGGCCCGTACGCGGTCACGATGGACGTGCTGCGCGCCACCGGCAACGCGGACGTGAAGTTCCTGCACTGCCTGCCGGCCTTCCACGACCTGGGCACCAAGGTCGGCCAGGACATCTACGCGAGCCACGGCCTGACCGCCCTCGAAGTGACCGACGAGGTCTTCGAGTCGGAGCACTCGATCGTCTTCGACGAGGCGGAGAACCGGCTGCACACCATCAAGGCCGTGATGGTGGCGACGCTGGGCTAGGTCCGGCCGTTCGGGTTGGGCCGGATCAGGTCGGATCTGGTCGACGGTGCCGCTCGGTCGAGCAGAGCGGGGCGTGGTGCGTGCCAGGCCCCGCGCACCCGGCAAGAGCCGAACGACGGGCCCTGGTGCAGAATCGGTGCGTGCCCGTCTCCGTGCCAGATCTGCTCGCCGAGCCCGCCCTGCGGCTCCGCGCCCTGAACAGCCACTGCCATGACGCGGACCGGCGGATCGCCTGGGTCTCCACGACGGAGCTGCCCGACCCGCTGCCGTTCCTGCGCGGTGACGAGCTCGTGATGACGACCGGCATGCTGGAGCGGGACGAGCCCCAGTGGGCCCGGCTCATCGAACGGCTCGCGGAGCTGCCCGTGGCCGCGCTGTGCTTCGGCACCGGTCTCGTGCACCAGGAAGTGCCGCCCGTCGTCGTCGAGGCCGCGGACCGGGCCGGTCTGGCCCTCGTCGGCTCACCGGTCGAAGTGCCCTTCGCGCAGATCAGCCGCTGGGTCGCCGACCGGATCTTCGCCGAGCGGTACGACGCGGTGCGGTCGGCCGCCACCCTGCAGGACCGGCTGGTCCGGGAGCTGCTCTCCGGCGGCGGGCTGCGCGGGCTGCTGCGGCAGCTGCACCGGCAGGCGGGCGCCGGACCGGTCGCCGTGGTCGAGCCGGGCGGCCGCGTCCTGGCACGGCACCCCGCCTCGTCCACCTGGCCCGAGGACGAGGCCGCCGGTACGGACGGCAGGGCGCCGCAGGCCGCGGGGGCGTCCGTGCCGATCACGGTGGACGGTGTGCCCGTCGCCGAGCTGCGCACCCAGCGCCCCACGCGGCGGCCGGACATCCTGTCGTTCGCCAGCAGCATCCTCGGCCTCGAAGTGGCCCGTCACCAGGCTGTGCTCACCGGGCGGCGGGAACTCCTCGGCCAGCTGCTCGAAGACGTCCTGCACCGTACGGTCTCCGACGGTGACGCCCGCCGTCGGCTCGTGGCGTACGGCCTTGCCGTGGAAGGGCAGCACGCGGTCGTGGTCGCACGGGTCGGCGGCGACCCCGCGCGGC
The DNA here is from genome assembly GCF_029968035.1 of Streptomyces cavernicola. Taxonomy (GTDB): domain Bacteria; phylum Actinomycetota; class Actinomycetes; order Streptomycetales; family Streptomycetaceae; genus Streptomyces; species Streptomyces cavernicola. The sequence goes on along the minus strand of NZ_JASCIQ010000001.1, from coordinate 205,832 downwards.
TGCGCAGCTTGCCGTGGACGCTCCAGCCGCTCCTGGAGCGGGCCGGCGACCGGCTGCCCACCGCCCTGATCGAGGACACCGTGATGGTCGTCGTGCCGGACGGCGTCGACGCCGAGGGCGCCGCCCGTACCGTCGCCGACCACCTTCGCGTCGTCGACCCGCAGGTCCGGGTCGGCGTGGCGGAACCGCGCCGGGGCGTGACCGGGCTGCGGCTCGGCTACTTCGAGGCCCGCCAGGCGGCCCGGACCGGACCCGGCGTGCACCGGGCGGCGCCGCTCAGCATCGCCGGCCTGCTCCTGGGCAATCTGGACCTGCCGCTGCGGGAGTTGGGGCACTCCGTGCTCGCGCCGCTGCTGCGCCACGACGAGGCACACCGGGCCGCGCTCGTGCCCACTCTGCGGGCGTACCTCGCCCACGACTGCTCGCCCGGCGCGACCGCCGCCGAACTGACCCTCCACCGCAACAGCCTGCGCTACCGCCTTGGCCTGATCGAGCAGCTCACCGGCCGCGACCTCGACCGCCTGGCCGACCGGATGGAGCTGTGGCTGGCGCTCGCAGCACTGGAGGCGGACCCCGACGGCGCACCCGCCGACCCCGAGTAGGTCCTACGAAGCGTCCGCCGCGGTGAGGATGGTGCGCTCCGGGACGTGGGCGGTGTCGTGGCGGGCCAGCAGCCAGTAGAGCGCGGCCGGGACGCCCAGGCCGACGATCCAGGAGATGTCCGTGCCGCCGAGCGGCGCCACCAGGGGGCCGGTGTAGAAACCCGTCACCAGGAACGGGAGTTGGACGAGGAGGCCGATGCCGTAGACCGTGAGGGCCTTCCCGCGCCACGCCCCGTACCGGCCGTGCGGGTCGCTCAGGGCCGGCAGGTCGTACCGCTCCTTGGCGATGAGGTAGTAGTCGACGAGGTTGATCGCCGACCACGGGGTGAACGCCGTCAGCAGGAACAGCAGGAAGTCCTTGAAGGAGGACAGGAAGCTGTCCTTGCCGAGGAGGGCGACCGCGGTTCCCGCGATCATGATTCCGGCGATGTAGGCGGCGCGGCCGCGTGGGGAGAGCGTGCGCTGACCGCGGAATCCGCTGATGCCGGTCACCAACGACATGAAGCCGCCGTAGGTGTTGAGCACATTGATCGTCAACTTGCCGAGGGCGATGACGAAGTAGAGGAACGAGGCGATGAGCCCCGCGCCGCCCAGGCCGATCACGTACCCGACCTGGTTGTCGACGAAGGCGCCGCCGGCCGAGGCCGCCGCGAGGGCGCCGAAGGCCATCGACCACTGGGAGCCGAGGGCGGAGCCGGCGAGCGTCCACCAGAACGTCGCACGGCCGGAGGTCGTACGCGGCAGATAGCGCGAGTAGTCCGCGACGTACGGGCCGAAGGCGAGCTGCCAGGACGCGGAGAGCGAGACCGCGAGCAGGAAGAGCGGCAGGTCGAAGGCGCGGTCGGCGAGCAGGGCGGAGACGTCGGCGCGCTCCACGAGCCGGATGCCCAGGTAGACGAAGGCGAGGGCGCAGACGACGCTGGCGATCCGACCGAGCGTGTGGATCAGGCGGTAGCCGACCGCTGCCGTGACCGCGGTGGCAAGGGCGAACACGATGATGCCCGTGGTGTCGCCGAGATGCGTGAGCTCGCCGACCGCCTGCCCGGCGAGCACGCTGCCGCTGGCGAAGAAGCCGACGTACATGACGATGACGAGAGCCAGCGGGACGACCGCGCCGCGCACCCCGAACTGGGCCCGGCTGGAGATCATTTGAGGCAGTCCGAGGCGCGGCCCCTGCGCGGAGTGCAGCGCCATGACCGCGCCGCCCAACAGGTTGCCGACCAGCAGGCCGACGATCGACCAGAAGGCCCCGCCGCCGAAGACGACCGCGAGGGCGCCCGTGACGACCGCGGTGATCTGGAGGTTCGCGCCCAGCCACAGGGTGAACTGGCTGAACGCGGTGCCGTGCCGTTCGGCATCGGGAACCACGTCGATCGAGTGCTGTTCTACGACGCTTGCCATGGGCGTGCCCCTCTTCGGGAGAAGTTCGGAACGGGGAGTGGCGGAACGGGAGTCGGCGGAACGGGAGTCGGCGGGACGGGGAGTCGGCGGGACGGGGAGTGGCGGGACGGGGAGTGGCGGGACGGGAGCCAGCCGGACGATGAGTGATGGAAAGGGCTGCTGCGGAGCGGGAGTTCGTGGTCCGCGCGGGGGCCGCGGGTGGTTCAGCCCCGGTCGCCGGAGAGCCACTGCTCGACCACGTCGTCGGCGTGCTCGTTCAGGGCGGGGCTCGAAGCCGTCGCCGCGGGCTCGTCGGGCGCGGACCCCGCGGGGTCTGCGGAGGCGGGACCGAAGTGCGCCGGCTGCCGCAGGAACGGTGTGCGGCCGAGCACCGGGTGGTCGAACGCGCCGACCAGGCCCCGCCGTTGGATCTGTTCGCTGCGTACCGCGTCGGTCAGCTCCCAGATCGGACCGGCCGGCACGCCCGCCTCCTGCGCGAGCTTCAGAGCCTGCGCCGTGGTGATGCGGGACGACCAGGACTCGGTGATCTCCCGGACCTGCTCGACGTGGCGCGAGCGGGCGGAGTCGTCGCAGAACCTGGGGTCGTGCGGCAGATCGGGCCGCCCCACGAGGCCGGCGAACCGCGCGAAGACCGCGTCGCTCGCCACAGCCAGGGCCACGAGCCCGTCGGCGGTCCGGTACGTGTCGAAGGGCGTGGAGACCGGATGCCGGTTGCCGACCCGGCCCGGCAGCTGCCCCGTGGCGGTGAGCAGGCTCATGCCGGTCACCTGCAGGGACACCAGGGAATCGAGCATCGCGACGTCGATGTACCGGCCCCGGCCGCTGCGCTCCCGGTCGAACAGCGCAGCGTTCACGGCCCACGAGGCGAAGAGCCCGGCCAGCAGGTCGCCGACCGACTCACCCACCCTGGTGGGCGGCCCGTCGCAGGTGCCGGTGCCCGCCATCAGACCGGACATCGCCTGCACGATCAGGTCGTACGCGGGGTGCTCCCGCATCGGGCCGCTCTGCCCGAAGCCGGAGATGCTCGCGTACACCAGGCGCGGGTTGAGCGCCGCGAGCGTGGGGTGGTCGATGCCGAGCCGCTGGGCGACGCCGGGGCGGAAGTTCTCGACGACGACGTCGGCGCGCTCGGCGAGGCGCAGCAGCAGCGCGTGGTCGTCCGGGTTCTTCAGGTCAAGGGCGATGCTCCGCTTGCCCCGGTTGAGCTGCGCGAAGTAGACGCTCTCGCCCTCGCGGAACGGCCCGAGGTGCCTGGCGTCGTCACCGCCGGGCGGCTCGACCTTGACCACGTCCGCGCCGAGGTCGGCCAGCAGAGCCGTGCAGTACGGGCCGGCCAGTACCCGGCTGAGATCGAGCACGCGCAGGCCCTGGAGAACGCTCATCGCTTCATGCCTTTCGGTCGGTGGATCGCATGGCGGTCTGCGGAACGTATGCGGGGCCCGAGCGGGCGGTCGATGTGCGGGCGCACGACCATCGCAGGGAGCTTCGTGCGTGCGCACGTTGGCGTGCCGGGTCCCCGTACGCCGGAATGGAGCAGCACCGCGTACCCCCGTAGAAACGCGCACCCCGTAGAAGGAGCACACCATGACGTCCACGCCGTACCTGCTGCCGCCGATGTACGACGAGTTCCGCGCGGTGGCCCGCACCGTCGCCGAGAAGGAGCTGGGGCCGCGGGCGGCCGAGGTCGACGAGCGGGGCGGCTTCCCGCACGACAACTACGCGACGCTCGTGGCCGCCGGGCTGCACGCGCCCGGCATTCCCGAGGAGTACGGCGGCGACGGGGTGGACGCCATCGCCGCGGCGATCGCCGTCGAGGAGGTCGCCCGCGTGTGCGCCTCGTCGTCCACGGTCCAGACCTCCAACAAGCTCGGCGTCGTGCCGCTGCTGCTCGCGGGAACGGCGGAGCAGCGGCAGCGGTATCTGCCCGAAGTCGCCGCGGGTGAGGCGCTGTTGGCGTACGCCATCAGCGAGCGGGAGGCGGGCAGCGACGTCGCCGCGATGCGCTGCCGGGCGGTGGCCGACGGCGACGACTGGGTGCTCGACGGCGTCAAGACCTGGATCACCTCGGCCGGTGTCGCCCGGTATCTGATCGTCTTCGCGGTCACCGACCCGGAGGCGGGGTCCCGCGGGATCTCGGCGTTCGTCGTGCACGCCGACGACGCCGGCATCTCCTACGGCGAACCCGAGCGCAAGATGGGCCTGAAGGGCTCGGTCACCCGCGAGGTGTACTTCGACGACTGCCGGATTCCGGGCGACCGCCTGCTCGGCGAGCGGGGCAAGGGGATGCGGCTCGCCCTCGGCACCCTCGACCACACGCGGGTCTCGGTCGGCGCTCAGGCCCTGGGCATCGCACAGGGAGCCCTCGACGCCGCGGTCGACTACGTGCGGGAGCGGCGGCAGTTCGGCCGGGCCGTCGCCGAGTTCCAGGGCGTCCAGTTCATGCTCGCCGACATGGCGACGAAGGTGGAGTCGGCGCGGCAGATGGTGTACGCGGCCGGGGCCCGCAGCCACGCGCGCTCCGCCGACCTGACGTACTTCGGGGCCGCCGCCAAGTGCCTCGCCTCCGACGTCGCCATGGCGGTGACCACCGACGCGGTGCAACTGCTCGGCGGCTACGGCTACACGAAGGACTTTCCCGTCGAGCGCATGATGCGCGACGCGAAGATCACGCAGATCTACGAGGGCACCAACCAGATCCAGCGAATCGTGATGGCCCGTCAACTGCTGCGCACCCGGTGAGCGGCGAGGCGCTGTGGACCGTGCGCGGCGCGCACAGAACCGTCAACTTCGAGAGAGGGACATGGCTTTGAGGATCGTCGTCTGTGTGAAGTACGTGCCCGGCGCCACGGGTGACCGGCGTTTCGCCGATGACCTGACCGTCGACCGCGACGACGTGGACGGTCTGCTGTCGGAGCTCGACGAGTACGCCGTCGAGCAGGCCTTGCAGATCGCGGAGGCTCGGGACGATGCCGAGGTGACCGTTCTGACGGTCGGCCCGGAGGACGCCGAGGACGCGCTGCGCAAGGCCCTTTCGATGGGTGCCGACAAGGCTGTGCATGTGGAGGACGACGACCTGCACGGTTCGGATGTCATGGGTACGTCGTTGGTGCTGGCGAAGGCGATCGAGAAGACGGGGTACGACCTGGTCATCGCCGGTATGGCGTCGACGGACGGTGCGGCCGGTGTGGTGCCGGCGCTGCTCGCGGAGCGGCTCGGGGTTCCGCAGGTGACGTTGCTGTCCGAGGTGTCGGTCGGGGACGGGGTGGTGCGCGGCCGCCGGGACGGGGATGCGGCCACCGAGCAGCTGGAGGCGTCGCTGCCTGCGGTGGTGTCGGTGACGGACCAGTCGGGCGAGGCCCGCTACCCGTCGTTCATGGGGATCATGGCGGCGAAGAAGAAGCCGGTGGAGTCCCTGGACCTGGACGACCTGGACATCGAGGCCGAGGAAGTCGGTCTTGAGGGCGCCTGGACCAAGGTCGACGAGGCCGCCGAGCGTCCGGCTCGTACGGCGGGCACGGTCGTGACGGACGAGGGGGCGGGCGGCAAGGAGCTGGCCGAGTTCCTGGCTGGTCAGAAGTTCGTCTGAAACGCGGGGAGTTGAGGAGATTCTCATGGCTGAAGTTCTGGTCTACGTCGACCATGTGGACGGCGCCGTCCGCAAGCCCACCCTTGAGCTGCTGACGCTGGCCCGTCGTATCGGCGAGCCGGTCGCCGTCGCCCTCGGCGCGGGCGCTGCGGACACCGCCGCCGAGCTCGCCGAGCACGGTGCGACGCGCGTACTGACCGCGGACGCACCGGAGTTCGCGGACTACCTGGTGGTCCCGAAGGTGGACGCGCTGCAGGCCGCGTACGAGGCTGTGCAGCCTGCCGCTGTGCTCGTTCCCCCGCCCGCGGAGGGCAAGGAGATCGCCGCGCGTCTGGCGGTCCGTATCAAGTCCGGCATCATCACGGATGCCGTGGACCTGGAGGCGGGGGAGGAGGGTCCGGTCGCGACGCAGTCCGCGTTCGCCGCGTCGTACACGACCAAGTCCCGTATCACGCAGGGCACTCCGGTCATCACGGTCAAGCCGAACTCGGCCGCAGTGGAGGCCGCTCCGGCCGCGGGTGCGGTCGAGGCGCTGTCCGTGTCGTTCTCGCCGGGCGCGACCGGCACCAAGGTGACGGCTCGCACGCCCCGCGAGTCCTCCGGTCGTCCGGAGCTGACCGAGGCCGCGATCGTGGTCTCGGCAGGCCGGGGTGTGAACGGCGACTTCGCTGTGGTGGAGGCGCTCGCCGACTCGCTCGGTGCGGCCGTCGGGGCCTCGCGTGCGGCGGTGGACGCGGGCTGGTACCCGCACGCGCACCAGGTCGGCCAGACCGGTAAGTCGGTCTCGCCGCAGCTGTACATCGCGTCCGGCATCTCGGGTGCGATCCAGCACCGTGCGGGCATGCAGACCTCGAAGACGATCGTGGCGATCAACAAGGACGCCGAGGCCCCGATCTTCGACCTGGTCGACTACGGCGTGGTCGGCGACCTCTTCGAGGTCGTCCCGCAGCTCACCGAAGAGATCAACACCCGCAAGGGCTGATCCGGGCGCTCAGCTCAGGCGGGTGCCCACCGTGAACCAGACCGCCTTCCCCGAGTCCGTCGTGCGGTGGCCGCACGACCGGCTCAGGGTGCGGATCAGGAGCAGGCCGCGCCCGTGCTCCTGCCAGGGGTCCGGCTCTTCGATGGGTGCCGGGCCGGAGAGGCCGCCGGGCGGGCGCGGGTCCGAGTCGTGCACCTCGACCTGGCAGCCGGTCGGCAGCAGCTCCACGACCAGCTCGATCGGGCGCAGGCCCGCCGTGTGCTCGACGGCGTTCGCGACCAGCTCGGCCGTGAGCAGCTCGGCGGTCTCACAGTCGGCCCGCTCGTCCAGCTCGTCCAGGGCGGTGCGGACCAGGGCGCGAGCCACGGGCACAGCTGCTGTGCTGTGCGGAAGCGATATCCGCCACGAGGGGGCGGTCGGGGCGAGTGGCTCGTGCAAGGCGGTTCCGTTCGAGCTGGCGGCAGGGCGGGTCGTCCTGCTTTCAACCGTATGAATGGTAAGCGGGCTCCCGAAGAGGCGTTGTGCGGGTCTGTACGGGGCCTGCGCCCCCAGCGGGGCGGGACTTTCGGCGGAATCCTCCGCATACGGGGCGGCGCACACCCCCTCCGTTATCGCGTACCCGTGACGACAGTCACGTACGAGTGATAACTTCGGTGCAGGCTTGCAAGGCTCCCGACCGACGACGACGGCCGACGGTGACCGACGACGGCCGAAGGAGGCCGCGCACGATGAGTCCCTTCACCGGATCCGCAGCACGCACCCCGAAGTGGCAGCACATCCGCCTCACCACCGACGACAGCGGTGTCGCCACCGTCACCCTGGCCCGCCCCGACAAGCTCAACGCGCTCACCTTCGGCGCCTACGCCGACCTGCGCGATCTGCTCGCCGAGCTCTCCCGGGAGAAGTTCGTGCGGGCCCTCGTGCTCGCGGGGGAGGGGCGCGGCTTCTGCTCCGGCGGCGACGTCGACGAGATCATCGGCGCCACCCTCGCCATGGACACCTCTCAGCTCCTCGACTTCAACCGCATGACCGGCCAGGTCGTCCGCGCCCTGCGCGAGTGCCCTTTCCCGGTGATCGCCGCCCTGCACGGGGTGGCCGCGGGGGCCGGGGCGGTCCTCGCCCTGGCCGCCGACTTCCGCATCGCCGACCCCACCGCGCGCTTCGCGTTCCTCTTCACCCGCGTCGGCCTCTCCGGCGGCGACATGGGCGCCGCCTACCTGCTGCCCCGCGTCGTCGGCCTCGGGCACGCCACGCGGCTGCTGATGCTCGGCGACACGGTGCGCGCCGCGGAGGCCGAACGCATCGGCCTGATCAGCGAGTTGACCGAGGACGGCGGCGTCGACGCGCGCGCCCAGGAACTCGCCCGCCACCTCGCCGAAGGCCCCGCCCTCGCGTACGCGCAGACCAAGGCGCTGCTCACCGCAGAGCTCGACATGCCGCTAGCGGCCGCCGTCGAGATGGACGCGGCAACCCAGGCGCACCTGATGAACGGCGCGGACTACGCCGAGTTCCACGCCGCGTTCACGGCGAAGCGCGCCCCCAAGTGGCAGGGCCGATGACCACCGGGGCGGGCCGCCCGCTGAAGGTCGCCGTGATCGGCGGCGGACCCGGCGGGCTCTACGCGGCCGCGCTGCTCAAACGCTTCGACCCGGCCCGCGAGATCACGCTCTGGGAGCGCAACACCCCCGACGACACCTTCGGCTTCGGCGTCGTCCTCTCCGACGAGACTCTCGGCGGCATCGAGCACGCCGACCCCGCCGTGTATGCCGCGCTGCAGGCCGAGTTCGTGCGCTGGGACGACATCGACATCGTGCACCGTGGCCGCCGCCACACCTCCGGCGGCCACGGCTTCGCCGCACTCGGCCGCCGCCGGCTCCTGCAGATCCTGCACGCCCGCTGCCGCGAGCTCGGCGTCGACCTCCGCTTCGCCGCCGAGGCCCCGCCCGCCGCCGCCCTCTCGGAGACGTACGACCTGGTCATCGCCGCCGACGGGGTGCACAGCGCGACCCGCACCGCGCACGCCGACGTGTTCCGCCCCCGCATCGAGGAACACCGCTGCCGGTACATCTGGCTGGCCGCCGACTTCGCCTTCGACGCATTCCGCTTCGAGATCGTCGAGACCGAGCACGGCGTCATGCAGCTGCACGGCTACCCGTACGAGGCCGCATCCGCCACCGACCCCGGCTCAGCCGCCGGAGGGCCCGGTTCCTCCACCGTCATCGTCGAGATGCGCGAAGAGGTCTGGCGGGCCGCAGGGTTCGACGGGCTCGGCGAGGCCGAGTCCGTGGAGCGCTGCGCGAAGCTCTTCGCCGACGCCCTCGACGGCCGCCCACTGCGCTCCAACAAGTCCGCCTGGACCACGTTCCGCACCGTCGTCAACGACCGCTGGGCGCACGGCAATTGCGTGCTCCTCGGGGACGCCGCGCACACCGCGCACTTCTCCATCGGCTCCGGCACCAAACTCGCCGTCGAGGACGCCCTCGCGCTCGCCGCCTGCGTCGAGGAGCAGCCCACCCTGCCCGAGGCCCTCGCCGCGTACGAGGCCGAGCGGCGCCCCGTGGTCGCCTCCACGCAGCGGGCCGCGCGCGCCAGCCTGCAGTGGTTCGAGGAGCTCGGCCGGTACGTCGACCAGCCGCCGCGGCGGTTCGCCTTCAACCTGCTCACGCGGAGCCGCCGGGTGACGCACGACAACCTGCGCCTGCGCGACGCCGAGTTCACGCGCCGGGTGGAGGAGGAGTTCGGCTGCCCGCCCGGCACCCCGCCCATGTTCACGCCGCTGCGGCTACGAGAGTTGGAGCTGCGCAACCGCGTCGTTGTCTCCCCGATGGACATGTACTCGGCCGTGGACGGCGTGCCCGGCGACTTCCACCTCGTCCACCTCGGGGCGCGGGCGCTCGGCAGTCCCGGGCTCGTCATGACCGAGATGGTGTGCGTCAGCGAGCAGGGCCGCATCACGCCGGGCTGCGCGGGCCTGTGGACCGACGGACAGGCCGAGGCCTGGCGCCGCATCGTCGACTTCACGCACACCCAGGCCCCCGGCACGGCGATCGGCCTGCAACTCGGGCACAGCGGCCGCAAGGGCTCCACCAAGCTGATGTGGGAGGGCATCGACGACCCGCTCGACGAGGGGAACTGGCCGCTCGTCGCCCCGTCCCCGCTCCCGTACAAGCCGGGCGTCAGCCAGGTGCCGCGCGAGCTGGCGGTCACTGAACTCCCCCTGATCCGCGAGGAGTTCGCCGCCGCGGCCCGGCGCGGCGCGGACGCCGGCTTCGACCTGCTCGAACTGCACTGCGCCCACGGGTATCTGCTCTCCGGCTTCCTCTCCCCGCTCACCAACCGGCGCACGGACGCGTACGGCGGCACGCTGGAGAACCGGCTCCGCTTCCCCCTCGAAGTCTTCGACGCCGTACGGGAGGTGTGGCCGGACGAGCGGCCCATGACCGTCCGCATCTCCGCCACCGACTGGGCCGAGGGCGGCACGTCGGGTGAGGACGCCGTGGCGATCGCCCGCGCCTTCGCCGCCCACGGCGCGGACGCGGTCGACGTCTCCACCGGTCAGGTCGTCGCCGACGAGCAGCCCGCGTACGGGCGCTCCTACCAGACGCCGTACGCCGACCGCATCCGCAACGAGACCGGCGTGCCGGTGATTGCGGTGGGGGCGATCTCGTCCTGGGACGACGTCAACTCCCTTGTCCTGGCGGGCCGTACGGATCTCTGCGCGTTGGCGCGTCCGCACCTGTACGACCCGCACTGGACGTTGCACGCTGCCGCTGAGCAGGGCTATACGGGGCCGGGCGTGGAGTGGCCGGCCCCGTACCGCGCCGGCAGCCGCCGCCCCCAAACAGGCCGAACAGACGCCCCCCGCCCCCGCCTGCGCCTGGACTGACCCCGGGGCTCCGCCCCGGCCCCCGTATCGCGCTCCGCGCTTTGTTCTCCCCGCCCCGCCCCTTCCCGAAAGCCTGCCGTCGGCACGGGGGCCAGCCCCCGGACCCCCGCTCCTCAAACGCCGGAGGGGCTGTTTTTAGGGGCGCGGGGAACTGCGCGACCAGCCACGACGGCGCAGCAGACAAAAGAATCAGCGCCGCAGGCTTTCGGGAAGGGGCGGGGTGGGGAATGGACAATCACGCGCCCGCCGGCACCCCGCAGAACCCCGCCCCCGCCACCCGCAACCGCGCGTCCAACGCCGCGAAGACCCGGGCCGAGCGCCCGCCCGGCCAGTCCGAGGGCAGCAGCTCGGCAGGCAGGCCCGGGTCGACGTAAGGAAGGTGGCGCCAGCTGTCGAGGGCGAGCAGATAGTCCCGGTACGCCGCCTCCGCCGGAGTGTCCGAGCGCGCGGACCACGCGCGTAGCACCGGCTCGTGCGCCCCCAGAAACCGCTCGTGCTCCTCGGCCACCGCCGCCAGGTCCCACCACCGCGCCACCGCCTCGGCCGTAGCGGCGAACCCGAGGTGCTCACCCCGGAACAGGTCGACGTACGCGGTGAGTTGGAGCCGCTCCAAGGTGTGCCGGGTCTCCTCGTGCAGCCGGGCAGGGGCGATCCACACGCCGGGCGCGGCCGTGCCGAACCCGAGGCCGGTGAGCCGGGAACGCAGCACGTGCCGCTTCTGCCGCTCGGACTCCGGCACGGAGAACACGGCGAGCACCCACCCCGCCTCGCCCCGCGGCTGCTCGTGCGCGTAGATGCGCCGGTCGCCGTCGTCGAGGAGCTGGCGGGCGTCCGCGGACAGGGCGTACCCGGCGGCGCCGTCCGCCGTGCGCTCCGGCACGAGCAGGCCGCGCCGCTTGAGGCGGGACACCGAGGAGCGCACGGACGGCGCGTCGACGCCGACCGCGCCGAGCAGCCGGATGAGTTCGGCCACCGGTACGGGACCGGGCGTGCGACGGCCGTACGCGCCGTAGTACGTGACGATCAGGGACCGCGGAGTGTGCAGCTCTGCCACGTGATCACTCTAGAACCCGTACGACCGGCGGCGATCAGTGCGTGCGCAGGCGGAAGCGCTGCAGCTTGCCGGTGGGCGTGCGCGGCAGCGCGTCCGGGAAGACGATCTCGCGCGGGCACTTGTACGGCACCAACTCGCCCTTCACGAAGTCCCGCAGCAGCGCGACCGTCGCCTCCGTGCGCGGCACCCCGTCGCGCAGCACCACATGGGCGACGACGCTCTGCCCGCGCAGCTCGTCGGGCCGGCCCACCACCGCGGCCTCCACGACGTCGGGGTGGCGAAGGAGCGCGTCCTCGACCTCGGGGCCCGCGATGTTGTACCCGGCCGAGATGATCATGTCGTCCGCGCGGGCCACGTACCGGAAGTAGCCGTCCGGTTCGCGCACGTACGTGTCCCCGGTGAGGTTCCAGCCGTCGCGCACGTACTCCTGCTGGCGCGGGTCGGCGAGATAGCGGCAGCCGACCGGGCCGCGCACCGCGAGCAGACCGGGCTCGCCGTCCGGCAGGGGCTTCCCCTGCCCGTCGACGATCCGCGCCTGCCAGCCCGGCACGGGAAGGCCGGTGCGGCCGGGGCGGATCGCGTCGTCGGCGGCGGAGATGAAGATGTGCAGGAGCTCCGTCGCGCCGATGCCGTTGATGATCCGCAGCCCGGTCCGCTCCCGCCATGCCTCCCAGGTGGCCTCGGGCAGGTTCTCGCCCGCCGAGACGCAGCGGCGCAGCGAGGAGATGTCGTACGCGGACACCTCGTCGAGGATCGCGCGGTACGCGGTCGGCGCGGTGAACACGATCGACACCCGGTGCTCGGCGATCGCGGGCAACAGCTGCTTGGGGCCCGCCTGTTCGAGCAGCAGAGCCGAGGCCCCGGCACGGAGCGGGAAGACCACGAGGCCGCCGAGCCCGAAGGTGAAGCCGAGCGGCGGGCTGCCCGCGAACACGTCGTCCGGGGTGGGCCGCAGGACGTGCTGCGAGAAGGTGTCGGCGATCGCGAGGACGTCCCGGTGGAAGTGCATACAGCCCTTGGGGCGTCCGGTCGTGCCGCTGGTGAACGCGATCAGCGCGACGTCGTCCGCGGCCGTGTCCACCGCGGTGAACCCGCCCTCCTGCCGGGCCGCGCGCCGCACCAGGTCGTCGGGGCCCGCACCACCGAACGGCGTGATCCGCAACCCGGGGACCTCCGCTTTGGCCAGGTCCTCCACATGCCGGGCGTCGCACAGCGCGTGCTCGACCCGGGCGATCTCGCAGACCGTGGCCAACTCGGCGGCCCGCTGCTGCGCCAGAACGGTGACGGCGACCGCGCCCGCCTTCAGGACGGCCAGCCAGCAGGCGGCCAGCCAGGGCGTGGTCGGGCCGCGGAGCAGCACGCGGTTGCCGGGCACCACGCCGAGCTCGTCGGTGAGCACCCGCGCGATGCGGTCGACCCGGTCCTGCAGTTCGCCGTACGACCAGGTCTCGCCGGTGGCCGTGCGGAAGGCGGGGCGGTCCGGGCCGAGGCGGGCCACGGTGCGGTCCAGGAGTTCGGTCGCGCTGTTCAGTCGCTCCGGGTACTGCAGCTCGGGCAGTCCGAAGTCCAGGTGCGGCCACTGGTCGTGCGGTGGAAGGTGGTCGCGGGGGAAGGTGTCGGCGTGGGCCGAGGTTGTCAGCTCCATCGTGCGCCCCTCAGAAGTGCCGAGGACGGTGGTGGCGTCGCCCATCGAGCGTATCGTGTTGGTGACGACAGTCAACGCATCGCGATAACTCCGCCGCAAGGAGGCGTGCCGGTGTCAGAATTCGCGCTCGATCCGAAGGAACTCCAGTGGTGTGCGGAGCTGCGCGCCCTGGCCGCCGAGCGCCTGCGGCCGCCGGCCGAGCAGGGGGAGCCGGGCCGCATCAACCGCCCGTTGGTCCGCGCGCTCGGTGAACTCGGCCTCCTGGAAAGGCTGTTCACCTCGGGCTCGCTCGAACTGTGCCTGATGCGGGAGTCCCTCGCGTACGGCTGCACGGAGGCCGAGACCGCGCTCGCCCTGCAGGGCCTGGGCGCGCACCCGGTGCACGCGCACGGCTCGCCCGCCCAGCGCGCCCGCTGGTTGCCGCAGGTCAGAGAGGGCAGCGCGGTCGCGGCCTTCGCGCTCTCCGAGCCGGACGCGGGCTCGGACGCGGCGGCGCTCGCACTGGCGGCGGAGTCGGACCGCGACTCGGGGGGCGGCTGGCGGCTCACCGGCGAGAAGTGCTGGATCTCCAACGCCCCCGAGGCCGACTTCTACACCGTCTTCGCCCGCACCACCCCCGGCGCCGGGGCCCGCGGCGTCTCGGCCTTCCTGGTCCCCGCCGACCGCCCCGGCCTGACCGGCACGCCGCTCGACATGATCTCCCCGCACCCCATCGGCGCCCTCGCCTTCGACGGCGTGCCGGTGACCCGCGACGACCTGCTCGGCGAGGTCGACCGGGGCTTCCGCGTCGCGATGGGCACGCTCAACCTGTTCCGGCCCAGCGTGGGCGCGTTCGCGGTCGGCATGGCGCAGGCCGCCCTGGACGCGACCCTGGCACACACCGCCCGACGCAGCGCATTCGGCGGCAAGTTGAAGGACCTCCAGTCCGTGGCCCACCAGATCGCCGAACTCGCCACCCGCACCGAGGCCGCCCGCCTCCTCGTCTACGCGGCCGCCGCGGCGTACGACCGCGGCGAACCGGACGTGCCCCGCCGGGCGGCCATGGCGAAACTCCTCGCCACCGAGACCGCACAGCAGGTCGTCGACGCCGCCGTCCAACTCCACGGCGCCCGCGCCCTGCAACGCGGCCACCTGCTCGAACACCTCTACCGAGAGGTCCGCGCGCCCCGCATCTACGAGGGCGCCACCGAGGTCCAGCGCACCATCATCGCCAAGGAGCTGTACGCACAACTCCCCGAGGAGGCCGCCGAGTGAGCCTGGAACGCGTCAACCCCGCCGAACTCTCCCCGCCCACCGGCTTCTCCCACGCCGTCACCGCCACCGGCTCCCGCATCGTCTTCCTGGCGGGCCAGACGGCACTCGACCCGGACGGCAAGCCCGTACGGGGCACACTCCCGGAACAGTTCGAGCGCGCCCTCACCAATCTGCTGGCCGCGCTGCACGCGGCCGGCGGCACCCCCGCCGACCTCGCCCGCGTCACGGTCTACGCCACGGACGTCGCGGACTACCGCGCGAACGCATCCCGACTCGGCCGAATCTGGCGGCAGTTGGCCGGCCGCGACTACCCGGCGATGGCGGTCATCGGCGCGGTCCGGCTGTGGGACGAGGAGTGCTTGGTGGAACTGGAGGGGGTCGCGGTGCTGGAGTAGTCGCCTTCTTCTCCCCTCCCCGCCCCTTCCCGGCTGTGTCCGATATGCGGCTGCCGCCGCGTGCTGGTCGCGAGCTGCAGTTGCCCGAGCCGCGCGAAGCTGGGCGCCGTGAGGGCCCGGTCGGTGTGGGGTTGGCGCCCTTCGTTTCTGCTCAGCTTTTGGCGCGCACCGAAACGACAACCTGGCCAGTGCTGTTGCGAGTCATGAACAGGCCGGCTCGATCGAGTGGCTGCATGGGGATGTCGACTCCAGCGCCGATCGACCTTGGGCGGCCACCACTGAGCGGCACTTCGACCACCACGCTGTCATCGTCATCGGTGCCTTCGGTGACAACGCCGTAGGCAGTGCCGTTCTTGGTGATTGAGGCGACCGCCATCGCCTTGCGGTCGCCATCTCCTGCCAGGCACGTGCCCTTACGCGTCGTGGTGTCGAATGCCACGGACCCGGAAGCGAGAAAGCGTCCGCCTGGAGAGACGATCAGCGAACCGGGATCGTCTGCCTTGCCGGCCTTCGTTTCGGTGCTGCAAGACATGCTTGCCTTGACTCGGCCCGTCCTGATGTCGTGGATGCTCCAGACTGGTGTGCCGTCCCCGTACTTGCCGGTCGTCCACGAAGCGAGCACGTGGTCGCCGGAGACTGCGACCACGGTGCCGTTCCACGACCCGAGAACCCCTTGCTCCTTGGAGACTCCTGGCGGAGTGACGTCCTTGCTCAGCCATCTGTCCGGCATACCGAAGCCACCGCCGCCGAGCGAGACCAAGGGGCCGGTCTCGGTCATCGTGGCCACCTGGCTGCCGTTGCATTCGACCATGGCTTCGCACTGCGGCAGCAGCGCGTCGGCGTTCCCGTGTTGCCTCACCTTGCCGGTAGTGACGTTGACGGAGGCACTGTGATGCTCATTGAAAAGCGCCGTCCACTTGACGAGGAGACCGCCGTCCGTGCCTGTGACTCGGAGGGAGCCCATCTTGGCGTCGACGGGAACGGAGATTTCCCGGAGCGGAGCAACACCGGTGCCGGAAGTGTCCGTTGGGAAGACGGCGAGTCGGACTACCTCCTTGCCCTCGTGCAGGTCGTCCTTGCCCTCCATTCCGTGCGCAGAGACCACAACGTATTCCTCACCGCCCTGGCGCACAGTGGACACCTCGGGAATCTCCGCGGGCTCACCCAAGTTGGCATCGCCCTGGGAGCCCTCCATCGGGGGTGGCGGGTTCCACGCCTTGCCGGTCCAGCGCACCTTGCCGGAATCCGCATCGCGTGCCTGGACGCTGTAGCCGCCCGATGCAGCAAGCAGATAGACCACCGTGTTCAACCGAGAGACCAACGCCACCGGGAGCGTGCTGACGTGGTCAGGGATCCAGTTGAGCTCCTGGTCCCATCCACGTGACTTTTCGTACCCCTCGGGGAGCGTCAGCTTCTCGAGGGGTTCAGTGGGCCGGCCGGGCTGAGACCCGCCAGTCTCTGACGGGGCGCTCTTGTGGTCCGTGCTGTCGCTGCAACCGGAGAGGAACACGAGAGTCAGGGTGGCAGAAGCCACCGATCTTGCGATGCGCACGCGAACTTGCCCTCTTCCTGGGAAACAGATCACCGACTCCGCCACGGCCCACAACTCCCCGGTCGCTGATCACGGTGAAGCGGTACGGCGGACAGAGCCGATCAGAGTTCTTGAGCTGTGACGGTTGGCCGAGACATGCCGGCGCCCGGGGCGCGACCCGCAATGCCTCAATCGCGCGGTGAAGACCGCGATCGCCCTGTGAGATGTCAGGAGTTCGGGTCGAGCGACCTCAGCAGATCGAGCATCCCCTGCACTGGGGCGAGTTGATCGTCAGTGAGTGGGTCCGGGCTGAAGTGCATCACGTCGTTGCGGAACCCGCGGCACGCCTCCAGCCAGTTCAAGAACAGGTCGCGGTCCGCGGCCCAGCCGAGGCGACGCCAGTTCTCGTCGTTCTTCAGCAGGTGCTTGTACGCGCCGAAGGAGAGGTCGGCGGCGGAGTGCACGGAGTCAGGACGGCGCCCCTTGACCACGCTCCTCATCGCATCGAGCGGAATGTGCGCGTCGACAACGCGACGCAGTCGCTGTTCGATCTCCTCGATGAGTACGAACGGGCGGACCCGGGCCCGGAATTGCAGGGCCAGGTCGGCCGCGGTCACCAAGCCGCACACCTTCAAGTCGTGATCACGCACGAAGACGTAGCCGGTCTGGTAGATCTCGCCGATCCAGTCCAGGAGGTCGTCGGACCGGTCGGCCTCGCGCGCCTTCGCCGTGGCCTCGGCCAGGTCGGCCGAGGGGTTGGACATGCGCGCACGACCGATGGACTCCCAGCTCACGACGCCCCGCAGGCGGTCCTCTTCGTCGAGAACCGGCAGTTGGGCGTACTTGCGCAGGATCATCAGCGTCATCGCCGACTGCAGGGAGTCCCCGACGCGTACGGACTCCGGAGGCCGGTTCGCCGCGTCCAGGTTGCTGACCAGGTAGGCGACGGGCTGTTGCTCGGCCTCCTCCTCGACCTGGATACCGGAACGGGTGATGGCGCTGGTGCGCTCGCGGTCGGGCTCGTCACCGAGCGGGAGCACGGTGATCACACTGTCCAGGTTGCCTTCGGTGAATGCAGGCGTGGTGGTGAGGCCCAGGAGCGAAAGGTCCTGCTCGATCTGGTCGACCACCGTGGAGTAGCGCCGAGCGGCGTTCCAGACGGAGAGGAAGTCCCGGTTGGAGAGCTTGAGAGGGTCGCCGGGGCTCCGCTTGCTCACCGCGTCATAAAGCTTGGCCGGTGAGGTCAGACCTGCGGCGAAAGTGTCCGCGTCCGGGCGGCCGGGGTCGGTTCCACTGGAGACCAGCTCGGCGATGCGCTCCGCACCGTTGTACCGACTGAGCTCGAAGACGGTCAGCAGCGAGCCGAGACTGTCCAGAAGATCCTGACGGACGGCTGCGCGCGGCACGTCCTTGACCAGCCAGTCGATGTGCCGCACGTGCCGCAGATCGGCGGGAGCGCTGTCGCGGTATGCATAACCGCCGTCCGCTCGGCCGATGGCCAGGTTTCCCGAGGTCAGAGGCAGCACGAGCAGGTCGCCGACCTGGATCTCGTGGCGGAACCGGTAGAGCTGGCCCGTCCAGTTCGAGATGACGCGCGCCCCTTCGTCCGGGTACGCGGCCGCTACGCGCTCACGGATGTCGTCACGCCATCGGGAGTCGGTCAGGTCGCCCAGTCCCGTCCAGCCGGCGATCGCGAGTCCCTCGTCGAGGGCCGCTTGCTCCCGTTCGCCCTCACGCCCGGCTCGTACCACCCATGCGCGCATCCGTGCGTCCCCCGTCTTGGTGCTGATGGATTGATCATTGTAGGACCGTCGTTCAGCACGGGCGGAGCAACTTGGGGCTGTGCTCGTGGAGTTGGCCGGTTCTGGCCGTGTCAGAGGCACTTGCCTCTGGTCCTCTCGGGGCAGCGGAACCGCAGGGCCCGAGAGGGATGTGACGGTGGTCGGGGGAAGCCGTCCGTCGGTGGCCCCGACCGTAGACTGATCGAAAGGGTGCATGAGGCAGTGCTGCAGATCCGAGCCGAGGCTCGATGTGGGTGGGGGTAAGAGGGTGCCGATCAAGCCGCTGGACGCCGCCGAGGATCCCCCCGTCCTGGGCCCCTTCGAACTCCATGGCGTACTGGGCCAGGGCGGAATGGCCCGCGCGTATCTGGGCCGTCAGCTCCCTCTTGACAGGCTGGGCCCGGAGTGGGAAGCCGCCTATCACCTTGCGGGGCCTCTCGACCAGGTGGAGCCCGGCCTGGTGGCCGTGAAGGTGATCAGTCCGGCTTTCCTCAGCGGCGGCACTGCCGGCCAGGAACACCAGGCTCGGGAGCGGTTCGCCCGCGAGGTCGATGCCGTACGCGCGGTCGTCAGTGACCGGACCCCTGCCTTGATCGCGGCCGATGCGCACGCGGAACAGCCGTGGCTGGCGATGGACTATGTTCACGGTCCCAATCTGGGGGAGCTGGTGCGAGAGGTCGGCCCGCTCGGGCTCGGTCCGTATGTCGCACTGGGCCTGGGCATGGTGGACGCCCTGCGCGCCATTCACGGGGCGAACCTGCTGCACCGCGACCTCAAGCCGGGGAATGTGGCCCTTGGCCCGGCGGGCCCGGTGGTCCTGGACTTCGGACTCGCCGTGCTGTCCGAGCGCAACTCCGGTCAGGCCCTCACCAAGACCGGAGAAGGCTGGGGCACCGTCCCGTACTACCCGCTGGAGCAGCATCACGACGCCAAGAGCGTCAAGGAGCCGGCCGACGTCTACGGCCTGGGCGCCACGCTGTTCTTCGCGGCGACCGGTAGGGCTCCCTACCCGAACGGTCCGTTGATCGCCCCGCCGATCTACGGAGACATGAACCCGGAGTTCATCCCGCTCCTCGCGCAGATCCTGGTCCAGATCCCCGATCAGCGGCCCACCCTCGACTTCGTCGACGAGAGCTTGCAGTTCCTGCTGGCACAGCACGGGATCACGATCGAAGCCGCAGAGAAAGAGCTTCGCGCTGTGGTGGAGGCGTCCGGTCTGATCCCCGAGATCCCGGCCTCGGCGCTCTCGGACACCGGGGACTCCCACGTGCAGGAGGCAGCGCAGAAAGCGGTGGACGAGGGCGCCGCCCCCGACAGCCCTTGGCGGGAAGGCCTGGAGCTGTTCGACGAGTTCTACCCGGAGCCGTCGGAGCCGTCGGAGCCGTCGGAGCCGTCGGAGCCGTCGGAGCCCTCCGAACCCTCCGAACCCTCGGAGGCTTCGCAGCCCGCCGAGCCCCAGCGGCCGCAGGAGCCGGACGAGTCCGGGGCCGAGAACATCGAACCCGCGCCCAGCCCGGAGCAGCCGGCGGGGAGCACCCACCCGCCGACGCTCGTGGACAAGCCCGATGAGCGACCCGCGGAGAACGCGGCGACCAGTTATCGGCTGGCCCCTCCGCTCCCGCGGCGTGCGGCCCCGAGCCCGGCCGAGGCACCGCCCGCAGCTCTCAAGGCCGCGGAGCGGCTGCGTCAGGCCTATGCGCAAAGCAGGCGGCTCTAGGTCCTGTCTGGAGACCTGAGGGGCCTGTCGTTCGGATCTTGCGGGGGTCGCGGCCGGCTGGTTCCCCGGGGGCGACCGCGGTCCGACACGGTCGTCCCCGGGTTCTAGAGTGCTGGGCGAGATGTCCCGCATCGCCCCGACCGCCACCCTGGTCGCTCCGACCGCACCGACCACCCCGGCCGTCTCCATGGTTCGTCGAAAGGACCGCCCCCTATGACCGACGCAGCGCCCAGTTCCCCCGAGGCCGTGCTTGCCTCACCTGCGCTCGACGTCGATGCCGGCACGCTCGGCGAGCACGCCTCGCACCAGCTGACCGCACATGAAGGCCCCCCTCCGGCAGGCACAGTGGTGGAGGTCCGGGACGAGGAGTGGCTGGTCCGCGCCAGCCGCGAGGTGCGTCCGGGGGAGTTCTTGATCGAGGCCGTCGGTGCCTCGGATCTCGTACGAGGGCACGCAGCCCGTTTCGTCACCTCGCTGGACAGCCCGCGCATCCTGCGGCCCGAGGACACCAGGCTTGTCGCGGACGGCTCGCTCGCGTTCCGACGCAGCCGCCTCTTCCTCGAGGCCGTGCTGCGCAAGACACCGCTGCCGCAGATCGAACGCCGGCTCGCCCTGACCGACGGCTTCCTCCTCGACCGCATGGACTACCAGCTGCGCCCCGCAGTGAAGGCACTCGCCAACCCGCTGCGGCCACGACTGCTCATCGGCGATGTGGTCGGCCTCGGCAAGACCCTGGAAATCGGCGTGCTGCTGGGCGAGTTGATCCGGCGCGGCCGCGGCGAGCGCATTCTGGTCGTCACCCCGGCACCGGTCCTGGAGCAGTTCCAGCACGAGATGTGGACGCGCTTCTCCCTGCCGCTGGTACGACTCGACAGCGCCGGTATCGCCCGGATCGAGCGGAAGATCCCGGCGGGGCGCAACCCGTTCACGTACTACCAGCGCGTGATCGTCTCCATGGACACGCTGAAGAACCCCAAGCGCTACAAGCCGTGGCTGGAGAACATCCGCTGGGACGCCGTCGTCATCGACGAGTCGCACAACCTCATCAGCCGGGGGAGCGAGCGCCGTGCGCTCGCGGATCTGCTGGCCGAGCGCACCGATGCGCTCATCCTGGCCAGCGCCACCCCGCACAACGGCGACATGCCCTCCTTCACCGGCCTGATCCGGCTTCTCGACCCCATGGCCGTCAAGGATCCGAAGCAGCCGAAGGCAGAGGAGCTGCGCCACCTCATGCTGCGACGGACCAAGGTCAGCGCCGAGGTCGAAGGCGCCCTCAAGGGATCGTGGGCGCCGCGGGGCGGCTCGTACTCCGTTCCCTGCGCGGCGAGCGACCTTGAGGAGCAGGTGTTCGCGGAGCTCGCCGCACACTGGCTGGCGGGTTCGGCCGCCGACGGGGCAGCCCCGGCTGCGGGTGGCCGGAACGCAGACGACCACCTCTTCCCGTACGTCCTCCTGAAGTCGTTCCTCTCCTCTCACCGGGCGCTGTTCACCACGGTCCGCGAGCGGCTGGCCAAGCGCGGCCACAAGCTCCCGCAGGAGCACAACAAGGTCTTCCACCCGCCGGTCGAGGAGCCTCCGTCCGCAGCTGTCCCCTCGGAGATCGCCTCTCTGTTGCGTTTGGCCGACCTGGCGCGTGCCATCGAGTCGGCGTCCCGAGAAGCCGCCGAGCGGCCGGCGAAGGACCGCGACCTCAGCGCCACGTCCAAGCTCGCCGGCCTCGTCACCGAACTGCGGAAGATCGGCGTGAGGCCCGGCAGTGACATCCGTGCCGTCGTCTTCTCCGAGCGCCGGGAGACGCTCGACTGGCTCGGCACGGTCCTGCCGCCCCTGCTCGGCTGGAAGGCGGGGAAGCCCGCCGAGGCAGCCGTCAAGGTGCTGCACAGCACGGTGCCCGACACCGTGCAGATGGACTACGTCGACGAGTTCGCCCGCGCCGGAAGCGACGTACGCGTGCTGCTCACCGGCGACGGCGCCTCCGAGGGCGTCAACCTGCACCGCCAGTGCCACCACCTCATCCACTGGGACCTCCCCTGGAGCCTCATCCGGGTCGAGCAGCGCAACGGCCGCATCGACCGGTACGGGCAGACCGAACCCCCCGAGTTCCGGGCGATGATCCTCACGTCGCAGGTCGAGGGAGCACTCGACGACCGGGCCATCGCCGCAAAGGTCCTGGACCGGGAAGCGAAGGTCCATGAGGTCCTCGGCGCGGTCGAGGCGGCGACCAAGGAGAACGACGCCCGGCAGGAGGAAGTCCGGGTGATGGAGGCGCTGCTCAGGGGAGTCGCACCCGATGACGCGGTACGTGATCTGGAGACGAACCCGGCAGCGGGGGACGGGGACGAGCCGGGTGAACTCCCCATCGAGCAGCAGACGATGAGCGAGTTCGGCACCGAACCGGAGGCGGATTTCCCGGACTTCGACGTGTTCGACGAGTTCGACGCCTTCGCCTTCGCCGACGCCGACGCCGACGACGGCGACGACTTCGGCGCTTTCGACACCGACGGCGGCATGATCGGCCTCCACGCCGAGACGGAGGCCGAAGCCGTGACCACGCCGGCCGACGGCGCGGAGGCGGCCGCAGTCGTCCCCACCGTCGACGAACTGCGCCTGTTCAACGACCGCCGGGAGTACGTCCTCACCGGCCTGGACGAGCTCGCGGATCTGGAGTCGTTCCGCCTGGACACCGAGGTCGACGGCACCGATCTGAGCTTCGACACCCCGGACGACCTGGCCGACCGCCTCGACGTCCTGCCGAGCGGGTACCTCCGGGACCAGCGCATCGCCCAGCGGATGAAGCTGACCTTCAGCAAGAAGGACGCCGCGGACTCGCTCAAGCGGGCCCGCGAGGACGCGGACTCGACCTCCCTGTGGCCGGACGCCCACTACGTCGGCGAACTGCACCCCGTCGTGGAGTGGATCACCGACAAGGTTCTGGTCCAGCTCGGCCGCCAGGAGGCTCCGGTTCTGCAGGTCGTGCGCGGCGAGAAGGTCCCCGAGCCGGTCGTGCTCACCCAGGGCCTGTGGTCCAACGCCGAGGGCCGCCCGACCGTCGTCGCCTGGCTCGCCGTCGACCGGCTGGCCGACGGAAAGCAGCCCCGCGTAAGGGAGTTGACCGGGGAGCTCCTGGCCGAACTCGGGGTCGGGCCCGGCATGGACGACCATTTCGCGGCGGGCGAGATCGACGACCTCCAGCCGCTGGTACCGGCGGCCGTCGCCGCCACCCGCCGGCAGCTGGACGAACTGCGCAAGATCGCGGACCGAGAGGTGGACGCACCCCTGCGCGAGTACGAGAAGCGGGTCGGCGACTGGCAGCAGCAGACGCTGCCCGGCTTCACCGGCGGCCGGCCGGCCCGGGACGCCGCCGCCAAGACGCTCACCGAAGCCGCCCAGGACCTGCGCACCTCGGGCGACGAGCCGATGGTGCGGATCCTCGCCGTCCTGGAGCCCGCCGAATGAGCACCCGGCGCACCACCCTTGACCACATGAACACCGGCAGTACCGCGAGCGGGCAGGAGCAGCAGGCGTGACGTTCGACTCCCTGGTCAACGAAGGCGAGTACTTCCCGTCCTTCTACCTGGACGAGATCCTCCCCAAGCAGCTGCGCTCGGGCCCCCTCAAGGAGTGGACCGCCAAGGAGCGTCAGGGCGAGGCCACACCCCGCCAGGGCCTGCGGGATCTCGCCGGCCCCTACTTCGACGTGCGCATGGCGCTGAGCCCGGACGCCGAGAAGTTCGGCCAGATCGCGGACGCACAAGCGGTCGCGGCGTACGAGAGTGCAGCGGCCGCCCTGAAGTCCCTCGGCACCGACGAGGAGCCGCCCGCCTTCCAGCCCCTCACCGCCGAGGCGACGGCGTACGACGACAGCCCCGAGGGCGAATGGCGTACGGGCCTCACGGCCTGGCACACCGGTGTTCTGAAGGCCCTCGGCTTCGACCCGGCACCCGGCCACCTCACCGTGCACACGCCCACGGGCCCGGTCACCGTCCCGGTCGCCCACAGTGAGCCCGGCATCGCCGTCCTCACCGGCGGCTTCGCCACCGAGCTCGACGCCGTGCGTGCCGACGGGCATGCGGGCCGGCTGCCCGCACCCGTCCGCGTCGCCTCCGGCAAGACCCTCACCACGGTCACCGACCTGGCCGCCTGGCTGCTGACCGCCGACGACGCCCCGCGTTACGCCCTGCTCCTCTTCGGCCCGATCGTGATCCTCGCCGACCACGAGTTCGCCCGCGGCCGCTATCTCGCCGTCAACCTGGACACCGCTCTCCCGCGCAAGGCCGAGAAGGGCGCCTCCGCCAACGAGATCGACCTCATCGCGGCGGTCTTCGGCGCGCCCTCGCTGCGCCCCGGCGCGGACGGAGCCGACGACGAGATCACCAAGCTGGTCACGGAGTCCCGGGACCATTCCGTCGGCGTCACCGCCGAACTCCGCTCCGGCCTGCAGAAGTCCGTCCAGCTCATCGCCAACGAGGTCCTGAACCGCGCCCGCGAACAGGGCGTGCGCCCCGATGACCTCCCCGAGTGGCTGCCGCAGGACCTCAAGGAGCGCGACAGCCTCCCCAAACTGCTGACCACCGAGTCGCTGCGCTACCTGTACCGCATCCTGTTCCTGTTGTACGCCGAGGCCCGGCCCGAGCTCGACATCCTCCCGATGAAGAGCGAGGAGTACGCCACCGGCTACAGCATCGCCCGTCTGCGTGAACTCGTCATCGCGGAGAAGCTCGGCTCCACGTCACGCAAGGGCCGCCACTTCCACGAGTCGCTCGCCCTGCTCTTCGACAAGGTGTACACCGGCCACCCGACGGCCGACACGGTCACGGACCGCAGCGCGGTGGGACGCTCAGCCGCTGAGCCGCCGCAGGAGACGGACACCGCGCCGCAGACCAAGGACGACGGCTACGAGGGCGTACGCATCGAGGCCCTCCGCTCCACCCTCTTCGACCCGAAGTCGACAAGGCTCGTAGGGCAGTTGATCGACTACCCGGACGCGCAGCGCCCCGACGGCACTCCGGCCCCACCGCCTCTCGACCTGCGCCTTCGCAACGACGTGCTGCACCAGGTGCTGCGCCACCTCACCCTGAAGGAGGGCAAGGCGGGTGGCCGCGGCGGCTTCATCAGCTACGCCAATCTGAGCATCAACCATCTGGGCGCCGTGTACGAGGGCCTGATGTCGTACACCGGCTTCATCGCCGACGAGGCCTTGTACGAGGTCGCCAAGGGCGGTGATCCGGAGGGCGGTTCCTGGCTGATCACCGCGAGCCAGGTCGACTCCGGCCGCTACCCCGACGGGCCGGACGGCAGCGTCTTCGTGAAGACCGGCCGCAACTCAGAATCCGGCGAACCCGAGACGGTGCCGTACCCGGTGGGCTCGTACGTCTACCGCCTGGCCGGCCGCGACCGGCAGACCAGCGCCTCGTACTACACCCCGGAGTCCCTCACCCAGGCCACCGTCGAGCAGGCGCTGCGGTTCCGGCTCGACGACGAGGGCGGCGTCGACCCGCAGTCGCCCGAGAAGGCGTGGGTGAACGCCGCGGACGTGCTGCGCTGGCGCGTGTGCGAACCGGCCCTCGGTTCGGGCGCGTTCCTCAACGAGGCCGTCAACCAGCTCGCCGAGCTGTATCTGAAGCTGGCCCAGCGCGAGCGCGGCGTGGAGATCGACCCGGAGGACTACCAGCGCGAACTCCAGAAGACCAAGGCGTACATCGCGCTGCACAACGCATACGGCGTCGACCTCAACGACACCGCCGTCGAGCTGGCGGAGATCTCGCTGTGGCTCAACACCATGTACCCGGGGATGAAGGCTCCTTGGTACGGGCTGCACCTGCACCGGGGCAACTCGCTGATCGGCGCGGTGCGGAAGGTGTACGCCGGGCAGTCGCTCAGCGACGGCGGCTGGCTGAACGCCAAGGACCAGAAGCCGCCGAGGCACGTGCCGTTGGGGCAGCCGATCCCGTCGGGCTCGGAGAGCAACTCCGTCCACCAGTCTGTGCACCAGTTCCTGCTGCCCGCGCTCGGCTGGGGCTCGGTGTGCGAGGACGTCTCGGTACGCAAGCCGAAGAAGGGCGCCGAGGATCAGTCGCCGGTCAGTGTCGTTGCGGGGTCGGTGGCGGAGTGGCTGGAGCCGGAACTCATCGAGGTCATGAAGCGGTGGCGTTCGGTGATGCGGCGGAAGCCGAAGGGGGGCGAGAAGGCGGCGGCCAGGAAGGCGGCGGCGAAGAAGGCGGCTGCGGCAGCGGAGAAGACTCCGGCGCGTGTGGTGAACCTGCCCGTGGAGGAACCTTCCGGCCAGGGTGCGTTCGACCTGTGCTTGGAGATCTGGGACCAGCCGAGCCTGGAGGCGGACAGCGGGGCGGCTGCTGCGGCCGCCGCTCCCGAGCCGAAGCTGACGGCCAAGCAGGAGGAGAAGCGTCAGGAGAAGCAACTCCAGACGCAGACCGGCCGGTTGAGGGAGCTGGCGAAGCGCGTCGAGTACCTCTGGGAGCTTGTGATCCTTCGGCTCCGCCTGTCCGAGGAGGAGATCGCGCGCAGCGTCGATGTGTGGGGCGCGAGCCTTCCGGAGGGCACCCGCCCGGCGATGGACCGCGAGGCGGTCGTGGCCGCCCTGCATGCGATGGGCAGCCCGTACTGGCGCCTCAAGCAGGTCATGGACGCGTGGTGCGCGCTGTGGTTCTGGCCGCTGGAGGAGGTGGGGCTGTTGGACGGCTCGGACCGGGAGGCGTACTTCAACGGCGACGAGGACCTGACGCTGCTCAAGCGAGGCTTCGACGACGAGCGGCGCAAGGTCGCGCTCAAGTCCCTCGACGACTGGCTGGAGTTCGCGGAGGCGGTTCTCGGGCGGGCGGACTTGAGTCGTGCCTCGCTGATGGAGATTCCGGAAGTGCGGGATCTGCCGGAGCTCGATGACGTGGAGCGCCAACTCGACGAGCAGATGGTCGAGTTCAAGGCGTGGAAGGACGCGCTCGACCTGGGGGACGTGTTCGGCTGGTTCGACCGTATGCAGGAGATTTCGGAGGAACGCGGCTTCTTCCACTGGGAGTTGGACTTCGCACATGTCTTTGCGGATGGCGGGTTCGACTTGATGGTGGGGAATCCGCCTTGGGTTCGGCAGGAGTGGGACGAGAACGCGGTTCTGGCGGAGGTTGAGCCTTGGTTTGTTCTGGGGGGTAAGGCGGCCGAGGTCGGGCGGGACGAGCGGGTGAGTCAGGTCCTGAGTGTTCCGCGTCACCGCTCCTTCTATCTCAGCGAGTTGGCGACAGTGGCCGGAGTTTCCAGCTACCTGTCTTCGGCGGACACGTACCCGGAGCTGGTGGGTACTCGGCCGGACATGTATCGGGCGTTCATGCTGCTGGCTTGGCGGGCTACTGGGGAGCGGGGGATTGCGGGGATTATTCATCCGTCTACGCACCTCACGGGGGCTAAGGAGGGCGTTCTTAGGAAGGCGGCGTACCAGCATTTGCGGCTGCACGCGGACTTCGTCAACGCGAAGTTGTTGTTCGCTCCTCCTGTGAGTGACACCACGCACTTCAGCGTGAACGTCTACGGACGGTCGCGTGAGATTCGGTTCCAGCACCTTAGTTGGATCTTCTACCCCTCAGTTCTCAGCCAATCGGTACGGCACAATGGCGCGGGCGACTCTCCAGGCATCAAGCACAAGGGGACTTGGGACCCCCGCCCGCACCGCGATCGGGTGGTAACGGTCACGCGCTCTACCCTTTCGGATTGGCAGAAGCTTGCAGGGGAGGACAACGCGTTCCCGATCGAAGAGGCGAAGTTGTTGTTCCCGGTGACGGTGGCGGAGGAAACTGCCATCGCTGCGCTTGCGAAGTGGCCGCACCGTGTTGGGGAGTTGGGCCCGCGTATCACCCCTGGCTTCAACGAGAAAACAGACCGCACGGCGGGCTACTTCACCTGGGACTCTGGCCCGGCGGAGAGCTGGAACGACGTGATCCTCCAGGGCCCGTTCTTCGGCATTGCGACGCCCTTCGCGAAGCGGCCCGTGGAGGGAGCGCGCACGTCGCTCCAGATGGAGCCGTGGAACCTTGCTGAGCTTCCGGAGGGTGAGGTTCCACGCACTAACTATCGACGGTCACCGGAATGCAGCCTTGTCAACTACAACTCGGCAGTATCCAGGCACAGTTGGATCGATCCGGAACTAGTGCGCAACCTGCATGCGGACGAACGAATTGAGGAGCAGCTTGCGCCATCCGGCACGCCTGAGTATGAGAGTCTTCTGGCCGGTTTGGCCACGCGCCCGTACGCACGGTTCACTCGCATGGTGTGGCGTCGTCAGATCGCGTCCAACACCGAGCGAAGCCTGTTTGCGGCCCTCATGCCGCCAGGTCCCGCCCACATCCACATGGTGCACAGCATGGCGTTGGGCAGTGAACGGGAGACCGCCCTCACCGCTGGTTTCTGGGCAGCCCTGCCGTTGGACTACTTTCTGCGGGCAACAGGTCGCTCGGACCTCCAGGTCCGCGAGGCCCAGACCATGCCTGCCCCGACCCCTGGTCACCCGCTGGAAGCGGCATTGCTCTTGCGGACTCTTCGCCTGAACTGCCAGACCAATGCCTACGCTCGACTCTGGACGAGCCTGCACGATCCAGTCTGGGCTGAAGACCAATGGGCGGCCGCAACAGAATGGCCGTCTGGCATCGTGTCGATCACCGACAGCGTTACCCGGGCGTGGACCCGTGACACCCCCCTCCGCGCCGAATTCACCCGCCGAGCAGCCCTAGTTGAGATCGACGCCCTCGTAGCCGTCTGGCTCGGAATCAGCGCGGACGAACTGGTCGCCATGTACCAGGCCCGCTTCCCCGTACTCCAGCAGTACGAGGAGAACATGTGGTTCGACGCGACCGGTCGCCGCATCACCAAGGCGCACCAGGTGCACGGCTACGGACAGCCCAAGGACGCCTGGAAGAAGCTCAGTTCGCACGAGAACTTCCCGCTGGAGGCGAACGTCCCCGACGGCTACACCGGCCCCCTCTACCGCGCCAACCGCAAGGAAGAAATGCGCGCCGCGCACGCGGAGTTCACTCGACGCATGCGCGAGGCGGGATGGGAGCCCGGTGATACGGAGCCGCCGGAGAAGTAGTCCGGGGCCATGCGAAAGACGGGAGCCCTCCGCCGAAGCCTCGGCGGAGGGCTCCCGTCGCGTCAGGTCAGACGGTTCGATCTGCTGCGGCGAGGCCGACGAGCCCGGCCCACGCCCCGCGTGACAGGACCAGAACGGATCCGCCGAGAACCTTGGAGTCCCGCACGCACACGGCATCCTGGGCCTCGGCGACCTCGACGCACTCTCCACCCTCGGCGCCGCTGTAACTGCTCTTGAACCAGGCAAGTTCCAGCTCAGTGACCGAGGCTCTCTTGATGCTCATACCTCTCCCAGCAACTTCTCGACGAATCGCAAGGACTCTCGCGGAGTGAGAGCCTGCGACCGAATGATCCCGGACCGCGCGGCGACCGTCCGGACCTGTTCTCGATCTGTGAGCAGGCTACTGCGCCCTTGGACCTCCAGGTACACGACTTGATCACTGCCTTTGCGGGTGATCAGTGTGAACGGTCCGTCCACGCCGGCGTTGTCCTCGCGGTCGTTCGGCATGACCTGAATCTCTACGTTGCGCTTCTGGCCGATGAGGAGGATCTGTTCGAGCGAGCCCCGCAGGACAGACAGCCCGCCGAGCGGCCTGCGGAGCACGGCCTCTTCGATGACGAAGCTCATCAACGGCGCGGGCCACCGGTTGAGGATCTCCTGGCGAGTGGTGCGTGCGAGTACCCGTTGCTCGATCGTCTCCTCGTCCAACAGCGGTCGCCGCATGTTCAGTAGCGCCCGCGTGTACTCCTCGGTCTGCAACAGGCCGGGGATGACCTGCACCGCGTACAGGAACAACTCGACCGCGTCGGCCTCCAGCCGCGCTGCGTCGCGGAAGAACGCCGGATACTGAGCCCGAGCCACCTCCTCCTTCAGCGCCCGCAGCACACCCCCGGCCCCCAACTCCTCGTCCGCCTGGTCGATGAATCTCGGCGGCGGGATTCGACGGCCCTGCTCGAACGAGGCGATCGTCGCCGCCGAGTACCCCGTCCGCGTACCGAACTCCGCCCGTTCCAACCCCGCCCGCACCCGCAGCAGCTTCAACTGCCGTCCGAATGCGGCCACTACGCCCGTCCCGGGCTCGTCCTCCGGTCGCGCGCCCACTCCGGGGCCGCCGCCCCCGCCCGTACCGTTCTCGTCCCGTTCGTTCTGGCCGAATGGCTCCACTGGCACCGCCTCCCCGGCTCAACGCGCGCGTGGTTCCCCTCGTCACGCCGCACGCCTCGTACATCCGCCGCACGCGCGCGTACATCCGCACCGCGTCGGCGAGTCACCGTTCGTCACGCTACGCCACCAGCAGGCTGAAGGCGGCCGGACCCGGGAATCCCACCGGACAGGGGGAGTTGAGGGGGCGCAGCCCGACGAAAGCCCCACCCCGCGCGCGCCCGCGCCCACCACCGCGTACAACCCCGCCCTGTAGGCCCGAAACGCCTGGTCAGGCCCGCGCCCGCGCCGGAACCGTAGCCCCCATGACCAATGAAACCGCGCCCTCGCCGCCCGCGAGCGCCGCCCAACTCGACCGCACCGCACGCCACTTCGCGATGCGCTTCAGCTCCACCCCGCGCGGGGCCCGCCTCGCGCGACGGCTCGCGGCCGAGCGGCTGGACGCGTGGGGCGTGTCGTACGGGAGCGATGCGCATGACGCGGTCGTGCTGATCGTGGCCGAGCTGGCCGCGAACGCCGTGCAGCACGGGCGCGTACCGGGGCGGGACTTCCACCTCCGTCTGCTGGCCGCCGGGGCGACTGCGCGGGCCGAGGTCACAGACACCCGTACCGAACGGGTGCCGGTGCCCTCGCTGCCCGTGGGGGCGGACGCCGAGGGTGGGCGGGGCCTGCTCCTCGTGGAGTGCCTGGCCTCGCGGTGGGGCTGGACACCCCGCTCCGCCGCTCCCGGCAAGACTGTATGGGCGGAGTTCGTACTGCCTGCGGAGCTCGGCGGCTGAGGTCCGGCGCCGACGAGCGCGCCCCCTGCTCGTCAGGCCGGGTGACCAGCCACCTGCACGCCCTCCGCTCCCAGCGGCAGCGGTCGGTGCGGTCGGTGCGGGCGGGCGGATCACGCCATCGGCTGCCTGTTGTCAGAGCTCAGACGTAAGGTGGAACGCGATCTACGAACGATGAGATGTGCACTGGATTCGGGGGCTGGCGGGCGTCATGAGACCCACACTCGCTGCGCAGAAACTGCGCGACACGATGGTCGAGTATCTGACGACGACGTTCGCCCTGGCGGAGCCCGAGACACAGGATGCGCTGACCGACTTCCTGACCGACCCGGTCGACGGCCTGTTCCGCGGCCCGTATCTGCGGATCCGGCGGCCGTACCGCAGTGCCGAGGCGGGCTGGGAGTCCCAACTGGACTGGTGTCAGGACAAGTTCTGGCCCTATGCCCACCAGGCAGAGGCGTTCGCCCGCCTCACCAGCAAGGGCGGGCACAGGCCCGAGCCGACGCTGATCACGACCGGCACGGGCTCCGGCAAGACGGAGTCCTTCCTGCTGCCCGTGCTCGACCACTGCCGTCGGGCGAAGGCCGCCGGACGGCCGGGGATCAAGGCCGTCCTGCTGTATCCGATGAACGCGCTGGCGGGGGACCAGGCGGACCGGCTCGGCGAGCTTCTTGAGGACCCGCGGCTCGCAGAGGTGACCGCTGGGCTGTACATCGGCGAGGCGAGTGCGTCCAAGGCGCCTTCCCCGTACGGGCGGGTGATGGTCGACCGGGCCGAGATGCGCCGCAACCCGCCGGACCTCCTGATCACCAACTACAAGATGTTGGACCTGCTGCTCCAGCGGCAGCAGGACGCCCCGCTGTGGGGCGAAGCGGACCTCGCGTACATCGTGATCGACGAGTTCCACACGTACGACGGCGCGCAGGGCACGGACGTGGCGATGCTGCTGCGGCGCCTCGCGTCCGCCGTCGGGGCCGCCGAGGAGGGGCGGCCGCTGGGTTCCATCTGCCCCGTCGCCACTTCCGCGACGCTCGGCGCCGAGCCGGGTTCGGCGGATGTCGGCGGGCCGCGGCCCATGCTGGACGTCGCCTCGAAGGTCTTCGGCGTGCGCTTCCCGGACGACGCCGTCGTGGGGGAGGACCGGCAGGAGCTGGCGGACTTCCTCCGGCCGGTCGACCTGACCCTGCCGCTGCCCTCGCCGGAGGACCTTGCGGAACTGCCCGACCCGACTCGTACGGGCGACGGCCTCGACGCGGTCGCCCTCGCCACCGTCGGGTGCGACACCTCGGACGCGCGGGAGCTCGGCCGCCGGCTCCTCGCTCACCCCCTCACCCACGCCCTTCTGCACGCTGACGTGGATGAGCCGCTCACCGCTCTGGAGGCGCTGTCCTCCTTCGACCCGACCTCCGTGTGGCGCACGGCGGCGGTGCAGGAGCCGGCCGACGCCGCCAACGCACTGGCCAGGTTCGTCGCCCTGATCTCGGTCGCGCGCCACCCCGACGCCCCGGCCGACCGGGAGCGGCCGCTGCTGCTCGTCGAGACGCATGTGTGGCTGCGCGCCCTGTCGAGGGTGCTGCGGTTCGTGTCGCCGCAGCCGGTGTTCTCCTGGTCCGACGCCGACCAGGCGGCAGCCACGGCGATCGCCGGGTCGGGAGAGCAGAACACCGCTGCAGGCGGGCAGGACACCGGCGGTTCCCGTGGAGTGGCGGTGGCGGCCCAGGAGGAGCGCCGCCGCAGCGCCCAGCGCTCCGGCCGGCTGCCCACGGCGTACTGCCGGCACTGCGGGCGCTCCGGTTGGAGCGCCATCTGCCCCGAACGCAACCCGTCCGCGCTGGTCACCGAGGCGACCGAGATCTACCGGCGAAGCGTGGCCGGAGGCGCAGCCAAGGGCCGGGTCAGGTCCATGATCGCCGCCACCCCGGCCGAGGCCGCCGAGCAGGCGCGGGCCATGCTCGCCCAGCGCGCCCGTCGAGGCCGCCGGGCGGCGAGCAACGAGGCGAGCGTCCTCGTCCTTGA
The DNA here is from genome assembly GCF_029968035.1 of Streptomyces cavernicola. Lineage (GTDB taxonomy): Bacteria > Actinomycetota > Actinomycetes > Streptomycetales > Streptomycetaceae > Streptomyces > Streptomyces cavernicola. The sequence goes on along the minus strand of NZ_JASCIQ010000001.1, from coordinate 172,954 downwards.
GGACAGCGGGGCGGCGCTGCGGCGCGTAGACCCCGATGAGGTGCTCCTGGGCGAAGGGCGAGTGGCCGAGGCCCCCGAGAACGGCGTGTACGTCCTGGCCTGGTACGACAACGCCGAAGCCGACGCCTACGCACGTCAGGACCGCTGCCCCGCTTGCGGCCAGGCGCAGGGAATCCGCTTCCTCGGCGCGGGAGTCGCCCCGCTCGCCTCGGTCGTCGTCACCCAGCTCTTCACCGGCGGTGAGCTGCCCGCGAGCGACGAGAAGGGGCACGACCGCCGCCGCACGCTCCTCTTCAACGACTCGGTTCAGGACGCCGCGCACCGCGCGGGATTCGTCGCGAGCCGCGCCTGGAAGTTCTCGCTGCGCTCACTCATCCACGAACAACTCCACCTGCGCACGTCCACAGACCCGTCGTACGCCAACGACGGCGTCCCGCTGAACGAGCTCATCGCCTCCCTGGTGGCCCGTGCCGCCGTGCCCGAGGAGCGGCTCCTCGCCTCCGTCGTACCGCCCGACCTGCACGACGTCGACCGGGTCAAGCGCCTCCTCGACGGCAAGAAGCGGATCCCGGCGAGCACCTGGAACCTGGTGGGTGAACGGCTCGCGCTCAACACCCTCCTGGAGTTCGGCCTCAGCTCCCGCATGGGCCGCACCCTTGAGCTGACCCGCACGGTGGCCGCCGAGGTGCACCTCGCCGACTCGGTGAGCGCCGCCCAGCACGCCCAGGCGCTGTACGAGGAGCATCTGCGGCGCCAGCTTCCCCTCGCCGCCGACGACGCGGACGAGTCCGGCGGGAAAGGGCATTCACCGGAGGCGCATTCCCTGCCACCGGCCGGTCCCGAACGACTCCGCCGCTTCGAGGGCTACGTGCGCGGCCTTCTTGAACACGTCCGGCAGAGCGGCGGCATCCAGCACGCCTGGCTCGACCGGTTCATCGACGAGGAGGGCCGCAGCCGGTACCCGGTGTGGAACGGCCGCCCGGAAGGCATGCCCGCCTTCGGCCGGAACTCCGAGGCGCCCGCCTTCGTCCTCGTCGGCGCCAGGACCGGACGTACGGACTTCGAGCGGGTCGCCACCCGAGAGAGCTGGTACGTCGACTTCACCAGCCGGTGCCTCGGCCTGGACGCCACCGCCGCGGGCGCCTACCTGAACGAACTCGTGCCGCTCCTCGCATCCGACAGCATCGGGGCACTCGCGTACCGGCGCACCGGAGAGGTCAAGCAAGGAGCGGCGCACAACCATGGCGTGTACGGACTGACCCCGGGCCACATCCGGGTGCGGCCCCTCGACGACGCACAGACCGCGTACGCCGCGCTCACCTGCCCGGACTGCGGCTGGACCCAGACCGTTCCCCCGGAGCGGGTGCCCGTGTGGCAGGGGCTGCCGTGCCCGCTCAAGCGCTGCTCGGGAGCCCTGACCGTGCCGTCGTCAGCTGCCGACGGGCGGGCCGCCCGGGACTACCGCGCCGACTATTACCGGCGCCTCTACCGCGAGTCGGGTCCGTACAGCGTCGTCGCCGCCGAACACACCGGGGTGCTCAAGCGCAAGGAGCGCGAAGAGGTCGAGAAGGGGTTCCGGCAGGGCATCCGGCACACCGACCCGAACGTCCTCTCCTGCACCCCCACCCTCGAACTGGGCATCGACATCGGCCAGTTGGAGGCCGTGATCCTCGCCTCGCTGCCGCCGTCCACCGCGGGATACGTCCAGCGGGTCGGCCGCGCCGGCCGCTCCACCGGCAACGCCCTGATGGTGTCCCTGGCCGACACCAGCCCGCGTGCCCTCTACCACCTGGCCGAACCCCGCCAGCTCATCGCCGGCCCCATCCTGCCGCCCGGCTGTTTCCTCTCCGCGGGGGAACTCCTGCGCCGCCAGTACACCGCCCACCTCATCGACCTCGCCGCTCGGGGACGGCTCGCGGACGTGCTTCCGCTGCCCGACCGGGTGACCCTGCTGATGGGCAGGAGCGGCTGGCTGCGCACGTTCGGCACGGCGGTCACCAACCGCATGGATCTGGTCGAGGAATTCCTGCGGCTGTTCCCGGAGATCGAGGGCGTAGCCGACTCCGGTGTCTCGCGCGATGCCCGCAAGGCCCTGCGGAAGTACGCCGCGGGCGGCCTGGCCAGGGTGTTGCGTGAGGCCGAGCGGGCCTGGGAGGCGGAGCGGGCCGAGCTCGTCGACCGGCGCGCCATGATCAACGAGGCGGTGGACGCCCTCCAGGCGAACGTCGAGGACGAGGCGCGCGAGATGCGCAACCTCCAGCGAGAGGCCATCGGCGTCAGCAAGCGACTCCAGGAGCTGGGGCAGACCGGTGCCCAGAGCTTCCTGGTCGAGCGGGGCCTGCTGCCCAACTACAGCCTGGTCGAGGACGGCGTACGCCTCGAGGCGATGCTCACCCACAAGGAACCCGCCCGCAAACCCCGCACTGGGGACGCCGACGCGACACCCCGGACGCGCTGGCGTACGGACCCTCGCGTGTATGAACGGCCCGCCGAATCCGCCCTGACCGAACTGGCCCCCGGCAATGCGTACTACGTGCGGGGCTACCGGCACGTCGTCGACGGCTTCGACCTCGGAGCGCGCAACACCACCGGGGACGGGAGCGGTCCGGCGGCGCTGCAGACCTGGCGGGTGTGCCAGGAATGCGGATACGTGCGCACCCGCGACGCGGAGACCGACACCTCCGCCTGCCCGCGCTGCGGCGGGCGGGGGATCGGCGGACGGGCGGCACTGCACCAGGTGATCGTCCCCCGCAAGGTCACGGCGCGGGACAAGCGGGACGACGCGCGCATCATCGACGACCACGACAGCCGCAACCAAGGCGTGTACTCCATCGCCACGGCCGTCGACATCGACCCCCTCGCGATCAAACAGACCTGGCGGCACACCGGAGCGACCTTCGGCGTCGACCACGTGCGCGAGGCGGTCATCCGACGCTTCAACCTCGGGCCGGCCAAGCACGGGCGCCGGGCCGACACCGCGTTCGCCGGAACCACGGTGGTCGTCACCGGATTCACCGTCTGCCCGCAGTGCGGCGGAGCCAGCGACAGGGAGCCCAACCATGCACCGGTCCAGGAAGAGCTGAGCGAATCCCTCGCCGGCCGACCGGAGTTGGCACACCACCGCCCCTGGTGCCCGACCCGGCGGAGGGACCGGCCCGCGCAGCCCCTGGACCAGCGGGTCATCACGGCCACCGAGCACCGCACCGAAGCCCTGCGCATCCTGCTGCCCGCCGCGACGCTCCTCGTGGAGGAACGCCTCGCCTCGTTCTCCGCCGCTCTGCACCTCGGCCTGGCCCTGCGCTACGGCGGCGACCCGGCACACATCCGCTCCACCCCCAGCACCGAACCCGACCGCGACAGCGACCTCACCCGCAACTACCTCGTCCTGTACGACGCTCTGCCCGGCGGCACCGGCTACCTCCAGCGGCTGGCGGACGCCGACGGCGAGGAACTGCGCGCGGTCCTCGCCGCCGCGCAGCTGGCGCTGCGGGACTGCAGCTGCGCCCAAGGGCCGCGCCGCTCCTGCCACTTGTGCCTCCTCGGCTACGCACCGCAGCGCGAGTACCGGCTCATCGACCGGCAAGAAGCGCTGTGGATGCTCGACGGCCTCCTCGGCGAGGACGGCCACAGCGCCTGGAACGTCGCCAAGCCGTCGGACGGGGTCGAACTGCGCTTCGCCGATCAGGCGGAGAGCGATCTGGAACGACGCTTCATAGACTGCCTCGACCGCTGGCTCGCCCTCCCGGAGAACAAAGCCACCCTCGAGCACGAGGAGACACCGACGGGGCGGCAGGGCAAGCAGTTCACGCTCCACAGGTCCGACGGCTCCCCGGTCCGCTGGGAAGTCGTCGCCCAGAAGTACCTGCCCGAGCAGGTGACCCGCCCCGACCTGCTGCTGCGGCCCGTGGCCGGAGACACCACCGCGGACGGGGCCCCGCCGCTGCCGATCGCCGTCTACCTCGACGGCTACCGCTGGCATGCCTCGTCCCGTACCAACCGCATCGCCGACGACGCCGCCAAACGTGCCCGACTGCGCGCGGACGGCACGCTGGTATGGCAGATCACCTGGGACGACGTGATGGCCTGGGAGCGTGAACTGGCCGCGAAATCCGGCCAGAAGGGCCAGTCGATTCAGGACGGCGAGATGGCGGATGCCCCCGTCGAGCCGCTCGCCGAGGTTGTCGCAGGCCCGGCCTCCGACGCTGCCTGGCCGCCGTACCCGGTGGTCGGGGACCGCACACCGGGTGGCACGGTCCGCGCCAAGTGGGCGCAGAGCCGACGCGACCCGGCCGAGATCGACGCACTCCTCTACACCGGGGCCATCCCGTCTCTGCTGGGCTTTCTGCGTGAGCCCGACCTGGAGCGCTGGCGGGCGATGGCCCGTCTCTGCGTGAGCGCGTTCCTGACGCTGCTCCGTAAGCAGGACATTGTGGACGCCGCCCCGGACACTGCCGCCGGGTGGATCGAGGCGGCGCTGCTCGAAGAACCGCTGCCCGACACCTCCGGCCAAGGCCTCAAGCTGTTCAAGACCACGGACGCCTCCGAGCTGCCCTTGGTCCTCATCGCGGACCGGCGCAGCGGCTTGAGCTGGAGCGCCCTCGCTGTCCTGGACGATCGTCCCGAAGCAGTGGCGGGCGACAGGCCTGAGCACCGACGCCGCTGGAAGGCCTGGCTGTGCTGGGGGAACATCCTCCAGTTCCTCGACCCCACCGGCACCGGCCGAGCCGACGGCCTACAGCTGGCCCGCACCTCCCTGGACGGCTTCGACGCGGGCCTGCTTGCGGCGACGGCAGGCCGTGCTGCCGGGGTGCTGACGGCCCTTCGCGAGGACATGGCAGGTACCGGCCTTCAACTCGACGCACCATCCGGCAAGCACCAGCCGATGGGAGAGGCCTCCGGGGAATCTGCCCCGGAGAAGGTGGAGCAGGAGGCGACGAGCCTCGAACGCCGTTTGTGGCAGCTCGTGTTGGGAGAACTGTCCTACATGGGTGACCCCGACATCGACGCGCTTGCCCACGCGCTCGCCGACCGAGGAGATGTGCGCCCCGCAACGGCAGGGTTCGACGCCCAAGGCATTTCCCGACCGGTCGAACTCGCCTGGCCGGACCATAAGATCGGCGTAGTGCTCGGTGTGGACGCCACAGACAGTGCATACATGGCGGAGTGCCAGAAGGCCGGTTGGGTCGTACGGCCTCCCGAAGCGTGGCCGGCTGATGAACTCGCAGCACTCCTCGCCGAAGAAGCCGGATCCGCTGCAACGCAGGGAGGTGCACGGTGAGCAAGGTGAGAACACAGGTCACCGTTTCGCCCCAGGCACATGTGGACCTGCGGCGTCTTGGCCACCCCGCCAAGGACGCGGTCGGCGACTTCGTACGCAGACTCCGCGCCGACCGCACCAACCGCGCATTGCGACTCTCTGAGCTGAGGACCGCGGGAGGCAACGGCCGGTTGTTCGTCGGTGCACTCGACGGGCAGCGGATGGCCCTGCTCCTGGAGACGGAGAAGAACCGCTTCACGGTCCTGGCCATCCGGGAGGGCGCGCTCGCCCACGATGAACTCGCGCGCCTCACCGTCGGTATCAACCAGATCTCCGGCGGCATCGAGCTGATCGACCAGGCTGAGGTCAGCGCCAATGTCGTCGCCCTGCCGGAGCGCTCCGAGCCCACGGACGCCCAGCAGGCAGGCGACGCCGCCACGCACGCCCTGCATGCCCCGCTGTTCGCCGGTTACGACGACGACGTCCTCCTCGGCCTCGGTGTGGTCGCCCCCCTGCTGCCTGCCCTGCGACGCGTACGCGACAAAGGACAACTGGACGCTCTGCTCGGCCACAACCTGCCCGAGCTCACAAAGGACGTCCTGCTCGCCCTGCACGGCGGCATGGGCCCCGACGCGGTCCGTGAGCAGATCACCAGTACGTGGCAGGCCGACGACCCCGTCGACCCGCATGACTGGGCGCGGGCGGCGCGACGCCCGGTCTCACAGGTGAGCACCGAGGACACGGCTGTACTGGACGCACTCGGGGAAGGGTTCGACGCCTGGCGCCTGTTCCTGCATCCCGATCAACGGCGCCTGGCGACAGCCGACTTCAAGGGCTCGGGCAAGGTGACCGGTGGGCCGGGAACAGGCAAGACCGTGGTCGCCCTGCACAGGGTGCGCCACCTCGTAGACCGGCTCCCGCCAGGCCGTACCCGACCCGTTCTGCTGACGACGTACAACACCAACCTCGCCGCCGATCTCAGGAAGCGCCTCCGCCAACTGGGGGGAGAGGAACTGGTGGGCCGGGTCGATGTGAAGTCGGTCGACCAGCTGGCCCGCGAAGTCACCGCGGGAGAGCGCGGCGAGGATCTCGGCAGTGCCCTCGACGACGAATCAGCCATGAACCTCTGGCACACCGTGTGCACCGAGGAGGGAGTCTTCGACTACGACGCGGACTTCCTGGACTCGGAGTTCAAACACGTCATCCTCGCGCAGGGCTGCGGGACGCTGCCGATGTACCTGCGTGCCGAGCGCAGAGGCCGCGGCCCGCTGCATCGACGGGACCGGATCGCGGTCTGGCGTCTGGTCGAGGCTTATCGGGCTCACCTTGCCGCACCGCCGCGCAGGACCACGTACGCCCTGATCGCCGACCGCGCGGCCCGTGTCGAGCAACACCGGATGGCCCGCGTGGAGGAACAGGCCAGCTACAAGGAAGAGCACGGCGGCCTTGACCTCATCCACCGCGAAGACGGCAGCGGGATGTGGCTGAAGCCCCGCTACCAGCACATCGTCGTCGACGAGGCCCAGGACCTCTCGGCTTCCCACTGGCGGATGCTGCGCGCCATGGTCCCCAAGGGCCCCAACGACATCTTCCTCGTCGGCGATGCCCACCAGCGCATCTACGCCCACCACGTCATCCTGGGGCGGCTGGGCATCGAGACACGTGGCCGAGCCTCCCGCCGTCTGACCCTCAACTACCGCACCACGCAGCAAATCTTGACCAGCGCCCACGGGCTGATCGACGGAGAGACGTTCGACGACCTCGACGCCGGTGCGGACGATCTGAAGGGCTACCGCTCGATCCTGATGGGGCTCGCCCCGCAGTTCTGGCGCGCCCCTGACTGGCAGACAGAAATGCGGGCCGTAGCCACGCTCATCAAGGAACGTCACGACCAGTACGGCACGCCGTACTCCGCGATGGCCATCAGCGTGCCGGACCGTGCCGCTGCGACCCAGATGGCGGTGACCCTGGCTACGCAGCCTTTCCTCATCCCCGCGGCCGAGCTCAGGAAGGAAGGGCCCAGCAAGGACGAGGGTGTCCGTATCGGCACGATGCACAGGTTCAAAGGCCTGGAGTTTCAACGCGTGTTCCTCACTGGCGTCAGCGACGGTCAGGTTCCGCACCAACGCTTCGAGGTGTTCCGGGCGACTCAGCCGGAACGCCACCGACAGGAAATGCAGCGTGCCCGCTCGCTCTTGTTCGTGGCAGCCACCCGTGCCCGCGACGAGCTGATCGTCACGTGGAATGGCAGGGCGAGCCGCTTCCTCCCCGATAGCGCCGAGCGGCACGCGTTCGATGCCACCGAACTCTTCAACCAAGACGGGCCACCGTCCGGATCTGCTGCGGCGTGACTGCACAAAGCTCAGGTGGTCGGGCTTGATCGGTAACGAGGGAGGGCCGGACAGTCAGGCGCGGTCGAGATACGTCACCGGGGTTCCTGTGCCACTGGGGCTGCCAGAAGTGCCGTCCTGATTGGCCGTCTCGGTGAGGAGCAGCGCCGCCGTGAGCGTGACGACGGCCGCCACCGCGGACACGTGAACGCTCAACGCCACGGCGCGATAGTGCCGCCGTGGGTGACGACCGCCAGTGCGTCCCCGGTCGGAATCACCGTGTTGATGAGCATCCTGACCGCGCAACGCCCTTCCAAGGCGGCGACCTCACCTGCGGAGGCATCACCTCCGGCCTCGAACTCGCCGCCCTCTGGATCGTCCGCGGCCACCTCGGCGCGGACGCCGCCACCGGGCCCGAGACGATGCTGGAGTACGAGGCCCGCGGCAGCACGGTCTGGACCCGCCGAACCTGAGGCCCGCGGCATGGTCTGGACCCACTGAACCTTCTGACGTCCCCCAAATGCCGAAGCACCCCGCCCCCGGCGGCAGTTCAGCGGGCCGGGAGGTGGGGCACCTCGGGAGCTTCGGGACTCCGGGTGTGGCTTAGATGTCCCGGAACGTCTCGATCTGTGCCCCAACGGAGTTGAGCCGCTCCGCCAGGTCCTCGTAACCCCGGTTGATGACGTACACGTTGCGGAGCACGGACGTGCCCTCGGCGGCCATCATCGCGAGGAGGACGACCACGGCGGGGCGCAGGGCCGGCGGGCACATCATCTCGGCGGCGCGCCAGCGGGTCGGGCCCTCGACCAACACGCGGTGCGGGTCGAGGAGTTGGAGGCGGCCGCCGAGGCGGTTGAGGTCGGTGAGGTAGATGGCGCGGTTGTCGTAGACCCAGTCGTGGATGAGGGTCTTGCCCTGGGCGACGGCCGCGATGGCCGCGAAGAACGGGACGTTGTCGATGTTCAGGCCCGGGAACGGCATCGGGTGGATCTTGTCGATCGGCGCCTCCAGCTTGGAGGGGCGCACGGTCAGGTCCACCAGGCGGGTGCGGCCGTTGTCGGCGGCGTACTCCGCGGAGCGGTCGGCGTGCAGGCCCATCTCCTCCAGGACCGCCAGCTCGATCTCCATGAACTCGATCGGCACGCGCCGGATGGTGAGTTCGGACTCGGTGACGACGGCCGCGGCGAGCAGGCTCATCGCCTCGACCGGGTCCTCGGAGGGGGAGTAGTCGACGTCCACGTCGATGGTGTGCACGCCGTGCACGGTCAGGGTGGTCGTGCCGATGCCCTCGACCTTGACGCCGAGCGCCTCCAGGAAGAAGCACAGGTCCTGGACCATGTAGTTGGAGGAGGCGTTGCGGATCACGGTGACGCCGTCGTGGCGGGCCGCGGCGAGCAGCGCGTTCTCCGTCACGGTGTCGCCGCGCTCGGTCAGCACGATCGGGCGGTCGGGCGAGGTGCGCTGGACCTCCGCGTGGTAGATGCCCTCGGTCGCGGTGATGTCCAGGCCGAAGCGGCGCAGGGCGATCAGGTGCGGCTCGACGGTCCGGGTGCCGAGGTCGCAACCGCCCGCGTACGGCAGCTTGAAGTGGTTCATGCGGTGAAGCAGCGGGCCGAGGAACATGATGATCGAGCGGGTACGGCGGGCCGCCTCGGCGTCGATCGCGTTCAGGTCGAGCGTGGCGGGCGGCACGATCTCCAGGTCGACGCCGTCGTTGATCCAACGGGTGCGCACGCCGATCGAGTTCAGGACCTCCAGGATCCGGAAGACCTCCTCGATCCGGGCCACGCGACGCAGCACCGTACGGCCCTTGTTGAGCAGCGAGGCGCAGAGCAGCGCGACGCAGGCGTTCTTGCTCGTCTTGACGTCGATCGAGCCGGACAGGCGACGGCCGCCGACGACGCGCAGATGCATCGGCCCGGCGTAACCCAGAGACACGATCTCGCTGTCGAGTGCTTCACCGATTCGGGCGATCATCTCAAGACTGATGTTTTGATTGCCGCGTTCGATGCGGTTCACCGCGCTCTGGCTGGTGCCGAGCGCTTCGGCGAGCTGGGACTGTGTCCAGCCCCGGTGCTGACGGGCGTCACGGATGAGCTTGCCGATGCGTACGAGGTAGTCGTCTGACATGGCGCGACCGTATATCGGATGTGAGATAGAAGAGAAACGGAGCGCGTCCATCCGGGTGGCGTTGCGTGTCGGGCCGGTGGACTGGCCGCTGACTGCGGGTCAGGGGCTGTGGCGTCCACGCCAGGCTCCACGAGCCACGCGAGCACGGCATCCGGGACGAACCGTCAGAAGACGGTATCTCGCCAGAAAAGCCGTTTCGCATTCCGAGTGTCGACTAGGACACACCCTGGCCTCGATGTTTCGTACGGTCGTTTCAGACGGCCGGCCGGCAGGGGGCGGCAGCAGCGGAAGGTGGAGACCATGACGGTGAACGAGTCGACCCGGAACGCCCCGACAAGGGAGCATGCCGAGTGGCTGGAGCTCCTTGCCAAGCACCGGCACTTCCTGCGCTTCACCACCCGCGACCTGACCGACGAACAGGCCGCGCAGCGCACCACGGCGAGCGAGCTGTGCCTGGGCGGGCTGATCAAGCACGTCACCGGCGTCGAACGCAACTGGACGGAGTTCATCCTGAACGGCCCGGCCGCGATGGGGGACCTCACCTCGATGACCGAGGCCCAGCGCAAGGAGTACGCGGACGGTTTCCGGATGCTCCCCGGCGACACCCTGGAAGGCGTGCTCTCCGACTACGAGAAGACGGCGGCCCGCACCGACGAGGTGATCGCGGCGCTGCCCGACCTCGACGCCTCCTGGCCGCTGCCCAAGGCCCCGTGGTTCGAGGCCGACCGCTGGTCGATCCGGCGGGTCCTGATGCACATCGCCGGCGAGATCGCGCAGCACTCCGGCCACGCCGACATCATCCGCGAGTCTCTCGACGGCGCCAAGAGCATGGGCTGACCAGCCGTTACGTACGGCTGCGCCAGTACTGACGCTTCTTCTCGTCCCGTACGTACACGCCCAGGCGGGCCAGCTCCGCGCGGAGTTCGCGGCGGTCGCCCGCAGTCGTCGAATCCGGGCGCGTCAGGGCCTTGGCGCGGGCCTTGAGCAGGGCGTCCGCGCCGGTCGGCAGGTCCGGGGCGCCGGGCACCCAGAGGCGGAACTCGGCGGCGTACGGGTCGGTGTCCGCCCAGCGGTGGCCGTGGCGGGTGAACGCCGCGGCCGGCCGGCGCTCGGTGAAGTCGCAGGGCTCGCGCGCCAGTTCCGAGCTGTCCGGGCCGAGCAGCACCAGGTCGTTGGCGTCCCGGAAGGCCTGGGCGAGCTCCGCGCGCGGGACGGTGTTCGGCTCGCCGCTGCGGATGAGCAGCACCCGCTGGTCGCAGACCCGCACGGTCAGCTCCTCGTGCAGCGCGAACAGGCCGACGAGCAGCCCGAGCGCCGCCCCCGCGACGAGCAGGCCGAGGGTGAGCCAGGGTTCGGGGAGCGAAGTGAGGAGTTCTGCCGGACCCTTGAAGGGTGCGCGCGGCAGCGACACCAGCCAGAGCGCCGGGTACTTCGCGGCTGCTCCGACGCCGGTGCCGAGCAGTGCGAAGGCCGGCGGCAGTCAGGCCGGCTGCCGCAGTTCGGTGACGTCCTGCGAGGTCGCGCCCGATGTGCGGCGTCGGTTCGGTGCGCCGAGGTCCGGTTTGCGTATTCGGTCCTGCCGCGTGACGCGTATCTCGTTCCCCGTCATGGGATTCACCGTAGGAAACGGGTACGTGGAGTCGCATCGGCCGTCGGCAGCGGGCGGGCGCGGCTCCGTGCGACGAAAGTGGGGGGTGGCGGGGCCGAAGGCCGGTGGTGCGCGAGGCAGAGTTCACGCGCGCTTCGCCGACCGTTGGCGCCGTCCGGCCGGGGCGAGGCATGACCGATCCCGCGGCATGTACTAGAGTTATCTCGACATCGAGATATCTGCCGAGGCGCACCGCAGCCGCCGCGCCGGTAAGGGTTACCTAACTTAGCCCTACCTTAGCGGATCGGTCCAGGGCCGCGGCGGCCGGACGCGGTGGAACGCGCACATATATGAAGGAGACTGTCGTGTCGGCGAACAGCTTCGACGCCCGCAGCACGCTGCGCGTGGGCGACGAGTCGTACGAGATCTTCAAGCTGGACAAGGTCGAGGGCTCCGCACGCCTTCCCTACAGCCTGAAGGTGCTCCTGGAGAACCTGCTCCGCACCGAGGACGGCGCGAACATCACGGCCGACCACATCCGCGCGCTCGGCAACTGGGACTCCCAGGCGCAGCCGTCGCAGGAGATCCAGTTCACGCCGGCCCGCGTGATCATGCAGGACTTCACCGGCGTGCCCTGTGTCGTCGACCTCGCCACCATGCGTGAGGCCGTCAAGGAGCTCGGCGGCGACCCGGCGAAGATCAACCCGCTGGCCCCGGCCGAGCTGGTCATCGACCACTCCGTCATCGCCGACAAGTTCGGCACGAAGGACGCCTTCGGCCAGAACGTCGAGCTGGAGTACGGCCGCAACCGCGAGCGCTACCAGTTCCTGCGCTGGGGCCAGACCGCCTTCGACGAGTTCAAGGTCGTCCCGCCGGGCACCGGCATCGTCCACCAGGTCAACATCGAGCACCTCGCTCGTACGGTCATGGTCCGCAACGGCCAGGCCTACCCCGACACCCTCGTCGGCACCGACTCGCACACCACGATGGTCAACGGCCTGGGCGTGCTCGGCTGGGGCGTCGGCGGCATCGAGGCCGAGGCCGCGATGCTCGGTCAGCCGGTCTCGATGCTCATCCCGCGCGTCGTCGGCTTCAAGCTGACCGGCGAGCTGAAGCCGGGCACGACCGCCACCGACCTGGTGCTCACGATCACCGAGATGCTGCGCAAGCACGGCGTCGTCGGCAAGTTCGTCGAGTTCTACGGCGAGGGCGTCGCCGCCACCTCGCTCGCCAACCGCGCCACCATCGGCAACATGTCGCCGGAGTTCGGCTCCACCGCCGCGATCTTCCCGATCGACGGCGAGACGCTGAACTACCTGAAGCTGACCGGCCGTTCGGAGCAGCAGGTCGCGCTCGTCGAGGCGTACGCCAAGGAGCAGGGCCTCTGGCTGGACCCGGCCGCCGAGCCCGACTTCTCCGAGAAGCTGGAGCTGGACCTCTCCACGGTCGTCCCGTCGATCGCCGGTCCGAAGCGTCCGCAGGACCGCATCGTCCTCGCCAACGCCGCCGAGCAGTTCAAGACGGACGTCCTGAACTACGTCGACACCGCCGACGAGGCCGGCATCGAGTCCTTCCCGGCCTCCGACGCCCCGGTCAACCACCCCAACGGCGGCCCGTCGAAGCCGGTCACCGTGACCGCCCCCGACGGCTCGACGTACGAGATCGACCACGGTGCGGTGACGGTCGCGGCCATCACCTCCTGCACCAACACCTCGAACCCGTACGTGATGGTCGCCGCGGCGCTCGTCGCGAAGAAGGCCGTCGAGAAGGGCCTGTCCCGCAAGCCGTGGGTGAAGACCACCCTCGCGCCGGGCTCGAAGGTCGTCACCGACTACTTCGACAAGGCGGGCCTGACGCCGTACCTGGACAAGGTCGGCTTCAACCTGGTCGGTTACGGCTGCACCACCTGCATCGGCAACTCCGGCCCGCTGCCGGAGGAGGTCTCCAAGGCCGTCAACGACCACGACCTCGCCGTCACCTCGGTCCTCTCCGGCAACCGGAACTTCGAGGGCCGCATCAACCCCGACGTCAAGATGAACTACCTGGCGTCCCCGCCGCTGGTCGTCGCGTACGCCATCGCCGGTTCGATGAAGGTGAACATCACCAAGGACGCCCTCGGCGTCGACCAGGACGGCAAGCCGGTCTACCTCGCTGACATCTGGCCCTCCGAGGCCGAGGTCAACGACGTCGTCGCGAACGCCATCGGCGAGGACATGTTCAACAAGTCCTACTCCGACGTCTTCGCGGGCGACGCCCAGTGGCAGGCCCTCCCGGTCCCCACCGGCAACACCTTCGAGTGGGACACCGAGTCCACCTACGTGCGCAAGCCCCCGTACTTCGAGGGCATGGGCATGGAGCCGGCCCCGGTCGAGGACATCACCGGCGCGCGTGTGCTCGCCAAGCTGGGCGACTCGGTCACCACCGACCACATCTCCCCGGCCGGTGCGATCAAGGCCGACACGCCGGCCGGCAAGTACCTCACCGAGCACGGTGTGGAGCGTCGTGACTTCAACTCCTACGGCTCGCGCCGAGGCAACCACGAGGTCATGATCCGCGGCACGTTCGCCAACATCCGCCTGCGCAACCAGCTCGCGCCGGGCACCGAGGGCGGCTTCACCCGCGACTTCACGCAGGCGGACGGCCCGGTGTCGTTCATCTACGACGCCTCGCAGAACTACCAGGCGCAGGGCACCCCGCTGGTCATCCTGGGCGGCAAGGAGTACGGCTCCGGCTCGTCCCGCGACTGGGCCGCCAAGGGCACCGCGCTCCTCGGCGTCAAGGCCGTCATCACCGAGTCGTACGAGCGCATCCACCGCTCGAACCTCATCGGCATGGGCGTCCTGCCGCTGCAGTTCCCGGAGGGCCAGTCCGCCGACTCCCTCGGTCTGACCGGCGAGGAGACCTTCTCCTTCACCGGCGTCACCGAGCTGAACAACGGCTCGACCCCGCGCACGGTCAAGGTCACCACCGACACCGGTGTGGAGTTCGACGCGGTCGTCCGCATCGACACCCCCGGCGAGGCGGACTACTACCGCAACGGCGGCATCATGCAGTACGTGCTGCGCTCGCTGATCCGCAAGTAAGCGGCGGCAGCCGGTAGTTCGCAGCCGGTAGTTCACAGAGGGCCGCATCCCGTTCCGTACGGGGTGCGGCCCTCGCGCGTGCGTCCGCCGATGCGCTGACGTGCTGTCGGGTCAGGCCTCCGGCAGCTCGCTGATGCGGGCGGACTGCTCCTCCTGTACGCGGCAGGCCGTCGCCAAGAAGCCGGTGATCAGGGCGAGTTGGTCCTTGGTGTAGCGGCGGAGGGCCTGCGCGCCGGCCTCGGCGAGCGGGCCGTACACCTCGCGTTCCGCGGTGCGGGCCTGCTCGGTGGCGGTCACCAGGACACGGCGGCGGTTGGCGGCGTCGCGGGTGCGGGTGACGTACCCCGCGCGTTCGAGGCGGTCGATGGCGGTGGTCGTCGCGGCGGGGCTCAGCTTGGCCGCGGCGGTGAGGGCGCCGGCCGACAGGGACTCCTCGGCCAGGATCAGGTCCAGGCAGCGCAGGTCGGTGCGGTTCAGGCCGAGGCGGGCCGCCGCCGCCTCGTCGAAGGCGTCGGTGCTGCGCTGGAGCAGCCTCAGGCCCGCCGCGACCTCGCGCACGGCGTCGGCCTTCGACGCTCCGGGCGTGCGGCCTGAGGCTCCCGAGGCCCCTGAAGCTCCCGAGGCTCTTTCTTTCGACATTCGAAGCTTTCTGCTAGCGTAAATTTCGACAGTCGAAATGATAGCTCCGGGAGGACGCCATGCCTACCAGCGACGAGCAGATCACGCAGTTGTTCCAGCGGTTCATGCAGGCCTGGACCGACAACGACGCCGTCACCTTCGGCGCCTGCTTCACCGAGGACGCCGACTACGTCTCGTACGACGGCACCCGCGCCGTCGGCCGGGTCGCGCTGCAGGACAACCACGAGCGGCTGTTCCGGGGTGTGCTCGCCGGGTCCGCGCTCGTCGGGGACCTGGAGTCGATCCGGCAGGTCACCGCGGATGTGGCGCTCGTGCACGGCACCGCGTCGGTGCTGATGCCGTGGCGCTCCGAGCTGCCCGCGCGGCGCCTTTCACGGCAGACCCTCGTCGTGGTCCGTACGGAGGCGGGCTGGCGGATCTCCGCCCTGCACAACGGCCGCGTCCGGCCGGTGACCCTGCCGGCGCCCGACGCGCTCCCGTCCCGGCTGTCCCAGGCGATGAGCCGGGCCGCGCGGCGGCTGGGGATCGGACGCCCGAACTCGCCCGCAGTGCAAGGGGGTTGAGGGCACGCGGTTGGGTGGGTCAGAGCATCCCGGCGTGCACGCCCGCCTGCACCACCGCGGCGTGCGCCAACTGCCACTCGCCGAGCAGCGCAAGCGTCACGGAGAGGAACGCGCGGCCCCACAGCATGTCCTGGGTGTGCTTGATGTGCCGCGTCAGCTGGCCGGCGAGCACCGCGAGCCCGCCGAACTGCAGCACCTGGACCACCGTGCTCTCGGGCGGCGCCACGAACCCGCCGAGCAGCAGCGGCAGCGACGACAGCGGGGCGAGCACGGCGAGCACGGCGGGTGTACGGTGCAGTCCGCCACGGCCGCCGAGGGCGCGCGCGAGCACCACCGTCGTGACGCCCAACAGCAGATGGCCGAGGAGCAGCACAAACGTGGTGAGCAGCAGCCACAGGCCGGGGATCCGCAGGTCCGGGTAGGAGGCGGCGACCTCGGGAACCTCCCGGGTGAGCAGCGCCATCAGCGCCATCTGCCCGCAGGCGGCGAGGAGTACGGCGCCCGTGAGGGGCCGGCCGCGCAGCCCGAGCAGCCAGTCGCCTGCCTGCAGAACCGTCGTGCAGCCGCGGCGAAGTGCGCGCCCGGCACGGGTGATCGGGGGCAGCCGCGGCGGCGGGGGAGGCGCCGGCCGCGGCGGGGCTATGAGGGTCGGCGCTGCGTCCCCCGTTCCGGACGCGGTTCTGCTCTTCATGCGTACTGCCCTCCTGCCGCCGCCGACGGACAGCGCCGGGCCCGACCGCACGGCCCCGCACCTCGACGCGCGCCCCGCTACGAGATCGACTACTCCTCCCCAAGTGTCGCAGCTCCCCATGAACGGCCCGATGGTGGTGGTACGTCCCCGCCGCGTACCCTCGTCGGCGCGTGCGCGGCGCTCGCGCGCGACGGCGAACGAGGGGGACATCGGATGGGGACGCCGGACACCTCAACACCCGGGAGTGCGACGGCAGTTGTGGGGTTCGTGGTCGTCTCGGCCGCGCTGCTCGTCGCGCGCGGCCGTCCCGCGCCGCCCCATGACTGACTGCTCGGGGTTGGCGGCGCTGGGCGAGCCCCTCTAGGACAGCAACTCCACCTCCGCCAAGGTCGACGCGCCCTTCGGCACGAGCCGGTAGTGGCGGTATGTGCCCGGGTCGGCGACCGTGAACGCCCGGGTCTGGTGGTCCCACTGGAAGGACTGCTCGTCCCGGCGGTCCAGGACCTTCCACTCGTCGCCGTCCGCCGAGCCCTCCAACACCCAGCCGTCCGGGGCCTTCGCGCGGTCCGCCGACGTGAGCGTGTACTGCACGGCGCGCGTCCCGTCGGAGCCGGCGAGCGGCAGGTTCACCGAGGCCACCTCCGCCGACGTCGTCGAGGAGTCGTCGAAGAGCGGCCCGCCGCCGCCCTTCGTCGCGTCCGTGCGCGGCGACGGGACCTTGTCGTCCTGCGTGATGGAGACCGGCGCCGCGTCTTCGCCCGTGCCCCACTTCGACGGCTTCGGGCCCATGTCGAACTCCAGGGTGCCGCCGCGCGCGATCTCCTCGTGCGGCAGGGCCGTCGACGTCCAGTTCTCGCCGTTGACCTTCAGACCCTGCACGTAGACGTTCTTCGCGCTGTTCTTCGGGGCCTTCACGACCAGCTCGCGGCCGTCGTCCAGATGCACGGTCGCCTTGGTGAACAGCGGGGAGCCGATCGCGTACTCGCCGCTGCCCATCACCAGCGGGTAGAAGCCGAGCGCGGAGAACAGGTACCAGGCGCTCTGCTCGCCGTTGTCCTCGTCGCCGTGGTAGCCCTGGCCGATCTCGCTGCCGGTGTAGAGCCGGGAGAGGACCTCGCGGACCTTCTCCTGCGTCTTCCAGGGCTGCGACGCCGCGTTGTACATGTAAGTGGCGTGGTGCGCGACCTGGTTGCTGTGCCCGTACATGCCCATCCGCACGTCGCGGGCCTCCGTCATCTCGTGGATGACGCCGCCGTACGAGCCGGCGAACTCCGGGGACGCCGTCTCCGGGGTGTCGAAGTACGCGTCCAGCTTCTTGCCGAGGCCCGCCCGGCCGCCGTACAGGTTCGCCAGTCCCCGGGAGTCCTGCGGGGCGGTGAAGGCGTAGCCCCAGCCATTGGTCTCCGTGTAGTCGTAGCCCCACACGCGCGGGTCGTACTTCGCGGACTCGACGCGCCAGTCGCCCTTCAGGTCGCGGCCCTGGAAGAAGCCCGAACTCCCTTGCGCCGCACCGGCCTTGGCGTCGAACAGCTCCACATAGTTGCGGGCCCGGTTGAGGAAGTACTCCGACTCCTCCTCGTACCGCTTCTCACCCGTCTTCTTGTAGAGCGCCCGGCCCATCCTCGCAATGCCGTAGTCGTTGAGGTAGCCCTCCAGGGACCAGGACAGGCCCTCGTGCGTCTCCGTCGACGCGTAGCCGAGGAACGGTGAGGTGTCCATGCCCTTGCGGCCCACGCCCGAACTCGGCGGCACCACCGTCGCGTTCTTCAGCGCGGCGTCGTACGCGGACTTCTCGTCGAAGTCCACGCCCTTCACATACGCGTCGGCGAACGCCACGTCCGAGGAGGTGCCGGTCATCAGGTCCGCGTAACCCGGCGAGGACCAGCGGGAGATCCAGCCGCCGTCCTTGTACTGCTGCACGAACCCGTCGACCAGCTCGCCCGCCTTCTTCGGGGTGAGGAACGAGTAGGCGGGCCAGGTCGTGCGATACGTGTCCCAGAAGCCGTTGTTGACGTACACCTCGCCGTCGACGATCTTCGCCCCGGTGTGCGTCGGTGTGTCCGGGCCGGTCTGCGGCGAGAAGGGGGACGCGTACCGCGACTTCAGGCCCTGGTCCGTACGGACCTGCTCGAAGCCCGAGTTGGGGTACAGGTACAGGCGGTAGAGGCCGGAGTACAGCGTCGTCAGCTGGTCCTCCGTCGCGCCCTCGACCTCCACCTTGCCGAGCAGCGCGTCCCACTGCTTCTGCGCCTCGGACCGCACGCTCGCGAAGGGCGTGCCGGACGGGATCTCCCGGTCCAGGTTGGCCTTCGCCTGGTCGACGGAGATCAGGGACGTGGCGAGGCGCAGGGTGACCGTGCGGTCCTTGCCCGCGTCGAAGCGGAGGTGGCCCTTGACGCCCTCCGCGGCGCCCTCGGTGACGGGCTTGTCGAAGGTCCCGTACACGAAGAGCCGGGTGGCGCCGGTGGACAGGCCGGACTTGACGTCCGAGTAGCCGGTGACGATCCCCTTCTCCTGGTCGAGGCTCAGGCCCGCCTTGTCGGAGACGTTGTCGAAGAGGACGCTCGCGTCGTCGCCCGGGTACGTGAAGCGCATCATCGCCGCGTGGTCCGTCGGCGTCATCTCGGCCTCGATGCCGTTCTCGAACTCGACGCGGTAGTGATGCGGCCGGGCCGTCTCGTTCTCGTGCCGGAACGCGAGCGCCCGCTTCTTCCGGTCCAGGTCCGGGGTGCCCTCGGCGGCCGACGGCAGCACCTGGAACGTCTGCCGCTCGCCCATCCACGGGCTCGGCTCATGGCTCGCGCTGAACGCCTGCAGCGTCGGCAGGTTGTCGTCGTTGTTGCCGCGCGCGTAGTCGTACAGCCAGCTCAGGGAGCCCGCGTTGGTCACCGGCGTCCAGAAGTTGAAGCCGTGCGGGACGGCCGTCGCCGGGATGGTGTTGCCGCGCGAGAAGCCGCCGCTGGAGTTGGTGCCGCGGATCGTGGACGCGTAGTCGGAGGGGTGCTCCTTCGGCTTCGCCGGTGGGGCGCTCTTCAGGGTCACGTCGTCGACCCAGCCCTGGAACTTCGACGGGCCCTTCGGGGAGTCGTACGCCACGAGAATCCGGTCGACGGTCTTGCCCGCGGCGACGCTGCCGATGCCGGACGCGACATGGTTCCACTGGTTCACGTACAGCCGCTTCGCCGCGGCCTGCCCCTGCGGAGTGAGTAGCCCGCCGTGCCTGTCGGTGGCCTTGAGCTCGCTCAGATACGTGCCGTCCGTGAACGCCAGGTCGACCGAGACGTGTGTCGCCGCGTAGCCCAGATCGGGCGCGGGCTCGGGCATCGCCGGGAACAGGCGGTAGGACAGCTCGGTGTCGCGGCCGATCGCCACGTCCACGTCGAAGACCTTGTTGTACGAGTACGCGTGGCCGTCCGCCTGGTGCGTGCCCGCGTAGCGCAGCGCCCGCTTGCCCGTGAACCCGGCGCCGGCCTTCGCGGTCGGCGAGCCGCTCGGCCCGCGGTGCACGACCGACAGCATGTCCTCGGGTGCGGGCCCGCCCGAACTGCCGTCGGAGATCTGGAAGTCGGAGAGCTGGGTGGCGTCCGCCGCGCCGTTGTTGGCGGTGATGTCGAGGCGGTAGTGCGCGTACGCCGTGTCGTTGGCGAAATCGTACGTCTTCGTCTCGAAGCGCTTGGCGAAGGTCTCGCCGGAGCGGGTGTCGAGGGTCTTCCACTCCTGGCCGTCGGCGGAGCCCTGCAGCGTCCAGTCCTTCGGGTCGCGGTCGGCGTGGTCGTTGGCCGAGGTCAGGGCGTACTTGCGGACCTTGACCGGCTCCGACAGGTCGTACTCCACCCAGCCCTTGGCGGCGAACGTCAGCCACTTGGTGCTGGACTCCCCGTCGATGAGGTTCTCCTTCACCTCGCCCGAGCCCTCGTTCTCGCCGCTCGCCCGGACCTCGCTCACCCGGTCCGTGACATTGCCCGGGATGCCGCTGCTGAACTCGCCGTTGACGCCGGCGGCCTTCTTCTCGCCGTCCGGGGTGGTCTCCACGGTGCTGGTCCAGTCGGGGGCGGGCTGGCCCGCCTCGAAGGAGGAGCTGAACTCTCCCTTCTCCCCTTCTGGTTGGGGTGCGGCGGCCGCTGCGCCCTGGCCGGCGGCGGCGAGGAGGAGAGCGGCGACGGGAAGGGCGGCGAAGGGTCTGCGCCACGGGCTTCTGCGGCGCGCTCCGCGGCGCGACGGCATTCGTTCGGGTCTCTGCATGCGGGGGCCTCCAGGCCGGGCCGGACGGGGACGGCGGGGCGGACAACGTTGTCAAGTCGCTGCGCAGGGTCCAGTAGGGCGTCAAGTGGGCTGTGGTGTCAAGGGTGTTGGGGGGTGTCTGCGGGGGCTGTGCGGACGGCTGGGGTGGCTGGCTGGGCGGTCGGGCGGTCGGCGGCTGTCGGCTGTCGGCTTACGAGGTGGGTGCCGCGTCGCCGGCAGGGAGGCGCTCGGTGCCGGTGGCGGCGCCGAAGGGGAGGAAGACGGTACGGGTGGCGAGCAGCCAGACGCCGTCGACGTTGCGGAAGGTGTCCTCGTAGTGGCCGACGTTGGTGGGGAGTCGGGGCTCGACCATGCCGCCGCTGTAGCCGTCCACGCGGAACGTCGTCAGGTACGAGACGGCGCGGGCCGTCGTGGCGGACTCCACGGTGACCAGGATGTTGGTCATCAGGCGGCGCGAGAGCCGGTCCGCGGGGCGCGAGGCGAAGTAGGCGCGCAGCGCCTCGCGGCCTTCGATGCGGCGCTCGCCGTGCGGCCAGTGCCAGACGCCGTCGGGCGTGAACAGCTCGGCCACCGAGCTGGGTTCCCCGAGGTCGAGCCGGTGCACGAAGTCCACGATCAGCCGCTCGCAGGCGCGTTCCGCGAGCAGCTGGTCGAGGGGGGTGAGGGTGAGGGTGGTCTTGTGGTCCATGCGCCCCCTTGTACCAGGTCAACTGGCGTTTGGGGGAGCCGATTCGAGGGCGAGGCTGACCTTCGAGAGGGCGGGCTAGGGCCTGTCGTTTGGATCAGGCCGGATCCGGCGGCGGTGCCGTTCGGTCGAGTTGAGCGGGGTCTGGTGCGTGCAGCTGCAAGGCGGAGGAGGGCGTCAACGCGGAGCGTTGGCAACCGACGACAACGCCGCAGATGTGCGTGCCAGACCCCGCGCCCCCGGCAAGATCCAAACGACAGGCCCTAGCCTCCGAGCAGTGCGATCAGCTTGTTGGCCGCTTCGACGATCGGCGGGCCGACGGTGCTGACCGTTGCGGCGATGGCGGCGACCGCGTACAGGGCGCCGCGCCGCCGCTCCGGCGATGCGTCGGCACCGGAGGCGATGACGGGCAGGTTGTCGTCGATGACCTGAGCGCTCGCAGGGGCCTCTGCGGCCAGGAGGTCTCTCAACTCCCGGATCATCGGAAGCAGTTCCTCGGTCAGCCGCTCGGTGTCGAGCGCCGTCTGCCGTTTGTCGATGCCGGTGTTCTCCCGACCTCCGTACATGTTCACGCTGTCGCCGAAGTAGTAGGAATCTCCGCCGCTGCTCATTTGCGTACCCCCTGGTTGCCGATGCCGCCGTACATGTTCACGGTGTCGCCGAAGTGGTAGTTCCTCGGATTCACGTCCACGCGGTTCGCGCGCACGACCAGGCCGGTCGCCGGGTTCTCCAGCGCGTCGAGGATCAACTCCCGCAGGACCGGGAGCCGTTCGGGCTCCGGCAGCGTGACGAGGGCGACCGAGGAGCTGGCCGTCTCGACCGCCAGCACGTGCTCGGTGGGCGCGGAGAGCTGCCGGATCAGGTTGATGACGAGCCCGAAGAGCACGAGGAAGCCGAAGACCGCCAGGGCGTCCGCCGGGTTGTCGGAGCTCTCGCTGTCGTAGCTGGAGTCCCACGACGGCGAGGAGGACGTCTCGTCGAAGATGAGGCCGAGCACGGAGAACGCGACACCGCAAATGGCAAGCCACTTGAGGAAGTTGAGGACGGCCGCCGCCCGGTCGGGCCTGAGCTCGAAGGTGTGCACCTTCGTGATGTTGTGCAGCGGATAGGCGGCCGTCCCGATCTGCAGCACGTGCTTGCTGACTATGAGTTCGACGTTGCCGTGCGTGAACCCCCGAGGCGGGGACGACGGCCGCGGCGGCACGGGCGGTGCGTTCTCCTCCGGGCCGTCCGGGCCCCCAGCGCCACTGCTCTCCATCGCACCCCCGTACGGCAGTTCGCGACATGTTTCGCGACATGTGAGGACCATTAGGGGGAGGGGGTGGGTGCCGCGCCAGTCGCAAAGCAGCCATTTCTGTGTCGGAGTCCGCCCACCCAGGGCGCGGCCACTCAGAAGCCCTGCCTTGACGCCCGTAGTTGACGGCGATCGCCCGATCGAGGCCAGTTCGGCGTACAGCTCCCGAGTGAGGTGAAGGCAGGAGCTGCACAGGCCGAGAACCAGTGGGGGTGGACGTAGCGCTCCGAAGAAACCCACGTACAGGAGGCACCTGTTGAGCACCAGCCGAACCGAACTCACGAAGCCGAACCACCTGGATGAAGTGCCCGGCTGGTTCAAACCGCTCGATCAGGCTTTGTTCGGTTTCTTCCTGGAGGAGACGGCCGACCGTCCGGGCGATCTGCTCGAAATGGGCTGCTATCTCGGCAAGGCCACGATCGTCATGGGCCGGCACCGGGGGGACGGCGAGACGTTCACCGTCTGCGACCTGTTCGGCGACGAGACGCAGGGCAGCTACAGCCGTAAGGCAACGCTCGACTTCTACGAGAAGACCCTCTCGCTGCGCGCCTTCGAGAACAACTACCTCGCGTTCCACGAGCAGCTCCCCGAGATCGTGCAGGCCCGCACCGATGTGCTGGCCGACCGGATCGCCGAGGACAGCTGCCGGTTCGTCCATGTCGACGCCTCGCACCAGTACGAGGACGTGTGCGTGGACATCGACACCACGCGGACCATCCTGCGCCGGGACGGCGTCGTCTCCCTCGACGACTACCGCAACGACCGCACCCCGGGCGTCGGCGCGGCCGTCTGGGAGAGCGTGTTCACCAAGGGCATGCGCCCGGTCTGCGTCACGCCCAACAAGATGTACGCCACGTGGGACGACCCGAGCCCGCTCCAGAAGCGGCTGCGCGAGTGGGCCGGGGAGACGCGCGACTGTGTCGTCGCCGAGGACCTCATCGACGGTGCGGTGATGCTGCGTCTCAGCAGCACGGCCGTGAAGCACGGTGGGCCGTCACTCCCGAAGCCCCGCAGCTCGGCACTCAAGCGGATCGCCTGTGACGTCCTGCCACCCGTGGTGACCCGCGCGGTCCGGCGCGCCAGGCGCCCCAGGTAGACCCGCACCCGGCGCGCCGCGACCGGGCCCCGGCCTGCCAGGCGCCGGGGCCCGCCAACTCCCGTAGCAGCGGCGGCTGTTCGCGTTCCGGGCGAGCGTTCGCGTTCCGGGCGAGTGACGAGGGTGACGTCGTGGCCGGCGCGGCGGCGCACCGGCTCAGGTGGCGATGCCCTTGTTGTTCTGACCGCCGTACATATTGACGTGGTCGCCGTACTGGTACTTCTTCGGGTTGATGTTGACGCTCTGCGCGTGGAAGGTCATCTCGGTGACCGGGTTCTTGATGGCCTCGACCAGCGCGTTCCTGAGCCCTCTGATCCGTTCTCGCTGGGGCAGGGTCACCAGGGCGGTCGAGGCGCTGGCGGTCTCGATGGCCAGGACGTGCTCGGAGGGCGTGTTCAGTTTCCGGACCAGGTCGGCGACGAGCCCGAACAGCACGATGGCGCCCACCACGAGCACCCCCGTCGGCGCACTGCCCGAGCCCAGCGCGAACAGGCAGCCGAAGGCGCCGACCGCGACCCACCCCAGGAAGCTCATGCAGGCCGCCTTGCGGTCGGGCTTCAACTCGAAGGTGTGCACGCGCGTGATGTTGTGCACCGGGTAGGCGGCGTCGCCGATCCACAGCATGTGCTGGTCGACCGTGATAGTGACGTCGACCGTGCCGTCCGGCGGCCGCGGCGGCATGGGCGGCATCGGTGGCGTGCTCGCGGCCGCTCTGCTGTTGTCCATCGGCTCCCCCGTCGTACGGCGCATTCGCGACGTGTGGGGACCATTAGGGGAGCGGACCGGCCGCCGGACCAGCTGTAAAACGGCCAACTTTCGTACGCGGTACTGCTGCTGGTGCTCCTGCTCGTGCTGCTACTGGTGCTGCTGCTGGTTCCGGACCCGGCGCGCGTGGCGCAGAAACACGACCCAGGCCGCGACGCCCAGGACGACGAATCCGGCGGCGCCGGCCAGTGCGGCTTCGAACGGTGGCCCGGAGATCGGCACGAGGATCGTCGAACCCGAAGCGGTGGTCATCTCGCAGCCCTGCTCGGTGATCGAGGCGCCGCGCAGCGCGGAGTGCAACTCCCCGTCCAGGCACTGCTTCGCCTTGTACTGCGCCGTCGCCGCCCATACGGCAAGGCCGCCGCAGGCCAGTGTTGCCAGGGACAGGGTGCTGCGGGCGGGGAAGCGCATGACAGAGATCCTCTCTCCTGGCCCGAGTGCTGAGCGGGGCCGCCGACCGGGCTGGGCCCCGCCATCATCCACGGCTGCCGACGGCCCGCCCGGGGGCCCGGGATGCCTGTGACGGCCTTGTGACGACAGGGCCGGACCCCGCGAAAAGTCCAGGTGATCACGTACGAAAGTCCACTGGCCGCAGGCGGGTTCGCGGGGGAGGCTGCGGCAGGGCTTCCGTGAGGTCTCAACTCGGGAAAGACTGCCGACCAAAGCTGTATTCGATCTTGCTCACCCGAAGGGGAGTGGACTATACCTGTCGGCGTCTGCGCAGCCGTTTCACGGCGGCGGGCGCGGGGGCGGGGAATGGCCGGGAGTCGAGGTGTAAAGGCTTCAACTGCCCCTTGTTTTCAGCTGTTCCGACGAGAGCCCGAGACAGCCGAAGCCAGCAAGAAGAAAAGCCCGACGACAGCCCGAGCACAGCCGGCAGAACAGCCCGAAGAGAGATCGCACGATCGCACGACCCCAGCTTCACCACACCGCGGTGCCGGGGAGGGTCCGGTTCACCGCCTGAGTCCTGGAGAAGGCGAGGACTTGAGCATGGGATCCACTTCAGCACGCAATGGCAATGACGGTGTCGGACGCCGTGACCTCATCAAGCGGTCGGCCGCGCTCGGCCTGATATCCGTGCCGGCGATGAGTTTTCTCTCGGCCTGCGCGAGCGGCGGCGGGGGCGCCGACGACAAGGTCGACAAGGGCAAGAAGTCCAAGGACAACCCCCTTGCCGTCAACGGCGGCGCGCCCCTCGACTTCGTCCTCTTCGACGGCGGCTTCGGCACCCAGTACGCCAAGGACGCGATCAAGGTCTACGAGGGCAAGTTCCCCAAGGCCAAGGTCAAGTTCACGCCCACGCAGAAGATCCAGTCCTCGCTCCAGCCGAGATTCAACGGCGGCAACCCGCCGGACCTCATCGACAACTCCGGCGCCGAGCAGATGGACATGGGCGTCCTCGTCGGCAAGGACCAACTCGCCGACCTGACGCCGCTGATGGACGCCCCGTCCGTCGACGACCCGGACAAGAAGGTCCGCGACACCCTGCGCCCCGGCGTCCTGGAGATGGGCCAGTTCGACGGCGAGAAGGTCTGGATCATGTACTACGCGTACACGGTCTACGGCGTCTGGTACTCGCAGAAGGCCCTCGACTCGCTCGACGCCGAGTACCCGGAGACCTGGGACGACATGCTCAAGGTCTGCGCGAAGGCGAAGAAGAAGGGCATCGCGCCCTGGACGTACGCGGGCAAGCACCCGTACTACATCCCGTTCTCGCTGTACCCGATGATCGCCAAGGTCGGCGGCCGCGAGGTGCTCGACGCGATCGACAACCTGGAGCCCAACGCCTGGAAGCACCCGGCGGTCAAGGCCTGCTTCGAGGCGTACTACGAGCTCTACAAGAAGGGCTACATCCTCAAGGGCACGCCGGGCCTCGACCACATCCAGTCGCAGACCGCGTGGACCGAGGGCAAGGCCCTGTTCCTGCCCAACGGTTCATGGGTGGAGAACGAGGCGGCGAAGACCATGCCGGACGACTTCGACCTGGCCGTGTCCGCGCCGTCCGGGCTCGACTCCTCGGACAAGCTGCCGTTCGGCACTATGTGGGCCTCGGGCGGCGAGCCGTTCATCGTGCCCTCGAAGGCCAAGAACCCGGACGGGGCGATGGAGCAGCTGCGCATCATGCTCAGCGAGGACTCCTCGAAGAACTTCACCAAGTCCGTGAAGTCCCTGACCGCGTTCGACGGCGGCACCGACGGCATCGAGCTGACCCCGGGCCTCAAGTCGGCCGTCGCCGCCCTGGAGAAGGCCGGCGAGAACATCGTCAACCCCCGCCTTCAGGACTGGTACGTCGCGCTCCAGAAGGAGAAGATCGGCGTCGGCGGTCTCGGCGAGATGATGGCGGGCCGCCTCACGCCGGCCGAGGCCATCAAGAAGATCCAGGGCTACGCCGACGAGGCGGCCAAGGACGACTCGATCAAGCACTACAAGCACCAGTGAGCGACGCCGGGGCCCCGGACGATCCGGGGCCCCGGCTCTATGCGCACGCCGCCGGCCGAACGCCCGGTGACGGTGGCTGCACCCGCGGGGAAGATCGGGGTCGGTAGGAATGCAACACGGTAAGTACCGTTTCATCGCGGGGTTCTTGGCGGCCCCGCTCGCGCTGTACGCGCTCTTCGTGATCTGGCCGTTCGTCCAGTCCATCTTCTATTCGTTCACGGACTGGAGCGGACTGAGCCCGGAGTTCCAGCTGGTGGGCTTCGACAACTTCACGAAGATGTTCTCGGACTCCGTCTTCTGGAAGTCCCTCCAACACAGCCTGCTTTTCGTCCTGTTGCTGCCTCTCGGCACTCTCTCGCTCGCGCTTTTCTTCGCGTTCATGCTGAACGTGGGCGGGCGTCGGCGTAAGAACGCGGCTGTCTCGGGAGTGCGGGGCTCGGCCTTCTACAAGGTCGTGTACTTCTTCCCGCAGGTGCTCTCCATCGCCATCGTCGCGCTGCTCTTCCAGTTCGCGTACAACCCCAACAGCGGTGCGCTCAACTCCGGTCTGCAGGCCGTCGGGCTCGGCGGATTCCAGCCGGACTGGCTGGGCGATCCGGACCTCGCGCTGTGGTGCGTGTTCGCGGTGCTCGTCTGGTGCACGGTCGGATTCTTCGTCGTCCTCTTCTCCGCGGGCATGGCCTCCATACCCAAGGACTATTACGAGGCGGCGCTTCTGGACGGCGCCAACCGCATCACCACGTTCTTCAAGATCACCCTGCCGCTGCTCTGGGACACCGTGCAGTCCGGCTGGGCCTATATGGGAATTCTGGCGCTCGGCGCGGAATCCTTCGCGGTGGTGCAGATCATGACCGTCGGCCCGAACGGCGGCGGTCCCGACTATTCGACGACCGTCCTTCCGCTGTACGTCTACCAGAAGGCGTTCCGGGACGGTCAGGCCGCCTATGCGACGACGATCGGTGTCGCGCTGCTCGTCGTGACGCTGCTTTTCGTGGCGATCGTGATGCGCATGGGCCGGCGCGAGCGGCTGGAGTACTGATGAAGACGACCGACACGCCTCCCGCCGACGCAGCCGAGCAGCGTTCTGTCGTCGCCAAAGTGCAGGCCCCGCCCGAGCGTTCCGCGCATTCCTCCGAGGGGAAGACGCTGAACGTCTTCTCGCACGGAATGCTGATCCTCTGGGCGTTCATGGTGGTGCTGCCGCTGCTCTGGGCGGTCATGACGTCCTTCAAGGACGACAAGTCCATCTTCTCGTCGCCGTGGTCCCTGCCGGACACGCTGCATTTCGAGAACTGGGCGCGCGCCTGGACCGAGGCGCACATGAGCGACTACTTCCTCAACACCCTGATCGTGGTGGGCTGTTCACTCGTCGGCACGATGCTGCTCGGCTCGATGGCGGCGTACGTCCTGGCCCGTTTCGAATTCGTCGGGAACCGCTTCATCTACTTCCTCTTCGTCGGCGGAATGAGCTTCCCGATCATTCTGGCGCTCGTGCCGCTGTTCTACGTCATGCAGAACATGGCGCTCCTGAACACCCTGCCGGGTCTGATCCTCACGTACATCGCGTACTCGCTCCCGTTCACCGTGTTCTTCATGACGTCGTTCTTCCGTACGCTGCCGACCTCGGTGGCGGAGGCGGCGTTCGTCGACGGGGCCTCGCACACGCGGACGTTCTTCCAGATCATGCTGCCGATGGCCAAGCCCGGCCTGATCAGCATCACGATCTTCAACTTCCTGGGGCAGTGGAACCAGTACATGCTGCCGACGGTGCTCAACAGCGAGCCGCAGAACAAGGTCCTCACCCAGGGCCTCGTCCAACTCGCCGTCAGCCAGGGCTACAAGGGCGACTGGTCGGGACTCTTCGCGGGCCTGGTCATGGCGATGCTGCCGGTGCTCGCCGCGTACATCGTCTTCCAGCGCCAGGTGGTGGCGGGGCTCACGGCGGGGGCGCTCAAGTAGTGCCCGAAGCAGTGTCTGAAGGAGTGCCTGACGGGGCGGCCGCCGCCCGGCCCGTGGTCGCCCGGCACGGCGTCCGACTCCGCTGCCGGGACTGGGGCGGCACGGGACACGACGCCGTACTGCTGCACGGACTCGCGGGCCACACGGGCGAATGGGACGCCCTGGCAAGGGAGTTGAGCCCGCACCTCCGCCTGATCGCATACGACCAACGGGGCCACGGCACCTCCGACCGTCACCCGGCGGACGTGTCACGGGCGGCCCACGTCGCCGATGTCGTCGCCGTCGCCGAGCAGTTGGGCCTCGACCGCCCGGTCCTGATCGGCCACTCCCTCGGCGGCCACACCGCGATGCTGACGGCCGCCGCCCACCCCGAGCTCGTACGGGCCCTCGTGCTCGTCGAGTCGGGGCCGGGCGGAAACCCCCAGGCCCCCGCGGAGATCGGGGCCTGGCTGGACTCCTGGCCCGTGCCGTTCGCCTCGCGGGCGGCCGCCGTCGACTTCTTCGGCGGCGGGCCCGTGGGGGAGGCCTGGGCGGCGGGACTTGAAGTGCGGGGCGGTGGGTTGTGGCCCCGCTTCGAGCGGGTCGTACTGGTCGGGTCCCTTGCGGAGAGCGCTCGTGCGTACGGGGAGGAGTGGCGCGGGGTCGGCTGCCCCACGCTCGCGGTCCTCGCCCGGACCGGCCTCCTCCCGGCGCGGGCCGTGGACGCGATGCTGCGGGCCCGGCCCGCCACGCGCGCGGTGAGCGTGCCCGGCACGGGCCATGACCTGCACCTGGAGCGGCCGAAGGTGCTGGGGCAGCTGATCCGCGGGTTTCTGGACGAGCTGAACTGAAGCGGCCGCCCCGCATGCCCTTCGTTCACGCCTTGGACGATGCCGCGCGTCATAGGGAACAGCGGGGGCATCCGGAGACGGCCGCTCGGGGGTGCCGGTGAGCTCACCTCTGCAGGGCGGAGAGCCCCTTCTGCAGGTCCTCGGCGTTCATGATCGGGTGCAGTTCGATCTCCGCGCCGAGCTCGGAGAAGAACGGCTCGGCGATGGTGGGCATCTGCGAGCTGTCCTGCATGTCGAAGACGAAGGTGCAGGCGCGCCCGCCGTCACTGGGGCCGAAGTACGCCGCCTCGGGCTTCAGGGTCTCCGTCACCTGCTGAATGAGCTTCGGCAGGGTGCCGTTCTTGATCGCCTCGTTCGAGGCCTGCGTGTCCAGTCGTGCTCTCAGCATCATCCTCATCGCGCACGCTCCTCTCCTCGGACGGACCGGCGCGGTGCTGCGCGCGACCGCTGGATCCGGGCCGCGTCTACTCAAACTCTACGCGCCTGCAGAAAAGCCTCAACTGGGCAGAATCCGTACGGGAATTGCGCGACGTTCCGCATATCCCCGCTCGACCCACCGTGTCCCCCGAAAGTCCCGCGCGCACCCCCGTCCGCTGCCCCGCGCGCACCCCCGCGCGTACCCCCGTCCGCCGCCCCGCGTGCCGTCACCCGTCCCGCGCCGCGGACGTGCCGCACCCCGCAGGTCCTCGACCGGACGTACGGCGGCGCCTACTCGGACGACTTCGCCCTGCCCAGCATCGACTACGCGCTGTTCCTCATCGCCCGGCACCGGCAGAACCTGATGGACGGGCGCGACCCCGTCACCGGGGCCGGTCTCGCGGCGGCCACCAGCGGCCGGGCCGTCCTGGTCTACGACTGCACGGTGACCATCGCGCTCTCCGGGCTGGGTGTCCGGCATCGGCTTCATCGGCAAGCTGGGCCTCGTCATCGACCAGACGAAGATGGCCCAGGCGGACTTCCTCGACATCGTCTCCAGCCGACTGCCGATTGCCGACTGCCGCTGATCATCCCGTCGTCTTCGGGCTCTCCATGGACTACGTGATCTTCCTGCTCTCCCGCGTCCACGAGGCGTGGCTGCGCACCGGCGCCCCGAAGGCGGCCGCCATGACCCTGCCCGGCCGGGCCGCCTGGTGGACGCCGCGCTTCCTCGGCGGCTGCTGCCGCACGTGGACACCGAGGGCGCGGCCGTCACGTCAACCGCCGGGCAGGGGCCGGGAGTTGACGAGAACCGTTGGCGGGAACCTCCGGTCGAGCGCCCTCCGCCGCCCCCGCCGGGGAAGGTGCCGACTGAACGTACTTCCTTCAAGGGCTTGACGGACATTGTCCGCGGAGGCTGAGCTTAGGGTTTACAAGTTTTACTAAGCCGGCGCCTCAGAGAAGCGGCTTCGGCAAGGGAGGTCGTCGTGGAGACTCCGGGGTCGCAGTCGTCGCTGCACCGGGCCAATCTCGAACGGGTCGTGCGGGCCGTGCGGATGGCGGGATCGCTCACTCAGGCGGAGATCGCCAGGACGACGGGCCTGTCGGCGGCCACGGTCTCCAACATCGTCCGGGAGCTGAAGGACAGCGGCACCGTCGAGGTCACGCCGACCTCCGCGGGCGGCCGCCGGGCCCGCAGCGTCTCGCTCAGCGGGGACGCGGGCCTGGTCGTGGGCGTCGACTTCGGGCACACGCACCTCCGCGTCGCCATCGGAAACCTGGCCCACCAGGTGCTCGCCGAGGAGGCTGAGCCGCTGGACGTCGACGCCTCCGCCGCGCAGGGCTTCGACCGGGCCGAGGAGCTGGTCGACCGGCTGATCGAGGCGAGCGGCGTGGACCGTTCCAAGGTCGCGGGCGTCGGCCTCGGCGTCCCGGGCCCGATCGACGTGGAGACCGGCACGCTCGGCTCGACCGCCATCCTGCCGGGCTGGCAGGGCGCCAACCCGGGCCAGGAGCTCACCGGCCGCCTCGGCGTCCCGGTCTACGTCGACAACGACGCCAACCTCGGCGCGCTCGGCGAGCTGGTCTGGGGCAGCGGCCGGGGCGTGAAGGACCTCGCGTACATCAAGGTGGCCAGCGGCGTCGGCGCCGGGCTCGTGATCAACGGGCAGATCTACCGCGGTCCGGGCGGCACCGCGGGCGAGATCGGGCACATCACGCTCGACGAGTCGGGCCCGGTCTGCCGCTGCGGCAACCGCGGCTGCCTGGAGACGTTCACGGCCGCGCGGTACGTCCTGCCGCTCCTGGAGTCCAGCCACGGCACGGGGTTGACGATCGAGAAGGTCGTCGCCCTCGCCCGCGACGGCGACCCCGGCTGCCGGCGCGTGATCGCGGACGTGGGCCGGCACATCGGCAGCGGCGTCGCCAACCTGTGCAATCTGCTCAACCCCTCGCGCGTGGTGCTCGGCGGGGATCTCGCCGAGTCGGGCGAGCTGGTGCTCGGGCCGATCCGGGAGTCGGTCGGGCGGTACGCGATCCCGAGTGCGGCGCGCAAGCTCTCCGTACTGCCGGGGGCGCTCGGCGGACGGGCCGAGGTGCTCGGGGCGCTCGCGCTCGCGCTGAGCGAGATGGGCGACTCGACGCTGCTCGACGGCCTGGCGTCGGCGCCCACACCCGCCTTCACTTAGATAACGGATGGCACCGTTGTCATCTCGTTAAGGATTTACTCCTTGACGCTGCTCTCGCGGCCGAGTTGACTTCCAGCCACCTCGGCCGCAACGACGCGGCCTCGTCAGGGAGGCACCCCACATGAACGCAATGACGCGCCGCGTCGTCATAGGCACCGCGACGGTTTCCATGGCGGTTGCGCTGACCGCTTGCGGCAAGGCCGGCGGTGGCGAGGAGGGCGGCGGCGACAGCAAGACCATCGGCCTGCTGCTCCCCGAGAACAAGACCACGCGTTACGAGACCTTCGACCGTCCCATCATCGAGGGCAAGATCAAGGAGCTGTGCTCCGGCTGCGAGGTCAAGTACAACAACGCGGCCCAGGACACCGAGACCCAGAAGAAGCAGTTCGAGGCGCTGCTCACCGAGGGCGTCAAGGTGATCATCCTGGACTCCGTCGACTACAAGGCCACCAAGTCCTGGGTGAAGAAGGCCAAGGACCAGGGCGTGAAGGTCGTCGCGTACGACCGCCTCGCCGAGGGCCCGCTCGACGCCTATGTCTCGTACGACAACGAGAAGATCGGCCGCCTGCAGGGCGAGGGCCTGGTCAAGGCGCTCGGCGAGGACGCCGCGAAGGCGAACGTTGTCATGATCAACGGCTCGCCGACCGACCCGAACGCCCCGCTGTTCAAGAAGGGCGCCCACAGCGTTCTGGACAAGCAGGTCGGCAAGGTCGTCTACGAGCAGGACATCCCGGACTGGTCGCCCGACGAGGCCAACAAGAAGATGGCCGCCGCGATCGACTCCCTCGGCAAGGACGGCTTCGACGGGGTCTACTCCGCCAACGACGGCATGGCCGGCGGCATCATCACCGCCCTCGACAAGCGCGGCGTGAAGGTTCCCGTCGGCGGCCAGGACGCCGAACTCGCCGGTCTGCAGCGGATCTTGAGCGACAAGCAGTCGTTCACCATCTACAAGCAGATCAAGCCGGAGGCCGAGACCACCGCCGAGATCGCCGTCCGCCTGCTGCAGGGCAAGGACATCAAGGACCTGACGCCGACGAAGGTCGACTCGATCAGCGGCGAGTTCAAGGGCACCCCGGCGAAGCTGTACGACGCCCAGATCGTGACCAAGGCCGACATCGCCGGCACGATCCTCAAGGACAAGGTCTACAAGGCGAGCGAGATCTGCACGGCGGAGTTCAAGAAGGCGTGCGCTTCCGCGGGGATCAAGTAGGGCTTGTACGGCACCCGTTGCTCGTACCGTCGGCTCGGGTGCCGTCTGATCGCCCTCCGGGCTCGTCCTCAAACGCCGGACGGGCTTGATTTCGCCCCATCTGGGCTTCTAGGCGCGCCAGTTCGCGCACCCCCCTCGCAATCTCGCAAGTCCCGCCCCATCAGGCGGCGAAGGAGATGATTCACGTGTCCGCTACGCCCGTGCTGGCGTTGCGCGGAGTCTCCAAGCGGTTCGGTGCCGTACAGGCACTCACGAACGTCGACCTGGAGATCCATGCCGGTGAGGTGGTCGCCCTCGTCGGCGACAACGGCGCCGGCAAGTCGACCCTCGTCAAGACCATTTCGGGGGTCCACCCCATCGACGACGGCGCCATCGTCTGGCAGGGGCGGCCCGTCCGCGTCCACCGGCCGCAGGACGCCCAGAACCTCGGCGTCGCGACCGTCTACCAGGACCTGGCGCTCTGCGACAACCTCGACGTCGTCGCCAACCTCTTCCTCGGCAGCGAGCTGAAGCACGGCCCGGTCCTGGACGAGATCGCCATGGAGAAGCGGGCCAAGGAGCTCCTCGACACGCTCTCCATCCGCATCCCCAGCGTCCGCATCCCGGTCGCCGCGCTCTCCGGCGGCCAGCGGCAGGTTGTCGCGATCGCCCGCGCCCTCGTCGGCGACCCCAAGGTCGTCATCCTCGACGAACCGACCGCGGCCCTCGGCGTCGAGCAGACCGCGCAGGTCCTCGACCTGGTGGAGCGGCTGCGCGAGCGCGGCCACGCGGTGATCCTCATCAGCCACAACATGGCCGACGTGCAGGCCGTCGCGGACCGCGTCGCGGTGCTCCGCCTCGGCCGCAACAACGGCGTCTTCGACGTCGCCGACACCTCCCACGAGGAGATCATCGCCGCCATCACCGGCGCCACGGACAACGCCGTGACCCGCCGCAAGGCACGTACGAGCAACGGCGGCGACCAGACCGAAGTCGGCGGCACGGACAGCAAGTTCACGAAGGAGGACGCGAAGTGAGCGACCTCACCAAGAAGCCCGCCGCGGAGCCCGAGCAGCGGTCCGCCCCCGTCAGCAAGGAGCCGTTCGCCACCGAGGCGAGCGCCGCGCCCGTACCGGCCGTCGACCCGCGCCTCCTCGTGCGTGAGCAGGGGCTCAAGGGCTACTGGACGGAGTTCTCGCGGAAGATCCGCGGCGGCGAGCTCGGCTCGCTGCCCGTCATCATCGGCCTGATCGTCATCGCGATCGTCTTCCAGGCGCAGAACGACAAGTTCCTCTCCGCGAGCAGCCTCACCAACATCGCGGTTTTCACGTCCGGCCTCGGCATCATGGCCGTCGGCATCGTCTTCGTGCTGCTGCTCGGCGAGATCGACCTGTCGGTCGGCTCGGTCGCGGGCATGGGCGCCGCGGTGTGGGCGGTCCTGAACGTCAGCAACGGCTGGGGCGACTGGGCCTCGGTCCTCGTGGCGGTCCTGTCCGGCCTGGTCATCGGCGCGCTGCACGGCCTCTTCTTCGCCAAGGTCGGCGTACCGGCGTTCGTCGTCACCCTCGCCGGCTTCCTCGGCTGGAGCGGCCTGCAGATCTGGCTGATGGGCAAGGAGGGCAGCATCAACACGCCCACCGGCGGCATCGTCGAGAACCTCACCGGCTACTACTTCGAGGACAAGGCCGCCGCGTACGCCCTGGCGCTCGTGGCGATCGTCGCGTACGCCGGCTCGCTGCTCCTGGACACCAGGCGCCGCAGGGCGGCGGGGCTGCCGGCCCGCCCGGTCAGCGAGATCGTGCTGCGCACCGCCGTCGTCGCGGCCATGGTGCTCGTCGCCGCGTACGTCCTGAACGAGCTGCCCGGCTCCCGCGGCCTGCCGCTCGCCCTGGTGCTGTTCCTCGCCGTCCTGGTGATCGCGGACTTCGTGGCGCGGCGCACCACGTTCGGGCGACAGGTCTTCGCCGTCGGCGGCAGCGCGGAGGCCGCGCGCCGGGCCGGTATCGACGTGGACCGGATCCGCATCACGGTCTTCGCGATCTCCGGCATGCTCGCCGCGTTCGGCGGCCTCTTCATCGCCTCGCTCTCCGGCGGCGCGACGAAGAACCTGGGCTCCGGCAACACCCTGATGCTGGTCATCGCGGCGGCGGTCATCGGCGGTACGAGCCTCTTCGGCGGCCGCGGCAAGGTGTGGTCCGCGCTGCTCGGCATGCTCGTGCTGCAGGCGATCCAGCAGGGCCTGAACCTGCTCGGCATGGCCAGCGAGATCCAGTTCATGATCACCGGCGCGGTGCTCCTCGCGGCGGTCGTGATCGACTCGGTCTCCCGCCGTACGCAGAAGACGGCGGGCCGGGCCTGAATCAGCCCTCCGGCGTTTGAGGAGCTGGGGTCCGGGGGCAGAGCCCTCGAAGCTCCGCAGGATTACGTGCCCGGCACCGATCCCCCAGGTGCCGGGCACACCCTTGTCCGCATACCGTCAGATTCCGCCCATAAGGCCCGACAGGGCACCCCACCCGACCACGGCCACCGAGTGCGGAACATTAGACTCGACAGACCCGCACAGCCTGAACAGCTCGACTCGAACAGCTCGACCGAACCACAGAACCTAGGAGGCACGGGTGGGCCTGCTGACCCGTATCAAGGGGCCGCGCGATCTGGACCGGCTCAGCCACGAGCAGCTGGACGAGCTCGCGGCCGAGATCCGCGGCTTCCTCGTCGACGCGGTCTCCAAGACCGGCGGCCACCTGGGACCGAACCTCGGCGTGGTCGAGCTCACCATCGCCATGCACCGTGTGTTCGACTCCCCGAAGGACAAGGTCCTCTTCGACACCGGCCACCAGAGCTATGTGCACAAGCTGCTCACCGGCCGTCAGGACTTCTCGAAGCTCAAGATGAAGGGCGGCCTCTCCGGCTACCCCTCGCAGGCGGAGTCCGAGCACGACGTGATCGAGAACTCGCACGCCTCGACGGTCCTCGGCTGGGCCGACGGCCTCGCCAAGGCCAACGAGCTGCGGAAGAAGGACGACCACGTGGTGGCCGTCATCGGCGACGGCGCCCTCACCGGCGGCATGGCCTGGGAGGCGCTCAACAACATCGCCGCCGCGAAGGACCGCCCGCTCGTCATCGTCGTCAACGACAACGAGCGTTCGTACGCCCCCACGATCGGCGGCCTCGCCAACCACCTTGCGACCCTGCGCACCACCGACGGGTACGAGCGGTTCCTGGCCCGTGGGAAGGACATCCTGGAGCGCACCCCGGTCGTCGGGAAGCCGCTCTACGAGACTCTGCACGGCGCGAAGAAGGGCCTGAAGGACTTCATCGCCCCGCAGGGCATGTTCGAGGACCTCGGCCTGAAGTACGTCGGCCCGATCGACGGCCACGACATCGAGGCCCTGGAGTCCGCGCTGCAGCGCGCCAAGCGCTTCGGCGGCCCCGTCATCGTGCACTGCCTCACCCAGAAGGGCCGCGGCTACAAGCCCGCCCTGGACGACGAGGCGGACCGCTTCCACGCCGTCGGCAAGATCCACCCCGACACGGGCCTGCCGATCTCCTCCTCCGGCCTCGACTGGACGTCCGTCTTCGGCGAGGAGATGGTCAAGCTCGGCCACGAGCGCGAGGACATCGTCGCGATCACCGCGGCCATGCTGCAGCCGGTCGGCCTGGACAAGTTCTCCAAGGCCTTCCCCGAGCGGGTCTACGACGTCGGCATCGCCGAGCAGCACGGCGCGGTCTCCGCCGCCGGCCTCGCCACCGGCGGCCTGCACCCGGTCTTCGCCGTGTACGCGACGTTCCTGAACCGCGCCTTCGACCAGCTCCTGATGGACGTGGCCCTGCACAAGTGCGGCGTCACCTTCGTCCTGGACCGGGCCGGCGTCACCGGCACCGACGGCGCCTCGCACAACGGCATGTGGGACATGTCGATCCTGCAGTGCGTGCCCGACCTGCGCATCGCCGCCCCGCGCGACGCCGACCAGGTCCGCATGCAGCTGCGCGAGGCCGTCGACGTCGAGGACGCCCCGACCGTGGTCCGCTTCTCCAAGGGCGCCGTCGGCCCCGCGGTGAATGCGGTCGGCAAGGTCGGCGGCATGGACGTGCTGCGCAAGCCCGGCGCCGACAAGCCGGACGTCCTGCTCGTCTCCGTGGGTGCCCTCGCCCCGATGTGCCTGGAGATCGCCGACCTGCTCGACAAGCAGGGCATCAGCACCACCGTCGTCGACCCGCGCTGGGTCAAGCCCGTCGACGAGGCGCTCGCCCCGCTCGCCGAGCAGCACCGCGTCGTCGTCACCGTCGAGGACAACTCCCGCGCGGGCGGCGTCGGTTCGGCCGTCGCGCAGGCCCTGCGGGACGCCGGTGTGGACGTACCGCTGCGCGACTTCGGCATCCCGCCGCGCTTCCTCGACCACGCATCCCGCAAGGAGGTCATGGCGGAGATCGGGCTTACGGCCCCGGACATCGCCCGCCAGGTCACCGGCCTCGTAGCCAAGCTCGACGGGCGGTACGAGAACCCGGCGGCCGACCAGAGCGCCACGGTCGAACCCGCGCGCGACTGACCCGTACGGGACACCGCGCAACCACGGAACAGCGGCGCCCGCAAGGCGTCATCAGGCCCGGCCGAGCCACTCCCTACGGGTGGCTCGGCCGGGCCTTTCGTGTGAAACTCCTTGCCAATCGGGCATACCGCCACACAGACACGCCGCGCAGGTTTCGATCATGGCGAGCATCGTCAGCAAGGGAGCACGCCCGTGAGCAGCAGCACACCACCGCCCTCCGGCGGACTGTTCCGCACCAAGACCGTCGAACAGTCGATCCAGGACACCGAAGAGCCGGAGCACGCGCTCAAGAAGTCGCTGTCCTGGTGGGACCTGACGGTCTTCGGCGTCGGCGTCATCATCGGCACGGGCATCTTCGTCCTCACCGGCAAGGTGGCGAAGGAGAACGCGGGCCCGGCGACCGCCCTCGCCTTCGTCGCCGCGGGCATCGTCTGCGCCCTGGCGGCCCTGTGCTACGCGGAGTTCGCGTCGACGGTGCCCGTCGCCGGTTCGGCGTACACCTTCGCGTACGCGTCCATCGGGGAGCTGCCGGCCTGGATCATCGGCTGGGACCTGGTCCTGGAGTTCGCGCTCGGCACGGCGGTGGTCGCGGTCGGCTGGTCCGGCTATGTGCGCTCGCTGATGGACAACGCCGGCTGGCACCTACCGGCGTCACTCGAAGGGCCGGACGTGCCAGGAGGCACCTTCGACATCCTGGCCTTCATCCTGGTCCTCGTCCTGACCGTGATTCTCGTCCTCGGCATGAAGCTGTCCGCCCGGATCACCGGACTGGTCGTCGCGATCAAGGTCACCGTGGTCATGATCGTCATCGTCGCCGGCCTGTTCTTCGTCGTCGGCGACAACTACAAGCCGTTCATCCCCGACCCGGTGACCCCGGAGGCCGGCGGCGGCTGGGAGACCGCCCCGCTGGTCCAGCTGATGTTCGGTTACGAGCCCACCAACTTCGGCGTGATGGGCATCTTCACCGCCGCGTCCATCGTCTTCTTCGCCTTCATCGGCTTCGACGTGGTGGCCACCGCGGCCGAGGAGACCAAGCTGCCGCAGCGCGACATGCCCCGCGGCATCCTCGGCTCGCTCCTCATCTGCACGGTCCTGTACGTAGCGGTGGCGCTGGTCGTCACCGGTATGCAGCACTACACGAGACTGTCCGTCAGCGCCCCGCTCGCCGACGCCTTCAAGGACGTCGGGCATCCCTTCTACGCGGGTGTGATCAGCTTCGGCGCCGCCGTCGGCCTCACGACGGTCTGTCTGATCCTGCTCCTAGGCCAGACCCGGGTGTTCTTCGCGATGAGCCGGGACGGTCTCCTGCCGCGGTTCTTCGCCATCACCCACCCGAAGTTCGGCACCCCGTACCGGCCGACCATCCTGCTCGGCGTGCTCATCGCGATCGTCGCGGGCTTCACCAGCATCAACGAGCTGGCCACGCTGGTGAACATCGGCACCCTGTTCGCCTTCGTGGTCGTCGCCTTCGGCGTGATGGTGCTCCGCCGCACCCGCCCCGACCTGCCGCGCTCCTTCCGCACCCCGTGGGTGCCCGTGCTGCCGATCCTCTCCATCGCCGCCTCGCTGTGGCTGATGCTCAACCTGCCGGGCGAGACCTGGGCCCGCTTCGGCGGGTGGATGCTCCTCGGCATCGTCGTGTACTTCGCGTACGGCCGAGGCCACAGCAGGCTGGGCAAGGCGCTCACGGGCGGAAAGGCTGCGCCCCGATAGGGGCGCGGGGCTGTGTACATCAGCGGCTCCGCCGCGGGGCGCGAAAGGGGTCCGAGGGCAGAGCCCCCGAAGCTGCTGCAAGCTTTCGGGAAAGGGCGGGGCGGGGAGAAAACCGCCCGTAGGGCGAACCGCACACCTCAACACCCCGCCCCCCAGCGCCGGATACCTTGGCCCCCATGCCGGCCAACCGCTCCGACCCGCCCCCCGCAACACCCACGCTGCCGCACCAGCGCGTCGAACCGGGGGCGCGCCCCGTCCGCACGCGGGCGGGGCGCTCCGCGTACTGGCCACGCCTCCTCACCGCCCTCGCACTGCTCGCGCTCCTCACCCGCATCCCCTCGTTCCGCGTCAAGCTGTGGAACCCGGACGAGGGCTATCTCGCCGTCCAGGCCCGCATGTTGGCCGACGGCGGCGCGCTCTACGAGACGGTCGTCGACCGCAAACCGCCCCTGCTGCCCTGGCTGTACGAGGCCTCCTTCGCGCTCTTCGGCGACGACTCGCTACTGCCCCTCAAGGTCCTCGCCGTCCTCGCCCACCTCGCCACGGCCGTGCTCCTCGCCTCCCTCGCCCGGCGCCGCTGGGGCGACGCCGCGGGCCGCACGGCCGGTGTCCTGTACCTGTTCCTCTCGGTCGGGCTCAACCCCGAGGACACCCAGGCCGCCACGTTCGAGGTCTTCATGCTCCCGGCGACCGCGGCCGCCGTGTGGCTCGCCGACCGCCGCCGCTGGGTCTGGTGCGGCGCGGCCGTCGCGGCGGCCTTCCTCACCAAGCAGACCGGCGGCGCCGTGCTCCTGCCCGTGCTCTGGCTGTTGTGGGTCTCCGGCGCGCGGCGGGCCGACGTGCTGCGGCTCGCGGCGGGCGCCGTGCTGCCCGTGCTCGCGGCCGCCCTCGCCACCGACCCGCGGGGCTTCCTGTTCTGGACGGTCACCGGATCGGGCGCGTACGCCTCCTTCACCGGCTCCGAACTGCACGTATTGTCACGGGCGTTGAGCAATGCCGCGCTGCTCGCCGTCGCCTGCGCGGGACTGCTGCCGGCGCTCGTGCGGGGGCTGCGGATCTCCCGCGCAGGCGTGGCGGACCTTTGGGTGTGGCTCGGCGCGTCCGCGGTCGCCGTCTGCGTCGGCTTCCACTTCTTCGGCCACTACTACCTGCAACTCGTGCCCGCGCTCGCCCTGTTGGGCACCGCCGCCCTGCAGAGCCTGCCGCGCGACTGGACCTCGGCGACGCTCAGCACGTCCGCGCTCGCCTGCGCCCTGTTCCTCGCCTGGGGGCTGTTGGCGGCGCGCCCCGACCTCGCGCACGCGGAGCGGGTCGCCCAGGCCGTCTCCCGGGCCACCGACGCCGACGACCGCGTCCTCGTCTGGGGCATGCACCCCGAGACGTACTGGCTCGCCGACCGCACGCCCGCGTCCCGCTACCTCACCGCGGGCTTCCTCACCAACTACAGCGGAGGCCGCAACGGCCCGCAGGTGGGGGAGAAGTACGCGGTCGACGGGGCCTGGGACGTGTTCCGCGAGGAGATGGCCGCGAACCCGCCCGACCTGATCGTCGACGACTCCCGCGGCAAGCCGTACGCCCCCGACGCCCTGCCCACGCTCCGCGCGATGCTCGCCGCCGGGTACGAGCGTACGGCGGAGGTCGAGGACGCGGTGATCTACCGCCGCGTCGGGTAGACCGTCCGCGGCCCCACGCACACGGCACCCAACTCGCCGACCCTGCGCCGCAGTTCACGGTCGGCGGTGACAACGACGGTGACCTCGGCGGCGGATTCGGCGACCAGCTCCACGATCCGGTCGTCCCCGCTCGCGGGCGCGGAGTCGACCCGTACGCCCGGCACGGACTCCACGCCGCGCGCCGCGCCCTCCACGACGAGCACCACGTCGAGCGGGCCGGGGTGGCCGTCGATCCCCGCATCGGCGTACGGGACGAGCCCGTCCCGCAGCCGCTCCGCCGCACCCCGCCGATCCCGCCACCAGCCGTCCGGCACGGATCCCACGGTGTTGGCGGCGTCGACGACGAGCAGAGTGCGCATGGCTCGACCCTCTCACGCACCGCTGCCCCCGACGCCGCTGCGGGCATCGGGGGCAGCCGTACGAGAACAGCCGTAAGGCCTAGGCCGTTTCCTTCGGATCAGGCCGGATCTGGTCGGCGGTAAGTGCTGGTCGAGTTGTGCGTGCCAGACCCCGCGCCCCCGGCAAGATCCGAAGGAGACGGCCTAGGCGGGCACGCTCGCCACGCCCTGCTCCAGGAAGCGCTTCCCGGTGACGCGCTC
This sequence comes from Streptomyces cavernicola, assembly GCF_029968035.1. GTDB lineage: Bacteria > Actinomycetota > Actinomycetes > Streptomycetales > Streptomycetaceae > Streptomyces > Streptomyces cavernicola. The sequence continues at coordinate 131,033 of NZ_JASCIQ010000001.1, read as the reverse complement.
GGAGACGCCCGCACGGTCCAGGTACGGCGTGATGCCGCCCAGGTGGAAGGGCCAGCCGGCGCCGGTGATCAGGCACAGGTCGATGTCCTGCGCCTCGGCGACGACGCCCTCGTCGAGCATGAGGCCGATCTCCTGCGCCACGGCGTCGAGCACGCGGTCGCGGACCTGCTCCTCCGTCAGGACGCTGTCGCCCTGCTGGAGGAGGGCCTGGACCTCGGGGTCGAGCTCCGGCTTGCCGCTGTCGTAGACGTAGAAGCCGCGCTTGCCGGCGTCCACGACGGCCTTCAGGTTCGGGGAGACCTTGAAGCGCTCCGGGAAGGCGCGGTTCAGCGTCTCGGAGACGTGCAGGCCGATGGCCGGGCCGACCAGCTCCAGGAGGACCAGCGGCGACATCGGCAGACCGAGCGGCTCGACGCCCTTCTCGGCGACGGCGACCGGGGTGCCCTCGTCGATGACGTTCTGCACCTCGCCCATGAAGCGGGTCAGGATGCGGTTCACGACGAACGCCGGGGCGTCCTTCACCAGGACCGCGGTCTTCTTCAGCTTCTTGGCGACACCGAACGCGGTGGCCAGGGAGGCGTCGTCGGTCTGCTCACCGCGGACGATCTCCAGGAGCGGCAGCACGGCGACCGGGTTGAAGAAGTGGAAGCCGACGACCCGCTCCGGGTGCTTCAGCTTCGACGCCATCTCCGTGACGGACAGCGAGGAGGTGTTGGTGGCGAGGATCGCGTGCGCCGGGGCGACGGCCTCGACCTCGGCGAACACCTGCTGCTTGACGCCGATCTCCTCGAACACGGCCTCAATGATGAAGTCCGCGTCCGCGAAGCCCTCGGCCTTGTCGAGCACACCGGTCACCAGGGCCTTCAGGCGGTTGGCCTTGTCCTGGTTGATGCGGCCCTTGCCGAGCAGCTTGTCGATCTCGGCGTGGACGTAGCCCACACCCTTGTCGACGCGCTCCTGGTCGATGTCGGTCAGCACGACCGGCACTTCCAGGCGGCGCAGGAAGAGCAGCGCGAGCTGAGAGGCCATCAGACCGGCGCCGACGACGCCGACCTTGCTGACCGGGCGCGCCAGGTTCTTGTCCGGCGCGCCCGCGGGACGCTTGCCGCGCTTCTGCACCAGGTTGAACGCGTAGAGCCCGGCGCGGAGTTCACCGCCCATGATGAGGTCGGCGAGCGCCTGGTCCTCGGCGTCGAACCCGGCCTGCAGGTCGCCGTCCTTGGCCGCGGCGATGATGTCGAGCGCGCGGTACGCGGCCGGGGCGGCGCCGTGCACCTTGCCGTCCGCGATGAACCGGCCCTTGGCGACGGCCTGGTCCCAGGCCTCACCGCGGTCCACCTCGGGGCGCTCCACCTTGACGTCGCCGTTCAGGACCTTGGCGGTCCACAGCAGCGACTGCTCCAGGAAGTCCGCGCCCTCGAACAGCGCGTCCGCGATGCCGAGTTCGAAGACCTGCTTGCCCTTGAGCTGGCGGTTCTGGTTGAGCGAGTTCTCGATGATGACCTGCACGGCCTTCTCGGCGCCGATCAGGTTCGGCAGCAGCGCGCAGCCGCCCCAGCCGGGCACCAGGCCGAGGAAGACCTCAGGGAGCGAGAACGCGGGCAGCGCCTTGGACACGGTGCGGTACGTGCAGTGCAGACCGGCCTCGACACCGCCGCCCATGGCCGCGCCGTTGTAGTACGCGAAGGTCGGCACGGCCAGACCGGCGAGACGCTTGAAGACGTCGTGCCCGCCCTTGCCGATGGCCAGCGCGTCCGAGTGCTGCTTCAGCAGCTCGACGCCCTTGAGGTCCGCGCCGACGGCGAAGATGAACGGCTTGCCGGTGAGGCCGACGCCGACGATGTCACCGGCCTTGGCCTCCGCCTCGACCTGGTCCACGGCCGCGTTCAGGTTCGCGAGCGACTGCGGGCCGAAGGTGGTCGGCTTGGTGTGGTCCAGGCCGTTGTCGAGCGTGATGAGCGCGAACTTGCCCGCGCCGTGCGGCAGTTCGAGGTGGCGTACGTGCGCCTGGGTCACGACCTCGTCGGGGAACAGCTCGGCCGCGCCCTTGAGGAGCTCAGCGGTGGTGGTGCTCACTTGTCGCCTCCGGCGTCCTTGTGGTGCGGGTTCTCCCAGATGACCGTCGCGCCCATGCCGAAGCCGACGCACATGGTCGTGAGGCCGTAACGGACCTCCGGCTGCTCCTCGAACTGCCGCGCCAGCTGCGTCATCAGGCGCACGCCGGAGGAGGCGAGGGGGTGGCCGAACGCGATGGCGCCGCCGTACTGGTTGACGCGCGCGTCGTCGTCCGCGATGCCGTAGTGCTCCAGGAACGCGAGCACCTGCACGGCGAAGGCCTCGTTGACCTCGAACAGGCCGATGTCGTCGATCGACAGACCGGACTTGGCGAGGGCCTTCTCGGTCGCCGGGATCGGGCCGTAACCCATGACCTCCGGCTCGACACCCGCGAAGGCGTAACTGACGAGGCGCATCTTGACCGGCAGGTTGTTCTCGCGCGCGAAGTCCTCGGACGCGATCAGCGAGGCGGTGGCGCCGTCGTTCAGACCCGCGGCGTTACCGGCGGTGACGCGACCGTGCGTACGGAACGGCGTCTTAAGGCCGGCCAGGTTCTCCAGGGTGGTGCCCGGACGCATCGGCTCGTCGGCGGTGGCGAGCCCCCAACCGGTCTCGCCCGCCTCCTCGTTGGTGCGGCGTACGGAGATCGGCACGAGGTCGGCCTGGATCTTGCCGTCGGCGTACGCCTTGGCGGCCTTCTCCTGCGAGCGCACCGCGTACTCGTCGGCGCGCTGCTTGGTGATGCTCGGGTAGCGGTCGTGCAGGTTCTCGGCGGTCATGCCCATGAACAGGGCGGACTCGTCGACCAGCTTCTCGCTGACGAACCGCGGGTTCGGGTCGACGCCCTCACCCATGGGGTGGCGGCCCATGTGCTCGACGCCACCGGCCACGGCGACGTCGTACGCACCGAAGGCCACGCCGCCCGCGACGGCGGTCACGGCGGTCAGGGCGCCGGCGCACATGCGGTCGATCGAGTAACCGGGCACCGACTGCGGCAGTCCGGCGAGGATGCCCGCGGTACGGCCCAGGGTCAGGCCCTGGTCGCCGATCTGCGTGGTCGCGGCGATGGCGACCTCGTCGATGGTGGCGGGGTCGAGGTTCGGGTTGCGGCGCAGCAGCTCCCGGATGGACTTCACGACGAGATCGTCGGCGCGGGTCTCGTGGTAGATGCCCTTCGGGCCCGCCTTGCCGAACGGGGTGCGGACGCCGTCGACGAAGACGACGTCCCTGACGGTACGAGGCACGATGGCTCTCCTCCAGGGGTGCGGGATCGCTGCCGCTGGGCGTGCTCCGGCGGCTACGACACTCATGCTACTTGCCGGTAACCAAGTGGAACAGGCCCCCCGCCCGGAGCGGCGAAGGTCACACTCCGTGGCGGCGAACGCGAAACGCCGGAGAGGCTGACGAATCAGCCTCTCCGGCGTCTGAGGTGCGGGTCCCCCGGGGGAAGCAGCGGCCCTACTTGGCCCCTGCCGCCAGCGCCTCCACAAGCACCGGCGTCACCTGCTCGATCTGCCAGGTCCGGGCCCCGTACCCGGCGAGCGCGGCCGCGACCGAGGTCGCGTCCAGGGTCGCCGGCGGCTCCCAGCACACCCGACGCACCGTGTCCGGCGTGATCAGGTTCTCCTGCGGCATGTTCAGCTCCTCCGCGAGCGCCGTCACCGCGGCCCGCGCCGCCGAGAGGCGCGCGGCCGCCGCCGGGTCGCGGTCGGCCCACGAGCGGGGCGGCGGCGGACCCGTCAACTGCTGCCCCGGCTGCGGGAGTTCGCTCTCCGGCAGCTCCTTGGCGCGGTCCACGGCGGCCTGCCACTGCTCCAGCTGACGCTGGCTCGCCCGGTTGCCGAAGCCGTGCAGCTGCCGCAGCGCGTGCACGTTGGGCGGCAGCGCGAGCGCGGCCTCCACGATCGCGGCGTCGCCGAGCACCTTGCCGGGCGACACGTCACGCCGCTGCGCCACCTTGTCGCGGGCCGTCCACAGCTCCCGTACCACCGCCATCTGCCGGCGGCGGCGCACCTTGTGCATCCCGGACGTGCGCCGCCACGGGTCCTTGCGCGGGGGTGCGGGCGGGGCGCTCGCGATCGCGTCGAACTCCTGGTGCGCCCAGTCCAGCTTGCCCTGCCGGTCGAGCTCCTTCTCCAGGCTGTCGCGCAGGTCCACGAGGAGCTCCACGTCGAGCGCGGCGTACCGCAGCCAGGGCTCGGGCAGCGGCCGGGTCGACCAGTCGACGGCCGAGTGGCCCTTCTCGAGCACGTACCCGAGCACCGACTCCACCATCGCGCCGAGGCCGACGCGCGGGAAGCCCGCGAGCCGTCCGGCCAGCTCGGTGTCGAAGATGCGGGTGGGGATCATGCCTATTTCACGCAGGCACGGCAGGTCCTGAGTCGCGGCGTGCAGCACCCACTCGGCATCCGCGATCGCCGCCCCGAGCCCCGACAGGTCGGGACAGGCGATCGGGTCGATCAAGGCACTGCCGGCACCTTCGCGGCGCAGCTGTACGAGATAGGCGCGCTGGCCGTAGCGGTACCCGGAGGCCCGCTCGGCGTCCACGGCGACGGGTCCCCGACCAGCGGCGAAGGCGGCGACGACCGCGGCGAGCGAGTCCTCGTCGGCGATCACGTCGGGGATGCCCTCGCGCGGTTCGAGCAGCGGAATCGGCTCTCCCTCGGGGGCTGCGACGCCTTCGTCCGGAGGAGCGCCTCCGGTGGTTCGCAGTGGTCTGTCTTCTGCGGTCTCTTGGGCGTCGGTCACCGGTCAAGGGTATCTGCCCGGCCGGGTGTCTGACCTGCACCTTCGCTGGATTGCTGGGCTGACCTGCGAAAATGTATCTGGACGGCACTCACCGCTGCGCGCTGCCCCTCGTACTGATGTGCCCTGCGGCGGCGGTTCGGGAGGCGTGGCCGACAACGACCGAGCGCCCGCCGACGGAACGTTCCGTCGGCGGGCGCGGGACTGGTGTGCTGGTTTGTCAGGGGGGTACGTCCCCTTGTGGGGAGGGTCGGTCGGATCAGTGGATGATGCCGGTGCGCAGGGCGACGGCGACCATTCCGGCTCGGTCGCCCGTGCCGAGCTTGCGGGCGATACGGGCGAGGTGGCTCTTCACGGTCAGGGCGGACAGGCCCATCGAGACGCCGATGGCCTTGTTGGACTGGCCCTCCGCGACCAGTCGCAGCACCTCCACCTCGCGCCCGGACAGCTCGCGGTACCCGCCCGGGTGGCTCGGGGCGCCCGGCGGGCGGCGGTGCATACGGGCCGCGGCGGCGCCGATGGGTGCGGCGCCGGGACGGGTGGGGAGGCCGACGTTGGTGCGGGTGCCGGTGACGACGTACCCCTTCACGCCGCCCGCGAGGGCGTTGCGGACGGCGCCGATGTCGTCGGCGGCGGAGAGGGCGAGGCCGTTGGGCCAGCCCGCCGCGCGGGTCTCGGACAGCAGGGTCAGGCCCGAACCGTCGGGCAGGTGGACATCGGCGACGCAGATGTCGCGCGGGTTGCCGATGCGGGGACGGGCCTCGGCGATCGAGGACGCCTCGATGACGTCGCGTACTCCGAGCGCCCAGAGGTGGCGGGTGACGGTGGAACGGACGCGCGGGTCCGCCACGACGACCATGGCGGTCGGCTTGTTCGGGCGGTAGGCGACCAGGCTTGCGGGCTGCTCGAGGAGAACGGACACCAGGCCTCCTGGGGGGATGGCGGGGACGGGGCCGGCTCGGGGAAGAAGCCGGTGGAACCGTGCTTTCAAGGTCACAGACACCTTCGGCAGCATCCGCGCCCGCCTTTAGCGAATGATCACGATTTGGTGACTCGCAATTCGGGCAATTCAGACGTGTGATCGATCATCCGAAGATCGAACCGAGTCGCCCGTCGGTCAGTCGCCGGTCAACGCCGGTCCCGTACCGCATCCGTTCGAAGCGTCGATGGGCCGTACGGATGACCCCTCGCACGCAAGAACTCGCACGCAAGAACTCGCACGCAAGAACTCGCACGCAAGAAGCAGAGAGCGGATTCGCTCTCTGCTTCTTTTCTTCCGGGTCGCTGTCGACCGGCAGGTTCAGTGCGTCTGCGGGCCGCGGCGCTGCGGCAGGGACACCACCGAGGCGTCCGCCGTGCCGGTCGGCGGCAGGCCGGCGACCTGGCAGAGCAGATCGCACCAGGCGGCGAGATGCGCCGCCGAGTCCGGCACTCCGCCGAGCCCCTCGCGCGGCGTCCAGGACGCCCTGATCTCGATCTGCGAGTTGGGCTGCCGCGTGCCGAGCCCGCCGAAGTAGTGCGAACTGGCCCTGGTCACGGTCCCGCTGGGTTCGCCGTACGAGAGTCCGCGGCCCTGCAGGGCGCCGGTCAGCCAGGACCAGCAGACCTCGGGGAGCAGCGGGTCGGCGGCCATCTCCGGCTCCAGCTCCGCGCGGACCAGGGTCACCAGGCGGAACGTTCCCTGCCAGGCGTCGTGCCCGGCCGGGTCGTGCAGCAGGACGAGGCGGCCGTCGGCGAGGTCCTGGTCGTCCTCTACGACCGCTGCCTCCAGGGCGTACGCGTGCGGGGCGAGGCGCTTCGGCGCCGGGGCCGGGTCGATCTCGATCTCCGGCCGCAGGCGGGCCGCGCGCAGCGCGTCCACGGCCGTGCGGAACGGGAGCGGAACAGCATCATCCGCAGCATTCCCCTCCCTACCGTCCATCCCGTCAGCATCCTCCGAGAGTCGTCCCTGCGCCGCAGCCATGCGGGGAAGGTTAAGGGGAAGCGGCCGCCCGTGCAGGGAAGGACACCCGGTCCCGGCCGTGCAGTTCGCGGCACGTGCGAGACTTTCCGACGTGAGTGCCAACGACCGTGCCCGAGCGGGCCAGCAGCCGAACCCGAACCCGACCGTCGACGCCGCGGTCAAGGACTCCGCCTTCCTGCGGGCGTGCAGGCGCGAACCCGTGCCGCACACGCCGGTCTGGTTCATGCGGCAGGCGGGTCGCTCGCTGCCCGAGTACCTCAAGGTGCGCGAGGGCATCCCGATGCTCGACTCGTGCATGCGCCCCGACCTCGTCACCGAGATCACGCTGCAGCCGGTGCGCCGCCACAACGTGGACGCGGCGATCTACTTCAGCGACATCGTCGTCCCCCTGAAGGCCATCGGGATCGACCTCGACATCAAGCCCGGCGTCGGCCCCGTCGTGGAGCGGCCGATCCGCTCCCGCGCGGACCTCGCGCAGCTGCGCGACCTCACGCCCGAGGACGTCTCGTACGTCACCGAGGCCATCGGCATGCTCACCGGCGAGCTGGGCGCGACGCCGCTGATCGGCTTCGCCGGAGCGCCGTTCACGCTCGCCAGCTACCTCGTGGAGGGCGGCCCGAGCCGCAACCACGAGCACACCAAGGCCCTGATGTACGGCGACCCGCAGCTCTGGGCCGATCTGCTCGACCGGCTCTCCGACATCACCGCGGCGTTCCTGAAGGTGCAGATCGAGGCGGGCGCCTCGGCCGTGCAGCTCTTCGACTCCTGGGTGGGCGCCCTCTCGCCCGCCGACTACCGCCGCTCCGTGATGCCCGCCTCGCAGAAGGTCTTCGAGGCCGTCGCCGGGTACGGGGTGCCGCGCATCCACTTCGGCGTCGGCACCGGTGAGCTGCTCGGGCTCCTCGGCGAGGCCGGTGCGGACGTCGTCGGCGTCGACTGGCGCGTCCCGCTCGACGAGGCCGCCCGCCGTGTCGGCCCCGGCAAGGCGCTGCAGGGCAACCTCGACCCGGCCGTCCTGTTCTCCACCCAGGACGCGGTCAAGGCGAAGACGGACGAGGTGCTGGCCGCCGCGCAGAACCTGGAGGGCCATGTGTTCAACCTCGGCCACGGCGTCCTCCCGACCACGGACCCGGACGCGCTGACCCGCCTGGTGGAGTACGTGCACACGCGCACGGCTCGCTGAGGAACTCCGGCCGGCCCTCCCGCGTCGTACGGGGCATGATCACTTTTCCCGACGACCGCACGGCCGAGCTGCACGCGGCCTGGAGCCAGGTGCGCGCCGACACGCCTGCCGCCGAGGCCGAACCGCTCGTACTCGACTGCGCCCGCCGTCTCTCCGCCGATCCCGGTGGGGAGGCGGCGTTCGTGTGGGTGGCGGGGCTCGTCGAGATGGTCGAGTACCTGGCCTGGCGGCCCGGTGCGGCGGCGCGTGCGGCGGCCGTGGCGGCGCTGCTCGCCGCGGCGTCCGCGCTGGGGGAGCGGGAGTGCGGGCACGAACTGCACCCCTACGAGGAGGAGTTGGCGCTCCTCGACGAGTCCGAGCTGTTCTGGCGCCCCAGCGTCGCGTACCTCCTGGGCGAGCCGGCGGACCGGCCGCGACAGGAGGCCGACCTGTGTCCGGGCAACGTCGCCGGGCACGCGCGGCTCGCCGCCGACGCCATCGAGCCCTTCGGCGTCGACGGCATTCCCGCGCGCGTGCCCGAGGAGCACGTCGAGGGTGTGGCGGAACTGACCGACTTCCTGCACGACTACCCGTCCTGCGATCCCGGCCCCACGATCGAGATCAACGCCCGCGGCCTGTCGGACCGCCCCACGCGCGGCGCCCTCGCCGGGTTCGTCCTCACCCAGCACGTCAGCTGCTGGTACGTCATCCACAGGATCACCGCACGCCCTGTCTTCGACGAGATGATCGAAGGCCTGGAGCAGGCGCTCGGACTCCTCCCTCCGGCCTCCGACTGCGTACACGGGGAGGGCGAGCACCCGGACCCCGAGGAGCGCCACTACGAGACGGACGCCCAGCTCGGCTTCTATCTGCGCAGCCCCGGCGGGCGCGCCGAGGCCAGGGGGTTCCTGGAGGACGACGGCCCGATGGACGCCTGGGTGTGCCCGGCGTTCCTGCGCGAACAGGCCGAGGAGGCGCTCGGCGAACTCCGCGGACGGCACGAGGAGTTGTTCGCGGTACGGGACACCAGCGCCCTCGACGCCGCGTACCTGACGCCCGAAGGGGCCCTGGACATCGGCGGGTTGACGCGGGCGCTCGTCCACGACCCGTTCGACTCCGCAGGCGGCGCCGTCGCGCAGAACGTCGGCCTGTGGGCCGCCCGCCGGCACGCCACCGCCGTCGACCCGCACGTGCGGCTCGTCCTGCTGCACCTCGCCCTGTGGGTGGGCGCAGGGCTCGACCTGCCGTACGGGCCGGGCCGTGAAGTGCGGGCGCTGCTGCGGCGGGTCGGGGACGAGGTGTCGGAGCGGGGCTGCACGCACCGCGCCGACGAGCACCCCGACAGACGGCGCTTCCGGGGCGGCTACCAGGCCGAGAAGTTCAAGCAGCACCTCGACCACCTCTACGCACCGGCCACGCACCCGGCGCCCGCGGACGCCTACCCGGCGGAGGTGTGGTCCTGCCCCGGGCTGCTCGGGCAGTGGGCGGGGGAGTCGGTGGCCGAGCTGGATGAGGCGTATTTCGAGATGGATCTGGAGGACGGGGATGAGCTCTCAACGCTCTTGTAATTGGCTGGAAACGAGCGCTGCGGAGCGGGAGGAGATCGCCGACGCCTGGCGCGAGCAGGTGACGGCGAGTACGGGTCCTGGGACGAACAGGACCGCCTCGTACTCGACTGTGTGCGGTCGCTGCAGGCAGCGCTCCGGGACGGTGTGCCCGCGTACCCGTGGCTCTTCGGGCTGCTGCTGATGCTGCCGCACATCGAGCTGTCGGGAGGGGAGGAGTCGCGGGCCGTGGTCGGGGCGCTGGAGGAGTTCCGCCAGGGCGGAGGCGGCCGGGCCTAGCCTCTGTCCCGTACCGCCGTCACCGTCTTGCGGGCCGCTACCAGGATCGGGTCCCAGACCGGGGAGAAGGGTGGGGCGTAGCCCAGGTCGAGGGCGGTGAGTTGCTCGACCGTCATACGGGCCGTGAGGGCCACCGCTGCGATGTCCACACGTTTCGCAGCGCCCTCGCGGCCGACGATCTGGACGCCGAGGAGGCGGCCCGTGCGACGCTCGGCGAGCATCTTCACCGTCATCGGGGCCGTGCCCGGGAAGTAGCCGGCGCGGCTGTTCGACTCGATGGTGGCCGTGACGTACTGCAGGCCCGCCGCGCGCGCGTCCTTCTCGCGCAGGCCCGTACGCGCGATCTCCAGGTCGCAGACCTTGCTGACCGCCGTGCCGACGACGCCGGGGAACGTCCCGTAGTCGCCGCCGACGCCCGAGCCGATGATCTGGCCGTGCTTGTTGGCGTGCGTGCCGAGGGCGATGTGGCGTTCGCGGCCGGCGACCAGGTCGAGGACCTCCACGCAGTCGCCGCCCGCCCAGATGTCGTCATGGCCGCGGACCCGCATCGCCAAGTCCGTGAGCAGACCGCCGTGTTCGCCGATCGGCAGGCCGGCGGCGCGGGCCAGGTCCGTGTTCGGGCGGACGCCGATGCCGAGGACGACGATGTCCGCCGCGTACTCCCCGTCGTCCGTGGCCACCGCGCGGACCCGGCCGTCCTCGCCGGTGAGGATCTTCGTGACCTCGGCGTCGTTGACCATCTCCAGGCCCATGCCGGACATGGCCTCGCCCACGAGGGCGCCCATGTCCGGGTCGAGCGTCGCCATCGGCTGCGGGCCGCGGTTGACGACCGTGACCCGGTAGCCGCGGCGGGTCAGCGCCTCCGCCATCTCCACGCCGATGTACCCGGCGCCCACGACGACCGCGCGCTCACCGCGCGTGTGCCGCAGCGTGTCGAGCAGGGCCTGGCCGTCGTCCAGCGTCTGCACGCCGTGCACGCCCGGCGCGTCGATGCCCGGCAGCTCGGGGCGGACCGGGCGGGCGCCGGTGGCGATCACCAGCTTGTCGTACGCCGTCCAGGCCTCCTCGCCCGACTCCAGGTCACGGGCGCGCACCCGCCGCCCCGGCACGTCGATCTCGGTGACCTCGGTGCGCATCCGCAGGTCGATGGCGCGCTCCCGGTGCTCCTCGGGCGTACGGGCGATGAGCTCGTCGCTGCTCTCCACGTCACCGCCGACCCAGTACGGGATGCCGCACGCCGAGTAGGACGCGAACCGGCCCCGCTCGAACGCGACGATCTCCAGCTCGTCCGGGCCCTTCAGCCTGCGGGCCTGCGACGCCGCCGACATCCCCGCCGCGTCGGCCCCGATGATCACCAGTCGTTCCCTCATGCGCCCACGCTACGTCCAGGTCCGCGCCGTCTTCCCCGAGTTCCCGGTTTCCTCTGCTGACAGCGAAGCGCCCGCACCGCCGCACGCGCTCTCGGTCTGAGAGTCTTGGGTCATGCGCGAAACGGATCTCCCCACGGGTTCTGAGCAGGCACGAGCGGTGCACGCGGTCGTCGTCGGCGGCGGCATCGCCGGGCTCGCCGCCGCCCACCGGCTGCTCGCCGGCGGTGCGCACGTCACCGTCCTCGAAGCGTCCGGACGACTCGGCGGCAAGCTGCACGCCGGCGAGATCGAGGGCGTCCGCGTCGACCTCGGCGCCGAGTCGATGCTCGCCCGCAGACCCGAGGCGGTCGCCCTCGCCCGCGAGGTGGGCCTGGACTCCGCACTGCAGCCGCCCGCCGTCGCGAGCGCCGCCCTGTGGAACCGCGGCCACCTCACGCCCATGCCGAAGGGACACGTGATGGGCGTGCCCGGCGACGCCGCCGTGCTCGCTGAGGTGCTGTCCGCCGAGGGCCTGCGCCGCGTCGAGGCCGAGCGCGAACTGCCGCCCACCGAGGCCGGGGAGATCGGCGAGGACATCGCCGTCGGCGAGTACGTCGCGTCCCGCGTCGGCCGCGAGGTCGTCGACCGCCTCGTCGAACCCCTGCTCGGCGGGGTGTACGCGGGCGATGCGTACCGCCTCTCGCTGCGCATGGCCGTGCCCCAGCTCTTCGACGTCGCCCGGTCCGGCGGCTCGCTGCTCGCCGGGGTCCGCGCGGTACAGGAGCGCGCCGCCCGGAACCAGCAGACCGGGCCCGTCTTCATGGGCATCGAGGGCGGCATCGGCCGCCTGCCCGTCGCCGTCGCCGAGGCGGTACGCGCCAAGGGCGGCGAGATCGCCCTCCACGCGCGCGTGGACGCGGTCCGCCGCACCCCGGACGGCTGGTCGGTGCGCACGGATGGCCGTGAACTGAGCGCGGACGCCGTGGTGTTGGCCGTGCCCGCCGCGCAGGCCGCCCGGCTGCTCGACGCGGACGCGCCCGGTGCCGCCGCCGAACTGCGCGCCGTCGAGTACGCGTCGATGGCCCTGATGACCCTCGCGTACCGGCGCGGGGACGTGGACCTGCCCGCGGGCAGCGGCTTCCTCGTACCGCCCGTGGACGGGCACACCATCAAGGCGTCCACGTTCGCATCCCAGAAGTGGGGGTGGATCGCCGAGGAGAACCCCGAGCTGGTCGTGGTGCGCACGTCCGTGGGTCGGCACGGCGAGGAGGAGGTGCTCCGGCGCGACGACGACGAGCTGGTCGAGGCGTCCCGAGCCGACCTGCGCGCCGCCGTCGGCCTCACCGCCGCGCCCGTCGCCACCCGCGTCACGCGCTGGGACGACGGCCTGCCGCAGTACCCCGTCGGGCACCACGCGCGCGTGGCCCGGATCCGCGCGCACATCGCCGAGCTGCCCGGTCTCGCCGTGTGCGGGGCGGCGTACGACGGCGTCGGCATCCCCGCCTGCATCGCGAGCGCGCACGCGGCCGTGGACCAGCTGGGCGGGGACCGTAGCGGGCTCGATCTGCTCAGCGCGAACCCGGTGCAGAGTCTGCACGGCGGCGGAGGAGAATAGCCGCATGAGTGACGACGCCCCCGCCAAGATCCCCAACGCCGGCAAGAAGGCCAAGGACCTCAACGAGGTCATCCGCTACACGCTGTGGTCGGTCTTCAAGCTGAAGGACGTGCTCCCGGAGGACCGCGCCGGTTACGCCGACGAGGTCCAGGAACTGTTCGACCAGCTCGCCGCCAAGGACATCACCGTCCGCGGCACGTACGACGTCTCAGGCCTGCGCGCCGACGCCGACGTCATGATCTGGTGGCACGCCGAGACCTCGGACGAGCTGCAGGAGGCGTACAACCTCTTCCGCCGCACCAAGCTGGGCCGCGCCCTGGAGCCGGTCTGGTCGAACATGGCGCTGCACCGCCCCGCCGAGTTCAACAAGTCGCACATCCCGGCGTTCCTCGCCGACGAGACCCCGCGCAACTACGTCTCGGTGTACCCCTTCGTGCGCTCCTACGACTGGTACCTGCTGCCCGACGAGGACCGCCGCCGCATGCTCGCCGACCACGGCAAGATGGCCCGCGGCTACCCGGACGTGCGCGCCAACACCGTCGCGTCGTTCTCTCTCGGGGACTACGAGTGGCTGCTCGCCTTCGAGGCGGACGAGCTGTACCGGATCGTGGACCTGATGCGGCACCTGCGGGCGTCCGAGGCGCGGATGCATGTGCGGGAAGAGGTGCCGTTCTTCACTGGGCGCCGGAAGTCTGTGGCCGACCTGGTGGCGGGTCTGGCCTGAGGTTCCGTTCGGGGGCCAGCCCCCGGACCCCGCTCCTCAAACGCCGGAGGGGCTGATTTTCAGCCCCTCCGGCGTTTGAGGAGGCCCGTCCGGCAGGACTTTCGGGAAGGGGCGGGTAGGGGAAAGAACCACGCCGGTGCCCGAGGCGGAACCCGCTCAGCTCGTCGCTTCCGGCTCCGCGTGCGGGGCACAGTCCGAGCGGGGGTTCTCGGGGGTGCGGCCCGTCAGCAGGTATGTGTCCACGTGCTTGTTGACGCACTTGTTGAGCCCGCCGGCGATGCCGTGCGTGCCCGAGTCGCGCTCCGTGACCAGCGCCGAACCCGCCAGCCTGCGGTGCAGTTCGACCGCGCCCTCGTACGGAGTGGCCGCGTCCCGCTCCGCCGCGAGGATCAGCGTGCCGGGCAGCGCACCCGGCGCCGTACGCACATCGACGGGCTGCTGCCGGGGCGCGGGCCAGTACGCGCAGGGCAGGTTCATCCAGGCGTTGTCCCAGGTCTCGAACGGCGCGATCCGGGCCATGAGCGAGTTGTCCCGGTCCCAAGTGGCGAAGTCCCGCGGCCAGTTGCCGGAGTCGTTGCACTCGACGGCGGTGTAGACCGCGTTGCCGTTCTCGCTCTCCGCCGCCCCCACCGGCTTCGGCGCGGCCTGCTCGACCAGCGGCTGCGGGTTGCCCTTCAGATACTTCGACAGGGCGGTGGCCCGGCGCGGCCAGTAGTCGTCGTAGTACCCGGCCTGCAGGAACGCGGACTGCAGCTGGCCGGGGCCGACCTTGCCGCCGGCGGGCTTCTTCGCGAGCCGGCGGCGCACCTCCTCGTAGCTGTCCTGCACCTCGCGGGGCGTCTTGCCGAGGTGGTAGGCCTTGTCGTGCTTGGCGACCCAGGTGCGGAAGTCCGTCCAGCGCGCCTCGAACGCGAGGGACTGGTCGAGGTTGTTGCGGTACCAGACCTGCTTCGGGTCCGGGTTGACCGCCGAGTCGAAGACCATGCGGCGTACGTGCGAGGGGAACAGGGTGGCGTACACGGCGCCGAAGTACGTCCCGTACGAGGCGCCCATGAAGTTCAGCTTCTTCTCGCCGAGCGCCGCACGCAGCACGTCCAGGTCGCGGGCGTTGTTCAGCGTGTTGTAGTGCCGCAGGTCGGCGCCCGCGTTCCGCTCGCAGCCCTTCGCGTACGCCTTCGCCTCGGCGATGCGCTTCTCCTTGTGCGCGCGGTCCGGGTGGGTGGGCTCGTCGCTCGGGGCCTTCGCGAACTCCTTCGGGTCCTGGCAGGACAGCGGGGCGGAACGGCTCACTCCGCGCGGGGCGTAGCCGACGAAGTCGTAGGCCTTCGCGACCTTCCGCCACTCCGGGACGCCCGCCGCCAGCGGCCAGTACATGCCGGAGCCGCCGGGCCCGCCCGGGTTGAAGACGAACGCGCCCTGCCGCTCGGACGCCTCGCCCTTGGCCTTGACCCGGCTGACGGTCAGCTCGATCTTCTTCCCGTCGGGCTGCGCGTAGTCGAGGGGCACGGTCACGGTCGCGCACTTCACGGAGTCCGGCAGGGCCTCCTCCGCCGGGCATGCCTTCCAGTCGAGCCCGGCGGTCGCGGCGCGCTGCGCGGCGAGGGCGGTGCCGCGCGCCTCGGCGGAACCCGGTGGTGCGGGGGCGCTGCCCGCGGGGGCGGCGACCAGGGCGGTGAGGACCAGTGAACCGGCGAATCCGTACAGCAGTGGCGCACGCATCGTGCTTCGGCATCCCTTCGGCGGCGGACAGCAGCAGAACAAA
Organism: Streptomyces cavernicola; assembly: GCF_029968035.1. Classification (GTDB taxonomy): domain Bacteria; phylum Actinomycetota; class Actinomycetes; order Streptomycetales; family Streptomycetaceae; genus Streptomyces; species Streptomyces cavernicola. Next base: position 115,814 of record NZ_JASCIQ010000001.1, on the reverse strand, counting down.
AGGGATCCTTCGGTGGGCAGTTGGCGAAGTAAAGCAGCGCCGCGCCCAGCCGGGGCTATTGACCCTGACGAGTACGTCCGTGCGCGAACGCGGCCCGCAGGCGCGGGTCGGACAGGGCGTCCACGCCGCGTACGGCGACCGCCGCGAGCGGGTCCCGCTCGTCGAGCGCCGGCCCGAGCGCCCCGAGCAGCCGCCGGCCCGCGGGCGAGGCCCAGCGTGTGTACGGCTGGATCTCGGCGCGGGCGATGACGAGCGAGCCGAGGGTGAGCGCCAGCGGCAGCGCGAACCACGCGAGGACCGGAAGCACCCCGTCCGTGCCCGGGGGCAGCAGCACGAGCGACGCCACGGCGAGCGCGAGCACCGCGAGGGCCGCCGCCCGCACCTGCCGGATCGCAACGGTGACGTGCAACCGCGCCGCCGCGGGCACGGCGAGCCCCGCCGCGGTGAGCCGCTCGGCGAGGGCGCGCACCGGGACGGTGGCGGCGGCCGAGGCGCGGACCGGGGCTATCCGCTGCTGCCCCTCGGGCCCGATCGCGCCGATCACGGAACGCTCCATCTCGTCCCGGCCGTCCGGATCGACGACGGTCGCCCAGCCGGTGTGCGCGAGCAGCAGCCGGCCCGCGTCGGCCATCGAGACGAGGGCCAGATCGGCGACCCGGCGCGGGCCGCCGGCCAGGAACGCGGCCTCGTACAGGGTGAGTTCATGCCGGGCGGCGGCCCGCTGCTCGGCGGCGGGGCTGTCCGCGGCACGGGTCGCGGCGACGCACAGGCGGGCGCAGGCCGTACCGGCGACGGCCCAGGCCGGAACGAGGAAGAGAACCCAGAACATTGCGGACATGGCGGATTTTGTATGCGACGCGGGGGCCACCGCGCCATGGGGCGTTCACGATGCGGACGATCGACGACGCCCCGCAAGGTGAGGTTGGGCGATCGGCCCCCGCCGTGAGCACCGCCAAAGCACCGGCTCAGGAACCGCCGCCGCAGCCCCCGCCGCCTCCGCCGCCACAGCTGGAGCCGCCCGACGACCCGCCACAGCTGGAGCCCCCGCCCCCGCCTCCGCCGCAGCTGGAGCCGCCCGACGACCCGCTGTCGCCGGAGCCGCCGCAGGACGAGCCGCCGCACGAGGATCCTCCGCCGCCGCACCAGGTCACCGAGGTGTCGCCGCCGACGAACACGAGCGGGGTGGCGCCCGCCCCCGTCGAGGCCGCCGTGCTGTTCGCCCGCATCCGGCTCGCCGTCGTCAGCTGCTCGCGCAGCGTCGGGTCCGGGACGAGGCGCGGGCCGCCGCACACCACCTGGTACACCGGGTCCCCGGGGTCGCCCATCGCCCGGAAGTGGCGCAGCGCGTCCTTGCCCGCGGCAGTCACACGGCCCCCGGTCATCGACAGGCACGCCAGCCGATCCCGATCCCGGCGCCGATCACCGGCAGGACCGCGAGGATGAGGGGCGCACCGTGATCCGGACTGTTCGGGAGCCCGAACTGGACCGCCGTCAGGAGGGCGGCCAGCGGGAACGACAGGAAGGAGAGCACGGTCTGCGTGGCCGCCCAACGCCGGTACGGCCGCTGTTCGCCCGGTCGTACCATCAGCCGGCGCTGCGCGAGAACGTCCCCGACCGCCTGTACGGAGGGGCTGCGCATCACGCCGATCCGCAGCCAGTGCAGGGCGCCGCTTGGGGCCGTGGCGTGCGTGTCGAGGACCGCCTGCTCCACCGGGTGGTGCGCCACGGCCTGCCGCACGCCGACCACTCCGGGCCCCGCGAGGGCGAGCCGGCCGTCGGCGTGCATCGCGGTGAGTACGGCGTCCGCGACCCGGCCGGGGCCGCCCGCGAGGAACGCCGCCTCCAGCGGGTCGGACACGTACGGACTCGCGGGCGCGCCCGCACGGCGGGTCTTGAGGACGCCGACGAGCAGCAGGACCGCGGAGCCGCCGAGGCCCAGGTAGTAGAGGACCATCAGAAAGGCGAACATGGCTGCCTCACCGTCCGATCAGGGTGTAGCGGGCCCTGCGCATGAAGCGGGCCACCGGGTGCGTGGAGACCGGCGCGGGCCCGGACCGCTCCAGCCACCAGTCGCTCAACTCCCGCCGTGCGTCCGCATCTTGCGGCCGGCCGTCAAGCAGCAGATGCTCGGCGAAGTCCAGCGCGTCCCGCCGGTATCCGCCGGTCATAGGACGCGTCGAGGCGTACGCGAAGAAGCTGGGCCGGTACGTATCGCCGAGGATCGCCGGGAGTTCCGGGGCTACCTTCGCGATCACGTCGGCGCGCTTGCCGGTGAGCGCGCGGCTCTGCACGGCAAGGCGCTGCCGGTCGAAGCCCTCGGGCGCGGGCGTGCCGGCGACGAGCGCGGAGAGCAGGGCGGCCTGCGCGAGGGCGAGGCGCTGGCGGGGGGAGTCGGGGCCGGTGCCCGTGTCCCCTTCGGGGGAGGCGGGGTCTGCCGTTGCCGTTGCCGTTGTCGTGGTGCGGGGGTCCGCGCCCGTGGCCGGGCTCGCGTGGGCGCCGATCGGGGCGCCCGACGGGCGGCCGACGGTGACGTGCTCGGTCGGCGCGCGCTCGGCGCCGGTCGGGGTACGGCCGACGGTGACCAGTTCGGCGGCCCGTTCCGGGGTGGCGGGCAGCAGCCGCCGGGCCGCGCCGGCCGCGACGGTGCGGCGGATCGCCTGCAGCTCCTGCTCCAGCTCCTCCGGTTCCGGGAAGTTCTCGTCCCGCTCCAGGAGCACGCCGGGCGGGCTCACCCGGGAGGCCAGTTCGGCCAGCACGTCGAGCACCGGCTGGGTGACCGGGTGGGCATGGCTGTCGTGCCACACCCCGTCCCGCTCGAAGCCGCCCGCCACATGCACGTACGCGATGGCCTCCACCGGCAGCTCGTCGAGCGCGGCGCACGGGTCCTCGCCGCGGTTGACGTGGTTGGTGTGCAGGTTGGCGACGTCGATGAGGAGCCGTACACCGGTCCGGTCGACGAGGTCGTACAGGAACTGGCCCTCGGTCATCTCCTCGCCGGGCCAGGAGATCAGGGCGGCGATGTTCTCCAGGGCGAGCGGCACGGGGAGCGCGTCCTGTGCGATCCGCACATGTTCGCAGAGCACATCGAGGGAGTCCTTGGTGCGCGGCACGGGCAGCAGGTGTCCGGCCTCCAGGCGGGGCGAGGCGGTCAGGGCGCCCCCGGCGCGTACGAACGCGATGTGCTCGGTGACGAGCGGCGAGCCGAGCGCCTCGGCGCGCTCCGCGAGGGCGGTGAGGCGCTCGGCGGCGGGGCGTTCGGCGCCGCCGATGCCGAGGCCGACACCGTGCGGGACGACGGTGACGCCGCGCTCGCGCAGCCGGACCAGAGAGTCCGGGATGTGGCCGGGGCACACGTTCTCGGCCACTGCCTCGACCCAGTCGAGCCCCGGCATCCGCTCCACGGCCTCGGCGATCTCCGGGCGCCAGCCCATGCCGGTCCCCAGGTGTGCTGTCTGCTGCATGTTCCCCCTCCTTCGCCGCGCCCCATGTGTGTCGGCACCACACTGTGCGTGCAGGTGTCATGGCCCCGGCAGTGGTCGCCGAATCCATGGACAGGGACGTTCAGAGGTTGATTTGAGGTTTCACGATTCTGTACGCCGATCGGGGGCCGGGGGGTTCGGCGGGGCCCGTCGGCGACCGACTTCCCTGCGGCGGGCGGCAGTTGAGGCGCTCGGTATCCGGTCAACGCCCGGATTCAGCCATGGCGTGGGTGACCTTGTCAGGTCCGTTGACACTCTTGATCACCCGCAGCAGGGTGGGCGCGCCGGGGTACCGACCGCTCGGTCTGTGTGCGTCGGGGTGCTCTGACCGTGTGCGTCGGGGGTGCTCTGAGCTGCCCGCCGGCATCGTTCGACCGTCCGCCGACACCGCCGTCGAGAGGATTCAGGATGACGCAGGTTCAGACCGTGCGCGGCCCCGTCGAGAGCAGTGCTCTCGGGGTGACGCTGATGCATGAGCACCTCTTCGTGCTCACCTCGGACGTGCAGGCCAACCACCCCGAGGAGTGGGGTTCCGAGGACGCGCGCGTCGCCGACGCCGTGGAGCGGCTGCGGGGCGCGCACGACGCGGGCGTGCGCACGATCGTCGACCTCACGGTGATGGGTCTCGGGCGCTACATCCCGCGAATCCAGACCATCGCCGAGGCGACCGAACTGAACATCCTGGTGGCCACCGGCGTCTACACCTGGGACGACCTCCCCTTCTACTTCCACCACCGCGGCCCCGCGCTCGGCCCGGAGGTGCCGGACCCCATGGTCGACATGTTCGTCGGCGACATCCGCGACGGCATCGCGGGCACCGGTGTCCGTGCGGGAATGCTGAAGTGCGCGATCGACGAGAAGGGGCTCACGCCGGGCGTCGAGCGGGTGATGCGCGCGGTCGCACGAGCGCATCTGGAGACGGGAACCCCGATCACCGTGCACACCCATCCCGCCTCGCACACCGGCCGGGACGTCAAGCGCGTCATGTGCGACGAGGAAGGAGTCGACCCCGGCCGCATCGTCCTCGGCCACAGCGGCGACACCACGGACTGCGACCACCTCGCGGCCCTCGCCGACGCGGGCTTCGTCCTGGGCATGGATCGCTTCGGCCTCAACCTGGACACCACGTTCGAGGCGCGGGCGAAGACCCTCATCGAGATGGTGCGCCGCGGCTACGGCGACCGGATGGTCCTCTCCCAGGACGCGTCCTGCTACCTCGACTGGATCGACCCGGCCGCCCTCGAACTCCTGCCGCAGTGGCGCTACACGCACCTCTTCGAGGACGTCATTCCGTACGCCCTCGAACAGGGCCTGACCCGCGAGCAGTTCGACCTGATGCTGACCGAGGTGCCACGCCGCTTCTTCGAGCTCGGGCGGGCCTGTTCCTGAGGATCGGGGTGGATCCGGCCGGGGGGGGGAGGGGGGAGGGTGCGGATAGGTGCGGGTTCTCGGGTCGGGTCCAGCCCGTGGCGGGGCGCGGGTGCTCGGTTCGCGATTTTGCTGCTCGCTCCGCCGGGGTCGCCCTGCCACACGGGAGCTCAGCCGACGCACAGTCCGAGCACGCAGACCTCCTCCGGTGAGGTCGACACCAGCGAAGGGCTGGTGCTCTGGGGCGTGTCCGGCTTCGTGGTGTCGGCGGCCTCGGGCGCCTGCTGCTGATGCGCTGACGTACCGGAGTCCGGGTTCGTGTCGTCGGTGGCCGGTGCGGTGCTCCGGGGCTGAGGGGGCGCGGTCTCGGCCGGGCGGGAAGGCGCTGTGTTCTCCGGCTGGGCGCTCGGCGCTGTCGTGCGGGGCGAGGCCTGGAGGGTCTGCTGCCGCGGTGCGTCGGTTGTCGGCGCCTGCGACGGAGAAGCGGTCTGCGACGGCTGGTGGGGGTGTCGAGCGGTCGCCGACGCGGAGGCCCGAGGGCTCTCCTCAGGCTTCTGCTTCTGCTTCTCCACCGCACCCTCCTTCGGGACGTCCGGCGCCGTGGCCGCCTGGGTGCGGTCGACGGACTGACGGTCCATCGAGGCGAGGGTCAGCCCGCCTCCGACGAGCGCGACAGCACTTGCGACTGCTGCCCGGCGCTTGTTCTTCCGCCACTTGGCCAGTTGGCGACGGCGGGCCGCACGCCCCTGCTGTGCGGGCGGAAGGTGCTCGACGTCCGAGACGTCGTGCGGGGCCGAGACGTCGTGTGGGGCCGAGGGGGCCTGGTCGGGCGTTATGGAGAGCCCGGCACCCGTCGTCGCCGGGGCAGAGGCGCTGGGGCCGTCGGCGAAGAGCGGGGCGATGTCCGGAGCGTAGGCACCGCACCCGGGGCACACCAGGGCGCCGTTGAGGTGCCGACTGCATGAGGAGCAGTAGTCCATCTGTGCTTCTGGCCTTCCTGGTTCGGCGGGCCGTCGGCCTGCCACGGCTTGGTTCTTGGGCGAGGACGGTGCATGCGGACGTACGCGCACCGAGGCGGCCGCGCTCTCGCGGTGATTTGCAAAGAGGCCGGACCGCTGTGGGGGTCGGTTGAGTCGGTCGCGACCCCGTAACCGATCAGCACACAGCTGACCGCGGGAAGCCCGCAGTTGAGGACGGCGCGAGGCCCGGACCGGGCGGCTGGCTGTCCGGCCCGCCTCCGGGAACCGGGTTGGTGTTTCTCACGGCGATATCCGTCCTGACGTGGCACCCGTCTGTGCCCTCGGCCCAGGGCACGCCGATTCCGCCGGCCGGTACCCCGCTTCGCCTATTTCTGCGTTCCGGACGTACTGCGGCGTTACACCGACGTTCCTCGCTCGCCGTACTGCCTGTGGAGGACCCACGGCGAGCGTCACGGTACGTGCCGTTCCTCGAAGCCCTCATGGAAGGACTACGGAGCGAGTACGGAGCCGAGTTCGCCGCCCTTGGCTGTGTCGATCGTGGTCCGGCCGATGTACGTAGCGGTGCCGCTCGGGGTGCGGTGGACGATGGTGCCGTCGCCGGAGTTCTCTCCGGGCGCGCCGATGGCCAGGTCGGTGGCTCCTGTTCCGGAGAGGTCGCCTGCCGCGACGGCTGAGCCGAAGCGGTCGCCGCTCTCGGGTGCTCCGCCGATGCCGCCTGTGCCCTGGTGGAGGGACTCGGCGGAGGCGACCGTGATGCCGTCCGCGCTCGCGGCCAGGCGCAGGACCAGGGCGGTGCCCGCGTCCTTGCGGGCGGTGCCGTCCTTGGTGAGGTCCTCGCCGGGCAGGCCGGTGACGATGTCGGGTGTGCCGTCGCCGTCGGTGTCGCGTACGACGATCGAGGCGCCCATGGAGTCGCCTGCTTCGGCGGCGCCGGGGACACCGGCGGTGTCCTGGTGGAAGGTGGTGGCGTCGCCCCGGTAGTAGAGGCCGCCGGGCTTGCCGAGTTTGACGGTGACCTGTCCGCCGGAGTGGCCGGTGGCCGAGTCGGTGCTTCCGGTGGCTTCGGAGGCGATGGGCTGGCCGACGACGATGTCGTCGTAGCCGTCGTAGCCGTCGTAGCCGTCGTTGTCGAAGTCGCCGGTGGTCACGTCGGCGTGCTCGAAGTCGCCGTAGGAGCCGATTACGGCGACGAGCGCAGACCCGGGTGGTGCCGTGTCCGCCTACGGCTGGGCGCAGAAGAATCAAGTCAGGCACGTACGCCAGGATGCAACTGAGCTTGGCCGGGCACGTATCGAGCTGAGGACTTCGTTGCTGTCCTTACCGGATGAGCGGGTGTGGCCGTGGTCGCGAAGTTCATCTTGGCCGTACTCATGGCGACTTGATCTCTCGTCGCATCACTGAGAATGGCTCCTGCGCCGGCTGTGTGGACCTTCAAGCCTCGACTGCTGCTATGCGTCGACTTCACCCGCCCACCCGAACTCGAGGAGTTCCTTCGGCAGGTACGCGGACTCGACCTCAATGGGCATGCCGCCGTCATCACGCGCCATGCACGCGATGGCCAACGGCCCGAGAGCGACCAGCCCTTCACCGCTCAGTGACCTGGCGGCGTCAGCCGTCCAGTAGTTCTTGTGTGACGTAAGAGCCCTGGCGAGTGACTCGTAGAATTGCTCAGCTTCCCCTCCCCGCAGGTAGTGCTGGAAGAGTTCAAGCGGGGATACAGGATCTGAAGCATGAATTCTGGGCCGGCAACTCGCGCCGCCTCGGGGTCAGTTCCCTCGACTGCCGTGACCAAGGTGTCCCAGGTCTCGTTCCTACCGAACCACCGGTTCTGCAGGGTTTCCACCCATGCATAGATGTACTCGTCGAACTCGGCTCCCGATGCGCGAAGGAACGCGATGGGGACCTGGGCCAGCTGGTTGATGCGGTCGTTCTCGCGGCAGATCACTCCAAGGTAAAAGGCAGTCAGCCAACTACCTGAATTCAGATATTCCTGAGGTCCCGTGGCGGGCAGACGCTTCACCCCGCCCTCGACTCCGACTCGGCACTCAACCGGGCCCTCACTCGCGGTACCGGCAGGGCATCGGCCCGGTCGCACTCCGACGTCTCGATATCCGCGAGAGCCGACTCAGCGGTCTCGAAGGCAGGCGCTGCCGATTTATCCGAGCCCTCCGGAAAATCGTGACGGCTAATGCGGACGGGCATCGATTTTTCCCTCTGCTTCATCTTCAGGGACCTTGGGCCGGCTCGATGCGAGCTCAGACCTGGCAGCAACGATTTCGACTGGTCAACGTGAGGTGGGCCAGCGTCGCAGGCGCCGCCTTGCCGCAGCGGAACTGGGCAGGGCCGGCAACTCAGGTGGCGAATTCACCGACCCGTGCACGGTTGAGCAGCTAGCCGGGGATGTAATCCGACTCGATCGCGATGGGGAAACCGGCATCGTAGGCGAGGCAGGCGATGGCGAGAGGGACGAGCGCGAGATGGCCTTCCACGCTCACCTCTCGTTCTTCCGTAGCGGTCCAATATGCCTTGTGTAGTTCCAAGGCTTCGGTCAAGGCTTGATTGAAACCCTCCTGGTCCTTGCGCAGGAAGCGGTGGAAGAGGTTGATGGGAGGGTAGAGAATCTTGTCCAAAAGATCCGCGCCCGCGAAACGCACGACGTCAGGATGGGAGGCTTGAATTGCCGTTTTGAGTTTATCCAGGAGGCCGGAACGCTCGAGCCAGTAGGATTGCAGGGCGTCGATCCAGTGGTAAGCGTAGTCGTCGTACTCTGTTCCGGACTCGCGCAGCAATTCAAGCGGAACTTCGCACAGCTCTGTCAGGCGAGCCTGTTCGCGGCACCTCGAGCGACATCCACGCCCGAGGTTGCTTGTGGTACTGATTGCGAATCCTGTGTGATCTTGAACCATTACGTCTCGACTTCGCCGGCCCAGCTAAACTTCAGGAGGCCTTCAGGCAGGTAGTCGGACTCGACGTCGATGGAGAAATCGTTGTCGTAAGCCATGCAAGAAATGGCAAGCGGACCGAGTGTAACCAGGCCTTTTCGGTCGATGGGCCGTGCCTGATCGCCGGTCCAGTATTCTCTGTGCCACTCAAGGGACAGGCTCAGGGATTCGTTGAACTCTTCATTGGCTTGCCGGTTGTAAAGCTGAAAGAGTTCAAGCGGTGGGTAAAGAACCTTGAGTAGAAGCTCCTGGTCCGCGAAGCGGGCAACTTCCGGGGCGGTCTCTTGGATCGCCTCAACCAGGTGATTCCACATCTCGGTCGACTCGCCGGACCAGTACCGCTGCAAGGTCTCGACCCAGTCGTACACGTAGTCGTCGAATACGGCGCCGGACTCGCGAAGGAAAGAGGTCGGCACCCGCATCAGCCGATCAAGACGCGCGTTGTCTCGACAGATGGTCGCCAGGTAGACAGTGGTGAGCCACGCCCCGGCATGTGTGTAGGGCGTCGGGCCAGTGGCAGGAAGATTCTTGATCTGTCCGTCCACGCCGATCCTGCAGGCCACCACGTCTTGTGATGCTGTGGCCGAGTCGAACAGCGCAGAGCCTACTTGCATGGCTGTCACCCACGCTTCCCACGTTTCGAACTCTTCCACCTGTGGATCGTTCGCGCAGTGGGACATGGCAGCGGTCACTGTGCTGTCGAGAGCGCGCCCCCGAGATGCGGCGGAAACCTCAAGCCGGTCAAGAATCCTGCTCACGCTCCTTTTGAGCGACGGCAAGTCATGCTTGACCTCGTCCACCGGAAAATCGTGACGGGGAATGCTCGCGGCCACTGGAGTTCTCCCGCGTTAGTCGAGGCCCGTGACCTACATCCTGACCTGGTCGGTGGCGGTCAGGCCCGTGGGGGGTGCGGGAGGGGGCAGAAGTGGCTGCCGCCTTCGACTGCGACCGTTTTCCCGGGGGCGATCTCCGTGAAGCCGGCGTCCCGTACGACCGGCAGGCCGCTCGTCGTCAGGGTGGGCCACCGGGCCGGGGTGGCGGTGCGCACCGCGAGAGGGAAGCCCGCTTCGCGCCACTGCTTGCGCTGCTCGTCCGACAGTTCCCACCAGGCGAGTTGGGCGCCGTGGCCGGCCTGCGCCATCGACTTGCCCGCCGACATGTCGAGGTCCGGGTTGAGCCAAAGGACCGGCGCGGCCGGGTCCGGTGCGGCCGGCGGCTCCGGGTCGTCGAGGTCGGTGCCGGAGACCTGGAGGCGGGCCAGGTCCTTGGGCCAGCCGTCGAGCGGGACCGGCGGGTAGACCCGCACCTCCGTGGCCTCGCCCGTGACGGTGATGCCGGGCAGCGCCTCGGCCCGCCGCCACTCCGCCCCGCGCGCCCGCCGGACCACCTTGCGGATGCGGGCGTCCTGCCAGTCCCGTACGGCCTGGGCCCAGGGGCCGTCGTCGAGGGCGCGCTCGTCGGAGAGGAGGGTCAGGACGGCTCGGGCCGCGGTCTCCAGGGCGTCGGTGCGCGCGGGCGGCGCGGCCTTCTCGATGCGGACGACGAGGGGCAGGACGAACTGCGGGGCGTCGTCGCGGGAGTCGCGCTCGCGCGGACCGGCCTCGCGCGGACCGGCCTCGCGCGGACCGGCTTCGGGCTCGGTGGACGGGGCGCTGGAGTGGGGCTCGGCGGAGGGGTTCAGGCTGCTCACTCCGTCCAGTGTGCCAGCGTGCGGACGCGGGCATCACGGGCATCCCTCCCGCCGGGTGCAGCCCCGCCGCTAGAGTCGACCGTGTCCTCCCGACCCGGAGGGCCGTACCGGCGCAACTGCCGGTCGACAGCAGCAGATCCGGGGGTTCGGATGAAGAGCGAACTGTTCGCTTCGCAGAACATGGCACAGCCCGCCACGGCGCCGGGCATGAGCCTGCAGAACTCGAAGTCCGTCAAGTACGTCGTGAACGGCGAGATGCACGCCCGCCAGGGCTCGATGATCGCCTACCGCGGCAATCTGCAGTTCGAGCGCAAGGGGCAGGGCGTCGGCGGCATGCTCAAGCGGGCCGTCACGGGCGAGGGCCTGGCGCTGATGGCGGTGCGCGGACAGGGCGAGGCCTGGTTCGCGCAGGAGGCGGCCAACTGCTTCATCGTCGACATAGACCCGGGCGACTCGCTGACCATCAACGGCCGCAACGTCCTCTGCTTCGACCCCACCCTCTCGTACGACATCCAGACCGTGAAGGGCGCGGGCATGGCCGGCGGCGGGCTCTTCAACAGCGTCTTTACCGGGCAGGGCAAGCTCGCGGTGATCTGCGAGGGCGACCCGATCGTGATCCCGGTCAGCCAGCAGGCCCCGGTGTACGTGGACACGGACGCCGTCGTCGGCTGGAGCACCCAGCTGCACACGTCGCTGCACCGCTCGCAGAGCATCGGCTCGATGATCCGCGGCGGCTCGGGCGAGGCGGTCCAACTGATGCTGCAGGGCGACGGGTTCGTGATCGTGCGCCCCAGCGAGGCCCTGCCGCACAAGCCCGGCCAGAACTGACCGGGGCACCACGCGTGCGACTCACGAAGGTCGGCCGGCGGTACGCGCCGGGCGGCCCCTGGGTGCTGCGCGGGGTCGACCTGGACGTGCCGGCCGGTGCGCTGCTGCGGATCTCCGGGGCCAACGGCAGCGGCAAGTCGACGCTGCTGCGGCTGCTCGCCGGCATCGACGCGCCCAGCGAGGGCCGGATCCACGGCAGACCGCGCACCGCGTACGTACCGGAACGCTTCCCGTCCGCGCTGCCGTTCACGGCGATCGGCTACCTCACGCACCTGGGCCGGGTGCACGGGCTTCGCGGGCCGGTGGCCGACGCCCGCGCGCGTGCCTGGCTGGAGCGCTTCGGCGCGGACGGGCACGCGGGTACGCAGCTGCGTGAGCTGTCCAAGGGCACCAGCCAGAAGGTGGCCGTCGCCCAAGCGCTGCTCGCCGAGCCGGAGTTGCTGATCCTGGACGAGGCCTGGACCGGCCTCGACACCGCCGCCCGCGCCGAACTCGACCTGGCGGTCGGGGAGTTGACGTCCACGGGCGCGACCGCGGTGTATGTGGACCACGATCCGCGACGCCTCGCCGGTGCCGTGGACGCCGCCTACCGGGTCGACGGCGCCGCCCTGGTCCCCGACACCGCCACGTCCTCGGAGCCCGCGCCGCAGGTCACGGTCCTGGCCCGTGGCCGCGCGGGAGTATCCCTCCCCGGAGGCCTCCCCGAGGGCACGCACGCCGAGCTCGACGCGGCCGGCTCGGCCCGCCTCACGGTCCCCGCCGCCCACTCGGACACGCTCCTGCGCACCCTGCTGCACGCCGACCCGCCCTGGCACATCCGCGCCGTACGGGAACCGGGGCGGGCGGTCGAAGGGCCGCAACCCAGCTCTGCAGCCCAGGAGTTGACCTCATGAGGAAGCCGCCGACCTCGACCGCCCTCCTCCGCTACCACACCGCCCTGCTCCTGCGCTCCCAACGCTGGCTGCCACCCGTACTCGTCTACGCCGCCCTGGTCGCCGTCGGCGCACAGCCCGGCGACCCCGTGCTCGACTCGCTCGGCTACACCAGTGCCGCACTGCTGCCCGTCGCCGCCTGGCTGACGCGGATCAGCGCCACGCAGGAACCGCCCGCGGCCCGCCACGTCACCGCCTCGGCGGCGGGCCCGGGGCGCGCTCATCTGGCCGCGCTGCTCACGGCCTCGGGCTGTGCGGCGGCGCTCGGGACGGCGGGGAGTGCGCTGGTGGTGGCGATGAGCGGCTGGTGGAACACGAGCCACGAGGTGCGGATCGCCCCGCTGCCCATGGTGCTCGCCGCGCTCCTCGCGGTCGCGGTCTGCGTCCTGCTCGGCACGGCCGTCGGCGCCCTGTGCACCTGGCCGCTGCTGCGCAGCCCCGGCTGGTCCGTCTCCCTCACGGCCCTGCTCGCCCTCCTGGCGATCGTGACGACAGGCTCCCCCGCACGCGAAACGGTATGGGCCCTCATCACAGGCTCCCGCACCGGCACGACACCGGTCCTGCTCCTGCCCCTCGCGGGCGCGGCACTGCTCGCGGTGGCGGCGGGGGCGACGGTCTGCGGGGTCTGTTCGCGGCGGGGGTGAGGGGGGATCGGGCTTGGGCTGCCGCCCCTGGACGACCTCGTCGGATCTACGCCCTTCGGGGCCCGAGGTCGATGCATATGCGGGGGCGAAGGCGGGGGAGACGGTGCCGAGGTTGTCACCCGCGGCCGGCTGCTCCGATCAGTTCCGAGACCCGCACGAACCGGTACCCGCGCTTGCGCAGTTCCGGTACGACCTTGCGGATCGCTCGTTCGGTCGTCGGGGCCGCGCTTCGTGTGCAGTGCATGACGACGACCGAGCCCGGCTGCACCCCGCGCAGCACCTCCTCGGCGACCGAGTCCGCGTCCGTCGCGAAGGCGTCGCCGCTGACGACGTCCCACTGCACCGCCGTCACGCCGGCCTGGGCGACGTTGCGGAGGGCCGTACGGTCGTAACAGCCGCCGGGGAAGCGGAAGTACGGCATCGCGTTCTTGACGCCGACCTTCCTGAACGCGGTGAACGCCCGCTCCACATCGGCCCGCATCTTGTCCGGGGCGACGGTCGGCAGGCCGTAGCAGCGCGAGGTGAACGCGTAGTGGCTGTACGAGTGGTTGGCCACCTCGAAGAGCGGGTCCGAGCCGATCGAGCGGGCCTGGTCCGGGTACTCCTCGGCCCACCGCCCCGTCATGAACACCGTCGACGGCACCTTGAGGCGGCGCAGCGTGGCGAGCAGCGCCGGGTTGTCGAACCGCTCGCCCCCGGCGGCGCGGGCGCCCTGGTCGGCGGTCATGTCGGCGTCGAAGGTCAGCGCGACGGTCTTTTCGGCGGCGCGCTTCCCGTTCTTGAACACGGGCGCGAGCCCCGCAGGCCCAGGCGCGAGCGTCGGCGGACGCGCGGCGACGGAACCACCGGGCGAGGCCGAACCGCCGGGCGAGGCCGTATCGGAGGGGCGGGACGGTTCGGAGGGCGCGGAGTTGTGGCCGGTACCGCAGCCGGTGACGACGGCACCAAGGACACAGAGGGCGGCGAGTCTTCGTACGGGAGCGATCACCCGGCGACCATAACGCCGTAAATAGGACTAATCGCTTAGCCGCACCGTGGTCGAAGAGTGGTGGGAGGCAGGCGTGTGACGGCCCGTCTGCTGCCACCATGGGCGGCATGTCAGCAACACCGGCTTCCCCTGAACCCGCCGCCTCCGCCGACGCCGATGCCGCCGTACGCGACCTCTACGAGCGTCTGCTGCGGGCCTGGAACGCGCGTGACGCCGCCGGGTACGCGGCCCTCTTCGAACCCGGTGCCGCGCTCGTCGGTTTCGACGGCAGCCAGGTCTCCGGTGACCGGGTCGAGGCCCACCTCGCGCCGATCTTCGCGGACCACCCCACGGCGTCGTACGTCTGGAAGGTGCGCGACGTGGCACAGCTCGCCGACGGGGTGGTGCTGCTGCGCGCCGTCGTGGGCATGGTGCCGCCCGGCCGCGACGAGCTGAACCCGGCGACGAACGCGGTCCAGTCGCTGGTCGCGCGCCGCAGCTCGGGGCAGTGGCGGGCGGTGCTGTTCCAGAACACGCCGGCCCAGTACCACGGCCGCCCCGAACTGGTGGAGCAGCACACGGAAGAGCTGCGTCAGGTGTGGCGAGCCCACATGGCCGACCCCCGAGACTGATCCGGAAGGCGCCCCATGGACGAACGCGAGCTGCTCGAACGGTCAGGCGGGCCCGTCACCCGCAGCCGCCTGCTCCACGACCTGACCGCGCTCGGCCTCCGGTCCGGCGACACCGTCATGTTCCACACCAGGCTGTCCGCCATCGGCTACGTCGCCGGGGGCCCCACCACCGTCATCGACGCCCTGCGGGACGCGGTCGGCCCCACCGGCACCCTGATGGTCACCTGCGGCTGGAACGACGCCCCGCCGTACGACCTCGACACCTGGCCGCGACCCTGGCAGGACGCCGTGCGCGCCGAACACCCCGCCTACGACCCGGAGTCGAGCGAGGCGGACCATGTCAACGGCCGGCTCCCCGAGGCGCTGCGCCGCAGGCCGGGCGCGGTGCGCAGCCGGCACCCCGACGTCTCCTTCGCCGCCCTCGGCCCGGCGGCCGTCGAGCTGACCGCCGACCATCCCTGGGACGACCCGCACGGCCCCGGCAGCCCGCTCGCCCGCCTGGTCGCCCGACGCGGCCGCGTCCTGCTGCTCGGAGCCCCGCTCGACACCATGACGCTCCTGCACCACGCGGAAGCCCTCGCCGACGCCCCCGGCAAGCGGTACGTGACGTACGAACAGCCCGTCGTCGCCGAGGGCCGCCGCGTCTGGCGCCGCTTCCGCGACATCGACTCGGAGCACGGCGCCTTCGACTACGCGCGCGTGACGCCCGACGGGCAGGACCCCTTCGAGACCATCACCCGCGCGCTGCTCGCGGCGGGCCACGGGCGCAGCGCTCGCGTCGGCGCCGCCGAGAGTCACCTTTTCGAGGCGGAAGAGGTCGTCGCGTTCGCGGTGGACTGGATCGAGCGGAAGATCGGGCGGAAGGGCGAGCGGAAGGGCGAGTAGGAGAGCGGGTGGAATTCCGGTGGTGAGTAGCGTGTCGGCCCGGTGGGTAAATCAGCGGTAGTTCTCCGACGGAAATGCCCGACGAAAAGTCGTGCGCAATGGACCCATGGCTGATCTGGTTGATCGTCGCAGCCGTTCTGGCGCTGGCCGAGATACTCACGCTCACGGCCGCGCTCGGAATGCTGAGCGCGGCTGCGCTCGTCACGGCGGGAACCGCGGCGCTCGGACTTCCGCCGCCTCTCCAATTCCTGGTGTTCGCCGCCGTCGCCACCGTCACCCTGCTCTTCGTACGGCCCGTCGCACTGCGCCATCTGAACCGGCCCCAGGTCGCGCGGTTCGGCGTGGACGCCCTGGTCGGCAAGGCCGCGTACGTCGTCTCGGAGGTCTCGGCCGCGGGCGGCAGGGTCCGGATCGACGGGGAGGAGTGGACGGCCCGCCCCTATGACGAGACGCTGGTGATTCCTCGGGGAGAGACCGTCGACGTCATGAAGATCAGCGGCGCCACCGCGTTCGTCTACCCCCGGGGCTGAGCCATGGAGATTTCTGCGTTCCTCATCGTCGGACTGATCGTCGCGCTACTCGCGATCTTCACCGTCGTACGAGCGGTACGGATCGTTCCGCAGGCCCGCGCGCGGAATGTCGAGCGGCTCGGCCGTTATCACCGCACCCTCAATCCCGGACTCAATCTCGTCATCCCGTACATCGACCGCGTGCACCCGGTGATCGATCTGCGCGAACAGGTCGTCTCCTTCCGGCCGCAGCCCGTCATCACCGAGGACAATCTCGTCGTCGAGATCGACACCGTCCTGTATTTCCAGGTGACCGACCCGCGCGCGGCTTTCTACGAGATCGCGAATTTCCTGCAGGCCGTCGAGCAGCTGACCGTCACCACGCTGCGGAACGTCGTCGGCTCCATGGACCTGGAGAAGACGCTCACCTCGCGCGACACCATCAACAGCCAGCTGCGCGGCGTGCTCGACGAGGCCACCGGCAAGTGGGGCCTGCGCGTCAACCGGGTGGAGATCAAGGCCATCGACCCGCCGCAGACCATCAAGGACGCCATGCAGAAGCAGATGCGGGCCGAGCGGGACAAGCGGGCCGCGATCCTCGGCGCCGAGGGCCAGCGGCAGTCGCAGATCCTCACCGCCGAGGGCGACAAGCAGGCCGCCGTACTGCGCGCCGAGGGCAACCGCACCGCCGCGATCCTCCAGGCCGAGGGCCAGTCACGCGCCATCGACGAGGTGTTCCAGGCCGTGCACCGCAACGACCCGGACCCGAAGCTGCTCGCCTACCAGTACCTGCAGACGCTGCCGCAGCTCGCGCAGGGCGAGGGCAACAACTTCTGGGTGATCCCCAGCGAGATCACCTCCGCGCTGCAGGGCGTCTCCAAGGCCTTCAACGTGGAACTGCCACAGTCCCCGGCGACCCGCGAGAAGCCACCCGACGACGACAGGGCGGCCAAGGCCGCCGACGACACCGCTCAGGCCGCGGAGGCGGCCGCCGAGGCGGTGGCGGACGCCGCCAAGGCCGACAGCACGACACCCACGCTCCCGCCCGACTAGGTCCCCTCGTCGAGCAGCCGCTCCCTGCACTCCGCCACGTCGAACTCCGCCTCCGGGTATCGCGGATCGAGGGCTTCCAGGTGTTCGCGCAGCAGGGTGCTGATCGCCCAGTTCCGGTACCACTTGCGGTCGGCCGGGATCACGTACCAGGGCGCCGCCGCCGTCGAGCAGCGCTGCAGGGCCAGTTCGTACGCCTCCTGGTACGCGGGCCAGAGCGCGCGCTCGTCGATGTCGGACGGGTCGAACTTCCAGTGCTTGTCCGGGCGGTCGAGGCGCTGGAGGAGGCGGCGGCGCTGCTCCTCGTACCCGATGTGCAGGAAGCACTTGATCAGCGTGACGCCGTCGTCGGCGAGGGACTGCTCGAAGCGGTTGATCTGGCCGTAGCGGCGGCCCAGTCGGTCGCGCGGGGCGAGTTCGCGGACGCGGGCGATCAGGACGTCCTCGTAGTGCGAGCGGTCGAAGATGCCGATCTCGCCGGGGTGCGGGAGCGCCTTCCTGACCCGCCACAGGAAGGGGTGGTTCCGCTCCTCGGCCGTGGGCGCCTTGAAGGCCTGGATGCGGCAGCCGGACGGGTTGAAGAGGCCGATGACGTGCTTCACCGTGCCGCCCTTGCCGCTGGTGTCCATGCCCTGCAGGACGAGCAGGAGCCGCCGGCGGTCGCCGCCCGTGCTGGCCGCGTACAGGCGTTCCTGCAGGTCCGCGAGGCCGGGGCCCATACGGGCCGTCGCCTCGCGGCCCGCGCTCTTGCCGCCGGGAGCGTCCGGGCCGCCGGGGGTGGCGCGCGGGTCGAACGCGGCCAGGTCCACCGGCTCACCCTCGGGGACGCGGAGCAGCTCGCTCAACCGTTGCGGCGCCGCTCTGCCCTTCTTCCCTTTCGGCATCGTGCGCCCCTTCCGCCCGTCCTCCCACGATCCTGCGCCGGGCGGGCGGGGGCCGCGACCGCGAACGGCCCCGCACCCGGCCCCGAGGGGGAGCGAGTGCGGGGCCGCAGGGGCCTGAGGGGCCGTACGGGGGCTAGCCGTTCCAGGGCCCTGTCACGGCGAACGTCGTGCCCGGCGTGTAGCAGTTCACGTACATCGTGTCGTCGTCCGGGGAGAACGTGACGCCCGCGAACTCGCCCCACTCGGGCTCCTCGGGCGTGCCGATGTTCTGTCGGCCGCGGGCCATCGCGTACACCTCGCCGCGCCGCGTCAGGCCGAACACGTGCTGCGCGCCCTCGCCGTCCTCGCAGACCATCAGGCCGCCGCTGGGCGCGAGGCAGATGTTGTCCGGTTCCTCGCCGGGGAGTTGGAGGTCGGTGTCCGGGCCGAAGACGATCACGAGCGTGAGGACGTTCCGGTCCGGGTCGTACCGCCAGATCTGGCCGTAGTGGTCGGCGGCGGAGCCCTCCGCGCTCTTGGCGTAGGAGGAGACGAAGTAGACGCTGGAGCCGCCCCAGTAGCAGCCCTCCAGCTTCTGCGCGTGCGTGATGCCGCCCGCGCCGAAGTCCTGGAAGCGGATGGGCGTCTCCTTGGCCAGCGGGTCCGGTACGTCGACCCAGGTGATGCCCTTGAAGCTCGTGCCCGTCTCGCGCACCGCGGACAGGTCCTTCACGCCCGGCACCCGCATGGCCTGCAGTGTGCCGCCCGCCTGCAGGGAGCCGATGCCGCCGAGCGGCTTGTTCGGCCGGAAGCGGTAGAAGAGGCCGAAGGGCTTCTCGAAGGCGTCCTCGGTCTCGTAGACGACGCCGCTGCGCGGGTCGATCGCGATCGCCTCGTGCTGGAAGCGGCCCATCGCCTCCAGCGGCACCGCGCCGGTCCTGCGCGGGTCGGCGCCGTACACCTCGAAGATGAAGCCGTGGTCCTTGGTGTAGCCGTTGGTGCCGGCCTTGTCCTCGGTCTCCTCGCAGGTCAGCCAGGTCTGCCAAGGGGTGGGCCCGCCCGCGCAGTTGACCGCGGTGCCGGCGATGGCCACGCGCTCGTCCAGGACGTTGTTGCGGCTGTCGAGCGTGAGCGCCGTGCAGCCGCCCTTGCCCATCGGGTCGTACGTCAGGCCCTCGACCGTCGGCACGGGGATCTTCGCGGTGACCCGGTTCTCGTGGTTGCGGACCAGGTGGACGCCGCCGCCCCGGGCCCGGAAGGCGGCCATGCCGTCGTGGTTGCTGGGCACCTTGCCCTCGCCGGAGGGCAGTTGGCCGCCCTCGCGGGACAGGACCTTGTAGCGGAAGCCCGCCGGCAGGTCGAGCAGGCCGTCGGGGTCGGGCACGAGCGGCCCGTAGCCGGCCCTGCCGCGGGCGGCCGCCGAGCCGGCGAAGAGCTCGGAGAAGGCGCCGGTGAAAGCGATGCCGACGCCCAACGCGCCGGTGCCGGCCAGGACTTGGCGTCTCGTCGCGGCGGGTCGTGCGGTCTGTCGTGTTTCGGACATACGGGCAACTCCCTGCTGGCGGACAGGAATACGACCCGCTGTGTGTATCACGCAGCTGACGCTCCGGGAACCACGCGCGTAGAAGGCGTTTCACGTGTCCTTCTCGCGCGCACGGCTCCCGGAGCCCGGTTTCGCCCCCGGGCCCGAGCCCCGTTTCGGCCTGGGGCCGCGCCTCGTTTCGGCCTGGGGCCGCGCCCCGTTTCGACCCGGGGCCGCGCCCGGTTTCGGCTCCGGGCCCGCGCCCGGCTCGGCGCCGGGGGAGCGGCCTCAGCCCTCCTGCGCGCCCGGGATCTTGCGGGAGTCGCGGGCCAGGGCCGTGAGGCGGGAGATCGCGCGGAAGTATTTCTTCCGGTACCCGCCCTTCAGCATCTCCTCGCTGAACAGCCGGTCGAAGGGCAGCCCCGAGGCGAGCACCGGGACCTCGCGGTCGTAGAGCCGGTCCGCGAGGACCACGAGCCGCAGCGCCGTCGACTGGTCGGGCACCGGCGTGACCCCGGTGAGGCAGACCGCCTGGATGCCGTCGGTCAGCGCCCCGTACCGGCTCGGGTGCACCTTCGCGAGGTGTTCGAGCAGGTGCGGGAAGTCGTCGAGCGAGGCCCCCTCGGTGGCGTACGCGACCTTCGTGACCTGCTCGTCGGAGTACGGCGGCGGGGCCTCGGGCAGGCCGCGGTGGCGGTAGTCCTCGCCGTCGATGCGCAGCGCGCGGAAGTGCGCGGACAGGCCCTGGATCTCGCGCAGGAAGTCGGCCGCGGCGAACCGGCCCTCGCCGAGCTTGCCGGGCAGCGTGTTGGAGGTGGCGGCCAGGGCCACGCCCGCGTCGACCAGCTTGCCGAGCAGGGTGGAGACGAGCACCGTGTCGCCCGGGTCGTCCAGCTCGAACTCGTCGATGCAGAGCAGCCGGTGCCCGGAGAGGGTCTGCACGGTCTGCTGGAAGCCGAGGGCGCCGACCAGGTTGGTGAGCTCCACGAACGTGCCGAACGCCTTGAGCGCGGGCTCGGCCGGGGTGGCGTGCCAGAGCGAGGCGAGCAGGTGGGTCTTGCCGACGCCGTACCCGCCGTCGAGGTAGACGCCGCGCGGCCCGGCCGGCTTGGCCTCGGCCCTGCGGGAGAACCAGCGGCGC
This sequence comes from Streptomyces cavernicola, assembly GCF_029968035.1. Classification (GTDB taxonomy): domain Bacteria; phylum Actinomycetota; class Actinomycetes; order Streptomycetales; family Streptomycetaceae; genus Streptomyces; species Streptomyces cavernicola. The sequence goes on along the minus strand of NZ_JASCIQ010000001.1, from coordinate 95,382 downwards.
TTGCCCGAGCCGGTGGCGTGCGCCCCGCCGAGCGTTCCCGCGAAGCCGCTGAGCACGTCGACGGCCTCGGCCTGGCTCGGCTGTCCGGGATCCGGGACGTACGTCTCGAAGCGGGCCGACTGGAAGCGCGGCGGCGGCACCATCTCGGCGACCAGACGGTCGGCGGGTACGTGCGGCTCGCGGGCGCAGAGGGACAGCGGGGACGGGTCCGCTATCGGGCTCGTACCGGCGGGGGAGGCGGAGGAAGCAGGGGAGGACGACACAGCTCTTAACTCTAAAGGCCGTGCGAGACTGCGGGACATGCGCAGCCTGTTCCCTGTGACCGACCAGACACCGGCCGGGGGCCCCGAGGCCGTCCCCGGCACCGACCGTGCGCCTGCTCCTCCTGGCGTCGACCGCGAGTGGAGCCTCGACGAGCTGGCCGACTGGTACGCCTATCCCGAGACGGACCGTCCCGTACTGCGGGCCAACATGGTCTCCACGCTCGACGGCGCCGCCATGCACGACGGCCGCTCGCAGCCCATCTCCTGCCCCGCCGACATGCGGATCTTCGGCATCCTCCGGGGCCTCGCGGACGCGGTGGTCGTGGGCGCGGAGACGGTACGCCAGGAGGGGTACCGGCCGGCCCGCGCGCGGGACGCCTTCACCGAGCGGCGTGCGGCCGCCGGGCAGGGGGCCGCCCCGGCCATCGCGGTGATCAGCGCGAGCCTCGACCTGGACTTCTCGCTTCCGCTCTTCACCGAGCCCCTCGTGCCGACCCTCGTACTGACCGGAGCGGCGGCCTCCGCGGAGCGGCGCGCGGCCGCGGAGAAGGCGGGCACGCACGTCCTCATCGCCGGCGAGGGCCGGGGCGTGGAGCCCGAGCGAGTGGTCGGCGCGCTGGCCGAGCAGGGCCTCACGCGGCTGCTCACCGAGGGCGGTCCGACGCTGCTCGGCCAGTTCGTGGCCGCCGACGTCCTCGACGAGCTCTGCCTGACCGTGTCGCCGATGCTCGCTGCGGGCGATGCCCGGCGGATCGCCGGGGGACCGCGGATGACCTTGCCTGAACGGTTCGCGCTCGCCTCGGTGCTGGAAGAGGACGGGTTCTTGTTCACCCGTTATCGACGCCCCTGACATTCGGTGGAATTAGTCGTTCCGTTTCGCCTCCGCTGGGCACACTGGGACATGCAGACGTCGTGCCCGCGGGGAACGCACTCCCCGCGGGCGCTCGGTCAGGATGGATTCCGCAGGGGCCACGAGCCCCCGTATGGAGAAGGGCGCCCGCCGTGTCGTTCACGAGCGTTTTGATGATCGAGAAGCCCCTGTCGCCCGTCGACGTGGAGTTCGTCACCACGTTGCACGGCGACGAGAAGGTCTCCTTCGTCGTCCTCATGCAGCCGCGCGGCGACCAGGACCGCCTGCTGCGCGCCCTCGACGACGTCGCGCTCGGCGAGCTGGAGGAGGCCGTTCACGAGGGCGACGAACCCGAGGGCGGGGAGGCCACCGAGCCCGCCCGCCTCGCCCTCGAACACTCCCTGAAATCCCTGCGCGACGCGGGCGGCGAGGCCATCGGCCAGCTCGTCGAGGACCACCCGATGGACGTCCTGAAGAGCGTCGCCGCGGAGACCCGTGCCGACGAGGTGATCGTGCTGACCGCGCCGCACTACGTCGAGGAGTTCTTTCACCGCGACTGGGCCTCCCGCGCCCGCCACAAGGTCGGCGTCCCGGTCCTCAAGCTGTACGCGCACAGCGAGTAGGGCTTCGGCGTTACGCGCCGGGGGCGGGGCTCGGGGCTCGGGTGCTCCGCGTACGTGGGGCGGGGCTCGGGTTCTCCGCGTACGCGGGTGGGGCTCGGGTTCTCCGCGTACCGCGGGCGGTGCTGCGTACGCGGTCGCGTGCGGCCCGACTACGCTGGGCCTGCCCCCGACCCGGCGCGGGGGCGCGGCCCCGGGAGACCGGCGGCCGACCCCGGACAGCCAGCTCGCCCAGGAGACGTACATGACCCCCGGCCTGCCCCCCGCCATGGACCGACCGCACTTCATCGGCATCGGCGGCGCCGGAATGTCGGGGATCGCGAAGATCCTCGCGCAGCGCGGCGCGCACGTCGCGGGCAGCGACGCACGCGAGTCGGCCACCGCCGAGGCGCTCCGCGAGCGCGGCGCGACCGTGCACATCGGCCATGACGCCGCCCACCTCGCCGCGGACGCCTCCGCCGTCGTCGTCTCCTCCGCGATCCGCGAGGACAACCCGGAGCTGGTGGCGGCGGGCGAGCGCGGAATCCCGGTGGTGCACCGCTCGGACGCGCTCGCCTCCCTGATGACCGGCCTGCGCGCCATCGCGGTCGCGGGCACGCACGGCAAGACCACCACGACGTCGATGCTCGCGGTCTCGCTCTCCGCCCTGGGCCTCGACCCCTCGTACGCCATCGGCGGCGACCTGGACGCGCCCGGCTCCAACGCCGACCACGGCGAGGGCGAGATCTTCGTCGCCGAGGCCGACGAATCGGACCGCAGCTTCCACAAGTACGCGCCCGAGGTCGCCATCGTCCTCAACGTCGAGCTCGACCACCACGCCAACTACGCGTCGATGGACGAGATCTACGAGTCCTTCGAGACCTTCGCCGACAAGATCGTCCCCGGCGGCACCCTCGTCGTCGCCGCCGACCAGTCCGGCGCCGCCGAGCTCACCCGCCGCGTCCGCGAGCGCTCCGACGTCAAGATCGTCACGTACGGCGAGTCCGAGTCCGCCGACGTCCGCATCCAGAAGATCACCCCGCGCGGGCTGACCAGCGAGGTCACCGTCCTGCTCGGCGGCAAGCTGCTCACCTTCACCGTCTCGGTGCCCGGCCGGCACTACGCGCACAACGCCGTCGCCGCTCTCGCCGCCGGTGTCGCCCTCGGCATCCCGGCGCACAACCTCGCCTCGGCCCTCGGCAAGTACACCGGCGTCAAGCGCCGCCTCCAGCTCAAGGGCGAGGCCGCCGGCGTCCAGGTCATCGACTCGTACGCGCACCACCCCACCGAGATGAACGCCGACCTGGAGGCCATCAGGGGCGCGGTCGGGGACTCCCGGATCCTCGTCGTCTTCCAGCCGCACCTGTTCTCCCGCACCCAGGAGCTGGGCGTCGAGATGGGCCAGGCGCTCGCGCTCGCCGACGCGTCCGTGGTCCTCGACATCTACCCGGCCCGTGAGGACCCGATCCCCGGCATCACCAGCGCGCTCATCATCGACGCGGCCCGCACGGCCGGCGCCGACGTCACCCCCGAGCACGCCAAGGACGCTGTCCCGGACGTGATCGCGGGAATGGCCCGCCCCGGCGATCTCGTTCTCACGATGGGCGCGGGCGACGTCACGGACCTCGGCCCGAAGATCCTGGACCGCCTGTCCGACGCGTCGGCCGTGTCGGGCGAGGCGGACGTGTCGAGCAAGTCGAACTGAACTGAGGGGACGCGCATCATGTCGTACGACGTCGAGAAGCCGGACGAGCAGTGGCGCGCGGAGCTGAGCCCCGCGGAGTACGCGGTGCTGCGGCAGGCCGGCACCGAGCCCGCGTTCACCGGTGAGTACACCGACACCAAGACCAAGGGCGTCTACTCCTGCCGTGCCTGCGGTGCGGAGCTGTTCACCTCCGAGACCAAGTTCGAGTCGCACTGCGGCTGGCCGTCCTTCTACGACCCGAAGGAGTCGGCGGCCGTCGAGCTGATCGAGGACCGCTCCCACGGCATGGTCCGCACCGAGGTCCGCTGCTCCCGCTGCGGCTCCCACCTGGGCCATGTCTTCGAGGGCGAGGGCTATCCGACGCCCACCGATCAGCGGTACTGCATCAACTCGGTTTCGCTGCGGCTTGAGGCTGCGGGCGAGTAGGCAGGTAGGCGAGTAGGGGCGACTTGGTTGCCTGATCGGTTGCCTGATCGGCCTTGGTCAGCTGTCTGATCGATTGCCTGGTCAGTCCGGTGGGACCACGGTGGGCACGGCCTTTCGGCCGTGCCCACCGCCGTTGTGGCCGGGTGCCTCGGCGTTCTGGCCGGGCGCCGCGGCGGGCGCGCACGCAGGGGTCAGCGCTTCACGGCCACTCCGCCGAACATGGCAACCTCGTCCGGCGTCTCGTCGGCAATGTCGGGGCGCCAGCGGTTGCAGGACACGACCCCGGGACCGATGAGCTCCAAGTCGTCGAAGAATCCCGCCACTTGGGCCGGTGTGCGCTGGGTGAGCTTCGGAGTGCCGTGCTCGTTCCAGAACGCCACGGCGGCGTCCACGTCCGGCATCGAGGGGCTCGTGATGGTGTGCGAGAGCACCAGGTGGCTGCCGGCGGGCAGGGCGTCCATGATGCGCCGTACGACCGCGCGGGCCTCCGCCTCGTCCTCGATGAAGATGACCACCCCGAGCAGGACGAGGGCGACCGGCTGACTCAGGTCCAGGGTCTCGGCCGCGTGCTCCAGGATCGTGTCGACGTCGCGCAGGTCGGCGTCGAGGTAGGTGGTGCTGCCCTCCGGCGTGCTGGTCAGCAGCGCACGCGCGTGCGCGAGGACCAGCGGGTCGTTGTCGACGTACACGACCCGGCTCTCCGGCGCCAGGGACTGGGCGACCTCGTGGGTGTTGTCGGCGGTGGGCAGCCCCGTGCCGACGTCCAGGAACTGGCGGATGCCGACCTTGTCCACCAGGTGCCGCACCGCCTCGCCGAGGAAGCGGCGGTCGGCTCGCGCGTACTCCCCGATGCCCGGGTGCAGTTGGCGGATCTGGTCGCCGGCGGCGCGGTCCACCTCGTAGTTGTCCTTGCCGCCGAGCCAGTAGTTCCAGATCCGCGCCGTGTGCGGCTGGGAGGTGTTGATCCGGGCGCGCAGGTCTTCCGGAGTCGTGTCGGGGGTGGGCTGTTCGGGCACGGGCTCCTCCTGGTGGCGCTGCTCACAGATCTTCAACACGCAATGTAGAGCCTCGAGTTAAGGGCCGTGTGAGCGGGCCGAGGGCGAGGCGAACGCTTCGGCGGCCGCCGCGTCGCCCCTCGCGGCCGCCCACCTGCGGCTTTGCGTGTGCGCGGCGTGCGGAGCGTACGACTCCGGCCTCGCTCTGCTGTGGGCAGATCTGCTCAGGGCAGAGATCTCTGTCCTCGCAGCTGTCGTGGGCCGACATTGGAGTCACAAGCGCAGCGACGACGCGAGAAAGCTAGGAGGAGCGATGGGCATGAACTCGCTCATGACCGGGCCCGGTTCGGGTGTCGCGGTCGGCTGGGGCCGGTCCGCTCAGGCCCCACGGGCGGAGGAAGGGGACACGGCGCCCACGCGTTTCGACGACCATCTGGCCGCCCAACTCCTGGGCCAGCGCATCATCGTGCTGGGCACCCAGGTCGACGAGGTGTCCGCGAACCGGGTGTGTGCGCAGATGCTGCTGCTGTCGGCCGAGGACCCGCGTACCGACATCAGCCTCTACATCAACAGCCCCGGCGGCTCCGTGCACGCCGGCCTGGCCATCTACGACACGATGCAGCTGATCCCGAACGACGTCTCCACGCTGGCCATGGGCTTCGCCGCCAGCATGGGGCAGTTCCTGCTCTCGGTCGGCACTCCCGGGAAGCGGTACGCCCTGCCGAATGCGCGGATCATGATGCACCAGCCGTCCGCGGGCATCGGGGGAGCCGTCGCGGACATCGAGATCCAGGCGGAGAACCTGGAGTTCCTGAAGCGCTCCATCGAGCGCATCACCGCCGAGCACACAGGCCAGTCCGAGGAGACCATCGCGAGGGACGGCGACCGAGACCGCTGGTTCACCGCCGAACAGGCCAGGGACTACGGCATGGTCGACCACGTGGTCAGCTCGCTCGTCGACGTACGGCCCGCAGCGGCCAGGCAGCGCAGGGGGTTCTGAGATGGGTTCCTACACGATCCCGAACGTCGTCGAGCGCACCCCGCAGGGCGAGCGGTCCTACGACGTCTTCAGCAGGCTCCTGTCCGAGCGCATCATCTTCCTCGGCACGGAGATCGACGACGGCGTCGCCAACGTCGTCATCGCGCAACTCCTGCATCTGGAGGCGTCCAACCCGGGTCAGGAGATCGCCATTTACATCAACTCCCCGGGTGGATCGTTCACTTCACTCATGGCGATCTACGACACGATGACCTTCGTCGGCGCCCCCATCTCCACGTTCTGCGTGGGGCAGGCGGCGTCCACGGCCGCCGTGCTGCTGGCCGGGGGCGACAAGGGCAGACGCTTCGTCCTCGACCACTCGCGCGTCCTGCTCGGCCAGCCCGCGAGCGGAGGCCAGCGCGGCACGGTCGCCGACCTGCGGGTCCAGGCCAAGGAAATGATGCGGATCCGCGCGCAGATCGAGGATGTGCTCTCGCAGCACACCGGCCACGAGGTGGCGACCCTCCGCCAGGACATGGACCGCGACAAGGTCTTCACGGCCCAGGAGGCAGTGGCGTACGGCCTCGCGGACGAGGTGCTCACGCGGCGGAACGAGGGCGTGCGAGGGCTGGGGTAGGACGCCTGGAGGGGGAGGGGGGAAGGGGAGGGGAGGGGGAGGGGGCGCTTGCTCTTTCTCTTGGCCCTTCGCCCTCCTCCGGCCCTCCCCTCGGGCTCTTCCCTCTGCCCGCCAGCCTCGGCTCTAGGCGGCCAGCCGCATGTGGCTTTGGTGGGCTCTGACCGTCGGGTCTGTGACACGGGGGCCGGAGCGACCGCCTGCCCCGCTGCTGACGGGGCCCGCACCGGAGAGCCGGATGACCTCCGCGTGCCCACGGGACAACAGGTCGGTCAGGCTCAGCCCCAAGGCGCGTGCCGCAGCCGCGAGCACCTCCGACGAGGCTTCCTTACGGCCGCGCTCCAGCTCGGAGAGATACGGCATCGAAATGCGCGCCGCCTCCGCCACATCCTTCAACGTCCGCTCCTGAACGAGCCGTTCGCGACGCAGCACATCGCCCACGACATCCCGCCACAGCGGCTCCTTGGCCGGCGTCGAGGGCGCCGTGTGGGCAGGTCGCAGCGGTATCACCTGGGCGTCGCGGCCCTCGGATGTCTGTCCCTGGGCCGTGGTCGACGAGGTGTCCATGCTGCTGACGCGGCCGTCTCGCGCCTCGAATGCTTCGGTCGGCTCTTCGCTGCTCACCATTTCAGAGTAGGAGCGCAGGGCCGACTGAAGGGCAAGTTCCGTTCTGCCAACAGCGAAGCAGCGCCGACGTGCGGGAACGCGTGCGGGAACGCGTGCGTGTGCGTGTGCGTGCGGGTGGTGCGGCTACGCCGTCTTCTCGCTGGGGCCTGTTTCGTCGCGCGGTACGAGCGTCGGGTTGACGTTGTCGAGCACGGTGTCACGGGTGACGACGACACGGGCCACATCGTCCCGGCTCGGCACCTCGTACATCACGTTCAACAGCACCTCCTCGAGGATCGTGCGAGCGGCGCGGGCTCCGGTGCGGCGCAACAGGGCTTGCTCGGCGATCGCCTCGACGGCCTCGTCCGTGAACTCCAGCTCCACGCCGTCCATTTCGAAGAGCTTCTGGTACTGCTTCAGGAGGGCGTTGCGCGGCTCGGTGAGGATACGGACGAGGGCCGGGCCGTCCAGCGGGTCGACCGAAGCCATCATCGGGAGGCGCCCCACGATCTCCGGGATCAGCCCGAACTTCAGCAGATCCTGCGGCAACGCCCCCGAGAACGGCCGCTCCTCGGCAGCACCTTGAGCCGCGCCCAGCGACCCCGTGAAGCCGATGCCCCGGCTGCCCGCACGCTGCTCGATGATCCGCTCCAGGCCGGCGAACGCGCCGCCCACGATGAACAGCACCTGCGACGTGTCGAACTGGATGAACTCCTGCTGCGGATGCTTCCGCCCGCCCTGCGGCGGCACCGAGGCCACCGTGCCCTCCAGGATCTTCAACAGCGCCTGCTGAACACCCTCACCTGACACGTCCCGCATGATCGAAGGGTTCTCGCTCTTGCGCGCCACCTTGTCGATCTCGTCGATGTAGATGATGCCGTGCTGGGCCCGCTCCACATCGTGGTCCGCCGCCTGCAACAGCTTCAACAGAATGTTCTCGACATCCTCGCCGACATAGCCGGCCTCGGTCAGCGCCGTCGCGTCGCCGATCGCGAACGGCACATCCAGCATGCGCGCCAGCGTCTGCACGAGATACGTCTTGCCGCAGCCGGTCGGCCCCATCAACAGGATGTTGGACTTGCCGAGTTCGACAGGTTCCGGCAGGGCCGACGCCTCCGACGAGCCCTGCGTGGCACCGCCCGGCGTGCTGCCCTGACGTACCCGCTTGTAGTGGTTGTAGACCGCCACCGACAAGGTCTTCTTGGCGTCTTCCTGCCCGATCACGTACTGCTCGAGAAACGTGAAGATCTCTCGCGGAGTGGGCAGTTCGCGCGGTGCGTTCTGGGCCGCTTCCTCGGCTTCCTCGGCGATCAGCTCGTTGCACAGCCCTACGCACTCGTCGCAGATGCAGATGCCGCTCGGGCCCGCGATGAGCTTCCTGACCTGCTTCTGACTCTTGCCGCAGAACGTGCACTTCAGCAGGTTTTCGCTGTCGCCGATGCGTGCCACTCGTACCTCAAATGCCGGGATCAGATGACGTCACCATGTGAAACGAAGGTATCCTGCGCCGTGACGGACGGCAATCCATACAGGGCTTGAGCGAGTGAGGGCAATGGGTCGGCTCAGCAGGGCGCAGTTGCAGCAACTCAACCGCGCCAAGGTGCTGGCAGCGGCCCGGGAGGAGTTCGCTGCTCGCGGCTTTCCCGGAGCGAAGGTCGACAGCATCGCCGAACGCGCGGGTCTCACCCGTGGTGCCGTCTACTCCAACTTCCCCGGCAAACAGGCCCTTTACTTCGCCGTCCTGGCGGAGCTGGCCGAGTCCGAGCCGGAGCGGTACGGAACCGACAGCGGGGCCGGTACGGGTCGCGGCGGCGAGGGCGAGTGCTCTCCGCGCACCGCGATCGCCGCGTTCGCGCGCGCCTGGACGGCCCGCCTGCCGCTCGCAGGTGATCGCGCAGCAGCGGCTGCTGGGGCGGGTGAGGCCGTTGATGCGCGGCTCGACACCCACCTGATGTCTGAGGTGCTCGCCGACGAGCGAACCCGCCAACCGTACGGCCAGCTCCTGAAGTTGGACGCCCTGCTCCTCGCTCTCGCCCTCGAACAACTGCGTCCCGCCGAGCAGGCGTACCCGCAGGAGCGCCCACAGGATTGCCTGCAGGACGGCCGGTCCGACCGCGCCCGCATGGTGCGGGTCGCCGAATCCGTGCTCACCTCCCTCCACGGCGCCCGCCAACTCGCCGATGCCGCCCCCGGGTTCATCGAGCCCTTCACCGTGATCAACGCCTGCGAGCGCCTCGCCGACGCCGCCCCGCACGACACCTGGGCCCCGCCTCATCTGCCGTACGTGCCCCACGCGCGCCCCGTCGACGAGCCTTGGGGAGCGGCCTCACCTGAGAGCTCTGTGGGTCACTCCTTGGGCGGTGCCGATGCGACCTCGACTCCGCTCCCCATGGATGCCGTGCGGGCCGCCCCTGCTCGCCTCGGTGGTGACGGGGTACTGGTCGTGCTCGGTCTGCACCGTCTGGAGGCCGTGGAGGAAGCGGTACGCGCGGTGCCGCCCGGCACCACGGTGACCGCGGTAATCGTCTCCGGCAGCCCGGACGAGCTCATTCCGCTCGCGCGTCTCGCCGTCGCCGACGTCACCAGTTGCCTGCGCGCCTCCTTTCCCCCGTGGGCCTGGCCGCGACTCCAAGTGGTGTACGACGCTTCGGGTTCCCTCGCAGCCGCAGCAGGCCTGCCCGCCGTGAGCGACGGCACCGAAGCGGCCGTACGTATCGCCGGAGGCCGGATCGTCGCCCGCGCCGACGGCCGGGGCGCCTGCCATGCGGCGGCGACAGCCGACCTGGCACCTCTGGTCTCCACGGCGGGCTGACCGTACGATCCGCCCGCTCGGCGGGGCCGTCGGTGCAGCAGGCGGCGCAGCAAAGGCGGAGCAGCAGTGCCGAGTTGGCGTCGAGCAGTGCGTGTCGTGAAGGAGGGCGGCGAGGCGGCTGCCCGCACTTGAACGGCAGGGCTTTCGATCGGCCGACGGCGCGACGATACGGTGACGTCGATCGCCGAGCCGTGGATGACGCACGGAACTCGGCCGCCGTACCCCCACGTTGGAGGCCGCCATGTCCCGCAGGGAACAGTCCGCGCCCGTCACCCCCGAGGCCGAGCGCGCCGAGCGGGCGTTTCCCGCACCGAACGGCGTCACAGGGGTCGGCGTGATCGTCGTCGACGATCAGGAGCGCGTCCTCCTCGGCCTCGGCCACGACGACCGCTGGGAGCTGCCGGGCGGCAAGGTCGACGCGGGTGAGAGTTTCGAGCAGACCGCGGCACGCGAACTCGCCGAAGAGACCGGCCTGTCGGTGGACCCTGACGATGTGCGGGTCGTCGCCGTACTCGTCGACCGGAAGCAGGGCGTCATCAGGCTGTCCGCCGCGGCGGTCGTGCCCGCGCAGGCCGGGGCCACCGCGAGGGTGACCGAACCGGACAAGATCGTGAGGTGGGTGTGGACCCGCCTCGACGCCCTTCCCGCCGCGCTGTTCGAGCCGTCCGCCGGGGTGCTCGCCTCCTGGCGGCAGGATCTCGACGTACCGGCGCACGACGCGCACTGCTACCGCCTGGCCTGACGCCGCGCCGGAGGCAGTCGTGCGGACTGCGGGACGGAGGCGGCCGCGTGTTCGCGCCACCTTTCCGTGTGGCCGCCCTCGCCCTCCCGCCCGTGAGTAGCTTGAGGACTCATGGACCGCGAGAAGATCACGCTGACCGGCGCCCAGGAGACGATGCTCGCCACCCTCTACGGGCGGGCCCTCGACAGCCGCTCTCCACGCTCCGTCCTGCACGACGACGCAGCGGCCCGCGCCGTCAGGCGCATCGACTACGACTTCCGCAAGACCGGAGTCAAAGGCACCAGCGCCGTGGGCGTCGCGCTCAGGGCCCGCCAACTCGACGAATGGACCCGGGAGTTCCTCGCCGAACAACGCTCCGCCACCGTGCTCCACCTGGCGTGCGGCTTGGACACGCGCGTGCACCGGATCGCGCCAGCGTCGACCGTCCGTTGGATCGATGTCGACTTCCCCGAAGTCATCGACCTGCGCCGCCGGTTGCTCAGCGAACCGGACGGCGTGGACTACCGCACGATCGGCTCCTCCGTCACGGAGGACGGCTGGCTCCAGGGGATCCCCGCGGACCGGCCGACCGTGGCTGTCTTCGAGGGCCTGTCCATGTACCTGCGCGAGGACGACGCCCTCCGGCTCATCCGGAGCATCACCGCCCGCTTCCCCAGCGGCAGCCTCCTCTTCGACGTGTACGGCACGATCGGCATCCGCCTGCAGAACCGGGTGCCGGCCGTGCGCAACGCCGGAGCGACGCTGCACTGGGGCGTCGACGACCCGAAGGCCCTCGAGTCCTGGGCGCCAGGACTCACTCTGCTCGACTCGGTGCGCAGCGTGGACGTGCCCGGACTCGACCACCTGCCTCGCTCCGGCCGTCTCGGCATGCGCCTGCTCGCCCACATCCCCGTCCTGCGCGACATCGGCCGCATCCTGCGGTACGGGTTCCGAACGCCGGCAGGGCACACGGAGCAACAGTCGCAGCAGCGTTGACAGCAGGCACAGCAGGCACAGCAGGCACAGCAGGCGCAGCGCGCACAACACGCTCAGCACTAGGGCGGTGAGTGGCGTGCGGAGCCGGGGCGTGGCATTCCGCCGCGGTCCGGCGGCGGGGCCGCATACCGTAAGCGTGTGATCGAGTTCTGGGACCCGGAAGCCCCCGGAGTGCTGCGCCTGCCCTCGGGCCGACTGGTGCGCGGGCGTGGCCTGCGGAAGCCGTTGCCCGACGGGCCGCCGCCCACCTTCGCCGTGCTGCTCCTCGGCAAGCAGCCGCCCGCGACCGCATGGGAGTCTCGCTGGCTGCGCTGGCCCGACTTCCGGCTGCCGAGCGACCGTGCCGAGGCCGCCGCGGTGTTTCGTACCGTCTGGGAGCGTGCCGCCTCCGAGCGAGTCGAGGTCGCCTGCGCGGGCGGCCGCGGCCGCACCGGCACCGCGCTCGCCTGTCTCGCCGTCCTCGACGGCGTACCGCCAGAGCAGGCCGTGGACTTCGTGCGCCGCCACTACGACCGGCATGCCGTGGAAACACCCTGGCAGCGGCGGTACGTACGCGCATTCCGTGCCTGAGGTCCTGCCTCGGTGGCCGTATTCGACGGGCCCGTCCGACCTTCCTGGTGCCTGCTCCCGGAGCGGCGTGACGGAGCACTCGGCGGTCTGAACTGCTGGCAGCGGCAGGGCAGACGGGAGTATGGGGGCAGAAGCGGAACGGCCTTGAGCGTCGATGACAGCCGTCCGGTCGTGGAGATTCCGCACCCGATTACTGGCATGTGCACAGGGTTTCAGCCGGAATGCGGGATTAACGCAACTGCCCTGTGATGTGCGGTGTCTTGTGGGGTGAGGGCGGGTCGTGAGCCGCCCGACGGGGTTCGTCGCAGAGGCGCGCGCCGGGTGTGACGTCGCGGGGCGACGTGTGCCGGTGCCGCCGGGGGAGCGGCGACGCACAGCACTCACCATGGGGGAACAGTCTTGACCGACATCATCGAGCGCTTGGCCGACCGGCTGACCGATGGACTCGACCAGGTCCAGGAGAAGGTCGCCGACGGCGAACTCGTCCCGTACATCAGCCCGTTGACCGTGCCGCCCTTGCTCCGGCCGCAGCCTGTCGACGTGCTCCAGGAGACGGCCATCACGCTGCGGCCCACCTGGGTGCGGCTGCACCCGCAGCTGCCGCCCACTCTGATGTGGGGCTACAACGGAAGCGTGCCCGGTCCCACCATTGAGGTGCGGCGCGGCAGGCGCATCCGCGTGGCTTGGACCAACCGCATTCCTGAGGGCTCCGAATACCCGGTCACAGCGGTGGAAGTGCCCGCGAGGCCGCAGGGCGAACCCCAGGCCGGCACCGAGCCCGGCCGCGGCGAGGTCGAACCGAACAAGGACGTCGCGGCCCTGCCGGCCTGGACGGTGACGCACCTGCACGGTGCACAGACCGGCGGCGGCAACGACGGCTGGGCCGACAACGCGGTGGGGTACGGGGACGCGCAGCTCTCCGAGTACCCGAACGACCACCAGGCCGTGCAGTGGTGGTACCACGACCACGCCATGAACATCACCCGCTGGAACGTCCAGGCCGGGCTGTACGGCACCTACCTGGTCCGGGACGACGAGGAGGACGCGCTTCGACTTCCGCGCGGCGAGCGGGAGATACCGCTGCTCATCGCCGACCGGAACCTCGACACCGACGAGGACGGCACCCTCAACGGCCGCATCCTGCACAAGACCGTCGTCGTCCAGGAGGAGAACCCCGAGACGGGCAAGCCCGTCTCGCTGCCCTTCACCGGCCCGTACACGACGGTCAACGGGCAGATCTGGCCGTACGCGGATGTGGACGACGCGTGGTACCGCTTCCGGCTCGTCAACGCCTCCAACGCCCGGACCTACAACCTCGTGCTGATCGACGAGGACGACAATCCCGTGCCCGGTGTGATCAAGCAGATCGGCAGCGACGGCGGGCTCCTGCCGCGCCCGGTGCCCGTCGACTTCGACGCCGCACTGCCCGTGCTGACCGTCGCGCCCGCCGAACGCTTCGATCTGCTGGTCGACTTCCGTGCCCTGGCCGGCAGGCGGCTCCGCCTCGTCGACAAGGGCCGTGAGCAGGCGCCGGGCGTGCCTGACCCGCTGAACGACGTGCGCTACCCGCAGGTCATGGAGTTCCGGGTGCGGCCGAGCGGCACATGCGACCCCTTCGAGGTGCCCGAGGTGCTCTCCGGCTCCTTCCGGCGGATCAGCCACGACATCGAGCACGGGCACCGCATGGTCGTGCTCACCCCGCCCGGCACCAAGGGCGGCGGCGGGCATCCCGAGATCTGGGAGATGGCCCAACTCGGAGAGCACGAGGCGGCGGACGTGCAGACGCCCACCGAGGGGATCATTCAGGTGCGCGATGCGGAGGGGGTGCTGAAGACCTACCGACGGATCGCGCGGACTTTCAACGACGGCCTCGGCTTCACCATCGCGGAGGGCGCCCACGAACAGTGGAGCTTCCTCAATCTGTCGGAGGTCCTGCACCCCATGCACATCCACCTCGCCGACTTCCAGGCGCTCGGCCGGGACGCCTACGACGTGTCCGGGTTCGACCTGGAGCTCGGCGGGACCCGCGCGCCCATCGCGTACGACCCCGGCACGCGGCTGCCGCTGGCGCCCAACGAGCGCGGCTGGAAAGACGTGTTCAGGGTGCCCGGCAAGCAGATGCTGCGGATCATGGGGCGCTTCGACGGCGCCTACGGGCGGTTCATGTACCACTGTCACCTCCTGGAGCATGAGGACATGGGGATGATGCGGCCGTTCGTGGTCATGCCGGAGGAGGCCCTGAAGTTCGATCACGGGGCCGGACACGGCGGACCACACGGACGGCACGCGGCTTGAGTGGACGGTCGGTCGGCCGACCGGTCCGCTGACGGGCCGGCTGGTCGGCTGATGGTGCGGTCGGGTGCGGTCGGACGCGGGGAGAGAAGCTAAGGGGAAGAGGGGGAGGGGGAGAAGCGGCGGGAGCTCGGGCAGCACTCATGTGCCTTCTGGCGCTCCCGCTCCGGCTCTCCCGTCGTCCGACTTCTGTCGTCCAGCGGGCTCTCTACCGTCACGCGGCCGACAAAGTCGAGAGGTCGCGCCCCTCGATCTGTCATGTCGACGAAGCTAACAGCCGCCACTGACAACGGACTTGGCATCGCCTCTGACCAGCGAATTCATCGCTCGGGCCGAGGTGAGCCGAGGCGGGCCGGGCCGGACCGTGGTGAGGGCGGAGGCGGGTGCGTGCCTGGATCGGCCGTAAACACCCGTCTCCGTACGGAATATGTCACTCTTTCGTGAATCGTTCCGGGGGTGGTCGTGGGGTAGAGCCTCCGCGGAGGCGAGCGATGGAAGAGACAGTGTTGCGTCCCAGGCCGATGCCCGGCCGTGCCGGCGAGTCCGTGGCAGGTGCCCGGCCCGAACCCGTCCGGCGGCGCGGCAGACGGCTGTTGAGCGCCTTGCTCGGCGTTCTCGTGGCCCTCATGCTTGTGCTCGCCGGGGTCGGCCTCGGAACCGTCGGCTCCACGGTCATCGGTATGAGCAGCCTCGCCGGCCTGAAGCAGCAGGGGCTTCAACTCGCCAGCCCGCTCGGGGAGTCGGGCAAGTCGGGCCAGGGGGCGTCGAGCGATTCCGGCCGGACGCCGAGCCAGGAACCGCAAGGCGGCCAGGAAGGGGCGGCCGCGGGCGGCACGGCATCTGCGAACAAGGAGGCGCACGCGAACGCGGCCGGGCGTGAGGCGCCGGCGCGCGCGACCCTCGGCGTGGAGGCCGTCGACCTGTCGACGGGCGGCGGCGCGCAGGTCGTCGGCGTGCACGTGCCGGGACCGGCCTACGCGGCAGGCCTGGTGCGCGGCGACGTGATCCTCGCGGTCGGCGGGGTGCGGACCGCGTCGGCCGCCGCGCTCGCCGCGAGCGTGGGCAAGGCCAGGCCCGGTGCGGCGCTCACGCTGACCGTGCGGCACCGCACCGGCGAGAGTCAGTCGCTCGTGGTCACGCCCGGGGTGGTGACGTAGCCCCGGGCGGTCACGCAGGCCGGTCGTGACCGTGGCCGCTCATCCGGCCTGCACGCTCCGGAAGTGCGTGAGCAGGCGCCCTTCGTCGTCGAGCACATGGAACGCGAGCCCCGGATCGGCCGCACGGTCCGCCACCTCGGGGCTCTCCCAGGGCAGTTGCAGGGTCCATGTCACGCCGGGCCCGACGACGAGCGGGCGGCCCGCGAAGACCGTGGCGCCCGGCGAGTGGGCATGGCCCGTGACGACTCCCTTGACCTGCGGTCGGCGGTCCAACAGGTCGGCGAGAGCGTCCGGTTGACGCAGGGGGTACGCGTCCGGAAGCGGGTGGTGCAGTGCCACCGGTGGATGGTGGAAGGCGAGCAGCGTCGGCAGTTCCGCGCCCAGATCGTCGAGGGTCGCGTCGATCCAGGCGTACGTCTCCGGGGCGAGCAGTCCGTCGTCGCGGCCCGGAATGCTGGAGTCGCACATGAGGACGGCCGCTCCGCCGATGCGGTGGACGGAGTTGACCGGCGCATCGGGGCGCTGTGCGTCGGCGAGGCCCAAGAGGGCCTTGCGGTAGCGGGCGCGCACATCGTGGTTTCCCGGGCACGTGAGCACGGGGAACGGCGCCTGGAGGATGCGTGCCGCTTCCTCGTACTCGTCCTCCGTGCCGTGGTCTGCGATGTCGCCGGTGACGAGCAGGGCGTCCACGCGCGCGTGCAGGCCCCGCAGTCGGTCCATCACCCGCTCCGCGCGTTCGGTCGCCCGCGGGGTGCCGTCGAGATGCAGGTCGCTGATCTGCGCCAGTACGAGCACGGTGGTGAGCCCTCCCCTGACCGGGCCGACGGTTGCTGCGTGGCACCGGATCCACAATCTGGCTAATGTTTTTCGCTCATCTAACCATTAGTGACGCTGGCGGAAAACCCTTGGTGTGACGGAGCCCGAGCCTTGAGCATGGGTGCCATGCTCAGCACGCTCATCGCCTTCCTCGGCGCATGCACCCTGATCGCCGCCTCTCCCGGGCCCTCCACGATCTTGATCATCAAACAGTCGCTGCAGAGCAGGCGTTCCGGCTTCCTCACGGTCCTCGGCAACGAGACCGGCGTCTTCATCTGGGGTGTTGTCGCGGCCTGCGGGCCGTCCGCGCTCCTCGCCGCCTCGCAGCTCGCGTACGACGTGATGCGCATCGTCGGCGCTGTCGTGCTCGTCGTGTTCGGCGTGCAGACCCTGTGGCAGGCCCGACGCGGAAAGGCCGCCCGCGCGGTGGATGGCTCCGCAGGGGCTCGCGACGAGGAGTGGCGGACCACGGTGCGCTCCGGCTGGGCCTCGTACAGCGGTGGTCCTGCTCCTGCTCGGCGTGCGACTGGCCTTGGAAGGGTGAGCCCGGCTGCCGAAATCCGCTGCCACGCGCGCGTAGCGGCGCGGTCCCGCACCTGCGCGGGGTGAAAGTCCACAGCACGCGCGCGTAGTGCCGGATTTCGATGGGGTCGTAGTGGCCCGCTCGCGCCGCGGCCGGGGCGCGGGCGATGATGCTGCCGGGGAGTTCCGGAAGGCTCAGGAGGCAAGCCATGACGTCCGCGCCCGTGCCGTTCACCGCCGACGACTACCGGGACCGCATGGAGCGGGCCGCCGAGGCGGCGGCCGACGCCGGTCTTGCAGGGCTCCTCGTCGCCCCCGGTCCCGACCTCGTGTGGCTCACCGGCTACCAGCCCACGGCGGCCACCGAGCGGCTCACTCTCCTCGTCCTCGCCGTAGGGCAGGACCCGACCCTCGTCGTGCCGACCCTGGAGGCGCCGGACGCCGAGCGCGCCGCCGGGGCGCCCGCGCTGACCCTGCGGGACTGGACCGACGGCAAGGACCCGTACGCCGTCACCGCGCCGCTCATGGACGTCGACGGCCGGTTCGGCATCAGCGACAACGCCTGGGCCATGCATCTGCTCGGCCTCCAGCAGGCGCTACCCGGCACCTCGTACGCCTCTCTGACCGAGGCCCTGCCGATGCTGCGGGCCGTCAAGGACGAGCATGAACTGGAGCGGCTCGCGGCGGCGGGCGCCGCGGCGGACGCCACCTACGAGGAGATCCTCAAGGTGCGCTTCTCCGGCCGCAGGGAGCTCGACGTGGCGGCCGATCTCGCCGATCTGCTGCGGCAGTTCGGACACTCGCAGGTGGACTTTACCGTGGTCGGTTCCGGTCCCAACGGCGCCAATCCGCACCATGAGGCGGGTGAGCGGACCATCGAGAACGGCGACATGGTGGTGCTGGATTTCGGCGGCCTCAAGCACGGCTACGGCTCGGACACTTCACGCACGGTCCACGTGGGCGAACCGAGCGCCGAGGAGCAGAAGGTGCACGACCTCGTCCGGGAGGCGCAGAACGCGGGCTGTGCGGCCGTGCAGCCGGGTGTCGCCTGCCAGGAGATCGACCGGGTCGCGCGCGCTGTCATCGCCGAGGCCGGATACGGCGAGTACTTCATCCACCGCACCGGCCACGGCATCGGGGTCACCACGCACGAACCGCCCTACATGATCGAGGGCGAGGAGCTACCGCTCGTGCCCGGCATGTGCTTCTCCGTGGAGCCCGGCGTGTATCTGCCGGGCCGGTTCGGCGTGCGCATCGAGGACATCGTGACCGTCACTGAGGAGGGTGGGCACCGCCTCAACAACACGGCACGCGAGTTGGCGATCGTCGAGTAGCGGTTCTCACTGCAGCGGACCGAGGACCACACACGACTCCGCGGGCAGACGGAGGATGCCGTCCGCGGCCGGCGCCTCGATGGTGTCCCACGAGGCGAGCACCCGGGCCTTGCCACCGAGGAGCGGAATGGCGGCCGGTTCCTTGGCGAGGTTGACGGCGATGCGCAGGTCACCCCGCCGGAACGCCAGCCACCGTGCCGCCTCGTCGTACGCCACTCGCACGGACGCCAAGTCCGGGTCGCACAGGTCGGACTGGCTGCGGCGGAGTGCGATGAGGGTGCGGTACCAGGCCAGCACGCGCGCGTGGTGCTCGTTTTGAGGCTCGTCCCAGTTCAGGCAGGAGCGGTTTCTGGTCTCCGGGTCCAGCGGGTCCGGAAGGCCGCGCTCCTCCCACCCCTGTGCTGTGAACTCCTTTCTGCGGCCCCGACGTACCGCTTCGGCACGGTCGGGGTCGGTGTGGTCGGTGAAGAACTGCCACGGCGTTCCGGCGGCCCACTCCTCGCCCATGAACACCATCGGCGTGCCGGGCGCTGTGAGGGTGAGTGCCGCCGCGCAGGCCAGCAGGCCCGGGGTGAGGGATGCGGAGAGGCGGTCTCCGAGGGCGCGGTTTCCGACCTGGTCGTGGCTCTGCGCGTAGCCCACGAAACGGTGCGCAGGTGTGCTCACCCGGTCCACAGGGCGGCCGTGACTGCGGCCCCGCGCGGGCGAGTAGCCGCCGTCGTGGAAGAACGCGGACGTCAACGTCTTGGCGAGCGCCTTCAGGGGCGCCGGTGCGAAGTCGGCGTAGTGGCCCTGTTCCTCGCCGGTGAGAGCGGTGTGCAAGGCGTGAGGGAAGTCGTCGTTCCACTGTGCGTGCACACCGAGTCCGCCCTCCGCGCGCGGTGCGGTGATGCGTGTGTCGCACTGGCCGGCGTCTGCGACGAGGAACAGCGGCCGCCCCAACTCCACACTCAGAGCGTCCACTTCTGCGGAGAGCTCCTCCAGGAAGTGGCACGCGCGCGTGTCGCGCAGTTTGTGCACGGCGTCGAGCCGGAGGCCGTCGGCGCGGTAGTCCCGCAGCCAGGAGAGGGCGCTGCCGACGAGGTACGAGCGCACCTCGTCGGACCCCTCGCCGTCCAGGTTGACGACGGCGTCGGCCTCGGATTCGCCGGCGAAGTAGGGCCCGTACGCGGCGAGTTCCTCCGCGGCCGGACCCAGCTGGTGATGCACGACGTCGAGGACCACGCCGAGCCCCAGCTCGTGCGCCGTGTCGATAAAGCGCTTCAGGGCGTCGGGCCCGCCGTACGGCTCGTGCACCGCCCAGGGGGAGCCGCCCTCGTACCCCCAGCCGTGCTGTCCCGGCAGGGGGTTCAGCGGCATCAGCTGGACGTGCGTCGTCCCCAACTCGGCCAGATGGCCCAGATGTTGCGCTGCGGCGTCCAGCGTGCCCTCGCGGGTGAAGGTGCCGACGTGGAGCTCGTAGAGCACTGACGCGCCCGTGAGAGGACTTCCCGGCCATGGTGTCCGCCAGGCGTGGGCTGCGTGGTCCACCACCGCGCTGAGACCGCGAGGCCCGTCGGGCTGCCGGAGCGAGCGCGGGTCGGGGAAAGCCACCGCTGCAGCGGAGCCGGAGCCGGAGCCGGAGCCGGAGCCGGGGCGGGGCCCGGAGTCGACATCGACATCGGCATGGCCGTCGAGGACGAATCCGTAGCGCGCTCCGTGCTCGGCCTCTGCCTCGACCACCCACCAGTCCCGCCGGTCCGGATCACGCTCCAACGCGTGCGTGGTGCCTTCCAGTTGGAGCGCGACCCGGTCCTGCGCCTGTGGTGCCCACACCTCGAATTGCACGGACGGACCCCCGTCTGTGTCGCCGGCCGACGTGTCCGGCCGGACGCTGTCAGTGACCTCGCCCGTCCATGGTGCTGCACCAGAGATCATTTCGCCGGTGAATCCGGCACATCGCTCCAGAACGCCAACGAGGTTGTGGGGCTGTGGATCCGTGCACTTGAAGTGACTGCGGTGCGTCTTGGGCGCGCGTGGGCTCTGTTCCGGATCGACGTGTGTCAGACCAGGTCGATGCGCATCTGCACCACTGGATATCCGGCCTTCGCGAAATTCGCTGCCATGGGGAAGTTCCCCACATCAGTTGCCGCGACGATGCGCTCCGCGCCGCGCTCGCTCAGGAAGTGCGTCGATTCCACGAGCAGGTCGTACGCGTACCCGTGGCCGCGCTGCTCCGGCACCACGCCGATGAACCCGGCTGCGAACCCCGACGGGATCCGGCACGGCAGATGCAGCCCCACCAGCTCGCCCTGCGGGGTGAAGGCCAGCTGCGGCCAGGCCTCGGGGCACCACTGGATGTACTCCAACTCCTCCCGGGCGGCTTGCTCCGCGCCGCCCTGCTCCTTGGCGCGCTGGGCGTGCGCGTCGAGCGTGTCGGAGTGGATCCGACACAGTGCGTCGAGGAGCGCTGCTTCGTCGTGCTCCTCGCGGAACTCCAGCCGTCCCGGCCGAGCCGGAAGCCCGCATTGCGGGTTCCACGTGTACCGGAGCCGTTCCACGAGCGGCCGTTTACCTGCTGCCGCGGCCGCCGAGATCCGCGCCTGGGCCGCTGTGTGGGCCTCTGGGCGCTCCCGCCAGTCCGAGGGCAGGATCAGCTCGTACTCGACGTCGAACGGCGCTTCGCGCAGCAGTGTGACGGCCGCGTCGTGCTCGCCGTCGGCGAAGTCGAACCAGTTGAGGTTCAGCGGCTCCGTGTCCTGCGGCGAGCCCCAAAAAGCGGCCCTGGCCACGACTTTGCCGTCGCGCAGCGCCACGTAGGTCCACTCGGGCAGGTAGTCGCCGCCCGAGGCCCGTGTGCGGTATTCGACGCCCATGAGGGCGCGGCCCACGAGGCCGGGATCGGCGAGGGAGTTGAACAGGTGCGCGTCAGCTTCTGTGAGCGCACGGATGACCAGATCGGTCATGGAGAGTCCTCCGGAAACGGATCGAACGGATCGATCGAACGGATCGAATGAATCGAAACGCTCCCGTTCAGACCAGGGAAGACGCCGCAGATACAGGGCGGGAGCGCAGTGGCAGGGTCGTGCACTTCATAGCTCTCGCCTCCTTTCCGCAAGCCGGGCGTCGCTGGGGACCTTATGCGCGCCGCGCGAGCCCGTCCAACACTTTTCGGTCGACGCGGCCTGCCCGACCCGACTCGGCCTGGCCGTCAAGGACGCCGGGGACGTCGAGGTCGTCAAGTCGTCAATCGGCGTACGGATCGGGTCTCGTGCTGGTCAGCCGACCGGCCAAGGTCCGGGTTTTCTGGACACTCCGGCGGCGCTGCCCGACAATCGCGAACGTGACGTCCTCCTTCGAGTTCCCCACGTATCCCGCGCGGCTCTCGGACGCCGAACGCGACAAGGCGCTGCGCGCGCTGCAGGAGGGCGTGGTCCAGGGGAGGCTCTCGCACGACACGTACGTCCGCCGTATGGAGCTCGCGCTTGTCGCGCGGCAGGCGGACCAACTGGCCGCGCTCACCGCTGATCTGCCGGCCGCGCAGGGGCGTTGGAGCGCGTTGGTGACCGGAGCGGTCGGTGCGGCATCCGCGTTCACCGTGCGGGTGCGTCGGGCCTGGCAGGCCGAGAGGCTGCCCAAGCTGCTGCTTCCCGCGCCGAGCCCCTATCCGCTGCGCATCGGCCGCGACCCGTCGAGCGGCCTGCGACTCAGCCACGACACCGTCTCGCGCGTCCATGCCGAGCTCCGCATGCAGGGCGGCCACTGGGTGCTGCGCGACCTGGGCTCCACCAACGGCACGAGTGTCAACGGGCGCCGCGTGGTCGCTGCCGCAGTGGTACGGGACGGCGACCATGTGAGCTTCGGGTCGATGACTTTCCGGCTCGCTGTGCAGTGAGTTGCGACTTACTCCAGCTTGTGGCCGGACACCGTGATGCAGCTGATGGGTTCGTGCCTGTGCTGATGATTCGTGCCTGTGCGGTGAACGTATTCGGCTCCACGCGCGCGTGCCGAACCATTTACCTTCACGCGTGTGCCGGCTAGTTCACCTTCACGCGCGCGTGCCGGGCCGCTGCGATCACGGTGCGGGACTGGTGCTCCACCTGGTGCTCCAGTGGCACCCAGCGGGCCCTGAAGTGACTCTCGAAGGCGTTGCTCCACTGGGCGACCAGCCGCTCCAGGCGGGGAGCCGCCTGGTCCTCCGCCTGATCGAGCACCTGGAGCAGCATCGCCGCCGCCCGCATCGGCAGCCGGCGGCCGAAGGCGTCGATGCTGGACACGTACGTCATGGTCGCGTCCTTCGGCGGTGGGCGCAGCCAGTCCTCAGCGAGGCCGGGGACGAGCCCCAGTGCCCAGCGCGAGGCGCGCAGCAGTGGCCCGCAACCTTCGGGCAGCGACTGCTCCTTGGCCTCTCTGAGGCCCGTCTCCTGCAGGATGACCTCCACCCGCAGGGCCTCCGTGCGCAGCCTTCTGGAGACCTTCTGGAGCGCCTCACGGGGCGCAGGGTGACGCGTCGGGTCGTCGACCAGATCGCTCGCCCACATCGGCACTTCGACGATGGCCGTGCTGCCGCCGTACCGGTGCACGTGGTGCCAGGTCGACCGCGTCACGTCCTCGGGCAGGCTCGGGAACAGCGCGTCCGTGCCGGGATCCGGCATGACGTGCACGCCAGGGCCCGATATCGGCCAGCCCGCGGCGTCGGAAGTGCTGGTCTCTATGGGGATGTGGAGCTGCGCCGCGGACTTGGCGAAGGGCTCCGCAAGGCCGGGTATGTCCTGCGTCAACTGCACCCAGCTGCCGCCCAGATCGGTGCCGTGCAGCGACACCTGAAGGTAGGGCCGCAGCTCGTCGATGACGTTCAGGAGGGCGCGGGTCTCGGGCGGCCACTCGTCGGGCGGCAGTACGGAAGGTGCCCACTCCGGCTGCTCGGGTCCCGCGGGGCGGAAGAACTGCCGGTGGTAGTCGAACAGGGAACGGGGTGCGGACGCGCGGTGCAGTGCCGCGCCGTCGGGGTCGGCGCAGAGCAGGAAGTGCCAGCTGGTGCCGGACCGCAACTGCGGTTCGTGCACCGCGCGTCGAGCCAGATGCAGGGCTGTCGGACCGCCCACCGGTTCGTTGGAATGCGCGCCTGCGACGACCAGGACACGCTGTTCCGCCCGCCCCACCGACAGCAGGTGCAGCGGGCGTCCCGCGCGCGAGGTGCCGATCCGTCGCAACTCGCAGAGGTCGGGCCGCTCGGCTGCCAAGTTCCGTGCGGACAGGACGAGTTCCGCCACACTGGGGTAGTGCTGCTCCGTCAGGTGACTCACCCCCGTATGGTCCGCCCGGCGTGCGCATCCGCAGTACCCCACGGGCTGGAGCCCCTGTCAAGGCATCGGCGCCACTGTGCGTATGCGGATGGAAGCGCTCCGCTATGCGGACGGTGCAGGATTGCGGCGGCTTTGCGGTCAACTGCCTTATTTGGCGTGTCGTTTGAGTGACGGATCAAGGGCACATCGTCCCCCCCCCAGAGAGGGCTCGGCGGACCTCGCGTCAGCCCGCCTGCCCGCTCAACTGCCTGCCCGCCCCGCTACTGCTGGTGGAGTCCGCGCCCGGCGAGCGTCAGGAAGGCCTCGCCCACGGCCTCGGACAGCGTGGGGTGTGCGTGTACGTGCCGGGCCACATCGGCCGGTTCGGCGTCCCAGCCGACGATCAGCTGGCTCTCCGAGATCATCTCGGACACGTGCGGGCCCACCAGGTGGACGCCCCGCACCTGGCCGCCGCCCGCGTCAGCGACGACCTTCACCAGGCCGCCCTGCCCATGCACCATGCCCTTGGCGACAGCCGTCAACGGCAGCGTGTTCACCTCCACTTCGTGGCCACGCGCGCGTGCCTCGGCCTCGCTCAGCCCCACAGCGGCGGTCTGCGGCGACGAGTATGTGACCCGTGGCACCGCCGCGTAGTCCACCTGCTGCGAGCTCAGACCGGCCAGCGTCTCGGCCACCAACAGGCCTTCGGCGAACGACGCGTGAGCCAGTCCGAGCGACGGCGGCGGCAACAGATCGCCGACGACGTGGATGCCCTGCACGGCGGTCTCCAGGCGTTTCCAGTCCGCCGGGGGCACGAAGCCCCTCTCGTCCGCCACGAGGCCGGCAGCGGGCAGGTCGAGGCCGTCCGTGACCGGGGCGCGGCCCACCGCGACCAGGAGCCGCTCGGCCGTCAGCGTGCGGGTCTCGCCGCGCGAGGTGCGCACCGTGACGCGGACGCCCTCGTCGAGCAGCGTGGCGTCAGTCATGCGCGCGCCGGTCTGCACGTCGATGCCCCGCTTCTTGAGGCCGCGCGTCAAGTGCCGTGAGACGTCGACGTCCTCCAGCGGAACGATCCGCTCCGCCGCCTCGACCAATGTGACGGCAGCCCCCATCGAGCGGTGGAACGAGGCGTACTCGACCCCGATCGCGCCGCCGCCGAGCACCACGACGGACCTTGGCAGGCCGGGCGCGAACAGTGCGTCGTCGCTGGTGACCACGCGGCGCCCGTCGGGTTCGAGACCGGGCAGGGTACGCGGTCGCGAACCCGTCGCGAGGACGATCCCGCGCCGCGCGGTGAACTCCCCGTGTCCGTCGACCTGCACCGAACGCCGCCCGGTGAGACGGGCACTACCGCGGATCACCCGCACACGCGCGTGCGCCAGATGTGCCTCTACGCCCTTGTGGTTGCGGGTGACGATGTCGTCGCGGGTCGCCACGAGCGCCGGCCAGTCCACGGAATCGAGCGTGGCCTTCACGCCCCACCGCTCCCGCGCCTCGGCGATCCCGTCGACCAGCTCGGCCGCGTGCAGCATCGCCTTGCTCGGGATGCAGCCGCGGTGCAGGCAGGTGCCGCCGACCTTGTCCCGCTCGGCGAGCACCACGGTCAGGCCCAGGTGGGCCGCACGCAGAGCAGTCGAGTAGCCGCCGGTGCCGCCGCCGATCACGATGACGTCGACCGCCTTGCCCGGGTCCGCATCGACACCAGTAGAGGCGGTTTCCGCAGCAGTGAAATCCGGTGCTGCAGGCCGGAGTTCGAGGTGGGTCCCCTGTGCTGTGTTCATGATCCTCACCCTCCTGCCGGACCTTGCCATCAGTCCAAGGCAATGTTCTTGTGGGTCCGATGCATGACCTTTATGGGAGCCGGTTCCCCCCGACCTCCCACAGCGGGGGAGTGGGGCTGCGGTGAGTCTGCGACAGATGGAGTACTTCCTGGCCGTCGTCGAGGAAACGTCCTTCACGCGCGCGGCGGAGGCGCTGCACGTCACGCAGCCCGCGCTGTCCCACCAGATCAAAGCCCTGGAGAAGAGCGTCGGCGGACCGCTCCTGGAACGCATGTCGCGCGGTGTGCGGCTGACCCCCATGGGGCGCGCTTTCCTGCCGCACGCCGAACTCGCCGTGCGCAGCTCCGAACAGGCCCGGCGCGCCGCGCGCGCAGCCTCCGGCGCCGAGGGCGGTGAACTGCACGTGGCGGCCGTCCACGCGGTCGCTGTGGGCGTTCTGCCGGACGCCTTCGCGCACTGGCGCCGCACCCACCCCGGAGTGCAGTTGCTGCTCCACGAGTACGGCACGACGGAGGCCCTGGAGGAGCAGGTCGAGCGGGGCGTGGCCGACCTCGCGGTGGGCCCGCCGCCGCAGTTCTGGACCGGCTCGGTGACCCCCGTGGGCGAGGAGGAGATCGTCCTCGCCGTGCCCTTCGACGACGACCTGGCGGGCCGTACGAGCGTGCGCCTCGACGAGCTCTCCGGGCGGCCCTGGGTGCGGTGCGCGATGGAGCCCGTCGTCCAGGGGCAGCGATTCCTCGACTGGGCCTGCGGGCAGGCGGGCTTCGCACCCCGTACCGCGGTGTGGACCGAGCACACGTCCACGGCGGTGCGTATGGCGGCTGCCGGAGTGGGCATCGCCACGGCACCCGCACATGTCGTGCGAGGCGCGGTCGGTGAGGACTGTGTGGTGCTCTCCGTGGAGCCGCCCTGGAAGCGCATGTTGACGGTCTTCGCGCGCGTGGAGCCGACGGGCGCGGCCGCCGCCTTCGTCCGCGTGCTGCAGGAGGTTCTGCCGCCCTACGATCCGCCCGCACCGCCCGCACAGCGGCGATACGGACAGCCTCCCAAGGCGTACGAGGACTGCTGAGGGCCACGTGCCTGGCGGGCACCCGCAGCTGTCCCGAAGCAGGGGAGCCCGCAGCGGCCCCGAAACACGGACACTGCGCCGGTGCTCCACCGTCATGCGAACCTACGTACCGGACCGCTCCGCTTTCGTGCCTTCACCGCATGCGGGCGCTCCTGACCGGGGGGATAGCTTCGAACGATGCCGCAGGGGACGCCGGACCAGAGCACGTGCCGAGATGCCGCTCCCGGGACGTTGCAGACGTACCGGGAGGTGATCGCACTCTCGGGCGCGCTGCTTCCGTTGATCTCCTTCCTGGGGCGGCTGCCCACGGCGATCATCCAGATGGGCAGCGTCCTGATGGTCACCCGGACCAGCGGCTCACTCGCCACGGGCGGAATGGTGGCCTGTGCGCTGGCCCTCGGACAGGTGGCCATGGGGCCGTTCGTCGGCCGCCTCGCGGACCGCCATGGCCAGCGTCGCGTAGTGCTGGTTTTCGCACTGCTCAACGCAGTTGCGATCGGTGCCTTCACGGCGAGCGCCCTGCTGGGTGCGGTCACGCCGCTGCTGGTTCTCCTGGGGGCGCTGGCAGGCGCCTCGGTTCCCGGCATCGGGCCGCTGGCGCGGGCCCGCGTGGTGGCGCTCGCGCGCCGCAGACGGGCCGACGACCGGCTCGCCGACGCCGTGATGTCGCTGGAGAGCACCATGGACGAGGTGTCCTTCGTGCTCGGACCCGCCGCTGTGGGGCTCGCGGCGGTCGTCGGCCACCCGGCCTACGCGATGCTCCTCGCGGCGTTCCTCGTGGCCGTCTGCGGCACCGGATTCGCTCTGCACCCGACCGCTCGAACCCTGGAGCCGGCGCACGCGGACCAGCAGGGCAAGGGGAGCCGAGAACAGCCACGCGCGCGTGCGGCGGAGGAACGCGCACGCGCGCGTGGTGCACGACGGCGTATGCCGCGTCAGGTGTACGTGGTGCGAGTGGGACTGGTGCTTCTGGGAGTGCTGCTCGGTGGCTGCGGCGCCGGAATCACCGCCCTCACAGAGGAGTTGGGGCGCCCGGACCAGGCAGGGCTCGTGTATGCCGCGATGGGCGTCATGAGCGCGGTCGTCGGTCTCTCCATGGTCGCGTTGCCCGACCGCATCGGCCTCCTGCTGCGCTGGCGCGTCGCAACGGCCACAGCGGCGCTGCTTTCGCTCCCTCTCGTGTGGACGGAATCGCTGGCCGGCCTCTACTTCGTAGTGACGGTTTTCGGCGCTGTCTTCGCGCCCAACCTGATCACCGGATTCGGCCTCACCGAACGGGCCGTTCCGCGTGAACGGCTGGCGGAAGGCATGACATTCGCATCGAGCGCCTTCGTGGGCGGCCAAGCCGTCACACTCGCCGTCGCCGGCCGTCTCGCCGAGTCGTACGGTCCCGCCGCCGCGTTCGCCGTCGGCAGCACGGCGGCGGCACTGGCCTTCGTCGTCGCCCTCGCCACGCGGCCGGGGCAGGGCGGAGGCGCAGACCAGGACACCGACCCCGGCGCAGCGCCGGACCGGGCCGTACTCGGCGTCCCCAGCGAACAGACGGCCTGAACGCCCCGACTGCAGCGCCGAGTTCCGCATCCGGGGCACAGCCGAGCGCTCAAGCCCCCGAACGCCCGGGTCAACACAGGGTTCCACCGCATCCCCGGGGCGAGGACCAGGAACCGATGCCGGCGCATCGGCAGGGGGTCTCGCCGCCCCGTGGGAGGTGACCGCTATGAATCCGCTCACTTCGACAGCCCTCGAGGGCCAGAACGCCCCTGTGACGCAAGGAGGTTGAGAAAGGAGCCTGTGCATCCGGCTGCACCGCCGACCGCTCCCGGAGTACCCTTCCTTGATCGTTGAACCGGGTCTCGACCAAGACTCCGGACCATGATCCCGAACGGGGTCCCAAGGGGGGAGCGGAAGGCGGTGCGCGGGTGAGCTCGGGCGGTCTTGAGCTGCCTCCTGGCGACGAGGGTCGCGAGGGAGGCGCCGGCGACGCCCCGCCCTCTACGGTCTCCCTGGCGCGCCCGATGGACACGGCCGCACAAATAGGGCCGGAACTGGACTGGGGTGCGGACGCCTGGCACGAGGTGCGCACACGCGCGCAGCGCGCCGGCCGCGCCTACATCTGGCTGAACCTCGTCGAGCAGCGGCTGCGAGCCGTCGTCTCCGCCGTGGTCCGGCCCGTGTACGAGCCAGTCCACGGCGACGACTGGGTGGTGGCCGCCGCAGGCCCCGCCGGCCAGGAATGGGTGCAGCGCGCCGTCGCCGTACGCGAAGTCAGCCGCCGCAAGGGGTACTTGCTGGACCCGGCCGACGACAACGTCCTCAGCTTCCTGACCCTGCCGCAGCTGCGCGAGCTGATGGTGCAGCATTGGCCCTGTTTCGAGCCGTACTTCGACGACCGTCGTGACGTCGAACTCGCCCTGGACGAGCTGGAGGTCGCGCGGAACGTCGTCTCCCGTAACCGCGCCCTCTCGGAGACAGTCCTCGCGCAGGCGGAGCGGGCCTCGGCGCGACTCCTGGAGATCCTCGGCGCCGACTCGGACGTGCCCTCCGCGCGCCGCCTGCCCGTGGACGCGGTCGAGGACATAGTCGGCGACCGGTACGCGGACGTGGTGGGCGTGCACCCGGACCGGGTGCGGCTGCTGCGCCAGTTCCCGGCGGAGGACATCTTCGGCGGGGCGCGGCGCCTCGACGCGATCGGGATAGGCCTGAACCTCCTGGCCCAGAACTTCTCCGGCCGCCGCCTCGTGCGGCTCGCGGAGACCGGCAGCCGCATAAGGCTGCTCTTCCTCAACCCGGCGAGCAGCGCGGTCAAGCGCCGCGAACGTGAACTCGGCATCAAACGCGGTGAGTTGAGCCGCTCGGTCGAGATGAACATCCTGCACATGCGACGGGTGCGGGCCCGCCTCCGGGACCCGGGCGCCTTCCAGATCCACGTATTCGACGAAACGCCGCGATTCACCGCTTACCTGGTCGACAGTGACGGTTCGGACGGCGTGGCCGTCGTCCAGTCCTACCTGCGGCGCACCCGCGGCATGGAAGCGCCCGTGCTCGTGCTGCGCGGTGGCGGTCGCGTGGTCAAGGCCGGCGGGAGCGGCGAGCACGGACTCTTCGAGACGTACCGCGAGGAGTTCGAGTCCGTCTGGGCGGACTCGCGGCCCGTCTCCTGAAGTCCCGACCACCGCGAGGTATCGGTCCTCTTCTTTGACGAACCGCAGGTCAGCGGGCGAAGCGGAACGCGCCGGTCGGATTGTCAGTGGCGCATGGCATCGTGAAACGCACATGGGGGAGAGCACCACGAAGGAGGGCCACGGATGGGCTGGCACCAGGAGCTGCTGATCGGCTTCGACCTGGAGACCACGGGCACGGACCCGCGCGAGGCGCGGATCGTCACGGGCGCGTTGATCGAGGTCAAGGACGGGGAGCCGATCGGACGCCGGGAATGGCTGGCCGATCCGGGCGTGCCGATACCGCAGGAGGCCGTGGACGTCCACGGCATCAGCAACGAACGCGCCAGGGCGGAGGGCCGCCCGGCCGACCAGGTGGCCGACGAACTCGCCCGCACCCTGACCGGTTACTGGCAGTCGGGCGTCCCGGTGGTGGCGTACAACGCGGCGTTCGACCTGACCCTGCTCTCCGCGGAGCTGCATCGGCACGGACTGCCGTCCCTGAGTGAGCGCCTCGGCGGGATCGCACCGGCGCCGGTGATCGACCCGTACACCATCGACCGCTCTGTCGATCGGTACCGGAGGGGGAAGAGGAACCTGGAGGCGGTCTGCTCCGTGTACGGAGTCCGGCTCGACTCCGCGCACGACGCCACCGCCGACGCCCTCGCCGCAGCCCGCCTCGCCTCGGCCATAGCCGTCAGGCACCCGAAGGTCGGCAGCCTCGGCCCGGCCGATCTGCACCGCCGCCAGGTCGAGTGGTACGCGGAATGGGCTGCCGACTTCCAGAAGTTCCTGCGCGGCAAGGGAGACGAGACCGCGGTGATCGACGGGATCTGGCCGCTGCGGGATATATCGGGCTGAACCGGCGCGCGGGCAGGGGCGAGCCGACACCACAGAGCCGAATCGAAGAACCGAATCGAAGAAACGAACCGCAGAGCCGTGACTCTGAGCCCGAACTCAGAAGGGATACCAGCGCACTTCAGGGTCCCCGTCCCGCAACGAGGCGACCCGCCTGCGGAATTCGGCCAGGGCCTTCGGGTTGGTCGGCGCGTGCTGTGACACCCAGGCGCAGCTCGCGGTCTCCCGCGCCCCGCGCAACACCGCGCAGCCGTCCCACTCGCGTACGTCCCAGCCGTAGGTCGTGACGAACGCGTCGTAGGACTCGGGGGGAAGGCCGTAGCGGTCGCGGGAGAGGGCCATGACCACCAGGTCGTGCTCGCGCAGATCGGCCGAGAACGTCTCCAGGTCCACCAGGACCGGCCCGTCAGGACCGACATGGACGTTGCGGGGCAGGGCGTCGCCGTGGATCGGGCCCGGCGGCAGATGGGGGGTGAGCGCCGCGGCCGCAGCGGCGAAGCCGTCCCTGCGCTCACGCAGATAGTCGGCGTCGGCCTGCGCGATCGCATCACCCGCGAGGCGCAGCCAGCGCTCGACGCCGCCGAGCAGTTCACGGCGCGGCAGTTCCACAGGAGGGGAGGGAAGAGCGTGCACCAGGCGGAGCAGCCCGGCCAGGTCCGCCGGCTCAGCCGGCCGCAGCGCGGGGCCGAGGCGCTGCCACAACGTCACCGGATGGCCGTCGACGAGCCGCGGTTCGGGCTCGGCGGCGCGCACGGCGGGCACCTCGCACTCCTCCAGCCAACGCGCGACGCCCAGTTCGCGTCGGGCGCGGTCGAGGAGCTCCGGGGCCGCCCGGCCGACCTTCACCACCAGGTCCCCGGCGGCGAACACCGCGTTCTCGCCCAGGGCGAGGAGTTCTGCGTCGCCCGGGGCCGCGCCGACGCCCGCCACCCCGGCTTCGGCCAGCACGTCCCGCGCTCGTGCCTCGTCCATGTCCTGCCTCCTGCACCGCGCTGCGCACGACGTGCGGCGCACGCGAACCGGAGTCCCGCGTACCGCCACCGAGCCCGTCGAGCACCTCGCCGACCACTGTGTACGCCGCCCAGTCTTGCAGCTGTCGCGGGCGCGTTCGCACTGGCCACAAGGCATGCACAGACGCTTGACGTGCTCACGCGCCGTCAGCACGATGACGGTGACTGCCTGGGACAGGTCACGGCGCGCAGCGCATCCATGGAAGGGCGGTGGCGGGAGACGCACAGTCCACCCCCAGAGCGACCGCCACATCAACTGCCCGAAGGAGCCGATTCCGTGGCATTGGCGACCGCGACGAAGCGGTCAACGAAGCAGCAGCGCACACGCACACCGGGGGACCACGCTGCTTGGTTCCTGGTGCTGCCCGCGCTGATCCCCATTCTGGTTCTGAGCGTCGGCCCGCTGCTGTACGGCATCGCGCTGTCGTTCACCGACTCACAGTCCGGACGGACCGCCGCCACCCAGTGGGTGGGCGCCCTCAACTTCCAGGACCTGCTGCAGGACACCCTGTTCTGGGACTCGTTCCGGATCGGCCTGCTGTGGGCGGTCGGCGTCACCGTGCCGCAGTTCTTCCTGGCGCTCGGCCTGGCCCTGCTGCTCAACCAGAACCTCCGGTTCCGCTGGCTGGCGCGGGCGCTCGCGATCATCCCGTGGGCGATGCCGGAAGTCGTCGTCGGCATCATGTGGCGGCTCGTCTACCACCCCGACGCGGGCGTGCTCAACGAGACCCTCGCCAACCTCGGCCTCGGCGAAGGCCGGGACTGGCTGACGGGCACGGCCACCGCGCTGTTCGCAGTGATCGTCGTCGGCGTCTGGGCCGGCATGCCGCAGACGACGGTGGCGCTGCTCGCCGGACTGCAGAACACCCCGAGGGAGTTGCACGAGGCGGCTGCCATGGACGGAGCCGGCGCCTGGCGCCGCTTCCACACCGTCACCTGGCCGGCGATCAAACCCGTCGCCCTGTCCATCACGGCCCTCAACTTCATCTGGAACTTCAACTCCTTCGCCCTCGTGTACGTGCTCACGCAGGGAGGCCCCGGCGGTCGCACCCGGCTGCCCATGCTGTTCGCCTACGAAGAGGCCTTCCGCTACGGCCAGTTCGGCTATGCGGCGGCGATGGGCTGCGTGATGGTCGCGGTGATCTCGGTGATCCTCGCCTTCTATCTCGTGGGCCGTCTGAAGGGAGGCGACGAGGCATGATGCGTACGACGAAGTCGGCGCGCGCAGCGCAGTACGTGGCGCTCGCGGCGTATCTCGTCTTCCTGGCCTTCCCGTTCGCCTGGCTGATCTCCACGGCGTTCAAACCGGCGAAGGAACTGGGCAGCCTGGACCCCACGTGGATCCCGCACGACCCGACGCTGCAGAACTTCACGCAGGCCTTCGACGAGCAGCCGCTGCTGCAGGCGATGACGAACTCGCTGCTCGTGGCGGTCAGCACGGCGCTCGTCGCGGTCGTCATCGCGACGCCGATGGCGTACGTGATGGCGCGACACCGCAATCGACTCGCCAAGGCGGCCACCGGCTGGGTGGTGATCAGCCAGGCGTTCCCGTTCGTCCTGATCATCATCCCGCTGTTCCTGATCCTGAAGAACCTCTATCTGATCAACTCGCTGCTCGGTCTGATCATGGTGTACGTGGTGTGGGCGCTGCCGTTCGCACTGTGGATGCTCGTCGGCTATGTCCGCGCCGTGCCGCCCGAGTTGGAGGAGGCCGCGGCGGTGGACGGGGCGGGCAAGCTGCGCACGCTGGTCTCGGTGACCGCGCCGCTGCTCGCGCCCGGCATCGTGGCGACCGCGATGTTCGCCTTCATCACCGCATGGAACGAGTTCTTCTTCGCACTCGTCCTGCTCAAGACCCCGGAGAAGCAGACGTTGCCGGTCATCCTGAACCGCTTCATCGGCACCGAGGGCGTCGCCGACCTGGGACCGCTCGCCGCTGCCGCGTTCCTCGCGACCATCCCCTCGCTGGTCATCTTCGCGCTCATCCAGAAGCGCATCACCGGCGGCATGCTGGCCGGGGCGGTGAAGCACTGATGGCCCCCCGAATCCGCCTCCGCTCCCACCCCCGCTCCCGCCCGCGCGTGCGCGCCCGGCTCGTCGCCGCCGCGGCCACGGCGCTCGGGCTGCTGCTCACCGGCTGCTCAGGGGAGCCCGAGGAGGCCGGCGGCCGGATCACGCTGGAGTTCCAGTCCCTCGCGTGGCAGCAGGAGTCGATCGAAGCCAACAAGGAACTGGTGAAGGAGTGGAACGCCGCCCACCCCGACGTCCAGGTCAAGTACGTGCAGGGCAGTTGGGACAGCGTGCACGACCAGCTGCTCACGTCCTTCGAGGGCGGTGAGGCGCCCGACATCATCCACGACGCCTCGGACGACCTCGCGGACTTCGCGTACGGCGGCTACCTCGCGGACATGGAGGAGCTGCTGCCGGGCCGCCTGAAGTCGGACATCCCGCAGCGGAGTTGGGAGACGGCGACCTTCGGCGACGGGATCTACGGCGTGCCGTTCCTGCAGGAGCCGCGCGTCCTGATCGCCAACGCGAAGTGGCTGAAGTAGTCCGGTGTGCGCATCCCGACGCCGGACGAGCCGTGGAGCTGGCAGGAGTTCCGGAAGATCACGGACGAGCTGGGCGGCGGCGCAGGCGACGGCAAGTACGGAGTGGCCTGGCCGCTGAAGGAGCCGGTGTCGGCCACGCTGAATCTCTCTTTGTCGACAGGCGGCAAGGTCTTCCATCGGGGTGCCGACGGCAAGGTGGAGGTCCGCTTCGACGCCGCCGACCAGGTGATGCCGAAGACGGTGCACGATCAGGTCAACTCGGATGGGAGCGCGTCGAGTTCGACCCTGGGCATGGGCGGCTCGGACACGCTGCCGGGCTTCTTCGGCGGCAAGTACGCGATGGTGCCGCTCGGCTTCTCGTACCGGCAGCAGATCGTCCAGCAGGCGCCCGACGGCTTCGACTGGCAGGTGCTGCCCGCGCCCGCGGGGGCCGACGGGCTGACTCAGGGCGTGAGTCCGCAGACGCTGTCGATCGCGGAGGACAGCCCGCACAAGAAGGAGGCGATGGCGTTCATCGACTTCCTGCTGCAGCCGGAGAACATGGTGCGCCTTGCCCAGGGCGACTGGATGCTGCCGACGGGCACCGAGGCCCTGAAGGCCCCCGCCCTGCACACGAAGAAGAACGACTGGGCGACGGGGACGGCGCTCGCCGAGCATCTGCGTTCGGCCCCGGCCCAGTCGGTGCGCGGCTACCCGGAGTGGAAGGACAAGGTCGCGACGCCTGCTCTGCAGGAGTACTACAGCGGGGCGATCGGCATGGGCGAGCTGAGAAGACGGCTGGTCGAGGACGGGAATCTGGTCCTGGCCCGGTATCAGAGATAGGGGCGGCGACGGCTGCGAAGGGGCGCGTGCAGGCGGGCGGGCGCCTGCACGCTTGCTGGTGAAGTGCGGCGCGGCGTGCGGCGAGATGCTCGGTGCCGTGTTCCGGGTGCGGTGCGCGGCGAGACAGCCGCGAGCGCGTGCCGCGCATCGGGGCGACATAAAAACGATTGCACGAGACGTATCGTCTCGCATAGCTTGCTGGTCATGACCACTCCCCAGCGTGCCCATGTCGCCATGTTCTCCATCGCTGCCCACGGGCACGTGAACCCGAGCCTCGAAGTGATCCGCGAGCTCGTCGCCCGAGGGCACCGGGTCACGTACGCGATCCCGCACATCTTCGAGGAGAAAGTGGCCGAGACCGGTGCGGAACCCGTCCTCTACACCACGACCCTGCCCTCGCCGGACGACGATCCGGAGGCCTGGGGCACCACGCTGATCGACAACATCGAGCCGTTCTTCAAGGACGCGGTCCACGCGCTGCCGCAGCTCGCCAAGGCCTACGAGGGCGACGAGCCCGACCTCGTCCTGTACGACATCACGTCCTATCCGGCGCGGGTGCTCGCCCGGCGTTGGGGCGTACCGGAGATCTCCCTGTCGCCGAACCTGGTGGCGTGGGAGGGGTATCACGAGGAGGTGGGGGAGCCGCTGTACCGGGAGTTGAAGGCGACCGAGCGCGGTCAGGCGTACTTCGCGAACTTCGAGAGCTGGCTGCAGGGGAACGGCATCACGCAGGGGCATGACGCGTTCGTGGGCCGCCCGCCCCGTTCTCTCGTACTGATCCCCAAAGCGCTGCAGCCGAACGCCGATCGGGTCGACGAGATCGTCCACACGTTCGTCGGTGCATGTCAGGGAGACCGGTCCGCGCAGGGTGACTGGCAGCGGCCCGTCGAGGCCGAGAAGGTCGTCCTGGTCTCGCTCGGCTCCTCGTTCACCAAGCAGCCGGCGTTCTACCGGGAGTGCATCGAGGCGTTCGGCGACCTGCCGGGCTGGCACCTGGTGCTGCAGATCGGCCGGCACGTCGAAGAGAGCGAGCTCGGTGAGATCCCCGTCAACGTCGAAGTACACCGCTGGGTACCGCAGTTGGCGATCCTGAAGAAGGCCGACGCGTTCATCACCCATGCCGGAGCGGGCGGCAGTCAGGAAGGGCTGGCGACGGCGACGCCGATGGTGGCCGTGCCGCAGGCCGTCGACCAGCCGGGCAACGCCGACATGCTGCAGGGTCTCGGCGTCGCCCGGCACATCCCCACCGAGGAGGCCACGGCGGACGTGCTGCGGCAGGCCGTGCTCGAACTCGTCGCGGACCCGGAGGTGGCGCGTCGACTGCGGGCCATCCAGGAGCAGATGGCGACGGAGGGAGGGACCCGGCAGGCGGTCGACCTGATCGAGGCCGCGCTGCCCCGGAGGTAGCCCACGACGCTCGGTGGCGGGTGGAGGTGTCCAGGTGGCCTGAGACCTGGAGTTGTAACGCTCAGGTAACAGGCCTCTGGTCCACCAAGGGCATTGACTCGTCTGGAATCTACGACCCTTACCCCCGGGTAAAGGTTGTACGCGCGGCTTCTTGTGCCTTGGGCAACGACCTTCTTAGCGTGAAGTGAATTCCACTCGAACGCCGGGAAGTTGACATGCGCCGAGACATACCGCCTCTCTCAGAGGTACGCCGCATCACCGAGAAGAAGCGCGACGCCTGGTGGACGGTGCTGCTTGTCGACCCTGTCGCGACGCCGCTCGTGCGCCAGGCCGCGATGCGTACCCGGATCACCCCGAACCAGATCACATGGGGTGCGTTCCTGCTCGGCCTCGCGTCCGCCGCCTGCTTCGCGATGGCCGACTGGCGCTGGCTGATCGCTGGCGCCGTCGTCTATCACTTCAGCTTCATCCTCGACTGCATGGACGGCAAGGTCGCGCGCCTGACCGGTACCGGTTCGGTGTTCGGCGCCTGGCTGGACTTCGTCTTCGACCGGATCAGGGTCATGGTGTGCTCGGTGGCCCTGATGGCGGGCCAGTACCAGCGGACCGGCGAGACCATCTACATCTGGCTGTCCCTGGTGGTCATCGGCCTCGACACGCTTCGGTACATCAACTCCCTGGAGATCTTCAAGATCCGCCACTCCATGCGCAAGCAGATCAAGTCCCGCATGCGTGAGGCCCGACGGGCGGAGAACCAGGCGGAACTGGCCTTCATGGAAGACCTGTTGCGCGAGAACCCCGCAGCGGACATCGAGCAGGACCTGCAGGCGGCGCGCGGCGGGCTCGCGCAGCGCACTCTGCGGGAGAGCGTCGATGGTGCCGAAGGCGCCGACGGCGCGGCGGTGCAGCCCGCCGCTTCCCCTGCGGTCGAGTCTTCCGCTCCCCTCACGGTCGAGTCTTCCGCTTCCTCTGTAACCGGTTCCAAGGCCCAAGTCATCGACCTGCACCAGGAGTTCCGTCACCGCTTTCCGTGGTACCTGCGCTGCCGTTCGTATCTGCTGAGCAAGCGGATCCGTACGCACCTTGTGAGCGGGATCGAGTTCCAGATGGGCGTCTTCATGATCGGACCGCTCTTCGACGCGGTGATTCCGGCCACCATCATCTCCGGCGCGCTGCTGCTGGTCTTCGAACTCGCCATCATCTACAAGTTGTTGCTCTCCACTCGTGACTTCACGCGCACGCTCGACAGCTTTGAGCAGCGGAAGCTTGCCGCCGCTGCCTGACGGGTCCGAAATCCGTTCAGTGATCTGCTCGGATGTCGCCACTTCTGTCCCGATTTTCAAATGGCCTTTCCAGCCAAATGTTTCGGGCGGCCGGGAGGATCTCAGGGGTGCCCCTGAGGGCGCTCTGCGTTATGCGCAGAGCGCCCTATTTGTTATTACGGAACCTTGTTGAACAAGTCACAGCTGTATGTAGGTATTGATCTGCGCGCGTCAATCCGACAGGGTTTCGTCCCAACCCCCGGAGATCTTCCGGGTCTACGGGGGTTGAGGCAGTAACGCTTACCCCCCACAACCCCCACACCACGAGGAGATCCCTCTTCATGGCAACTCACAAGCGTGCTCGTTCCCTCAAGCTCACCGCGGCGATAGCCACCGCTGCGACCGCCGTGGGCGTCACCGTCTTCGCGACCTCGTTCGCGGGCGCCGCACCGGCGGCCGAGGGCAAGATCTACGGTGCCGACGCCAAGGGCGCCGTGGCCGGCAGCTACATCGTCATGCTCGACGAGAAGGCCAACAAGAGCAGCAAGACGGACCTCGCCAAGGAGTACGGCGGCAAGCTCAAGCGCAACTACGACTCGGCCGTCAACGGCTTCTCGGCTTCCGGCCTTTCGGAGACCGAGGCCAAGCGCCTGGCCGCCGACCCGTCCGTGTCGAAGGTCGTCCAGAACAAGAAGTTCACGATCAACGCGACCCAGGACAACCCGCCGTCCTGGGGTCTGGACCGCATCGACCAGGCCGACACCGAGGGCGACAAGAAGTACACGTACCCCGACGCCGCGGGTGAGGGCGTCACCGCGTACGTCATCGACACCGGTGTCCGCATCAGCCACAAGGACTTCGAGGGTCGCGCGGAGCACGGCTTCGACGCCGTCGACAACGACGACAGCGCCGATGACGGCAACGGCCACGGCACGCACGTCGCCGGCACCATCGCGGGCGCGTCCCACGGTGTCGCCAAGAAGGCCAAGATCGTCGCCGTCCGCGTCCTGGACGACAACGGCTCCGGCACCACCGAGGGCGTCGTCGCCGGCATCGACTGGGTCACCGAGAACCACCAGGGCCCGTCCGTCGCCAACATGAGTCTCGGCGGCGGCGCCGACGAGGCCCTCGACGAGGCCGTCCGCAAGTCCATCGCGGCCGGTGTCACCTACGGTGTCGCCGCGGGCAACGAGTCCTCGGACGCCGGCCAGGGCTCCCCGGCGCGTGTGAAGGAGGCCATCACGGTCGCCTCTTCCACCAACACCGACGAGCAGTCGGACTTCTCCAACTTCGGCGAGATCGTCGACATCTACGCTCCGGGCTCGGACATCACGTCCACCTGGAACACCGATGACGAGGCCACCAACACCATCTCCGGTACGTCGATGGCGACCCCGCACGTCGTGGGCGCCGCCGCCGTCTACCTTGGTGGCCACCAGGACGCCACGCCGGAGCAGGTCGCCACGGCCCTGACCGAGGGCGCCACGCCGGACAAGATCACCAACCCGAGCGAGGGCACGCCGAACAAGCTGCTCAAGGTCGTCGAGTAACACCTCCTCGAAGCGCCACTGGAAGTACCTCTCGAAGCAGCTCCAAGCACCTCTCGAAGCACCTTCTCGATGTGCTGACAGCCCCTCGGTCCGCCGTACTTGCCGTGCCGGCCGGGCCGAGGGAGCAGAGGCGAGTTCCGGCATCCGGCTCGCGGACGACCTCCCGAACCTGACGCCGAGGCCGAGCCTCACACTGCGGTGAAGGCTCCCGGGGCCTGCTTCCCCGGGCTCCGGGAGCCTTTCTCAGGACCGGCGGCCGTCGTGCCAACCCCCACGGGGCACGACGGCCGCCTTTCTGCGCGCGAGTTGAGCGTCCTTTCTCCGCGCGAGTTGAGCGTCCCTTCTCCGCGCGGGCTGAGCGCCGCCTTCGGCGAGACTTCTGGGGGCCTTGTCTAGGGTGTGGCCATGACGATGTATGCGGCGCTGCTCCGCGGGATCAATGTGGGCGGTCACAAGAAGGTCCCGATGGCAGAACTCCGCGCCCTTCTCACGGACTTGGGCTTCGAACGCGTACGCACACACCTGCAGAGCGGCAACGCCGTCTTCGACAGCGACCACGGGGACGAGGACTCTCTCGCCGCCGAGATCTCCACCGCGCTCGCGAAGCACTTCGGCTTCGCCGTCGACGTCCTGGTCCGCGACGGCGACTATCTGCGGGCCGTCGCCGAGGCCTGCCCCTACCCCGCCGACACCCTCGAAGCGAAGCAACTGCACGTCACCTACTTCTCGGAGTCAGTCCGGCCCGAACGGTTCGCCGCCGTGGACCCGTCGGCGTACGCGCCGGAGGACTTCAAGCTCGGCGACCGGGCGCTGTACCTCTACGCCCCGGAGGGACTCGGCCGTTCCAAGCTGGCCGACGCGCTGGCCCGGCCCTCGGTCCTGAAGGGCACCGTAGCCACCAGCCGGAACTGGAACACGGTCCTCAAACTTGTGGAGCTCACCGATGACTGAGACCTCGCCCGCAGTGCAGGCCGCGATCGAGGGGGAACTGCGCCTGCTCGCCCCCGAAGTGCGCAGCTCGCCGGAGCTCCTCGGCGAGCTGCTCCACCCCGAATTCTCGGAGATCGGCGCATCGGGGCGCTGCTGGGACCGCGCGGCGATCGTCGCTGCGCTCGCCGCGCAGCCGGAACCGGGGCACCGACCCATCACCACCTCCCGGATGCGGGGCGTCCAGCTTGCGGACGATCTGGTCCATCTGACTTTCGACACTGACGACAACGGGCGGACGGCGCACCGGAGTTCCTTGTGGAGGCTCACTCGAAAGGGTTGGCTCCTCTGGTTCCACCAGGGCACGCCGTTCGTCGATGAGCGGGGTGGGTCGGAGTAGGCCGCGGCGCCGCGAGCTCGTCCGCGCCGGCTCCCCCGCATCGTGCCGCCGACGAGTTATCCACAGGAATTCGTGATTCCGGATAGAAATCGCGATTCGGTCTAGCGTGAGCGATGCCTGGAACGGGAGCGGCCGACACTCGGCCCTCCCGACCTTCCACGCACGAAATTCACGCAGCACGAAATTCCTTACGGGGGTGAGGAGATGCACGGGGGCTTGCCGTTCATCGGCATCAGCACGCTTGTCTACGGCTTGGTCGGACTGGTCGTCGTCCTGGCAGCCGGCGTCGTCCGGATGCGAACGGGAGAGGCGGACGCCGACGTACGGGCGCGGAGGGCAGGGACGTTCGCGGAGGTGCCAGGCAACACAGCGCCGCCGACGCCCAGTTGGGCCACGACTGCAGATCGGCCGAGGTTTCGGTTCAGGTTCCGGCCACCCGGGTACCGGTCCGAGTCCCGGTCCAGCTCGCCATCGAGGAGGGCCACCGCGGGGACGCGGTCCCGGTCCCGGCCCCGAGGCAGCGGCACGGCCGGCTACGTGACGGTCAGCGGGGGCATGACGCGATGAGGGCGACCGAGACAACTACAGCCAGGACAAGGACAGCCAGGGCAACCGGAAAGCACCGGCGAGGCAACTCAGCGCCCGGCGGCCAGAGGCTTACGACCCGCTCTCCAGGCGTGACCGTCGTGGTGCCCGCGCACAACGAGGAAGCAGGACTGCCCGCAACGCTCGAATCGCTGGCCGCGCAGACGATGCAGCCGGAGCAGGTCATCGTGGTCGACGACGCCTCGGACGACCGCACGGGCGAGGTCGCCGCCGCGTACGGCGCCCGGGTCCTGCGCCCACCGCAGAACCAGGGCAGCAAGGCCAAAGCGCAGAACTATGCCCTGCCCTACTGCACAACGGAGTTGATCCTCGCGGTCGACGCGGACACGGTCCTCGCGCCGGACTACATCGAGCGCATCACGGCAGCCTTCGACGACCCCGACGTGGCGATCGCGGCCGGCAACGTCCAGACACGATTCACCCGCACCATCTGGGAGCGCGGGAGGTCGGTGGAGTATCTGTTCGGCTTCCACTGGCATCGACCCATCCAGCACGCGGCGGGCAGCCCCATGGTGTGCTCGGGCTGCTGCTCGATGTTCCGCTGGAGCGACCTGCAGACCACGCGAGGCTTCCCCGAACGCACCATCGTGGAGGACATGGACTTCACCTGGTCCCGGCAGATCGCGGGACGCCGCGCGGTCTACGTGAGCGATGCGGTCGCCTGGGCTGCCGATCCGGAGACGCTCACGTATCTGCGTAAGCAGGTCTGGCGGTGGATGGCGGGCTTCTGCCAGAACGTCCGGTTGCATCTGCCCAGGTTGACGAAGGCGAAGCCAATGCTGGCTCTGTGGGTGCTGCTAGCCCTGGCAGAGATCGTCACCGCCCCGCTGTGGCTGGCCACGCCGTTCCTGGTGGCCGCGTCAGGCACGCAGTCGTTCGCCGAGGCCTTCGCGTGGTGGCTGGGCGCGGAAACCCTGCTGACGTTGCCGCCGCTGGTCTACGCGGCACGCAGACGACGACTGCCCCTGCTCTCCGTGCTGCGGAACGTCCCGTGCGTGTACGCGACGAAGGCGGTCAACCTGGTCTACGCGTGGAAGGCGCTCGTCGTCGAACTGATCCTGGTCCCCCTGAAGTTGGCGAAGGGACTCACGATCTACGAGAAGGGGCGACCCGAGCTCGCAGCCCCCGCCTGAGAGCCGCCGGGCGAGATCGGCGAGGCCAGGCAGTGGCCGACGACGCCGGAGAGGGGCCTCCTCTAGGCCGACATCGCCACCACGACAGCCCTGGCCGAGCCCGGCACCGCCGCAGAGCCCGGCACCGTCGCGCCGTACGCCGAGACCGCAGCCGTCGCGTCGTACCGGGTCAGGAGGAGCCGCGCCAGTTCCGGTGCGGGGCCGAGGACATCCGCGAGGACGTCCGCGCCGGCCTCGCGAGCGCCGCGCGCGATCCGGTCGGGCAGGAAGCCGGGCGCGATGACGTACGGGGCCACCGCCACCCGGTGGACGCCCTCCGCGCGCAGCGCGCGTACGGCGTCCTCGGTGCGGGGCAGAGATGCGGAGGCGAACGCAGGCCGCACGGCACACCAACCGGTGCGCCGCCACTCCCGCGCGATTTCTGCGATCACTGCGATCGCCTCCGGGTCGGAGGAACCCGCCGAGGCCAGGACGACCCCGGTCGTGCTCTTGTCACCGGGCTCGAGGCCCGCTTCGTACAGCCGCTGCTCCAGGGCGTCGAGGAGCAGCGGGGAGGGGCCGAGCACCTCGGCCTGGCGGATCCGCAGCTGCGGCAGGCGGACGGTCGCCTCGTGCAGGACGGCGGGGATGTCGGCCTTGGCGTGAAAGGCGCGGGTGAGCAGCAGCGGCAGGGCCACCACGTCACGCACACCGTCGGCGGCGAGGCCTTCGAGGACCCCTGTCACGGAGGGGGCGTTGAAGTCCAGGAAGCCGGTCTCCACCCGGAGCTCGGGCCGCAGTGACCGCACGCGTCGCACCAGGGCGTGCACGGTCGCGGCGTGGCGCGGGTCCCTGCTGCCGTGGGCGACGACGAGCAGGACGGGCGCGGGCTCGCCCCGCAGTGAACGGGAGGGCTGCGGCGGAAGGCTCAGGTGGCGCATGACGGGTCAGCTCCTGCCGAGGAGACCGCGGCTGCGCAGCACGCGGCGCTCCAGGGGACTGAAGACGAGCAGGTCGATGGCGATGCCCACGATCAGGATGAGGAAGATGGCGAGGAACACCATGGACATGCTGCTGTTGGTGCGGCCGTTCTCCAGCAACTGGCCGAGGCCGATGCCGAGTTCGGGCGAGGACGCGATGATCTCGGCGGCCATGAGGGAGCGCCAGGAGAAGGCCCAGCCCTGCTTCAGACCGGCCAGGTATCCGGGCAGTGCCGCCGGCATCACGATGTGCCAGGTGCCGCGGGCCCCGGTGGCGCCGAGGGTGCGGCCGGCCCGCAGGAACAGCGGCGGCACCTGGTCGACGCCGGCGACCAGGCCGTTGGCGATGGACGGGACGGCGCCGAGCAGGATCACCGCGTACATCATCGAGTCGTTCAGGCCGAGCCACAGCACCGCGGGCGGCACCCACGCCACCGACGGCAGGGACTGCAGACCCGACAGGATCGGTCCGATCGCGGCGCGCACGAACCGCACCCGGGCCACGAGCAGACCGAGCGGCGTGCCGATGATGAGGGCGAGCAGGAAGCCGGAGATACCGCGCCAGAGGCTCGTCCAGATGTAGTCGAACAGCGTGCCCTGCAGCCAGGCCGTCCGGACCTCGGCCCACACGGCCGACGGCGACGGCAGCTTGTACGGGTCGACGACATGCGCCCAGGTC
This sequence comes from Streptomyces cavernicola, assembly GCF_029968035.1. GTDB lineage: Bacteria > Actinomycetota > Actinomycetes > Streptomycetales > Streptomycetaceae > Streptomyces > Streptomyces cavernicola. The sequence goes on along the minus strand of NZ_JASCIQ010000001.1, from coordinate 51,668 downwards.
AGGGCCTGCCAGACCACCAGGACCAGAGCAATCGCGACGACCGGGGGAACGATCTTGTTGCGGAAGATTTCACTGCGCGGGGTGCGCGCGGTCACCGAGGTCTCCAGGGCGTCGAGCCCCGCCTCCAGGCCGGCGAGCCCGGACAGGCCGGCCGCGCCGTCCTGGTCCTTGGACGCGGAGGTCTCGGTGGAGGTCTTAGTGCTGGCCATGGCGGCGGATCTCCCCACGGAGTTGTTCGGTGATCTCGAGGGACAGCTCCGCGACGTCGGAGTCCTCGATACGGCGCGGCTGCGGGATGTCCACGGTCCACTCGCGGGCGATGCGCCCGGGGCGGGACGACAGCAGCACCACGCGCTGGGCGAGGCGGACCGCCTCGCGCACGTTGTGGGTCACGAAGAGTACGGAGAGGCCGGTCTCATGCCACAGCTGGGTCAGTTCGTCGTGCAGTACGTCACGGGTGATCGCGTCGAGTGCCGCGAACGGCTCGTCCATCAGGAGCAGTTGGCTGTCCTGGGCGAGCGCGCGGGCCAGCGCCACACGCTGGCGCATGCCGCCGGAAAGCTCGTGCACGCGCTTGCCGTAGGCGCCGGAGAGGCGGACCAGGCCGAGGAGTCGCTCCGCCTCGTCGCGCCGCTCGCTCTTGGGCACGCCGCGCAGGCGCAGGGCGAGTTCGACGTTCTTGCCCGCGGTGAGCCAGGGGAACAGGGCGTGTTCCTGGAACATCAGGGCGGGCCGACCGCCGGGCGTCTCGATGGAGCCGACGGTCGGGGCGTCGAGTCCCGCGACGAGGTTGAGCAGGGTGGACTTGCCACAGCCCGAGGCCCCCAGGAGCGTGACGAACTCGCCCGGAGCGACATCGAGGCTGATGTCGTCGAGCACGAGCTGCTGCGCGCCGGGCCGGCCGAAGGACTTGGACACGTGCTGGATACGAGCGGCGTGCGACACCGCTGTGCGGTCCTCGGCCTTGGTGAGGGTGCTGACGGCCATGATCGTCACCTCCTGGGAACGGTCGGGTTGCGGTGGCTAGTTGACGCCGAGGCCGGAGTCGTCGACGCCGGGCTGGCTCTCCTGCTGCAGCACCTTGTTGAGGAGCTCCAGGTCGTAGATGCCGTGCAGGTCGGGCTTCTCGAGGAGACCGGCCTTCACCGCGTGCCGCGCCTCGGTGTCGAGGGTGGCGGCCAGCGGGTCGTCGGTGAACTCGATGGACTTCCACGCCGGGTCGACGACCTTCGCGGGAAGCGCCTTGCCGGACTCCTGCGCCAGGCGGTCGTTGGCGGCGGCCTTGGCGGCGTCGGGGTTCTTCGCGATCCAGGCGTTGGTCTTCACCGTGCCGCGCAGGAAGGCCTCGACGACCTTCGGGTGCTCCTTGAGGAAGCTCTGCGACACGACGACGTTGGTGATCACGAACTGCTTGTCAGGCCACAGGTCCTTCTCGTCGAGCAGCACCTTCGCGCCCTCGGCGACCAGCTTGGACGCGGTCGGCTCGGGCACCCAGGCGCCGTCGACGGAGCCCGACTTGTAGGCGTCCGGCGTGATCTTGTTGTCGGTGCGGACGACGGACACGTCGCCCTTGCCGCTCTGCGAGTCGACCTTCCAGCCCTGCTCGGCGATCCAGTTGAGGAACGCCACGTCCTGGGTGTTGCCCAGCTGAGGCGTGGCGATCTTCTTGCCCTTGACGTCCTCGACGGACTGGATCTTGTCGGGGTTCACCACGAGCTTCACGCCACCGGAAGCCGAGCCGGAGATGATGCGCAGCCCCTTGCCCGCCGACTTGGTGTAGCCGTTGATCGCCGGGGAAGGGCCGATGAAGCCGATGTCGATCGACTTGGAGACCAGCGCCTCGATCTCGGACGGACCGGCGTTGAACGCGGACGGCTTGATCTGCGTGCCGCCCAACTCCTTCTGCAGGATGCCCTTCTCCAGGCCGACGAGCGCCGTTCCGTGTGTGAGGTTCGGGAAGTACCCGACCTTCACATCGGAGAGGCCGTCGATCGGCTTGCCCTTGGCGACGTTCTGCGGGTCGTCCTTGGCCTGCGAGCCGTAGCCGCAGGACGTGGCGGCGAAGGCGAGGAGCGGCAGGACGACGGCCGCGGTGATCGTGCGCCGCAGTGCGCGCGAACCCCGACGCGCAGTATCGGTCGGGCGGTTGGCAGGCACGGGAGGTGGTCCTCTCGTCGGCCCGGCCCTCACGTCCCCCGAGGAACGGTGGGGGCGCAGGCCGGGAAATCGGCAGGTCTTCGTCGCGGGGACGAGGTGTGCTGGGCGTGCAGCGGGGCGCGCATGCGGTGCGCGTACGTCATCGCGCACATCGCGCGACACCGCCCGAGCCCGCGCCGAGGGCGCCGCTGCCGATGCGGCCGCCCTCCTTCGCGAACGTCGCGAACACGTCGGTACGCATCAGAAGTCCCAGCCCTCGTCGTCCACTTCGGCGCTGGGCACGGTCTTCGAGGCGAACGAGTCGCCCGCCATGCCGGCGGCGAGCGTAGTGCCGTCGGCCGGGTCGATCAGCAGGAACGAACCGGTGCGGCGCGAGTCCTCGTACGAGTCGAGGGCGAGCGGCTCGGCGGTGCGGACGCGGACCTGGCCGATGTCGTTGGCGACGAGCTCGCCCGGCTCTGGGTGCTGCGACAGGTCGTCGAGGGTCAGCCGCGAGGGGATCTCCTTGACGATAGCCTTGACCGTGCGGGTGGTGTGCTTGAGCAGTACCCGCTGGCCCACCGTGAGCGGGGTGTCGGCCACGTGGCAGACGGTCGCCTCGATGTCCTGGCTGGTCGCCGGGGCGTCCCCGGACGGCACGAGCAGATCGCCGCGGGAGATGTCGATGTCGTCCTCGAGGATCAGCGTCACCGACTGCGGCGTCCACGCCACATCAACAGGCTTGCCGAGCAGGTCGATCCCGCTGATCTTGGACGTCCGGCCCGAGGGCAGCACGGTCACCGACTCGCCGACGCGGAACGTGCCCGCGGCGATCTGGCCCGCGTAGCCGCGGTAGTCGGGGTGCTCGGCGGTCTGCGGCCGGATCACGTACTGGACGGGGAACCGCGCGTGGCAGGTCGCCAGGTCGTGGCTGACCGGCACCGTCTCCAGGTGCTCAAGAACCGTCGGCCCGCCGTACCAGTCCATGTTGGCGGACGGCTCCACCACGTTGTCGCCGGCGAGCGCGGAGATCGGGATGGCGGTGATCTCCGGGACGCCCAACTCGGAGGCGTAGGTGGTGAATTCCTCGGCGATCTTCGCGAAGACAGGCTCGGCGTAATCGACGAGGTCCATCTTGTTCACCGCGAGCACCACGTGCGGCACACGGAGGAGCGCGGCCAGGGCGGCGTGCCGCCGGGTCTGCTCGACGACACCGTTGCGGGCGTCGACGAGGATCACGGTCAGCTCGGCGGTGGAGGCGCCGGTGACCATGTTCCGCGTGTACTGCACGTGCCCGGGGGTGTCGGCGAGGATGAACCGCCGCCGGGGCGTGGCGAAGTATCGGTAGGCCACGTCGATCGTGATGCCCTGCTCCCGCTCGGCGCGCAGGCCGTCGGTGAGCAGCGCCAGGTCGGGCTCGGCCGCGCCGCGGTTGCGGGAGGCGAGCTCCACGGCCTCCAGCTGGTCGGTGAGGACCGACTTGGAGTCGTGCAGAAGGCGCCCGACGAGGGTGGACTTGCCGTCGTCGACGGAACCGGCCGTCGCGAAGCGCAGCAGGGTCGTCGCCGACAGGTCGGCCAGGCCGCCCAACTGCGCCACGTCAGCCGCGTTGTCCGCAGGGCCGGCGTTTTCGGCGTGCGTGCTCATTTAGAAGTACCCCTCGCGCTTGCGGTCTTCCATCGCGGCCTCGGACATCTTGTCGTCGGCGCGCGTGGCGCCCCGCTCGGTGAGCCGGGACGCGGCGATCTCGGTGATCACGGCCTGCAGAGTCGTGGCGTCGGAGTCGACGGCGCCGGTGCAGGACATGTCGCCGACCGTGCGGTAGCGCACCTGGCGCTTCTCGACCGGCTCGTCCTCGCGCGGGCCGCCCCACTCGCCTGCGGTCAGCCACATTCCGGAGCGCCGGAACACCTCACGCTCGTGCGCGAAGTAGATCTCCGGCAGCTCGATCTGCTCGCGGGCGATGTACTGCCACACGTCCAGCTCGGTCCAGTTGGACAGCGGGAAGACCCGGACGTGCTCGCCGGGGGCGTGCCGGCCGTTGTAGAGCTGCCACAGCTCGGGGCGCTGCCGGCGCGGGTCCCACTGGGAGAACTCGTCGCGCAGCGAGAACACCCGCTCCTTGGCGCGGGCCTTCTCCTCGTCGCGGCGACCACCGCCGAAGACGGCGTCGAAGCGGTGCTGCTGGATGGCCTCGGTCAGCGGCACGGTCTGCAGCGGGTTGCGGGTGCCGTCGGGGCGCTCGCGCAGCTTGCCCGCGTCGATGTACTCCTGCACGGACGCGACGTGCAGCCGAAGCCCGTGCTGGGCGACGACACGGTCGCGGTAGTCGAGGACCTCGGGGAAGTTGTGCCCGGTGTCCACGTGGAGCAGCGAGAAGGGGACGGTCGCGGGGGCGAAGGCCTTCAGCGCCAGGTGCAGCATGACGATCGAGTCCTTGCCGCCGGAGAAGAGGATCACCGGCCGCTCGAACTCACCCGCCACCTCGCGGAAGATGTGCACGGCCTCGGACTCGAGGGCGTCCAGGTGGCTGAGGGCGTACGGGCTGTCGGTCTCCTCCGACAGGGAGGTTGCGGTGGTCGTCATGCCAGACCCCTTTCCGTGAGCAGCGCATGCAGCGCCGCCGCTGACTCCTGCACGGTCTGCTGGTGCGACTCGATCCGCAGATCCGGCGACTCGGGCTGTTCGTACGGGTCGTCGACACCGGTCAGGCCGGACAGCTCACCGGCGGCCTGCTTGGCGTACAGCCCCTTCACGTCCCGCTCCGAGCACACCTCGACGGGAGTGGCGACATGCACCTCGACATACGCGGTGCCCTCGCCCTGGTGGCGCTTGCGCACCGCCTCGCGGCTGTCGGTGTACGGGGCGATGACGGGCACGAGGGCCTTCACGCCGTTGGACGCGAGCAGTTCGGCGACGAAGCCGATGCGCTGCACGTTGGTGTGCCGGTCCTCGCGGCTGAAGCCGAGGCCCGCGGAGAGGAACTCGCGGATCTCGTCGCCGTCGAGCACCTCGACGGCGTGGCCCTCGGTGCGCAGACGGCCCGCCAACTCGTGGGCGATGGTGGTCTTTCCGGCGCTCGGCAGACCGGTGAGCCAGATGGTGGCCCCGGTCGTGGCGGGCGCGGCGGTGGCAGCGGGGGCTGCGCCGGCGGTCACGTTGGTCTCCTGGTTGTCGGTCATCCGTGCAGCCCGCATTCCGTCTTGTTGCGGCCGGCCCAACGGCCGGAGCGGGCGTCCGCGCCCTCCGCCACGCGGCGGGTGCAGGGGGCGCAGCCGATGGACGGGTAGCCGTCCATGAGCAGCGGGTTGGTGAGTACGCCGTGTTCGGCCACGTAGGCGTCCACGTCGTCCTGGGTCCAGCGGGCGATCGGCGCGATCTTGACCTTCTGGCGCTTCTCGTCCCAGCCGACGACCGGGGTGTTCGCGCGGGTCGGCGACTCGTCCCGGCGCAGTCCGGTGGCCCAGGCCTCGTAGTCGGCCAGGCCCTCTTCGAGGGGCTTGACCTTGCGCAGCGCGCAGCACAGGTCGGGGTCGCGGTCGTGCAGCTTCGGCCCGTACTCCGCGTCCTGCTCGGCGACGGTCTGGCGGGGCGTGAGCGTGATCAGGTTGACGTCGAGGACGGCGTCCACGGCGTCGGCGGTGCCCAGGGTCTCCGGGAAGTGGTAGCCGGTGTCGAGGAACACCACGTCCACGCCGGGCATGGCGCGCGAGGCGAGGTGGGCGACCACCGCGTCCTCCATCGACGAGGTCACGCAGAACCGCTTGCCGAAGGTGTGCGCGGCCCACCCGAGGATCTCGAGCGGGGAGGCGTCCTCCAGCTCACGGCCGGCCCGCTCGGCGAGCTCCCTGAGTTCGTCGGCGGTACGTCGCTGAGTCTGAGCAGTCGTCATATCTCGTCCCCTCCACCGTCGTTGTGCGTGCGGCTGTCCTGTTGCGCGAGGCTGTCCTGTTGTGTGAGACCCCGGGTGAGCAGCCCCAGGAACTTCACCTGGAAGGCCCGGTTGCAGGACGCGCACTCCCACGCGCCCGGTCCGGACTCGTGCGGGCGCAGATCCTCGTCGCCGCAGTACGGGCAGTAGAACGGCGCGGCGCGCTCGCTCACGGTGTCTCCTTGTTCGCTTCTCCGCCCACGCGGCGCAGAGGTGCGGGATTCGTCGTCGGGCGCAGCCCGGCGGCCGCGTGTGCGTCGCTCACTTGAGGGCCTCCTCGGAGGCGCGCGCGGTCCAGGTGGCGAAGCGCTCGCCGTCCTCGCGCTCCGCCTGGAAGCGCTTGACGACCCGCTCGATGTACTCGGGCAGTTCGTCGGCGGTCACCTTCAGGCCGCGGACCTTGCGGCCGAAGCCGGCCTCGAGGCCGAGCGCGCCGCCGAGGTGCACCTGGTAGCCCTCGACCTGCTCACCCTGGTCGTTGAGCATGAGCTGGCCCTTGAGGCCGATGTCGGCGACCTGGATACGGGCGCAGGCGTTGGGGCAGCCGTTGATGTTGATGGTGATCGGCTCGTCGAAGTCCGGTACGCGGCGCTCCAGTTCGTCGATGAGCTGGGAGCCGCGGGCCTTGGTCTCGACGATGGCGAGCTTGCAGAACTCGATGCCGGTGCAGGCCATGGTGCCGCGCCGGAACGCTGAGGGGCGCACGGTCAGGTCGAGGGCTTCGAGCGCCTCGGCCAGCGGCTTGACCTGCTCCTCGTCCACGTCGAGCACGATCATCTTCTGCTCGACGGTGGTGCGCAGGCGGCCGGAGCCGTGGGCCTCGGCGATCTCCGCGATCTTGGTGAGCGTCGCGCCGTCGACCCGGCCCACGCGCGGCGCGAAGCCGACGTAGAACTTGCCGTCCTGCTGGCGGTGCACGCCGACGTGGTCGCGCCACTTGGCCACGGGCTGGGCGGGCGCGGGGCCGTCGATCAACTCCCGCTTCAGGTACTCGTCCTGAAGGACCTGGCGGAACTTCTCGGTGCCCCAGTCGGCGAGGAGGAACTTCAGGCGGGCGCGGGTGCGCAGACGGCGGTAGCCGTAGTCGCGGAAGATCGAGATGACGCCCTCGAAGACCTCCGGGACCTCGTCGAGGGGCACCCAGGCGCCGAGCCGCTGGCCGATCTTCGGGTTGGTGGAGAGGCCACCGCCCACCCAGAGGTCGAACCCGGGCCCGTGCTCGGGGTGCTCGACGCCGACGAAGGCCACGTCGTTGATCTCGTGCGCCACGTCGAGGAGCGGCGAGCCGGAGATCGCGGACTTGAACTTGCGCGGCAGGTTGGAGAAGGCCGGGTTGCCGATGACGCGGCGGTGGATCTCCTCGATGGCGGGCGTGCCGTCGATGATCTCGTCCTCGGCGATGCCCGCGACGGGCGAGCCGATGATCACGCGCGGGGTGTCACCGCAGGCCTCGGTGGTGGACAGGCCGACCTCTTCGAGGCGACGCCAGATCTCCGGCACGTCCTCGATGCGGATCCAGTGGTACTGGATGTTCTGCCGGTCGGTGATGTCGGCGGTGCCGCGGGCGAACTCCTCGGAGATCTCGCCGATCACGCGCAGCTGCTGCGTGGTGAGGCGGCCGCCGTCGATGCGCACGCGCAGCATGAAGTACTTGTCGTCCAGCTCCTCCGGCTCCAGGACCGCGGTCTTGCCGCCGTCGATCCCGGGCTTGCGCTGGGTGTAGAGGCCCCACCAACGCATGCGGCCCCGAAGGTCGTTGGGGTCGATGGAGTCGAAGCCACGCTTGGAGTAGATCGTCTCAATGCGTGTCCGCACATTGAGACCGTCGTCGTCCTTCTTGAACTGCTCGTTGCCGTTGAGCGGGGTGAAGTGCCCCACGGCCCACTGGCCCTCACCACGGTGACGGCTCGCCTTGCGTCGGGGCGCTGCTGAGACGGGCTTCTCAGGGGTTGCGGCCATGGTTGCTACGTCCTTCGGGACTACGGGAAAGCGGCTCTGACCAGCGCATACGGGCATGCGGGCGGCGCATTTCGACGGATGCGCGCGCCCTTGCGCGTAAGGGGTGGTGTCAGATCAGGAAAAGGGAAAGCGGCGTTGTGCTGAGAGCTCAGCGCGGCAGACAGATCGCGCTGGACATGCGGCCGAGGTCGACGTGCCGCCGACTCACCAAGGCAATTCCAGCTCGAGACATGACGGAAGCGTTGCATGGGCCTTTAGACCCAGTCCAGCTACGTCCGTTATTTGGACGAGATCGTCTCGTATCGCGGACTATTGTGGCCTGGGTCACTCGACGGGGTTCATCGCCGCTCGGCGGGGCGAGCGACCCAGGCGCAGTAAAGGGGAGGAAGCGGTCAGGCTCCGGGCCACGGGCCGGGCGTCTCGACGGCCGGCTCCTCGTCGACCTTCGTGTCGAAGAGGCGGAAGCCGCGCCGCTGGTAGTTGGCCATCGCGTGCTCGCCGTCCTTGCTGCAGGTGTGCAGCCAGACCCGCTTCGTCGCCGGCAGCTCCGGCCAGCGCTCGGCCAGATCCCAGGCGCGGGCGGTGGCGTACGAGAGCAGATGGCCGCCGATGCGGCGGCCGCGGAAGGCCGGGATCAGGCCGAAGTAGACGATCTCCACGGATCCCTCGTCCTGTGCCTGCAACTCCACATATCCGGCGGGAGTGCCCCGGTCGTACGCGACCCAGGTCTCGGTGCCGGGCCGGTCGAGCTCCTCCTGCCACTGCGCATAGGTGAGGGAGAGCCGGTCGGTCCAGAGGATGTCGCCGCCGACCGCGGTGTAGAGGAAGCGGCTGAACTCCGGCGACGGGACCTCGGCGCGCACGATGCGCACATCGCCGTCCGGCTCGGCGGCCGGGGCGAGGTCGTCGGGGGAGGTCTGCTCCAGGGACCAGGTGGTCACGGTGATGGTGCTCATGGGGTCAGGGAATCACGGGCGTCTGCGGCGGCCAAGGCCTGGTCAGACCGGGTGGCCCCGGGCCCGTGCGGGACGGCCGTGTCCGCCCTCTGTTCAAGGCCGCAGCCGTACGGGAAGATCACGCCGCGCCACACCCCTTGTCATGTACTCCGACCTGGAGGACCCATGGTTCGCCGCACACCCCGCGGTCTGATCGCCGCCGCCACAGCAACGGTGGCCCTGGCCGCTCTCGCCGCCCCGGCGACGGCCGCGCAAGCGCCCTCCGCGCAAGCCTCATCCGCGCAAGCACCGTCCGGACAAGCGTCGTCCGCGCAGAGTGACGCCACGGCCGCGCAGGCCCGGCTGTTCATGGTCAACCCCGTGCAGTCCTCGGGCGACCAGTCGCTCGTCGACGGCAAGGACGCGGCCGCCGCCGTGCCTGACTCCGCGTACGCCCTCGCCCCGCTGCGCAACCTCGACGCGAGTGGCGGCCTGAACGGCAAGTGGGCCTATGTGAGATCCGAGACGGGCGAGCCCGCGAAGGCCGCGGACGCGTCCGGGTACGGCCGTGCGGACGACCAGTTCGAGCAGGTCATGGCGTACTTCTGGGTCAACGAGTCGCAGGAGTATCTGCAGAGCCTCGGCTTCGGCGGCGAGCTGCCCGGTGCCAACGATCGCGCCCAGCCGGTGCGGATCAACCAGTGGGGCGGCGACAACTCCTTCTTCACGGACAAGAAGGCGGAGATCCGCTTCGGCAAGGGCGGGGTCGACGACGCGGAGGACGCCGAGGTGGTCGTCCACGAGTACGGCCACGCCGTGCACCACGCCCAGGTGCCCGGCTTCGGCACCTCGCCGGAGGCCGGGGCGATAGGCGAGTCCTTCGGCGACTACCTGGCGGTGAGCGTCGGGGCGTACGCGGACGACAAGTACGGCTGGCCCGCCGAGGCCGAGCTCGCCTGTGTCGCGGACTGGGACTCCGTCTCGTACAGCGAGACGCCGCACTGTCTGCGGCGGATCGACTCCGACAAGACCTACGCGGACAAGGTGGGGGAGGTGCACGCGGACGGTGAGATCTGGTCGCGGGCGCTGTACGACATCCGGCGCGACCTCGGCGCGCGGACCGCGGACCGGATCATCGTGAACGCGCAGTTCGGGTTCGCGCCCGACACCAGTTTCAAGGACGCCGCCCTGAAGACGATCGCCACCGCCGAGTCGATGTACGGCAAGGCGGCCGCGGCCACGGTGCGCGCGGCGTTCCAGGGCCGGGAGATTCCGGGGGTCTGACACCCACCCGCACACACGTATGCACGGGCGCGGCCCGGTGACGGCGACCGAGACGTAATTCGGTTGCACGTCACCGGGCCGCGCCGCTGTACTCGCTCCACCCCAGAACTCCGACCCGAGGAGAACAGCAATGCGCGGAACGTTCATGTCCCACCCGAAGGGAATGCCCATCAACCCGAAGGACATGACGTTCAGTGCACGAAACGCAACGCACCCTGAATCTGGGAATCCTGGCGCATGTTGACGCCGGAAAGACGAGCCTGACCGAAAGGCTCCTGCATTCCGCCGGAGTGATCGACGAGATCGGCAGTGTGGACGACGGAAACACACAGACCGATTCCCTCGCCCTCGAACGCCGCCGCGGCATCACGATCAAATCGGCCGTCGTCTCGTTCGCGCTCGACGACGACACCACCGTCAACCTCATCGACACCCCCGGCCACCCCGATTTCATCGCCGAGGTCGAGCGGGTGCTGAGCGTCCTCGACGGGGCCGTGCTCGTGGTCTCCGCCGTGGAGGGCGTGCAGGCGCAGACCCGCATCCTGATGCGCACGCTCCGCCGGCTCCGCATCCCGGTCCTGATCTTCGTGAACAAGGTCGACCGCGCAGGGGCCCGGCCCGAGCACGTGCTGCGCGAGATCGCCGCGAAGCTCACCCCGGCCGTCGTCCCCACCGGCGAAGTCACGGCCCCCGGCACACGGGCCGCGACCGTCCGCCCGTACGAGCCCGACGATCCGCGCTTCACCGCCCGGCTGGTCGAGACGCTCGCCGAGCACGACGACGAGATCCTCGCCGCGTACGTGGACGACGCGCGGCCGCTGCCGCCCGCCCGGCTGCACACCGCACTGCGCGCACAGACCGCACGCGCCCAGGCGCACCTGGTGTACTTCGGCTCGGCGATCACCGGCGCGGGAGTGCCGGCGCTGATCCACGGCGTGCGCGAGCTGCTGCCCGCCGCGACGGGCGACCCGGACGGGCCGTTGTCCGGCACCGTCTTCAAGGTCGAACGCGGCCCGGCGGGCGAGAAGATCGGGTACGTACGGCTCTTCTCCGGGACCGTGCGCGTACGTGACGTGCTCACCTTCGGCAGCGCCGGGCGCACCGCCGAGGGCAAGGTCACCGGCATCGCCGTGTTCGACCGGGGCGCGGCCGGCCGTGCCGACGAGGTGACCGCCGGCCGCATCGGCAAGCTGTGGGGCCTCGGCGACCTCCGCATCGGCGACTCCGTCGGCGTACCGCCCGAGGGTGCGGCGCAGCACCACTTCGCGCCGCCCACCCTGGAGACCGTGGTCGTCCCCGCAACTCCCGCCGACCGAGGGCCACTTCACCTCGCCCTGACCCGGCTCGCCGAACAGGACCCGCTGATCGACCTGCGCCAGGACGATGTGCGCGGCGAGGTCTCCGTCTCGCTGTACGGGGAGGTCCAGAAGGAGGTCGTACAGGCCACGCTCGCCGAGCAGTTCGGGGTCGACGTCACTTTCCGGGAGACGACGACGATCTGCGTCGAACGACCGGTCGGAACAGGGCACGGCTACGAGAAGGATCTCGATCCTTTTCTCGGCACGGTCGGCCTGCGCGTCGAACCCGCACCCGTCGGATCGGGAATCCGATTCCGCCTGGAGGTCGAACTCGGCTCCATGCCTTACGCGTTCTTCAAAGCGGTCGAGGAAACCGTCGGAGAAACCCTCAGGGAAGGCCTTCACGGCTGGCAGGTCGCGGACTGCACGGTCACGATGACGCATTCCGGATACTGGCCGCGGCAGAGCCATTCCCATGCCGTCTTCGACAAAAGCATGTCGAGCACGGCCCGCGATTTCCGCCAGCTCACGCCGCTGGTCCTGATGAGCGCTCTGCAGGAGGCGGGCACCCGCGTCCACGAACCGATGCACCGCTTCCGCATAGAGGCCCCGGACGACACGTCCGCCCCGCTCCTCTCGACCCTGGCCCGCCTCGGCGCCGTACCCCGCGAGCAGCGGCAGCACGGCGCGGAGTGGACGGTCGAGGGCGACGTACCGGCCGCCCACGTGCACGCCCTGGAGCAGCGACTGCCCGGACTGACCAGGGGAGAAGGCGTCCTGGAGACCTCCTTCTCGCACTACGCCCCCACCCGCACGACCCCACCCCCGACCCGCCCCCGCACCGACCAGGACCCGCTCAACCGGAAGGAGTACCTCCTGCGGGTGGCGCGGAGGGTGCGCTAGGGCCGGTCGCCCAGGGGGATCCCGCGCGCCCGCACCACCGCGGGCGCGAGGGAGTGCGGCAGGAGGTCGGACGGGGCGTCGGGGAGGAGGACGCGCAGGTGGGCGCCGTCGCGGAAGCGGTACGGGCGGTGCTCGATCAGGCCGGCCGAGTACCGGCGTACGCGGGAGAGTTCGGCGCGGACGGTGACCGCGCGGTCCGGGTCGCCGAACAGGTCCGCGGCCAGCTCGGCGGCGGTACGGCCCGAGGGGTGCGCGGCGAGGACGTAGAGGAGCTCGGCGTGCCGGGGCGAGAGGTCGTGTGTCCAGGTGCCCGCGCCGCCGGCCACGGTGAGCGTGCTGCGCCGGGCGCCGGACAGGTCGAGGACCACCGTCAGGCCCTCCGCGGGGTGCGGGGCGTCCGAGGCCGAGCCGAGGCGCAACAGCCGCCCGCCGCCCGGGAGTTGCTCGACCTCGCACTCGCCGAGCGCCGCCAGCCAGCTGCGGCCCGCCGTCACCGACCGGGGCAGCGGGACCCGGTCGACGTGCGGCATGCCCGTGACCGCGGCCGTCCAGCCGTTCTCGTCCACGACCAGGGCCCGGCCCGGGACGCGGGAGAGCAGCGGCACGGCCGCCGAACGCAGCCGGTCCAGGGACTGCAGATGCCGGTTGCGCAGCTCGGCCTCCGCGAGCCGCGTCACCGAGTGGACCAGGGCGAGCGTCGCCGGATGCATCGTGTCGACCGGCCCGCTCAGGTCGACCACGCCGATCAGCCGCCCGTCGCGCGGGTCCGTCACCGGGGAGCCCGCGCAGGTCCACGAGTGGTGCGTCCGTACGAAGTGCTCGGCGGAGAACACCTGCACCGGCCTGCGCACGACCAGCGGAGTGCCCACGCCGTTCGTGCCGACCGTGGACTCCCGCCAGTCCGCGCCCAGTTCGAAGCCGTGGCCGTCCGCCTTGCGCAGCACCGAGGCGTGCCCCTCGCGCCACAGCACCCGGCCGTCTGCGTCGGCGACGACCATGATGTGCTGCGCCGCGTCCGCGATCGAGACGAGGCCGTCGCGGAGCACCGGCATGATCTCGTGCAGCGGGGACGCGCGGCGGCGCGCCTCGATGTCCTCCAGGGCGAGGAGCCCGGCCCGGTAGTCGTGGTCCGGGTCCACGCCGCCGCGCAGCATCCGGTCCCACGAGGCCTCGATCACGGGCCGCGGCCCGACCGGCGGTGCCTGGCCCGCCAGGGCGGCGTCGCGTACGCCTTTCAGCAGCCGGGCCGCGCGGACCGAGTCCGTGGCCGCGAGCCTGAGCAGGTCGATCGTCGAGTTCGTCACCGGTGCCTCCCCGAAACGCCAGTGCGTGGGTGGACCCATGGTGCCTTCGGAGCGGCGGGAATGGGGGTGGGTCGGTGGGAGTCGATGCAACGGTCTGCAACCCTCGCCAACAACCGAGCAGTTGACCGAAACTGTGGTCGACGCCGCTTCTGCGGTGTTCGTGCTCCAAGTTCTTCTACGGGGCCAAGGGGCGGGGGTGGTGCCGTGTCGGCGCAGCATCACCCCTGTTCCTGTCTTTTTTGATCCCCTCCCCGCCCCTTCCCGAAAGTCCTGGCGGACGGCTATGGGGGCTCCGCCCCCGGCCCCCCGCCCGGGGCTGCCACCCCTGGACCCCGCTTCGGGGGCCGGCCCCCGGACCCCCTCCCCCAAGCTCTCGGCTTCGCTGGAGCAGGGGGGACCCCCATCTCAAACGCCGGAGGGGTTGGATTGTGGGCTGAATTGGGGTGCCGCCCTGTCCACCACCGCCCCCAAGTTCAAGCTGTGCGGCAGTGTGCCGAAAGCTGAGCCCCAGTCGCCGCCCAGGCGGGACGCGCAGAAGGCGTCCGCGACGTCCGGTGGGGCGAAGCGGGTCAGGAGGGAGCCCTGGAGGACGAGGGCCAGGCGTTCCACGACGCGGCGGGCGCGGGCCTCGATGCCGGAGAGGTCGGCGAGTTCGGTGAGCAGGGCCTTGATCGCGGCGTCGAGGCGGTGGTCCGCGCCGCGGGAGCGGCCCACCTCGCGCAGGAACGCGTCCAGCGCGAGCGGTTCGCGTTGCAGGGCGCGCAGGACGTCGAGGGCCTGGACGTTGCCCGCGCCCTCCCAGATCGAGTTGAGCGGTGACTCGCGAAGGAGGCGCGGCATCCCGGACTCCTCCACGTAGCCGTTGCCGCCCAGGCACTCCAGGGCCTCCACCGCGACCGGCGTGCAGCGCTTCGTCACCCAGTACTTCGCCGCCGGAAGCGCGAGCCGCAGGAACGCCCGCTCCTGCTCGCCCCCGTCGTCGTACGCCGCCGCGAGCCGCAGCGCGAGTGTCGTCGCCGCCTCCGACTCCAGGGCCAGGTCCGCGAGGACGTTCCGCATCAGCGGCTTGTCGATCAGCGGGCCGCCGAACGCACCGCGGTACGTGGTGTGGTGCACGGCCTGCGCGACGGCCTGGCGCATCAGGGCCGCCGAGCCGAGCACACAGTCCAGGCGGGTCGCCGCGACCATCTCGATGATGGTCCGCACCCCGCGCCCCTCCTCGCCGACCCGGCGCGCCCACGTCCCGTCGAACTCGACCTCCGCGGAGGCGTTGGAGCGGTTGCCCAGCTTGTCCTTGAGCCGCTGGATCGCGAATACGTTGCGCGCACCGTCGTCCAGGACGCGGGGCACGAGGAAGCAGGTCAGTCCGTCCGGGGCCTGCGCCAGGACCAGGAAGCCGTCCGACATCGGGGCCGAGCAGAACCACTTGTGGCCGCGGAGTGCATAGGCGTCGGCCTCCGACAGCGGCTCCGCCGACGTCGTGTTGGCGCGGACGTCGCTGCCGCCCTGCTTCTCCGTCATGCCCATCCCGAGGAGCGCGCCGGCCTTCCGCGCGGCGGGCCTGAGCCCCGGCTCGTACACCGTGGACGTCAGCTTCGGCTCCCACGCGGCGGCAAGGGACGGCTCGGCGCGCAGCGCGGGCACCGCCGCGTGCGTCATCGACACCGGGCAGCCGTGCCCCGCCTCCGCCTGCGTCCAGACGAAGAACCCGGCGGCCCGCCGCACATGTCCGCCCGGCCGGGTCCACGCCGAGGTGAGGCCCGCGGAGACGGCACGGTCGAGGAGACTGTGCCAGGCCGGGTGGAAGTCGACCTCGTCGATGCGGTGGCCGTACCGGTCGTGCGTACGCAGCCTCGGCGGATGGTCGTTCGCGAGCGCGCCCCACTCCTGCACCTCGGCCGAGCCCGCCGCCGTGCCGAGCGCGGACAGCTCCGCGCGGGCCTCGTCCAGGAGCTCCGGGTCGAGGTGCCGCTCGACCGCCTCGGACAGGGCGCGGTCGGAGGCGAAGACGTCGTATCCCTGCAGGGGAGGAGCCTGGTTGGTCACGGTGTGGGTGCTGGCTGCCATGCGGATACGGTAAGGACGTGCACCAGGCAAAAGAAACTCCTGAGGAGACCTCAGGGCGGCTCCACCGCGCGCGGGTCCTCTACCGGAACATGTCGAAGCGCAAGACCGCCTGGCTGCTCCTCAAGGACACCGTCGACTCCTGCGTCGAGTACCGCATCCTCGGTCTCGCCGCCGAGGCCGCCTTCTTCACGCTGCTCTCCGTGCCGCCGCTGCTCCTCAGCCTCATCGGCCTCCTCGGCTACGTCGACACCTGGACCGGCGCGGAGACCATCGCGTCGGTGCGGGAGAACATCCTGGAGGCCTCCCGGACCGTCCTCTCCGACCAGGGCGTCAAGGAGATCGCGCAGCCGATCCTCGACGACGTCATGAAGGGCGGCAGACCCGACGTCATCTCCATCGGCTTCGTCCTCTCCCTCTGGTCGGGCTCCCGCGCGGTGACCGTTTTCATCGACACCATCACCGTGATGTACGGGCTCGACGGGGTGCGCGGCATCGTCAAGACCCGACTGCTCGCGTTCCTGCTCTTCATCGCGGCGCTGCTGATCGGCTCGGTGGCGCTGCCGCTGATGGTGGCGGGCCCGGACGCCGTGATCGGGATCTTCTCGTGGTCCGAGACCCTGGTGCGGTTCCTTTACTGGCCGGTGGTGATCCTGCTGAGCATCGCCTTCCTGACGACGCTCTACCACGTGTCCGTGCCGGTGCGCTCGCCCTGGGTGGAGGACGCTCCCGGTGCGCTGGTGGCACTCGGGATGTGGGTGCTCGGCAGCTTCCTGCTCCGCATCTACCTCACCAACACCATCGAGGGGCCGAGCGGACGCCCCACCATCTACGGCTCCCTTGCCGCGCCCATCGCCGTACTGCTGTGGATCGGCGTCGCCGCGTTCGCGGTGCTCGTGGGGGCCGCGGTGAACGCCGCGATCGACCGGGTCTGGCCGTCCGTCGCCACGGCCGCGGCGCGCGCCGCGAACGAGCGGGTCAGGGAGCAGCGGGCCGCCGAGGTCGTCGCTCGGGCCGCCGCCGCGCGGGCCGCGCAGGACGACCCGGACAACCCCGAGATGCCCTCCGAATTCCCCGAGCGCTGGGCCCAGTTCCTGCCCCCGGAGGACGTCACCGGTCGGCTGCGCACGCACCACCGCAGGAACGGCGAGTCCACCCTGCCCGGCGACCGCCCCCGGCACGACCGCCCGCACCACGACCGGCCTCCGCACGACGGCCCTGCGCAGGACTGACGTCCCCTAGCCCCGCCCCGGCTGCGCGACCCGACCCGACCCGATCCGCCTGCCCGGTCCGTTCGGCGGCGTAGCCTCGGCGGCATGTACGAGGAGCGCCCCTCGCGGTACGAGGGCGCGGTGCTGTGGAGCAAGCGGCCTGTGCCCCCGCCGGGTTCACGGCAAGAACCCCCACGGGGTCCGTGGACCGCGCCGTACCCCGTCCTGCCCGACGGCTGCATGGACCTGCTCTGGACCGAGGGCCGGCTCTTCGTCGCGGGCCCCGACACCCGCGCGTACGCCCCGGCCGGGGAAGGCGGGCCGACCATCGTCGGACTCCGGTTCGCACCCGGCACGGCGCCCGCCCTGCTCGGCGTGCCCGCCCACGAACTCCGCGACCGGCGGGTCGACTTGGCTGACCTGTGGCCGGCCGCGCGGGTACGGAACCTGACCGCGCGGGTCGACGCCGCCCCCGACCCCGCCTCGGCCCTGGAGGCGCTCGCCCTGGAACACGGCGCGGACCGCCCGCACCCGGACCCTGTTCTGCTCCGCGTCGTGGCGTCCCTGGCCGAGGGCCGTACGGTCGGCGCGACCGCCGACGCCCTCGGGCTCGGGGCGCGCCGCCTGCACCGGCACGCCCTCGCCGCGTTCGGCTACGGCCCGAAGACCCTCGCCAGGGTGCTCCGACTGCAGCGCGCCCTGGCTCTGGCCCGCTCCGGCCTGCCGGACGCGGAGACGGCCGCCGTCGCCGGGTACGCGGACCAGGCCCATCTGGCGCGCGACGTGCGGGAGTTGACGGGGCTGCGCCTCACCGAGCTGCTCAGCCGCCGTCCGTGACCGCACCCGGCAGCGGTGCGAACAGGTCGACGCTCTGGCCGTCGGGGTCGAGCACGGTCGCGTAGCGCTGCCCCCAGAACGCGTCGAAGGGCTTCAGGGCGCCGTCGTACCCGGCGTCGACCAGCTCTTCGTACGTCGAGTCGACCGCCGCCGGGTCCGCGCACAGGAAGGCGAGGCCGGCGCGGCCCGCGGAGACGGGCGGCCGCCAGTCGGGGGCGAAGGAGCGGACGGTGGCCTCGGTGTCGAGCGCGAAGCGGAGCCCGCCGGGGAGCGCCGCCTCCACGTGCGGTGCCTGCTCGGCGCCCTCGGGGAACGCGAGGCCGAGCCTGCGGTAGAAGGCGACGGACGCGGCCATATCGGAGACGACGAGTCCGATGAGGTCGAATCGGGGCGTGGGTGTGCTTGTGCTTGTGGTCATGGGGTGACGCTAGGGCCGGGCGCCCGTACCGGTCTTGAAGGAAACGGACACCGCGGCAGCCGACGGTGGCACGCTGTCGACTGACTGACTGACTGACTGACTGACTGACTGACTGACTGACTGACTGACTGACTGACTGACTGACTGACTGACTGACTGACTGACTGACCTGCCTCAAGGAGCTCGACCGATGACCGCCACAGCCGGACCCGCCCCCGCTCCCGTCCCCGGTCCCTTCGAGGACCGGCGGCTGCGCGTGCCCTCTGGCCTCCAACGCGCCGACGGCGGCGTGGAGTTGTGGCTCACGGAGGCGGCCGAGGGGTCCGATGGCCACGCGCTGCTCGACGCCGGTGAGCGGGCCCGCGCCGAGCGGCTGCGCCGTCCCGCCGACCGGCTGCTCTACGTCGCCGCGCACGCCCTGCTGCGGCGGCGGCTCGGCGCGCGTCTCGACCGCGATCCGGCCGCCCTGCGCTTCGTCCGCGAACCCTGCGCCGGCTGCGGCGCCCCGCACGGCCGCCCGGCCCTGCCGGGCGCGCCCGTTCACTTCTCGCTCTCGCACTCGGGGGACCGCGCCCTGGTCGCCCTCGCCGAGCGTCCCGTCGGCGTCGACCTCGAACTCCTCGCGGACGACGGGCTCGTGGACGACGTGGCGGCGTCCCTGCACCCGCGCGAGCGCGCGGAGTTGGCCGGCCTGCCCCCGGGCCCGCCGCGCAGCACGGCGTTCACCCGCTGCTGGACCCGCAAGGAGGCCTGCCTGAAGGGCACGGGCGAGGGCGTCACGGCCGACGGCCTGCGCGACACGTTCGTCGGAACCGGCCCGGACCCGGCCCCGGAGCCCGTGCCCGGCTGGGCGCTCGCGGACGTGGAGCCACCCGAGGGGTACGCGGCAGCCTGCGCGGTGCAGCTCAGCCGGACCCACCGGAGGGGCTGAATCAGCCCCGACAGGGGCGCGGGGAACTGCGCGACCAGCCACGACGGCGGGAGGGGCGAACGAGAGAATCAGCCCGCACCGCACGCTACGCGGACCGCCGAGGCGCCCCCCGATACGTGCCGAAGGACCACTTGTTGCCCTCCGGATCGGTGATCGCGAACTCCCGGCTCCCGTACGGCTGATCCTCGATCTCCCGCAGAATCCGCACCCCGGAACCGGGCGCAGTCAACCGCTCGTACAGCTCGTCGACGCGCTCCGTCACGACGTACGCGCCGAGCGTCCCCGGCTCCACCGACCACTGCTTGTGCTCCGGGTCGTACGAGCCGAGCATGATGCCGCCGCCCTCCGGCCAGTCGAGCTGAGCGTGGGCCACCTTGCCGCCGTCCTCGTAGACGGCGGTGCGCTCGAAGCCGACGGTGTCGACGAGGAAGTCGATCAGGGCGGGGGCGTCGTGTGCCTGGAGTGTGGGCCACACGGTGGGCGCGGGCCGTCCATCCGCGGAAGGGGTCTCCGACGCGCTCTCCGACATGCTCTGCGAACTGCTCTGTGTAGTGTTCATGGCTCCAAGCCTTCACCGTTCCTATGGCCCCCGGCTTGGATATTCCGGCACTCTTCGGCCAACCAGGCGGTCGGACTCGCCCCCGCGAAGCGGCGGAAATCCCGTACCAGGTGCGAGTGGTCGTAGTAGCCGCAGTCCGCCGCCACGCCCGCCAGGTCGAGGGCCTCGCCCCGTACGACCGCACGCACCAGGGCCGCCTTCGCGTGCTCGAACCGCATCAGGCCCGCCGCCTGCTTGGGCGTCACCCCGGTCTCCGCGCGGAACAGCGCCGTCAGGCGGCGCGGGCTGAGCGCCACGTGCCCGGCAAGACCGTGCAGCGTGCCCGCGCCCCGGTGCCGGGCCAGCCAGGCCCAGGCCTCCGCCACCTCGGGCCGTACCCGCTCCGTACGCCCGGCTCCGGCCGCCCGCGCCCGCAGGTACGCCGACAGCGTCGCGAACCGGTCCGCCCAGTCGGCCTGCTCCGCCAGCTGCTGCCGCACCGCCTCGGCCCGTGCGCCAAGCAGGTCCGCCCCCGAGGTCACCGGCTCATCGGTCAGCTCCGCCGCGGGCGCCCCGAACAGCGCACGGGCCGCCAGCGGGTGCACGGCGAGCTGGATGCCGGCCTGCCGCTCGGGCTGCACCACGTACGCCGGGCCCTGCTGCAGCGCGCCCACCACGATGTCGGTCCGCGCCGCGTCGCCCCCGACGGCCTGCTGCGGGGTGAGCCCGGTCGTCACCGGCCCGTCGAAGGAGAAGATCAGCGTCAGATACGGGGACGGCATCCCGATGTGCAGCCCGGGTGTCAGGCCCGAGGCCCGGTACCCGACCGCCGACACGACCCCCTCGACCCCCGGCGAGGCCCGTACGAACTCCAGGGACTCGCCGTCCACGGTCCCCTGCTCCTCCCGTACGGCCTTCTTGCGGGACGCCATGCGTCAAGTATGGGACGGCGGGGACGCGCCCCGCTTGCCGCGGCTACCGGAACGGGTGCGGGAGCGGGTGCCCGAAAGACCCGGTCTGCGGGGTGTTCAGCCGCTCGATGTACGCTGCACCGGCGCGTCCGCTGCGGCCGGCGCGCGTGGAATGCGTCGGACGCGGGATACGGAGGTGGTGCTGCGATGCGCGGCGAACCTCCCAGTCACCCGACCGGTCACCCGAGGCGTGGCGCCCACCTCCTCCAGAACCCGGCCCCCGGCCTGCGCTGAGCGCGCCGCGGGGCGGCGCGTGCGGTGCCTGCCCGGCGCTTCTGCGCGCCTTCCCGAACTTCCTCGATCTGCCCCGATCTGCCCCGAACTCCCTTGTCCCGCCGAGGACTTGTCTCTCCTGAGGATCTGGCATGCCGCACACCTCGCTGCCCGAAGAGCCGCGCCCCGAGCGCCCCGAGTTCGACGGGCGGCTGGACGAGCGCTCCCTGCAGGACCTCGTGCAGAACCAGGAGCTGCACGCCGCCCTGGAGTGGCTGGAGACCAACCCGCCGCACGTCATCGCCGACGAACTGGCCCGCATGGACGCACCCGCCGCCGGCATGGCCTTCCGGCTGCTCGACAAGGACCGCGCCCTGACGGTCTTCGAGGAGCTGGAGCCGGTCGACCAGCAGCAGATCCTGCAGGGCCTGCGCGACCAGTCGTTCCTCGAACTCGTCGAGGCCATGGACCCCGACGACCGGGCCCGGATGCTCCGCGAGGCCCCGGCGAAGGTCGCCAAGCGGGTCCTCGCCGGGCTCAGCTCGCACCAGCGCCGTATGACGGCCGCGCTCCTCGGCTATCCGGAGGGCTCCGCCGGCCGCTACATGACCCCCGAGGTGGTCGCGCTCGGCCAGGACCTCACCGTCGGGCAGGCCCTGGGCGTCGTCCTCGCCGAGGGCAACGAGGCGGAGACGGTCTACACGCTGCCCGTCGTCGACCACACGCGCCGCCTCACCGGCATCGTCGAGCTGCGCGAACTCGTCCTCAACCCGCCCGAGACGCTCGTCTCCGCACTCGTCGTCACCGAGCCCGCGTACGCGTACGCCACCGACTCCGCCGAGCAGGCGGCGCGCCTGATGCGCGAGACGAACGACCTGAACCTGCCGGTCGTCGACAGCGAGCAGCGGCTCGTGGGGCTGCTCACCATCGACGACGCGGTCGAGGTGATCGAGGCCGCCGACACGGAGGACGTCGCGCGGCAGTCCGGGTCCGCGCCCTGGGCCGGGCACTACATGGCCGCCTCCGTCTGGCAGTTGGCCCGCTACCGGGCGCTGTGGCTGAGCCTGCTGCTCGTCGCCGCGACGCTGACGGTCAGCGTCACGCAGGCCTTCGAGGGCACCCTCGAACAGGTCGCCTCGCTCGCCGTGTTCATCCCGATGCTGATCGGCGCGGGCGGCAACGCGGGGGCCCAGGCCGCCACGGCCTGCGTACGCGCCCTCGCAGTCGGGGAGGTCCGCGGGTCCGACCTGCTGAAAGTGATCTGGCGGGAGTGCCGGGTGGGGTTGGTGCTCGGCGGACTGCTCGCGGTCCTCGGCGTGATCGTGGGCACGCTGTTCGTGGGGGCGGACGTGGCGGTCGTCGTGGGGATCACGCTTGTGCTGATCTGTGGGTGGGCGGCGACGATCGGGGGGACGATGCCGTTGCTCGCGAAGCGGTTGAGGATCGACCCTGCGGTGGTGTCGGCTCCGATGGTGACGACGCTGGTCGACGCGACGGGGTTGATCCTGTACTTCCTCACTGCGAAGGCGGTCCTCGGCGTCTGAACGACCTTTCTCTTCCCCACCCCGCCCCTTCCCGGCTGTGTCCGATATGCGGCTGCCGTCGGCTGCGGGGCTCCGCCCCGGCCCCCGGCCCGTCTTTCGACTGCCGCGCCGTCGTGGCTGGTCGCGCAGTTCCTCGCGCCCCTCCGGGCGCCGTTCCCGCGCGACGGCCGCGCGGAGTCGATGCTCAGGGACCGCTGGGACCCGCACGCGAACTTCGTCGTCGACCTCATCAACTTCGCGGTGTGGAAGGAGAACTACCGGCCGGAGTTCCGCGCGCAGCGCGCCGAGACCCTGCGCCGGCTGGTGCACGGGCGCAGCGGCGCCGAGTTCGTGCGCGCCGTCCACGACATCTCCTACCGGCACGCCGCCGACGGCGTCGAACTGCCCTCCGTACGCCTCGGTCTCGCCCTCATGCCCGCCGCGGACGGCGACGAGGAGGTGGCGCAGATCGTCGCCGGGATCTACCGGGACTACCTCGGCTCGTGGAAGGAGCTGTACGCGGACGTCCTCAAGCAGCGCGGGCTGCGGCTGCGTCCGGGGCTCACCCTGGACGACCTGGCCGACGCGCTGTCCGCGACCAACGACGGCACGACGCTGCGGGCTATGGGCGACCCGGACTCGGGCGTCGTCGACCACGCCCGCGGCCGCTCCCTGATGGGCACCCTCGCCCTCGCCGTCATTCACGCCTTCCTCGAACCGGACGACGACGCGAGCGGCCTGACCCTCGAACAGGCCGTGGCGCAGCGGTTCGGCGGAGGCGGCCGGTACTGACCGGCGCCCACGGTGGTCTCTGTCGCCTGGCCGCCGTCGTACGTCGGCCCGATCGCCGCCGTACGACGGGGTGTTCACGTCCGGGACGTGGTCCCGGGGTCGGGGGCCGGCAAGCTGTCGGCGGAGTCGCGCACCGGGGTCAGGCTGCGCGGCGGGTCCACGTCGGCGGCCGCGGCGCCGACCTGGTCCCTGATCTGGTCCAGGACCTCCTCGGGGACGAGGCCCGGAGGCACGGCGTGCGGCGCCTCGGGCTGTGCGGCCTCCGGCTGTGCGGCTGCCTGCTGGGTGCTGCGCTCCAGGAAGCGGAGCAGCTCGACGGGGAAGGGCAGGACGAGCGTGGAGTTCTTCTCGGCGGCGACGGCCACCACGGTCTGCAGCAGCCGGAGTTGGAGCGCCGCCGGCTCGTCCGCCATCTGGTGCGCCGCCTCGGCGAGCTTCTTCGAGGCCTGCAGCTCGGCGTCGGCGTTGATGACACGGGCGCGGCGCTCACGGTCGGCCTCGGCCTGGCGGGCCATCGACCGCTTCATGGTCTCCGGCAGGGACACGTCCTTGATCTCGACGCGGTCGATCTGCACGCCCCAGCCCACGGCCGGGCTGTCGATCATCAGCTCCAGGCCCTGGTTGAGCTTCTCGCGGTTGGACAGCAGGTCGTCCAGGTCGCTCTTGCCGATGATGGACCGCAGCGAGGTCTGCGCCATCTGCGAGACCGCGAAACGGTAGTCCTCGACGTTCACGACGGCCTTGTCGGCCTCGACGACCTTGAAGTACACGACCGCGTCCACACAGACCGTGACGTTGTCCCGCGTGATGCCCTCCTGGGCCGGCACGGGCATCGTGACGATCTGCATGTTGACCTTACGGAGGCTGTCGACGATCGGGATGATCAGCGTGAACCCGGGCTCGCGAATCTGGCGGCGCAGCCGCCCAAGGCGCAGCACCACGCCCCGCTCGTACTGCTTCACGACCTTCGCCGCCGCCATGAAGTAGACGGTCACGGCGGATCCGGCCGTTACGGCAGCGATGGCGAGTTCTTCAAGCATGGCGAACCCCCTAGGGTCCGAGTCGCTCCTCTTTACCACGGTATGGCTGTTATGTCCGATGGTCGAGGGCCTGGCCAAGATCCTTCACTTACGCCTTACGTCTTGCGTCTTACGGAAGCGTGACGGCGGGCCGCGCCCCCGGCTGGAACCGAGCGCGACGGCCTAGCGTGCCCGGCATGCGCGTACTGGTCACCGGCGGAGCCGGGTTCATCGGATCCCATGTCGTCGAGGCGCTCGCCGCGCGCGGCCACGAGCCCGTCGCGTACGACGTCCGCCTCGACCCCGGCGCGGACGTACGGGACCCGGAAGCTGTGGCCCGCGCCCTGTCCGGCGTGGACGCGGTCTGCCACCAGGCGGCGATGGTCGGCCTCGGCACGGGCATCGCCGACGCCCCCGACTACGTCTCGCACAACGACGTCGGCACCGCCGTCCTGCTCGCCGCCATGGCCGAAGCGGGCGTGCGCCGCCTCGTCCTCGCGGGCTCGATGGTCGTGTACGGGGAGGGCCGCTACGACTGCGCACGGCACGGGCGGGTACGGCCCGGCCCCCGGAGCGTCGAGGACCTGGACGCCGGCCGCTTCGAACCGAGGTGCCCGCGGTGCGGGGCGTTCCTGACACCGGGACTCGTCACCGAGGACGCGCCGGTCGACCCGCGGAACGTGTACGCCGCGACCAAGGTCGCCCAGGAGCACCTGGCGGCGGCGTGGGCCAGGGACACCGGGGGAGCGGCGGTCTCGCTGCGCTACCACAACGTGTACGGACCCCGGATGCCCCGCGACACCCCGTACGCGGGAGTGGCCTCGTTCTTCCGCTCGGCCCTTGCCCGCGGCGAGGCGCCGACGGTGTACGAGGACGGGGCGCAGCGGCGGGACTTCGTGCACGTACGGGACGTGGCGGCGGCCAACGCCGTGGCCCTGGAGGCGGATGCGGCGGGCGGGGTGCTCACCGCGTACAACACCGGCAGCGGGGAGCCGCACACCGTCGGCGAGCTGGCCGCGGAGCTGGCGGCGGCGCACGGCGGCCCGGCGCCGCGCGTCACGGGCGCGTACCGGCTCGGCGACGTTCGGCACGTCACCGCCGACTCGGGTCGGCTGCGGGCCGGGCTCGGCTGGCGGGCGGAGGTGCGGTTCGTGGACGGGGTGCGGGAGTTCGCGTGCGCGGAGTGAAGCACTCCGCGGACCGCTCCGGGAGCTGCCACCCCCGAGCCCCCACTTCCCGGGGCTGCGCCCCGTGACCCGCCTCCCGGGGCTGCGCCCTCGGGCCCCCGCCTCTCGGGGCTGTGCCCCGGATCCCGGCTGTTTTTCGGCTGCTGCGCCGTCGTGGCTGGTCGCGCAGTTCCCCGCGCCCCTGTCGGGGCGCTCGGCCCAGTCCTGGCTCGCAAGGTTCAGCCCCCCACCTCGCCAAATTCAGGCCCCCCGCCCCGCCAAACTCAGCCCCTCCGGTGTTTGAAGAGCGGGGGTCTGGGGGCTGGCCCCCAGGGGCTGGCCGCAGGTCTTTCGGGAAGGGGCGGGGAGGGGAGAGAGAAGAGGCACGGCGGCTCAGGGCTCGGCGGTGGGGAGGGTCACCTCGAAGCGGCAGCCGTTGGGGATGTTGTGCACCGTGGCGTGGCCCCGGTGGGCCTCGACTATGCCGCGGACGATGGCGAGGCCGAGGCCCGCCCCCGCCGGCGGCGTACGGGCGTCGGAGCCGCGCCAGCCCGTGTCGAAGACGCGCGGCAGATCCCGCTCGGGGATGCCGCCGCAGCCATCGGAGACGGAGAGCACCGCTCCGTCCGCGCGGCGTTCGACGGCCACCTCGACCGTGCCGTCCGCCGGGGTCCGCCGGATCGCGTTGACCAGGAGGTTGCCGAGGACGCGGCTGATCTCCTTGGCGTCGACCTCCACGGGCACGGCCTCGACCCGCTCGCCGACGAGCCGGACGCCCAGCTCGCGGGCGAGCGGCGCGGCCCCCGCGAGCGCGTCGCCGACGAGGTCGTACAGGGAGAGCCGGGAGAGCGAGAGGGTGAGCGCGCCCGCGTGGATGCGGGAGAGTTCGAAGAGGTCGCCGACCATGTCGTTGAGCCGCTCCACGTCGGTGCGCATCTGCCGGAAGTAGCGCTCCGGGTCCGCGGCGACCCCGTCCTCAAGGGCCTCCGCCATCGCCCGCAGACCGGCGAGCGGGGTGCGCAGGTCGTGCGAGATCCAGGCGACCAGCTCGCGCCGGGACGCCTCCAGGGACCGCTCGCGCTCCCTGGACTCGGCGAGCCGTGCGCTGGTGGCCGCCAACTCGCGGCTGAGCAGGGCGAGTTCGCCGGGCACCGGGCCCTCGGGGGCGGCGTACTCGCCGCCGTCGCCGAAGGAGCGGGCGGCGAGCTGCAGGGCACGGCTGCGGGCGACGACCCAGCGGCCGAGCAGCAGGGCCGTCGCGAGGGACACGACGGCGGCCATCGCGACCACCGTCGTGACCACGGTCAGGTCGTGCGGGGAGAGGAACATCGCCCACGCCACGGCCAGTGTCCCGGCGAGCATCGCGGTCACGGCGACCACGGCCACCACGGCGACGGACACCGTCAGCGAGCGGTGCCTCAGGAGCCGTAGCGCCGCCGCCCCGAGGAGTCCGGCCGCGCCCGCGCCGAGCAGGGCGAACAGGGCGATGAGCAGCATCTCGCGCATCACTCGTCCCCCAGCGGCGAGTCGGAGTCCGCCACGGTCGCCACGGTCGCCGTGGTCGCCGTGGTCTCCGTCGGCTCGAAGCGGTAACCGACGCCCCACACCGTCCGGATCAGCCGCGGCCGGGCCGGGTCCTCCTCGACCTTGCCGCGCAACCTGCGCACATGCACGGTCACCGTGGACAGGTCCCCGAACTCCCAGCCCCACACCTCGTGCATCAGCTCCTCGCGGCTGTGGGCCCGGCCCGGGTGCCGCAGGAAGTGCACGAGCAGGTCGAACTCCCGTAGCGTCAGGGCGAGTTCGGCGCCGTCCTTGGTGGCGCGGCGCGCGGCCGGGTCCACGGTGAGGCCGGCCGCGCTCAGCGGACGCGCGCCCTCGGCGGGCCGGGCCCGGCGCAGCACGGACGCGACCCTGAGGACCAGCTCGCGCGGGCTGAACGGCTTCGTGACGTAGTCGTCGGCGCCCACTTCGAGGCCGAGGATGCGGTCGTCCTCGTCGCCGCGCGCGGTCAGCATGACGACCGGGACCGGCCCGTGCGCGCGCAGCCGGCGGCACGCCTCCAGGCCGTCCATGCCGGGCAGCATCAGGTCGAGCACCACCAGGTCGGGGCGGCGCGCGGCGGCCAGGGTGAGGGCCGTGGGCCCGTCGGCGGCGCGGTCCACGGCGTATCCGGCGCGGTCCAGGTAGCCGGCGACGACCTCGGCGACCGTCGGATCGTCGTCCACCACCAGGACCAGGGGCCGGTCGCCGGTGGCCGGGCCCGAGGCGGGTTCGTACGGCTGCTGCATGCCCACAGCCTCGCACCGGGCGCGGGCGGGCGTCGCCCGCGGAGGGCGGGGCCGGGGTGGACGTCCGCGTTCCGTAAGGAGCAGCTGCCCGTTATGCCGGATTCGGCTCCGTAGGGTGGCCGACGTGACGCCCTCATCCCCGCACAGCGCCGCCGCCGTCCCCGCTGCCGCATCGGTCGCCGACGTCGACGTGGTCCTGCCGTGTCTGAACGAGGCCGAGGCCCTGCCCTGGGTGCTGGCCCGCATCCCGGCCGGCTGGCGCGCCCTCGTCGTGGACAACGGCTCCACCGACGGCTCGGCGGAGATCGCCCGCGCGCACGGGGCCACCGTGGTCCGCGAGGAGCGCCGCGGCTTCGGCGCCGCCTGCCACGCGGGCCTGACCGCCGCCACCGCCGACGTCGTCTGCTTCTGCGACTGCGACGCCTCGCTCGACCCGTCGCTGCTCGTCCCGTTCGTACGCCAACTGCACGCGGAAGAGGCTGACTTGGTGCTCGGGCGGCGCCGCCCGTCGTCCCGGCGCGCCTGGCCGCTGCACGCCCGCCTCGGCAACCTCGCCCTCGCCCGCACGCTGCGCCGCCGCACCGGCCTGCGCCTGCACGACCTCGGGCCGCTGCGCGCCGCCCGCCGCACGCCGCTGCTCGGCCTCGGCCTCACCGACCGGCGCAGCGGCTACCCGCTGCAGATGGTCGTCCGCGCCGCCGACGCGGGCTGGCGCATCGCGGAGCACGACGTGCCGTACCTGCCGCGCGCCGGCCGTTCCAAGGTGACCGGCACCTGGCGCGGGACCTGGCAGGCGGTACGGGACATGCGCAAGGTCCTCGCCGAACCGCCCCCGTCGCCCTCGCAGACCCGCGGGAACGGAGCCGGACGGTGAACACCCTGATCGTCATCGCCAAGGAGCCGTTGCCTGGGCGGGTCAAGACGCGGCTCACCCCGCCGTTCACGCCCGCGCAGGCCGCACTCCTCGCCGAGGCCGCGCTCGCCGACACCCTGCACGCCGTCGCCGCGACCCCGGCCCGCCGACGCCTGCTCGTCCTCGAAGGGCGCCCCGGCCGCTGGCTGCCGCCCGGCTTCGACGTGGTGCCGCAGTGCGGCGGCGGACTCGACGAGCGCCTGGCCGGGGCCTTCGCCGCCTGCACGGGTCCCGCGCTGCTCATCGGGATGGACACCCCGCAGGTCACGCCCGCGCTCCTCGACGTCCAACTCACCTACGGCGAGGCGGTGTTCGGGCCTGCGGAGGACGGGGGCTTCTGGGCGCTGGGTATGGCGGAGCCCGATCCCTCGCTCGTACGGGGCGTGCCGATGTCGGCCGCCGAGACCGGGGTCGTGCAGCGTGCGCGGCTGGTCGGGGCGGGGTTGCGGGTCCGGGATCTGCCGTGCCTGCGGGACGTCGACACGGCCGCCGACGCGGTCGCTGTCGCGGCGCGCGCGCCGAGCGGGCGTTTTGCGGCGGAGTTGTCGCGGGTGCGGGGTGGGGTGCGGCGCGATCGCTGAGCGCGCCGTGCTTGTCCCCTCCCCGCACCTTCCCGGCTGTGCCCGATATGCGGCTGCCGCCGCGTGGCCTGACGGACGGCTACGGGGGCTCTGCCCCCGGACCCCCTTCTCCGGGGCTGCCGCCCCAGGCCCCACCTCCCGGCCGTCGTTCGGCTGCTGCGCCGTTGTGGCTAGTCGCGCAGTTCCCCGCGCCCCTGTCGGGGCTTCGCCCCCGCCCCGTGCCTCCGGGCCCGTCGTTTGGCTGCTGCGCCGTCGTGGCTGGTCGCGCAGTTCCCCGCGCCCCTGTCGGGGCACTCGGCCCAGCCCTAGCCCGCAAGGCTCAGCCCCTGCCCTGCAACATCCAGTCCCTGCACCGCTAAACCCACCCCCTGCCCCGCAAATCCACCCCTTGCCCGCTCAATTCAGCCCCTCCGGCGTTTGAGGAGCGGGGGTTCCGGGGGCTGGCCCCCGGGATGGGGTCCGGGGCGGAGCCCGTGGTGGGGTTCTGGGGCGGCAGCCCCAGGGAGCGGGGGCCGGGGGTGCAGCCCCCGGAGCTGTCTGCTGAGGACTTTCGGGAAGGGGCGGGGAGGGGAGAAGGAAAAGCCGGTCACCGGGGGCGTCGCCGTGGACGGAGTCGTAGCGCGAGCAGCAGTGCTGAAGCAGCGAACAGCGCGGCTGTCACGAGGAGCCAGCGGGCCAGGAACCCGTCGGCGGACAACCCCGTCGCCCCCGCGTAACGCGCATCCACCCGCCCGCTGATCAGCGGGAACCACACGAGCAGCAGCAGGCACGACAACAGCGCGGGCACCCGTACGTACGGCGTCCAGTCCCGTCTGCCGCACGCGCCGAGCAAGCGGACGGCCGCACGGTCGACGGTCGCGTACAGCGGCAGCAGCACCAGGTCGTGCAGCAGCGCCGAGCCGACGAACCAGAGCGCCACCTGCAGCGTCTCGCCCGCGAGCAGTCGCACGCCCGCGTACCCGGCGAGCGCGAACGAGCAGGCCAGCAGCAGGAGTTGGAACGGATTGCCGACGACGGCGCGTAGCCGACCAAGGGACATAAGAGACATATGGCGGCGCATCACAGCGCTCCGAAGTCGAGCCGGGTGACCCACTTCGTGTTCAGGACGCCGGGCGCGGCGGGCACGATGACGCGGGCCGGTCGCCCGTGGTCGGCGCTCAGCGGCTCGCCGTTGACGTCGAGGGCGAGCAGCGAGCGCGCGTCGCCCACCTGGTTGCCGCGCAGCGCCGCCCGCCGGAACGCACCGCGCCGCTGCAGCGAGTCCACGAGGACGTCCGGCGGGTCCTCGGGCCCGTCGTACCCGACGAGCGCGGCCAGGTCCCGCAGCCGTACGCCCCGCCACCACTGGTCGGCGGTCGACCAGCCCTCCACGCACGCGATGGGCAACGCCGCGCTGTGCAGCGGGAGTCGGCGCAGCTCGGCGAGGCTCAGGCGTACGGTGCCGGAGCGCCCGGTGACGACGAGCCGCCATGCCTCGGGGGCCGCTTCCCGCGGGTCGATGCCCACGTACGCGGCGGTCTTGTTGATCTGGAAGCCGTTCGGTCCCGTGCCCGGCTCGGGTCCGCCGTGCGGGGAGAGCACGGCGGTCTCGCGCAGCGGCCCGTCGAAGCTGCGCCCCACGGAGGTGCCGAACAGTACGGCCGAGCCGCCTCCGACCAGCCAGAACGCGCCCCGCCGCGACATGGTGGGCGGATCGGGATCAGGGGCGAGGAGCGTGCCGGACACGGCCTGCTGTTCCTCCCCTTCCTCAAGCCCGGCCCGCAGGGCCCGTACGTTCCGCAGCGCCGCAGGCAACTTCAGTACGACATGGGCGAGGAACGCGGCGAGGAACACCCAGGCCCCGTACAGATGCAGCGGGTAGAAGGAGCCGGGGAAGGCGTAGTCCAGCTGGACGTTGAGGATGCCCGTGACGAACTCGAAGAGCGCGCCGCCCACCAGAAGCAGCAGCGAGAGCCGCTCCAGGGCGTGCGCGAGGGAGCGTACGGGCGGCAGCGCGAACAGCCGGGGCACCACCGACCACAGCTTGGCGAGCAGCACCGGCACGAGCGCGAGGCCGAGGGTGACGTGCACACCCTGCGTGAGCCGGTACAGCCAGTGCGGGTCGGTCGGCCACGCGAACAGGTAGAAGCCCAACAGGCCCTTGTCCGGCGTCTGGTCGTTGACCTGGGACAGGTCGGGGTTGTACGCGGCGTACGACAGGAGCCCCGTCACGAACAGCACGCTCATCCCGGCGAGCAGCACCAGACCGAGCACCGAGGTGAACCGGGGGCCACGCACCGGGCTGCGCCAGAACGCGGGGGAGGAGGGGAAGCGGGCCATGGCACGACGGTAGGCCGCGCGGGTGCGGCGGCCGGCGAAGCGACGATGACGAAACGCGGACGTCGCGGCCGGTGACCGCCCGACCGGCCGCCGCCCCGCCTAGCGTTCCCTCCGTGCGCAGCGAACCCCGCCCCGAGAACCGCGAACGCGACCGTGGCCAGGACCGGCTCGGTGCCCGTCGTGACCTGTACGCCGTGGCCGCCGCCGCGCTGCTCGTGGCGGCCGCCGTCGTGATCGGCCACGCCGTCGAGCGGCGCGACGGCACGCTGCGGGTCAGCCGGCCGCCCCTCTACGCCAACTGGCTGCCGCACGTGGGCCCCGGCACCCCGGCCGCCGTCGCCGTCGCGGTGCTGATCGTCGCGTACGGGCCGCCGCTGGCCGCGCGGCTCCCGTGGCGCGGGCTGCTCGGCGCGACGTACGCGGCCGCGTCGGCGTGGGTCTGGTCCCTCGCGCTGATCGACGGCTGGCACTGGGGCATCGCCCGCAGGCTCACCACGAAGTACGAGTATCTGCAGGTCATCGACCGTTTCCAGAACATCCCGGAGGCACTGCGGGGGTTCACGGGCCACATCCTGGCCGACTCGCCCGCCCCCTGGCCCGCGCACACCGCGGGGCATCCGCCCGCCGCGCCCCTCACCTTCGTCCTCCTCGACCGCATCGGGCTCGGCGGGGGCGGCTGGGCGGGAGTGTGGTGTCTGGTGGTCGGCGCGACGAGCTGTGTGGCGGTCCTTGTCACGGTGCGTGCGCTCGCCGGGGAGCAACTGGCGCGCCGCGCGGCCCCGTTCCTCGCCCTGGCCCCGGCGGCGGTCTGGGCCGGCACGTCCGCCGACGGCTACTTCGCGGCGGTCGCCGCGTGGTCGCTCGCACTCCTCGCCCTGTCGGTCACCACGGACCGAGGCCGGCGCACGGCAGCCTGCGCCGCCGGTCTGCTGTTCGGCCTGACCTGCTACCTCTCCTACGGCCTGACCCTGATCGCCGTGATCGGCGCGGCGGTGCTGCTCCTCGGCCGGCTCGGGGCACGGCTGCGGGTGCTCCCGTACGCCGTCCTCGGACTCGCGGTCGTGCCCGCGCTGTTCACGGCGTACGGGTTCAACTGGTGGGAGGGATACCGGCTGTTGGTCGAGCGCTACTACCAGGGGGCGGCGGGGGTGCGGCCCTACGTGTACTGGGTGTGGGCCAACCTGGCATGCACGGTGCTTGTGGTGGGGTTCGCGACGGTGGCGGGGTTGCGGCGGGGGCGGGGGGCGCTCGGGCTTCTCCTCGCCGGGGCGTTGCTCGCCCTTCTGATCGCCGATCTCTCGGGCATGAGCAAGGCGGAGACGGAACGCATCTGGCTGCCGTTCGCGACATGGCTGCTTGCGGCCGGGGCATTCCTGCCCCGGGCCCGGCCTTGGCTCGCCGTGCAGGGGGTGCTGGCGCTTACGGTCAACCACCTGTTGCTGACGGGCTGGTGAGCTTTCCCCTGACCCGCCCCTTCCCGAAGTCCTCGCCGGACGGCCCCCGGAGGCTCCGCCCCCGCACCCCCGGGCCGTCGTTCGGCTGCCGCGCCGTCGTGGCTGGTCGCGCCGTTCCCCGCGCCCCTGTCGGGGCTCCGCCCCGTGCCCCGGTTGTTGTTCGGCTGCCGCGCCGTCGTGGCTGGTCGCGCCGTTCCCCGCGGCCCTGACGGGGCACCCCCCCCAAATCCAGCCCCTCCGGCGTTTGAGGAGCGGGGGTTCCGGGGGCTGGCCCCCAGGAGCCGGCCGCAGGTCTTTCGGGAAGGGGCGGGGTGGGGGAGGAAGCGGGCTACTCCGCAGGCAGTACCGCGCTGAGGCGTTGCAGCGTGGCCTCTCGGCGGGAGTCGATGTGGGCGTAGGCCAGGGCCTCGGCGAGCTGCGGGCGGCCCGCGTACACCGCAGCGCAGATGTTCTTGTGCTCCTCGCAGTGCAGCCGCGGACTCCCCGCCGTCGACGTGAGCCGGAACAGCCAGTGCATCAGGCCGAGCGAGGGTTGCAGGGAGGCCCGCAGGAGCCGGTTCCCGGTCATCGTGATCAGCTCGGCGTGGAACGCGGTGTTGGCGGCGGCGATGTCGGCGGGGCAGTCCCGCCGTGTCGCGGACTCCGCCTCGTCCATGACCCGCCGCAGCCCCGGCAGCGCATGCCCCTGCCAGCTCAGCTCGGCCGCCCGCCGGGCCGCGAACACCTCCAGGCTGAGGCGCAGGTCGAAGAGTTCGTCGACGTCCCTGAGGGTGAGCCGGCGCACCGTCGCCCCCCGCCGCGGCGACAGCTCCACGAGCCCCTCCGCGGCGAGCCGCACGAGGGCCTCGCGCACCGGGATGCGGGACACCCCGAGCGCGTCGGAGAGTTCGCGCTCCCGCAGCCGTGACCCCTGCGGGTACGTGCCCGCGTGGATCCCGGCGCGCACCAGCGCCTCGATGCGGTCCACATGCGTGACAGCACCGGGCTCAGGAGGAGTCGCACGGCGGGCTGCGGTGGTGCGCCGAGTGGTCACGCCTGCGCCCGGAAGGGTGGGAACGTCGGCGGGAACAGGGCGTCCGCGTCCCGGCGTTCCCCGTCGCGCCCCGCGTACGCCGTGCGCATCCGGGCGAAGAGGGCCTGGGCCCGTTCCTGCAGGGCGGCCAGGTCGACGCCGGGGATGGAGCCGTCGACGAGGACGGGCCGGCCGGCGACCACGGAGTTCGTGGCCTGGCGTGCGGTGCCGCTGAGCAGGAACGTGCGGACGGGGTCGTCCTGGACGCCGTCGCGGATGTCGCCGATCGCGAAGGCGACGGCGTCGGCCTGCGCCCCGGCCTCCAGGCGTCCGAGGTCGCCGCGGCCGAGGGCACGCGCCCCGCCGAGGGTGGCGGCCTCGACGTACGCCTCGGCGGGCGCGGCGTCCATCCGGCCGTCGACCAGCTTCCCGAGGTGCACGCCGACGTCCATGCCGCGCACCAGGTCGGGCGGGAACGAGTCGGTGCCGAGGCACAGGTTGAGCCCGGCCTCCCGGTAGGCGTCGAAGGAGTGCAGGACCGAGCCGTACCGCAGCGACGTCAGCGGGCAGTGCACGACGGACACCCCGGCCCGCGCGAGCCGAGCCACGTCGCCGCGGTCCTCGCCGTGCACGTCCGGGTGCCGGTCGATGACGTCGGTGTGCGGGATCAGGAGTTGCAGGTCTGGGTCCAACAGGCCGGTGTCGTCAAGGAGTTGAAGGGGCGTCACGCCGTGCCGGCGCTGCACGATGTCCCGCTCCGTGGTGCCCTGCAGCGCGTGCAGCCGTACGAGCACCTCCCGGTCGAGGGCCGTGGCAGCGGTCTCGCGGAGGAGTTCCTCGGTGAGGGTCTCGATCCGGCAGGGGAGCAGGACGCCGGTGAGCAGCGGGTCGTCGAGCTTGTCGAGGTGGTCGAGGAACCGCACCGCGTCGCGGAGGCCCGCCCGTCCCTGCTCCTCGTCGAAGGCCACGTCCCGGCCGCCGTCCGGCAGGGCCACGTTGACGCCGGAGCGGTAGGCGGGCCCGAGGTAGCCGCGCAGGCCGATGCGGCGCGAGGTCTCGGCCATGGCGACGAGCTCGTCGTAGGGCTCGGCCCAGGAGCTGTGCACCTCGGAGGCGATCGGCATGTAGGTGGTGATGCCGTGCAACGCCAGCTGTACCAGGGCGTATTCGCGTACCGCGGCCCGCTCCTCGGGGGTGAAGACGTCGCGGCGGCGGTTCTGGAAGTAGTCGAGGGACCACTGGAGTCCGCGGCCGTGCTCCGGGCCGTGCCAGGAGTCGAGGACGAGGTGGTCGATGTCGGTGAGCGCGTCCAGGTCGATCAGGCCCGGCATGATCAGGGCCTCGCCCAGGTCGCGGTCCTCGTCGAGCTCGTCGACGGGGCCTTCGTAGCGCGGTCCGACGTACACGATGACGTCGTCCTCCCACACCAACTCCCCGTCCCGCAGCAGCACATGGCCGCCGTCCTGATGAGCGAGTACGTGGCGGGCACGCCAGCGGATGCGCATTCGACCTCCAGGGGAGTCAGAGCGGGACGTCATCGTAAGGAATGGCATACCAAAGCGGAAGGCGGTGCGCGGAGATCTCTTGGACGGTTCGGGCGGTGCTTTTCGTGGGGGCTTCGGGGCGAGGTTTTTCGGGGTGTTCTCGGGGGTGTGGTCGGGCGTTCGGAGGGGTTTCCGGGGGTGTGTAGGAGGGTCTGATCAGGGGGTTTGACCTGGGTGGATGGAATTCTCGGCAGGTCCGGGCCGGGTGATCCGCCTGTGGTGGAATGCAGTCAGAAACCGGCCTGCTGAATATTTCTATTCGGTCAGGACTCTGGTGACAGCTCGCCCTGTTGGTATACCGTCCCGGCCATCCCAGCCCCTCGAGCGCCGAAGGACCGACGTGACGGATCCGCATGAGTCGCCGAGCCAGACACCTCGCGTCAGCCCTTCGGAGCCCGCTGACGCGCAGGTGGCCACCCTGTCCCCGCCGCCCGCGGGGGCCCCGTCCACCGGGACCGAGAAGGCCCGAGCCGAGAAGGCCGCCCCCGTGAAGGCGGCCGAGATCGACACCGGGCGCTCGCTCCTCGGCACGGCCTGGCTGCGCATCCGCCGCAGCCGGATCGCCGTCGCCGCCCTCGTCGTGGTCTGCCTGATCGTCCTGTTCGCCGTACTGGCCCCGGTCCTCACCGCCATCGAGGGCCAGGACCCGTTCACCTCCCGCACCGGCGGCGACTACCTCGACGAGTTCTACACACCCGGACTGCCCCTGGAGTACTACCGCTTCCCGTCCACCGAGCACTGGCTCGGCATCGAACCCGGCCTCGGCCGCGACATCTTCGCGCGCATGGCCTACGGCGCCCGGATCTCGCTGACCATCGCGCTCCTGTCGACCCTCGTGTCCGTGGTGCTCGGCACCGTCCTCGGCGCGGCCGCCGGCTACTTCGGCGGCAAGGTCGACATGGTGATCAGCCGGATCATGGACCTCTTCCTGGCCTTCCCGCACCTGCTTCTGGTGCTGTCCCTGACCCCGATCATGCAGTCCCGGCTCGGCGGCACCGCCCTCGACAACGGGAGCCTGCTGCCGATCGCCTCACTGGTGATCATCCTGGGCTTCTTCGGCTGGGCGTATCTGGCGCGCGTCGTGCGCGGCCAGGTGCTCTCGCTGCGGGAGCAGGAGTTCGTCGAGGCCGCCCGCGCCTACGGCGCCTCCCGCCGGTCGATCATCCTGCGGCAGATCATCCCCAACGTCATGGGCGTCGTCCTCGTCTACGCGACGATGATGATCCCCACCAACATCACCGCCGAGGCCGCCCTGTCCTTCCTGGGTGTCGGCGTGAAGGACCCCACCCCGTCCTGGGGCCAGATGCTCAACGCCGCGCAGGCCGGCAACTGGTATCTCTCCGACCCCTGGTTCCTGGCCGTACCGGCCGGCGCACTGGTGATCACCGTGCTCGCCTTCAACCTCCTCGGCGACGCCGTACGGGACGCCCTCGACCCCAAGTCGTCGCGCTGACAGGCACGTTGACCCCGCGGGCCACCACAGCCCCCCTCGTACGACCCCACCCGCAGCACCCCACGCCCCCTCGTACGACCACACCCCCGCTCCACCCCACACCCCCACGCGCACTCCTTCCACCTCCCATCCGCTTGGAGACGCAGTGAACAGAAGCACCAAAGCCGCAATAGCCATGGCCGTGAGCGCCGGGCTCGCCCTCACCGCCTGCGGCGGCCCCAAGCCCGCCCCCGGCTCCGGCTCCGGGGCGAAGGCCGACGCGTTCAAGCCCGTCACGATCGGCAAGGGCTTCACCGGCAAGGGCGGCAACGTCAACGTCCTGATGTCCACGGACTTCCAGACCCTCGACCCGGGCAACAGCAACTACGTCCAGACCGCCAACGTCGGCCAGCTCTACTACCGCACCCTCACCATGGCCAAGGAGACCGCGGGCCAGCCCCCGAAGATCGTCCCGGACCTCGCCACCGACCTCGGCAAGGTCTCCAAGGACGGCCTGACCTGGACGTACACCCTGAAGAAGGGCCTGAAGTTCGAGAACGGCAAGCCCATCACGTCCAAGGACATCAAGTACAGCGTCGAGCGCACCTACGCCCGCGACGTCTACACGCAGGCCCCGCAGGAGCTCAACTCCGCGCTCACGGACGACGGTTACAAGGGCCCGTACTCCGACGGCGACTTCAAGGGCATCGACACCCCCGACGACCGCACCATCGTCTTCCACCTGAAGCAGCCCTTCGCCGAGTTCCCCGCGCTGGTCTCCCGCTCCAACACGGCCCCCGTGCCGAAGGACAAGGACACCAAGCTCGACTACACCAACCACCCGGTCTCCACCGGCCCGTACAAGATCAAGTCGTACCAGCGCGGCCGCTCCATGAAGCTCGTCCGCAACGACCAGTGGGACCCGAAGACCGACCCCAACCGCACCGCGCTGCCCGACACCTTCACGTTCAGCCTCTCCACCGCACAGGCCACCATCAGCCAGCAGCTGCTCGCCGACTCCGACCCGAACGCGATCACCCTCGACAGCGCCGGCGGACTGCAGGCCTCGGACGCCGCCAAGCTCAACGAGCCGAAGATCGCCAAGCGCACCGCGGCCGGACTGCTCGGCTGCACGGACGTCCTCGGCTTCAACACCGAGTCGATCACCGACCCGGACGTCCGCAAGGCGATCGCCCTCGCCATGGACCGCAAGGCCATGCAGATCCAGTACGGCGGCAACCGCTTCGGCAAGCTCACCCAGTCCTTCATCAACTCCTCGCAGCGCGGCTACGTCGAGCAGCACACCGACCTCGACCCGTCGGGCAAGCCGAAGCTGGCCGAGGCGAAGAAGCTCCTCGAAGGCAAGAAGGTCCCGAAGAAGCTGGTCTACGGGTACGCGGACGCCACCCCCCGCTACAAGAACATCGGCACCACGCTGCAGCAGAACCTGAAGAAGATCGGCATCGACCTCGAACTGCGGCCCATCCCCGCCGCCAACTACTACACCGTCCTCGCCAGCGACAAGCTGCCCGACATCGCCCGCAGCGGCTGGTGCGGCGGCGCCGACAGCGGCTCGGTGCGCACCACCGTCGACCCGAACCTGGGCCCGAGCCTGGACGGTAAGACGTACGGCTTCTCCAACAGCCAGCGCTACTACGACAAGAAGATCTCCGGCGCCATGTACAAGCTGCGCGGTGAGAACGGCACCAGCGAAGAGCTCGGCAAGAAGTGGGCCACCCTCATGGACCAGGCCATGCAGTCCTACCCACTCGTGCCGCTGGTCCGCTCCTTCACCAACAGCGTCGTCGGCTCCAACGTCCGTAACGCGCAGGTGGGTTACTTCTTCGGCTCCATCGACCTGTCGATCGTCGGCGTCGAGCGCTGACCGAGGGTCATTGAGGAGTACGCGCCCATGACCGGTTTCCTGATGCGGCGGTTCGCCGCGATGATCGCCCTGCTGCTCGTCATCAGCTTCGTGACGTTCAGCCTGTTCCAACTGGGGCCCGCCGACCCGGCGTCGGCGGCCTGCGGGCAGGAGTGCACCCCGGCCCGCGTCGCCGAGGCCCGGGTGGCGCTCGGCATGGACAAGCCGTTCCTGTCCCAGTACGTCAGCTACATGTCCGGGCTCCTCGACAGCCGTCTCGTCGGGGCGCCCGGCGCACAGACGGTGTGCGAGTGGCCGTGCCTCGGCAAGTCCTTCCAGACCAACGAGGACGTCACCGCCATCATCGAGCGGGCCCTGCCGTACACCCTGTCGGTGGCCAGCGGCGCGATCGTGCTGTGGACCGTGGTCGGCGTCGGCCTCGGACTGCTCGCGGCGCTCCGCAAGGACAAGTTCACCGACAAGCTGATCGTGGGCGCGGCCTCCGTCGGCGTCTCGCTGCCCATCCCGGTGACCGGTCTGCTGCTCCTCCTGGTGTTCGTCAGCACCTTCGACGTGCTGCCGTTCACCACCAACGAGATCTCCTCGCCGTTCGGCGAGGCCGGCCCCGGCGGCTGGTTCCTCAACTACCTGTTGCCGTGGGTGGCGTTGGCGGTGCTCTTCTCCGCCCAGTACATCCGCGTCACCCGCGGCAACATGCTGGAGACCTTCGGCGAGGACTTCATGCGCACCGCCCGCTCCAAGGGCCTGTCCCGCCCCGGCATCGTCTTCAAGCACGGGGCGCGGGCCGGCATCACCCCTGTCGTCACCATGCTCGGCCTCGACATCGGACTGCTCCTCGGCGGAGCCGTCCTCACCGAGCAGATCTTCTCCGTACCGGGCATCGGCTTCACCGCGGTGCGCGCCGCGCAGGCCGGTGACCTGCCCGTCACCATGGCCATCACGATGATGGCCGCGTTCTTCATCATCGTCGCCAACGTCGTGGTCGACGCCGCCTACGCGGTGATCGACCCGCGAGTGAGGGTCAGCTGATGGCCACGACACCCCAGGGGAGCACGTCAACTCCCGCCCCCATGCTGGACATTCGCGATCTGCGCGTGTCCTTCCCGACCGACGACGGCGTCGTGCACGCGGTCAACGGCATGGACCTGACCCTCGCCCGCGGCGAGACCGTCGGCATCGTCGGCGAGTCCGGCTCCGGCAAGACCGTCACCAGCCAGGCCCTGATGGGCCTCTTCAAGGACACCTCGGCCACCGTCACCGGCGAGATCCGCCTCGACGGCGAGGATCTCGTCCCGCTCACCGAGGCGCAGATGCGCGCCTACCGCGGCAAGAAGATCGCCATGATCTTCCAGGACCCGCTCTCCGCCATGCACCCCTTCTACCCGGTGGGCGCGCAGATCGCCGAGGCCTACCGGGTCCACAACAAGGTCTCCAAGAAGGCCGCCGCCGCCGTCGCCGTCGACATGCTCGGCCGCGTCGGCATCCCCGACCCGGCCCGCCGCTACTCCTCCTACCCGCACGAGTTCTCCGGCGGCATGCGCCAGCGCGCCATGATCGCCATGGCCCTCGTCTGCGAACCCGAACTCCTCATCGCCGACGAGCCCACCACCGCCCTCGACGTCACCGTGCAGGCCCAGATCCTCGACCTGCTCGGCGAGCTCCAGTCCGAGACCGGCGCCTCCGTGATCATGGTGACCCACGACCTGGGCGTGGTCGCCGAGGTCTGCCACCAGGTCGTCGTCATGTACGGAGGGGAGTGCGTGGAGCAGGCCACCGTCGCCGACATCTTCCGCGACCCCCGACACCCGTACACCCAGGGCCTGTTGGCGTCGATGCCGTCGCTCGCGGGCAAGTCCGAGCGGCTCGCCCCGATCCCCGGCTTCCCGCCGTCCCTGCTCGCCCTGCCCGACGGCTGCCTCTTCGCCGACCGCTGCCCGCAGACCCACCTGGTGCCGGACCAGGCCTGTACGACGACCCGGCCCACCCTCACCGGCGGCGCGGGCTCGGCGAGCCATCCGTCCCGCTGCCATCTCACGCTCACGGAACCCGTCAGGGAGGTGGCCCGATGACGCCGCTGCTCCAGGTCACCGACCTCACCAAGCACTTCCCGGTACGCGGCGGCGCCCCAGGGAGCGTCGCGCCGATCTTTGCGGGCCCACGACGCCTGGCACGCACTCTCGCCGCACCGGGCAAAGACCCGAGTAGCTCCGCTACGAGGGACTCTGCCCGGCACGCCGAGAGCACGCACCAGACGCCGCGGTCTGATCCGCAAACATCGGCGCGACACCCCCTGGGCTCGTCCCTGCTCCGCTCCCAACGCGGCCTCATCAAGGCCGTCGACGGCGTCTCCTTCTCCGTCGACGCGGGCCAGACCCTCGGCCTCGTCGGGGAGTCCGGCTGCGGCAAGTCGACCACCGGCCGGCTCCTGATGCGGCTACTCGACCCCACGTCCGGGTCGATCAGGCTGGACGGCCAGGAGATCGCCGAGCTGCGCCGCTCCGGGCTCCAGGAGTACCGGCGGCGCGTGCAGATGGTGTTCCAGAACCCCTCGTCGTCGCTCAACCCGCGCCAGTCCGTGGGCAGCGCCATCGCCGCGCCGCTGCTCGCCCAGGGCATCGAACCGCCCGGCGGCGTCAAGGCCAAGGTGCGCGACCTGATGGACCGGGTCGGCCTGCGCCCCGACCACTACAACCGGTTCCCGCACGAATTCTCCGGCGGCCAGAAGCAGCGCGTCGGCATCGCCCGCGCCCTCGCCCTCGACCCGCACCTGATCATCTGCGACGAGCCCGTCTCCGCCCTCGACGTGTCCGTGCAGGCGCAGGTCATCAACCTGCTCCAGGACATCCAGCGGGACACCGGCGTCGCCTACCTGTTCATCGCCCACGACCTGTCCGTGGTGAAGCACTTCGCCGACCGCATCGCCGTCATGTACCTGGGCCGCATCATGGAGCACGGCCCCACCCACGAGGTCTTCGGCGCCCCGCAGCACCCCTACACCCGCGCCCTCCTCTCGGCGGTCCCGCAGGCCGCCCCGGACGCCGACCGCAGCGGCCGCATCCGCCTCACCGGCGACCTGCCGAGCCCCGCCGACCCGCCGAGCGGCTGCGTGTTCCGCACCCGCTGCCCCGCGTACGCCCAACTGGGCGCGGAACACCAGGAGTTGTGCCGTACGAAGGTGCCGCACCGGGCGGTGGCCTGCCACCACACGGAGCTCGTGGGGGAGAGACTCCGTACGGCCGTCGCCGCCACCGACTGACCCCGATCCACGAACGACTCGCGCAGGACCGGCGCGAGACCGCAAGCGAAAGGTGACCGAACCATGTTGATCCGCGACGTCCGCCCCTGGGGCGGAGAGCGCAGCGACGTCGAGCTGACCGGCGCGCGCATCACCGCGATCCGCCCGCACGACCCGGCCGCGCGACCGGCCGGCGAGGTGGTGGAGGGCCGCGGCCGGCTGCTGCTTCCGTCCTTCAGCGATGTGCACGTCCACCTGGACTCGACCCGGATCGGCCTGCCGTTCCGCCCGCACACCGGCGGCCCCGGCGTGTGGACGATGATGATGAACGACCGCGAGAACTGGCGCGACGCCGAGATCCCGCTGCAGGAGCGGGTCGCCGGCACCCTGGAGCGGATGATCACCCGCGGCACCACCCGGGTGCGTACGTACGCGCAGGTCGACGTCGACTGCAAGCTGGAGAAGTTCGAGGCCGTCGTCGCCGCGAAGGAGAAGTTCGCGGGCCAGGCCGAGGTCCAGATCATGACGTTCCCGCAGGCCGGCATCCTCCGCGAGGAGGGCACCGCCGACTACCTGGAGGCCTCCCTCAAGGCGGGCGCCGACGTGATGGGCGGCATCGACCCCTGCACCCTCGACAAGGACCCGAAGGGCCACCTGGACGTGGTGTTCGGGCTCGCCGAGAAGTACCAGGTCGAGGTCGACATCCACCTGCACGAGCCCGGCCACCTGGGCATCTTCTCCACCGACCTGATCCTGGAGCGCACCCGCGCCCTCGGCATGCAGGGCAAGGTCACCATGTCCCACGCCTACGAGCTCGGCTCGGTCTCCGAGTCGGAGAGCCGCCGCCTCATCGACGCCTTCGCCGAGTTGGACATCGCCATGGCCACGGTCGCCCCATCGGCGCGCGGCCAGCTCTCCCTCGTGGACCTGACCGATTCGGGCGTACGCGTCGGCCTCGGCCAGGACGGCCAGCGCGACTACTGGAGCCCGTACGGCAACTGCGACATGCTCGACCGCACCTGGCAGCTGGCGTTCACCAACAACTTCCGCCGGGACGAGCACATCGAGATGTCCCTCGCGGTCGCCACGATGGGCGGCGCCTCGATCATGAGCCACGACGTGCCCCGCCTCGCGGGCGTCGCCGACCGTCCGGGCCTCGCCGTCGGCGACCGCGCGGACCTGCTCCTGGTCGACGGCGAGACCCCGACGAGCGCCGTGATGGACCGCGGCACGGACCGCACGGTCCTGCACGACGGCGTGGTGGTCGCGGACGGCCTCGAACTGGTCGGCCGCTGAGGCCTGTTGAGCCGCTGAGCTTTGCTGATGTGCGAAGGCCGCCCTCCCCGGCCGGAGGGAGGGCGGCCTTCGCGTACGCCGACCGCGGGTGCCCGTACCGCATGAACCGCGCCCCCGCGAGGCGGTCGCCCGGTCGGCACGGCATCCGAGTGCCGGAGTCCGACCTACGGCCCGGGGTTCCGGGGAGCGACCAGGGTGATTCCTACGTTTTACGGATGACCATCCCAACCTTCAGGCGTGCCGCCCTCGCCGGCGCCCTGGCCTCGGTGCTCGGCGCGCAACTCCTCGCAGCGGCCCCCGCTTCCGCCGCCGGCCGCCCTCAGGAACCCACCCCTCCGCGACCGGCGGCCGCCCCGCCCTCCTGGCTGTACCGCAGCGGAACGCAGGTCAGGGCCCAGCCCTCCGCCCCCGCCCTGCCCGCCGACGTGTCGGCGCTCTCCTGGGTGGTGGCCGACGCCGACAGCGGTGACGTGCTCGCGGCGAAGAACGCCCACGAGCCGCTGCCGCCCGCCAGCACCCTCAAGTCGCTGTTCGCCCTGACCGTCCTGCCCCAGGTGCCCGGCACCGTGCGGCACACCGTCACCGACTCCGAGCTTGAGGGCATCGGCGAGGGCAGCAGCCTCGTCGGCGTCGACGCAGGACGCACGTACAGCGCCGCCGACCTGTGGCGCGGCGTCTTCCTCAGCTCGGGCAACGACGCCGTG
Source organism: Streptomyces cavernicola (assembly GCF_029968035.1). Taxonomy (GTDB): domain Bacteria; phylum Actinomycetota; class Actinomycetes; order Streptomycetales; family Streptomycetaceae; genus Streptomyces; species Streptomyces cavernicola. The sequence continues at coordinate 7,569 of NZ_JASCIQ010000001.1, read as the reverse complement.
CACGTCCTCGCCGAGATGAACGGCGGCTGGAAGGCCACCGCGCGGCGCATGCAGGCCAAGGCCCGCGCTCTGGGCGCCCGCGACACCCATGTCGTCTCACCCGACGGCTACGACGCCCCCGGCCAGGTCTCCTCCGCGTACGACCTGGCCGTCTTCGGCCGGGCGGGCCTCGCGCACCCGGAGTTCCGGCGCTACTGCTCGACCGCCCTCGCGGAGTTCCCCGACGGCGACTGGAAGTACGGCATCCAGAACACCAACCGGCTGCTCACCGGGGCCGACGGGGTCGACCCGTACCCCGGGATCATCGGCGTCAAGAACGGCTACACGAGCGGCGCCGGGCACACCCTGATCGCCGCCGCGCAGCGCGGCGAGCGCACCCTGGTCGCGACCGTCATGAACCCCCAGAAGGGCGGCGGACTCGCGGTGTACGAGGAGGCGCGGGCGCTGCTCGACTGGGGCTTCGCCGCCGACGGGCGCGTCCGTCCCGTCGGCTCCCTGAAGCCGACCGCCCCCAAGGTCGCGGCGGGCGCGAGCGCCTCCACCACCCCGGCGGCGGTCGCCGCCGCCGCGGCCGCCCGCGCCTCCGAGGGCGAGGCGGAGACCTGGGCCGCCACCGGGGGCGCGGCCGCGGGCGTCACCGTCGTCGCCCTCGCAGGCTGGTCCGCCTTCGTCGTACGGCGCCGACGACTGCGGCGGGAGGGCATGTACGGGGAGTGGTAGCCCGCTCAGCTCCCGGCTCAGCTCCCGGCTCAGCTCCCGGCTCAGCCCTGCTCCGCCTCGTCTGCTTCTTCCGCCTCTTCTGCCTCTGCCGCTGCGAGCTGCGCGGCGAACCTGCCGAGGAGGTCGGCGAGTTGGGCCTGGTCCTCCTCGGTGAGTCCGGCGAGGAGGCGGCGCTGGTTGGCCAGGTGGGCGGCGATCAGCTCGTCGGTCACGGCGACGCCCTCGGCGGTGAGGGTGATGAGGCGGCCGCGGGAGTCGTTCGCGGTGACGGACCGGTTCACCAGGCCGCGGGAGGCGAGCCGGTCGACGCGCTTGGTGATGGCGCCGGTCGTGACGAGGACGGTGCGGCTGAGCTCGCCCGCGGACAGAGCGAAGGGCTTCCCGGACCGCCGGAGCGCCGCGAGGACGTCGAAGTCGCCGTTGCCCAGACCCGCGGCGGCGAAGGGCGGGCGGAGGCGCTGGTCGAGTGCGTCCGTGAGCGCGAAGAGCCGTCCGACGACGAGCATCGGCGTCGCGTCCAGGTCGGGCCGCTCACGCCGCCACTGGTCGACGATCACGGCGGTGGAGTCGCTGCCGGGGGCTGCTTCGCCCGCTACTTCGACAGCTTCTTCGACAGCTTCTTCGCCTGCTGCTTCGGCTGCTGCTTCGGCTCTGGTCTGCATGGCCATTGATTGTATCTTCCGCAGAAGATAGGTTCCCTTCCGTGGAAGATAACCATCTGTCCCGGCCCCCTGTCCCCGTCGTCTGCTACTTCGACGCCGTCTGCCCCTTCGCCTGGATCACCTCCCGCTGGCTGATCGAGGTCGAGCGGCTGCGGCCGATCGACCTGAGCTTCCGGCCCATGAGCCTCTCGGTGCTCAACGAGAACCAGGAACTCGAACCCTGGTACCGCGAGTTCAACGACCGCGCCTGGGCCCCGGCCCGACTGTGCGCGGCCGCCCAGGCCCGCCACGGCCACGCGATCCTGCGCCCGCTGTACGAAGCGCTCGGCAGCCGTATCCACGTACAGGGCGAGAAGGGCCTCGACACCGTCATAGCCGCATCCCTGGCCGAGTTGAGGCTGCCCGCGACCCTCGCCGAGGACGCCGCCGGCGGCGAGTTCGACGCGGCCCTGCGCGCCGGGCACCAGGCGTCGCAGGACGCCGTGGGGGAGGAGGTGGGCACGCCCGTCGTCGTCGTGGACGGCGCGGCGTTCTTCGGGCCCGTCCTGACCTCGGTCCCGCGAGGCGAGCGGGCGCTGCGGCTTTTCGACGCCGTACGGGCCCTGGCCGGGGCGGGGGAGTTCGCCGAGTTGAAGCGGGGACGCGGTGCGCTCGACCTCGGCTGACGCCGCAGGGGCCTCGCCTTCCGCTGGCGCCTCCGGTTCCTCTGCCTCTTCCGCCTCTTCCGGCTCCTCCGGCTCGGGCGCGGCCGCGACGGCCGCTGCCTCCCGGCGTCCCGTCCGGCGCCGCCTCATCGCCGCGAGCCTGGTCGGCTCCCTCGGGGACGGCGTCTACGTCCCGCTGACCATGCTGTTCGTGCATGCGCTCACCGGCCTTTCGTTGACGGCGATCGGTGCGGGGCTGACCCTCGCCGGGCTGTGCGCGCTCGCGGTCATGCCGGTCGTGGGCGTCGTCATCGACCGGTTCGGCGCGAAGCGTGCGGCGATCGGGGCGCTCGCGTTGCGGGCGGTCGGCTTCGCCGCGTACCCGTTCACCGGCTCGTACGCGGCCTTCCTGGCGGTCGCCCTGCTGGTCGCCGTGGGGGCGTGGGCCGCCTCGCCCAGCCAGCAGGCGCTGATCGGGGAGATCGCTCAAGGTGCGGAGCGGGACCGGCTGTTGGCCTGGGACCGCAGCCTCCGCAACGCCGGGATGGGGGCGGGCAGCCTCGCGGCGGCCGGGCTTCTCGCGCTCGACGGCAGCACCGGGTTCACGGCCGCCGCCTTCTCCCTCGCCGCGCTGTTCGTGATCGCCGCGGTGCTGGTCTCCCGTATCCCGATTCCTGCCTCAACTCCCCTACCAGCCACACCTGTTGGGGATGAGGGCAAGGGGGCGGAGCGTGGGTGTGAGGGGCGGCCCGAGGGGTATCGGCGGGTGCTCGCGGACCGGCCGTATCTGCTCATCACCGCCGCCAACTTCCTGATCGCCTTCGGTTACACGGCGCAGGCCATGGCGCTCCCGGTCTTCCTCACCCGTGACGTCGGCCTGCCCGAGGCGCTGGCGGGGGTCGTGTTCGCGGTGAACACCGCCCTGGTCGCCCTGCTCGGCGTCCCGGTGGCCCGGCTCACGCTGCGCGGCCGCCGTCCCCGTACCGCGGCGCTCGGTGCGGGCGTGTTCGCGCTGTCCTTCGCCGCGTTCGCACTGCTGCCCCGGTTCGTCAGCGGGCCGCACGCCGTCTTCGCCGTACTGGCCGTCGCGGTGCTCTACACCGCCGGTGAACTGGTGCACTCCGGGCCGGCGCAGAGCCTCTCCGTCCAGGCCGCCCCCGACCACCTGCGGGGCCGGTACCTCTCCGTCTACCAGCTCTCCTGGTCGCTCTGCCGCACCGTCGCGCCCCTGCTGCTCGGGCTGCTGCTCGACGTCGGGCCGTGGCAGCTGTGGACGGTCCTCGCCCTCATCGTCCTGACCGGCGCCGCGACGCTGCTGCGCGCCGAGCGGTCGGGCGCCGCGGTCGCGACCCCGGTCGCGAACGAGGCGTGCACGGGGGCTTGACGTGTCGTGGACCGGAGGGGACCGTGTTGCGCATTGAGGTCCTAGTTGCGTGTTACGCAATTCATGGGACCGGCGGCGATCGAGCCCCGCCCGGCATCCCCCTTCGAAAGGCGTCGGATGAGCAGCGTCATGGCTAAAAAAGCAAGATCCGAAGCACGACGGCAGATCGATCCAGCGGTTCTCTATGTGTCCGTGACCCTGGCGGCCCTCTTCGTGGGGTGGGGTGTCTTCTTCACCGGCAGCCTCGCCGCGGTGGCCGATGCCACGCTGGGGCTGCTCATCGACCGGTTCGGCTGGCTCTTCGTGCTGTCCAGCGCCGCCTTCGTACTCCTCGCGATCGCCCTCGCGATGAGCCGGTACGGCGATATCCGGCTCGGCAAGGACGACGAGCGGCCGGAGTTCCGTACGGCCTCCTGGGTCGCGATGATGTTCAGCGCGGGCATGGGGATCGGGCTCATGTTCTACGGGGCGAGCGAACCGGTCATGCATATGGCCAGCCCGCCGCCGGGCACCGCCGAGGCCGGCACGGGGAGCGCCGCGCGGGTGGCTCTCGAGTACTCGTACTTCCACTGGGCGATCCACCCCTGGGCGCTGTACGCCGTGGCCGGGCTCGTGCTCGCCTACTTCGGGTTCCGCAAGGGCGGCAGCAACCTGATCAGCTGCGCCTTCCGGCCGCTGCTCGGGGACCGGGTGGACGGGCCCCTCGGCAAGTCGATCGACATCCTGGCGATCTTCGCGACCCTCTTCGGCTCCGCCGTCTCGCTCGGCCTCGGTGCGCTGCAGATCAACAGCGGCCTCAACTCCGTCTGGGGAGTGGGGAGTTCGACGGGGCTCGCGGTCTCGATCATCGCCGTCCTGACTGTGCTCTTCGTGCTTTCCGCGCTGTCCGGGGTGCACCGCGGCATCCAGTGGCTGAGCAACGGCAACATGGTCCTCGCCGGGGTGCTGCTCCTCTTCGTGTTCGTCGCCGGGCCCACGGTGTTCATCCTGAACAGCCAGACCGAGGCCCTCGGCGGCTATCTCGCCTCGCTGCCGCAGATGAGTTTCCGTACGGGCGCGTTCGGCGGCGGCGAGTGGCTGTCCGGGTGGACGGTCTTCTACTGGGCCTGGTGGATCTCCTGGACGCCGTTCGTCGGCATGTTCATCGCGCGCATCTCGCGCGGCCGTACGATCCGGCAGTTCATCGTGGGCGTCATCCTCGCGCCGAGCCTGGTGAGCGTCGTGTGGTTCGCGATCCTCGGCGGCACGGCGCTGAACCAGGAGATGCACGGCGCGAAGCTGTCCGAGGCCGTCGCCAAGGGTGAGGAGGCCGGGCTGTTCGCCACGCTCGCCAACCTGCCCTGGTTCCCGGTCACTTCGGTGGTCGTGATGGTGCTCGTCGGGCTGTTCTTCGTCAGCGGCGCGGACGCGGCGTCCCTCGTGCTCGGGACGCTCTCCTGTCGCGGCAGCGTGCATCCGAGCCGTGTCGTCGTGATCCTGTGGGGCGCGCTGACCGGACTCGTCGCGGCGGTGCTGCTGATGGCCGGCGGGCTCGAAGCCGTCAAACAGGTGGCCATCATCGCGGCCTTCCCCTTCCTGTTCGTGATGATCGGCATGTGCGTGTCCCTGGTGAAGGCGCTGCGCGCGGAGCCTGCTTCAACTGCTGGGCAGGAGGCGCAAGTTGGGGAGAAGGTGGATCCCGTCGGCGATGCCCCGACGGATGGCCCGGCAGACGCCCCGGCGGACGCCATGGCGGGCGTACGGGAGCCGTAGGGAACCCCCCCTGGGGGCCCTACGGGTACCCCCTGGGAGCGCCTCCCGAAGCCTCCCGATCTCTTGACCCGGGGACGAACCCTCCCCGATGCTTGTTGCGTATTGAGATACGCGTGCCACATTAAGAAACACGCGCGCTGCCTTTCCCGTTCGAGGAGTCACCCATGGCCCATGAGGTTCGTGCCGTCGTAGCCCAGAAGAAGGGCGCCCCCGTCTCCGTGGAGACGATCGTCGTCCCCGACCCGGGCCCGGGGGAGGCCCTGGTGAAGGTGGAGGCGTGCGGTGTCTGCCACACCGATCTGCACTACCGGGAGGGCGGGATCAACGACGAGTTCCCGTTCCTCCTGGGGCACGAGGCCGCGGGCCGCGTCGAGTCCGTCGGGGACGGCGTCACCAACGTCGCGCCCGGCGACTTCGTCATCTTCAACTGGCGTGCGGTGTGCGGCCAGTGCCGCGCCTGCAGCCGGGGCGAGGCCCAGTACTGCTTCGACACCCACAACGCCGGCCAGCCGATGACGCTGCTCGACGGCACCCCGCTGTCGCCCGCCCTCGGCATCGGCGCGTTCGCGGAGAAAACCCTGGTCGCCGCCGGGCAGTGCACCAAGGTCGATCCGGCCGCCCCGGCGGCGGCCGCGGGGCTGCTCGGCTGCGGCGTCATGGCGGGCTTCGGCGCCGCCGTGAACACCGGCGGGGTACGCCGGGGCGACTCCGTGGCCGTGATCGGCTGCGGCGGCGTCGGCATGGCCGCCGTCGCCGGGGCCCGACTGGCCGGTGCCTCCAAGGTGATCGCGGTCGACCTGGACCCGCGGAAGCTGGAGCGGGCCCGCACCATGGGCGCCACGCACACGGTCGACGGCGCGCAGCAGGACGTCGTGGAGGCGGTGCGCGAACTGACGGGCGGCTTCGGCGCGAACGTCGTCGTCGACGCGGTGGGCCGCCCCGAGACCTACCGACAGGCCTTCTACGCGCGGGACTTGGCGGGAACCGTGGTCCTGGTCGGCGTCCCCACGCCGGAGATGACGGTCGAACTGCCCATGCTCGACGTGTTCGGCCGCGGCGGCGCGCTGAAGTCCAGCTGGTACGGGGACTGCCTGCCCTCGCGCGACTTCCCCGCCCTCATCGACCTCTACCTCGGCGGCCGTTTCGACCTGGACGCGTTCGTCTCCGAGACCATCGCCCTCGACCAGGTCGAGGAAGCCTTCGAGAAGATGCACCGCGGCGAGGTCCTGCGCTCGGTGGTGGTCCTCTGATGGCGGGCGAGGTACGCATCGAACGGCTCATCACCAGCGGCACGTTCGAGCTCGACGGCGGCAGCTGGGAGGTCGACAACAACGTGTGGCTCGTCGGCGACGACGACGAGGTCGTGGTCGTCGACGCGGCGCACGACGCCGGCACGATCCTGGCGGCGGTCGGCGACCGACGCCTCTCGGCCGTCGTCTGCACCCACGCGCACAACGACCATGTCAACGCCGCCCCGCAGGTCGCCGCCGCGAGCGGCGCGCCCGTCCTGCTGCACCCCGACGACCTGGTGCTGTGGAAGGCCGTGCACCCCGGCCGGCAGCCGGACGTCGAGCTGCGGGACGGGGACGTGCTGAAGGTGGCCGGGGTGGAGCTGCGCGTGCTGCACACGCCGGGACACGCCCCCGGCGCCGTCTGCCTGCACGCCCCCGAACTGGGCGCGCTGTTCAGCGGCGACACCCTGTTCGCGGGCGGTCCCGGCGCCACCGGCCGCTCGTACAGCGACTTCGGCACGATCATCGCGTCGCTCCGCCACCGGCTGCTCCCGCTCCCCGGCGAGACGGTGGTGCACACCGGGCACGGCGACACGACCACCATCGCCGCGGAACTCCCGCACCTGGAGGAGTGGGCGACCCGAGGCTGGTGAACCCCTCCCTGGCGAGTGCGGGGGACGGCGGTGACCGTCCCCCGCACTCGCCTGCACCGAACGACCTCTACCGAACGCCCCGCCTCGCACGCCGCGCCCCGAACAACCTCCGGCAACAGGATCACGACCGTGTACCGCTCCGCCCCGCTGGCCCGTTTCGGCGGGCTCGTCGCCACCGATCTGCTCGACGTCACCAGTGATCCCGCGGCTCTGGACTCCTCCGGCTTCTGGGCCGTGGCCGCCGAGTTCGAGGGGCGCCTGGTCTGCGCCCGCTTCGGCACGGTCCGCCGCGAGCCGGTGCCCGCTCCCGCCCCCGGCGCCTGGCGCGGCCCCGTCGGAGGCTGGACCTCGTCGCTCGACCGGACCGCGTACACGGCGGGCGTCCGCCGCATCCGCGAGCACATCGCGGCCGGCGAGGTGTATCAGGCCAATCTCTGCCGTGTGCTGTCCGCGCCGCTGCCCGACCCGGCTGCCGCGGACGTGGACGCGCTGACCGCGCTGCTCGCCCGCGGCAATCCCGCT